>CAWJUA010000025.1:7500-248813 GCA_963845925.1 uncultured Chloroflexia bacterium
TTGGACGGTGGTCCGCCCAGCTTCCCACATGAGAGACCTTCCACGTGGTACTCAGGTGGCTGATCAGAGAGGCCGGTTCGCTTTCGCCTACGGGGCTGTCACCCGCTCTGGCCCACCTTTCCAGGGTGAGTTCGGCTAACGACCGGCTTTGTAACTCTCCAGGAACCCGGCAGGGTTCCAACGATCGGCTCCTACAACCCCAGATCCAGAAACGACTGCCGTCTATCACGCTGGACTGGTTTGGGCTATTCCCGTTTCGCTCGCCACTACTAAGGGAATGATCTCTTTTCCTCCAGCTACTGAGATGTTTCAGTTCGCTGGCTTACCTCCTCGCGGCCTATATATTCAACCGCGGGTGACTGGGCATGACCCCAGCCGGGTTTCCCCATTCGGACATCCTCGGATCAACGTCTGCTCGCGACTCCCCGGGGCTTAACGCAGCCTGCCACGTCCTTCATCGGCTCTTGGCGCCAAGGCATCCACCCCGTGCCCTGTGTAGCTTGACCTCCGCCAGCATCTGACCAGGTGGCCAGTGCGGGACGGGGTCGATCGGGGTTCTCCTTGATTTCACGGCGAAATCATGATCGTCGGGACACGTCGACCCGAAGGCCGATCCCGAGATCTTCGTTTTACTGCCGTCATCTATCCAGTTGTTAAGGTGCACCGCCGAAGCGGTTCCGCGTCCGCCGGCCAGGTTGGCCGTCGTCCGCTCCAGCTGTCCGCTGGTCGGTGAGCTCACGTGGAGCGCACGGGTCAGAGGACACCTTGCTGGGTCCCGGACACGAGACGACGGCTCGAGGACCAGCCTGCGAACCGTCGGGCGGTGGCGTCGTGGGACCCGGAGGGGTCGTCCCGGGGCTGAGACCCGGAGCTATTCGATATGCGGTTCCTGGTTATCCCGGACCAGAGGAGTTCCTCCGCCTGATCGAGCGTGGTGGAGACGAGGAGACTCGAACTCCTGACCCTCTCCTTGCAAAGGAGATGCTCTTCCAGCTGAGCTACGTCCCCGTGCTCGTGCGTGATGCAGTGAGGTGGTGGGCGTTTCTGGACTCGAACCAGAGACCTCTGCCTTATCAGGGCAGTGCTCTAACCAGCTGAGCTAAACGCCCCCGAGCACCGGCCGTCGCCGGAAGCCCGGCGCGGCGGCTGCACCGATAACCCTTGAAGAGTGGCAGGAACAGGGCACTTGGACGCATGCCCGGTTACGGTGTCTCGCCGGGTCGCTGATCGATCTCCGGCTTGCGCCGGCGCGCTCCACTCGACTGGAGACGCCTTGATGATCGGGCGATCAACCTGGGAGCCATCAACGCCATGACCTCACCGTATGGGTCATGACTCGGATCTCCCTAGAAAGGAGGTGATCCAGCCGCACCTTCCGGTACGGCTACCTTGTTACGACTTCGTCCCAATCACCGACCCCACCTTCGACGGCTGCCTCCTTGCGGTTGGCCCACCGGCTTCGGGTGTTGCCAGCTTTCATGACGTGACGGGCGGTGTGTACAAGGCCCGGGAACATATTCACCGCCGTATGCTGACCGGCGGTTACTAGCAACTCCGGCTTCATGTAGGCGAGTTGCAGCCTACAATCCGAACTGAGACCGGCTTTAAGGGATTTGCTCCACCTCGCGGTTTCGCAGCCCGTTGTACCGGCCATTGTAGCGTGGGTGTAGCCCAGGACGTAAGGGCCATGCTGACTTGACGTCATCCCCGCCTTCCTCCGAGTTTCTCTCGGCAGTCCCGTGTGAGTGATACAACACACAGTAGGGGTTGCGCTCGTTGCGGGACTTAACCCAACATCTCACGACACGAGCTGACGACAGCCATGCAACACCTGTGGCCAGGCCCCTTGCGGGGCGCCGACGTTTCCGCCGGATTCCTGGTCATGTCAAGCCCTGGTAAGGTTCTTCGCGTTGCATCGAATTAAACCCCACGCTCCGCTGCTTGTGCGGGCCCCCGTCAATTCCTTTGAGTTTTAGCCTTGCGGCCGTACTCCCCAGGCGGGACACTTAATGCGTTAGCTTCGGCACTGGCGGGGTTGATACCACCAACACCTAGTGTCCATCGTTTACGGCTAGGACTACCGGGGTATCTAATCCCGTTTGCTCCCCTAGCTTTCGCGCCTCAGCGTCAAGAACAGGCCAGGAAGCCGCCTTCGCCACTGGTGTTCCTCCCGATATCTACGCATTTCACCACTACACCGGGAATTCCACTTCCCTCTCCTGCCTTCGAGTCGATCAGTATCGAGTGACCCTCCCCAGTTGAGCCGGGGGCTTTCACACTCGACTTGAACGACCGCCTGCGCGCTCTTTACGCCCAGTAAATCCGGACAACGCTTGCCACCTACGTATTACCGCGGCTGCTGGCACGTAGTTAGCCGTGGCTTATTCATCAGGTACCGTCATTATCGTCCCTGATAAAAGAGGTTTACAACCCGAAGGCCTTCATCCCTCACGCGGCGTTGCTGCGTCAGGCTTTCGCCCATTGCGCAAAATTCCCGACTGCTGCCTCCCGTAGGAGTCTGGGCCGTGTCTCAGTCCCAGTCTGGGTGATCGTCCTCTCAGACCACCTACCGATCGTCGCCTTGGTGAGCCGTTACCCCACCAACGAGCTAATCGGACGCAGGCCCCTCCCGAAGCGCCTTGCGGCTTTGATGATACGAATGAACGTACCACCACATGCGGTATTAGCCACCCTTTCGGGCAGTTATCCCCCACTTCGGGGCAGGTCACCTACGCGTTACTCAGCCGTCCGCCACTAACGATCAGAGCAAGCCCTGATCGTCCGTTCGACTTGCATGTCTCATGCACGCCGCCAGCGTTTATCCTGAGCCAGGATCAAACTCTCCGAAAAATGCACGACCTTGCGGCCGTGACTTGATCCGAGGGTTTGACCGCTCGCACATCCTTATCACGGATTTTCCTGTCACTCTTCAGTTGTTAAGGTGCAGCGTCCGGGGCATGACAGCCCGCAGCGCAGACAGCCAAGTATGGACTCTGCGGCGTTGACAGTCAAACCTGACGACGTCGGCCCGGGATCGGAGACCCGACCCGGTTGCCGACCCCGAAGAGGCGGCACGGCGGCGAATGGTACGGGCACCGTCCGGCGAGTGTCAAACGGGACTCGCGGTCGCGGCCGACGGTCAGATCGGGCTGCTCTCGACCAGCAGGATGAAGGCCGCGCCGGAGAGCCAGCTGAGGAGCGCGAGCTCCGTCGTGGCGGGGTCGCCGAGCGGGCCCGACGAGCAGGGCGAAGACGAGGACGCCGACCACCGACGCCGCGGCGACCTTGGCGAGCCGGAGCAGGAGCTCGCCGATCAGGTTGGACATCAGTCGCTCAGACCGCGCGCCGGCCCTGGAGCGCCCGGATCAGCGTCACCTCGTCGGCGTACTCGAGGTCGCCGCCGACCGGCAGGCCCGCGGGCGATCCGGCTCACGACGCCGACGCTGCCCTCGAGCCGCTCGGCGAGGTACATCGCGGTCGCCTCGCCCTCGAGCGTCGGGTTCGTCGCGAGGATGACCTCCTCGATCGGGTGGCCGTCGCGCTTCGCGTCGTCGGCGCGGGCGAGCAGCTCCCGGATCTTGAGACGGTCCGGCCCGACGCCGTCGATCGGCGAGATCGCGCCGTGGAGGACGTGATAGAGGCCCTTGAACTCGGCCGTCCGCTCGAGCGCGAGGACGTCCAGCGGCTCCTCGACGACGCACAGCTTGAGCACGTCGCGCGACTGCGTCGCGGCAGATCGGGCAGAGCGGCGCGTCGCTGATGTTGAAGCAGCGCTCGCAGAACACGACCTGGTCGCGTACCGCGACGAGCGCCGCGGCGAGCGTCCGGGCCTCCGCGTCGGGGGCGCGCAGGAGGTGGTAGGTCAGGCGCTGGGCGGTCTTGGGCCCGATGCCCGGCAGGCGCGCGAACGCCTCGATCAGGCGGGCGACGGGTTCGATCAGCGGGGTCGGCACGCGTCGACGGTCAGCATGCCCGGGATGCGCAGGCCGCCGGTCACTGCCGCCATCTTCTCCTCGGCCACCCGGCGCGAGTTGCCGAGGGCGTCGTTGACCGCGGCCACGATCAGGTCCTGGAGCATCTCGACGTCGGCCGGGTCGACGGCCGACGGGTCGATCGTCACCGACACCAGCTCCTGCTTGCCGGTGACGACCGCCTTGACGACGCCGCCGCCGGCCGAGCCGTCGACCATCATCGTCTCGAGCTCGGCCTGGATGCGGGCCATCTCCTGCTGCATCTGCTGGGCCATCCGCTGCAGGTTGCCCATGCCCATGGTTGTGGTGCCTCCTGTGGTGGTCCGGCCGTCCTGAGTCTGGCGGATCGGGCGTGCGACCGCTCGACGCGACGGGTCAGCTGACCTCGCCGACGTCGACCAGGTCGTCTTCGAAGATGCGCTTCGCCTCGGCGAAGATCCGGCCGGCCTCGTCGTCGCCGCTCGCCGCCGGCACGAGATCGATGTTCGTCGCGACGCAGCGGACGCTGACCGGGCGCCCGAGGAAGCCGCCGACGGCGGCCTCGAGGTCGGCCGCGCTTGCCGCTCGGCGACGTCCTTGAGGAACGCCTTCGTCCTCGGGGAAGCCGAGGGTCACGACGTTGCCGTCGACCGACATCGGGCGGCACTCGGTGATGACCGCGCGGGTCGGCGGGATCGGACCGAGGTGACGATCTCCGCCCAGTTCGTGAGCAGGCGGTCCGAGGTCGGAGCCTGCGGCCGGTGCGGCGGTGGGTGGTTCCGCGGCCGGCGGCTCCGGTCTGCGGCTGCGGCGGGTGCGGGCCGGGCGCGGGCGGCTCCGGCGGCGGCGCGGCTGGGCCGGCTCGGGTTCGGAGGCGGCGGCGGCGGGCTCGCGGCTGCGGGCTCGGAGCCGGCTGGCCGCGGGCTCGGGCTCGGGCTGCACTGCTCGGGTCGCACGGGCGGTCGTCGGGGCCGGTGGCGCCTGCGTGGGCTCGGCGGCCGGTGTTCGTGCGGCGCTGGCGCGCGCCGCCGAGCGGCGGCCGCTGCGGGAACCTCGGCGGCGCGGCCTGCGCGGTCGGCGCGCACGAACAGCGCCAGCTCGACCTGGAGGCGGAGTCCGCCCGACGCCGCGCCGCTCGGGGTCGATCGCGGCGAGACGACGGGCGGCCGCGCGTCAGGCGCGGCGGTGTCGGCGGCGTCGTCGGTCGCGAACGAGGCGGCGAGACGCGTCGCGGACCAGCTCGACGACCTGGTCGAGGACGATGCCGAGGTCCCGGCCGCGGTCCTCCAGCTCGTCGAGGACGGCGATCCCGGCGGCGGCGTCGCCCGTCGGCGAGGGCGGCAACGAGCGCATCGACCGCGTCGGCGTCGGCCAGCCCGAGCAGGTCGCGGACGCTGGCTTCGGTCGACCTGGCCGCCCGACGCCGCGAGCAGCTGGTCGAGCATCGACTCGGCGTCGCGCATCCCGCCGGCCGCGAGGCGGGCGACGAGGTGGATCGCCGCCGGGCTCGGCCTCGACCGACTCGGCCGCGAGGATCTTCCGGAGCTTGCCCTCGATCTCGGGCACGGTCAGGCGCCGGACGTCGAACCGCTGGAGGCGCGACAGGATCGCCGGCGGGAAGTCCTGGGGGTGGGTCGAGGCGAACATGAACGTCACGAAGTCGGGCGGCTCCTCGAGCGACTTCAGGAGCGCGTTCCAGGCGTCCTTCGTGATCTGGTGGGCCTCGTCGAGGATGTAGACCTTGCGCTTGAGGTCGGTCGGGGCGTAGTTGATCCGCTCCCGGAGATCGCGGATGTCGCCGATCCCGCGGTTCGACGCGGCGTCGATCTCGATGAGGTCGATCGCGCGGCCCTCGCGGATCGAGACGCAGGCCTCGCAGCGGTCGCACGGATCGCCGTCCTGGAGGTTCGTGCAGTTGACCGCCTTCGCGAGGATCCGGGCGAGCGAGGTCTTGCCGGTGCCGCGCGGCCCGACGAAGAGGATCGCGTGCGACACCCGGCCGGCCCGGACCGCGTTCCGAAGGGTCTCGACGACGGCCTGCTGGCCGACGATCTCGGTGAAGGTCTGGGCACGCCAGCGGCGGTAGAGCGCCTGGTGCGGTACGGTCGAGCGTGGGGACTCGGTCGGTGTCACGGGCTCCTGGTCCAGCGCGGGCGGGCGAGCGGAAGCGAAGTGCCGTGCACCCACCGTCGTTCTCCGGAGTCTCGCGCCCACCTCAGGGAGCGGCTCGGACCAGGCCTGTTCCGCGGCACCCGACGAGATTCGCTTAGTGCTGCTTCCTTCCGGACCTGACACGGTTCGCGAGTCGCCGCTGCGCGGGACCCGGTCCTCAACGTCGCTCGAAGTGGCGGCCCTCGAGAACGGAGACCTTGGGTGGGAATTCAGCCCTGCTTGAGCGGATTGCAGGTACAGGGCACCGCTAGTTCCCCGCCTAGCACGGCACGGACGAGTCTACCGGAGATCGCCGTCAGCGAACGTCACGATTCTGGAGGAGCCGGTTCCGAGGTCCGCGTCGAACCGAGAGTGGCGTCAGCGCGCCGCGAGGGCGCCGAGGCGAAGGCGACACGGGAGGACGCGAGCGCGCGCACGAAGTGTGCGTAAGCGAGCGCCCGGACCGGGTCAACGCACGCATCGGTGTCCTCGCGGCGTGCGTAGGTGGCGGAGAGGGCGGGATTCGAACCCGCGACGGGTTGCCCCGAACCGCATTTCCAGTGCGGCGCCATAGTCCACTAGGCGACCTCTCCGGGAAGAACGAAGCCGACCGGCAGTCTACCGGTCGGCTGTGTGCCCGATGAGCGCTGGCGGAGAGGGCGGGATTCGAACCCGCGGTGCTTTCGCACACCGCTTTTCGAGAGCGGCACCATCAACCACTCGGACACCTCTCCGCGGGAGAGGATACCAAAGCGATGATTCGCCGCCCCTGGCCCGATCGTCCCTGGGCGACTTCCTCAACAACGCCACACGGGGCCCGCTTGAACCGGGCTCCGAGGGCGACGCCGGCCCGGCTGGGCGGCTGGGACGAGGACCTAGCGGACGGCCCCGGCGGCCGCGAACAGCTCCTCGGCCTCGTCGCGGCGGATGCCGCTCACGATCTTGACCCGACGGGCCAACGCCTCGTGCTGGGCGAGCTGGATCACGGTCCCGGCCGCGCCGTCGATCGTGTTCGGGACCGCGTAGACGAGCGTCTCGACGTCGCTCTCGAGCAGCGCCCCGACACACATGGCGCAGGGCTCGAGCGTGGCGAAGATCGTGGCGCTCGCGAGCCGGTCCTTGCCGAGCTTCCGGGCAGTCTCGCGGAGGGCGACGACGACGGCGTGGGCCGTCGGGTCGTTCGACTCCTGGACCCGGTCATGGGCCCGAGCGACCATCGCCTCGTCGACGACGGCGACCGCCGCGATCGGGCGCTCCCCGCGGGCCAATGCGTTGCGCGCCTCCGCCAGCGCCTCGCCCATGAAGAGCTCGTAGTTCATGCATCGGACTATACAGGCCGGCTGTCGGCTCTCCGTAACCCTCCCGCAACCGACCCCGATGCGCGACGAGGATTAGGATGCGGATCGATGGCAGGCAGCAGGCGGATCGGGATCCTGACCGGCGGCGGTGACGTCCCCGGCCTGAACTCGGTCATCAAGAGCGTCGTCTATCGGTCGACGGCGCTGGGCTACTCGGTCCTCGGCATCCGCCGCGGCTGGGAGGGACTGACCCACCTCCGGCCGGGTTCGGAGCTGGACTCGGAGTACGTCCGGCCCCTCGACCGCGCGAACACCCGGACGATCGATCGGACCGGCGGGACGTGGCTCCACACCTCGCGGACCAACCCCCGGACGATGCGCGGCTCGAAGGTGCCCGGCTGGATCGATCGCGACCGGCTCGCCGGGATGGCGACCGCCGAGGACGTTTACGACCTCACGCCGATCGTCCTCGAGAACATCGAGCGCCTGGGAATCGACACCCTCGTCACGATCGGCGGCGACGACACCCTGAGCTTCTCGACGGTCCTCGTCGACGCCGGCGTCCCGCTCGTCGCGATCCCGAAGACGATGGACAACGACGTCCCGGGCACGGAGTACTGCATCGGCTTCTCGACCGCGATCACTCGCGCGCGCGAAGCGATCAACCGGCAGCGGACGACGCTGGGGTCGCACGAGCGGATCGGGGTATTCCGGATCTTCGGCCGCGACGCCGGGTTCTCCGCGCTGTACGCCGCCTACGTCACATCGGCGCGGTGCGTGATCCCAGAGCACCCGTACGACCTCGAGCGACTCGCCGCGATCCTCGCCGAGGACCACCGCAGCAATCCCAGCCACTACGCGCTCGTCCTGACCGCGGAGGGCGCGACCTGGGAAGGGGCTCGCATGCAGGATGTCGGCGACGCCGACATGTTCGGGCACCGCCACAAGGCCAACGTCGGCGAGGCGCTGGCGGCCGAGCTGAAGGCGCGGACGGGGATCGAGACGGTCGCCTCGGAGCTGACCTACGACCTCCGGTCCGGGCGAGCCCGATTCGCTCGACTCGATGGTCGCGATGACGTTCGCGAACGTCGCGATGGACCTCGTCCGGGACGGGGTAACCGGCCGGATGGTCGCGATCCAGGAAGGCAAGTACGCCCACACGACGCTGCCTCAGGCCGGCGCGCATGCGCGTCGCGTCGACGTCGCGGAGATGTACGACACGGACAGGTTCCGGCCGCGATACGAGGGCAAGCTGGGCGACCCGATGCTGCTCGTCGGGTTGCACAGCGGCGTCGCGACGGGCTAGTTCGCGGCGCCGGTAAACGTCGCGAGGCACTCCACGACGAGGGCGTGGTCCTCGAGTTGCGGGAGGCCCGACACGATCACTACGCCGACCGGACCGGCGCCCTCGACGATCAGCGGGAACCCGCCGCCATGCGGCGCGTACTCGGGGAACGTAAGCAACGTCGCCTCCTCAAACGTGGTGCCTTGGGCCTCGTATCGCAGGCGCTCGTACAGCGTGGCGTGCCCAAACTGCTCGACGAGCCGCGCCTTCCCCCCGACGTACTGGTCGTTGGTCGCGTTGGTGCCGTTTCTGGCGGCTCGGAATACCACCCGGTCGCGCAACCTGACCTCGATCGTGACCGGCAGGTTCCGCTCCATCGCCGCATTGAGGATCGACAGGCCGATCGCCACGGCGCCGTTCTCGTCGAGCGACGGCAGGACCAGCCGACGCTCCTGGTCGAGGAGTTCGTCGAGCGTCGGGGTGGGGGTCTCTCCCTCGGTCGCCATGATTGTCTCCTCGAGCGTCGATCGCGCTAGTCCGGCAGGCCCGAGCGGCCGCGGATTGATCGAGCCAGTGCCGACATGTCGTCCTCGCCGTGGCCACGGTCGACAAGCCCATCCTCGAGCTCCGCGGCCAACTCCGTGACCGGCAGGCTCGCGCCCGTCTCGCCGGCGAGGCCGAGCGCGATCCCGAGATCCTTGCGGTGGAGCGTGACCTTGAAGCCGAGGGGGTAGTCGTTCTCGAGCATCCGGCCGCTGCGGTTCGCGAGGACCCAGCTCTGGGCCGCTCCCCCGCCGAGCGCGCCGACGACCTGCTCGACGTCGAGGCCGGCCTTCATCGCGAGGACGATGCCCTCGGCGACGCCGAGGTACGTCCCGGCGAGGATCACCTGGTTGACGGCCTTGACCGCCTGGCCGGAGCCGATCGGGCCGACGTGGGTGATCGTCGTCCCGAGCGCCTGGAGCACGGGTCGAGCGCGCTCGACGTCCGCCGCCTCGCCGCCGACGAAGATCGAGAGCGTCGCCTTGCGGGCGCCCTCGCTGCCGCCCGACACCGGCGCGTCGACCATCGCGACGCCCTTCGCCGCGAGCCGGGCCGCGAAATCGCGGGTGGCGCCCGGGGCGATCGTCGAGCAGTCGATGACGAGCGTGCCGGCGCGGGCCCCATCGGCGACGCCGTCCGGGCCGAGGAGGACGGCCTCGACGTCGGGCGTGTCCGAGACGCAGACGACGACGACATCCGAGGCGGCCGCCGCGGCGGCCGGCGTATCGGCGCGGACGACACCGAGGTCGTCGAGCTCCGGCGCGCGACCCGGGCGTCCGGTTCCAGGCCGTCACCGTGAAGCCCGCGCGGGCCAGGTTCGCGGCCATCGCCGCGCCCATCGTCCCGAGACCAAGAAACGCGACGCGCTCGTCCGGCATGGAACCCTCCGACTCGCTCCGCGCAGGCACGCGGACGCGGCTCAACAGATCATCGGGGAAGACTGGCGCGCCCGGCGAGACTCGAACTCACGGCCTTTAGGTCCGCAACCTAACGCTCTATCCACTGAGCTACGGGCGCACGCGATGCTGCGAATGGCTGGCGGAGAGGGGGGGATTCGAACCCCCGATGGGTGTAACCCCATAACGGTTTAGCAAACCGCCGCACTAGGCCTCTATGCGACCTCTCCGTCGCGCAGCGCTGGCCATGCTATCACGCGTCCGGGGCCTCCCAAGATGGCGCGGATGGCGCTATTCTGACCGGCCGTCCGTCGCTCGAGGAGGGCCGTCCGATGACCGAGCCAACGTCGCCTCCGACGTACAAAGTGACCTCCGAGGAGGAGCTGGACGCGATGGTGGTGGGAGGCGCCAAACGCCACGACGCGCCGATCACACTCGTCGACTACGACCCGCAATGGCCGGCGCTCTTCGCGCGGGAGGAGGCCCGGATCCGGTCGGTCCTCGGGGATCGCGTCGTCGAGATCCACCACACCGGCTCGACGTCCGTGCCGGGGCTCGCGGCGAAGCCGGTCATCGACATCACCCTCGTCGTCCCCGACTCATCCGACGAGCCGGCCTACGTCCCGGACATGGAGGCGGCCGGCTACCGGCTCTGGATCCGCGAGCCGGACTGGTTCGAGCACCGTGTCTTCAAGGGCCCCGATACGAACATCAACCTCCACACCTTCTCGCCGGGCTGCCAGGAGATCGAGCGGATGGTCGGGTTCCGGGACTGGCTGCGGACGCACCCCGAGGATCTCGACCTCTACCTCCAGACGAAGCGCGAGCTCTCGACGCGGACCTGGGCATACGTCCAGAACTACGCCGACGCGAAGACCGCGGTCGTCGAGGCGATCGCGGCGCGGGCCGGGCTGCCGCCGCGGGTCGACTGAGGCCGGGGCACGGCCGGGCGCGGGCCGGGACGCGAGCCGCGCATCGGTGGCCCGCGTTGACAGCCGCCTCGGCGGTGGCTACCGTCCGCTCCACGCCATGAGTCGCTTCTTCTACTTTCGACGCCCGGCATGACCGATCTCGGTTCGTAGGACCCGAGACCGCGGGTCGTGCCGGGAGAGCAGAGGTCGAGACCTCTGCTTTTTTGTTTGATCGGACAGGAAGGATCAACCAGCGATGTTCGTCGTGATGGCCCGGACCGCCAGCGAGGCCGAGATCCTCGGCGTGAAGAGCCACATCCTCGCCGAGGGGATGACGCCGTTCGACCACGAGGGGTCGGAGCGGACGGTCATCGCCGTGGTCGGCGAGGTCGGGCCGCGCAAACAGGAGCTGATGAGCCGGCTGTCCGGGCTGCCCGGCGTCGAGCAGGTCACGCCGATCAGCCGTCCGTTCAAGCTGACGTCGCGCGAGTTCCACCCGGAGGACACCGTGATCCGGGTCCTCGACGCGGTCATCGGCGACGGCGGTCTCACGATGATGGCGGGGCCGTGCTCGGTCGAGACCCGGGACCAGCTGATGGAGACCGCCGACGCGGTCGCGGCCGCCGGGGCGACGATCCTCCGCGGTGGGGCGTTCAAGCCTCGGACGAGCCCGTACAGCTTCCAGGGCCTGGGCGTCGAGGCGCTCCGCTACCTCGCGGAGGCCCGCGACCGAACCGGCCTGCCGGTGATCACCGAGGTCATGGAGCCGAACCAGGTCGACATCATCGCGGAGTACGCCGACATCGTGCAGATCGGCACCCGGAACATGCAGAACTACTCGCTGCTCAATGCGGTCGGGCGGGTCGCCCGACCGGTCATGCTCAAGCGGGGCTACGGCGCGACCATCGAGGAATGGCTGATGGCCGCCGAGTACATCGTCAGCTCCGGCAACCCCAGCGTGATCCTCTGCGAGCGCGGCATCCGGACCTTCGAGACGTACACCCGGAACACGCTCGACCTGTCGGCCGTGCCGCTGCTCCACCACCTGACCCACCTGCCGGTCATCGTCGACCCGAGCCACGCCACCGGGAAGCGCTGGCTCGTCAAGCCGCTCGCGATCGGCGCGATCGCGGTCGGGGCCGACGGCGTCATGGTCGAGGTCCATCCCGACCCCGACGCGGCGCTCTCGGACGCCGAACAACAGCTGACCCTGGACCAGTTCCGCGAGCTCATGACCGAGCTCGTCCCGGTCCACGAGCACACCCGCGGCCTCCACCGCGACCCGGTCCTCGCCGGCTCCGAGCTGGGAATCGGCGGGTCCGGCGCCGGGCTCTCGAAGCACTAGGCGGAGCCGATGACGGGCGTCACCTCGGCCCAGTCCCTAGTCGTCCGCCCCGCGGCCCGGCTCCGCGGCGAGCTGACCCTGCCCGGCGACAAGTCGATCAGCCATCGCGCTCTCATGCTCGCGACCCTGGCCGCCGGCCGTAGCGAGATCGAGGGCGCGGGCGACGGCGCGGACGTCCGCTCGACGGCGGCGATCTGCGCCGCGCTGGGCGCGGACGTCCGGCGGATCATCGACGACGCGACCGGGAACGCCTCGTACGTCGTCGCGTCGCCGGGCGTCGACGGGCTGCGCGAGCCGGCGGCCGACCTCGACTGCGGCAACTCCGGGACGAGCCTCCGGCTGTTCACGGGGATCCTCGCCGGCCTGCCCTTCCGGAGCGTCCTCGACGGCGACGATTCATTGCGCCGCCGTCCGGTCGCTCGTATCATCGAGCCGCTGCGCTCGATGGGTGCGGCGCTGCACGCCCGATCGAACGACTCCCTTCCGCCGGTCACCGTGATCGGCCGCAGCCCGCTCCAGGCGGTCGACGTCTCGACGACCGTCCCGAGCGCCCAGGTCAAGTCGGCGATCCTCCTGGCCGCATTGCGGGCGGACGGCCGGACGACCGTCCGGGAGTCGGTCGCGACGCGCGATCACACGGAGCGGATGCTCCGGGCGCGTGGCGTGAGCGTCGAGACCGTGGCCGACGGTCCCGGCGGTGGCGCAGCGATCAGTCTCGAAGGAGGGTCGACGGTGCTTGCGGTGAGCGAACGGGTCCCGGGTGACGTCTCGGCGGCGGCGTTCTGGCTCGTCGCGGGCGCGATCCACCCGGACGCCGAGCTCACCCTCCGCGGCGTCGGCGTCAACCCGACCCGTCGGGCGGTCATCGACATCCTGGCCTCGATGGGCGCCGATCTCAGCGAGGTCGTCGAGCGGCCCGACGGCCCGGCCGTCGACGACGGCGAGCCGACCGCCGACATCACGATCCGCTCGAGCGTGCTCCACGCCATCGACCTGGGTCCGCGCGACGTCGCCGCCGCGATCGACGAGATCCCGGTCCTGTGCCTGGCCGCCGCCCTCGCCGACGGCACGACACGCATCCGGGGCGCGGGCGAGCTGCGCCACAAGGAGTCGGACCGCATCGCCGGCATCGCGGCGGGTCTCGCCGCGCTGGGCGCGCGGATCGACGTCGACGGCGACGACCTGACGATCCACGGCCGGGCAACGCTTCGTGGCGCGCCGACCGACAGCCTCGACGACCACCGCCTCGCGATGACGTTCGCGATCGCCGGCCTCGTCGCCGACGGCGAGACCGTCGTGGGGCGGCCCGCCAGCGCCGCGATCTCGTACCCCGGCTTCTTCGCCGATCTCGAGAGGGTCCGATCATGACGAAGCGCGTCGTCCTCATCGGCCATCCGGTCGCGCATTCGCTCTCGGGAGCGATGCAGCAGGCCGCGTTCGACGACCAGGGCGTCGACGCGACGTACGAGCTCTGGGACCGACCGCCGATCGGCCTGCCGGACGCGGTCGCCGAGCTGCGCGGCGACGACTTCCTCGGGGCGAACGTCACGATCCCCCACAAGGAGCGGATGGTGCCGCTCGTCGACCGGCTGACCGAGGAGGCCCACGCGACGGGCGCGGTCAACACGATCACGAAGGAAGGCAAGCGCCTCGTCGGCCACAACACCGACGTGCCGGGCTTCCGATTCGCGCTGGACAAGCTCGTCGGCAAGCAGAAGATGCCGCGGACCGCGGTCGTGCTCGGGGCCGGCGGCGGCGCGCGGGCCGTCGTCTTCGGGCTGATCACCGAGGGCTTCCAGCGGATCATCGTGTTCAACCGCCACCTCCACCGGGCCGAGGCGATGGTCAAGCACTTCAGCCGAACCGCCGCCCACATGGAGCTCCGGGCGATGCCCTGGCACGAGTCGATCATCGAGTCGGAGCTGGCGAAGACGAAGGTCCTTGTCAACTCGACGTCGATCGGGCTGACCGACGACGCGACGCCGATCCCGGCCGAGATCATCCCGCCGGAGCTGCTCGTGCTCGATCTGATCTACAAGCGGACGACGTTCCTGCGCGATGCCGAGGCGGCCGGCTGCACGGTCTCCGACGGCGAGCTGATGCTGCTCCACCAGGGTGCGGCGGCGTTCACGCTGTGGACCGGCAAGCCGGCGCCGCTCGAGCTGATGCAGCGCAAGCTCCAGGAGGCTCGGGAGGGCGGGCTGCGATCGGCCGAGGGCGAGCCGGCCGGTGACGCGGACGCCACCTCGGACGCCGGCGCGACGGACGGCACAGGCGCGACCGACGGCTCCGTCGAGAGCGGGGAATCCACCGCCGACTCCGCGACAGGCGAGCCGACCGGGGCCGCCACGCCGGACTGACGGCCGGCATCTGGTGGGCCGGCTGCGCTTCCTGACCGCGGGCGAATCCCACGGCCCGACGCTGGGCGTCACGCTCGAGGGCGTGCCTGCGGGGCTGCCGATCTCCGCGGACGCGCTCGCGATCGACCTCGCCCGTCGCCAGCGCGGCTACGGCCGGGGCGCGCGCCAGGCGATCGAGCACGACCGAGCCGAGATCGTCGCCGGCGTCCGCCACGGCCTGACGCTCGGCTCGCCGATCCTGCTGATGGTCGCGAACCGCGACTTCGAGAACTGGACGCGGGTCATGCAGGTCGAGGCGCTGGCGGAGGACGAGGCCGCGGAGCTCGCGGCGCTCGTCGAGGGCGGCAACAAGAAGGCGACGCCGGTCACCCGCGTCCGGCCCGGCCACGCCGATCTCGCCGGGGCGTTGAAATACGGCTTCAGCGACGTCCGCAACGTGCTCGAGCGGGCGTCGGCGCGAGAGACCGCGGCACGGGTCGCCGGCGGCGGCGTCGCCCGGCTGCTCCTCCGCGAGCTGGGCGTCGAGGTCTGGTCGTTCACTGCGGAAGTCGGCGGCGTCGCGCTGGATCCCGCGAACGCCTCGCGATCGCGCGAGGAGGCCGACGAGTCGCCGCTGCGCTGCCCGGATCCGGAAGCGGAGGCGGCGATGATCGCCCGGATCGACGAGGCCCGGTCGAACGGCGACACCGTCGGCGGGGTGTTCGAGGTCGTCGCCCACGGCCTGCCGATCGGGCTGGGCTCGTACGTCCAGTGGGATCGCCGGCTCGACGCCGCGCTCGCGTCCGCCGTGATGAGCATCAACATCGTCAAGGGCGTCGAGTTCGGGCTTGGGTTCGAGCAGACGCGGCGGTTCGGGTCGAAGGTCCACGACGTCATCGAGGGCCGCGGCGAGGGCGGCCGCTGGATCCACCGGACGAACAACGCGGGCGGGCTGACCGGCGGCGTCACGAACGGCGAGCCGCTCGTCGTCCGCGGCGCGGTCAAGCCGATCTCGACGCTGGCCCGGCCGCTGCCCTCGGCCGACCTGCTGACCGGCGAGGCCGTCGACCAGGCCCACTACGAGCGGTCCGACATCAGCGTCGTCCCGGCGGCGGGCGTCGTCGGCGAGGCGATGGTGATGCTCGTTCTCGCCGACTTCATGCTCGACAAGTTCGGCGGCGACTCGCTCGCCGAGACGAAGGACAACCTCGAGCGGTACCGGGCTCGCATCGCGGCGCCGCCGGCGACCGCGGCGGCGCGGCCGGCGCGTCGGTCGAGGTCGAGTCCGGCTCCGGCGGCGACGACTGACGTGGTCGACTGAGGTGGACGTCGTCCTCGTCGGGCTGCCGGGGAGCGGCAAGACCGCCGTCGGGCGGCGGCTCGCCCACCGCCACGGCGCCGAGTTCATCGACCTCGACGAGTCGGTCGAGAACGCCGACGGCCGGCGGATCCCGCAGATCTTCGAGGACGACGGCGAGGCGGCGTTCCGGGCCATGGAGCGGGCCGCGGTCGATCGCCTTGGCGGGGCCGACCCGGAGCCAGCGGTCCGGCGGGTGATCGCGACCGGCGGCGGCGCCGTCATCGACCCGCGCAATCGCTGGTCGCTGTACCGGCGCCGCCTGCCGATCTGGCTCGACGGCCGGCCGGAGGTCCTCGCCCAGCGACTCCGCCGCAGCCCGAACATCCGGCCGCTCGTCCAGGGCCGCGATCCGATCGGGACGATCCGGGAGCTGGGCCGCGACCGGGCGCGCTTCTACGCGGCGGCCGAGCGGCTGAACAGCGCATCCGAGGTGGCGGCCCTCGTCGAACGCGTCGACGAGCTCGCGGCGGCACGCGCGGCGGCGCTGGAGGAGACGGTGACGCTGCGGGCGGACACCGTCTCGGGCCATCTCGTCCTCGGCGAAGGGATCGCGGCGGCCGAGGTCGCGGCGGCGCTGCGGCGGGCCGAGGTCGAGCCGGGCGATCCTCGTCTCGGAGCCGGGGGCGTGGGCGGCGGCCGGCGAGGCGCTGGCGGGCGCGCTCGCGGCGGACGGCTTCGCCGTCGAGCGGGTCATGCTGCCCCAGGGCGAGGACGCGAAGCGGATCGCGGTCGTCGAGGCCGCTGCCCGCGAGCTTGCGCGCCTCCGCGCCGAGCGCCGCGAGCCGCTCGTCGCGGTGGGCGGCGGGGCGCTGGGCGACGCCGCGGGGTTCCTCGCCGCGACCTGGCTCCGCGGCGTCCCGGTCATCCACGTCCCGACGACGCTCGTCGCCCAGATCGATTCGTCGATCGGTGGCAAGACCGGCGGTCGACCTGCCCGAGGGCAAGAACCTCGTCGGGGCGTTCCACCAGCCGGCGGCGGTCGTCATCGACGTCGCGTTCCTGCGGACGCTGCCGGAGCGTCAGCGGCGGGCGGCGCTCGGCGAGGCGGTGAAGATGGCGGCGCTCGGCGACGAGCGGCTGTTCGCGCTCCTCGAGCGCGGACGGCGACGCGATCGCCCGCGGCGACGAGGCGGCCTTCGCCTCAGGCGCGGTCGTCGAGCTCGTCGAGCGGGCGGCCTGGGCCAAGGTCGAGGTCGTCACGGCCGACGAGAAGGAGCAGGGAGCGACCGGCGGGCGGATCGCGCTGAACCTGGGCCACTCGCTCGGCCACGCGTTCGAGGCGTCGGCCGGCTATGGCGACGCGCTGCTCCACGGCGAGGCGGTCGCGGCCGGGCTCCGGGCGGCGTGCCGGATCGGCGAGGAGCTGGGCGTCACGCCCGTCGGCCCGGCGGTCGCGGATCGAGGCGCTGCTCGACGCGCTGGCGCTGGCGACGTCGCCGCTCCCCTGCCCGCTCGACGCGGTCATGGCGGCGCTGGCGACCGACAAGAAGCACGCCGGCGGGGGCCTGCGCTGGGTCCTGCCGACCGCGGACGGCTACGAGGTCCGGTCGGACGTGCCGGTCGAGCTCGTCGAGCGGGTCGCGGCCGGGCTGCTCGCCTCCGGGGCGGGCGCCGGCGCCGCGGCGGGCCCGGCGCCGTGACCCGCGTCCTCGTCCTCCAGGGCCCGAACCTGAACCTGCTCGGGACGCGCGAGCCGGAGATCTACGGCCGCGACTCGCTCGACGACATCCACGCCGAGATCGCCGCCCGCGCCGCCGAGCTGGGCCTCGACGTCGCGTTCTTCCAGTCGAACCACGAGGGCGCGCTGATCGACCGGCTCCACGAGCGCGACTTCGACGCGGCGATCGTCAACGCCGGCGGGCTGACCCACACCTCGGTCGCGCTGCGGGACGCGCTGCTCGCGGTCGAGCGGCCGTTCTGGGAGGTCCACCTCTCGGACCCCGCGACCCGGGAGCCGTTCCGGCAGGTCAACTTCCTTGCCGACGTCGCGCAGGCCTCGATCGTCGGCCAGGGCAAGCGCGGCTACCTGCTCGCGCTCGACGCGATCGCGGAGCGGTTTGGCTGGCTGACGAGACGGCCGAGCTGCGCCGTCTCCGGCGCAGGATCGACGCGCTCGACCGGCGGATCGTCGCGCTGCTCAACGAGCGCGCCGAGCTGGGTCGCGACGTCGGGCGGGAGAAGGTCGCGTCGGGCCGGCGGGCCGTTCGCGACGCGGAGCGGGAGCGCGAGGTGCTGCTCCGGGTCACGATGGCGAACGCGGGCCCGATGCCCCAGGCCGACCTCCTCGCGATCTACCGCCGGCTCATCGCGGTGACGCGGGGGCTCGAGACGCGCGACCGGGCGAGGGCTCGGAGGAACGGCGGCAGCAGCTCAGACTGAGCCGCCCCGGTTGCGCTAAGGACCCTTCGGCGGCTCCGGCGGGGCCTCGTGGACCTCTGTCGCCGATTCGTCGCCCGCCGGAGCCGCGGCCTCGTCAGCCGGGGCGACGAGGGTGCCGAGGTCCTCGTCGGCCGGCGGGACCACGACCGGCGGCACGGTCGGCGGCGGGGCGGTCGGCGGCGGGGCTGCGGCGGCGGCGAGCGCTGCGCCTCCCGGCGGCGGATTGTCCTGGCCGCGGCGCCAGAGGATGAAGGCCACGATGCCCGCGATGATCAGGATGATCAGCAGGAGCAGCAGCCACGGGCTCGTGCCCGAGCTCTCGGCCGGGGCCGGCGTTGGCGCAGGCGACGCCGAGGGCGACGGTGAGGCGGAGGGCGATGGGGCGAGGCTGGGACTCGCGCTGGGCGACGGCGACGGACTTGGGCTCTCGGTCGGGGTTGCCGTCGCCGCGGGGGTGGGCGCGGGCGGCGGGGTCGGGGTCGGCGCAGGCGTGGGCGTCGGCCGAGGCGTAGGGGCCGGGGTCGGCGTCGGCGCGGGCGTCGGCGTCGGCGGCGGCGGGGTCGGGCTCGGGGTCGGTGGTGGCGGGGTCGGGCTCGGGGTGGGGACCGTCGTGGGCGCCAACAGGGACGGCGGTGCCGTCGGCTCGGGCGTTGGTGCTGTCGGGGTCTCGGTCGCGACCGCCGACGGCGCGGGCTGCGACGCGGCAGCGGACGGGCGGGGTGGGAGCGACGGCAGGTTGAACGATCCGGACGGGATCACGACCCCGTTGCAGGCGGCCAGCAGCACGATCACGACGAGAGCCGCCAGTGTCGGCAGGATGACTCGCCGCGGGCCGGATCCCTTCCTCACCGGGCCAGATGGCATGGCGACACCATAGCCGACTTGCCCGATTCGCCTCCGTTACGGGACGGGTTCGCTCCGGTCCTCGATCTCCCAGAGGTGGTCGAGGGCGTGCCACGCGATCCGGTGGGCAGCGTAACGGGTCGTCCAGCGTTTGCCGGCGAGCACGTCGCCGTCCGATGGCGCGCCGATGACCGCGAGCATCTCGGCGCGGAGGTCGTCGAGCTGTTTGCGGTCGCTCGTCGGGAACTCCTTGCGCTTGATCCCCATGACGTTCGCGTAGGCCTGCTCGGAGCCGAGCACGTGGTCGACGATCTTCGAGGTGTCGCGGCCGCCGCCGCGCGGACCCTTTCGGAGCTCCTCGGGCGCACCCTTCGAGATCCGGTCGAACGCCTTCCAGGAGGCCTCGACCAGGGCGGCGAGCCGCGTCGCGCCGGAGGCCGTCACAGGTCGACGATCCTGCTCCGTGACCTGGTCCGGCACGCCGAAGTCGATCCCGCCGCCGCCCGACAGTCGCTCGACGACGTCGACGTCCACCTTGTCCGGATCGAACGCCTCGCCGGCCGCCTTGGCGATCGGGGCATAGCGCCCGGCGTACGCGATCAGCGACTCGACCGCCGCGTCCTCGGTCTTGCCCGACCGGCTCCAGCCGGGCCAGTCGACAGCGGTCGCGAACGCCTTCTTCTGGCCGGCCTCGATCGCGACGTCGACCTTCACGCGCGGCGCCCGGTCGCGGCGGCGAGGTCCCGGACGAGCGCGGCCATGCGGTCGACGTCGCGGCCGTCGTCGCCGAGCGCGTCGACAAGCGCCGACGCGACGATCACGCCGCCCGCGCCGGCTTTCGCGAGGGCCCGCACGTGGGCCGGCCGGCTGACGCCGAACCCGACCCCGACCGGGACCGGCGAGGCGGCCACGACGTCCCGGACGAGACGGCCGACCGTCGACGGCAGCGAATCCCGAGCGCCGGTGACGCCGACGAGCGACACGCAGTAGAGGAAGCCGCCGCTCCTCGCGGCGATCTCGGCGCGACGAGCCGGCGGCGTCGTCGGCGCCACGAGGTAGACGACCGCGAGGCCGTGCTCCCGGGCGACCGACTCGAACGGGCCGCCCTCGTCGGGCGTCAGGTCGGCGACGATCACGCCGGCCGCGCCTGCGGAGGCGAGCCGTCGAGCCGATTCGCGGCCGTCGCCGCCACCGATGAACTGGTTCGCGTAGCCCATCGGCACGACGGGGATCGCCGGGCGCGCCGCGGCGATCCGCTCGATCAGCCGCAGGCTGCCCTCGAGCGTCGCGCCGTTGCGGAGCGCGACCTGGCTCGCCTTCTGGAGCGTCGCCCCGTCGGCGAGCGGGTCGGAATACGGCAGGCCGAGCTCGAGCACGTCCGCGCCGGCGTCGACCGCGGCAAGGGCTGCGGCGTAGCTCGTGTCGGCATCGGGGTAGCCGGCGACGACGTACGGGATCAGGGCGGCTCGCCCGGCCCCGGCCGCGGCCGCGAACGCCGTCGCGATCCGCCGGGCGCCGGCCGTCTCGTTCGTCCCGGCCGGCGGCGCCGCGGCGATCGCGGTCACGATCCCTGCGCCTCGATCCACCGCCCGAACGGCACGAGATCCTTGTCGCCGCGGCCGGAGAACCCGATCAGCACGACGGCCTCCTCGGCCCAGTCGCGCCCCGCGCCCTCGGTCCCGGCGAGGATCCGCGGCAGCGTCGCGAGCGCGTGGGCCGTCTCGAGCGCGGGCAGGATGCCCTCGGTCCGGGCCAGCCAGCGCATCCCCGCGAAGGCCTCGTCGTCGGTTGCTGCCGACAGCTCCAGCCGGCCGGCCGCGGCCAGCGCCGCGATCTGCGGCCCGACGCCCGGGTAGTCGAGCCCGGCCGACGCCGACACCGCCTCGACGACCTGGCCGTCGCGGTCCTGGAGCATCATCGAGCGGGCCCCGTGGAGGATCCCCGGCGAGCCGCCGGCGAGCGCCGCCGCGTGTCGGCCGGTCGCGATCCCGTCGCCCGCGGCCTCGGCGACCGCGAGACGGACCGACGGCTCGCCGATGAACCGCGCCAGCAGCCCGATCGCGTTCGAGCCGCCGCCGACGCAGGCCAGGGCGAGGTCCGGCAGCCGGCCCTCGACCGCGACGACCTGGGCCGCGGCCTCGTCGCCGATCCGCCGCTGGAGGTCGCGGACGATCGTCGGGTAGGGATGGGGGCCCATCGCCGAGCCCAGCACGTAATGCGTCGTCTCGACGTTCGTGACCCAGTCCCGCATCGCGTCGTTGATCGCGTCCTTGAGCGTCGCGCTGCCGCTCGTGACCGGCCGCACCTCCGCGCCGAGCGCCCGCATTCGGAGGACGTTGGGCTGCTGGCGCTCGATGTCCTCGGCGCCCATGTAGACGACGCACGGCAACCCGAGCAGGGCACAGGCGGTCGCGGTCGCGACGCCATGCTGGCCGGCGCCGGTCTCGGCGATGACCCGGGTCTTGCCGAGCCGCCGCGTCAGCAGCGCCTGGCCCAGCGCGTTGTTGATCTTGTGGGCGCCGGTGTGGGCCAGGTCCTCGCGCTTGAGGTGGACGCGGAGGCGGCGCGGGAGGCGGGCCGGTCCATCGGCCGCGATCGCCCGCTCGAGCGCCTCGTAGGCGAACCGGTCGGCGCGGTAGAGCGGCGTGGGGCGGCCGGCGAAGCGCTCGAGCAGCTCGCGCAGGTCCGACCAGAACCGCGGGTCGTCGCGCAGCTTCGCGTACTCGTCCTCGAGCTGGCGGAGCGCGGCCATGAGCGTCTCGGGCACGTAGCGGCCGCCGAACGCTCGATCCTCGCCCCAGCGGCCGTTCGCGTCGGCCTCGAGCAGGCCCTCGTGAACGGGGGTCGGGCGGGGCGCGGCGTTTGGCCGGTCGAGACGGGCGGCTCGGGCGCGCTTCACGAACAGCGCGACCTTGAGGGGGTCCTTCGAAGGGCGCTCGCCTGTCGACCGCGGCCGCTCGACGCCCGATGCGACGTCGACCCCGACGACGGGAGCCGCGCGCGCGGCCGCGGCGACCGCTGCCGGCGACAGGCCGCCGGCGAGCGTCACGGGCAGCTCGCGGGCGACGGCGGCGACGAGCGGCGGCGCGGCGCGGGTGCCGGTGCCGCCGGGATGGGGGCCGCCCGCGGTATCGAGGAGGAGGCGCGTCGCGCCCGCCGCGAGGTGCTCGCGGCCAAGCTCGACGATGCGTGCCGCGGCCGCCGCGACGTCGCCCGGATCCTCCGCGGGCAGGTGGAGCGCCTTCCAGGCCGGCCGGCCGATCCGGGCGATCAGCTCCGGTGGCTCGTCGCCGGAGAGCTGCACCGCGTCCGGGTCGAGCGCAGTCACGATCTCGGCGATCCGCTCCTCGCCGGCGTCCGCGGTGATCGCCACGACGAGCGGCGCGCGGCCGCCCGGGGCGAGGGCGCGGACGACGCGCCGCAGCTCGACCGCCTCGTCGAGCGCCAGCTCGCGCGGCGTGCCCGGGACGAGGTTCAGCCCGATCGCGTCGGCGCCTGCGCGGACTGCGGCGAGGATGCCGTCGGCGTCGGTGACGCCACAGATCTTCACGAACGGGCGGGCGGCCTCGTTCGCGAGGTCGGCAGGCTCGCGGCCAGCCTCGACGAACGCGGCGACCGCCGCCCGCGGGTCCGGCGAGCGGACGAGTGCCTCGCCGACGAGCGCGGCGTCGAAGCCGACGGCCCGCCAGCCGGCGACGGTCGCGGCATCGCGCACCCCGGACTCGGCGACGACGATCCGGTCGTCCGGCACGAGCGCCCGCAGCCGGACCGCTCGCTCCGTGTCGACCTCGAGCGTCCGCAGGTCGCGGTTGTTGAGACCGATCAGCCGGGCGTTCGTCGCGAGCGCCCGCTCCAGCTCCCGTTCATCGTGGGCCTCGACGAGCGGCTCCAACCCGATCTCCAGGGCGCGATCGACGAGCGCGGCGAGCTCGCGCTTCGGATGCAGAACCGCGAGCAGCAGGACGAAGTCGGCGCCGGCCGCGCGGAGGTGCGGCAGCTGGATCGGCTCGACGACGAACTCCTTCGCGAGAACCGGGATGCTGACCGCGGACCGGACCGCGCGCAGGTCGTCGACGGATCCGCCGAACCAGTGCGGCTCGCAGAGGACGCTGATCGCGGCCGCGCCACCGGCCTCGTAGGCGCGTGCGCGAGCCACGATGTCGTCGTCGGTCGCCGCGATCTGCCCGGCCGAGGGCGAGCTCCGCTTGATCTCGGCGATGACGTGGAGCCCGGGCGCCGCGAGCCGGTCGAGGATCGGCCGCGGGGCGGGCGTCGCGGCCGCGATCGCGAGGTGGTCGTCGAGCGAGAGCGACGCCATCTCCTCGCGGATGTCGGCGCGGCGACGCTCCGCGATCTCGGCGACGACGTTGCGCTTGCCGGCATGGTCCGGCGACGGCGACTCGTCGATCTCGGGCGGTTCGAGGCGATCGACGACCGTCATGCCGGCGCTCCCTCGGCCCGGCCGGCCGCGCCGGCGGCCTGCGCGGCTTCCGCTGCCCGCCGCTCCGCTCGCAGCCGCTCGAGCAGCTCCGTGCCGAGGCCGGCGTCGATCGTCAGCGCCGCCCGGTCGATCCCCTCCTCGAGCGACTCGACCGCCGACGCGACGAGGAGCGCCGCCCCGGCGTTCAGCAGCACGACGTCGCGCCGGACGCCGGGCTCGCCGTGGAGGACCGCCTCGGTGATCGTCGCGTTCTCGGCCGCCGTCCCGCCCTGCAGCCGCGACGTCGGCGCCTTGCCGAGACCGAGCGACGCCGCGACGACCGTCCGCCGCTCGATCCCGTCCGGCGTCACGTCGTAGAGGACGCCGCTCCCGTCGAGCGGCAGCTCGTCGACGCCATCGCCGTGGATGACGAACGTCCGCTCCGTGCCGAGCAGCCCGGCGACGGCCGCGATCCGCTCCGCGGCCGCAGGGTCGGCCACGCCGAGGAGCTGTCGGGTCGTCCCGGCCGGGTTCGTGAGCGGGCCGATGAGATTGAACGCGGTCCGCACGCCGATCTCGCGGCGGGTCGGCCCGGCGTGCTTCATCGCCGGGTGGAAGCCGGGCGCGAACATGAACGCGAACCCGGTGTCGCGGAGGGCCGCCGCGGCCAATTCGGCGTCGTGGTCGATCCGGACGCCGAGCGCGTCGAGGACATCGGCGGAGCCCGGACTTCGACGTGATCGCCCGGTTGCCGTGCTTCGCGACCGGGATCCCCGCCGCCGCCGCGACGAGGGCGGCCGTCGTCGAGATGTTGAACGTGCCGCTCGCGTCGCCGCCGGTGCCGACGACGTCGATCGCCCCCTCGGGCGCGTCGACGCGGAGGACCCGCTCGCGCATCGCGGTCGCGAAGCCCGCAAGCTCCTCGACCGTCTCGCCGCGCATCCGGAGCGCGACGAGCAGCGCGGCGAGCAGCGCCGGCGTCGCCTCGCCGTCCATCACGGCGGCCATCGCCGCGTGGGCTTCGTCCACGGAGAGCGACCGGCCGTCGACGATCGCGGCGAGGGCGTTCTTGACCTCGTCGCTCATCGGGCGGCTCCGGCGGGCGTGACGGTCTTCGTCGCGTCCCGTTCCGCTGGCGCGGCCGCGGAACTCGCGGTCGTTCTCGGCGAGCCCCCGCGTCGCGAACGACCCGACCGCGTCGTCGAGCCGGCTCGCTTCGCCCTCGCCCGCCAGGCGCAGGAAGTTCGCCAGGAGGTGCGGCCCGTCTGGCGTAAGCACGGACTCCGGGTGGAACTGGACGCCCTCGAGCGGCAGCGAGACGTGGCGGATGCCCATGACGACCCGGTCGGCCTCGCTCATCGCCGTCACCCGCAGCTCCGGCAGGCAGCGTCGCCGGATCGACGGCCAGCGAGTGGTAGCGGGCCCCCATGAACGACGGCGGCATGCCCTCGAGCAGGCCCGCTCCGTCGTGCGTCACCTCCGACGCCTCGCCGTGGACGAGCGTCGGCGCCCGGACGATCGAGGCCCCGAACGCCGCCGCCATCGACTGCATCCCGAGGCACACGCCGAGCAGCGGGATCTCGCGGTCGCGGGCAATCTCGACCGTCGCCACCGACACGCCGGCCGTCGAAGGGTCGCCGGGTCCGGGCGAGATCACGATCCCCCGCAGGTCGGCGGCCTCGTCGGTCGCGAGCGCGTCGACACCGTCACGGTCGATCGCGTCGTTGCGGACGACCTTGACCGTCGCCCCGGCCGCCTCGAGCGCCTGGACGAGGTTGAACGTGAACGAGTCGTAGTTGTCGATGACGAGAATCACGGGACGGGCTCCATCGTCGGCTCAGACGGGCTCGGCCGTCCAGCGCCCGCTTCCGAGCCCGCCGCCAGCTCGATCGCCCGGCGCAGCGCCGCCGCCTTGTGCTCGGTCTCCTCGAACTCGCGCTCCGGCACGCTGGCGGCCACGATCCCGGCGCCGGTGTGGACGTGGGCCTGGCCGCCGCGCAGCACGGCCGAGCGGATCGTGATCGCCGTGTCGAGGTTGCCGTCGTAGCCGAGGTAGCCGACCGCGCCGCCGTACAGCCCCCGGCGCTCGCGCTCCGCGGCGGCGATCAGCTGCATCGCCCGGACCTTCGGGGCGCCGCTGAGCGTGCCGGCCGGGAAGACGGCCCGGAGCGCGTCGAGCGCGTCGAGGTCGGGCCGGAGGCGGCCCTCGACGTGCGACACGAGATGGAGGACGTGGCTGTAGCGCTCGACGTCCATGTAGCGGCTCACCGTCACGGTGCCCGGCCGGGCGACGCGGCCCAGGTCGTTGCGGCCGAGGTCGACGAGCATCACGTGCTCCGCGCGCTCCTTCGGGTCGCGCTGGAGCTGTTCGGCGAGGAGCGCGTCCTCCGTCTCGTCCTTGCCGCGGGGTCGCGTGCCGGCGATGGGATGGGTCGTCAGGCGGTCGCCCTCGACCTGGAGCAGGAGCTCCGGGCTCGCCCCGACGACCTCGAACGACGGCACCCGGACGAAGAACAGGTACGGGCTGGGGTTGACGCGGCGGAGCGAGCGGTAGAGGTCGATGCCGGTCAGCGGCGCGTTCGGTGGCGGGATTCAGCGGGAGGTCGAACGTCTGGCGCCGGGCGAGGACGACCTGGATCGCCTCGCCGGCCGCGATCGCGTCCTTCGCGACCTCGACGGCTCGCTCGTACTCCTCGCGGCCGAGGCTCGATTCGATCCGGTCCTCGGGAACGGCCGCGGCGGCGGCGGCGCCTCGTGGCGCGGCCGCGCCCATCTCCGCGGCCGACGGGCGGGCGGTCCGCTCGAGCGCCTCGAAGATCGCGGTCTCGGCGATCCGATAGCGGCCTTCGAAGTCGGCCGCGTCGGTGTGGAGCGAGGCGATCGCCGACAGCGTGTGGGTCAGGTGGTCGAAGACGAGGACGAGGTCCGTCTCGATGAACGCGGCGGTGGGCGCGCCGACCGGGTCGGATTCCGGGAGCGGGACGGTGGGCTCGAACGTCGACACCGCGTCGTACGACAGCGCCCCGACGGCGCCGCCGGTGAAGCGGGGCATGCCCTCGGTCGGCTGGACACGGCGGCGCGGCACGAACCGACGGATCGCCTCGAGCGGGTCCGGCGCCTCGGCAACGTCGATCGGCAGGTCCGGCGTGAAGTCGCGAACGCTGACAGGCCGGGTCTGGGTGCGGGCGACGCCGTCCCGGACCTCGAGCAGCCGCCGCGGCCCGACGCCCAGGAACGAGTAGCGGCCCAGCCGCTCGCCGCCCTCGACGGACTCGAGGAGATAGGCCGGGTTGCCGTCGTCGAGGCGGAGGAACGCCCCGATCGGGGTCTCGAGGTCGGCCGGGCGCGTCGCGCGGAGCAGGATCGTGTCCGCGTTGGGGACGAGGCGCTTCGCCTCCGTGAGGCTGAGAGGATCGGCTGTCGTCATGTCGGTGGCCTCCGCGCGGCCCGTCCGCGTCCGTGAATTAAGAAACGACCATTTCGTCCCGGGACGAAAGGTCGTGCCTTCCGCGGTGCCACCCTCATTCGGCGATGCCGCACTCCGTGACCGACGGGTCGCTCTCGCGGCCGATCGGCGCTGCCCTGTATCGCTGGCGCTCTGCGCCGGAGCCTACTGGGTTCCGCGGCCGATGCCGCGTCGCCGTTGGGTCCGGAGGCTCCCGGGTCCATTCGCCGCCGCCGTCGCCCCGGTTTCCACCAGCCACCGGGTCTCTCTGCCGACGCTCGACGGGTACTCGTCCCGTTCATAGCCCGTTCTTCGCGATGTAGGCCGGGAGTATGGGAGCGTCGGCTCCGCGGCGTCAAGCGGCGCCTGGCGGCCGTGATCCCGATCGCTGATCAACCGTCGCCGCCCGCGCCTCGTGGCCCGCGCAGGCGAGCACCGGCAGTCGCGGATAGCGGGGATACGCAGGCTCCGTGCGGGATCGCTCGCACAGGATGAAGACCGATCCTCGCGCCGACTCCACGCGACGCTGGTGGCGGCAGTCGCCACAGAGTCCGGGCGAGGGCGCCGCGTCTACCAGTGCCAGCCGGCGATCCCCTCGAGCGCTGCGGTCTTCTCGGCGTCGAGCTCGCCGCTGGCGTGAACGTCGCGGTAGGCCGCCGCCCATTCGCCAAGCGGGAACCCCTCGGCCGTGACCTCGTCGGGCGCCGGCTCGAACGTCCCGGCCGACTCGGCCTTCTGGGTCGCGAACCACATCCCGGCCTCGAAGAAGAGGTCGACCTCTTCCCAGATGTCGTCCGTCTTCCGCAGGTTGACTTCGTCGGCGAAGCACCAGATCCAATCCTCGCCCGGCTCGGCCGAGCGGATGATCTCGTGGCCTTCGCTCCGGTAGTGGCCGCTCGCGTGGCGGTTGGGGCTCTCGTCGCAGCAGCCGGTCTTGCCGCAGACCAGGCACTGGCGGAGGTGCTTCCACCAGCCGCCTTCCTCGATGCACGACGGACAGACGTCCATCGGCGGGTCGACATCGATCACCCGGACCGTGTGGTGGCACGTCGCGATCATCGAGCGCACCGTACCATCACTCGTCGTGGAACGAGCAACAAGGACCGCGCGACCAAGCCGACGACGCCCGACGACGACCGATGCCACGGCCGACCCGGCCGAGGCCGGCGCCGCCACCCTCGTCTCGCCGGGCCCTCGCCCCGCCGACGGCCCCGAGAACCGCCGCTGGCGGGAGCTGCTCGCCGAGGGCGGCCCGATCCTCGCCGACGGCGCGATGGGCACGATGCTGTTCGCGGCAGGCCTCCAGTTCGGCGACCCGCCCGAGACGTGGAACGTCGCCCACCCCGAGGTCGTCCGGCGGATCCACCGGGGCTACCTCGACGCCGGGGCGCGGATCGTGATGACGAACACGTTCGGCGGCAACCGGCTGCGGCTGCGGTTGCACGGGCTGGACGGGCGCGTGTCGGAGCTGAACCGGACGGCGGCGATCCTGCTACGAGCGGAGGTGGACGCGGCAGGCGGCCGGGCGCTCGTCGCCGGCGATATCGGCCCGACCGGCGAGATCATGGCGCCGCTCGGGACGCTCGACGCGGCCGAGGCCGAGGACGTGTTCGCCGAGCAGGCCGCGGCGCTGATCGCCGGCGGCGTCGACCTGATCTGGATCGAGACGATGTCGCATCTCTCGGAGATCGAGGCGGCGATCAAAGGCGTCCGGCGGGCCTCGCCCGGGATCCCGATCGTGGCGACGATGACGTTCGACACGCGCGGCTTCACGATGATGGGCGTGTCCCCCGAGGCCGCGGTGACGGCCCTGGCGGCGGCCGGCGCCGACGCGATCGGCGGCAACTGCGGCAACGGCCCCGACGAGCTGCTGCCGGTCATCGAGAAGATGCACGCGATCGCCCCGGACGTCGTTCTCGTCGCGAAGTCGAATGCCGGGATGCCCGAGCTCGTCGACCTCCGGGCGGTCTACCGGGCGGAGCCGCCGCTCATGGCCGAGGCGGCGCTGGGGTTCCGGGCTGCCGGCGCGCGGATCGTCGGGGCGTGCTGCGGCTCGACGCCGGCCCACCTGGCCGCGATGGCGGAGGCGCTCGGCGTCGCAGCGGAGCGCTGAACTTCGCCGCTAGTGCGCGGCGCCCTCGGCGAGCCGCTCGCCCGCCTCGATCCTGACCGACAGGCGGTTCTCGGCCGGGGTCAGCGGGCAGGAGAAGCGCGGCGAGTAGACGCACGACGGGTGGTACGCGAGGTTGAAGTCGATCGCGTATGAACCGTCCTCGTCCGGCTCGAGGTCGAGGTAGCGGCCGGCGCCGTAGGTCTCGCGGCCGCTCGTCGCGTCGAGGAACGGCACGAACACCGAGTTGTCCTCGTGGCCGCCGTCGATCTCGTAGGCGGTCAGCCGCAGCGGCAGGCCGTCGATCTCGAACGAGAACGTGCCCGCCCGATGGGCCGGCCGGAGCTTGTTGTCGGAGGTCGGGATCTCGAAGTTGGCCGGCTCGTCGCCGGTGTACGGCTCCAGCGCCAGGCCCTCGAACACGAGGTCGACGTTGACCGGGTAGTACGGCAGGCCTTCGAACGCGTCGCGTTCCTCCGGCGGGACCGGGCTGTTGGCGGAGTCCTTGAAGAACGCGTCCTTCTCTGCGCGGTAGCCCTGGATCGCGCCGACGTAGTCGTGCGGCCCGTCGTGGTGATGATGCTCGTGCTCGTCGTGGTCGTGGTCGTGCTCGTGGTCGTGGTCGTGCTGGTCGCTCATCGGGTCCCTCGAATGGGTTCGGACCGCCGGCACGCATCGTCGTCATCTCGGTGTGCGTACCTGGCGGAGAGGGTGGGATTCGAACCCACGGACCTTTCGGTCAACGGTTTTCAAGACCGTCGCAATCGTCCGCTCTGCCACCTCTCCGATGCCGGAGCATACCCGGCGCGATCTCTGTCGGCCTCAGTCGATGGCGTGGACCATCCAGACGTTCTGGTCGAAGTAGACGCCCTCGTCGCGCTCGCGATCGATGACCACCGGCTGCGTCGCCTGCGGCACGACGTACCGACCCGACTCCGGGAACGCCATGCCTGTCCACGACTCCCAGTCGGCGACCGAGCCGCGGACCATCATCGCCTCCGGCGCCGCCCGCACGATCCGGCCGCCGAGCCGGGCGTGGAGTCGGATCCACGGGTCGAACGGCAGGCCGTCGTCGCGGGTCCAGCGGGCGTAGGACTCGATCGGCGCGAGCGGGTAGCGATCCTTCCACGTCGGCCGGACGCAAGCGATGACCGCGCGGTAGCCGGCGGCCTTCGCGGCGGCCCGCATCGCGCCGACCATCGTCCCCGACAGGCCAGCGCCGCGGAGGTCGCCGCGCGTCACGATCTGCATCGCCCCGAGCGTGTTCATCGGCCTGCCCGCCTCGAGATCCGCGACGCTCTGGAGGACCTGCTCCCGCCAGCCGTCGGGCAATCCCTCGTCGGTGCCGTCCCAGGCGAGCGGCATCGCGTTGCCGAGCGCAACGAGCGTCCCGGTGTCGTCGAGGAGCAGGCTCTGGAACTGCGGCCAGTCTGCGTACGCCCGGCCGAAGTGGGCGTTCGCGACCTCGTCCTCGAACATGAATGCCGGCCACGCCGCGGCCACGAGCTCGTCGACCGTCGAGTCGAGGTCGGGCCGCTCGTCGTATGACGCGAGCGAGTACCCGGCCGGGATCTCGAGGCCTGCTTCCGCGAGGGTCGACGCCGTGGACACGTTCCCTCCTCCGCCGATCCGCCGCCTGCTGGCCGCGGCCGCTACTGTATCGGGACGGGATGCCCGCCCGGCAAGCGCAGCGGAGCAAGGAGGGCCCGACGTGGTAGCTCCAGGCCAGACGTTCATGATCCAGCGAATGGGCGCCGAGGAGGGCCCGTTCACGCTCGCCGACCTCCAGGCGCAGGTCCAGGCGAAATACATCCGGTCGGCGTCGATGGTCCGCCGGGCCGACGTCGCCGGGGCGTGGTTCCCCGCATCCGAGATCCCCGGTCTCTTCTCGGACAAGGACTTCCTGACGACGCTCCTGATCTCGTTCCTGCTCGGCTGGTTCGGGATCGACCGGTTCTACCTTGGCTACACCGGGCTCGGAATCCTCAAGCTCGTCACATTCGGGCTCTGCGGGATCTGGTACGTCGTCGACCTGGTCCTGATCGTGCTCGACAAGCTGCCCGACGCGAACGGTCTGCCGCTCCGGCACTGAGTCGACCGACGATGGACGGCGCTCGCGCGCTGATCCTGCTGGCGCTGCTCGCAGCGAGGCTGGCGCCGCGGTCGCTCCTCGCCGCCGATCTCGGGGTCTGCCCCTTCCGGCTCGTGACCGGGCGGCCGTGTCCGGCGTGCGGGTTGACGCGCTCGTGGTCGGCCGCGACGCGGCTCGAGGTCCGGGAGAGCGCCGCATGGCACCCGCTGGGGATCCCATTGCTCCTCGGCGCGCTCGCGGTGAGCAGCGGCATCGTCGCGCCGCGAACGCTCGAGGGACCGGCCGCCCGGCGCTGGGCAGCCGCGGCCGGCGCCGTCTGGCTCGGGACGTGGGCCGTCCGGTTCGCTCGGCCGCCGGCCCGGCTGCGCCGCTAGAGCGTCTCGCTCCGGACGTACGGCTGGAGGACGTCGGGGACGCGGACGCTGCCGTCGGGCTGCTGGTACGTCTCGATGATCGTGGCGACGATCCGGGCGAGCGCCAGCCCCGAGCCGTTCAACGTGTGGACCAACTCCGGCTTCGCGCCCGGCTCCGGCCGGAATCGGATCGCCATCCGGCGGGCCTGGTAGTCGCGGAAGTTCGAGCACGAGCTGACCTCGAGCCAGCGCTCGACGCCCGGCGCCCAGGTCTCGAGGTCGTACTTCTTCGCCTGGACGAAGCCAAGCTCGCGGGTCGCCATGAGGATGACGCGGTAGGCGAGCCCGAGCCGCTGCAGGAGGATCTCGGCACGCTCCGTCATCCACTCGAGCGCGGCCTCCGATTCGCCCGGCCGCTCGAACAGGACCATCTCGACCTTGTCGAACTGGTGGACGCGGAGGATGCCCCGGGTGTCCTTGCCGGCGGCGCCGGCCTCGCGCCGGAAGCACGGGCTGTAGGCCGCGTAGCGGATCGGCAACTCGGCGTTCTCGATGATCTCGTCGCGGTGGAGGTTCGTGACCGGGACCTCGGCCGTCGGGACCAGGTAGAGGTCGTCGCGGGTGACGACGTACATCTGGTCTTCCTTGTCGGGGATCTGGCCGGTGCCCCGGGCGGAGTCGCTGTTGACGACGACCGGCGGCCAGACCTCGGTCATGCCGTTCTCGCCGGTGTGGACGTCGAGGAACCAGCTGATCAGCGCCCGCTGGAGCCGCGACCCGGCGCCCTTGTAGACGGGGAAGCCGGAGCCGGCGATCTTCGCGCCGCGCGGCAAATCGATGATGTCGAGCGCCTCGGCGAGCTCCCAGTGGGGCTTCCGGCGCCACGTCGCGCCGCCCTCGGGGGCGTCCGCGCCGACCTCGCCCTCGAGCGGCTGCTCGACGGGGAGCTGCTCGCCCCAGGTCCGGACGGTGACGTTCGCCTCCTCGCCGCCGATCGGGACCTCGGGGTCGGCGGGGTTCGGGATGCGGAGCATGAGGTCCTCGACCTGGGCTTCGACGTCCCCGAGCTCCTTGTCGATCGCGGCGATCCGCTCGCCTGCTTCGACGGAGCGGCGGCGGAGCTCCGCCACCTCGGGGCCGTCGGGCTTCGCGCCGCCCTTGATCGCGTTGCCGATCTCCTTCGAAGCGGCGTTCCGCTCCGCTTTGAGCGTGTCGCCGTCGCCGAGTAGCTGGCGGCGCCGCTCGTCGGCCGCGATCGCCTGGTCGACGATCGCAGGGTCCTCGCCCTTGTCGATCGCGCCCTTGCGGATCGCGTCCGCGTCCTCGCGCAGCCGCTGCAGCCCGACGCTCATGCCGCACCTCCCACAGGCGCGGCCGACGCCTCGCGCAGCCGCTCAAGGACGAACCCCACGTCGAGGCTCGCGAGCAGCCAGCCCGCGCGCGGGCCGTTCGTCCGGCCGAGGAACGCGAGGTAGATCGCCGCGAACGCCGTCTTCGCATCGAGCCCGGCCTGCGTCGCCGCGTCGAAGATCGCGTTCTGCCACGCGTCGCCGGCGGCCGGTCGCTCGGCGTCGACGCGGTCGGCCAGGGCGGCGAGGTAGCTCCGCTGCCCGTCATCGAGCGCCGCCGCGTCGGCGGGCAACGCATCGCGACGGACCTCGAGGCGGGCCTTGTCGGGCGCGTACGAGGCGAGCCAGCCGCGGGCGGCTTCGACGCGTTCGTCGAGGATGTACGCCTCGCGCTCGTCCAGCGCGCTCCCCTTCTCCGCCGCCATCCGCTCCGCGACGTCGACGTTCGGGATCTGGAGCAGCAGCGCGAGGTGGCCGAACGCGGGCCGGAACTTCGCCGCCTCCGCGGTCACGTCGGCGTTCGCGTCGAGCAGCGAGTAGCGAAACGTGTTCTCGAAGCCCGGCGCGATCTCGCCCCGGACCTCCTTGCCCGCCGTCGCCGCCGCGAATCGGTCGAACTCGTCGTAGAGGCGCGGCACGGCGTCGTTCCCGATCGGGTCGAAGTCGACCGCGTGGTTCGGCTTGGGGCGGAGGAAGAAGAAGCGGAGCTGCTCGGGCTTGATCACGTCGACGATCTCATGGGCCGCCGCCCCGAGGCCCTTCGAGGTCGACATCTTCTTGCCGCCGATGTTGATGAACTCGTATGGGACGTTGAGCGGCGGCTCGCGCTCGAAGACCTCGCGGGCGATCGCGTCGGAGCGGTCGCGCGACCCGCCCGCGGTCGAGAGGTCCTTGCCGCAGGGCTCGATCGTGACCCCAAACAGCGACCACTGGGCCGCCCACTCGAGGTTCCACGGCAGCTTCGCCCGGCCGCCGAACGGCGACACCCAGCCGGAGTGGCCGCAGCCGGTCGCCCATGTGACGAGCTGCGCCCGGCACTCGTACTTGACCAGCTCGCCGTCCCAGTCGGTGACGATCGTCGTCCCCAGCTTGCCGCAGTTCTCGCAGACGACCTGGAGCGGATGCCACGCGTCGGGGTGCTGGACATTCGCGACGCGGCGGTAGATCTCGCGGACCGTCGCCGCCTGATTGAGCGCGGTCCGGATGAACGGGTCCATCTCGCCCGTCGGGTAGATGTCGCTCATCCAGTAGTAGCGCTCGGGATGGATGCCGAGCGTCGAGAAGGTGTCGATGAAGAGCCCGGCGAAGTGCCGGGCATAGGACGCGTGGCAGTCGCCGGCCGGGTCCGGGACCTGGAACAGCGGCCGGCCCATCTCGCGCTCGACGGCGTCGGGCGTCAACAGCGCCTGGGCGTCCATCGGGTCGTAGTCGTCGATGCCGTAGAGCAGCTGGGCGTCGAGGCCGCGCGCGCGCAGGGCGCGCCAGATCGTGTCGAGGATGACGGGGCCGCGCAGGCTCCCGAGGTGGACGGTCCCCGACGGCGTCTTCGAGTCGTTGACGACCTGGGGCCCGCTGACGCTGGCAGCGAGTTCGTCAGCCCAGTCCATGGCCTGCGCGATCTCCCTCGTGGGTCCGCGCGGATTGGTGACCGCGCGGGCGGTCGGTCGTCCTAGCTGATCGAGACGATCTTGTAGGTGAAGTCGCCGGCCGGGACTTTGACGACGACCTTCTCGCCCTTCTTCTTGCCGAGCAGCGCTCGGCCGACGGGGCTCTCGTTGCTGATCCGGCCCTCGGTCGGCTTGGCCTCCGTCGAACCGACGATCGTGAACTTCTCCTCGCCGTCCTCGCTCTCGACGTCGACCGTCGAGCCGATCTGGACGTGGTCCGTGGAGTGGTTCTCGTCGATGATCGTGGCGTTCTTGATCAGCGCCTGGAGCGTCTGGATCCGGCCCTCGACGAATGCCTGCTCGTTCTTGGCGTCCTCGTACTCGGCGTTCTCGCTGAGGTCGCCGTGCTCCTTGGCGTCGTGGATCCGCTGGGCGACCTCGGGCCGCTTCACGCTCACCATCTCGTCGAGCTCCGCGCGGAGCTTCTCGAGTCCTTCTTTCGACAGGTACGTCGGCTTGTTGTTCACGTCTGGGCTCCCCGATGGGGACCGGTCTGGAGGGACGGTCAGAGGGGTCGAGATAAAGGAAAGAACTCCAGGCTCCGCGCGTTGCCGGCGCGCCTGAAGTTCGACCGGCCGATAGCCTACTTCCCGTCGCTCAGAGTGTCAAAAACGGCGAACGGCGCCACCGGGATGGTGGCGCCGTTCTCGAGGTACCGGTTCAGTCGATCGGCACCGACTTCCAGTCCGTGGCCACGAACATCGCCCGGCACGTTGTCGTGATCTCGGCCGCGTCGGGGGCCGGCGGGTCGACGACCCAGACGCAGCTGCTGGACTGGGGATCGGCGAAGTGACCGGTGACGATCCCGTTCAGCCCGCCCGGACCCGGGAGGCCCGCGCCGCCGTCGTAGATCTGCCTGGTGCCATCCCCACCCGAGAACGTGCAGAACTGATCGCCTCGGAGCCACGATGGCCCGCCGATCGTCAGGTCGACGTCGGCTGTCTGGCAGGAGACCTCGCCCATGAGCTGGATCTCGTTGTCGCCGAAACAGGCCAGGCCGCCGTACACGCCCAACGAATCCGATCTCGAGCGGCTCGATCGGCAGGCTTGGGCACTCCGCGGGTGCCGCCTCGATCCACGGCTCGCCGCCGCGGCTAGCCGCGGCGACCCAGCCGGAGGGATAGCCCCCTTCGACCGGCAGGACGTGGTACCAGGCGTAGCCGTCCGCGGCGACCGACTCCTCGATGACAAAGAGGCGGACCCCGGCGGGGAGGAGCGGCTCGAGCTTCTCCGACGACTCGGCGACCGTCGGCTGCGAGCGGACCCGCAGCTGGTCGACGAGGGTGACCGCGAACGATTCAAGGTCGAGCGTGGGATCGACCGGCGGGTTGGTGACCGCCGGCGTCGGCTCGGCCGACGGCGACGGCAGCAGGCTCATCGAGGGATCTGCCGACGGCGTCGGCGGGCCCGCGACGGGCTGGCTCGGCGAGGGCGGGGGGACGACGCTCGTCTGCTCGTCGGGCTGGCGGCCGGCGAAGAACAAGCCTCCAACCAACGCGAGAGACGTGGCGGAGATCGCCGCGGCCCACAGGAGCCGATGCGCGTTGGCGTTGTCGCTCAGGCCGCCGGTCAGCACGAGGAGGCGGGACGCCTGTCGCGTGCGGCTCGTCTCGGCACGGATGCGCTCGGCGAGATCCTGGCCGACCGAGCCTTCCGACCTGGCGATGAACGCGGCCGTGATCTGGGTGTCGGTGAGCGTTCGGTCGTTCATCGCTCGGCCTCCAGCGCGCGCTCGAGGGCCTGGCGCGCGGCGTGCAGCCGCCACTTGGCGGTGCCGACGGGGATTCCGAGAACGGCGGCGATCTGGGCGACCGGCCGCTCTTCGAGATGATGCAGGGCAAGGATCGAACGCTGGTCGATCGTCAGCCGGTTGATGGCCCGGCCGAGGGCGTCGCTCGAAACGACGGACTCGAGACCGGGGTCATGCTGACCCGGCGTGTCGTCCTCGCGACCATCGTCGACGTGACGGCGGTCGATCGAGATCGGCCGGACCGCGCCGCGTCGCCGGACGTGGGTCCGGGCGGTGTTCACGAGGATGCGGCCGAACCAGGCGTCGAAACGGTCCGGTTCGCGGAGCCGGGGCAGGTTGCGCCAGGCGGAGACGAACGCCTCCTGGACGACGTCCTCGGCATCAGCCGAGCTGTCGACAATGGCGCGGGCAAGACGGAGGGATTGGGCGAGGCGTGAGGCGACCAGCTCGTCGAAGGCAGCGACGTCCCCGCGACTCGCCCTGCGGACGAGATCGGAGGCCGGCGACGGCTCGACGGTGGCTCTCAAGGTTTGGGCAAACAACATTGTGCTTCCGTGACATGGGGACCGACGTGGTCCTCTGCATGACACGACGCAGTCGAGTGCCCCGGGGTTGGGTTCCGGGCGGACGTTTTTTTCGCTTAGTCGGCGAGCGTCCGGAGGCGGCTCTTCACCCGCTGGAGCGATGCTCGGTCCACGCAGGCGACGAAGACGGTGTCATCGCCGGCGATCGAGCCCGCGACCTCAGGCCAGCGGGCGCGGTCCAGGGCCGCCGCGATCGCATGGGCCGAGCCGGGGAGCGTCTTCACGACGACCAGCAGGCCCGCCTCGCGAAGCTCGACCGGCAGGTCCGCCAGCAGCTTGCGGAGGCGGTCCTCGCCGGACGTCTCGGCCTCGACGAGGCGCGGCGGCAGCGCGTAAGCCTGGATTCCCTCGCGGCCGGCCTTCACGAGCCCGAGCTCCGCGACGTCGCGGCTGATCGTCGCCTGGGTCGTCCGGAAGCCCCGCTCGCGGAGCGCGGCAGCCAGCTCCTGCTGGGTCCGGATGGGGCGCTGGTCGACGAGGTCGCGGATCGCCCGCTGGCGGAGCTGCTTCATGACCTCCATGGCGCCGCCGGCCTACCTCTCGAGGAAGACGACGAGGACGATCGCCGCGAGCACGAGCCGGTAGGCGACGAAGATGTTGAGCGACCGGGTCCGCAGGAACCGCAGCAGGAACCCGATCGCGAGGAGGCCGGACACGAGCGCCGCGACCATGCCGGCGATCAGCGGCAGCCACTCGACCGCGACGCCGAGGTCGCCGCGGATCAGCTTGACCGATTCGTAGGCCGCGGCCGCGGCCGTGATCGGCGTCGCCATCAGGAACGAGAAGCGGGCCGCGGACTCGCGGTCGAGGCCGGCGAAGAGGCCCGCCGAGATCGAGATCCCGGACCGGCTGACGCCCGGGATCAGCGCCAGCGCCTGGGCGAAGCCGAGTCCCAGCGCCTTCGGGAACGTCAGGTCGATCGCGAGCAGGCGCTTGCGGCCCCAGTGGTCGGCGAGCCACATGATCGCGGCACCGACGACGAGCATCAGCGCGACTAGACCGACCTCCCGGAACCGCTCCTCGACGACGTCGTTGAGGAGCACGCCGATGATCAGCGCGGGGACCGTCGCGACGACGAGCAGCCACGCGAGGCGCCGGTCGGGGTCGCTCTCGAACGAGCGATCGCGGATCGTCGCGAAGCCGGCCGGCACGAGCCGCAGCCAGTCCCGCCAGAAGTAGACGAGCAGCGCGATCAGGGTCCCGATGTGGAGCATCACGCTGAACGCGAGCGACGTGATGAACGGGTCGGTCCAGCCCGCGAGGTACGGGACGATGATCAGGTGGCCGGATGACGAGATCGGCAGGAACTCGGTCAGTCCCTGGACGATGCCCATGATGATGGCTTGCCCGAGGGTATCCATGTCCTGCCGATCCAGTGGTGCGCCTGGGCCGGCGCGAAGTGACTAGCGGATGAAGAGCGGAGCCAGCACGAGGGTGATCGTCGCGAGCAGCTTCACGAGGACGTGGAGCGACGGGCCCGCGGTGTCCTTGAACGGGTCGCCGACCGTGTCGCCGACGACGGCCGCGGCATGTGCATCGGAACCCTTGCCGAGCACGTTGCCGTTCTCGTCCTTGAGATTGCCCGACTCGATGTACTTCTTGGCGTTGTCCCACGCGCCGCCGCCGTTGTTCAGGACGGTGGCGAGGAGGACGCCCGAGATCGTGCCGACCATCAGCATGCCGGCGACGGCCTCGAAGCCGAGCACGACGCCGATGACGATCGGCGTGGCGACCGCGACGAGGCCCGGCAGGACCATCTGGCGGAGCGCCGCCTGGGTGGTGATGTCGACGACGCGGGCGTAGTCCGGTCGCTGGGTGTAGTCCATGATCCCGGGCATCTCCCGGAACTGGCGGCGGACCTCGACGATGATCGACTGGGCCGTCGTGCCGACCGCGCGGATCGCGAGCGAGCTGAAGAAGTACACGAGCATCGCCGCGAGCAGGGCCGCGATGAAGACGTTGACGTTGGCCAGGTTGACCGAGTTGAGGAGCTCCGCGCCGGGAACACCCGCCGCGATCCGGCGGCCCTGGATCAGGTTGATCTTGTCGATGTAGGCGCTGAACAGCAGGAACGCGGCGAGCGACGCGGACGCGATCGCGTAGCCCTTCGTCAGCGCCTTCGTCGTGTTGCCGACGGCGTCGAGCCGGTCGGTGATCTCGCGCGCGCCGGCCTCGGCCCGGCTGAACTCGGCGATGCCGCCGGCGTTGTCGGTGATCGGGCCGAACGTGTCCATCGCGAGGATGTAGGCGGTCGTCATGAGCATGCCCATCGTCGCGACCGCGGTCCCGAAGATGCCGCCGACGTTGACGCCGTCGGCGTTGACGAGGTTGGCCTGCGTGCCCAGCCAGTGGCTCGTGAAGAGGGCGATGGCGATCGTGATCGCCGTCACGGCGGTCGTCTCGAAGCCGACCGCGGTGCCGCTGATGATGTTCGTCGCGGGGCCGGTCTTCGATGCCTCGGCGATCTCGCGGACCGGGCGGTACGAGCCGGCGGTGTAGAACTGGGTGATGTAGACGAAGGCGACGCTGGTCGCGAGGCCGACGATGCCGGCGGCGAAGAAGAAGACCCAGGTCGGCAGGTTGCCGATGAGGCCGACGCCGCCGTTCGTGTTCATCATCACGGCCGTCGTGATCGCCAGCCCGACCACGGACAGCAGCGTCGTCACCCAGTAGCCGCGGTTGAGCATGTTCATCGGGTCCTCGTCCTCGCGACCGCGGACGAAGAAGATCGCGACGATCGTGGCCAGCAGGCCGAACGAGCGGACGACGAGCGGGAAGAAGATCCAGGCCTGGGGGTTCGGCCAGCCGGCGGCCACCGCGATCGTGTAGACCGCGACGCCGAGGATCATCGCGCCGATGTTCTCGGCCGCCGTCGACTCGAACAGGTCGGCGCCGCGGCCGGCGCAGTCGCCGACGTTGTCGCCGACGAGGTCCGCGACGACGCCGGCGTTGCGCGGATCGTCCTCGGGGATGCCCTTCTCGACCTTGCCGACGAGGTCCGACCCGACGTCGGCGGCCTTCGTGTAGATGCCGCCGCCGAGCTGGGCGAACAGCGCGACGAACGACGCGCCGAAGCCGAAGCCGACGATGAGGAACGGCGCCTGGGCCACGGTCACTTCGCCGAAGAACGTCTGGTAGGCGGTGAAGATGCCCCAGACGCCGAGCAGCGACAGGGCGACGACGAGGAAGCCCGACACGGCCCCGCCGCGCATCGCGACCTGGACCGCCTCGACGAGGCTGCGCCGGGCGGCCGACGCCGTGCGGACGTTGGCCCGGACGGCGACGAACATCCCGATGATCCCGGACGCCATCGAGCATGCCGCGCCGACGAGGAAGGCGATGCCGGTCATGATCCCGATCGGGACCCCGGCCATCGACGGGACGTCGGCGACCTCGGGCGTCTCGACGATCGCGATGACGACACCGATGATGACCGCGCCCACGATCGCCAGCACGGCGATCGTCGTGTACTGCCGCCGGATGAAGGCGACCGCGCCTTCGTAGATCGTCCCGGCTACGTCCTGCATGGCCTGGGTGCCCGTGTCCCGCGCCAGGACGTCCCGGGCGAGGTAGATGGCGAACAGCACGGCGATCAGTCCCGCCGGCAGGATGATCAGCTGGAGCGTTGCAGCGGTCATCTGGGGTGCGACTCCTCCACGTGAACCCGGGCCCTGCTCGCGGCCGCACGCGACCGTCGGACGTGGTCACGTATGGATCTCGATCGATGGGCGGTGCCTGATGCGTGATGGGTGCTCAGGGCGCGGCGAGTCTATCAAACCCATTGGGCCCGCGCGCCGTGCATGCATCGCCACCGGAGGCACTCCGCGTCCGGCCTTCGGCGGGTCCCCGCCCCGCACCATATACTGCCGGACTTGTGACCAGACGCCCCCTCGGGTGCCTCTTCGAGATCGTCGAGACGCTCGTCCTCACCCTCATCATCTTCTTCGTGATCCAGACGTTCGTCGCGCAGCCGTACCAGATCCGCCAGCAGTCGATGGAGACGACGCTCGAGCCGGACCAGTACGTCCTCGTCGACAAGCTGACGCCGCGATTCGACGCCTACAAGCGCGGCGACATCGTCGTCTTCAACCCGCCCGCCGCCTGGCAGCAGGAGAACGGCACGCCCTACATCAAGCGGGTGATCGGGGTGGGCGGCGACACCGTCGAGATCCGCGACGGGCATGTGTACGTGAACGGGACCGAGCTGACCGAGCCGTACGTGTTCAAGGAGGACGACGGCTCGACGCAGACGACCGAGGACCCCCTGAACCAGGGCAAGTGGGTCGTGCCCGACGGCGAGCTGTTCCTCATGGGCGACCACCGCGGCAGCTCGGCCGACTCGCGCGAGTTCGGGACCGTCAAGGTCGGCGACGTGATCGGCCGCGCCTGGCTCCGCTATTGGCCGATCGACACGTTCGAGGTGCTCCCGACCCCGAGCCATCCGGAGCTCGCCTCCCCGGCCCCGTGAACGTCCTCCTCGCCGGCTTGACGGCGGCCGTCCTCGCAGGGGCGGTCGTGGCGGTCTCGGCCCGGGAGGCACGCGCCTCGCTACTGGGACTGCTCGTCGTCCTGCTCGCGTCGTCGCTCCTCGCCGACCCGTTGGCGGGGCCACTGCCCCTCGCCGCGCGGATCGCGGCCGCGTTGCTCGCGGCCCGGCTGGTCGCGATCTCGATCCGCGGCCTCGACCGACCAACCGCCGGTTCCCGGCTGGGCTGGCCCGTCGAGGCGCTGGCCGCGCTCGCGGCCGGTGTCGTCGGCTTCGGGACGCACGGTCTGGGCGCCACGCCACTCGGCCCGGCCCTGGCGTCCGCCGCCGGCTGTGCGGTCGGGATTCTCGCCGCCGCCCCGATCGTCACGAGCCGCGACGTCTACCGCCTGGGGACCGGCGCGATGCTCCTCCTCGTCGGCGGGCTGCTGATCCGGGTCGGGCTGGGCGGGACACCATCGGATCTCGAGCAGCTGGTCACGTGCGGGCTGATCGCGGGCGTGGGCGGGGCCATGGCGGTCGTCGTCCGCGCCGCGAGAGCCGCTACCGGTGACCTGTCGGTCGGCGACGACACCGGGGCGCCGCGGCCGCCCTCGCGCCACCTCGGCCGGTCGGGCGGCGGGATCAAGGCCCGCGACGCGGCCCACGTCGAGCCCGTCGCGCCCGGGCCAGAGTCGCCCGGGCCCGCATCCCCCGAGGCCCCGGCCCGTCCCCGACGGCGAACGCCGGCCGCCGACCCGTCCGCCGGGCGGTGACGGTCCTCCCCTTCCTCGCGATCACGTTCGGGGCCGCCGCCGCCTCGCTGCTGCTCCGTGCGAATGCCCGAATTGCGGCTGCGATCGGCATCGCCGGCCTGCTCGCGGCGGCTGCGGCCGCCGCCCGGATCCGGCCCGAGGACACGCTCGTCATCGGCGGCAGCGAGCTGGCCGGGTCGGACTACCTGCGGCTGTTCGCCCTGGTCGGCAGCCTCGTGGCGCTTGCCCTGACAGTTCTAGGGCTGGCATCGACCAGCCACCGCAACGCCCCCGGCGTGCTGTTGGCCGGGATGGGCAGTGCCGTGCTCGCGCTCGCCCTCACCGACGCCCGGATCGGGGTGCTCGCCGCGACCGCCGGCGGGCTCTTCGGCATCCTCGTGACGATCGCCTCGCCGGCGACGCCCCGCAGCGTCGTCGTCGCCAGTCGCGAGTTGCGGGCGCTCGCGATCGCGGGCGTGCTCGCGATCCTCGCCACGGCGTGGATCGGCAGGCCGCTGGGCGGCCTCGCGGTCGTACCCGAGGTCTTCGGCTTCGCGTACCTCGGCTTCGCGGCGGCGGTCGCGATCCGGTTCGGGGCGATCCCGTTCCACTTCTGGGCGGCGCGCCTCGCCGACGCCGCGCCGGAGGTGACACTGCCGATGCTGATGGCCTGGGGTCCGGCGGCGTTCGCGATCGTCGCCCTCACCTGGGCCGACCAGTCGGTGGCGCCGCTGCTGCTGCCGCTGACCGCCGAGCGGATCGCGATCGTCGCGGTCGGCGCAGCGAGCGCGGTGCTGGGGATGGTCGCGGCCGGAATCCAGGACGACCTCGAGCACGTCGTCGGCTACACGATCATTGCCGACGCCGGGATCGCGATCCTGGGCGTGGCTGCGCTGAGCCCCGAGGCGTGGTCGCCGGCCCGCGAGTGGATCCTCGTCTTCATCACGGTCCGTAGCGCGTTCGCCGCGTGGGCAGTCGCGATGCGCGGCGCGTTCCGGACGCGGCGGATCTCGGAGCTGGGCGGCTGGGTGGTCCGGGCGCCCCTCCTCGCGGTCGCGCTGGTGCTGATCGCGGCGGCGGCGGTCGGGTTCCCCGGGCTCGTCGCGTGGCAGGCGCGGGCGAGCCTCGTCGACCTGACGATCGCCGGGCCGATCGGGATCATCGTGGTCGTCTCGTCGGTCGCCCAGCTCGCGATCTACGGCCGGCTGCTGATCGTGGGGTTGTCGAAGCCCTCGCCGGCGGTCGTCGCGGGCCTCAGCGAGCGCCCCACCTGGCCGGACATCGTGGAGGGACGCCGCGTCGTCGGACTGAGCCGCGCCGAGCGGGCGTTCGAGCGGGGCGGGCACGCGATCGGCGGGTCGCTCGACGTGCTGTGGGGCATCCCGGCGGCGATCCGGGCGAACCGGGCGCTGCTCGCCGGGGCGATCGCGGTCCTCGTCGCGGCGCTCGCGCTGTCGCTGTCGGCCGGCGGGCTCGGGGTCGTCGAGGCGTCGCAGGCCGTGCCGGCGCCGGGTGGCCCGGGCCCGGCCGAGGGTCCCGGCGCGCCGTCGTCGGAGGCACCGGGGTCGTCGTCGCCGGTCGAATCGCCGGGCTCGGAGTCGGCGCCGCAGGGCCAGCCTCAGCCGACCGCATCGCCGCTTAGCGTCGAGCCGCCGCCACCTTCGATCGGGCCGTCTGTCCAGCCTTCGGCGTCGCCGTCCTGACCTATTCCTCCGGGGCGAGCGCCCAGCGGTCGATCTCGCGGTCGTAGTCGAGCAACTCGCCGTCGCCGAACCACAGCGCGAGCTCGGCCGTCGCCGTCTCGGCGCCGTCGGAGGCGTGGATGAGGTTCTGCGCCGTCTCGAGCGCGAAATCGCCGCGGATCGTGCCCGGGGCCGCCTCGTGCGGCCGCGTCGCGCCGACCATCGTCCGGACGACGGCGATCGCGTTGGGGCCTTCGAACGCGGCCGCGACGAGCGGGCTCGAGGTGATGAAGTCGACGAGGCCGCCGAAGAACGGCTTCTCGCGGTGGACGGCGTAGTGCCGCTCGGCGAGCGCGCGGTCGACGTGGACGAGCTTCAGGCCGACGAGCTTCAGGCCGCGCTCCTCGAAGCGGGCGAGGATCCGCCCGACGAGGAGGCGCTGGACGCCGTCGGGCTTGACGAGGACGAGGGTGCGTTCGGTCACGTGCAGGTTCCGTCGTTCAGGTGGGATGGAGGAGGAACAGTACCAGCGCCGCCGGGGCGTTGCCGCTCGGCCCCTTCGCCTCAGCCGTTCCACTGGGAGCGGCAAATCCAGGGGTTGGCGGTCGCGAAGCGGGTCTGCTGAGGGCGTTGGACCCGTGTCGCGAGCAGCCTCGTGCGCATCGGGGCCGATCCGCGCATGGTCGACCCGAACCCCGCCCGGCTTCGAACCGTCCAACCGCCCGAATTGCCGCTCCCACCGGAAACGCGGGTGTCTATGGCGCGGTCAGCTCTCCGCTTCTTGTGGCGGATCGCCAGAGCCATCCGAGCCGTCGCCGCCTGCTCGGTCGCTCAATTGGGACGCGCCGTCGTCGGAGGCCCGTTCGCCGCGGTCGGAGCTCCGCTCGAGACTCATCGCCGCGACCGCGGCCGCGTAATCGCGCGTCGCCTCGGCCTCGTGGCCCACGATCCGGTGGGCGTCACCGCGGACGAGGGCGAGGACCGGTTCCGAGCGGCCCGCGAGGAGGTCGAGGACCTGGGGCGCGAGCGTCGGGTCGGCCCGGAGCGCGAGCGCGAGGCCCGCCGCGGCCTGGCCCGGACGACCGCCTTCGACGGCAGCTCGCGACCGGGCGAGCAGCTCCACGGCGGATGGCAGCGTGGCGGCGAGCGCCCCGCCGTGGGCATCCCAGAGCCCCGGACCTTCCGGCGCCGGCGACGCGGCCGCCTCATCGGGCCCGTCCGAGAGTGCCGCGGCCGCGAGGAACGACTCGATCGGCAGCCCGATCTCGGGCCGCGTCTGGGCCGGCAGGTCGGTGAACAGCGTCCCGACCGGCTCGACCGGCGCTCCCGGGTCGACCGGCCAGATCGGGCTCCGGGGCATTCCCGCGAAGATCCGGTCGACTGGCTCGTTGCTCTTCGTCAGCGCCTTGCCGGCGAGTCGGCGCGCCTCGCCGGGTCGCCCGAGGCTCGCCTGGAGCTCGGCCGCGATCACGAGGCAGAGCGCGTCGTCCGGTTTCGTCTCGAGATACGCGGCGGCGGCCTCGCCGGCCCCGGGCAGGTCGCCGGTTCGCCAGCGGACGTCGGCAAGGTCGCGGATCCCCTCGTCGTCGAGGCCGTTGCGGCCGGCGAGCGCCTCCAGCTCGGCCCGGGCGAGCCCCATCGACCCCATCCGGAGATGGACGCGAGCCAGGACGAGCTCGGCACCGCGCTCGTCGGCGTCGGCCGGGGTCGAGGCCGCGTACGTCGCCGTCACGCCGGCAGCCGCAGCCTGCGCTCGAGCCCCCGGCGGTGCTTCGCGGGCGCGACGACCGCGAGCCGCAAACCCTCGTCGGTGAAGAGCTCGCCGGCGACGCGCCGGACGTCGGCCGACGTGACGGCGGCGACCTCCGCGAGCGCCTCCTCGAGCGTCATGACCCGGTCGTGGAGCGCCTCCTGGCCGCCGATCCACGACGCCAGGTGGCGGGTTTCGTCCATCCGCAGCTCGAGCCCGCCCGAGAGGTACGCCTTCGCCTTCTCGAGCTCCTGCTCCGGGACGTCCTCCCGGCGCAGCCGGTCGAGCTCGGCGAGGATCGCGTCGAGCGCCGCGGGCAGGCCGTCCGGGTCGACGCCGGCCGAGACCTCGACCGCGCCGGCGTCGGCGTAGTCGACGAGGCCCGACGAGACGTCGTAAGCGAGTCCCAGCTCCTCCCGGACCGACAGGAACAGCCGGCTCGACATCCCGTCGCCGAGAACGGCGTTGAGGACCGACAGGATCCAGGAGTCGGGGTGGTCGCGGCGGATGCCCGGGACGCCGACGACGAGCTGGGCCTGCGACGCGTCGCGCCTCGCCCCGAACGCGAACCGCTCGCCGGCGGGCAGCGCCGGCGCCGCCGCGTAGCCCGGGACGACGCCATTGCCCGTCCCGAACGCGTCGGCCGCGAGCGCCACCGCCTCGTCGTGGCCGAGGTCGCCGGCCACCGCGATCACGGTGTTCGCCGGCCGGTACGTGGCCCGCCAGAAGTCCCGAATCGTCTCCGCGGGGAGTGCCCGGATCCCGGCCTCGTCGCCGCAGATCTCGCGGCCCAGCGGCCCGTCGCCGAACAGCGCCTGCTGGAAGAGGATCTGGGCGTACTCGGCGGGGTCGTCGAGGTACGAGCGGATCTCCTCGACGATCACCGCCCGCTCGCCGTCGATCTCGTCGTCGGCGAGTGTCGGCCGGACGATCAGCTCGCCGAGGACGTCCATCGCCCGGGTCGCCTCGCGCCGCGGGACCCGGACCCAGTAGACGGTCGATTCGCGGTCTGTTGCCGCGTTGAACGAGCCGCCGACGCCCTCGATCGCCTCGGAGATCGACCGGGTCGACGGGAATCGGGCCGTCCCCTTGAACGTGATGTGCTCCATGAAGTGGGCGACGCCGGCCTCGGCCGGGGTCTCGAGGCGCGAGCCGGCGAGGACGTACGCGGCGATGGAGACCGAACGCGCGCCGGGGAGCCTGGCGCTGATGACGCGCGGCCCCGAAGGCAGCGCGGATCGTTCGAACATCGGCGCGATGGTACAGGAACGTCGGCGGCGCTCCGGTCGCGCCCGCGGCGGCGGGCGCGAGTCCGGCCGCTCCGGGTCGAAATCGGCCGTCCGGCGGGCCTCGCGGCGGCTATGCTTCGGGCCTGACCTCCCGGAGCCGGGAACCCGGGTCGGTCCCATCGAGGGTGCACTGCCGCGAGCCTGGCGTCGGCGCGTCCCCGTTCGTCCGCGCGTGGGCCGAGTCCTCGCGTGCGGCTGGTGGTCGAGGAGGAGGAACCATGGCGACGAAGCGGCTCAGGCTGCTCTCACTGATGGCGGTCGGCGTCCTCGCGTTCGGTGCGTGCAGCAGCACGCCGAGCGCATCATCCGGCGGGGGCGCGGACGCGTGCGCGGGCACCGGCACGCAGGGTGGCGCGAACCTCCAGATCCCGGACGTCGAGCAGGGCAAGTTCAACGTCGCGATGGTCCTCATCGGCCCGCACGACGACGGCGGCTGGAGCCAGGCCCACTACGAGGGCCTCCAGTACCTCTGCAAGAACATGGCAGGCTCGCACGTCGCCTACATCGAGAACGTCCCCGAGGGCGCCGACTCCGAGCAGGTCTTCCGGAGCCTCAGCCGGAAGGGCTTCAACTTCATCATCGGCACGTCGTTCGGCTACATGGATCCGATGGCGACGGTCGCCGAGGAATTCCCCGACATCACGTACCTCCACCTGACCGGCTACAAGTCGAACGGCAAGAACTTCGGCAACTTCTTCGGCGCCGTCGAGGACTTCAAGTACCTCGCCGGGATGCTCGCCGGGTCGCGGGCCAAGATGGACAAGAACCCGAAGATCGGCTACATGGCGACCTTCCCGATCCCGGAGGAGCTCCGCCTCGGCAACGCGATCATGCGCGGCGTCAAGGTCACCTGCCCCGAGTGCACGATGGACATCCGGTTCATCAACACCTGGCACGACCCGGTGAAGGAGAAGGACGGCGCGGCCTCGCTGTTCGACGCCGGCGCCGACGTCGTGTTCACCGGCGCCGATACGGGCGCCGTCGCGGACGTCGCCCAGGAGAAGGGCAAGTGGGCGGTCACGTACGACCACCAGGCATCCTGCCACGTCGAGCGCTGCCTGACCGCGCCGTACTGGATCTGGGGCCCGGAGTACGTCCGGATCGCGAAGCAGGTCCAGGCCAAGACCTACAAAGCCGGCTACGAGTACTTCGACGCCGACTCGAAGGCGATGGGGCTGATGGGCTTCATGGAGGGCCAGACGCCCAGCAAGGGCGTCGCCGAGCTGCCCGCCGCGGACGTCCAGAAGGTCAAGGACACGCTCGCCAAGATGCTCGCCGGGACGTTCGGCCGGTTCGACGTCTTCGCCGGTCCGCTGACCGACAACACCGGCAAGCAGCTCCTCAAGGACGGCGAGAAGCTCAAGCAGGCCGACCTCGACCAGTTCCCGCCCGGCGCACCCGGCAACGAGTGCACGACGTGCATGTACTGGTGGAACGAGGGCATCACGAGCGACCTGCCCGACCTGACGCCGTAGTCCGTAGCTGATCCCGGCCGCGGGCGCCGCCCGCGGCCGGGCACCACCCGTCCAGCGGGGTTGCGATGACCGCCGCTCCCCCTCCCTCGCCCGCGCCGGCAGCCGCTGCCGGGTCCGCGTCCGTGCCCGCGCTCGAGGCGGCCGGGATCGTCAAGGCGTTCCCGGGCGTCGTCGCCAACGACCACGTCGACTTCGAGCTGCGCTCCGGCGAGATCCACGCCCTGCTCGGCGAGAACGGCGCCGGCAAGAGCACGCTGATGAACATCCTCGCCGGCCTCTACCGGCCCGACGAGGGCGAGATCCGCCTCGACGGCCGGCCGGTCGTGTTCCGGTCGCCGCGCGACGCGATCGAAGCCGGCCTGGGGATGGTCCACCAGCACTTCACGCTGGTCCCGTCGCAGACCGTGACCGAGAACATCCTGCTGGGGCTCGCCCAGCCGCGCTTCCTCCTCGACGCCCGCCGCTCGGAGGCCGAGGTCGCCCGCCTCGCTGCCGAGTTCGGCCTGCGGGTCCATCCCCGAGCGAAGGTCTGGCAGCTCAGCGTTGGCGAGCAGCAGCGGGTCGAGATCCTGAAGCTCCTTTATCGCGGGGCCCGGATCCTCATCCTCGACGAGCCGACCGCGGTCCTCGCGCCGCAGGAGACCGAGGACCTGTTCCGGACGCTGAAGACGATGACCACGGCCGGTCGGAGCGTCGTCTTCATCAGCCACAAGCTCAACGAGGTCGTCGCGATCGCGGACCGGATCACGGTCATGCGCCGCGGCCGGGTCACGGCGCAGGGCCAGCCGGCGGCGGGCGTGACGAAGCGCGACCTGGCCAGGCTCATGGTCGGGCGGGACCTCTTCGGGCTCTACGAGAAGGCACCGTTCGCGCCCGGCGACGTGCTGCTCGCGGCGGACGACGTCTCGGCCGAGAGTGACCGCGGGCTGCCGGCCCTTCGCGGCGTGTCGCTCGACGTCCGCGCGGGCGAGATCGTGGGCATCGCCGCCGTGGCGGGCAACGGCCAGACCGAGCTCGCCGAGGTGATCACCGGCCTCCGGCGCTGCAGCGGGACGATCCTGATCGGCGGCGACGTCGTGAGCAACCGGCCGCCGCGCGATGCGATCAAGGCCGGCGTCGCCCACGTCCCCGAGGACCGCGCCGGGGTCGGCAGCGCGCCGAACCTGTCGGTCTCCGACAACCTGATCATGAAGCGGTTCAAGGAGCCGCCGGTGTCGCGCGGCTGGCTGATCGACGACGGCCGGACGCGGACCCTGGCCGAGGAGCTCAAGGAGGAGTACGCGATCGCCGCCCCGTCGGTCGACACCCGGGTGCGGCTCCTGTCCGGCGGCAACCTCCAGCGGCTGATCCTGGCCCGCGAGATCGAGACCGCGCCCTCGCTGATGGTCGCCGTCCAGCCGACTCGCGGCCTCGACGTCGGGGCGATCGAGACGGTCCACCGTCTGCTCCTCGAGCGGCGCGACATGGGCGCCGGGATTCTCCTGATCTCCGAGGACCTCGACGAGATCCTCGCCCTCGCCGACCGGATCGACGTCATGTACGAGGGCCGGATCGTCGGGTCGTTCGACGCCGCGACGGCCGACGTCCACGAGATCGGCCTGCTGATGACCGGCGGCGGCGCGGACGAGGACGCCGCGGCCGCGGCCGACGAGGGGCCGGAGGGCGTCGACCTCGGGCCTGCGGCCGGGCCTGACCCGGAGCCGATCCCGGAGCCCGATCCGGGAGCCGACGCGCCGTGACGATCCGCCTCGAGCCCCGCCTCAGCGTCAGCCGCTGGCTGTCGCCGCTCGCGACGATCCTCGCCCTCGTCGTCGCGCTCGTCATCAGCGGCGGTGTCATCGCGTTCGTCGGCGGCGACCCGATCCGGTCCTACGGCCACATCCTCAACGCCGCGTTCGGCAGCATCGGCGTCATCTCCGACACGCTCGTCAAGGCGACGCCGCTCCTGCTCACCGGCCTCGCCTGCACGCTCGCGTTCCGGATGCGCCTCTGGAACATCGGCGCCGAGGGCCAGCTGCTGCTGGGCGCGTGGGGCGCGAGCGCCGTCGTCCTGTTCCCGCTGCTGCCGGCGGGGACGCCCGGTTTCGTGCTGATCCCGGCGATGATGCTGGCCGGGGCGCTGGCGGGCGCAGCCTGGGGCCTGATCCCGGGCGTCCTCCGGGCGCTGCTCGGCGTCAACGAGATCATCGTGACGCTGATGCTCAACTACGTCGCCCTGCTGTGGATCCAGTTCTGGGTCTTCGGGGCGTGGAGCGAGGGCGGCTTCCAGCAGTCCGAGACGTTCCCGAAGGAGGCGTTCCTGCCGCGCCTGACCGACTTCTCGGACGCCGTGCCGGCCCTCAGCGGCCTCACCGTCCATCTCGGGTTCCTGTTCGGCCTGGCCGCGGCGGTCATCGTCTGGCTCGTGCTGGAGCGGACGCGCTGGGGCTACGAGATCCGGCTCGTCGGCGACAGCCCCGAGGCCGCGCGCTACGCCGGCATCGACATCAAGCGGCTGATCATCGTCGTGTTCGCGGCGTCGGGCGCGCTTGCCGGACTCGCCGGGATGAGCGAGGTCGCGGGCTCGGTGCACCGGCTCCAGGACCGTTTCTCGCCGGGCTACGGCTACACCGCGATCATCATCGCCTACCTCGCCCGGTTCGATCCCCTCAAGGTCGTCATCGCCTCGATCCTGTTCGGGGCGCTGATCCTGGCCGGCCGCGAGATCCAGCCGTCGGGCGTCCCGGCGATGATCCAGGGCGTCATCCTGTTCTGCCTGATCGTCGCGGACGTGTTCACCCGCTATCGCGTCCGCATCGAGCGGACCCGGCCGGCCGCGGCCTGACCGATGGATTGGACGCTCCTCCTCGCCGCGGGCATCGCGACCGGCACGGTGCTGCTGTTCGCGGCGGTCGGCGAGATCTTCGCGGAGCGGTCGGGCGTCCTGAACCTCGGCGTCGAGGGGATGATGCTGATCGGCGCGGTCGCCGGCTTCTCGACCGCCGTCTCGACCGGCAACGCCTGGCTGGGCCTGGCGATGGCGATGCTCGCCGGCGGGCTGATCAGCCTCGTCCACGCGGTGGTGACGATCCACCTCCGGGCCGACCAGGTCGTGTCGGGCCTCGCGCTGACGTTCCTCGGGACGGGACTGGCCCTGGTGCTCGGGGAGGGCCTGTCGAACGCGGGCGAGACCGCCCGGCTGCCAGCGTTCTCGATCCCGCTCCTCTCGAGCCTGCCGGTGCTCGGCCCGATCTTCTTCCACGACCAGAGCATCCTTGTCTACGTCGGCTACGTCCTCGTGCCGCTCGCCTGGTTCTGGATCAACCGGACGCGCCCGGGCCTCCACCTGCGGGCGGTCGGCGAGGCACCCGCCGCGGCTGACGCCCAGGGCATCAATGTCTACCGGACGCGCTACGTGTACGTGTTCGTCGGCGGCTTGCTGGCGGGCCTCGCCGGGGCGACGATCACGCTCGCGATCTCGCCCGGCTGGTTCAGCGAGCTGACGACGGGCGGCCGGGGCTGGATCGCGGTGGGGCTCGTGATCTTCGCCCAGTGGAGCCCGCTGCGGGCGGCGTTCGGCGCCTATCTGTTCGGGGCGATCTCGCGGTTCGTCCTCGACGTCCAGGGCGTCGACACCTTCCTCGGCGTCGCCAACCCGTTCCTGCCCGGCCGGTCGGCGACGTTCCTGCTGGGCATGCTGCCGTACCTGCTCGTGATCTTCGTCGTGGTCGTCGGGTCACGCGAGGCGGCGCGAAAGCGGGTTGGGGCGCCGGCGGCGCTGGGACGGCCGTACGTCCGCGGCGAGCGCGGGGTCTGAGCGCCGGCGGGCCACGGCTGCGTGCCCGGACCAGCCATCCGACCCGTTGCGACTTGCTCAGATTCTCACCACGGGAACGTTGGCGACGCTGGCGAGCCGCGTGGGCCGCCATCTCGGACGATTGGTAGCCGTACACGGCTACCCGATGCCGGAATTGAGCCGGTGCGTGAGGCGTGGGAGCGCCAATGCGGCGCTTACGTTCACCTGGGGAGAATTCTGGCGAAACGCGGGCGAAGTCGCGGGTAGGAACGCATCCAAGCCGCTACGGCCTTGAGTCCTGACTCCAGGTCACGAACTCGCGTCCTGGACGCCTCCGCCGACCCCTTCGCCGCGGAAATCCGGACTGTCAGTCAGCCCTCGTCGCGGGCGTCGAGGCCCTGGAGCTCCATCTGGACGAAGCCGCTCGTGTCGAACTCGAGCTGGCGGGCGCCGTGGGCCGAAGCCCCGGCCTCCGCGTCGCCCGACGTCATCGGCGCGTATTCGATGATCACCCGCTCGTCGCCCTGGACGAGCGTGTAGACGAGGAGCTGGTCGGGACGGGTCTCGAACTCGAGGTGCTCGAACGAGTCGATGTTGAGCGTGATCGAGATCGGCGTGAAATACGTCGAGGTGTCGGCCTCGTCGGCCACGATCCGCTCGACCCAGCCGGTGCCGTGAGCGATGAGGTCGCGGCCGCGCATGAACCGGTAGCTGACCGTCTGCTTGAGGGTCGGCCGGAGGAGGTTCTGCATGTCCGCGCGGCTGCTGACGACGCCCTGGTTGACGAAGAACTTGGCGGGCGCGGCAGTCGTCACGGGCGGGCTCCTGGGCGGCGATCGGACGGGCTCCAATGGTACGCCACGGGCCGGCCGTCGAGGGCCGCTCAGGCGTCCTTGATCAGCCAGATGTCGCCGTTGCGATCGACGAGGTAGAGGTTGCCCGCGCCGTCCTGGCCGAACGAGCTGATGCTCGCGGCGGTGTCGTAGAGCAGGACCGGCGTCTGGGTGTTGGGCCCGGCCGCGTCGAGGCCCCAGACCTTGCCCGAGCAGAAGTCGCCGAACAGGTAGACGCCCTTCAGGTCCGCATAGGTCGCGCCGCGGTAGACGTAGCCGCCTGTCACCGAACAGCCCTGGCTGTGGCTGTAGCTCGTGATCGGCATCGTCTTGCCGGCGGTGCTGCAACCGGTCGAGGGGTTGTAGCAGTGGGTGGCCTCGAGGACCCGCCAGCCGTAGTTCACGCCGCGGCCTGCGTCGGGCGCCTTCGAGCGGTCGATCTCCTCGTAGCGGGCCTGCCCGACGTCGCCGATCCAGAGGTCGCCGGTCGCCTTGTCGAACGAGAAGCGCCACGGGTTGCGCAGCCCGATCGACCAGACGAGGTCGTTGCCGTTCTTCCCGACGTACGGGTTCGTCGGCGGGATCGCGAAGGCCTTCCGCGTGTCGACGTTGATCCGGAGGATCTTGCCGAGCAGCGAGTTCACGTCCTGGGCGCGATTGCCGGGGTCGCCGGAGCTGCCGCCGTCGCCCATCCCGACGTAGAGGTAGCGGTCCGGCCCGAACGCGAGCATGCCGCCGTTGTGGTTCGCGTAGGGCTGGGTGATCCGGATGACGAGCTTGGCCGTCGGCTCGGCCCGGTTGGCGTTCGTCGCCGAGCGGAGGTACTGCTCGATGACGGTGTTGCCGTTGCGGTCGGTGTAGTTCACGTAGAACTTGCGGTTCCAGCTGTAGTCGGGGTGGAACGCGAGCCCGAGCAGGCCGCGCTCGCCGCCGGTCGAGACCTTCGAGCGCAGGTCGAGGAACGGCGTCGACTGGAGGACGCCCTTCCGGATCAGGCGGATTCGGCCGCCCTGCTCGACGACGAACGTCCGGCTGCTGTCGGCGGGCGGCTGGGTGACGAAGACGGGTTGGCTGAGCCCGCGCGCAATCCGGGCGAACGACAGGTGGACGTTGCCGGGGACGAACGCTGCCGGCGCGGCGGCCGAAGTCGACGGATCCGCGAGATCCGGGACGGCCTCGGCGACGCGGTTGGCGGCTGCGGTCGAGTCGGTCGCGGCAGGGCCGGGATCGGCGGCGAGCGCCGATGGCACGACGGCGGTCGCGACAACGGCGACGGCGAACAGCACGGGGCGCAGGGATCGGGCGGTGGTCCGGCGGACGTCCATGGCCTCTCCTCCGGGCGGGGTTCCCCCAACGCAGCCCGGCCGGACGGCGCACCCTCGAGGAACGGATCGAGGCCCATTCTACGGGTCCGGCCGTTCCGGGCGGCCGGATGGGTCCGCGTATCATCCGGCCATGCTGCTCGCGATCGACATCGGCAACTCGAACCTCACGATCGGCCTGTTCCGGGCCGGGGCACTCGCGACGTCGCGGCGGGCGGCCACCCAGCCACGGGCGACGGTCGACGAGCTGGAGCTGCTGATCGACGGGCTCCTCCGCCTCGACGACGCGTCGTTCGCCGACGTCTCGGCGATCGCGTCGGCGTCGGTCGTGCCGAGCCTGGGCGCCGCGATCGAGGCGATCGCCGCCCGCCGCGAGCGGCCGCTCGTCGTCGCCGGCCCCGGGACCGTGCCGCTCGCAATCCGGATCGACCGGCCCAACGAGGTTGGCGCGGACCGGCTCGTGAACGCGCTGGCGGCGGCCCGGCTCCACGGCACGCCGGCCGTCGTCGTCGACTTCGGGACGGCGACGACGCTCGACTGCGTCGCGGCCGACGGCGCCTACGTCGGCGGCGCGATCGCGCCGGGCCTCGAGCTGGGCCTCGAGGCGCTCGCCGCGAAGACCGCGAAGCTGCCGCGGATCGAGCTGCGCAACCCGGACCGGGCGATCGGCCGCGACACGGTCAGCGCGATGCAAGCCGGGACCGTGATCGGCTACCAGGCGCTGACGGCCGGGCTCCTGGCCCGCGTCCGGGCAGAGCTCGCGGACGCGTCCGGGATCGAGCCGGGCGGCGTCAAGGCGATCCTCACCGGCGGACTGTCGGCGGCGCCGTGGGCCCGGGCGCTCGAGGGGATCGACGCGATCGACCCGGATCTGACGCTGAAGGGCCTCGCGATCCTCCACGCCGAGGTCAGCGGCGGCGAGCCGCTCGAGCTGGGCTCTTGCGAGACCCGGTGAACGCGGTGAGCGCGTGACGGAACGCCTCGCCGGCCGGCTGGTCGCCCTCGGCGTCAGCGGCTCGATCGCCGCCTTCAAGTCCGTCGAGCTGCTCCGCCTCCTCCAGGCCGAGGGCGCCGAGGTCGTCGTCCTGCTCACGCCGTCGGCGGCCCGCTTCGTCGCGCCGCTCACGCTCGAGGCGCTGAGCCGCCACGCGGTCGAGACCGACGTCCTGGCGCTCCTGCCAGACGGCCGGATCGGCCACATCGTCGCCGCCGATTCGGCCGACGCGCTCGTCGTCGCCCCGGCGACCGCCCACTGGCTGGGAGCGATGGCGAACGGCCTCGCGGCCGATACCGTGACCGCGACGGCGATCGCCACCACCGCGCCGGTCGTCGTCGCCCCGGCGATGGACGGCGACATGTGGTCGCATCCCGCGACTCGGGCGAACGTCGCGCGGCTTCGAGACGCAATTCGGCTACACGATCGTCGAGCCGGAGAGCGGCCCGCTCGCATCGGGCCAGTCCGGCGTCGGCCGCCTCGCGGAGCTGCCCCGGATCGTCGACGCCGTCGTCGCGGCCGTGGGCGACGCGCCGGTCCGGGCCGCGGACGCGGCCGCCCGCCCGCCGGCTGTGGAGCCGCCCCGCGAGCCCGACCTCGAGGCCCGCCACATCGTGATCAGCGCCGGCGGCACCGCCGAGCCGATCGACCCGGTTCGGTTCATCGGCAACCGCTCGACCGGCAAGATGGGCGTCGCCCTCGCCCAGGCCGCGCTGGACCGCGGCGCGCGGGTCACGCTCGTCGCCGCGAACGTCTCGGTGGCGCTGCCGGACGATGCGCTGGCCGTCCGCGTCGAGACGACCGCCGAGATGCGGGACGCGGTGCTCGACCTCGTCGACGGGGCGGACGCGCTGATCATGGCCGCCGCGGTCGCCGACTTCCGGCCGCGCCGCGCGGCGACGAAGAAGCTGAGCCGCGACGAGGGCCTGACGATCGAGCTCGAGCCGACCGAGGACATCCTCGCCGGGGCCTCGGCCGCCGTCCGGGCACCCGGCGCGCGCCGGCCGAGACCCGTCCTCGTCGGGTTCGCCGCCGAGACCGGCTCCCTGGAGCGGGCCGCCAAGAAGCTGCGGCGGAAGGGCGTCGACTTCTCGTCGCGAACGACGTCGCGGAGGAGGGCTCCGGCTTCGGGACCGACACGAACCGGGTCACGATCCTCGCGGCGGACGGCTCGGAGCAGGCGCTACCGCTGCTGTCGAAGCGGGAGGTCGCGGACCGGATCCTCGACCGCGTGGCGACCGCGCTGGACGACCGCGACAGCGCGACACAGACTGAGCCCATGCCACAGGAGATCGGCCGATGAGCGCCACTTCCTCCCCGACCGAGGGCGTCCGCCGCCTGACGGTCACGGACATCGGCCGGATGTACGCCGAGGGCGAGCGCATCGCCATGCTCACCGCGTACGACTTCCCGACCGCGAAGCTCCTCGATGAGGCCGGCATCCCGATGCTCCTCGTCGGCGACTCGCTCGGACGGGCGCAGCTGGGCTACGAGAACGAGCTGAGCGTGACGATGGCGGACATGCTCCACCACGCCGCGGCGGTCACCCGTGGCGCGCGGCGGGCGCTGGTCATCGGCGACATGCCGTTCCTCACCTACACGACGGCCGACGACGCGCTGCGCAACGCGGGCGCGTTCATCCACAGCGCCGGCGTCCAGGCGGTCAAGGTCGAGGGCGGTGTCCGCAGCGCCCGGGTCATCGAGACGCTCGTCAAGGCCGGCATCCCGGTCATGAGCCACATCGGGCTGACGCCCCAGTCGGCGAACGCGATCGGCAAGTTCCGCGTCCAGGGCAAGACCGGCGACCAGGCCCGGGCGCTGCTCCACGACGCGCACGCGGTCCAGGAGGCCGGCGCGTTCTCCGTCGTCCTCGAGCTCGTGCCGGAGCAGCTCGCAGCCGCGATCACCGAGCGGCTCCGGATCCCGACGATCGGGATCGGCGCGGGGCCGGGCTGCAGCGGCCAGGTCCAGATCATCAACGACCTCCTCGGCATCGACACCTGGCAGCCGAAGCACGCGAAGCTCTACGCGAACCTCCACGACACGATCCTCGACGCCGCCCGGACGTACGCCGGGGAGGTCGCCGCCGGGACGTTCCCCGGCCCGGAGCAGACCGTCCGGATGGACGACGCCGTGCTCGACGAGGTGCTGGGCCGGTCGGTCCAGGACGCCGCCGCCGCTTCAGTGCCGATTGGCGGGATCCCGCTCGACCGCGACCTCTAGGTCACGCGGACGGGGCCGTCCGGCCCTGTCGAACGGCCCCTCCCGGACCCCGACAAGGGGCCGACCGTCACATGTCACCGCGACCCCCATCCGCGAGCCTTGGGCCAGTCGAAAAGGTTCAAGGTCAAAGGAAGAGAGGTCAGGAATCATGAACGGTCGGTTGAAGGGCCTAGGGGCCGTCCTCGTCATCATCGGCATCGCGTTCGTCGCGGCCGGTGGCTATGCATTCATGAAGACCCAGGAGGGCGCGAAGTCGCTCCAGGCGTTCAGCGCCGCCCAGGCGGTCAAGCTGAGCTACAACGACCAGGGCCAGCTCGTCGACCGCGGCGAAACCGCGGGTGCGGCCGAGATCATGTCGCTGCTCACCAACGACTGGGGCTTCGCGGTCAATCAGGCGGACTTCAACCCGAATGACCCACTCGTGAACACGGCCAGCGAGTACATGTACCAGATGGCCACGATCTCCACCCACACGCTGAACGGCACGCAGACCGTGGTCCTCCCCAAGGACGTCACGGCGGCCGATGGCACGGTCTTCAAGGCGGGCACGTACGACTTCCCGGTCGACGGCCGCTACTTCAGCCAGTTCAACCGGGCCAACCCGATCGAGGCTGCGGCCCGCGAGCAGGCCTGGACCGGCACGGCACTCGCGCTCGTCGCCAACCTGGGCGTCGGCGCCGTCACCGCGACGACGATCCAGATGGGCTTCGCACTCGCAGGGCTCTTCGCGGCCCTCGGCGCGACGATCATCCTGACGGGTGGCGGCCTCGTGTGGGCCGTCCGGGCCCCGGCCACCGAGAAGGCCCCGGCCTTCCGGACGGCGCCGATCCCCGCCTGACCTCGCTCGCGGGTCTCCGACCCGCAAGCACGTAGCCAGAACGGCGAGGGCCTCCCCCTCGCCGTTCTGTCGTGCCTGCCGAATTCCGGTCGCTGGGGCTGCGGCGCGATGCCGTAGCCTCTGCCCGTGACCCGCGTCGTCCGCACCCGGTCCGAGCTGCGCGAGGCCCTCGCAGAGTCCGCCCGGCCACTCGGCCTGGTCCCGACGATGGGCTGGCTCCACGACGGCCACCGCTCGCTGATGCGGCGGGCCCGGGCCGACAACGCCACGACGATCGCGACGATCTTCGTGAACCCGCGCCAGTTCAACGAGGCGGCCGACTTCCAGCAGTACCCCCGCAACGAGGCCCGCGACCTCGCGATCTGCGAGGACGAGGGCCTCGACCTCGTCTTCGCTCCGCCGGTCGAGGAGGTCTACCCGCCCGGGCTTCGACACGCTCGTGACCGTCGGGGCGGTGTCGCGGCCGCTCGAGGGCGCCGCCCGGCCGGGCCACTTCGACGGCGTCGCGACGGTGGTCGCGATCCTCTTCAACCTCGTCGGCGCCGAGCACGCCTACTTCGGCCAGAAGGACGCCCAGCAGGTGATGGTCATCCGCCAGATGGCCCGCGACCTCGCGATCCCGACGCAGGTGATCGCCTGCCCGACGGTCCGCGAGCCCGACGGCCTCGCCCTGTCGTCGCGGAACGTCCACCTCTCGCCCGTGGAGCGCGCCGCGGCTCCGGTGCTGCGGCGGGCGCTGCTCGCGGGCCGCGACCTGTGGGCCGGTGGCGAGCGATCCGGGGACGCGATCCGGGCGGCGATGGCGGCGGTCCTCGCGGCGGAGCCGCTCGCGGACCCCGAGTACGTCTCGGTCGCCGACGGGCTGACCTTGGCGGAGCTCGAGACGATCGAGCGCCCGGCGCTGCTGTCGCTCGCGGTCCGGTTCGGGACGACGCGCCTCATCGACAACGAGCCGATCGGTCTCGACTGACGCGCCGCGGCGCGCGGCCGTCATTCGGGGATTCCATCGATGGCGGCGGTCGGCCGGCGCGTCTAGCGTCTCGGTCGTGGAGCTTTTCGACAAGGATTCCGGGCAAGGGCACGATCGCGACGATCACTGGGGGGATCGCCGCGGTCGTGTTCGTTGCCTTGCTGCTGCTCGGCGGTCAGACGTCGGCGATCCTCTCGAACGTCGGCAACGCGATCGGCGGCGCCGGCAACGGCGGCACGGGCCGTGGCGACACAAGCGGGGCCGCTCCCCCTCCCGACCAGAGCGGCGGCCAGGTCGCGGACGCCAACGCGACGGCGCCCGACCTGCTGATCATCCGGACCGGACAGCTGACGATCGAGGTCGGCGACCTGGACGCGGCGACCGCCGCGGCGCGCGAGAGGGTCGTCGCCGCTGGCGGCTTCGTCAGTGGCTCGGACCAGACGGCGGGCGGCGACGATGCCTCGGCCGCGGTCACGTTCCGAATTCCCGCCAGCCGCTGGGACGACGCGCTCGCCGCGGTCCAGGGCCTCGCGACCACCACCCGGAACCTCCACGTCGAGACCGAGGCCGTCACGACCCAGGTCGTCGACCTGGGCGCCCGGGTCACGAACCTTCGGGCGACCGAGGCCGCGCTCCAGGCGATCATGGTCAAGGCGACGAAGATCCCCGACGTCCTCGACGTCCAGGCCAAGCTGACCGACGTCCGGGGCGAGATCGAACGACTCGTCGCGGAGAAGACACACCTCGAGGAACAGGCGGCCTACGGCACGCTCACCGTCACGTTCGTGCTGCCGGCGACCCCGGTCGTCGAGGAGGTCAAGGCGGGCTGGGACCCGGCCGCCGACGCCGACGCGGCCACGGCGACGCTCATCGGCTTCGGGCAGCAGCTCGTGTCGATCGGGATCTGGGTCGGCATCGTCGGGATCCCGATCGGGATCGGGTTCGGCATCCTGCTCGCATTCACGGTCCTCGCCTGGCGCGTCGCGCGCCGACCCGAGCCGGGCGTCGTCGAGCCGTAGCCGACTTCAATCGGTCGGCGTCGCCGGATCGGCTACGCCTGACAGTCGAAGGCAAGCACCGTCGGGCCGCAGAGCCCGACCGCGAGCAGTCCGAGGGCGAGCACCAACAGCGAGTGGCACGACCGTCGCGATGCGCGCCGGCCACGTCACCGCCGACGCGCCGGGCCGACGGCTCGCCACGACCAGCACAACGCCACCCGCAATCGCGATGTAGATCCCTGCCGCCATGAACCGCCCTGACGTCGTGCTCGCCTGCTGCCACGCGAATGCCAATCCGCCAATGGCCAGGATCGCCGCGATGATCTCGAGTCGCTTCCGCATGGTGTCGTCCCCTTCGTCGCCCGCAGGCTTCGGAAGGTGACGCGCCCGGCGGGGACTCGTTACGCGGTGACGGCCGCCTCGGTCGCGACCGACAGCATCCGGTCGATGTCGAGGTGGTCCGCGACGAGCGCCTTGATCTCGGCGATCTTGTCCTTGTCGGCGGCGTGGGTCTTCACGAGCAGGTCGTGGACCTCGGACGCGACGACGTACGTGTCCTCCTTGACGATCGTCGCGAAGATCCCGGACTCGCGAATCGCGTCGATCACCGCCGGGCGGGGCCGGTAGCCACCGGTCAGCACGAGCCCGACGGCGGCGCCCTCGTGACCCGCGATCGAGGCCGCGCCCTCGTTCGTTGCGGCGGCCGCGATCGCCGCGATCCGGGCCGCATCGGCGGCGTTCGCCCGCTGGAGACGGAGCGCGAAATGGGCCGTCGTGAGCGTGAGGATCACGTCCTCGCGGTCGCCCGGGACGATGACGAGCGTGCCCGGCCCGACCCGCTCGAGCATGTGGCCCGCCTCCATCGCCCCGACCGCGACGCCGTCGATCACCCGGTCGAGATCGGGGCCGGGATGGATCGTCTCGCCGTGGACGCCCTCGAGGATCATCGCCAGCGTCGGGTTCGAGAGGATCGGCCGCACGGGCAGCACGCCGAGGAGCGGGATCCCGTGCATCGCGAGGCCGCGCTCGAGGACCGTGGCGATCCCCGGCTGGGCGTCCATGTCGACCTTGTTGACGATCGCCCCCGCGACCTCGACGCCGCGGGCCCGGAACAGCGACGCGTTGAGGACGATCTCGTCGATCGGCCGGCCGACGCCGCCCTCGCTGATGATCACCGTCGGCGTCCCGAGCATCCGCGCAACCACTGCGTTCGACAGCCCGATCACCGCCCCGACGCCGGCGTGGCCGGTGCCCTCGACGAGCAGGATCTCGTGGTCGTGGTACGAGGCGTGCGCCGCAAGGAGCTTCGCCCCCAGGTCCTCGACGACCTCGCCCGCGATGTACGCCTTCGTGAAGCCGCGCGGGATGTGGACCGGGCTCATGACCGCGTACGGCTCCGGCAGCCCGAACGTCTCCCTCATGAGGACCGCGTCCTCGTCGGCCGGCACCCCGTCCTCGATGACGGTCCGCTGGCCGACCGGCTTGAAGAACCCGGTCCGGAGCCCGCGCGTCACGAACCCGTCGAGCAGGCCGAGCGCCGCGGTCGTCTTGCCCCGGTTCTGCCCGGTCGCCGCGAGGTAGAGCTGCCTCATCAGGAGAGCGTAGCGGCCGCGCTCAGCAGCCGAGGACCGCGCACGGCTCCGCGAACGGCCAGCCGTAGGCGATCACCCACCCGGCGTAGGCCAGCAACGTCACCGCCGAGGAGACGAGGAAGAACCGGAACACCGGGTTCGTCGATCCGGCCAGCGTCTCGCGGGCCGTCCACGCGACGAAGAACAGAGAGAGCGGGATGCCGAGGAGCGTGGTCTCGCCCTCGACGGTGACGAAGAAGAACGTCACGCCTTGGATCAGGCCCGCGACGAGGGGCAGCCGGCCAGCGGGCAGCGGCCAGTCCCGGCGGACGGTCGCCCGCCACAGCATCAGGATCGACAGCGCCGCCCAGGCGAGGTGCCATAGCCAGTGGCCGAGGCCCTCGTCGAACCAGTGGTCGAGGTCGCCCGCCTCGGTCGCGTAGAAAGCGCTCCGGTCGGCGCCGGGGCTGAACACGTCACCGATCGCGTTCGTCGCGAGGTGGATCGCCTGGCCCTCGACCCAGACGATCGCGATGACGAGGAAGACGAGCAGCTCGCCCCGGCCCATCCCGCCGAGGCACTCGAGGATCCACCAGGCCAGCGGCAGGACGACGATCGGCGTGAAGAGGTCGACCGCCTCCTGGAGCGTGAACCCGACCGGCGGCCCGACCGACGCATGGAGGATCGGCGGGACGAGGAGGAATGCCGCGAGGGCGATCGCGTAGGCGAGGATCGCGACCGGCAGGGATCGCGATTGCCGGGCCTCGTCGACGTCCTCGTCCATCGACCGCGGCGCGAGCGGCTAGCCCCGGGCGGTCGTCTTGCGCTCGATGAGCGCGATCGCGTCGCGGAGCCGGCTGAGCGTCTCGGCGTCGACCGCGTCGGACTCGAGGTACGGCCCGAGCCGCTCCATGATGTCCGCGACGAGGCCCAGGAAGACGCCCGCATCGGCGACGAAGAACTGCGGCTCGTTGTTGTAGCGGACGAGCGTCAGGCGGCCCTGGAGCACGCGCCGCTCCTCGACGTGGGCGACCTGCGTCGCGAAGTTGTGGCCCTGGATGCCGTCGGGGTTGTTCAGGAAGTTCAGCGCGTTGTCGATCGCCAGGCCGAAGCGGGCGCGCCACGCGACGAGCCGCTCGTGGACTTCGGACGGGATGCGGACCTCGGCGACCTCGTCGAAGACCTCCGGCGCGACCGTCAGCAGCCCGACGAGCGTCGTCCCCGCGCGCGGGCCGAGCATGACCTGGAGGCTGCGCTCGAGCGTGAAGACCTCGGAGTCGAAGCGCGGGCTCGTGATCACGTCGGTCAGGAGGTCCTCGATGTTATCGAGCGCCCCGGGCTCGGCGACCGCGTTCGCGAGGTGGAGGATCTCCTCCTTGAACAGGAACTTCTCTTCGTGGTCGAGCATGGCGCGGATCGTAGCACTCGGCTTCGCTGGGTCCGCAACGCGGGAAAAGGATCGGCCCCGGGCTTGCGCCACGGGGCCGATCGATCCTCCTCCCCTGGGGGATGCGTAGGGGCTGCGGCCTATGGGTAGAGGCCGCGCATCGAGGTGGCGTCGGCGACCCGCTGGACCGCCAGCAGGTAGGCGGCGGTCCGCATGTCGACCTGGTCGCGGCGGGCGATCGCCAGGGTCTCCTGGAACGCCTTGACCATGATCTCCTTGAGCTTGGCGTTGACGACCGTCTCGCTCCAGTGGTCGCGGTTCAGGTCCTGGACCCACTCGAAGTAGCTGACGGTCACGCCGCCGGCGTTGCAGAGGATGTCCGGGATCATGAACTTCCAGTCCTTGAACAGGATCTGGTCGGCCTCGGGCGTCGTGGGGCCGTTCGCCGCCTCGGCGATGATCTTCGCCTTGATGTTGCCGGCGTTGCGGGCCGTGATCTGGTTCTCGAGGGCAGCCGGGATGAGGATGTCGCAGTCGACCTCCAGGACCTCGGCGTTCGTGATGTCGAGCGAGCCCGGGAAGCCCTGGACCGTGCCGTGCTCCTTCTTCCAGGCGATCACCCGGTGGATGTCGAGGCCGTCGGCGTTGTGGATGCCGCCGGTCGAGTCGGAGACCGCGACGACCGTCGACCCTTCCTCGCTGATCAGCTTCGCGGCGATCGAGCCGGCGTTGCCGAAGCCCTGGATCGAGACCCGGGCCTTGCCGAGGTCGATGCCCTGGTGGCGGGCCGCCTCGATGATGCAGTAGACGGTGCCGCGGGCGGTCGCCTCGTTACGACCCTCAGAGCCGCCAAGCGAGATCGGCTTGCCGGTCACGACGCCCGGCACCGTATGCCCGACGTGCATCGAGTACGTGTCCATCATCCAGGCCATGATCTGGGCGTTCGTGTTGACGTCCGGGGCCGGGATGTCCTTCTCGGGGCCGATGAGGACCTCGATCTCGGTGAAGAAGCGGCGGGTGAGCGCCTCGAGCTCCTTCTGCGAGAGCTTCTTGGGATCGACGATCACGCCGCCCTTGCCGCCGCCGTACGGGATGCCGACGACCGCGCACTTCCAGGTCATCCACATCGCGAGGGCCTTGACCTCGTCGAGCGACACGTCCTGGTGGTAGCGGATGCCGCCCTTGGCCGGGCCGCGACCCAGGTTGTGCTGGACGCGGTAGCCCGTGTAGACCTGGACCGACCCGTCGTCCATCTTCACCGGGAAGTGGACGATCAGCTCGCGGCGCGGCTCGCGGAGGACGCGGCGCAGGCCGGGGTCGAGGTTGAGCCGCTCGGCGGCCAGGTCGAACTGCTGCTGCGCGACCTGCCAGGGATTGATCTCGGCGGCGACTTGCTCGGTGGTCATGGGATGGAGCTGGACCTCTCTGGGCGCCTGCAGCCGCGGGTTGGCGGCCGGCCGGCGCGTTGGCGGGCCGTCTCCCGGACGACCCCACGGAGCGCGTCCCGGCGATCCGGCCGGGGCGTGCGATTCGATATGAAAGCGACGGGAGTATAGCCGCCGTGACGGCTCTCCGCCTCGGCGCTGCGACCGTATCGCAACGTCGCCGCTACTGTCCCGCAACCATTCGTCCTGAACCTCGCAGGCCGTCCGGACCCTTCCCTCAGCGCGAGTAGAGCACCGCCGCACCGAGGCAGCCGGGACCGAGGTGGGGCCCCACCGACGCCCCCACGATCTGCGTCTGGACGATCGCCGGATCGATGCCCGAGCGGCGGATCACCTCGGCCCGGAACTCGTCGACGTCGGGCGCCATCGTGTGCAGGATCGAGAGCCGCTCGATCGGCCGGGCGCAGATCAGCTCGATGCAGCGCTCGCGCGACTTCGCCCGCGTCCGCGGCTTGTCGGCCGTCTCCACGACGCCCGCCTCGACCGCGATGATCGGCTTGACCGAGAGCAGCGTCCCGATCGCCGCCTGGGCGCCGCTGATCCGGCCGCCCTTCTTCAGGTACTCGAGCGTCTCGAGCGAGACGTACATCCGGAGGTCGGTCGCCCGGTCGTTGAGGACGCGGGCGATCTCCTCGGCCGACACGCCCAGCTTCGCCATCTCGAGGCCCAGGTAGCAGAGGATCCCCTCGGCCATCGACGCGCCCTGCGAGTCGACGAGGTGGATCTCCTTGTCGGCGAGGAGGCCCTTCGCGACCTCGGCGCTCTTCATCGCCCCCGAGAGCAGCGGCGAGACGTGGACCGAGACGATCGCGTCGGCGCCCTCGGCGAAGAGCCGCTCGTAGACCTCCTTGAACTCGCCCGGGCTGGCGGCCGCGGTCTTCGGCCACGGCGCGCCCGGGGCCGTCATCCGCTCCCAGAACTCGGCCGTCGAGAGGTCCTCGCCGGCGCGGAACGACTCGTCCCCGAACGTCACCGACAGGGCGACGATCGCGATGCCGTCCGCTCGAGCCTGGGCCGGATCCAGGTCCGAGGCGGAATCGGTCACGAACGCGACACGGGCCACAACTTCCCTCCTCCCGACCCCCGGCTCTCCCTGCCCGGGATGATACGGGGCCGTCGCCACTGCCGAGGGTCCAGTGACGCCGCTGCCGATGCGAGCGGCTACGCTTCGACGAGATGGATCGCTCCCTGTGGGCCGTCATGGCCGGCACGTTCACGCTCCGCTTCTCGACCGGCCTCACGGGCGCGATGCTGGGCGTCTACCTCGCGAAGCTGCCCGAGCACGGCGGTCCCGAGGTCGCGGCGACGACGGTCGGCCTCCTCGCGGCGACGTTCTTCCTCTCGGAGCTCGTGCTGTCGCCGTTCTTCGGCGTGCTGTCGGATCGGCTGGGCCACCACCGGGTGATGCTGTTTGGGCCAGTCTTCGGGGCGATCGCGGTGATCCTGACCGGACTCACGACGAACCTCTTCATCCTGGGCGGTACGCGGATGCTGGAGGGCGCCTCGACCGCCGCGAGCGTGCCATCGATCCTGGGCTACATCGCCATCGCGACCGCCTCGAGCGAGGCCCTTCGGGGCAAGGCCGCGGCACGGTTCGAGGGGGCAACGCTCGCCGGGATCGGGGCCGGGATCGCGGTCGCCCCGCTGCTGTTCGCCGCGCTCGGCCCGACGGCGTTCTTCCTCAACGCGATCGTCTACGGCGTCTCGTTCCTCATCTACCAGTTCGGCGTGACCGACCGTGACGCGGAGGAGCGGCGGGCCGCGGCGACAGCCCGCAAGGAGGAGCCGGGTTCGGGCCTCGCCCGGTACAAGTCGATCATCACGAACGAGTACGTCCTGTTGCTCGCCCCGACCTGGATCGCGGTCAACGCCTCGATCGGGCTGTGGTTCGGCCAGTCGATCTTCCAGTTCTCGAAGGCCGACCCGCGCTTCCCGGACCAGTTCCTGCTGCGGGGGTTCGCGCCGATCCAGATCACGCTCGCGGTGATCGCTGTCGGAATCGTGTTCGCTGCCGGCCTGATCTGGTGGGGCAACCGCTTCAAGACGATCCGGCGGACGACGATCATCTTCTACGGGATCATGGGCGGCGGGGTCATGGCGCTCGGCGTGCTGGCGATCAACCACGCGCTGCCGGACTTCCTCCTCGTGGCCGGCGCCGGGCTGATCGTCGGCGCGGTGGGCCTGTTCGTGCTTGCCGGCGCGACGCCCGCGGCGCTGGGCCTCCTCGCCGACATCTCGGAGCGATTCCCGACGGACCGCGGCGCGATCATGGGCCTCTACGGCGTGTTCCTCGCGATCGGCCAGATCACGGGCAACCTGATCGGCGGCGTCGCGGCGAACTGGCTGGGGATCGACGGCCTGCTTTTCGCGACGGTCGTGCTGCTCGCGATCGCGCTGGTCCCGCTGGGGTTCCTCCGGCGCCAGGAGCACGAGGTATCGAACCCGGACGCGGTGACGAGCTTCGGCGTGGAGCCGGCGCCGTGACGCCTGGCGCGGGGGCGCGGTCGGAGCCAGGAGCGCCCGTACTCGTGCCGGCGCCGCTCGCCCGCGGCCGTCGCGGAGCGGTCGTCGCGCCGCACCACCTCGCGACCGAGGCGGGCATCGGCGTCCTCCGGGCGGGCGGCTCCGCCGTCGATGCGGCGATCGCGACGAACGCCGTGCTCGCGGTCGTCATGCCGTCGGGCTGCGGGATCGGCGGCGACGCGTTCTGGCTCGTCTGGGAGGCGGGCGCGCGGCGGCTCCACGGGTTGAACGGCTCCGGGCGGGCGCCGGCGTCGGCCGATCCGGCGGCGATCCGGGATCTCGGGCCTGGAGACGCTGCCGCTGCGCGGGCCGCTTGCGATCACGGTCCCGGGCGCCGTGCGCTCGTGGGGCGACGCGCACGCGCGGTTCGGGCGCCTGTCGCGCGCGGAGGTCCTGGCGCCCGCGATCGAGCTGGCGCGCGACGGCTTCCCGGCGTGGTCGGGGTTCATCTCGTCGGTCGAGATGACGCTCGCGGTGATCGAGCCCGTGGTCGGGTCGGGCTCCGGGTTCGAGCGGGTCTTCCGGCCCCACGGCCGGCGCTGGCGACCCGGCGAGGTCGTCCGGATGCCGGCATTGGCGGCCACGCTGGAGCGTCTCGCGTCGGCCGGGTTCGATGACTTCTACGAGGGCGACGTCGCGGAGCGCCAGGCTCGCGGACTTGCGGCAGCCGGCTGCGGGATCACGATGGGCGATCTGCGAGCCCATACCTCGACCTGGACCGAGCCGATCGCCACCCACTACCGCGGCGTCCGGGTGACGACCCACCGGCCGAACTCGTCGGGGATCGTCGCGCTGGAGCTGCTGAACGTCCTCGAGCAGTTCGAGGCGCCCGCGCCGGAGGCGTTCGGGCCGAACGGGGTGACGGACCCGCGCTGGGTCCACCTCGGCGTCGAGGCCGCGAAGCTCGTCATGGCCGACCGCGACGCCCACCTGACGGACCCCGACTTCGAGGACGTGCCGGTCGAGCGGCTGCTGTCGAAGGAGCACGCCGCCGACCACGCCCGGCGGATCGAGCTGACGCACGCGGCCGCCGCGCCGGCCGCGACGGTGCCGAAGGGCGGCGGGACGATCTACCTCGCGACCGTCGACGGCGACGGCAACGCGGTGAGCCTCATCGAGTCGAACTACTTGGGCTTCGGGTCGGGCGTCGTCGATCCCGAGACCGGGATCCACTACCAGAATCGCGGCTCGTTCTTCAGCCTCGACCCGTCGCATGCCAACGTGCTCGCGCCCGGGAAGCGGACGCTCCACACGCTGCTGCCGGCGATGCTGTTCCGGCCGGGCGAGAACGGCCCATGGGTCGTGACCGGCGCGATGGGCGGCGACGCCCAGCCCCAGATCCACGCCCAGGTCGTGTCGGCCCTCGTCGACGGCGGCGTCGACGTCGCGTCGGCGGTCGCCGCCCCGCGCTGGTTCGTCGAGCCGGCCGAGCACTTCGCGCCGCCGGTCGAGGTCCGCGCCGAGCCGCGCTTCGCGCCCGGCGTGCTGGAGTCACTTGCTGAGCTGGGCCACCCGGTGACGCCGACGGCCCCGTTCGACGGCCGGCTGGGCCATGCCCACGCCATCGAGCTAGTCGAGGGCGGCCCGGCCGAGGGCGGCTCCCTCGCCGCGGCGACGGATCCACGGAGCGCCGGGCTTCCCGCCGTCTGGTAACGGCGCGCACGCTCGCCGACTGCTCGCCCCGATATCAGCTAGAAGCCGCCGTTATAGATGCGCCCGCCTCTTTCGATCCACGACCATGCCGCCGGTCTAGCCCACGTCACGGCGTTGGGGATCCTTCCATTTCCATCGACGTAGTCGAACGGGTCGATCTTCACGGCCCCTCGCTTCAGCCATCGTTCGGCCTGGCCCAACGCCCGCCGGAGCTCTGACGGCCAGTCGGCGCGTGGCCGGTCCATCCCACGAAGGAAGCCGACGCCAAGGCTCCCGTCGCGATGGTCTCCCCAGTAACAGCGGTTGTAGATCACGACCGGGGAGGCATGAGGGTCGAGCACGTGGTCCAGTTCGCCCGTCTCTCGGGCTCTCATCCGCAGGACCCGCCGCACGAGGTCCTTGGGTTCGGGAGCGTCGCCTACGGCGATGGGTCGTCCCCACTCGGGTGACCAGAACAGGTACACCCAGAGAGGGCCCGTCGCGTGGTCGCCGGCGACGGGGAGGTCGTCCGAAGGCACGACGTTCGGGTCCGAAAACGCGACCGGAGTCCCGTGCTCGATCCTCCCGGTGACCATGGTCCAGCCAAGATCGGTGCACAGGTGTCGCACCAATTCGCGCTCGTCCTCGGGCAGCAGCAGATAGCTCATCGGTGGAGTACACGTTATCGGCGTTGACGCACGCTGGAGGCCGCGTTCGGGCCGGTCACGCCTTGACACACGGGGCCTGCTCGATGACTTTGGCCACATGCGAACTGGCGCAGAAACACTTCGACGGTATTTTGAGCGGCCGTCGCGACCCGTGGAACCGCACGCATTCGTCGCCTCGATGATGATGATGCCGACCACACCGACCAGGGCCGGCCCGATTGCCGAGCCAGTAACCGTCCTGTCGATCCGGTGCAAGCGCAGCGACTGCGGCCGGCCGCGGCAGGACCCGGTGCATCACATCCCCGAGGACTGAGCGCAACCGATCCCGTTCCTCCTGCGGCGTGCGACCCTGTTCGGATGGATCGTCTCGCCGCCGCCGCTCTCGACAACGCGAGGTGGTGCCACCTCGTCTGTTCGACGCACGGGATCACCGGCCGCTTCGACGACGATGCCTGGGTCAGCGCTCGGCGGACGCCGCCGATGTACCCGGACGCGGTCACCCTGACCGACGACGTGTCGGCCGAGTCGCTGCTCTCGCGGGTCGACCGGACGGCGGGCTGCTCGATCAAGGACAGCTTCTCCGCGCTCGACCTGAACGACGCTGGCTTCAGCGTCCTCTTCGATGCTCAGTGGCTCTGGCGTCCGGCGGCCCCGTCACCCGCCGCGGGTGCGCTGCGGTGGGAGCGCGTCGAGCAGCCGGGCGACCTCCAGGCCTGGGCGGTCGAGCACGGCGCCGGATCGACGTTCTCGCCGGCCCTCCTCGACGAGCCCTCCGTGACGATCCTCGCGGCCCGCGATCGTGACGCGGCGCTCAAGGCCGGGGCCGTCGCGACCGAGAGCAAGGACGCGGTCGGAATCTCCAATGTGTTCGGCGTGGGGGCTGAGCCCACGTTCGCTGAGGCATTCGCTGGGGCCACGGCCGCGATCGCCGAGCGATTCCCTGACCGCCCAATCGTCGGCTACCTCTCGATGGATCTACTCCGGGCTGCAGAAGCCGTGGGGTTCGAGACGATCGGCCCGCTCCGCGTCTGGCTGCTCGACCACGAGGGCTAGCGACCTGCTGCTCAGCCCGCTTCGAGGACCCGCTTCAGCCGGGTCAGGTCGGCCTGCACGAGCCCCGCGTCACGGGCGAAGTCCTCGTCGGTCATGTCTGGCTGGCGACGCACGGTCAAGACGACCTCGCAGGCGTCTCCGTCGGGGATGACCCGCATCGGGACGTAGACAACCTCGCCCGACGACAGCGTCACCTCATGGTCGAGCACGCCGAACTCGTTGCGCTCGGCGAAGGCGAGGCCGATCCGGCCCGTCCCGGTTTCGACGAACCAGTGCCCGTCCACGTTCTCCACGGCGGTGCCGAGACCCTGCGCCCAGCTCGGGATGTTCGTCGGGTCGACGACGTACTCGTAGACCTCCGCTGCCGGGCGATCGATCCGCTCGCTGAGGTGCCTGGATTCCGCGGGCATGGCGGCCATCTTGTCATGGCCGGGCCGCATTGGAGTTATCCTCCGCGTCACCGGTGGCGGGCTGCGCTCACACGACGCCGCCACCGGTCTGCCCCTCCCCGACGACCCGTCCCGCCAGGAGCCGTCCGTGACCTCCAACGTCGGTCAGAACTACCCCTACACGAGCGAGACCGAGGCCGACCGGGCGGCCCGGATCGCGAAGCTCGTCGCCGAGCGCGATGGCCTCCAGGCCACGCTCGATGCCCAGGCCGAGCCGGTCGACGACAACGACCGATGGTGGGTCTGGAAGTGTCCGACGAAGGGCGATCCGGGCCTCCTCCACGTCGCGGGCTACTCGCGTGAGAAGCACGCTCTTGTCGTCGTGTGCGACGGGACCTGCGGGAAGACGTTCCTGCGCTGAGCGTCCGGCCGGGGCACGGAACCTGACAGCACGTGGTCGAAGGTCCCGCTAGGGTCGAAGCGTGACCACGCTCGCCCCGACCTCGCCACCGGAACTCGCCTCGGTCCGCCGCAAGCTCGTCCTCGACGGGCTCGGCATCGTCGTCAGCGCGGTCGGCTTCGGGTTCGTCTATGGATTGACCGCCCGGACCGTCGCGGGCTTCTCGCCGATCGACGTCATGGCGATGAGCGTCTTCGCGTTCGCCGGCGCCGCCCAGTTCGCGGCCGTCGGCTACGTCGCGAGCGGCGTCCCGTGGGCGGTGATCGGAATCCTGACCGGGCTGCTCAACGCCCGTCACGTGCTGTACTCGGCGGCACTCGCGCCTTGGTTCCGCGGCCGCTCGTTCGGCGAGCGGGCGGTCGCAGCCCATGTCCTCACCGACGAGTCCTTCGCGCTCTCGATCGCGCACTTCCGACGGCTCGGCCGGTTCGACGCCTTCGGCTACTGGTTCGCGGCGATCGGGGTCACGTTCATCCCGTGGTTCTTCGCGACGCTCGCGGGCGTCCTGATCGGCGACGCGATCGTCAACCCGGAGCGGCTCGGCATCGACGTGATCTTCCCGGCGGCAATGGCGGGCCTCGCGGTCGGGCTGATCACCGGCCGACGCGAGCTTGTCGCGGCCGTCGTCGGGGCGACGGTCGGCGTCGTTGTGTCGCTGGCGGTGTCGACGACCGTCGGGGTCATCGCGGGCGGCGTCGTCGGGCCGGCGATCGGGCTGCTCGTTCCGGCGGCGACGGCCGGCGAGACGGCGCCACTCGGCAGCGAGGCCTCCGCGGATCGATACAGCATGCCCCACACGCTCGATGACGAGCGGGAGGACCAGGCATGAGCGCCGAGTACGTCCCGCTCGCGATCATCATGTTCGTCTTCACGTACCCGTCGCGGGCGGTCGGGCTGCTCGCGCCGGCGATCGACCGCCTGCCGCGCCAGGTCCTCGCCTACCTCCAGCTCGTCGGGCCGGCCGTGCTGGCCGCGTTGGCGGCCGTCGACATCATGGTCGGCGTCGAGAACGGCGAGTCGTACTTCACGATCGGGCTGCCGTGGCTGTCGGTCGGCGCGTGCATCGCGCTCGTCTGGTGGCGGAAGAACCTGTTCCTCGGCCTCGCGGCGGCGATCGCGATCGCGATCGTCGGCCGCGCGCTGGGATTCGCCTAGGCCCCGACTAGGTCCGGCGGGCCTCGGCTTCGATCTCGACAAGCATCGTCGGCTCGATCAGCGCCGCGACCTGGACGAGCGACGACGCCGGCCGGATCTCGCCGAACAGCTCGCCGTGGACGGCCATGACCGCGGGCGCGTCCTCGATCGCCACGACGTACATCCGCGTCCGGACGACGTCACGCAGCGAGAAGCCGGCGTCCGCGAGCGCCGTCTCGATGATCCGCCAGACAGCCCTGGCCTGGGCGCCGGCGTCGCCGGGATGGAGCGATTGGTGGTCCGGGCCCGCGTCGGTGGTGCCGCTGACCCAGCAGGCGTCGCCGACGACGACCGCGCGGCTGTATCCAACCGACTTCTCCCACGGCCCGCCGGACGAGATCAGCCTGCGGTCAGCCACGAGCCGTGCCTGCTCGCCAGCCGAGGACGACCGGATCGCGGCCGATCGCTAGCAGCAGCGCGGCGACGAGCGTGGTCCGCGGCACAACCGAGGCCACGTCCAGGTACTCCGCCGGCGAGTGGTCGTTGCCGCCGATGGGCCCGAGCCCGTCGAGCGAGGGGATTCCCATCCCGGCGGTCGAATTCGCGTCGGACGCGCCGCCGGTCGAGGTGTCCTTGACCTCGAACCCGAGCCGGCTCGCGAGCGCCACGGCGTGGTCGACGAGCCGGCCCGACCGCTCGAGCTTCTCCATCGGCCACCAGCGGGCCATGTCGGTCATCTCCGCGGTCGTGTCCGGCACGGCGAGGGCCGTCAGCAGGTCGCGAATCGCCGCCTCGGCCGCCTCGAGGTCCTCGCGCCGGACGGCCCGGACGTCGACCTCGAGCTCGCAGCGTTCGGCGACGACGTTGGGACGGGTGCCGCCCGCGATGACGCCGACGTTGAACGTGACGCCCGGCCAGCGGCCGTTCAAACCGTGGATACGCTGGACGAGGTCGGCCGCGGCGAGGATGGCGTTGCGGCCCTTCTCGGGCTCGACGCCGGCGTGGGCGGCCCGGCCATGGACGGTGATGTTCGCGTCGAGGATGCCCTTCCGCGACGAGACGATGTCGCCGTTCGCCCGGGCGCACTCGAGGACGAGGCAGGCGTCGGCGTCGGCGGCCAGCTCGCGGATGTGGGGCGTCGACGTCAGCGAGCCGACCTCCTCGTCGGGGTTCGCGACGAACGTCAGGCGCTCGAACGGCAGCGGCCCAGCCGCCGCGACCGCGCGCACCGCGTAGAGTCCCGCGAGGAGGCCCGACTTCATATCGGTGACGCCGGGGCCGTAGGCGCGGCCGTCGGGGTCGATCCGGAACGGGCGCTCGGCGGCGGTGCCCGGGTCGAACACCGTGTCCATGTGGCCGATGAGGATGATTCTCGGGCCCGCGGCCGCGCCCCGCAGCGTGGCCACGATCGTCGACCCGAAGCGCCCCGCCGGATCGGGCCGGGCCTCGACCTCGGCGCCGATGTCGGACAGGAACCCGGCCACGAACCGGCCGACCTCGTCGACGCCGTCCGGCGTGTAGCTCCCGCAGTCGACGTTGACGAGCCGCGCGAGGTCGGCGAGGTAGGCGGGCTCGGCGGCGCGGATGGCAGCGTCGAGGGCGGAGAGCTCGGCGTCCTCGACGCCGGATCCGGGCGCGGTCACGGTCTCCACGATGGGCAGTCTACGGGCCGAGGGCGCTTGGTATCCTCGGCGGACCGTGCGCCTGGTCGAGATCCGCCTGCTCGAGGGACCCAACGTCTACCGGCTGGCGCCGGTGGTCAAGGTCGAGGTCGGGATCGGCCGGCGGCGGACCTGGTACGGCCAGCGCGAACCCGGGCGCCACGCCGTGGTGCGGCTCGGGGCGACGGTCCCGCGGAAGGACTGGCCGGGCCAGGTCGGACGGTTGGTCGACTGGGTCCGGCGGCTGCGCGTCGATGGTGGCGAGGGCCGTGGCGGCGTCGTCGTCCACCGTTCGTCGGACCCGGGCCACTGGATCGTGACCTTCCCGTGGACCGGCGCGGAGCGGGCCCACTCGATCGCCGAGGCGGCGGTGGCCTTGACGGAGCGGGATGTCGACGCGGCGCGCTCGGCCCGCCACGGTCCGTCGACGACGCGCGCGATCGCCCGCTGGCTCGCGACGATCGCCGACGCCCGGACGACGCCGCCGGCCTGGATCCGCGACGCCGACCGGAAGATGCCGGTCGTCTCGATCACCGGCACGAATGGCAAGAGCACCGTGACCCGGCTGACGACCCACATCCTCGTCCGGGCCGGGCGGCGGGTCGGGAACGACGACGTCCGACGGCGTCCTCGTCAACGAGCGGATGGTCGAGCCCGGCGACTGGACCGGGCCCGGCGGGGCGTGGCAGATCCTTGGCCGGTCCGATCTCGACGTCGCGGTCCTGGAGACCGCCCGCGGCGGCCTCGTCCTCCGGGGCATGGGCTACGAGTCGAACGAGGTCGGGGTCCTGACGAACGTCAGCTCCGACCACCTCGACCTCCAGGGCATCCACACGCTGCCCGAGCTGGCCGAGGTCAAGTCGACCGTCGTCCGCGTGACGAAGCCCGACGGCTGGTGCGTGCTGAACGCCGACGACCCGCACGTCGCGGCGCTCGCCTCGCGGGTCCGCGGGCACGTCGCGTTGTTCACGCTCGTGCCGGGCGGCTCGGCGCGGGTCCGGCGGCACGCGGCGACTTCTGACGATGGACGGGGTTATGCGGTGGATGGCGGCGTCATCGTTGAGCTTGAGGGCGGCCAGTCGACGCCGATCATCGAGGTCCGGCGCGTCCCGATCACGATCGGCGGCGTGGCCCGGCACAACGTGGCGAACGCACTCGCCGCGGCGGCCGCGGCACGGGGACTCGGGCTCTCGATCGATCAGGTCGCCGACGGCCTGGCCGACTTCCGGCCCTCGGCGGATCTCGCGCCCGGGCGCCTGAACCTGTTCCGGGTCGGGTCGACGATCGTGATCGTCGACTTCGCCCACAACGAGGCCGGGGTCTCGGCCGTGCTCGACGTCGCCGAGGGGATCGCGGGCGGCGCGGCGGGCCGGGCGGCGCCGGTCACGGCGATCGTCGGGACCGCCGGCGATCGGCCCGACGACACGCTCCGGGGAATCGCCCGGATCGCCGCCACTCGGGCGCAGCGGGTCGTGATCAAGGAAACGCTCAAGTACCTCCGGGGACGGTCGCGGGAGGGCGTCGTCGGGGAGATGCTGGCCGGCGTGAAGGCTGCGGGCCGATCGCCGTCCGAGGTGACGATCTACGAGACCGAGACCGCGGCCCTCCGCGGCGAACTGGCGAACGGGGATGGCCGGCCGCGGGTCATCGTGCTGATGTGCCACGAGGAGCGCGAGGAGGTGTTCGAGCTGCTCGGCAAGCTGGGAGCGAAGCCGATCGACGTCTCGAGCGAGCTCACCACGCTCGTGCCGCGTCTCCAGGAGCGGCCGCGGCGCGGTTGACCGGGTGCGGAATCGTCTTGCACCGGCACCATCCGAGGCCCATCATCGGTCGCGGTGGGCCGTCGGCCCGTTTCGGAGGTGAGGCGTCCATGGAAGCCGCGATCGGCATCGCCCTCGTCATCGTCTCGCTGGCGCTCATGCTCGTGATCAGCCGCACGGTGATCGCGAACACGCCCAAGGCCTAGCCGCGGCGAACGTCCTCAGCCGGGATCGGCCAGGAGAACGCCGTCGTCGACGGCCCATGCAACGCGAACCGCGTCGCCGTGCTCCCACGACCGTCCCGCGCGAGCGCTCGGCTCGCGGACGGCGGCCGTCTGCCCGTCGGCGAGGCGAAGCCCGTACTTGCTCTCCGATCCGAGGTAGAGCACCGCGTCGACCGTCGCGTCCAGGACGTTGGCGTCCGGCGGCGGCGGCTCGTCCGGATCGAGGATCCGGGTCCGCTCCGGCCGGACGACGAGCGCGGCGGCCACGCCCCCGTCCAGCGACGCCCGTTCTGTCGCTCCGGGGCTGACACGCAGCCGGGAGCTCGGTCCCGTCAGCCACCCGCCGGCGTCGCCGTTCTGCTCGAACCGGCCGCGCAGGATGTTCGACGTTCCGATGAAGTCGGCCACGAACAATGACGTCGGCCGTTCATAGAGGTCCTCGCCGCTGCCCAGCTGCTCGATCCGGCCGCGGCTGAAGATCGCGATCCGGTCGCTCATGACGAGCGCCTCTTCCTGATCGTGGGTGACGTACAGGACCGTGGCGCCGATCTCCCGGCTGACCCGCATGATCTCGACCTGGAGCGCCTCGCGGAGCTTCCGGTCCAGCGCTCCAAGGGGCTCGTCCATGAGCAGGACAGAGGGCCCGAACACCACGGCGCGCGCGAGCGCGATCCGCTGTTGCTGGCCGCCGGATAGCTCGCGAGGATACCGATCGCCGAAGCCATCGAGCTTGACGAGCTCGAGCACGTCGTCGACCCGCTCGCGGATCCTCTGCCGCGCCACGCCTCGCATCTGGAGCGGGAAACCGATGTTCTGGGCCGCGGTCATGTGCGGGAATAGCGCGTAGTTCTGGAAGACCATGCCCACGTTCCGGCGATGTGCCGGCACCCGTGTCATGTCCCGGCCGCCAATCTCGATGGACCCGCCGGACGGCGTCGTGAAGCCGGCGATCATCCGCAACGTCGTCGTCTTCCCCGAGCCCGAGGGCCCGAGCAGCGTCACGAACTCGCCGCGCCGGACGACGAGGTCGACCTCCTCGCAGGCCACGACGGTCCCGTAGACCTTCCGCAGGCCGCGGAGCACGAGCGCCGGCGGCCGCTCGGTCGGGGGCGCCGCCGTCTCCTCGATCATCGAGCCGGTGCCTGCCTGCGCACGACGAGGACGAGCAGCAGCAGGACCGTCGTCACGACGAGCAGCGTCGTCGCGACCGCGGCGACCGTCGGGTCGACGACCTGGCGGACCTGCTCCCACATCTCGACCGGTAGCGTCCGGAACCGCGCCGACGTCAGGAAGATCGCCACGACGACCTCGTCCCACGACGTGATGAACGCGAAGATCGCCCCGGCGAGGACGCCGGGCAGGATGATCGGCAGCGTGATCCGGGTGAACGTCCGCCGCGGGTCGGCCCCAAGGTTCGCGGCCGCGAGCTCGAGATTGCGGTCCATCGTCCGCAGGCTGGCCGACACGCTGACGACGACGAACGGCAACGCGAGCGCCGTGTGGGCGATGACGAGGCCGACGAGCGAGCCGCTGATCCGCCATCGCACGTACAGCGAGAACATCCCGATCGCGATGATCACGACGGGCACGATCAGGGGCGCGAGGACGAGCCCGTTCACGAGCGTCTTGCCGGGAAACCTGCCGCGCATCAGGGCCAGGGCCGCGAGCGTCCCCAGGACGGTCGCCAGGATCGCGGCCAGGACCGCGACCTCGGCGCTGTTGAGCATCGCCGTCGACCACTGGCGATCGGTGAACATCCGGCCGTACCACTGGAGCGAGAAGCCCTCCGGCGGGAAGCTGAGGATCCTCGCCTCGGTGAAGCTCATCGGGATGATCACGAGCGTCGGCGCAAGCAGGTAGAACACCGTCAGCCCGCCAAGCGCCGCCATGAGGATCCGCCTGGGCTGACGCCAGGATTCGCTCACACGTCAGTCCTCCACGGCACTGCCGAAGACGTCCCGCAGGCGGACCGCCCGCGACGCCACGAACAGGACGACGAACGTGATGAGCATCAGCACCACGCTCATCGCGGTCCCGAACCCCCAGTCGAGACGTTGCTGGACCTGCTGGACGATGAGCTGGCTGATCATCTGGTCGCGAAGGCCGCCCAGGAGGGCCGGCGTGATGTAGAAGCCAAGCGCCAGGACGAATACCAGCAGGCAGCCGGCGAGTACGCCGGGCAGGCTGAGCGGGAGCACGATCCGGAAGAAGGCCCGGGCCGGCGACGCGCCGAGGTTCGCCGCGGCGCGGCTGTACTCGGGGTCGATCCGCCGCATCACTGCCCAGATCGGCAGGACCATGAACGGCAGCAGGATGTGCGACATGCCGATGATCACCCCGGCCGTCGTCCGGATCAGCGGCAGCGGCTCCGAGATCACGCCGAGGCTCTCGAGGAACCGGTTGATGATCCCGGTGTCGCGGAGGATCACCTGCCAGGCGAAGGTGCGCACCAGCAGGCTGGACCAGAAGGGCAGCAGGACCGCGATCGCGAGGAGGCCGGCGACTCGTCCCGGCACGACCGTCATCAGATACGCGAAGGGATAACCGATCAGGAGGCAGACCCCGGTTGAGAGCACCGCGATCCAGAAGGTGTTGGTCAGGACGCGGACGTAGGACTCCTGGTCGAAGAACTTGACGTAGTTGGAGAGGCCTGCTCCCGGCGGCTCGGTCACGCTCCTGGAGCTCATGTCGACGAGCGGCGCGAGGAAGAAGATCAGGAGGAATACGACGGCCGGCAGGGCGAGCAGAGCCCATCGGTTGGCGCCGAGGCGGATCACGCCCCGGCGCCGCTGGGCCGTGCTGGCGACGGCCGCGTCAGACACGATCGACGAGGCGGGATCGATCCTCCCGAGCGGTCAGCTGCCTCCCTTCCAGGCCTGCCACGCCGCGTCGACCTCGTCGAAGTTGTCGATGAGGTACTTGTCATCGAAGTACGCCGAGTTCTCGTCGGCGTTGCTGACCGAGAGGTCCTTGACCTTGTCGGGGTTGGGCTTCGAGTTGTTGTTGGTCGGGCCGTACGGGATGTACTCCGACGGCTTGGCGTTGTTGGCCGCGCACGAGGCGTAGGCGATGAACTTCATCGCCGCGTCCTTGTTCGGCGTGCCCTTCGGCACGACGAGGTAGTCCGCGGTCACGATCTGCTGGTTCCACTGGATCTCGACGGGCTTGTGGTCGATGTTCTTGGCGCTCCAGGCACGGCCGTTCCAGATCATCGTCATCGCGACCTCGCCGGATCCGATCAGCTCCTGCGACTCGGCGCCCGACGACCAGAACACGAGGTCGTCCTTGATCGTGTCGAGCTTCTTCGTCGCCCGGGCCAGATCGAGCGGGTAGAGGTCCGCCGGCTTGACGCCGTCGGCCATGAGGGCGAACTCGAACATGCCGCCCTCGGAGTAGTCCCACGCCCCGCGTTTGCCGGGGAACTTCGTCGTGTCGAAGTAGTCGGCCCACCCGGCCGGGACCTTGCCGGCTGTCTTGTCGGTGTTGTAGCCGAGTACGACGCCGTAGGTGATGTCCGGCACGCGCCAGTCGCTGAGCGTGAGGTCGGCGTTCATCTCGGCCTTCGGGATCAGGGAGTAGTCGAGCGGCTCGAGCAGGTCCTTGTTGGCGTCGAGACCGAAGTCGTTGCCGACGTCGACGATGTCCCACGTGACCTGGCCCGCCTCGACCTGGGCCTTGATCGTCGCGTTCGACGAGTTCTCGTCGTTCTGGAACTGGGCGCCGGTCAGCTGCGTGTAGGGCTCCTGCCACGCCTTCTTCTGGGCGTCCTGGTAGACGCCGCCGAAGGAGCTGAACGTCAGGGTCACGCCGTCCTGCCTGGGCGGGTTGCAGGCAGCAGATGCGGCTGCGGACGCGCTCGCGCCCGGGCCGGCGCTGCCACTCGCGGCCGGGGCGCTTGCCGGCGGGGCGCTCGCCGGCGTCGTCGGGACGGGCGTGGCGCTCCCTCCCGACGAGCACCCGGTCACGATCGCGATGGTCGCGAGGGATGCGGCGAACGATGTCCAGCGACGCATGCTCGGTCCTCCTCGGGTGGGCGCGCTACGGCCGCGCACGAGCTCCTCTACGTGGACCGATGCATCGTATTCCGGGGTGCAAGCGGGAACAACGGATTGGCTGCCGGTCGGCGAGCCGCCGCGGCCCCGAGTCAGCCCTCCGGCGCCTCCAGCTCGCCCGGGTCGGCGAAGGCCGTCGAGCCGCGCGCCGAACCGGACGCCGCCATCGCCTCGCGGTAGACCCCGACCGCGTCGTCGACACAGCACACGACGAGGTCACCCGGCGCCGCTCGCCGAAGCGCCGCCCGGACCGCGCCCATCTCCTCGAGGTGCTTCTCGGCCTTGATCGCCCGGGCGCCCTGGGCCCGAGCCGCGCGCACGCCCTCGACCACGTTCCCGGCCGACTCGCCCGGCGCCCGCCCGCGGAGGTTCTTGTCCTCGCGGACGATGATCTCGTCGAACGCCGTCGCGGCGATCGCCCCGTACTCGCGCTGGTCGTCGTCGCGCCGGTCGCCGGGAATGCCGATCACGCCGATCGCCCGGCCGGTCCGCGCATGGCCGTTCGAAGACGGCCCGATCCGGCCGGCCTTCGACATCGGCTCGCTCATCATCCGTTCCACGAAGTCGGCCAGCTGGCGCATCCCGTCGACGTTGTGGCAATAGTCGATCACGACCCGGACCCCGCCGACGTCGAGCAGGTTCAGCCGGCCCGGCGCCTGGAAGAACGACGTCGAGAACGTCCGCAGGCCCTGCCGGATGTCGTGGAGGTGGGCGCCCGCCGCCCAGGCCGCCGCCGCCGCGGCCAGCGCGTTCGCGACGTTCATCCGGGCCTTGCCGCCGAACGTCGCCGGGATCAGGTGGGTGTAGAGGAGCGGCATCGTCCGCGGTCCGTGGCGGAGGACGATCAGCTCTCCCTCCGGCGCCTGCTCGAGCACGAACGCCGCGTTGCCCCGCGAGGTATGGCCGTCGACCCGGTCGAAGCCGTCCTCGCCCTTCTTCATCGACATCGAGAACAGCACGACCTTGCCCGCGCAGTGGCGGCCCATCCGGTAGACATGGCCGTCGTCGGCGTTGAGCACCGCGCTCCCCGACCGCGGCACCGCCTCCACGATGACGCCCTTGACGTTCGCCAGCTGGCCGATCGTGTCGATCCCGCCGAGGCCAAGGTGGTCGCCGGTGACGTTCGTCACGACCGCGACGTCGTTCCGGTCGTAGCCGAGGCCCTCGCGCAGGATCCCGCCCCGGGCGACCTCGAAGACCGCGGTGTCGACCTTCGGGTTCTGGAGGACCATCTGGGCCGACTTCGGGCCCGACATGTCGCCCTTCTTCGTCAGCCGCCCGTCGACGACGATGCCGTCGGTCGAGGTCATGCCGACGCGGCGGCCCATCAGCTTGAGGATGTGGGCGATCATCCGGACCGTCGTCGTCTTGCCGTTCGTGCCGGTCACGGCGATGATCGGGATGCGCGACGGCGAGCCGGGCGGGAACAGGCCGTCGATCACCGGCTTCGCGACGTACTGCGGCTCGCCTTCGGTCGGGTGGGTGTGCATCCGGAAGCCCGGCGCGGCGTTGACCTCGACGATCGCCCCGCCCGTCTCGCGGACCGGGGTCGCGATGTCGGGGCAGATGAAGTCGATGCCGGCGACGTCGAGCCCGACGATCTGGGCGGCGGTCTCGGCGATCTCGACGTTGTCGGGGTGGGCCTCGATCGTCCGGTCGATCGAGGTGCCGCCGGTCGACATGTTGCCGGTCAGGGCGAGCTTGACCCGGGTGCCCTCCGGCGGGACGACGTCGAGTTGGTAGCCCTGCGCCTGGATGAGCTCCACGGCGGCTTCGTCGAGCTTGATCCGCGTCAGGACCTTCTCGTGGCCGATCCCGCGGCGCGGGTCCTGGTTCGCGATGTCGACGAGCCCTCGGACGGTGTGCTCGCCGTCGCCGATGACGCTCGCCGGGACGCGCTCGGCGATCGCGGCGACCTTGCCGCCGATCACGAGGCAGCGGTAGTCGTTGCCCGCGACGTAGCTCTCGACGACGAGGTCGCCGCTCCGGCTCTCGGCGCGGGCGAGGGGAAACGCCTTGCGGACGGCCTCCTCGCTGCGGAGGTCGAGGTTCACGCCGCGGCCGTGGTTGCCGTCGAGCGGCTTGATGACGCACGGGTAGCCGATCCGGTTCGCGGCGTCGGCGGCCTGGTCCTCGGTCTCGACGACGGCGCTCTTGGGGACCGGCAGGCCGGCCGAATCGAGGAGGCGGTTCGTCAGCGACTTGTCGCTCGCGATGTCGACGGCGATGCCCGACGTGCGACTCGTCATCGTCGCCCGGATCCGCTGCTGGTGGACGCCCTGCCCAAGCTGGACGAGCGAGTGGCGGTCGAGGCGGATGTACGGGATGTCGCGGCTCGCGGCCTCGTCGAGGATCGCCTGCGTGCTGGGCCCGAACGCCTGGCGCTCGGCGAGCCGGATCAGGCGCTCGAGCTCGGCCATGAAGTCGAGCTGGTTGTCGGGGTCGGTCGGCGCGACGAGGTGGTTGACGAGCGCGACCGCGAGCTTGCCGGCCTCGATGCCGACGCTCTCCTCGCGGAACTCGTAGATCACGTTGTAGTGGCCGTACTCGCCGGTGCTGCGGGTCTTGCCGTGGCGGACGTCGGTGCCGGCGAGGTTCTGGAGCTCGAGCGCGATGTGCTCGGCGATGTGGCCGGCCCAGGTGCCCTCCTTGAGCCGGGTGATGAACCCGCCGCGCCGGCCGAGGCTGCAGGCGTGGTCCTCGAGACTGGGCAATAGGTTGATCAGGGCGTCGTTGAAGCCGGGGATCTTGTTGCTGGGGTACTCCTCGAGGACACCGAGGTCGACGAGCATCCGGACGACGGGCTCGCGCGCCCAGTAGTTCGGGCCGCGGAGGATCCGGGTCTCGACGATGCGGAGGGTCGGCGCGGGGCCACTCCCCGGGGAGTCCGCCGCGCGGCGGCGTGGGGCCGCGGCCTTCGACGCTGCCGCCTTCGCCCGAGGTTTCGGTGCCGCCTGCGCCACGCGAGCCCTCCTGCCGCTCGTTCCGTGCTGGGATCGCCGGTCCCGAGTGTACCCGTCGCTCGCGGGGCCTCGCCACGGTCGCTCCCGGCGACCTTGTTACGACGAGGCGGCCTCGCCTCCGCCCTGGATCGCGTGGAGCGTCGGGGTCGCGAGGCGCTGGCGGCGGCGGAGGTCGAAGCGGTAGCCGGCCGGCAGCGAGTGGAGCACGACGCCGCTGATCATCAGCGGCTTGTGGCCCTTGATCTCCCACGCGTCGGTCTCGGACGCGGAGCCGTCGACGACCGTGATCGAGCCCCGGCCGATGACCTCCATCACGCCGTCGGGCCCGACCACGCCGGCCGTGTCCTCGTCGACGCCGAGGCCGAGCAGCGACGGGTTCTGGGCGATCAGCGACAGCAGCCGCCCCAGCCGGTTCCGCTGCTGGAAGTGCTGGTCGACGATGACGCCCGGCAGCATCCCGAGGCCGGCCGCGATCTGGGCCATCCGGTGCTTCGGCGTCGCGCCCGACGCCCCGAACGCGATCATGTGCGACGACATCGCCGACGCGCCCGCGGACGTCCCGGCCGACGACGGCCCCTTTCGGAACCGCTCGAGGATCGCGTCGGCGAGGCGCGTCCCGCCGATCGTCGACGACAGCCGGAGCTGGTTGCCGCCGGTCAGGAAGATGCCCGTCGCGTCGCGGACCGCGAGCGCCGCGGTCTCGTCGTTCGCCTGCGGCCGCGTCACCGCGTGGAGCGTGTGGACCTTGGCGACGCCCAGCTCGGTGAAGATCTGGCGGTAGCGCTCGCCGGCCTCGGCGCCCAGCGACGACGCGGTCGAGACGACCGCGATCGTCGCGTCGCGGCCGCCCGCGAGCGTCACGAACCGGTTGAGGATCACCCGGTCGCGGACCTTGTCCTCGGCGCCGCCGATGATGATGACGGTCCCGTCGCCCATCCACGGGAGGATAGCCGACCGATCGACCGCCGGACCTGATGCATCCGACGCATCCCGGCCGCCGATCTCGACGCCGGGCCCGGAGAGCCGTGGGAGAATGCGCCGATGGCTCGAGCGGGCGTGCCGAACTCGGTGGCGGGACCGGCCGTGACCGCGACGCCGACGCGGCGCCGACTGGCGGTCCATCGGCGCGCGCTCCGACGCGAGCTGTCGCGCCTCCACGATCGGCGGCGGATCATCGCGATGACGCTGCTGATCATCACGTTCGGGCTGATCGCGGCCGGCGTCGTCGCCCGCGGCGAACCGGCCGGCGCGGATGCCCGGGCGTACTGGGCCGGGGTCCGGATCTGGCTCGGCGGCGGCGACCCGTACCACCCGACCGGCCCGTTCCTGCCGTACGTCTACGCGCCGTGGATGCTGCCGGTCTTCGCGCCGTGGGCGCTGCTGCCGTGGGACGTCGCCTGGTTCGTCTGGCGCGGCGGCACGATCTTCCTCTGGCTCTGGACCGTCCACTGGGCGTACCGCCAGCGGCCGCTCGAGACCGCGATCCTCGTGGTGCTGCTGGGCTTCCCGATCGGGGCGAACCTCGACACGGGCAACATCAACCTGCTGCTGACGCTGATGCTGTGGGGCGCCCAGTTCACCGGCCCGGTGGTGGCCGGGCTGCTCTGGTCGGTCGCGACGTGGATGAAGTGGGCGCCGGTCGTGTTCCTGCCGATCCTCGCGCCGCGGGCCCGGCTGTGGGGTCTCGTGTTCCTCGCCGCGTCGGCGCTGCTCAGCCTCGCGACGCTGCCGCTGACGATCCTCCAGCTCCAGGCGCTGTTCGGCTTCGGGGCGCGGCCGCTCCGGCTCGACTACCTCGTGTTCCTGTGGGCACTCGTGCCGTATCTCTGGCGCAAGCCCGAGCCGTTCGACTTCCTCCACGTCTCGTGGTGGCGCTCGAAGCTCGGCGAGCTGCGGCTGCCGCCGCGACGAGAGGTGCCGCAGCGCGTCAGGGCGTACTTCGGGCTGAGCCCTTCGACTTGAGCTACGCGGCCGCCCCGGCGTCGGGAATGGGGTCGGACGGCGCGCTCGGCGGCGAAGGCGGCGTCGAGCCCGCGCGGCCGCGCCGCGGCTCGACGACGGGTCGCAGTGTGAGCCCTGCCACGACGTAGTAGACCGCGCCGAGCAGGAAGGCCGCCCGCGGACCGGCCCCGATCCCCAGGGCCGAGTTCACGAAGTCGATCATCAGCCCGCCGGTCATCACCGCGAAGACCGTCGACGCCGTCGTGGCCACGTTCGAAAGGCCCATGTACCGCCCCGACGAGGCGCGCGGGATGATGTCGGTCATCAGAGCCCAGTCGACGGCGAGGAACGTGCCAGCCGAGGCGCCGAAGAGCGCCGCACCGACGATCGCGATCGGGACTGCGGGCGCCACCGCCGCCAGCGTGACCCCGGCGAAACCGATCGCACAGGCCACGTAAATGACCGGCTTGCGGCCGGTCCGGTCCGAAATGCGGGCGCTTGGCACGATCGAGATCAGGTTCGCCAGCACCACGAGGACCAGGGCGATTGTATAGACACCGTTGGCCGCCTTCTCGTCCAGGCCGTGCGTTTGCTTGAGGTACGTGATCAGCAGGTTCACGAGGACCGATCCGCCCATCAGGAAGAAGAAGCGCGACGTCAGAAGCCAGACGTACGACCGCTCGCGGAGGATGTCGGTGCCCCATGTCTCGCCGGCGATCAAGAGCCACGAACGGCCCTCGCGGTCCTTCGCCGGCCGTCCCGGCTCGACGCGGAGAACTACAGCGGACATCGTGATCAGTTCCACGATCGCCACAACGAAGATCGCGTATTCGATGCGGCCGAAGATCACGGCGAGGTTCACCGCGAGGAACCCCGTTACGTTGCCCAGGATCTGCATGAGCCCGACCATCGCGCTCGCGAACCCGACCTGCTGGTCGGCGACGAGGTCCGGGACGTAGCCCTGGAATGGCCCACGGGCGATGTTCGTGCTGAACGAGAGCAGGATGGTGAAGGCCGCGAGGGCGATGACGGAGTTCGCCGAGGCGATTCCCAGCAGGAACACGAGGTCGAGCAGCGAGCCGATCACGATGTACGGCTTGCGGCGGCCCCACCGGGTGATCGTGTAGTCGCTGATCGAGCCGACCGTCGGCTGGATGAGGATGGAGACGAGTCCAACCGGCAGCGAGATCAGGAACAGCGTCCGGCCGATCTCGAGTGGGTCGACGGCATACGGCCCAAAGTTGAGCTGGTTCTGTGCGAACAGACCGACCGCGCCATCGATCGCGGTCAGGCCGAGCCAGTAGAGCGAGATGCGTGCGAGGTGGCCAAGCGGCAGAAGCTTCGTGGGCCGCCCGCTCGCCGAGATGTCGCCGGTCGCCGCGACCGCCATCTGCCGCTCCCTCTCCCCCGGCGCGATCCTACGCCCCGCCCGCAAGCCCTACGACGCCTGAGCCGGCCCCCCGTTACGGTCGAGCACCACGGCGCCGCCGACGCGGACGAGCCGACGCTCGGTGGCCTCCGGGGCGACGAAGCGGAAGAGCGATCGGTCGAGCGAGTAGATCCCGGTCGCGGCGAGCCCGATCCGCCCTAGGCGAAAGGTGAAAACGGGGTTCTCGGTGTTGCCGGCGTAGGCCGCGACGTCGCCGCCGACGCTGATCGTGGCGAGGTTCGCCTGGCCCTTGAACTGGTCGTGGAGCTCGTGGAGGAGCGTGCCGGGGGCCGTGCCGTTCCAGCGATCCTCGAGCCAGCGCGCTCCGACCTCGGTGTCGGCCTTGCCGTGGATCCGGCCCTGGTCGCGATAGCGCTTGCGCCACGTCGCGATCTCGCGGAGGTCGCCGTTGTGGCTGAAGGCGAAACGGCCGGCCGGGTCGTCGAACGGCTGGGTGTCGGGGATGCCGAGCGTCGAGAGCTTCGAGGGCCGCCGCAGGTGGACGAGCGCCGCGGTCGTCTCGACTCGCCCCACTTCGTCGCGCCCCGGATCGTCGCGGAACGCCCGGATGTCGCGGTACGAGCAGAGACTGCCGTCGTCCATCGCCCACGATGCGCCCCAGCCCCAGCCGGCGATGCCGAACCGCTCGAGCCGCTCCGTGAACGGCCACAGCTCATCGAGCCGGAACGGCTCGGTGGCCCGGGCGACGTAGTGCTCGCACATCTCGCGCCGATGATACGGCGGCGCCCTCGCGCGCTCGCGGTACGAGCACAGGCGCGCATCCCGGCATCGCCCTGGCCCGTGCCGCTCGCAGTGCGAGCAAGGGCGACTGAGAATCTCGGCCTCCGAGCAGGGATCAACGGGTTGCCGAACCGATGCCCCACTGCGCTCGCAGCGCGAGCAGCCGCAGCTAATCGCCAGTCGAGCGCCGTCGGCGACCATGCGATCATGCCCGAGCGCATTCGTGATCGCGGGACACGTCGCGGGCGTCAGCATCTGGTGACGCTCGGAGCCGAAATCAGAGCGGCCCGCGAAGGTGCGGGCCTCAGCCAGATCGCCGTGGCCCGCGCCGCCGGCATGTCTCACGCGGAGGTGAGCCGGATCGAGCGCGGCGCGGCGCCGTGGCTGAACATCGTCGAGGCCTCGGAGCTGTGCGCAGTCGTCGGCCTGGATCTCTGGCTGCGGGCATACGCCGGCGGCGACCCGCTTCGAGATGCTGGCCACGTCGCCCTCCTGAGGCGTTTTCTGGCGCCCGTTGGGCCGTCGCTCCGCATTCGCACGGAGGTCCCTCTGTCTCGCGTCGGCGACCAGCGGGCTTGGGACGCGACAATCAGCGACGGCCGCGAGACAGTTGGGGTCGAAGCGGAAACTCGGCTCCGCGACGCCCAGTCGTTCGAACGTCGGGTGGCTTTGAAGCGGCGCGATGGCGAGATCGATCGGGTGGTGATCGTGCTCGCCGACTCGCGGGCGAATCGGAGTGCACTGCATTCGATCAGATCGACTTGGCGGACCGACTACCCCCTGGACACCGACGAGATCCTCGGGGCGCTGACGCTCGGCCGACTGCCTCCGGCCGGCGGAGTCGTTGTCATCTAACGCTCAGCGACCCCGAATCGCCGACTCGAACTCCGGGAAGTAGCGGGCGATCTCCATCAGGTCGAACGAGCGCAGGATCGACGTGTTCGGCTCGCGCTCGAGCAGGAAGCGGAACGACCGATCGACCAGGAGATGCGGGTCGCGGGCGCCGGGGTCGAGGCGGATGAGATCGGCAGACGCGACCGCGACCACGTGGCGGGTCGAGGTGCCGCCCTCGATGTCGACCGCGACGTCGCAGATCCAGGCCTCGCCGTCCGGCAATCCGCGGCAGGCGATGTCGAGCTCCGTCACCGGGCCGCCTCCGAGCGCTGGCACGAAGGACACCAGTACGTCGTCCGCGGCACGTCCCCGGGGAGTGCCGCCGACCGAACGAGCGCTCCGCATCGCGGGCACGGCCGCCCGGCGCGGCCGTACACCCGCATCCGGGCGCGGCCGGGCGCGTGCCGGGCGCTGTCGACGAGGAGCCGGCGGGCGGTCGCGACCAGCCGGTTGAGCGTCGTCGTCATCGAGCGACCGCGACCGGTGCGAGCGGGTCGACGCGTTCCTCGAACAGCGTCTCGTTCCGCCAGATGTTGCCGATCCCGGCGAGCGCCCGCTGGTCGAGCAGCGCCGCGGCGATCGGCCAGTCCGCGCGGGCAGGATGGCGCAGCCGGCGGAGCGCCTCGGCCGCCTCGGCCTCGCCCCATGCGGGATCGAGCAGGTCCGGACCCAGCGCCGACAGCGACGGGTGGAGCGGCTCGGCCCGCTGCTCGAACAGCTCGACGACCGGCGCGTCGAAGCAGACCGCCACCGCGCCGGGGACCTCGAGCACGACCCGCGCCCGCGCCGGAGGCCGCCGCCAGCGCTCGCCGGGGCGGTAGCGGTGCCACGAGCCGTTCATCCGCATGTGCGTCCGCAGCTCGAGGCCGTTGTCGAAGCGAATGACGAGGTTCTTGCCGTGGGACTCGACCGCGTCGACCGTCGAGCCGACGACCCGCTCGATCTGGGGACCGGGACGCGTCGCCCGGGCGGCCGTCACCGCGCGGCCGACGAGGTACGGCCGGAGGCCGGCCGCGGTCCGGAACAGCGTGTCGCCCTCGGGCATGTGGCCAGTGTCGCCGGTCAGCGACCGGCGCGGAGAACCAGCCCGCGGTACCCGGCGCTGAAGCCGGCTGCGACGAGCCGATCGCGCAGCGGCGACTCGCCGACCGGACCGCCGTCGACCTTCGTGATGACCAGCTCGCGGATTCGCCGATCGTCGACGAGCGCGTGGAGCGACCGCAGGGCCGCGTCGGCGATCTCCGGGTCGTCCGACGCCGGCAGCGTCTGGATCGTCCCGCCGCCGCGCTCGAGGTAGAGCGCCGCGGACCCGTCGACGATGGCGACGTAGGCCCCGGCCGCTCGCTGGAATGGCCGGCGGTCGGCCTCGCCGCGACGCGGCCAGGGAATCGCGGCGCCGTACGGGTTGGCCGGGTCGGCGGCGGCCAGCAGCCAGGTCTCGCGCTCGCCCGGCGCGCGGGCAGGTTCGCGGACCGCTCGGAGCCGCTCGAGCGCGCCGGCCAGCGCGAACTGGGCCGCGCCCAGCCCGTCGACGAAGTAGCCACGCCGGATCCGGCCGGCCTCCTCGAGCATCCGCAGGATCGGGTAGACCGCCGAGAAGCCGCCCTCGACGCCCTCGCTCGCGACCGCCTCGCGGGTCACGACCCCGTGCCGGTCGAGCAGCGCGAGTGCCGTCGCGTGGAGTCGCTCGGTCGGCGTCGCGACGACGTCCTCGACGAGCGACCAGCGGCCGGCGGCCTCCGGCGGACCCAGCGACGTGAGACGGCCGGGCCGGCGCCGGACGTCGCGGGCGGGTCGCTTCCAGCGCAGCGCCCGGAGCGGGGCGAAGGTGTCGTTCGTGACCTCGCCTGCCCAGACCAGGTCCCAGAGCGCGTCGAGCACCTCGCGGTCGGAGCCGCCGCCGGCCGCGCTGAAGATCTCGCGGTAGAACGAGGCGCCCCGCCGGCCGAGGAGCTCGCGGATCGCCTCGTGGCGGGGACCGGCGGGGCGGTCGAGGCCGTCGGGGGCGCCGAGCGGCCGGGCGGCCTCGCGGCCGGGCCGGACGAGCGCGATCCGGCCATCGTCGCGGCCGAGGCTCCCCCGCCCCACCCACGCGACCTCGCCCATCGCCCCCAGCTCGTCGAGCAGCCGCGGCTGGTAGCCGGGGATCCGCGCCGGCAGGACGTCGCGCTCCAGCACGGATGCCGGGATCGGCAGGCCGGCGAGCTGGTCGACGACCTCGGCGAGGCGCTCGAGCGCGGCCGACGGCCGGAGCTCCGGGGCGGCCTCGCCGAACGCGGTGACGCCGTGCCAGGCGGGCAGGAACCGGCCGAGCGCGGCCGGGTCGACGGGTTCGACCTCGCGCCGCAGCCGGGCAAGGGACCGCCGGCGGAGGACCCGGAGCACGTCGGGGTCGAGCCACTCGCGCTCCGCGCCACCCGGCCGGAACTCGCCGCGGAGGATCGTGCCGTTCTCGAGCAGCCGCTCGAGGGCCGTCTCGACGACCCCGACCGGCAGCCCCCAGCGACGGGCGGGATCCGGGGTCAGGAACGGGCCGTGGGTCCGGGCGTAGCGGGCGAGCAGGCCTTCGAGCGCCGCCGCCGCCGGTCCCAGGAACGCGTCCGGAACGCCGACCGGCGGCGCCACGCCGACCCCGTCGCGGTACCGCGCCACGTCCTCGATCGCGATCCAGCGCTCCTCCCCGGCGATCCGGGCACGGACGGCGCGCCGCGACGCGACGAGGTCGACGATCCACAGGTCCGCCACGGCCGCGCCGCCCTCGGAGCGGGCCGCCACCTCGTCGGCCGAGAGATCGCCCAGCCGCCGCAGCAGGTCGTGGAGCTGGTCGGCGGTCGTCGCCTTGCGGTCGTCGGTGAGCGCCTGGAGGCTCAGCTCGAGGTCGGCGAGCGCGTCGGGGTCGAGCAGCTCGCGCAGCTCCTCCTGGCCCAGCAGCTCGCGGAGCAGGTCGCGGTCGAGCGTCAGCGCGCCGGCCCGGCGCTCGGCCAGCGGCGCGTCGCCGTCGTACATGTAGGCGGCGACGTAGTCGAACAGCAGCGAGCTTGCGAATGGCGACGCCCGGGCGGTCTCGACGCCGTGGACCGTGATCTCCCGCGAGGCGACGCCGCCGAGCACGTCCCGCAGCGCGGGCAGGTCGAACACGTCCGAGAGGACCTCGCGATAGGTCTCGACGAGGATCGGAAAGGATCCGTAGCGGGAGGCGACCGCCAGCAGATCGGCGGCCCGCTGGCGCTGCTGCCAGAGCGGCGTCCGCGTCCCGGGCCGGCGGCGCGGCAGGAGCAGCGCCCGCGTCGCGTTCTCGCGGAAGCGCGACGCGAACAGCGCCGACGACGACACCTGCGAGACGACGAGGTCTTCGACCTCCTCGGGGTCCGGGAACAACAGCTGGGCCACGCCCTCGAGCGCGACCTCGGAGTCGGGCAGGCGGATCGCGATCCCGTCGTCGGACCAGATCGTCTGGACCTCCGCACCCAGCTTCTCGCCGATCCGCGACTCGAGCGCGAGCGACCACGGAGCGTGGACGCGGCCACCGAACGGCGTCAGCAGCACGAGCCGCCAGTCGCCGAGCTCGTCCCGGAACCGCTCGACGACGATCCGCCGGTCAGTCGGCAGGGCGCCGACGACCTCCCGCTCGTCCTCGAGGTACGCGACGAGGTTCTCGGCCGCGAGCTCGTCGAGGTCGTGGTCGGCCCGCAGCCGGTCGGTCGCCGCCTTGCGCCCGCGGGCGCCTCGGTTGAGGTCGTCCTCGACCTCGCGGACGAACGCTCCGAGCGCCCGCCCCAGCTCGATCGGCCGACCGAGCGCGTCGCCGTGCCAGAACGGCAGCTTGCCGGGGACGCCGGGCGCGGGCGACACCGTGACCCGGTCGTGGCCGATCTCCTCGATCCGCCACGAGCTCGCGCCGAGGGTGATGACCTCGCCGGCCCGGCTCTCGTAGACCATCTCCTCGTCGAGCTCGCCGACGCGCCGGCCTGGCGTCCCCGCCTCGCCGACCATGAATACGCCGTACAGCCCGCGGTCCGGGATCGTGCCGCCGCTGGTGATCGCGACGACGCGCGCGTCGCGCCGGCCCTCGACGACGTCAGTGACGCGGTCCCAGGTGATGCGCGGCTTCAGCTCGGCGAACTCGTCGGACGGGTAGGCGCCGGCGAGCATGTTCAACACGCCCTCGAGGACCTCGCGGCTGAGCGTCTCGTAGGGCGTGGCCCGGGTCACGGTCCGGAGGATGTCGTCGACCGCCCACTTGTCCATGACCGTCATCGCGACGAGCTGCTGGGCGAGGACGTCGAGCGGGTTCCGCGGCAGCGTCGTCGCCTCGATCGCGCCGGCGTGCATCCGCTGGGCCACGACGGCCGCCTCGAGCAGGTCGCCACGGTACTTCGGGAAGATCACGCCCTTCGACGGGGCGCCGACTTGGTGGCCGGCCCGGCCGACCCGCTGCAGGCCGCGGGCGACGCTCGTCGGCGACTCGACCTGGATCACGAGGTCGACCGCGCCCATGTCGATGCCGAGCTCGAGAGAGCTCGTCGCGACGAGCGCCGGGAGGCGGCCGGCCTTGAGCTCCTCCTCGATTGCTAGCCGTTGCTCCCTTGCGATGCTGCCGTGGTGGGCGCGGACGAGCTCTTCGCCGGCCAGCTCGTTGAGGCGCTGGGCGAGGCGCTCGGCGAGACGGCGGCTGTTGGTGAAGACGATGGTCGACCGGTGTTGCCGGATCAGCTCGAGGATCGCCGGGTGGATCGCGGGCCAGATGCTCGTCCTCGCCTCGGGGTTCGTCGCCGGGCCGCCGGGCTGCTGGTCGAGCGGCAGGACCTCGCCGGGCGCGGTCATGTCCTCGATCGGGACGATGACCTGGAGCTCGAGCGGCTTGCGAGTGCCGGCATCGACGATCGTCACGTCGCGGCCGGGCCCGACGCCGCCGAGGAAGCGGGCGATCGTCTCGAGCGGGCGCTGCGTCGCGCTCAGGCCGATCCGCTGCGGTGGACGCCGCTTGTCGCCGCCGTCGGCGTCGCCCTTCGTGACGAGGTGGTCGAGGCGTTCGAGTGTCAGGGCGAGGTGGGCGCCGCGCTTCGAGCCGGCGATCGCGTGGACTTCGTCGACGATCACGTGCTCGACGCCGCTGAGGACCTCTCGGGCCTGGCTCGTGAGCATCAGGTAGAGCGACTCGGGCGTCGTGATGAGGATGTCCGGCGGGCGGCGAGCGATGTTGCGGCGATCCTCGGCCGGCGTGTCGCCGGTGCGGCTCGCGACCGTGATGTCGGGGACGGGCGCACCCAGGCGGGCGGCCGCGAGCGCGATCCCGGCGAGCGGGGCCCGGAGGTTGCGTTCGACGTCGTAGGTCAGCGCCTTGAGCGGGCTGATGTAGAGGACGCGGACCGAGCCCGTCTGGCCCTTGGCGGCGGGCGGCCGCGGGCGGGCGGCCAGCCGGTCGAGCGTCCAGAGGAACGCCGCGAGCGTCTTGCCGCTGCCGGTCGGGGCGTGGATCAGCGTGTGGCGGCCCTCGCTGATCGCCGCCCAGCCCTCGGCCTGCGCCTGGGTGGGCGCCTCGAACGTCGCCTCGAACCAGGCCCGGACGGCGGGGCTGAACGGGGCGAGCGGATCGGCGGTCGGCGGGGCAGTGGCCACGGGCTCAGCGTACCCCGATCCTCCGCCAGACCCTGACCACAATCCCGGGATCAGCCGGCGAAGGCCGGTCGCCGCGTCACCGTTCGCGGTCAACCGGCGGGCGCCCAACTGTACGTGGCGTAGTTCGACGGCTCGTGCGTCACCTGGCCGATCCAGCGTCCCTCCAGGTCCATGATCCAGAGCTCACGGGGTCCGTCGAGTGTCGTGTCGCTATCCCGCGGGACGAGGAGGTACTTCCCGTCCGGGGACCACACAGCGGCGTTCGCCTCGTCCGTTTCGACCGGCGCCGTGATCTCGTGGTCATCGGTGCCGTCGGGCCGGACGAGCGCGACCGCTGTGGTGTGACCATGGAAGCGCGTGTACGTGAGCCATTCGCCCGTGGGTGACCACTGGACGGCCCAGGCATAGCCGGTCCGAGGCGTGATCGCCGTGGCATCGCCGCCCTCGAGGTCGACGACCCAGACGCCGTTGTCCACGCCGAACGCCGCTTGTCGACCGTCCGGTGAGAGGCTGGCGACGGGCATGCCTACGTCCTCGAGCTTGCTTCCGATCGGGTTGAGCTGGCGAAGGCTGCTGCCATCCGAGTTGATGACATACAGGTCGCCAGCGTGCGTGACGCCACCGAGAGGTCCGGTGTCGACGAAGAACACGATCTTCGACCCGTCCGGGGTGACGCCCAAGGGCCCCGCGCCGCCCCAGCCCTCGAGGAGCGGCGTCACCTGCCTCGCGTCCGTGACGGTAGGCGATGCGATCCAGAGCCCGGTATTGGCCCGAACTGTCTCGTCCACGCCCTCGAAGGCGAGGGCGCGTCCGTCCGAGCTCGTCGCGCCGATGTAGAGGTTCAGCGTAGCGATCGATGGGTCGGTCGTGACGTGGTCAGTCCCGTCCAGGTTCATCGTCAGGAGCGACCACGTCCCGTGCCCGGTCTCCCCGATGGTGAGGATACGTTTCCCGTCGGCCGAGAGGTGCGCGCATGAGCAGCCTTCCGCCTCGTAGACGGCTGTCTCGTTCGAGCCATCAGTGTTGATCGTGAAGTAGCGCTCGACCTCGTCAGCGCCGGTGCGGTGGAACAGGACCCGACCGTCCGGCAGGGACGCCGGCGTGGCGATGCCGCTCGGGACCGCCGCCGGTGACGGAGAAGTAGCCGGGCCAACCGTGGCTTCTGGTGATGCGGATGGGGTCGCGATCCCGCTTGTGCAGCCCGCCGTGATCACGGCGATGCAGGTCGCCACGACGACCTGACGTCTCATTGAACCAGCCGCCACGCAAGTCACGGGACCCGCCAGATGCCCTGTCGGTAGACATCGAGGTACGAAGCCTGGTCAAGAATCGTCCCGATCGTGGAGCTCTGGAGGTTCTCGACGTCCATCCGCACGAGGATCAAGTCACTGTCTTGGCTGCTGATGGAGACAAGTGCTCGACTGTCGCCCGACCAGGTCGTCGACTCGTTGACTTCACCAGGAATGCGGGTCGGTGTCCCGCCCGATGTCGGCACCAGATAGCCGACCTCCGTGAAGTCGTTGCCGGGCACGTCGCCACGTTCGCCGCCGTGATATGCCAACCAGCGCCCATCCGGCGAGAAGACTCCCGTCGTGCTGACGATTTCGATCTCGGCGTCGGCGAAGCGCCCGAGGAGACTCGACGTTTGCGATTCGACGTCGAAGGAGTACGCCTCGCCCCGGTCGGTTGCAACGACGAGGTGGCGATCATCGGTCCAGCTGAACGCCAGGGGATCGCCGCCTGTCATGAACCTCACCGGAGCAGTCGTGCCGGCGGCATTGAGGATCGTGAGGCTGAAGTCGCAATCGACCGCAATCCTCTCGCCAGACGGCGACCACTGCATCTGGAAGCTCGAGTACTGGCTGCCGCAGAGCTGGTTGACGCTCGCGCTGGTCTCGAGATCGAGCGTGGTGACCGTTCCGGGGTCCCACGATCGGGAATATGCGATCCGGCGGCCGTCGGGCGAGAAGGCCCCCGTGAGGAGGCGACCAGTGCCGAACATCACTTGTCGGATCGCTCCCGAGCCGTCTGTCCGGACGAGGTAAAGGCCATCGCATTCAGTACTGGAATTGCCGCCGGAGCCGAGTTCGATCAGGGCGTTCGATCCGTCGGGCGAGATGTCAAGGACGTCCATGAAGACGGGAACGGGCGAGAGCGATGCGATCAGGGTTGCCGACGATTGGCCCGGATTGACGGCCCACAGCCGGGGCGACCGACCGGCCACGTAGACCCCACGACTCTGGCCCATTCCCTGGAGGCCCTTACCGTCGACGGCGGGTAGGGCGTCGCCAGCTGTCAAACAGGGTCCGAGACTGGACGACGGCGTCACGAGCGGCGGAGTCGGGCTGGCGACGACGGCACCACTCGGAGAAGCGGTCGCAGTAGGCGTCGAGCTTGCCGTCGGCGGCACGATCGACGGCGGGACCGACGGCACCTTGACGATGCCCGACCCGACCAGGAGTGATCCGCCCACGATCGCAGTGGCCACGAGGGCCGCGGCGGCGAGCAGCGCGACCTCGCGCCGGGACCGGAACCTTCGCCCCGGAAGCACCGACACGCGGGGGATCGTCATCAGACCTGCCCGCAGGGCGGTTGGCGCGGTCTCGTCGGCCGGGATCTCGGCGCGGTACCAGTCCCGCAGGCGCAGTTCGAGCTGGTCGTCGGTCATCGGATGGTTCCCTTGCCGTCGGCGGTGTCGATGGCGGCGTGGAGGCGCTTCAGGGCGTAATGGAGGCGCGACTGGACCGTGCCCGCCGGGATGCCCAACCGGCCGGCGATCTCGTCGACCGGCAGGTCGCGGTAGTAGCGGAGGGCGACGACCACGCGGTGATCCGGCGACAGCGCGGCGATCGCGTTGGCCAGGACATCGCGGTCGTTGGCCTGACCGAACTGGTCGCCGGCGGTGATGGCGACCTCGGCCGAGATGTCGGTCGCCTGGCGGCGGGTGGACCGCAGCCGGTCGCGGCAGGTGTTGACGAGGATCCGGTCGAACCACGGCTCGAACCGGGCCGGGTCGCGCAGCGTCGACCACTTCCGCCAGGCCTGCTCGAACGCGTCGTGGGTGGCGTCCTGTGCGTCGGTCGCGTCGTGCAGGATCGCGCGCGCGAGGCGGTAGGCAGAGTCGAGGTGCTCGTCGGCCAGGCGCAGGAAGGCCTGCGCGCGCTCGGTCGGCTGTCCGGCCAGGGCGGGCCGGCTGTCTGCCATCTCGATGACCTCGGACGATCGCCTCACGATGACATGACGATCCAGCCGGGCCAAACCTTCACGACAGAAATCCCGACCCTCGCGGGCCGGGGCTCACGCTCGGGCGTGCCTGAACGGATTTGTCGTGTTAGCCGACGAGTCCAAGCACCCGTCGTTCGAGGCTCGACCAGGGTCGAGCACGGAGGATCGGGACGGTCGGTCAGGCGCCCGTCGCGCGAGGCACGGGCACCCCACGGACCAGCGAGACGCCGATCGCGACCCAGGTCACCGGGTAGAGGATTCCAAGGGGGGCGAGGAACGTGACCCCAACGAGAGCGACCGCGAGACCGATCACGCTTGCCGCGTGCGCGATCGCGAGGAGCCATGGAACGACGCCGATGCGGGCGAGATCCCACATCAGCATGGCCGACCCGACCGGAAGCGTCACGATCAACGGGTGACCGCCCGCGATGATCAAGAAGGCTCCCCATGCCGCCAACAGGGCACCGGCGACGCTCAGCAGGCTGACTCGATCCTGGAACCGCCAGGCAAGGCCGAGGGCGGCTGCCAAGAACGCCATCGCCCCCAGAACCAGGAGTACCACGGTGCCGCCCCAGGTCCACATGGCGTCGCCGAAGAGACCGGAGAGGATCAGCAGGAACCCCGGAGATGACCCGGCTACGACGGCGAGCACACCGAGGATGCTGGTGCTCATTGCCGGGCTCCTCGCCAGTCTCGCTGCCGGCGCGTGTCCGCGGTACGCCAGGCGCCAACTGATGTCGGCGGGCATCCCGAAGAGGAGGCGCAGCAGGAGGTTCGCGTCGAGCGAGCGCGCCGAGCGCCCGAGCGCCGCCGCCTCCTCGTGCTCGCACCACAGGTCGTCGTCGACCTCGTCGCGACGCGCGGCGCGCGGCTCCGGAGGCAGGCCGCGGGTATAGAGACCGACCCAGCCGCGAACGAGGCCGACGACCGGCGAGCCGTTCATGACGGCTGGACCGCCGCGGAGCGCGGGGGCGTTGCGTCGCGCTCGGCCGACGATCGCCTCGGCGAGCGCGGCCTCGCCGTTGAGCGTCAGCCGATAGAAGCGCCGCCGGGGTCGGCCGTCGCCCGCGGCGACCAGCGGATCTTCCCAGCGGCTGGCGAGACAGCCGGCGCGTTCGAGGCGATCGAGCGCCTTGTAGAGCGTGCCGTAGGCAGTCAGCCGGCGCGCGTGCCGCCCGTCGCGCAGCTCCTTGGCCAACAGGAAGCCATGAGCCTCTGCGATCCCGCGCCCGCGAAGCTCCAGGACGGCCGCGAGGATCGAGACCTCGAGCGGGACGAGCGTCCCTTCCTTGCGTCGCACGAGCGGCAGAATAGGAAGATATCGGCCCATCGTCAAGAGGCGACGCAATCTGACAATATGAACATATCGGCGCGCCGTTCACCCGAGGTCAGCCGCCTTATCGCTTGGCCGGTGTCCCAGGGGATCGTCGCTCCAACCGAACCAGTCGACGTCCCGTTCGGCTCTAGCCTCCGAGCGACGAGGGTTCCCGCACGACAGAGCGGGCGGCGGTTTGATCCGCAGCCCGCTCGGTGAGCGTCGTTGCGTCGGTCCGCTAGGGCCCTGATGGAGCAACCTGGAGCTCGATCGCGACCCCGGGAAGCGGATGCGACGAGTAGTGCCCTTGCGTCACCGGGAGCGACACCGCACTGCCCAGGACCGGCCCGAGGTCGACGACGTAATAGCCGTTCGGGTCCGCGAACAGGATCCCGCCGACGGGCGTCGGCGAGAACGTCCAATTGAACTCGCCACGGATCGAGGAGGCGCCGCCGCCCTCGCCGCGAACGTGACCGCATACCGAGCCGGCAACGTCGGCGGTGCCGTTTGCGTCGATCTCGATCCACAACCACACGCCGCCCATTCCGAACCCGACCGGGGGCGGCTGGCAGCCCGGGAAGTCGGGGTTGTTGCAGTTCAGTGACAGCTCGATCTGAGCAAGCGGCTGGTCCGCGTGACCGTACGCTGCCACGGCGCCCGGAGCGAAGCCCACGCTCGCGATGGCCAGCAAGCCGGCGATCAATGCAACACGAACGATCCTCATGGGACGCCTCCTTCGTCAGATCCTGCACACGCAGGACGCAAGGCCGTTTGGGCAACGAGGAAACCGGGCTTCCCGGTGTCCTGGCCGGGCGGGTGGCCATCGGTCGGTCAGTCGCTCCTCGCCTGGGCCTGTGGCATGCAAATAATAGGAAGATATAGTCCCATTGTCAACCGTTTGCCCAAGCCACACGAGCCTGGTTGCAGAGCTTGACCTGGAAACGTGGGACGTCGCCGACTCGCCGTTCGTCGCGCTCCTCAGCTCCGTCACGACGAACGAACAGGCAGCCGAGGTGCTGCGCCAGTTCCTGACCCGCGAGGTCGTCGGCCGGGTCGCCGCCTCGCTTGGGCTGGATCGGCCGCAGTTGCGGGCCGCTCTTGCCGCAAGCCACCTCGTCGGCCCGCGCGCTAGCGGGCCCTCAGGATCAGCGGCGGATCGCGTTGAACGCCGCTCGGCCGGTCAGCGACTCAGCCGGCAGTTGCCCGTGGCCCAAACAGCGCTCCTGACCAGCCGGCCACGATCAGCACCCCGATCGCCGCGAGGGCGATTACGGTCGCCCCCGAGATCTGGTCGGCGAGCGGGCCCGCGACGAGGATCGGCACGAGGCTGGCCGCGCTGACGATCGACGCCAGCACACCAATTCAAGTGCTGGTCGCGGCCCCGCTGACCGGATCGCCCGGGCGCGTGATGATCGCTGCGCCGAGGATCATCGCCGGTGTCACCGCGGCCGCGGTCGCCAGCCGCGGGACACCGGCGAGGTAGAAGCCGGCTCCGAGGCCGAGCGAGCTCACCGCAAGGCCACGCAGGGTCGAGTCGGGCAGCGTCTGCAGCGCAGTCGTCGTCGCCTTCGCGCGGGAACGTGTCGTCTGCGCCGTCGCGGACAGCTGGGAGCCCAGCGTCCTGGCCGACGAGCTGGCCAGATCGAAGGCGTCCGACGCACGCCGGACGGCGATCCGGAGTCGCGTCCGACCGCTGCCCGTGGATGCCGGGGAGCCGGTTGAGCTTGGCTCGGGTTTCGGTGTCATGCCGGCTCCAATCCTGGTGCTTATCTCTGGAACAGCCGGACGGGACCGACTCCGGATGGGTCGGTCGGTCCGCACTGGATCCTCACTGAGCGACGATCCGGGGGAATGCGGTCAGGTCGGCTCAGCTGCGGCTGAGGCCGCGCGAACCGCGCGCGAACCTCGCCACGAAGACGACCGCGATGGCGCCGAGGGTGGCGATGAGGATGCTCTCGATGTTGATGCCGTTGACGGACCCGATATGGAGGACGCTCGTCGCAACGAACCCGCCGATAAGACCGCCGACGATGCCGAGCACGACCATCATCAGCAGGCCCTCACGTGAGCCCATGACCTGATTGGCGAGGAAGCCGGCGATCGCGCCGACCACGATCCACGCAATGAAACCCATCGAACTCAGTTCCTTCCGTATTCGCGCTGCGATCCCAAATCGGACCGGCGCGGTGAGCGGGCGAAGCCCTGCCCGCTCGGGGACCGCGTGGCGGTCACATCCCGGCGTTATGCCGCAACACGATCCCGCCGGAAGATCCCGACCGCCCAGAGGACGATCAGCTCGAGGACCGTCCACCCGACCAGGGCCACGATGGCGGTGATGTCGAGGACGGAACCCGCGGAGTGGAGGGAGTCCGTCCGGAGGATCCCCTCGAACGGCGCGACGAACAGCTGGCTGACGTTGAGGATGGCCGACACGAGGCCGTTGGCCTCCCTGGCGTCGAGCAGGAGCAGGACGATGCGGGCCGCGATCAGGATCTGGATGATCCCGAAGACGAGGATGATGATGCGGCGGCTCATCTCGGAGGCGCCGGGGCTGCTCGTGGCGGTGTGGCTGCTCTGCGTCCGCACCGTCTGTTGGCCCGCTGGACTGGTGGGTTCCTGGGTGACGACCGTCTGGTCGACTTGATCGATGGCCAAGGCTTCCTCCTTTGCGCAAGGCATCCGGGGAAGCGAGGCCTCAAGGCCACGCCGGGCGACGCTCCGGCCAATGCTGTCCTTGCAGTGAAACACTCGGTGGCGCGTATTGTCAACTGTAGTGTTGTATATCAACTGTAGGTGCGGTGCGTGGTGGCACCGTCGATCGTTGGCTGTCCACACCGTGGTCGCTGCTGGTAGGCATCCCGCTTGGCGATACGTTTGCGGTGGGCGCAACCGTCGACTTCGTCAAGGTGCCTGAAGGTCGCAGCGGAGGGGTCGCGCCTGGAGCCGCGGCGCGGAGCGGACGATCGCGAGCGCTATTCGGGCGGCTGCTCGCTCCCCTCCGGCCCGCCGTCCCACCCGGCATTCGAGAAGGTGGGAACGAACCGGTAACCCTGGCCCGGGACCGTGGCGATGAAGCGCGGGTGGCGGTAGTCATTCTGGAGCTTGATGCGCAGCGTCCGGATGTGGCGATCGACGATGTTGCTCTCAGCAACGAAGTCAGTGCCCCAGATGGCATCAAGGATCTGTTCCCGGGTGACCACGCGGCCGCTTCGACTGGCGAGCAGATACAGGATGCTCTGCTCGATCCCGCTCAAATGAACGATCGACGTGCCCGCACGCACCTCGCGATTGAGGATGTCGAGCTCCATCTCGCCGAGCTTGACCGTGGGGACGATGGATGGTCGACTCCGAACGCTCGCCGGCTGATGACGACCGATCGAGCCAGCAATTCCTCGGGCGAGAAGGGCACCGTCAGGATGTCGTCGACCCCGAGATCGAACGCCCTGAGCTTGGACTTCAGATCGCCGCGTCGCGTTAAACCAAGGACCGGCGTAACGCTCCGAGTCATGTTGTTCGAAGCGCCGAGACGCTGGAGCAAGTCGGTGCTGTCGTCGTGGTCCATGTCGATGACGGCCATGTGGGGGCGCCAGTCGGCGAGGATCGCCTCTGCCTCTTCCAGGCTGCGTGCAGCCCGAACGACGAAAACGCCGTGATTGAGCGTCAACTCAATCAGGTCCACGACAAGCGGCCGATCGTGCAGCACGAGCGCCCGACGAGCTTCATCGGGTCGAATTGCCGGCATGACTGACATCAGTTTGACCAAGCGCTCGAAAGGTCGATTGCGCGCAGGTATAGCAGATGAACAGTCGTAATGACGGACGGCGTGCCCGGCAAGACACTCGGATCAGCGAACGGTGTGGAGCGTCGCGTCGCCGCGCCGGGAGCTCGGCCGATGCCTGAGACAGACGACTTCCGTGCCCAGGGACGGGATTGAAGGAGGCCGGTCGATGCCCGACGTGGAGCGGACGTCACGCTGAGCAAAGAGACGTTGATTGAGCGCGCTTCGACGAGCGCGCCGCAGGAGGCCCGAACCAGCGGTCAAGTGGAGGTGGACATGTTTCGGAATTGGCTCGTCTCGGGGGCATCTCTACCGCCCTCGTCTTGATCCTGGCGGCGTGCAGCGGCGGAAGCAGTAGCGGCGCCCCGAGCGGCGGCAGCGTCGCGGGAGGCAGCCCGGCGGGCAGCGCGGCGGCCGGAAGCGCGGCGGCCGGAAGCGCTGCGGCGGCCGGGCCCACCGGCCCGATCAAGATCTGGTACTCGAACAACAAGGAAGAGGTGACCTGGGGCAAGGCGGTCGTGGATGCATGGAACAAGGACCATCCGAACGAACAGGTGACAGGCGAGGAGATCCCGGCTGGCACGAGCTCCGAGGAAGTGATCGGTGCGTCGATCACGGCCGGCAACACACCGTGCCTGATCTTCAACACCGCCCCCGCGGCCGTGCCGCAGTTCCAGAAGGCGGGAGGCCTGGTCGCCCTGGACGATTTCCCGGATGGCGCCGCCTACATCAAGGAGCGGACCGGAGATCGCGCCGACCAGTACAAGTTCACCGATGGCAAGTTCTACCAGATGCCGTGGAAGACGAACCCGGTGATGATCTTCTACAACAAGGACGTCTTCACCAAAGCAGGCATCGCCACCGACAATCCGCCCCTCAAGACGTACGCCGAATTCCTTGAGACGGCCAAGACACTCGTCGCGAAGGGTGGTGTCCAGGCGGCGATCTGGCCCAGCCCGACTCGGAGTTCTATCAGCCCTGGTTCGACTACTACCCGCTCCTGATCGCTCAGAGCGGCGGCAAGGGCTTGATCGAGAACGGCGAACCGCAGTTCACGACGCCCGACGGGCTGGCTGCGGCCGAGTTCTGGAAGAGCTGTACGACCAGGGCCTGGCACCCAAGGAACCGTACAAGGGTGATTCCTTCGCCGATCAGAAGGCCGCCATGGCGATCGTCGGGCCGTGGGCCATCGCCGTCTACGGCGACAAGGTCAAGTGGGGCGCCGTGCCGGTCCCGACCAAGGACGGCAAGGACGCCAAGGACACGTCCACGTTCAGCGACGAGAAGTCCATCGGCATGTACGTCAGTTGCCAGAACCGTGGGACGGCCTGGGAGTTCCTCAAGTTCGCGACGAACAAGGACAACGACGGCAAGCTGCTCGAGGGCACCGGCCAGATGCCGATGCGGACGGACCTCACGACGGCGTATCCGGACTACTTCACGTCGCATCCCGAGTACAGCCAGTTCGCCGACCAGGCAGCCCGGACGGTCGAGGTCCCCATTGTCCCGAACTCGATCGAGGTGTGGCAGACGTTCCGCGACGCTACAGCGAATCGGTGATCTTCGGTAAGAAGCCGATCGATCAGGCGTTCAACGACGCGGCCACGAAGATCAAGACCCTGATCAGCGGAGGCTGAGCCGGTGGCCGTCGCGGTCGCGCCGCGCGCGTCGGACGGATGCGGAAGGTCTTCGGGCATGACCCGATCGGGGCCGTATTCGCCGCCCCGTACGCGATCTTCCTCGTCGCGCTGTTCGGCTACCCGTTGCTGCTGGCGATCTACATCTCGTTCTTCGATTACTTCTTCGCAGCGCCAGGCGCCCTCGTCAATCGTCCCTTCGTGGGTCTGCAGAACTACACGCAGATTCTGAGCGACCCGGCGTTCCAACGGTCGGTCCTGAATGTCATCGAGTTCATCCTCATCAACGTCCCGTTGACGGTGGTGCTCTCGCTGGTGCTCGCGTCCGCACTCAACGCGAAACTCCCGTTTCGCGCGTTCTTCCGGACGAGCTACTACATCCCCTACGTAACCGCGAGCGTGGCCGTCATCGGCGTGTGGCTGTGGCTGTTCTCGGGCGATGGACTGGTGAACACCGTGCTCGGCCCGCTGGCGCCCGACCCGTCCTGGCTGGTCAACGAGTTCTGGGCGATGCCGATGATCGCGCTCGACGGTGACCTGGAAGCAGCTCGGTTTCTACGTCCTCTTGTACCTCGCCGCGCTCCAGAACATCCCCCGTGAGCTGTATGAGGCGGCGGAGGTCGATGGTGCCGGGCAGTCAGGCGAATTCACCGCGGTCACCGTGCCCGGAGTCCGCTCGGCGACGACGCTCGTCGTGATCCTCGCCACGATCATCGGCGCGAACCTGTTCACGGAACCGTATCTCCTGACCGGTGGCGGCGGCCCGGACGGTGCTTCCACGTCGCCGGTCCTGCTGATGTATCAGACGGGCATCCAGCAAGGCCACGCGGGTTATGCGGCAGCGATCGGCGTCATCCTCGCGATCGGCGTCATGGCTGATCTCCGGGGATCCAACGGTTCGTGCTGGAAAGGGACTAGCCGATGGCCACGACGGCGGCAGCGCCGCAGGCGACGACGGGCGAGCTCGCGACAACCCGCTCGCCGCGGTTCGGTGGGCCGGGTCGCTGGGCATGCTGGCGCTCGTGGTGGGCGCGATCGTGTTCCTGTTCCCCTTCTACTACATGGTCATCGGAGCGCTGCAGCGGCGAACCGCGCACCGACCTCGCCGGCGCGTTTCCGAATCCGGCAAATCTCACGCTCGACAACTTCGTCGACATCAACGCGTCAGGTCGACCTTGCCCGGACCCTCGTCAACTCCGCCATCTTCACCGGCGGCGTCCTGCTGTCGACCCTCGTCTTCGGGCTGCTGGCCGGCTACGCGCTGGCCCAACTGCGGTTCCGCGGCCGCACGGTGCTCTTCACGGTGATGCTCTTGATCCTGGTCCTGCCGTTCCAGCTGTTCATGATCCCGCTCTACGTGCTCGTCGTGCGCACTACGGCCTGTCGGACAGTTACCTCGGGATGATCCTTCCATTCGCGATCAACGCGACCGCGGTGTTCATCTTCCGGCAGTTCTTCATGCAATTGCCCAGCGGAGCTGTTCGAAATCGGCCCGGATCGACGGCGCATCGAGATCCGCATTCTCCGCAGCATCGCGATCCCGCTGGCTCGCCCCGCGATCATCATTGCGGTGATCGTGACGTTCATCGGGCCGTGGAACGAATTCCTGTGGCCGTTCCTGATCACCAAGCAGCACGACCTTCAGCCACTCGCGGTGGCCCTCGCCAACTACATCTCGACGGTCTCGGCACGCGCGGCGAACCCGTTCGGCTCGATCCTCGCCGGCGCGGTCGTGCTGGCGATCCCCGCGGTCGTGATCTTCGTCATCTTCCAGCGTCAGTTCGTCCAATCCAATCTCGGCTCGGGGGTGAAGGGATCGAGCGCACCGATCGCCGTCGGCGAGCCGGGATGAACATGGGCCGGCTGGCAGGGGCTGCCCCGCCCGGCACCGTTCCTTTCCGGCTTCAGCGACTCGGCGTCCTCATGGCGCCGCTGGCCGGCGAGCCGACCGAAGCGTGGGCGTCCTCAACCCGGCGTACCGCACGTCGTGACGGGGAGACGTATCTGTTTCCGCGGATGGTCGCGGAAGGCAACTTCTCGCGCATCGGGCGCGCGCGCGTCGTCTTCGACGCGAACGGCACGCCAGTGGACGTCGAGCGTCTCGGCACGGCCCTCGAACCGGAGGAAGCCTGGGAACTCCATGCCGGTGGCGGTGGGCGTGGAGGACCCGCGGATCACGTATCTCCCGTCCCTCGGGCGCTGGATCATGACGTACATCGCGTTCGGCCCGTTGGGTCCCCGGATCGGCCTCGCGGCTGTCGGTCGATCTCGAGCACTGGGAACGCCTCGGGCCGGCCTCGTTCGGATACCAGGCCGAGCCTTCGGACCGACCTCGGCATGTATCCCAACAAGGACGCCCTGCTCTTTCCCGAAGCCTGTCTCGGGTCCCGACGGCCGGCTGGCGTACGCCATGCTCCATCGGCCGATGTGGGACCTGTCCTTCGTCCTCGCCAAGGAGAGTGAGCCACTCCCGGCCGGACTCGCCGATCCCCGGCCCGGCATCTGGGTCAGCTTCGCGCCAGCGGCCGCCGTCGAGGCAAACCTCGCCGCGCTGACGCGGTTCGAGCAGCATCGCCTCGTCGCACTGCCGAAGCATCCCTGGGAGGCGCTGAAGATCGGCGGAGGGACGCCGCCGATCCGGATCGAGAGGGTTGGCTCGTCCTTCACCACGGCGTCACGGGCACCCATGCTCGCGGTTTCGATGTCCAGCCGAAGGTGCGCTACAGCGCGGGGGCGCTCGTCCTCGATGCGGATGACGTGACGCGCGTCGTCGCCCGGTCGGCCGACGCCGCTCCTCGAGCCTGAGCTGCCCGAGGAGGTGACGGGCACGGTCGGCAACGTCGTCTTTCCGACCGCGATCGAGCCGGCCCGGAACGGCGACGCGTCGGCGTTTGACGTGTACTACGGCATGGCCGATCGCCGCATCGGGGTCGCGCGCCTGTCGAGGATCGCAACGGAGGACCGGCGCGACATGACGGCATCGCGAGCCGCTCGGGGTGGGACTCGCGGGTTGCGGCGGTTTCGGGCGCTTCGTCCTGGCGGCGATCGCCGATCTGCCGGGGGTGGACGTGCGGCTGGTCACCGATCTCGACCTGGATCGCGCAGCGGCGGTGGCCAGCCGCTTCGGGCGCCAGCGTCGCCGCGAATTGGAGAGCATGCTCGCCGAGCCAACGGTGGACGTGGTGATCATCGCCACGCCGCCGGTGACCCACGGCGTCCATGGCTCTGGCCGCTGCCGAAGCCGGCAAGCACGTGTTCTGCGAGAAGCCGCTCGCGACCAGCCCGCCGGAGGCGAGCGCAGCGATCGAGGCCGCAGACCAGCGCAACACCAAGCTCACGGTCGACTACGTCATGCGGTGGAACCCGTTGTACCGGCTCATCCGGCGACTCCAGGCGTTGCGGCGGGCCGACGATCGGCTGGTGCTCGGCCGTCTCCGGCGGTTCGCCCTGGAGAACCTCGCGGCTGACGAGCGCCTGCCGGCCGACCATTGGTTCTGGGACCGTGCCACGAGCGGCGGCGATCTTCATCGAACACGGTGTCCATTTCTTCGATGCCGCGTCCTGGCTGCTCGGCGACCCGCCGATCAGCGTCGCGGCCATCCAGGCAGCCCGGACCAGCGGTGAGATCGACACGGTCGTCGCCAGCACGATCCATCCCGGCGGCGCGACCGCGACCTACGCCCATTCGTTCGCCCACCCGGATGGGGCCGAGTACCAGTCCGTGCTGCTCGACTGGGGCTTCGCACACGGCACGTTGCGCGGATGGATCCCGGTCGATCTCGAGCTGGACATCTGGACCGACGAGGATGGCGCGTTCGCCATCAGCGCCTTCGTGGACGACTCCACGCGGGCCTTGGCCGTTCCCGGCCTCCGCCCGTCGGGCATGGAACGCGTCGACCTCGAGATCGCCCAGATCGATGGCGCGGGTGCGCAGGCCTGGCGCAGCCGAGGCGAGGTCGACCCGGTCACCTGCCGTGTTCCGGCTCCGCGCGACGCTCGGAGGTGAGGCGGCCAAGGCCCACGTCTACCGGGAATCCGTGCGGGCCGGCTGCGCTGATCTCGTCGACGCGATTCAGACCGGGCGGCCACCGACGGTTTCCGGACGCGAAGCCCACGACAGCCTGGCGACCGCGGTCGCGGCCCAGGAGGCGGCCGACTCGGGCCGCATGCAGGAGCTCCACCAGTTGCACCCGACAGGAGTCGTGCTGATGTTCCGATCGACCAGATCCCGACCGACCTGATCGCCGCGCATCGGCGGCTCCCCGTTCTCGTCGACGGTCGACGCTCTTGCTGAGTAGCCTTACGGCCATGCCTGTCGCGCGCTGCGCCTGGCGCCGCTGACGAACCTCGCCCATCTCGACTTCCTCGGCGACGCGCGTGACCCCGCCGACGCAGGCCGGTCACACGACCTACCGTCTCGCAGACGAGCCGAGCCATCGAGTGTGCTCTGGACCTATGCGGAGCCGCGGGCAGATGGCGGCTACCGGCGGCGTCGGTGGCGGCACCTATGACCCGGACACGAACACCTGCGGCCAGGGCGCCTTCAACACCGACGACCTGACGCGGGCCGCCGTCGTGTACCTCCGCCACTGGCGGCAGTTCGGCGACGATCACAGCCGCGACACGCGCCTATGGGCTGCTCCGGGCCGTGACCTACATGCAAACGCTGATCGACGATTCGCAGGCGAGGCAACTTCGTGCTCTGGATGCAGCCGGACGGGACGCTCCACCCCAGCGCGACCCAAGGAGCTGCCCGACCCGTCCGACTTCGGACGCTCCGTACTGGCTGGCGCGATCGATCTGGGCGCTCGGCGAAGGCTACGAGGCCTTCCGAGACGCCGACCCGGCCTTCGCCGCCTTCCTTCGCAGCTCGCCTCGAGCTCGCCCTCGATGCGCTCGATCGCGAAGTCCTCGTCCGCTACGGCACCCACCGCCTGTTCGACGGGGCCAACATCCCGGCGTGGCTGATCGTTGACGGCGCCGACGCCATCGTCAGAGGCGGTGTACGGCCTCTCGGCCTACACCCGCGCCGGCCCGGAATGCTCGCGGCCCGACTCGACCTCGGCGTCTTGCCGATGGCGTGGCCGAGATGGCGGTGTCGGACTCGCTGCGACCTGGCCGTTCGCCGCGATCCTGCCCGTACGCGGGCTCGCGTCGCTCTGGCACGCATGGGGCGACCAGATGGCGGGTGCTCTTGCGACGGCCGGTGCGGCGCTCGGAGAGGACCGGTTCACGAAGGTCGCGGTCGACAGAAGTCGTCTCGCTTCACACCGCACCTGCTGCGTCCAGGGCGGCGCCGATCAGGGCTGGCTGCCGGCGCCCGGCCGAGCTGCGCCCAGATCGCCTACGGCGCCGACGCCACGCTGCAGAACCTGCTCCGGACGGCCGACGCCACCGGGCTGGACCGGCTTCCGGAAGCTCGCCGGGTCGCAGGCGGCCTGGTATTTCGGCAATAACCGGTCCGGCGTGCAGATGTACGACCCGGCCACCGGGCGGACGTTCGACGGCCTCGAGGCCGACGGCCGGTCAACCGCAACAGCGGTGCCGAGAGCACGATCCACGGCCTGCTGTCGATGCTGGCGCTCGACGCGCACCCCGATGTGGCCGCGGCGGCGACGTCCCGCAACTCGCGGGTCGAGCAGGTGAGCTGGTCCCTCGTCGAGGCCGAGTCCGGAACGCTCGAGGGCAAGGCAACTGTGGTCACCCCGGTCAGCGCATGGACCGGCGAGAGCCTCTGGAGCGGCGGCCAGCTATGTCGAGCTGGGCCCTGGCGGCCGGGTGACCGTCTCGGCGACGCTGCCCGAAACCGGCCGCTACCGGCTGCTGCCGGTCTTCGACCGGCAGGAGGCGCCGCTCGACTCGCTCGGAACGCGTCATCGTGTCGACAGCGTGCCGCTCGGCATCCAGTGGCACGGCGGCGCGGGAGCCCAGGGGGTTTCGCCGACCTCCGGCTTCCTCGATATCGGGAACGTGGGCTCAGACCGCGTGCTCGACGCCGGGCCGGTTGCCATCGAGTCGGCATATGTCGGCGACGGCGCACCGGTTCGCCTTGACGCGCTGCTCGTCCAGCCAGAGATCGAGCGGCTGCTCCTCTCCGGCGACGGCGGCCGGCAGGGCGTCCTCCGCAGCTGGGCCACGGAGCGACGCCTCGCCGCGCTGGATGCCGGGTCCGGCGGCCTGACGGCCTTTGCCTACGACGTGAACGGCAGGCTGGTCGAGACGACGCACGGCACTGGCAACTTCTCGGTGCCTGTCGAGCCGTATGGCTTCACATATCTCCTTGGAGATTGAGCCGCCGTTCATGCCGCCGCCCGCCTGGCTGGCGGGCATCGGTGAGAAATAGCTGCATCGTCGAGCCTGCAGTTCGTCGCGGACGATCGCGACAACAGTTCCCGGCGTCCGGCCGGCGGCGACCTCCTCCGCCGCCGGCCGGCCCGTCTCTTCGACAATCCGGACTCGGCTGGCTCGTCCCTATTCCGACTCGCGCGAATCGAGGCCCAGGTCGAACGGTTCGCGCCGGGCTTCCGGGACACGATCCTCGCCCGGTCCGTCCGCCTGCCGGCCGAGATCGAGGCCGACAACGCGAACTACGTCGGCGGCGATATCAACGGCGGGCCGCAGTACTCCGCCACCTGTTCACCCGACCCGTCGCGCCTCGACCCGTACTCCACGCCGAGCCTCGGCATTAGCGCTCGAAGAGTCGATGGGGCTCAGGTACAGCAGATGAACAGTCGTAATGACGGGCGGCAACGAGGCGAGACACTTGGATCGGCGGACGGTGTGAACCGTCGTGTGGCCGCGCCACGAGCGCGACCGATGGCTGAGCACAGGAGCCAACATCCGTGTCCGGGGGCGGGATCGGGACGCGGGTCGATGCCCGACGTTATCCGCAACGCCGGCCGAGCTCGAAGGCCGGCAATGAACAAGGAAGAGTAGTGAGATGAAGCGCATTGGAACGATCGGCTTGGCGGTCTTTCTGGCCGCCGTTCTGGCTGGCACCGCCTTGGCCGCGACATCGGTCAATCTCGGCACGGCCAAGAGCTTCGCTGTGCTGGCCGGCACCACCATCACCAACACCGGCGCGACCACGATCACCGGCGACGTCGGGACTGGATCCCGGCACGGCCGTCACGGGCTTCACCACCGTGACGCTCCACGGGGCACAGCATCTCGCCGACGCCGTGGCGTTGCGGCGAAGAACGACCTCGTCGGCGCCTACAACGATGCCGCCGGGGCCACGCCCGTCAACAACGTGCCGACCGAGTTGGGCGGCACGACCCTCACGCCCGGCGTCTACGCCTCGGCCACCCTCGGGCTGACCGGCACCCTCACGCTCGACGGCAACGGGGTGTACATCTTCCAGGCCGGCTCCACGCTGATCACCGCCCCGGGCAGCAGCGTGAACCTCATCAACGGCGCCTCGGCCTGCGACGTCTACTGGCAGGTCGGCAGCTCGGCGACGCTGGACACCACCACCAGCTTCAAGGGCACGATCTTGGCCCTCACCTCCATCGCGCTGAACAACGGCGTGACGCTCCAGGGCCGGGCGCTGGCACGCAACGGCGCCGTCACGATGATCAACGACACCATCGACAGCTCGGCGTGCGCGGCGCCCAGTCCAACTCCTACCCCAAGCCCCACGCCCAAGCCGGCGCAGCCCCGCCGCGGCGGCCACGGCTCCGGCCACCGACACGATCGCCTCGACATCCGGGGCGACCACCGACTCGCAATCCGCGGCGTTCCTGATCCTCCTCGTCGCGGGGATCGCGTTCGTCGGCTCGCTTCGCGTGGCAGCCGTCCGATCCCGCCCGCGCGACTGACGCGCGATCTGGCCCATGCGCATCGACCCTCGGTCGGCCCCAGCCGACCCGGGGCCGATCGCGCGTTACCGCGCCTAGCAGCCGCGGGGTCGCCACTCACTCGGCCGAGCCTCGTGGACCGAACAGCGCGGCCGACCACCCGGCCACGATCAGCACGCCGATCGCCGCGAGCGCGATGACGGTCGCCCCGGAGATCTCGTCGGCGAGCGGCCCCGCGACGAGGATCGGGACGAGGCTGGCCGCGCTGACGATCGACGCCAGCACGCCGAACACGCGACCGCGGACGCCGGCCGGCATGTTCTCGAAGAGCGCGGTCTGGGCCGACACGGCCGTGATCGCATAGGCCGAACCCGCGACGAACGCCAGGACGGCGACGAGCGGGACGATCGGCAGCCCAGCGGCGTCGGCGATCGTGCTGACGAAGGCGATCGCCAACGCGAGGATGCCGAAGGCGATCAGCCCGCCCTCGCCGGCCCGTCTGCGCGGGATCCGGCCGCCGAGTCGGCTCAGGCCGAACACCCCGGCCACGACCCCGAGGCCGAGCGGCAGGACGACGACGATCAGGTTCTTCGGATCGAGGCCGATCGACAGCGCGAGGTTCGGCCCCAGGACGCCGATCACGCCGACGAGCGATGCAGAGGCCGCCAGGTGGATCAGCGGGCGCCCGACCTCGCGGTTCCCGGTGATCGCGGCCAGACCCCTCGTGCAGCTCGTCGATGGGTTCGTGGAACGTCGGGCGATCGGCGCCGGGCTCGCGGGCGACCGGCGGCGCCGAGGGCAGGAACAGGGTCGTGATCGTGGCCGCCGCGTAGAAGACGGTGACGACGACGAGCACGAACGACGGGCCGGCGAGCGCGACGACGATCGGGCCAAGGAACGCGAACCCGACCGCGAACGACGCCTGGAGCGTCAGGTTGAAGATGCCCATCGCCGTCTGGAGCTGGGCCTTCGGGACGATCCTCGGGATCATCGAGGCCTCGGCCGGGGTGAGGATCACGGTCGTCAGGCTGACGCCGAGATTGAGCAGCAGGAGCATCGCGACGTTGGCGCCGGCGAGGGCGAGGCCCAGCGTCAACACCGTCCGGATGGCGTTCGGCACGATCATCGCCCAGCGGACATCGAGCCGATCGACGAGGACGCCGGCGACGGCCGACAGCAGGATCGTCGGGAGGAGGAACGACATGACGAGCGCGCTGACCGCGGCGTTCGAGCGGGTCGTGGCGAACACGAGGATCGTCAGCGCATAGAGCGACATGTTGCCGCCGATCTGCGTGGACGCCTGGATGAACCAGAGGCGGCCGAAGGCGGGGTCGCGGAGGATCGGCCTGGCGAGCGTCGCGGTCATCGACCGAATACTGTGCGCTACGCCGCCGCTTCAGACGCGGCCGTCGGCTGAACCCGTGCGCTGTTTCGGGCGGCCAGGGACGGCTCAGACGCGGATCGCCGCGTGTGCTCGACTCGGAATCGCCTGGGCCGCCGTGAAGCGGCCCGCGGATCAGTGCTCGGCGGCGTCGGCCTCGGCCTTCGTCGCGTGGACCGTGCCGTCGGCGTGCTCGGGCGGCGCGTAGATCGTGATCAAGCCGGAGCGGGACGTCGCCGGTGTTCACGAAGTTGTGGCGGGTTCCCGCCCGGACGAACACCAGATCGTTCGGGCCGACCGCGGCGGACTCACCGTCGAGCTGGGCCTCGCCGTGACCGTCGACGAACGCGAGCACCTGGTCGGTCGAGGCGTGGACCTCCTCGCCGATGTCGCCACCCGGCGGAATCGTCATGACGACCACCTGTTCGTGGGCACCCGTGAGGACGACCCGGCGGAACGCGTCGTTGGACCATGCGGCCGCGAGGATGTCCACGCGGTTTGCGACCTGTGGCATCGGAGTGCCTCCTTGGCGAGTGCGGCGGATGGCCCTTCGTGGTCCGGCCCGCGTTGAGACGGCGACGCCGTCGGCGCATCCAGATCAGACCATGCGCTCGGCCGCGCTTCCTTTCGAGTGCTGAACGTCGCGTTCGCGGGGGCCGTTCAGCCGACTCGATCACCGTGTCACGAGCGCCTGTTGCCGGCCCATGACGTTCGGCCCGGTGGAGGCCTCGCTTCCCTCCGTCGTCGCGATGGCAAGGGCGATTCGTGGCTTGACATGTAATTCCTCGCGTGTAGAATTCTACGCATGTGGAATTCACGCCGAGGACCTTGCCATGACCCGCGAATCGATTGAACCCATCGCCCGGCCGATCGTTGCCGGTCTTCTGCTGCTCGTGACCCTCCTCCTGGTGCTGGGGACCGCAATCCGCGATCCCCGGCCCCACGACCTGCCGGTCGGGATCGTTGCGCCGCCACCGATGGCGCAGCAACTCACCGGCGCGTTTTCGGACAATGCGCCGGGCGCCTTCGCTTTCACCACCTTCGCAACCGAGGCCGACGCCAGGGCGGCGCTCGACAACCGCGACGTCGCCGCCGCGCTGATCGTCGGGCCCGCTGGACCTCGTCTCGTGGTCGCGGGGGCCGCGGGCGACGCGGTCGCCGGCGGGATCACTGCGGCGTTCACCGGGGCGTTCAAGGCCCAGGGCACGGAACTCCCGGTCGACGTCGTCCACCCGTACGCGGCCGGCGACCCGCACGGGATCGTGCTGTTCTTCCTCCTTCTGGCCACGCTCGTCTCATCGGTCGTGGTTGGGGCCCTCGCCGCGCTCGGCACGTCCGGCCAATCGTGGACGGCTCCGCTCGGCATCGTCGCGATCTACGCGGTGGCCGCCGGCGTCGTCGGCGGGCTGGCGGCAGCCTGGCTCGCCGGCGGCTACGGGGACGGCCTGGCAGGGGCGATGGCCGTCGTCGCGCTCCTGTCGTTCGCGGTCGCGATCGTGATTGCCGCTCTCGCGAGGCTCCTGGGACCGGCCGGCGTCGCGCTCGGCGCGCTGGTAGTCGTCTTCCTCGGGCTGGTCTCGTCCGGCGGGCCGCTCGGGACCGCGTTCTTGCCCGACGCGTTCCGGGCGATCGCGGGCTGGCTGCCCGTCGCGCCGGCGGCCGACGCCCTGCGCGGAACGCTGTTCTTCGGCGGCGCCGGGATCGCCACGCCGCTCCTCGTCGTTGCCGGCTGGGCGGTCCTCGGCGTGGCCGTCCTGGCCGCTCGCGACCTGGTCGCGCCGGCGGGCCGGCGAGCCGCGCTGGCGACGGCCTAACCTTCGTCCGTGGCCCGCACCGGACGACGTCCCGGCTCAAGTGGCAGCCGCGAGGACATCCTCGCGGCCGCCCGTTCGCGGTTCGCGGCGGACGGCTATGACGGCGCGACGATCCGCGGCATCGCGGCATCGGCGGGGGTGGATCCAGCGCTCGTCCGCCACTACTTCGGGTCGAAGGAGCGCCTGTTCGTCGCGGCCATGGCGTTCCCGATCGACCCGGCCGTGATGGTGCCGCGACTCGTCGAGCCCGGACTCGATGGGCTGGGCGAGCGACTCGTCCGGTTCTTCCTGGCCACGTGGGACGCGGCGGACTCGCCGTTCGTCGCCCTGCTCCGCTCGGTCACGACGAACGAGCAGGCCGCAGAGATGCTGCGCCAGTTCCTCACCCGCGAGGTCGTCGGCCGGGTCGCGGCCTCGCTCGATCTCGATCGGCCGCAGGCTGCGCGCCACGCTCGCCGCCAGCCATCTCGTCGGCCTGGCGTTCGTGCGCTACGTCGTGAGGTTGGAGCCAGTCGCCTCGGCGAACGCGGAGACGCTTGTCCGCGAGGTCGGTCCGACGATCCAGCGCTACTTCGCCCCCGGCTAGCCTGCACCCGCGCGATGGCGTCGTGCCCCATCTCGAGTGGACCCGCTACCCTCCGACCGTGACGCATCTCTATACGCTGCTGCTCGGCGGCACGGTCATCACGAGCCCAGACCAGCCCGACGTCTCGGCGATCGCCTGGGCGGCGGACACCGTGATCGCTCTCGGCAGCGACGACAACGTGCGCGCGGCGTCGCGCGGCGACTCCCGGTTCATCGATCTCGGCGGCGCGACCGTCGTGGCACTCGATGAAGGCGCCGATGCCCGCTGGCCGCCGCACGCAACCCTCGAGGTCGGCGGCCGCGCGGACCTTGCCGTGCTGGAGAGCGACCCTCGTCACCTCGACGCTTTACCACGCCAACGGCTACCCGCGATCGCCCTTGTTCGCGGCGGAATCGTCGTAGCCGGACGGTTGCCTGGAGCCGGCGCCGCGCCCGACCACGATCACTAGCAGATCAGCGGGATCCTGATTGCTCGTGTCGCCGCGCCTTCCCGACGGTCACGCGCTCCGGGCGGCTGCGAGGTGGCCCAGAGCCTCGGGTTGCTCGGCCGGTCCGGTCACGACGACCTCCCCGTAGCTTTCCTCGCCGTCCGCGCCGTGGACGAGGTAGGCGTGATGGATCTCGGTCACGCCGGACGACAGGTTGCCGGTGACCGTGCAATACCTGGTCGCCGACAGCTCGACCGCCCGACGGACCGCCTCGACCTCGACAGGCCCTTCAACCACGTGGACGATCCGGATCCGCTCGAAGACGTGCGGCGGCGGGTCGTCCCGCTGCTCCGCCGCGACGCGGACCTCGTAGCGTGTGAATCGCTGCCGCTTCTTGCGGAGGATCGAGACGACGTCCATCGCCGTGCAACCGGCTTGCGCGACCACGAGCAGCTCCGCCGGACGCGGGCCGGTGTCGCCCTCGGCGTTGTCCATGACGACCGTGTGGCCGCTGCCCGTCCGGGCGACGAAGCGTGAGCTCTCACCGTCGAGCGACGCGTTGACCATCGTGGTTGCCATCGTGATCTCCCTCGTTGAACGAAGCCGGTGCGGGGTCCGAGGGAAGAGGCTCGGGCCCCGCGTCGGCTCAGGTGGTTACACGCGGCCCTTGGGGACGGTGTGCCAGTACGTCTTGTTGAACACGATCTTGCCCAGGTGCCAGAGCTGGTTCGGCTTGGGCGGGCGCGGCGGGTGGTCGTAGTCGAACTGGAGCAGCGTGCCCTTGCCGTCGCCGACCTCGAAGAAGCACATGACCTTGCCGAGGTAGTCGCCGTGCTTGCGGTCTACCTTGCGGCCCTCGATCGCCGCGGCGATCCGTTCGGTGACGACGGGCGCTTCGAAGTGGGCCGTCGAGCCCGCCTTCGAGAGCGGGAGGTCGGTGGCGTCACCGAGGGCATAGACATTGGGTCGACCCCCAACCTGGAGGGTCGCCCGATCCGTCGGCAGCCAGCCGCCAGGCGCCGGCGCCAGACCGGAGTCGATGAGGAACTGCTGGCCCTTGTGCGGCGGCACGAGGATGAGCAGCTCGTAGGGAAGCTCCTCGCCCTCGAGGCTCTGGACGACATGGCGTTCGGCATCGATCGCTTCGACGTTGAAGAACGTATGGAGCTCGATCCCCTTCGCTTCGAGGATCGGGGTCGCCATCTCGGAGACGCTCTCGATCGTGAACGCCCGCCCGATCGGCGAGCAGAAGTGGACCTCGCTCTTGTCGCGCAGGCCGCGATCGCGGAGCTCCGCCTCGATGAGGAACGACGACCTCGAGCGGCGCCGGCGGGCATTTGTACGGCATGCCGGCGATGCGCGACGACGATCCGCCCGCCCTTGAAGGCGTCGAGCGCCTTGCGGAGCTCGAGCGCCGCCTCGGCGCTGTAGAAGTGATGGGCCTCGGTGTCGAAGTGCTCGATCGCCTCCGGCACGATGCGCGAGCCGGTGGCGAGGACCAGCTGGTCGTAGCCGAGGCGCTGGCCGTCGGCCAGGTGGACCGTCTGGGTTGGCTCGTCGACCTTCTCGATCTCGCCGACGACCAGGGCCACTCGCGGATCGAGCAGGCCGCGCTCGGGGCGCTGGAGCTTCTCGGCGCGCTCGCCGCCCATCGCGATGTACATGAAGCCGGGCTGGTAGGTGTGCTGGCCGGTCTGGTCGACGACGGTGATCGACGACCTCGCCCGCCTTCACCTGGCGGCGCAGCTTCTTGATCAGGAGGTTGGCGGTCGAGCGTGCCGCCGACGCCGCCTCCGAGGATGAGGATCCGCTTCATCACAGGCCTCAGTGGGTCTTCTCGACGACGATCTCGTCGTATCCGTCGCGGCGCTCGACCCCGACGAGCCGGTGGCCGGCCTTCTCGACCCACTTCGGGATGTCGGTCTTGCTGCCCGAGTCGGTGCTGTAGACGGCGATCACCTGGCCAGGCTCGCTCTCGCGAATCGCCCGGATGAGCTCCATCAGTGGGCCGGGGCAGAAGCTGCCTCGAGCATCGACGACTCGAGTGGTGCTCGCGGTGGCGATGTCAGTCATGGCAGGTGCCTCTTCCTAGATGAACAGCGAGGCATCGGCCTCGGTCATGATCTCGATGGCCGTGGCCGCTCCGGCGGGCTCGCCCATCTCGTCGATGAGGTCCTCCCGCTTCAGGCCGAACATGTCCATCGTCATCTGGCAGGGGATGAACTCGACGCCCAGGGCGTTGGCGGCCTCGAGGAGCTCGCGCGGGCTCGCGACGCCGTACTTCTTGCTGAGGCTGCCCATCATCCAGGGCCCCATGCCCAGGAAGTTCATCTTGCTGAGCTTCAGATGGTCGATGCCGGGACGCTGCATGAGCGTCAGCATCTTCTGCATCCAGGTGTCGCCGACGATCCGCTTCTGGTCCTTGACGAAGGGCAGCAGGCCCCAGAACGTCACGAAGACCTTGCAGTGGACGCCACTCGCGGCCGCTGTCGAGGACAGGATCATGACGGGCCAGACCTTGTCGAGCTCGCCCGACCAGTTGACGATGACGAGCTCCTTGGTCCGGACGGGTTGCTCGATCGCGGGCTCCGGGAGGTCATCGATGTCGGCGATCGCGACGGCGATCGGATCGGTCGGCGCCGCGGACGGCTGCTCAAGCATGGTGGTGGTCATCGCGGGTGCCTCACTTTCGTCGGAGGACGAAGCGGTAGACGCCGCCGTCCGATGACTGCTCGATGAGCTCGTTGCCGGTCGTCCGCGCCCAGGCCGCGAAGTCCTTGACGGACCCCGGATCGGTGGCGAGGACCTCGATCAGGTTGCCCGACTCGACCGTCTTGACCGCCTGGGCCGTCTTGACGATCGGCATCGGGCACGAGAGGCCGCGGGCGTCGACGCGTCTGGCTGATTTCGAGAACTGCCATGGCTGTGACTCCTTCGTGTGGACGGATCAGATGAACACGACCTGGCCTTCGCCGGCGTTGAGGTAGAAGGCGGTCACGCCCTCGACCCCGTCGACGAGCGGGTCGAGGTCCGACTGCTCGAGATGCAGGAGGTCCATCGACAGCGAGCAGGCCTCGATGTCGACGCCGCCCAGCTCCTTCGCCTGACGGAGGGTCTCGGCCCAGCTCGCCTGTCCGGCGGTGCGCATCAGGGTCACCGCGGCGCGGCCGGCCTCGCCGGCCTCCGGCGCGAGACCGTGGTCGCGGCCGATCCGGTCGGCGCGGAACGCATCGAGCGCCCAGTACTGCAGGAAGACGTTGACCGGCTTGCCGAGGGCCGCGGCGCCGGCCGTCGAGGACCGCGGCGGCCTGGAGCTTGTCGTCGGTGCCGGAGAAGAGGACCAGGTTGAGGGGCTCGTCCATGGCCGTTACCTCGAAGGTGCGGTGAGGGGTGAGAACGGTGCCAACGGCGAAGTCGCGGACATCGCGGGGCCGGCCGGGAGTTCGCTCGCACGGGCCGCGATCTCGCCGAGTCGCGTCAGCCGTCGCTCGAGAACGGAGCGCATGAGCCCGCACGCGACCATGACGTCGGGATCGGCGAGCCGGTAGCTGACCTCGCGCCCGTTGCGCTCGGCCTCGACGAGGCCGGCGCTCCGCAGCACGGCGAGATGTTGTGAGACATTGGGTTGGCTCGCGCCGATCGCCTTGGCCAGGCGGCCGACCTCCATCGGACCAGCGGCGATCGCGTGGAGGATCTCGAGCCGCCGCGGACTGGCCAGCGTCTTGAGGACCTCCGCCTGGAGGATCGTGATGTTGTCCATGACGCGACTATCGACATATGCGCAGATGCCGATGAGTGCTGGGCGGCCTGTTGGAGGGTGTCGGAAGTCACACCCTCGCGCCCGGATCAGCGACGCGTGGCGGAGATGGCCGACCGGTCGACATCGGCGATGCGTTCGGGCGCCGCGTCGGTCTCGAAGCCGGCTCGCTCGAGGAGCCGACGGGCGACCGTCATCCGCAATCCGTGGTCGAGCGGCTCCACCGGGTCGCGCTCCCCCACTGCGACCGTCGCCCGCCACGAAGGGGTCGCGGCCAGAGGCTGGACCTGGGTGTCGACGTGGCGGCGCAGAAGCTCCGTCGCGAGGCCTTGCCGTCGAACGGGCGGGGCCACCCAGATGCCATCCAGCTGGCGTGCGCCGTCGGAGGTCCGCGACGAGGCCACCAGCCCCACGACGACGTCGCCCGCGACCGCCAGGGTCAGGTCCTTCCATTCCAGGATCAGCGACTTCGCCGCCAGCGGTGACAAGTTCGCGATGAGGCGCGGTGCGAAGGTCAGCCGCTCGATCATGTCGGAGGTGGGCGCGTCGACGATCGATGGCCGAACCGACGCGGGCACGTAGGTGCCCGGGCCGCTGCGATCCGCGTCCGGACGGCCGCCCTCGAGCGGCGTCCACTCGCCCGCGGCGATCGCCGTCCGAACGAGATTTGGCACCAGTGCCTCCCGGACGGCCGCGACCGTGTGCCGAGAGATCTCATCCGCCTCCAGCCGTGTCCCGGCGGCCCCTTCGTCATCGAGCCGCCTCGGCAACTCGACGAGTCCGTATCTCGCCGCCTCTGCCGCCCAACGCTCCAGCCACGCCTCGGGGATCGCATCGGGCGCGTCGCGGTGAGCGCCCGCCAGCCAGACGTGAGCCACGCGCGCGGCACGACGTTGTACACGCCGTAACCGCCGCCGCCCGTGGCCAGCCATCGGCCGCCGGCGAACCGGTGCGCGATCTGGTCGACCAGCCGAGCGGCCCGACCCATCGACGTCGTCGAGACCTCGAGGTGGGCCAGCGGATCGGTGGCATGGGTGTCGCAGCCGTGCTGGCTCACGATGATGTCCGGCCCGAACGCCGAGGCCAGCTCGGGCAGCAGCGTCTCGACGCTCTGGATCCATGTCGGTCGGTCGTTCCCGGTTCGATCGGGATGTTCACAACCGTCCCCGCCGCCTCACCTTCGCCGATCTCCCAGGCGAACCCCGTGCCCGGGAACAGGTAGCGGCCGCTCTCGTGGATCGAGACCGTCAGGACGCCCGGGTCGGCCGCGTGGATCGCCTCGACGCCGTCGCCGTGGTGGACGTCGAGGTCGATGTACATGACCCGCAGCCCGGCGGCGCGCGCACGGGCCACGGCCAGCGCGACGTCGTTGTAGATGCAGAACCCGGCCGCCCGCGACGGCATCGCATGGTGAAGGCCGCCGCCGGGATGGAACGCATGCAGGACGTCGCCGCGCGAGGATCGCGTCCATCGCCCTGAGCGAGCCGCCGGCCACGGACGCCGCCGCTTCGTGCATCCCGTGGAACGGCGGATCGTCGCCCGGCCCGATCCCCGCCTCCGACTCGCCCCACGGGTCGAGGTCCGCCTCGGAGAAGCGCTTCACGACGCGCAGATAGGCGGCCGTATGGCAGGCGAGCAGCTCCTCGTCGCTGGCCGGCTCCGGCGCCAGGCCGGGCTCCGCCCCCAGCTCGCGCAAGAGGTCGATCCCGGGACCGAACCGCCTCGGCGTCAGCGGGTGGCTGGGCCCGAAGTCGTACGTCAGCGAGCGCGGGCCGAAGACGAGCAGCGGGAGGTCGGGCACGAGCCGACAATAGCCGCGATGGAGAGGGTCTACACGAAGCCGCTGCTCGACAAGCTCGGCGTCCGGCCCGGTTCGCGCGTCGCGATCGTCGGCGACGTCGACCCCGACGGCTGGTTCCGGGCCCTCGTCGCCGATCGGACGTCCGACGTGACCATCGGCGAGCCGGCGCCCGACACGGACCTCGTCTTCCTCGCGGCCGACTCGACCGCGGAGCTCGCGGCCCTTCCCGACTTCCGGCGCCGAATCCGCGCGAACGGCGCGATTTGGGTCGTCTCGCGGAAGGGCAAGGCCGCCACGATCCGCGACGTCGAGGTCATGGCCGCCGCGAGGGACGCCGGCCTTGTCGACAACAAGGTGGTGTCGTTCTCGGACAGCCACACCTCGATCCGGCTCGTCATCCCGGTCGCCGACCGGCCCCACGCCTGACGAGCGAGTACCATCCACGCATGGGCTCTGACGTTCTGATCGTCCTCGTGATCATCCTCGTGATCGTCCTGATCTGGCAGGGGCCGAAGAACCTGCCGAAGATGGGATCGGCGCTAGGCAAGAGCATCAGCGACTTCCGCAAGGAAGTCAGCACTGACGACAAGCCGGCTGAGCAGGCAGCGCCGACCGCCAACGCGGCGACGACACCGACGACGACCCCGCCCCCGCCGGCCGCGCCGACGCCGCCGACCGACCAGCCGGGCGCCTAGCCTCCGACCGGCACCCAGCCGGCGACCAGCGCCTCGGCGATCGCCCGCACTTCCGCCAGCGACCCCGCCGCGCACGCCCTCACCGCCGCCTCGCGGCAGTGCTCGACGTCGAGCGTTGCAAGTGCCCCCCGGACGCCCGCGATCGACCCCGGCGCGACGCTGAGCTCGTCGACGCCGAGGCCCACGAACAGCGCGGCCGCCAAAGGATCCGCGGCCGCCTCGCCGCAGACCGAGACGTGCCGGCCGTGGGTCGCGGCAGCCTCGACGACCGAGCGGACGAGCCGCAGGACCGACGGCTGGAGCGGCGAGGCGAGATCGGCGAGCGCAGCGCTCGTCCGGTCGGCGGCGAGCGTGTACTGGACGAGGTCGTTCGTCCCGATGCTGAAGAAGTCGACGACCGGGGCGAGGGCGTCGGCCATCAGCGCCGCGGACGGCACCTCGATCATCACCCCGAGTCGGACCATCGCTCGCTGTCGGGATGCCCGCCCGCGCCGACGCATCGGCGGCGCGGGCGAGCGCCTCGCGGGCCGCGGCCACCTCGTCGACCGTCGCGACCATCGGCAGGAGGATCCAGGCCGGTTCGGCGGGCATCGCCTCGAGGAGCGCCCGCAGCTGCGTCTCGAACAGGTCCGGATGGGCGAGGCTGGCGCGGATGCCGCGAACCCCGAGCGCCGGGTTCATCTCGGGCTCCGTCGCGAGATAGGGCGCGGGCTTGTCGCCGCCGATGTCGAGCGTCCGGAAGACGACGCGGCGGCCCGGCAGCGCCTCCGCGATCCGGCGGTAGACCGAGCGCTGCTCGTCGAGGCCGGGCGGCACGGACCGGCCGAGGAACAGCAGCTCCGTCCGGACGAGGCCGATGCCGTCCGCAACAGCAGCCGCCGCGGCCTCCGCCTCGCGCACGGACCCGACGTTCGCCGCGACCTCGACAGGCAGATCCTGCCCAGCCGCCGGCGACCGAGCCAGCGGAGGCGACCGAGGTCATCGCCTCGAGATCGTCCTTGTCCGGCTCGACGAGCAGCCGCCCGCCGGAGCCATCGACCGCCACCTCGGCGCCGTCGAGTCGCGCGCCGACGGCGGCACCCAGGCCCAGCACGAGCGGGATCCCGAGCGCCCGCGCGACGATCGCCGCGTGGCCCGTCGGGGCGCCACCGGCGAGCGCGATGCCGGTCACCATCTCGGGCCGGATCGCGACGACGACCGACGGGTCGAGGTCGTCGGCGACGAGGACCGCCGGCGAGCCGTCGGCGCGGTGGAGCGGCGGCCGCTCGCGGCCGGTCAGCCGGTCGACGACCCGCCGGCCAACGTCGCGGAGGTCGGCGGCACGCTCGCGGAAGTACTCGTCGTCGACCGCGGCGAGCGCGTCGGCCTGGGCCGCGCTGACGCGGTCGATCGCCTCCTCGGCGGTCGCGCCGTCGTCGATCGCCGCCAGCGCCGGGTCGACGATCCCCGGGTCGCTCGCGAAAAGGGCCTGGGCCTCGAAGATCGCGCCGACGTCCTCGCCCGCCCGTCCGGCCGCCTCGGCGGCGAGCGCGGTCAGCTCGGCCGCGGCAGCGTCGAGCGCGACTCGCAGGCGGTCCCGCTCCGTGGCCGCGTCGCGCGCGACCACGCCCGGCACGCGGTGGCGGACCCGGGTCGGCCGCCGCGACCCACAGCGCACGCCCGATCCCGACGCCCGGCGACCCCGGCCGCCCGACGATCGTGGCCCGCGCCATCGCGAGGTCAGGCCGTCGCCGCTGCCGGGTCCGAGGTGCCCGCGGCCGCCGTCTCGGCGAGGACCGCGAGCAGCAGCGCCGACGACGTCGCGCCCGGATCCTGGTGACCGACGCTCCGCTCGCCGAGGTACGACGCGCGGCCCTTCGTCGCGAGCATCGGGATCGTCGCAGCGGCGCCGGCCGCGGCCGCGTCACGTGCCGCGGCCGTGACCGCCGCCAGGTCTCCCCCACCGTCGAGCGCGGCTCGCGCCGCCCGCGCCGCCGGGAAGAGCGCGTCGAGCATCGTCTTCTCGCCCTCCGCCGACTTGCCGAGCGCCGAGATCCCGCCCGCGGCCGCCTCGAGGGCCGCGACGAACGCGGCCCCCGCCGACGGATCGGTCGCCGCCGCGATCGCCCCGGCCCCGCGCAGGAACGCGGTCCCGTAGAGCGGCCCGGACGCGCCGCCGACCTTGCTGATCAGCGTCTTGCCGGCCTGGCGCAGGAGGTCGGCGGTCGCGGTCGCGTCGGCCGTCCCGTCCTCCGGCGCCGGCCTCTCGTCGAGCATCGCGACGATCGCCGCGAACCCGCGGTCGAGGTTGATGCCGTGATCGCCGTCGCCGATCGCCTGGTCGAGCGCCGTCAGCGACGCGGCCTCCGCGTGGACCCGGTCCGCGGCGGCGCGCAGCCAGGCGATGACGCCGTCATGCATCGGCTAGACGCCCCAGCGCAGGGCCGGCGTGTGAACCGGCGCGTCCCAGAGCTTCGTCAGCTCGTCGTCGAGCTTCAAAAGCGTGACCGAGAACCCGGCCATCTCGAGGCTGGTGATGTAGTTGCCGACCAGGCTCCGGCCGATCTTGATCTTCTGGCCGCCGAGGATCTTGTTCACGCTGTTGAACGCCGTGTAGAGCTCGATGAGCGGCGTCCCGCCCATCCCGTTGACGAACGCGAGGACGGTCTCGCCGCCCTTCAGCCCGAGGTCCTGGACGATCGGCGTGACCAGCCACTCGGCCATGTCGTCGACCGGGGCGAGCTTCTCGCGGCGCCGGCCCGGCTCGCCGTGGATGCCGATCCCGACCTCGACCTCGTCGTCGCCGAGCTCGAACGTCGGGGTGCCCGCGGCGGGGACGATGCACGACGTCAGGGCGAGGCCCATCGAGCGGCCCTGGCCATTGACCTTCGTCGCGATCGCGGCGACGTCGGCAAGCGGCGCGCCGGCCTCGGCCCGCGCGCCGGCGATCTTCTCGACGAGGACCGTCACGCCGACGCCTCGCCGGCCCGCCGTGTACAGCGAGTCCTGGACCGCGACGTCGTCGTTCGTCACGACCGACTGGACCTCGACTTCGCCCGCGACGAGCTCGGCGGCCATCTCGAAGTTCAGGATGTCGCCGGTGTAGTTCTTGACGATGTGGAGGACGCCGGCGCCGCCGTCGACGGCCCGGGTCGCGAATTCCATCTGGTCCGGGACCGGCGACGTGAAGACGTTGCCGGCGCAGGCCGCGTCGAGCATGCCCAGCCCGACGTAGCCGCCGTGCATCGGCTCGTGGCCGGAGCCACCGCCCGAGACGAGCCCGACCTTGCCCTGCTTGGGCCCGCCGGCGCGGAGCACGACGTTGTTCGCGGCGTCGATCTTCACGAGATCGGGGTGGGCCGCCCCGAGGCCGGCGAGGCTCTCGGGGACGAGGTCGTCGACCTTGTTGATGAGCTTCTTCATCGCGTGACTCGGGGCGTTTGCGGCCATGGTGCTGTCCTCCTTCGCTGGGCTGGCTAATGACTCACGAGTTGGGGACGTCGACGCGCTCGACCGCCGCGCCGAGCTCGTCGAGGAGGGCGCTGAGCGCCGCGTCGGCGTCGGGGCCGTCCGCGGTCAGCGAGACCTGGGCGCCGGGCCGGATCGTCAGCCCGAGGATGCCGACCAGGCTCTTGGCATTGGCGGCCTTCTCGCCGATCCCGAGGACGATGTCGCTCTGGAACCGGCTCGCCGTCCGGACGAACTGGGCGGCCGGGCGCGCATGGAGTCCGGCCGGGTCGAGGACGGACAGGCGGACCTCGGCCATCGTCAGCCCGCCGCCTTCACCATCGCCCGGGCGCCGAGTGCGGCGTCGGCGACCTCATCGATCCCGGCGCCGACGCTCGCCTGGACCGCCGCCACGACCGCGCCCTCGACGAGCGGCGCGTCGCTGACACGGACGTGGGACCGTTCGGCCGGCTCCAGCTCGTCGAGCGCGAGCTCGAGGCTGAGGACCGCGCTGCCGAGGTCGACGAGGACGAGGACGTCGTCCGCGCCCGCGGCGAGCGTCGCGCGGATGGCCTCGGCGATTCGTGGCGCGCTCGTACCGAGGCGGCCGTCCTCGGTGCCGCCGGCGGTCGCGACGGGCACGTCGTCGCCGGCCACCTGGGCGACCATCTCTCGCAGGCCTTCGGCGAGAGCCGCGCTGTGCGAGACGAGCACGAGACCGACCATCGATCCTCCTCGACGGCTCTGGGACGATCCAGCATGACGGCCCGGACGGATCCCGGCAATCGTGGGTGCCGCACCACGGGCCCGTCACCTAGGCTTGTCCCATGAACGGCCATCCGTCCGGCACACCGATCGAGATCGAGCGCCCCGGTCCCGGCCGCCACGTGACGATGATCGAGGCCGGCGGCCGCACCGTCGAGACGCTGGCCGACCTGCCGCCGCTCCGCGACCGGCTGCTGTTCGTCGGCCTGAACCCCTCGCCGGTCAGCGTCGAGGCCGGCCACTACCACCAGGGCCAGCTGGGACGGGCGTTCTGGGGCCGGCTGATCCAGGCGACGATCCTCCGCCGGCGACACGCCGATCGACACCGCCGACGACGCGCTCGTCGCCGCCGGCCACGGGATCACCGACATCCACAAGGTCCCGAGCGCTCGCGACGAGGCCTCGGACGCGGCCCTGCGGGCCGGCGTCGGGCCGCTCTGGACGAAGGTCGCGCTATGGCGGCCGGCAGCGGTGGTCTTCGTCTACAAGCGGGCCGCGGAGGCGGTCGCGGGCCGCGCGCTCGACGAGAAGTGGGGCCAGCTCCACGGCGTCGCGCTGTCGGGCCGGCCGTGCTTCCTGATGCCCGGTCCGTACGCCCCGACCGAGGAGGTCGCCGAGGGCCTGAACCTCCTGCGCAACCTGGCGGCGTCGCTCCCCTACTGAGCGACGGCCGGGACCGGCGGTCCGGCGTCTGGCGCCAGCGCGTCGAGCGGCTCGCCGTGGCCGGGGTAGATCCGGGCCGGGTGGCGGGCCCGGATCCGGGCGAGCGACGTCTGCCACGGCGCGACGTCCGGCGGCCCCGGAACCGCCTTCGCCGCCCGCGGCCCGACGAGGTCGCCGACGATGATCTCCGGGCGATCGCCCTGGCCCGCAGCCCGGACGACGAACGCGACGTGGTCCCGGCGCGGCCCGGGAGTGGCGATGACCTCGAGCTCCGCGCCGCCTGCCGCGATCCGCTCGCCGTCGGCGAGCTCACGGACGAGGTACGGCAGGTCGTGGCCCGCCCCGGGCCCGGCGAGGATCGGCAGGTCGAGACGGAGCGCGAGCGCCTCCGCGCCGGCCGCGTGGTCCGGATCGGCGTGGGTCAGGGCGATCGCCACGAGGCGGCCGCCGTCTGCGGCGACCGCGCCAAGGATCGCGTCCGCGGCGGCGTCCGACGGATCGCCCGGGTCGATCACGACGACCTCGCGCTGCCCGACGAGGTAGGCGTTCGCGGTCTGGCCGGGCACGGCGCCCGCGGCGCCGACGACGATCCGGGTGAGCCCCGGCCGCTCCCCGACGACGCGCGGCGCGGGCGCGGGCGCGGGCGTGATCCGGGCGACGATCTCGTCGAGGCCTGCCACGTGCTCGAGCTGCTGGAGGGTCGCGCAGGTCGGCACCCACATCGCGACCTCGCCCGCGGCCATCGCCTCGAGCGCGTCGTGGGCGGTGAGCCAGCGATGGTCGACGACCTCCTCGGCCTCGAACGACGGCTCGGCGCCGGCGGGCAGCTCCGCGGCGTAGAACCGCGTGTCGAAGCGGCGGGGCATGATCGGCGGCGTCGTCCAGTGCGAGATCGGGGCGAGCCGGTCGGCCCGGAGCACGAGATCGAGCGCCTCGGCGACCGCGGCGAGGGTGGTCTCGCCGGCCAGCAGCGCTCGCCGCGCGCCCGCGACCGCCGCCGCGTCGGGAGCCCGCCCGTCGCGTCGCTCGGCCAGCAGCACGCCCGCTTCCTCGAAGAGCTCCCGGATCGCGGCGATCGCGAATGGCGGCTCCCCGGCGTCGCCCGAGGCGCCCGAGGCGCTCGCGGTGATCACTCGCTCGACGAGCCGCTCGTCGGCGTCGGCCGCGTCCACCCGCCCGCCGGGGAACACGAACAGGTCGCCGGCGAAGGCCATCGATGACGGCCGCTGGGTCAGCAGGATCTCGGGCGCGCCGCGGCCCGGCCGCAGCAGGACGACGGTCGCGGCGGGTGTCGGCGGAGCGGCGTCGTCGGCCATGGCGGCCATCGTAGGACGCGCCCATGACGATCGGCCGGTGCGTCGCGGCGCCGAACCGGGCGATTACCCCTTGTGAGCGTCCGCCCGGAGGGGTACGTTTCACGCCCCCCGAACCGTCACGGTCGGGACTGGAGGGAGATCGGTCCATGTCTCGATCGGCAGGCCGGCGCGGTTCCGTCCTCATCCTTGTTCCCGTCCTCGCCTCGCTCGTCCTCGCGCTCCTGGCGCCGTCGGCCGTCGCGGCCGCGAGCCACTCCGCCGTCGAGCGGGCCAAGGTCATCGTCACGTTCCACGGGCCGCCCGGCAAGGCGGCGGAGCGGGTGATCGAGAAGTACGGCGGCAAGGTCGACAAGAAGCTCGCCCTCGTCAACGGTCTGGCCGCCCGCGTCCCGAAAGGCCAGCTCAAGCAGCTGGCCGGGGAGCCCGGCGTCAAGACGGTCGAGCCCGATGTCTCGCTGCAGGCGTTCGACCTCGAGTACGACAACGCCTGGGGCGTGAAGAGGATCGGCACGCCGGCCGTCCACGCCGCGGGCGTCTGGGGCGACGGCGTCAAGGTCGCGGTCATCGATACCGGCATCGACTACATCCACGACGACCCGGACAACATCCCGTACGTCGTCGACCCCGAGTTCCTGCACAACTACAAGGGCGGCTACGACTTCGTGAACAACGACGCCGACCCGATGGACGACAACGGCCACGGGACGCACGTCGCGGGCATCCTCGCCGCCGAGAAGAATGGCTACCTCGTCGCCGGCGTCGCGCCGCACGTCGACCTGTACGGGCTGAAGATCCTCGACGCGGCCGGCAACGGCGACGAGTCGAACCTGATCCTCGCCCTCCAGTGGGCGGTCGACCACGACATCGACGTCGTCAACATGAGCCTCGGGACGCACACGAACGTCCCGGCGATGCAGACCGCGGTCGAGAACGCGGCTGCAGCCGGCGTCCTCCTCGTCGCGGCGTCCGGAAACGCCACCACGATCCAGGACCTGATCTCCGGCTGCCCGGTCGCCTACCCGGCCGCCTACCCGCAGGTCCTCTCGACGACGTTCACGAACCAGAGCGACGCCCTGACGGGCTTCTCCTGCACCGGCCCCGAGGTTGACTTCGCCTCGCCCGGCGACCAGATCTTCTCGACGGTCCCGATCGGGCCGTGCCAGAACTGCGACCCGCACGGCTACAAGGCGCTGAGCGGCACCTCGATGGCCTCGCCCCACCTCGCGGGCGCCGTCGCCCTGCTCCTCTCGGCGGGGATCACCGACCAGGGTGCGCCCGGGCTGTTCGACGACGTCAGAGCGCAGCTCTGCTCGACTGCCACGACCGGCTTCGGCGTCAACTCGACGCCGATCCCGACGAGCGACCCGCGCTACGCGAAGTACTTCGGCTGCGGCGTGATCAACGTGAGCAACGCAGTGCTGCCGCTGCTATCGGCCGACTCCCCGGTTGCAACCGATGACACGGCCACGACGGCCGAGGACACGCCCGTCAGCGTGACGGTCCTCGCGAACGACACGGACCCCAACAACGACCCGCTGACCGTGACCGGCGCGACCGATCCGCCCCATGGCACGGCCGCCGTCCAGGGCGACGGCACGGTCCTCTACACGCCGGACGCCAACTACAACGGGTCCGACAGCTTCACCTACACGGTCTCGGACGGAACGCACACCGACACCGGCGCCGTCGCGATGACGGTCACACCGGGCGAGGACCCGCCGGTCGCGACCGATGACGCCCTGGTCACGCTGTTGAACACCGCGGCCAACGTCGCGGTCCTGGCAAACGACACCGACATCGACGGTGACGCCTTGACCGTGACCGGCGCCAGCGCGCCGAGCCACGGCACGGCGACGGTCCTCCCGGACGGCTCGATCACCTACGCCCCGAACCTGGGCTACAACGGCTCCGACGGGTTCGACTACACCGTCTCCGACGGCAACGGCGGCTCCGACGTCGGCCACGTCGCGGTCACGGTCGCCGCATCGAGTACGCCACCAAACGCGGTGGATGACGCCGCAGGCGTGAACGAGGATGGCAGCGTCGACGTCGCCGTGCTCGCGAACGACAGCGATCCGAACGGCGGCGGGCTGACGGTCACGTCGGTGGGCGCAGCCGCGCACGGCATCGCGACGCTCAATGGCAACGGGACCGTGCATTACGTCCCGGCAGCGAACTACAACGGAGCCGACTCGTTCGGGTACTCGATCAGGGACAGCATCGGCTTCACGGACTCGGCGACGGTCAGCGTGACCGTGAGCCCGGTCAACGACCCGCCGACGGCGGCCGGCGACACCGCGTCGCTCAACGAGGACACCTCGACCGCGATCAACGTCGTCGGCAACGACACCGATGTCGACGGCGACACGCTCACGCCGATCGCGATCGGCGGCTCGCCCGTCGGGGCCGTCGCGATCAACGGCAACGGCACGATCCAGTACACGCCGCCGCCGAACTACTACGGCAGCGACTCGTTCAGCTACACCGTATCTGACGGCCACGGCGGCACGGCGTCGGCGAACGTGACGGTGACGGTCGCCGCGGTCAACGACCCACCGACCGCGGACCCGAAGACTTACACGACGAACTACGGGACTGCGGTCACGGCGACACTGACCGGCGCCGACATCGAGACCTGCGAGCTGTCGTTCCAGATCGTCACGCCTCCGGCTCACGGGTCGCTGGGCGGGATCGGCAGCAAGATCTGCGTAACCCTGCTTCCGCCCTACTCAGACTCGGCGACCGTGAAGTACACGCCGGCGTCGGGCTGGTCCGGCGTCGACACCTTTACGTATCGCGTTCGTGATGGCGTGCTGTACAGCGCGCCTGCGACCGTCACCGTGACGACGGGGCCGCCGGTGCTCCTGCATGTTGGCGACCTGGACGGCAACACAGTCGTGAACACGTCGACGCGGTACACGATCAACATCACAGTCTTCGTCCACGACGGCACGCATGGTCCCGTCAGCGGCGTGACCGTCACGGGCAACTGGAGTGGCGCAACGACGGGCGGCGTGTCGTGCAAGACCACGACCGCCGGCACGTGCGTGCTCTCGAAGGGCAACATCCTGCGAGGGTCCGGGAACGTGACGCTGACGATCGCCGGGCTGGCTCTATCGCCGATCGGCGTGTACACGCCCTCCTCGAACCACGATCCCGATGCCGACAGTAACGGGAGCGTGATCGTCCTGACTTCGCCTTAGCCCGCGCTCCGCCGAAGATCGTTGCGCTCGAGGGTGATGCCGTTCCAGGCATCACCGTGCTCGGGCCCGCCCGCGACTATGCCAGGAACGGCATCGACGCTGACCGCTCGACCTCCGCCGCGAGCGCGGCGGGGTCCGTGACCGGCAGGCGACAGGCGAAGTTCCGGCAGAGGTAGGCGGTCGGCCGGCCGTCGATCATCGTCCGACCGGCGAGCAACGGAACCGCCGACGCGTCCGGGTCCGCTGAGACCGCGACGACGAGGTTCCGGCCCGCGCGTCGGGCGGCTTCGAGGCCGGCGACGATCAGATCCTGCGTGGGTTCGTCGGCCGGGTCGCCGACGACGGCCAGCTCGTCGATGCCCTCGACCGCGAGGTGCGCGGCCGCCAGCCAGTTCGCGAACCCGGTCGGGTACCGGGCGAGGTACGGCGACACGGTCGCGATCGCCGCATCCGCGGCGGCGCGGTAGCGTGACTCCCCCGTCAGCGCCGCGAGACGCAGCAGGACCGTCGCCGCCATCGACGAGCCGGCGGGGGTCGCGTTGTCCTGGACGTCCTTCGGCCGGGTGACGAGCGCCTCGTGGTCGTCGGCGGTATCGAAGAAGCCGCCGGCGGGATCGGTGAAGTGGTGCGAGGATCGCGTCGGCGAGCTCGCGGGCGGCGACGAACCAGCGCTCGTCGAACGTCGCCTCGTAGAGCGCGAGCAGCCCATCGGCGAGATCGGCGTAGTCCTCGAGGACGCCTTCGCCGCTCGACCGGTCGTCCTTCCACGATCGACCGAGCCGGCCGTCGGGCCGGCGCAGCCCGGCGAGGATCCGGTCGGCCGCCGCAGTCGCCGCGTCCCCGTAGCGTGGCTCGTCGAACGCCCGACCGGCGTCGGCGAGCGCCGCGATCGCGAGCCCGTTCCAGGCGGCCAGCGCCTTGTCGTCTCGGGCCGGCTGCGGACGCGCCTGACGACGGGCGAGCAGCCGCGCGCGGGCACTCGTGAGGCGTGAATTCGAAGCCCGGGCTCGCCGGGAGGCGTGACCCGTCGGAGGATCGTCCGGCCCTCCCAGTTACCGTCGTCGGTCACGTCGTACTCGGCCGAGAAGGCCGGCGCGTCGTCGTCGAGGACCTCGCGGACCTCGGCCGCGCTCCAGACGAACGTCGCACCCTCCTCGCCGTTCGTGTCGGCGTCCTGGCTCGCGGCGAACGTCCCGTCGTCGCGGCGTAGCTCGCGGAGCACGTAGTCGAGCGTCCCGACGGCCACCTCGCGGTAGCGCTCGTCGCCGGTCGCCTCCCAGGCGTGGACATAGGCCCGGGCGAGCTGGGCGTTGTCGTAGAGCATCTGCTCGAAGTGCGGGACGAGCCAGATCGCGTCGGTCGCGTAGCGGTGGAAGCCGCCGCCCAGCTGGTCGTGGATCCCGCCGTCGGCCATCGCGTCGAGCGTCCGCCGCGCGACCGCGAGCGGACGCGGATCGCCGGTCGTGGCCGCGCGCCGGAGCAGGTACTCGATCGTCATCGGCTGGGGGAACTTGGGCGCGCTGCCCCAGCCGCCGTTGCGGGCGTCGAACTGGCGCTCGATCTCGGCGGTCGCCGCGTCGAGCAGCTCGCGCGTCGGCGCGGGTCCGGCCCCGGGCGACTGCGCCTGCGACGCGAGCGCCGCCACCATCCGCGCGGCCGACCCGACGACCTCGAGGCGGTCGTCGCGCCACGCCCCGGCGACGCCCGCCAGCACCTGGCGGAACGCGGGCAGCCCGTGCGTCGGCTGCGGCGGGAAGTAGGTGCCGCCGTAGAACGGCTGTCCGTCGGGCGTCAGGAACACGCTCATGGGCCAGCCGCCGCCGCCGGTCATCGCCTGGACCGCCGCCATGTAGACCTGGTCGAGATCCGGCCGCTCCTCGCGATCGACCTTCACCGCGACGAAGTCCCGGTTCAGGTCCTCGGCCGTGGCCGCGTCCTCGAAGCTCTCGCGCTCCATGACGTGGCACCAGTGGCAGGCCGCGTAGCCGATCGAGAGGAAGATCGGCTTGTCCTCGCGCTTCGCCCGTTCGAGCGCCTCCGGTCCCCACGGGTACCAGTCGACCGGGTTGTGGGCGTGCTGCAGGAGGTACGGGCTGGTCTCGTTCGCGAGGCGGTTGGGCATGGACGCATGGTACGTGCGGACATGCGAAGGCCCCGCCCGGCGCGCCGGACGGGGCCGAAAACTGGAAGGGACCTACAGGCTCCCGAAGCGCCGCTTCGCGACCGGCGGCGCCGGGGCGATGTTCTGGTTGAGCTTGAACAGGTTCGTCGGGTCGTAGGCCCGCTTGACCTCGGCCAGGCGCTCGTACGTCGACCCGGGGAACGCCTCGCGGATCCGGGCTTCGCCCTCGGCCGCGAGGAAGTTCGAGTAGACGCCGGTGCCCTTCGCGGCGATCGCCTCGAAGTACTCCTGCGTCCAGGCCTCGTGGATCGGCGCCTCGGCCGGATCCTGGAACGACGTGATCAGCGCGAACAGGACCCGCGCGTCGCGCTGGGCGAACGCGGTCGCGTCGGCCGGCACGCGGGCCATCGCGCCGCCGAGGACGCGGATCTCGGTGATCGCGCCCGGCGTGGAGGGGGCGGCGACGCGGGTCAGGATCGTGTCGATCGCGTCATCGTCGAGGCCGTCGAGCATGACCGACCGGATGACGCCCGGGCCCGGCTTGCCGCCCTCGGCGGTGAAGTCGTAGATGCCCGGGTACGGCATCGGGAAGACGCCCTCGGCGAGCGGCGTCGCGAGCGCCCGGAACGGGGCGAGGGCCGCCTGGCCGGCCGCGATGTCGTCCGAGGCGTGGACGAACATCACGATCGCCGACGGCTTGAAGTGGAGCTCCTGTGGCACGAACGGCAGCGGCGGCGTCGGCATGATGAACGTGATCGTCGTCAGCTCCTCGGGCGCGTTCTCGCCGGCCGCGACGAGGCCCTCGAGGACCTCGCGGGTCACGGGCAGGAACAGCGCGCCGGCCAGGACGGTCCCGACCGGGTGGAGGCGGAAGACGAAGCGGGTCACGACGCCGAAGTTGCCGCCGCCGCCGCGGACCGCCCAGAAGAGGTCCGGGTTGCGCTGCTCGCTCGCGGTGACGATCCGGCCGTCGGCGGTGACGAGCTCGACCGAGACGAGGCTGTCGATGGTGAGGCCGTGCTTGCGGACGAGCCAGCCGATCCCGCCGCCGAGCGTCAGGCCGGCGAGTCCCACGCTGCCGGTGTCGCCGAACGGCGTCGCGAGCCCGTGGGCCGCGGCCGCGACCGTGTACTCGCCGGCGGTCAGGCCGGGCTGGGCCCAGGCGAGGCGCCGCTCGGGGTCGATGTGGAGGCCCTTCATCGCCGACAGGTCGACGACGAGGCCGCCGTCCGTGGCGCTGTGGATGCTGTGGCCGCCGGCCCGTACGGCGAGCTCCAGGCCGTGGTCGGCGGCGAACGTCACGGCCCGGGCGACGTCGGCGGCGTCCGCCGCGCGGACGATCAGCGACGGCTTCCGGTCGATCAGCGTGTTGTGGATGTGGCGGGCCTCGTCGTACGCCTCGTCGTCCGGGCGGATCACGGTGCCCGAGACGCTGGCAACGAGCGAGTCGATGTCGATCGAGGTGACGGGGGAAGAAGCGGCGGGGTCGTGGGGCGAGGGCGCGGGGAGGAGTGCAGCCACGAGAGCTCCTTCGAGACTGGGAAGTGAATGAACGGTGGCCAGAGCGTGCCGCTCGAGGCCCGCAGCGGCTGCCGACGGCGGGCGGGCGGGTGCCTCGGTCGTTCGACTGAGCCGGCATGGACGGATGTCCGTGGCGGCCCGCCGCTACGATCCGCGGATGCGCTACGGAATCGCCCTTCCCAACTTCACCGACGTCGCCTCGCCCGAGGCCATCGAGGCCGCCGCCGCGGTCGCCGAGCGCCTTGGCTGGGACGCGGTCTGGACGACCGACCACGTCCTCGTCGATCGCGGCAACGAAGCCGCCGACTACCGGATCAACTACGACGCGATCGAGACGCTCGCCTGGGTCGGGGCGCGGCACCCGTCCGTTCGCCTCGGGACGAGCGTCCTCGTCGTGCCCCAGCGGAACGCCGTGATCCTGGCGAAGGAGCTGGCGACGCTCGACGCGCTGTCGGGCGGCCGCGTCGTCGCGGGCGTCGGCGTCGGCTGGAACGCGCGCGAGTTCGCGAACCTCGCGGCCGAGGACCGGTTCGCGGTCCGCGGCGCGTACCTGTCCGAGACGATCGCCCTGTGGCGCCATCTCTGGTCCGGCTCGTCCGAGCCGTTCAGCGGCCGGTTCCACAAGCTCGAAGACTTCGCGTTCGGGCCACTGCCGCCGCAGGGCGCCTCGCTCCCGATCTGGATCGGGGCGCGGACCGACGCGGCGCTGCGGCGCGTCGGCCGCCTCGCGGACGGCTACCACTCGTCGGCGACGAGCCCTGAGGCGTACGCCCGCCGGCTGCCGGTGATCCGCGCCGCCGCCGATGAGGCGGGCCGACCGATGCCGGCGCTCTCGGCCCGCGTCCGGGTCGAGTTCGGGCCGGCGCCGCACGGGCCGACCTACTACGCGATGCGCGGCACGCCCGACGAGGTCGCCGCCGAGGTCCGGGCGTACGCCGAGCTGGGGGTCGAGGACCTCGCGCTCGCGTTCAACGAGCTCCCGGCCGACGAGCTCGTCGCCGGCGCCGAGCGGTTCGCGGCGGAGGTCGCGCCGCTCGTCTGACGCTCAGCAGCCGCCGCTCAGCAGCCGTTGAAGCGCGGCAGGTTCTTGACGGTCGAGGGCTTGGCCGGCAGCGGCTGGAAGCGGCCGGTCGTCGGCCGGCTGCCCGGCTGGGTGAACAGCAGGCCCGCGACGTTCCGGATCTCGTCCATCTGGGCTTGCAAGACGTAGCCCCGGCTGTCGTACAGCTCGACGCCGCCGTTGCCCGCGCCGGGCTCGATGACCCGCCGGTTGAACCGCCCGGGGTTGATCGAGGCGGCCATCGCGCCGGCCGCGAGGATCGTCGCCGGCGAGAGGTCGGTGTGGATCGTGGGGATCTTGCCCAGCCAGCCGAGCGGGTCCTTCTCGGCGCCCTTCTCGATGATCCGGTCGCGGATCGCGACGAGGAGGCTCATCTGGCGGCGGACCCGTTGGAAGTCGCTGCCACCCACATCGTGGCGGACGCGGGCGAGCCCGAGCGCCTGCGGCCCGGTCAGGTGCCACCAGCCGGCCTTCGCCTCGAAGCCGCGGACGCCCAGCTGGTGGTAGCCGGGATCGCAGATCGCGTCGGCGACGTACTCGTCGACCCCGCCTAGCTTGTCGATCATCCCGGCGAACCCGTCCATGTCGATCGTCGCCCAGTGATCGATCGGCAGGTCGACGAGATTGCCGACGACGCCGGCCAGGACCGCGAACGGCTCGTCGCCCTTCTTCCCGCCGAAGCGTTCAGGTTTCGCCTTGATCTCCGTGTAGACGGAGTTCAGCTTCTCCCGGTAGGTCGCGCCGCTCGGCAGCGGGAAGTCGGAGAGGTCGCGGGGCAGGGCGAGCAGCGACACGGTCTGGCCGACGGGGTCGAGCGAGGCGACGATCAGCGTGTCGGTGAGCTCCGAGTGCTCCCGCTCGGTCGTGTTGTCGAGCCCGACGAGCAGGACGTTGAGCCGCTCCGTGCCCAGCCCCGACGAGATGGCGGTCGCGGACGGCGACGGCGGGGTAGCGGTCGCAGGCGGTGGTGCGACGGAGGCGGACGGCCCGGCGGTGGCCGATGGCGTCGGCGACGAAGCGACCGGCGTGTCGATCGGCGACGGCGTCGCGGTGCCGCCGCAGGCGGCGACGAGGAGGAGGGCGAGGAAGAGGCCGGCGAGGCGGAGTCGGCGAGACATCGCGGCCAAGGGTACGGGTTGCGGGGCTCGGGGTCGGTCCGGCGACGTGACGCCCAGTGCCAGGGGCGACGCTCAGCGGCGGCGCGCGACCGTCAGTCGAGGATCGGTGGCCGCGCCGCCGGTCGCCGTCGCGACGACGTCGGCCCGGTTCGCCCGGGCTGCCCGCTGGTCGCGCCGGATCCGGGCCAGCCAGGGCCACGCCGCGAGGCCGACGAGCAGGCTCAGGATCGCGCCGACCATCAGCGACGTCGGCACGCCCCACGACGAGGCGATCCAGCCCATCAGGAGGCCGCCCGCCGGCACGGACCCCGCGAAGACCGTCGTGTAAAGGCTCATCACCCGGCCCCGGAGGTGGTCCGGCACCGACAGCTGGATCGTCGTGTTCGCGGTCACCGCCATGCCGATGCCGCCCGCCCCCGACGATGACCATCGCGACCAGCGACAAGGCCGAAAGACGTCGAGAGCGCGACGACGATCGAGCCGAGGCCCAGCGCGATCGCGCCGAGGACGATCGGCAGCGGCGACACCTTCCGCTGGAACGCGATGTACAGCGCCGCGACCGTCGAGCCGAGGCCCGACGCCGCCATGAGGAAGCCGTAGCCGGCCGCGCCGACGTGGAGGACGTCGTCGGCGTAAGGCGGGATCAGCACCTGGAAGTTCATCCCGAACGTCGCCACGAGACCGACGACCGTGACGGAGAGCAGCACCATCGGCGTGTGGCGGACGTAGCGGCCGCCCTCGGCGAGCGACGCGAAGACGCCGCGGACCGTCGTCGGCCGGACGATCGCCGGCATCTGCCGGAGCTCGTCCGTGCGCATCATCAGATAGGCCACGATCACCGCGATGTAGCTGATCCCGTTGATCAGGAACGCGATGGAGATGTCGAACGCGCCGATCAGCAGGCCGGCGACCGCCGGGCCGAGGATCCGCGACGCGTTGAACATCGCGGAGTTGAGCCCGACCGCGTTCGTGACGTCATCCCGACCGACCATCTCGACCGCGAACGCCTGGCGTGTCGGCATGTCGATCGAGTTCGTGATGCCGAGGAGCGCGGCGAGGATCATCACGTGCCAGACCTGGACGACGCCGGTCACCGTGAGCAGGAAGAGCGCAAACGCCAGCAGCATCGACGACGTCTGCGTCGCCAGCAGGGTCCGGCGCTTGGGCCACTGGTCCGCGATGAGCCCGCCGAACAGCCCGAACACGATCACCGGGCCGAACTGGGCGACCGACACGAGGCCGAGCCAGAGGGGGTCGTTCGTCAGCTGCAGCACGAGCCACGCCTGGGCGACCTGCTGCATCCAGGTGCCGATCAGCGAGATCAGCTGGCCGAAGAAGAACAGCCGGTAGTTGCGGTGGCGCATCGCCCGGAGGCCGTGGAAGCCTGCCAGCGGCGCGGCCGTCATCGGGTGCCCTCGCCGCCGGCCGGCGCGTGGGCGTGCGGGGCGGGCCCGGTCCCCGTCCGGATCTCCTCGAGATGGGCCTCGAGATGGGCGCGGCGGCCCTCGGCCTCGGTCACCATCCCCTCGAGGCGGCCGATCTTGTCGCGGAGAATCGCGATCTGGCGGTCGACCCGGACGAACGCGTCCTCGACGATCGCGGTCCGCTCGTCGGGATCGTTCGTCGAGCGGAAGCGCTCGCGGTTGCGGGCGCGAGCGGCCTCGTCCTCGAGGAGCTGGCCGATCTCGGCGAGGCTGAACCCGGCGTCGTCGCGGAGGCCCTTGATGAACCGGAGCCGCTCGAGGTCGTCGTCGTCGTAGAGGCGGTAGGAGCCTTCGGAGCGGGCGGCGGGCTTGAGCAGCCCCAGCTCCTCGTAGTAGCGGATCGAGCGCGTCGTCAGCCCGACGTCCGCGGCGACCTGCTGGATCCGCAGCAACGGAACGGCAGCGGGCGCGTCGACATCGAGGTGACTCATCAGGCGGGCAATGCTAACCGATCCTTGCCGTTTACGTGAAGGTTACGGAGGCGCGAATTGTCTCGTCACCGTGCGAGACGTGTCGACAGAACGCACCACCAGGGATTGAACCGACGTGTCGATTGTCGGATAACTCTTAGATAACGGAGGTCGTGTATGGTCGACTTGCGACGTCTGCGGTACGGTTGCGACCTCAGGGAGACGGCTGTCGTTCGATGAAACGCGCCTCGGTCATCGTTCTGCTGGTTCTGCTGGCGTTGATGGCCGTCGGGCCCTTGGGTCCGGCGCCGGTTGCGGCCGCGTCCCGGGTCGCCCCCAAGGTGGCGATCGTCGTCGGTCCGGTCGGCGCGACGACGCCCTACTACATCAGCCTTGCGAACCAGGCGGCCGCGGCGGCCCAGAAGTACACCCCGAACGTCGTCAAGGTCTACTCCCCCGACGCGACGTGGCCCGCGGTGAAGCAGGCGCTCCAGGGCGCCTCGATCGTCATCTACCTCGGCCACGGCAACGGCTGGCCAAGTCCGTACCGCAACGAGCTGACGCCCTCGACCCAGGACGGCATGGGCCTGAACCCCAACAACGGGGCGAGCACCCACCAGTACTTCGGCGAGAATCGGATCGGCAAGGAGATCAAGCTCGCGAAGGACGCAGTCGTGATCTTCAGCCACCTCTGCTACGCGAGCGGCAACTCCGAGCCCGGCCTGCCCGAGGGGTCGCTCGACGACGGCCAGCAGCGCGTCGACAACTACGCCGCCGGCTTCATCCGGGCCGGCGCCGCGGCGGTCATCGCCGAGGCGTACATGGGCCCGGCCTACTACGTGAAGTCGATCCTCGGCGGCAAGTCGACCGTCGACCGGATCTGGCGGAGCGCACCGACCTACCACGGCAACCTGCTCCGCTTCGACAGCCTCCGCAGCCCGGGCTACACCGCCGTCATGGACACCGACACGCCGACGGCCGGCTTCCATCGCTCGATCGTCCTGAAGAACGGGCTCGCCGCGGCGAACGTCCTCGCCGGCGCCGTCCGCATGCCGGGCGGTGGACGGGCGAACCTGCCGCCGCTCGAGCCGACCCTGTCGGGCACGGGCGTCGCGTTCAACTCGCCGGCCCTGTCGTCTCCGCCGACCGCCGGCGCGACGACGAACTTCACGTTCCACCTCTCGTCGTCGGGTGCGTCGACGCTGCCGGCCGGGCTCATGGTCGGCGTCCGCTGGGACCCGCTCGACGCCGGCGCGACCACGGTCACACCCGGCGCCTCCGCGCCGATCCCCACGCCGGGCATCACCGTCGCCCCGCCACTCCGGTCGCCGGCCGACCCAGGCGCGAGCCCGACGCCCGACGTCGACCCGGTCACGCTCGTTGCGCCGGAGGTCCTCGGCGACGTCGTCGCCCCGGTGGCGGCGACCGTCCAGGGCGACTCGGTCGTCGTTCCCGTCCGCGTCCCGTCGAAGGACGGCCTGTACCGTCTCGTCGGGACGATCCACGGCTCCGACGGCGTGGCCTATGACGCTGCGACCCAGGCCCTGATGCCGGCCCTCATCGTCCACGTGACGGGCCCGCTGACCGCGGTCTACGACCTTCCCCCTGCGGCCTTTGCGACCGCCGGCGGCCAGTTCAGCCTCCACGTCGGCGTCACGAACCTCGGCGCGGCGGCGTGGGGCGCGCCGGGCGTCAGCCACGGCAAGGGCGGCGCCGAGAGTGAACCCGCCCGGCGGGCCACGATCATCGCCCGCTGGGTCAACCTCGCCGACGGCACCGGCGCCACGACGGCGCCCGACGCGACGGCGCTGCTTCCGGCCGGGCTCGCCCCGGGCAAGGCGGCGGACGCGACGTTCACGCTGACCGCCCCGAAGGCCGTCGGCGACTACCTCCTGCTCGTCGACGTGATCACGCCTCGCTCCGGGTCGCTGGCCGTTGCCGGCGTTCCGCCCGGGATCGTCCGGGTCACCGTCTCCGGCGCCGCCGCGCCGGCTCCGTGATCCGCGTCGAGCGCGAGATCGAGGTCGAGCGCTCGGCGTCCGAAGTCTTCGACCGGCTGGTCCGCATCGAGGACCTGCCCCGCTGGCAGCCCGGGATCTCCGAGGCCACGCTCGAGACGCCGCCGCCGCTCCAGGCCGGCAGCCGGATCCGGCTGGTCGCCGACGTCGCCGGCCAGCGCGTCGTCGCGAACGGCACGGTCACAGCATTCGACCGCCCGAGCCGGATCGCCATCACCGCGACGGCCGGCTCGACCGGCGTCGAGGGCGTCGTGACGATCAGCCCGATCGGTGCCGAACGCTCGAAGGTGGGGATCGTCACCGCGATCAAGCTCGGCGGGATGCTCCGGTTCGTCGAAGGCGTCGCCCGCTCCAGGATCGAGGCCGAGGCGCCCGCCGTCGCGGCGTCGGTGAAGGCCTGGCTCGAGGCCGACGAGCCGCTCGCGGTCGGCGGCGCCGATACCGGGGAGACGAACCCGGGCTAGGCTGACGGCATGAGTGAGCGCGTCGTCCCGGGCTTCCTGCCCAGCACCAACGGCCTCCATTTCGCGAACAGCTTCCCGCCGGGCCCGACGGTCCGGTTTGGCCCGCTCGACCCGCGGATCATCGGGATCGGCGACGCCTCGGCCGGCCTCTGTGGCGGCATGTGCTACACGGTCCGCGACCTGTTCGAGGCGGACGTCAAACCGCCGCCCGACCGGACGCCGCCGGCGAACGGCTCACCTCGCTTCAGCTCGATCGTCCGCCGCCAGGTGCAGTCGCTCGACTGGTTCATCCTGCCGGTCCGGTTCTGGACGAGGTCGGCGTTGGGCGGGTCGCTCGGCAGCGACCGGGCGGCTTCGACGTTCGAGCGCGAGTGGCCGCAGGTCCGGCGCCAGATCGACGAGGGCCACCTCGCGATGGTCGGCCTGATCCGGGTCGCCGGGGTGAACCCGTTCAAATTGACGGGTAACCACCAGGTGATCGCCTACGGCTACGCTGAGGACGGGCGGGGGGTGACCCTCCGCCTCTACGACCCCAACTGGCCCGACCGCGACGACGTCACCGTGACGATCCACCTCGACCCGGCACTGCGCCCAACGCGCATGGAGCAGTCGACCAGCGAGCCGCTGCTCGGCTACTTCTCGTACGGCTACACGAAGGCCGACCCACGGGCCTGGCGCTGAGCGGCGCTGCCCGCCGTCGCCGGTCGGCGCGTCAGCCGAGCTTCGGCAGCTCCTGCAAGTCCGTCTGCGCGCCGGCGAACAGGTCACCCCGCTCGGCAACGCGCTCGACGAGGTTCCGGATCGTGAACGAGTTGGACCGCAGCCCCGGGTCGTCCAGCTCGTCCCAGGTGATCGGCGCCGACACCGGCGCGCCCGGGGCCGGCCGGACGGAGTACGGCGCGACGAGCGTCTTGATGAACGTGTTCTGGGTGTAGTCGAGCCGGGCCCGGCCCTTGCGGGCCGCCTTGGCCCACTCCCAGGAGACGAGGTTGGGGACCATCGCCCCGATCGCCCGCGAGAGCTTCTCGACCCAGGCGCTCGTGTCGTGGAACTCGTACTTCGGCACGATCGGCAGCCAGGCCTGGATGCCGCGCTTGCCGGTCACCTTGGGGTACGCCCGCAGGCCGAGATGCTCGAACGCGGCCCGGTAGAGCCGGGCGATCTCGAGCGTCTCGTCCCACGTCGTCTTCTCGCCGGGGTCGATGTCGACGAGGGCGAACGTCGGCCGGTCCGGCCGGGGCAGCTTGCCGGTCCAGGCGTGGACCTCGAACGAGGCCTGGTTGCCGAGCCAGCACAGCTCGGCGACCTCGTCGGCGACCAGGTGGGTGTTCGCGTCGCGATCGTCGACTCCGACCTCCTTCCAGCGTCGCAGCCAGTCGGGCGCCGACGAGGGGATGTCCTTCTGCCAGAACCCGGGCGAGCCGGCGCCGTTCGGGAAACGCTGGAGGTTGAGCGGCCGCTCGGCGAGGTGCGTCAGCATCTGCGGCGCGATCCGGCCGAAGTACGCGATCAGCTCGCGCTTCGTGATCGGCTCCTCGCCGCTACCCTCGAGGGGCGCGAACAGCGGCTTGTCGAGGTTCGTCACCTTCAGCTCGCGGCCCCCGACCTGCCACAGCGCCTCGTTGGGCAGCGCCGCGAGCGCCTCGAGCTCGGCCTCGGTCGCGCCGGCGAAGGTCGCCGGCTCCGCGGGGGCGGGCGCCGTCTTCGCGCGCCGCTTGTTCGTCGATTTCGTCGATTCCGGCATGAGCTCCTCCGCCTGCGCCGCGGCCTCCTCCGAGGAGACCGCCTGCTCGCGGGTCACGGCCAGCGGGTCGTGGCCCTCGTCGATGCCCTTGAACGCGGTCTGGCGGACGATCCCGTCCCGCGTCCAGCCGCCGATCTCCGCCCGGATCACGAGCTCCGGCTGGACCCACGTCACGAGGCGCAACTCGCCCTTCCGCTCCGGGGCCGGGTCGAACGGGGCGCGGTCCGTCTCGAGCGGGGCGAGCCGCCGCCGAAGCTCCGTGCGCCACTTGCCGGTGAACCCCGAGCCGACCTTGCCGGCGAACCGCAGCGCGTCGCCCTCGTAGACCCCGACCGCCAGCGCCCCCAGGTCCCTGGCGTTGCCCTCGCCGGGCGTCCAGCCGCCGACTACGAGCTCCTGCTCGGGCCGGATCTTGATCTTCAGCCAGGCCGGCGTCCGGCGGCCCGGCTCGTAGGTCGAGCGGCGGAGCTTGGCCACGACGCCCTCGAGCCCGCGCTGGCTGGCCGCCTGGTAGAACGCCCGGCCGTCGCCCTCGACGTGGGAGGCATAGCGCACGCGCGGCGATTCGCGCAGGACGCTCCGGAGGAGCCGCTTCCGATCCTCGAGCGGGACGCGGAGCAGCGAGCGGCCGTCGAGGTAGAGCAGGTCGAACGCCTGGTAGAGCAGCCGGCCGGGGTGGCCGCCTCGGCCGTCGCGGCCTCTCGTGCCGCCGGACCCCCGAGAACCGCTCCGGCTCTCGCTGATCGCCTCCTGGAGCAGCGGGAAGTCGGGCACGCCCTGCTCGTCGACGGCCACGACCTCGCCGTCGACGACTGCGGTCTGGGCGGCGATCCACGACGGGGTTCGCGAGCAGGCCCGGGAAGTAGGTCGCACCGTCGAGGCCGCGCCGGGTGAACGTCCGGACCGCCCCGTCCTGGACGACGGCCTGGAGGCGATAGCCGTCCCACTTGATCTCGAACAGCCAGTCGGGATCGTCGAAGGCGTTGGTCGCGAGGGTCGCGAGCATTGGCTGGATGAAGCCCTTCAGCGGCGCCTCGACCGCGCCCTCGAGGTCGATCTCCGCGGCGGCCGCGGGCATGTCGCTCATCCAGAGCGCCTCGCGCTTCGCCTGCACCTCGTCGTTCGTCCGGCCGGTCTTCACCGACTGCGGCAGGTCCTCGGCGTCCCAGCCGGCCGACGCCTGGGAGTCGCGCTTCTTGATCAGCAGCCACTGCTCGGAGTCGTCCTCGAACGCGGTCGTCGGGGCGGAGCCGGGCCGGCGGCTCGTCCGGACGATCGTGAAGCGGCCCCGGAGCTTCTCGCCGTGGAGCTCGAACTTCAGCTCGCCGTCCTCGACGGCCTTCACCGGGTCGGGCGTCTCGGCCTCGGGGACGAACGTGCCCCAGTCCCACACGATCACGTCGCCGGCGCCGTACTGGCCGCGCGGGATCACGCCCTCGAAATCGAAGTACTCGATCGGGTGGTCCTCGACGTGGACCGCCATCCGCCGGATCACGGGGTCGAGCGTCGGTCCCTTGGGGATCGCCCAGCTCGCGAGCAGGCCGCCGATCTCGAGCCGGAAGTCGTAGTGGAGGCGGGTCGCGCGGTGGCGCTGGACGACGAAGCGGCCGCCCGCCGATCCGGCCGGCCGGCCGGCTTCGCCGTCGCCGGCGGGCTCCGGCGTCTTGCTGAAATCACGCTTGCGGTGATAGCGGTCGAGGGGCATGAGCGTCGGATCAGCGCGCCTCGAGGGAGGGCGACGGGCCGGTCGCGGCCGGGGCCCGGATCGGCAGGCCGACGTCGAGCGCGATCGGCTCCCCGATCTTGAGGCCGTCACTTGACAGGGTGAACTCGTAGATCTGCTGGTCGTGGGCCGAGCCGCGCGATTTCAGGACGTGGACGGCCCGCCGGACCTCGGAGCCGTCGACGCGGTAGCCGATGAGGAGGATGTTGTCCGCGATGTGCGAGAGCGACGTATCGAACGTCCCGGCGAACGCGAACGGCGGCCGCGTCTCGAGCGTCATCAGGACCGTCGTCCCGTTCCGGCTGCAGCGTTGGCCCAGCGAGTAGACGTACTCCTCGAAGCGCGTTTCGTCCGGCGAGGCCAGCCGCAGGTCCGACAGGCTGTCGACGACGAGGAGGTCGGCCCCGGTTCGCTCGACGGTCGCGAGGAGGTCCTGGACCCACTCGTCGATGTACATGTCGACGGGCGAGCGGCGGTGGATCTCGAGGTGATCGCGCAGGCCGCTCCAGGCACCAGCCTGGATGACCCGGGTCAGCTGGCTGACCGACTCCTGGAGCGTCGCGAAGACGGCCCGGTGGCCGGCCCGCGCCCCGGCGGCGACGAAATCGAGTCCGAGCATCGTCTTGCCGACGCCCGACGGTCCGATCACGAGCGTCGAGGTCCCGGCCCAGACGCCGCCGCCGAACAATCCGTCCAGCTCGGGCGTTCCGAGCGAGATGCGCTCGGTCGAGGGACGCGCCGTCGCCTCGTCGACCGGGTCGGCGAGGCGGGGGAAGGCGCTCAGCCCGTCGTCGCCGAGGCGGTACGCGTGGTCGCCGGAGAGGAACGAGCTGCCGCGGACCTTGTCGACGCGCAGCTGGCGAAGCATCCGCTGTCCCTCGTGAACCGTCGCGAGCTGGATGATCGCGTCGGCGACGGCGGCCTCGATCGAGTCGGGCAGCTCGCGCGCGGTGTACTCCCCGACCCAGAACGTGCTCGTCGGGGCGGCCGAGAGGCGTCCGGCCAGCTCCGAGATGAACTGGCGGTGGCTGTACTCGTCGGGGCTGAACGCCCGGAACGACTTGACCGAGTCGAACACGAGGATCCCGGGCCGGACGTCGCGGAGCAGCTCGATCACCCGCTCGATCACGCCCTGCAGCCCGCCGCTCGCGAGTGGCTCGAGGAGGCTGTCGTAGAGGACCGCGCTGCCCACCTTCGACGCGTCGAAGAACGACAGCTCCTGGCCGTACCGGACGAGCTTGTCGAGCGGCTCGCTCGTCGTCGCGAGGTAGACGGCGGGTCGCTCGATCGTGCCGTTGGTGAACGCGTACTGCTGGGCCAGCATCGTCTTGCCCGAGCCGGGCGCGCCGGCGAGCAGGTTGATCGCCGGGCTTGGGAGCCCGCCGCCGAGGATCTCGTCGATGCTGGCCTGACCGCTCGACAGCCGCTCGATCATCCGGTGGCCGCCGGCCGGACGAGGGCGCTCTCGCCGACCAGGTCCTTGATCGTCGAGACGAGCTCGAGCGGGTCGAACGGTTTGCGCAGGAACGCGTCGGCCCCGGATCGCAGGGCAGCCTCCTCGAAGTCGAGCGTCGAGATCGCGACGACGCGGCTGCCGGTCTGGGCTTTCAGCCGGGCGCACAGCTCGGCGCCCGATCCGCCGGAGATCAGCAGCTCGACGACGGCGACGTCCGGGGGCCGATCCACCGCGTTCGTCTCCGCCTCGGCGGCCGAGAACGCGACCTCGACGTCGTAGCCCTCGGTCCGGAGGAAGTACTCGGCCATCTCCGCGGAGTACGGGTCGCGCTCGGCGAGCAGGACGAGCATCCGACGGCCCGAGCGGCCGGTCGCGAACGGGCCCTCGGCACGACGGCCGCGTTCGGCCGCGACGGCTGCCCGGATCTCGTCGGGCGACGCGTGGGCCGTCGTCAGCCGCTTCACCGTCACGAGGTCCTCGAGGTCGTCGCGCGAGTAGAGGCGGACGCCGGCCGTCGGCTGGGGCTGGACGTAGCCCTCGTCCTCGTCCCAGCCGACGACGATCGACACCGGGACGCCGAGCATCGACGAGACCGCCGCGGCGCTGTAGATCGGACGGGCGGCTCGCCCCGCGGCGTGGAGGGGACGGTCCGGCTCCGCGGGACCCGCAGCCGCGTCATCCTCCTCCGCGGTTCCCGGCGAGTCGCGCCGGTAGACGTACCAGACGGTGCCCTCGCCGGTGAACGAGGCCAGCGCATCCTGGGGGCTGACGCGCGCCGTGATGTAGCGCTCTCGGAGCGTGGCCTCGAGTGCCTCGGGGCTGGCCGCCTCGCCCAGCTGCTCGATCGCGCGAAGGACCACCGCCCGGAACTGGCGATCTGCGCTCGGGAAGCAGCGGATCGTCCTGCGGCCGACCGACGGTCCCGTCATCGGCAGCTCGGCATCAGGCGCTCTTGCGCCGGCGGCCGCGACTGGCCGACGCGGCCTCCTCCGGTTCCTCGTTCTCCGCCGTGCGGCGACGTCGAGCGGCCGGCTTCTTCGCCTCGTCGTCGGCCTTCGTCGAGCGGGCGGCGCGCTTCTCCTTCGCCTCGGCGACCGAGACCGGCTTCTCGCTCTCGCGGGCGGCCTTCGTCGCCTTGACCGACGCCTCGAGCGCGGCCATCAGGTCGACGAGGTTGCCGCCCTCCTCGGGCTGCTCGATCTCCTCGGGCTCGGTGCCCTCGACCTTCGCCTCGATGACCTTCATCAGCGCGTCGCGATAGTCGTCCTTGTAGTTCTCGGGCTCGAAGTCGCCGGTCATCGCCGAGACCAGCTGCTTCGCCATCGCGAGCTCGGCCGGCTTGAAGTCGAAGGTCTCGTCGGGCAGGTCGAGCTCCTTCGTCGAGCGGATCTCGTCGGGCCAGTGGAGGGTCGTGAGCAGCATCGTGTCGCCGAACGGGTCCATGGCCGCGAGCGCCTCGCGGTCCTTGATCACGACCTTGCAGATCGCCGTGAGGCCCTCGTCCTGGAGCACCGACCGGAGGAGGAAGAACGCCTTCCGGCCGATCTTGTCGGGCTCGATGTAGTAGGCCTGCTTGACGAAGCGCGTGCTGGCGTCCTCGTCGTCGGACTTCGTGAACTGCTCGATCTCGATCGTCCGGACCGTCTTGAGCGGGACCTTCTCGAGGTCCTCGTCGGTGATCACGACGTAGCGGTCGGGCGCGTACTCGTAGCCCTTGACGGTGTCCGCGCGGGAGATGATCTCCTCGTCGACCGGGCACCACGTCTTCATCTGGATCCGGCTCTCGTCCTTGTCGTGGAGCATGTGGAACCGGACCTGGTAGCTCGACTCGGTCGCGAGATAGAGCTTGATGGGGATCGTCACCAGCCCGAACTGGATGGCCCCCTTCCACATCGAGCGCGCCACAGCATGTCCTCGTGCGTACAGTCGGACCGTGACTATAGCGTGGCAGGGCAACGCGGCCGCGTGACAGCGCGGCCCGGTGACGTCAACAGGCGATGACGAACGTGCCGAGCGTGCGGATCCGGTACGGGGCGCGAATCGCGGTCGCGGGGGTGTCGGGGCGGAACGTCGCGGCGGCGGTGGCCGTGGCGGTGTCCGTGTCGCCTGCCAGCGCGGGTGCGGACCCGGCGGATGGACCCGAACCGGTCGCGGGCGCCGCCGGCGCGGGAGTGGCAGACGGGGAAGTCGCAGTCGGCGCGGTAGTCGGCAGCCGGCGCGGCAGTGCCCCGGATCCGGTGGATGCCAACCGAGCCGGTCGAGACCGTTCGCGGCGGTAGCGGCGCACTGCCGACGATGCCGCGCGGGCCCTGGTCGGTCGATGGTGGCGGCGCCACCGCGGCACCGGCGACCTCGAACGTGGCGATGCCGCGATGCGAGTTGCCGTGCTCGTCGCCGATGACCGTCAGGTGGTAGGTGCCGGCGGGCAGGCCGGCGGAGACCTTGATCGTCATTGACGTCGTGCGGCCCCCGAACCCGTACAGCGTCTTGTCGGCGAACGACGCCCGGACGCCTGGCGGCAGACCCGTCGTCCGGAACCCGATCCGCTCGAACGAGAACTGGTCGCGGTTCAGCGTGACCTGGAAGGTGGCCTCGCCGCCGGCCGTCGGCGACCGTCGGATTGCCGGACACGGTCACGCCGAAGTCGCCGCGCGGCCCGAGCTTCGAGACGTCGAGCAGCTTCTCGTGGGTCTTGTCGGGGTCGCTCGTCGTCTTCCAGTCGAACGTGCCCGAGGTACTGGAGGGCCTCCTTGACGTCGGCCGGCGTGAAGTACGGCCGGGTCGCCTTCACGAGGGCGACGGCGCCGGTCACGTGCGGCGCAGCCATCGACGTCCCCGACATGTACTGGTACTTGCCGCCGGGCACCGTCGACCAGATGCACTTGCCGGGCGCGATCAGGTCGACGTCGGGGCCGTAGTTGCTGAAGTCGGCGAACGTGTCGTCGCTGTCGTACGTGCCCCACGAGAAGCAGCGGTTGCCACCAAGGCCGCCGGGCTTGCCGTCGGTGTCGGCGAGGGCGGACACCGTGATGACCTCGTCGTACGAGCCGGGGATGCGGAGCGAGGCGTTGCCGCTGTCGTTGGCCGCGGCCGCGACGACCGTGACGCCGCTCTTGACGAGGCGGCAGATCGCGGCGTGCAGGAAGTCGTCGTTGAGCGTTCCGCAGGCGCCGTCGTCGCGGCCCCACTTCGTGATGCTCATGTTCACGGCTTCGATGAGCGGCTTGCTCGGGTCGAGCGGGTCGCGCTGGGCGTAGACCCAGTCGATCCCGCAGGCGTACCAGCGACAGCAGCCCGGAGCCGGTGTCGTCGATGACCTTGACGGCCCAGAGTCGGACGCCCGGCGCGACGCCGACGACGCCCGAGCCGTTGTCGATCGCCCCGACGGTGCCCGCGACATGCGTCCCGTGGCCGTAGACGTCGCGCCAGCGGGTGGGCGTCGAGGTCGAGCAGTCGTGGCCGCCGACGACGTTCAGGTCCGGGACCTTGGCGATGCCGGTGTCGAGGATCGCCACGTCGGCGTCGACGCGGTCGTCGATCCCGTCGATCTTCGCCGCCTTCGACACGCGAGCACCGATCCGGCTGATCCCCGTGGGGTTGATCTGGCCCTCGACCTGGATCCGCTCATCGGGCACGACCTGGGCAACGGCCGAGTCGCGTCGAAGCGCGTCGACCTGGGCGGCGGTCAGCCGGGCCGAGAAGCCGTGGATCCCGTGGGTGAACGTGCGATCGGCGTGGAAGCCGCCGCGGGCGGTCCGAAGTCGCGTCGCCGACGCGGCGTCCGTGCCGCCCTTGTAGAGGACGATCCAGCGGCCGGTCGGGTCGGCCGGGTCGGCTGACGCGGCCGTCGTCGCCACGCCGCCGGTGACGGCGTCGGCAGCACGCGGCCCGGCGCCGGCCGCGGCGGGACCCGCGACCGAGGCGAGGAGCAGGGCGGCGGCCACGAACGTGGCTACGTGGCGGCGCATGGAGACTCTCCGGTTCGCTGGGGTTCACGGAGCATGCGACGGCAGTGGTGGCGCTGCCGACGTCTACGGTAAGCCTGCGCCGCAACCCGGTGCGCCGCCAGCCGCGAATTCGTCACGTTCCGGCATGGGTCACCAGTCCCGACCGTACCTAACCCACCCGCCGCCGGTTCGTTTCGCGGCGGTTCGCCGCTCAGCTGGCGGCGGGCCGCCGGATCTCCGCCTCGGCGTCGGCGACGCGGGCGACGATCGCGTCGCGGATCGCGTCGAGCGAGACCTGGACCGCGACCGCGCCCTTCGCGATCGACGTGAGCGTCGCCTTGATGCCCTTGAGCGCCTCGAGCTCGGCGCGGATCGCTGCCAGGCCCGCCCGGATCGCCTCGCCGTCGATCTCCGAGGCCGCGTCGCGAAGGCTCGCGATCGCGTGCAGCCGGGCGAGCCGGATCGCCGCGTCGAGCGTGGCGGGGTCCGGGTTCGCGGGGTCGATCACGCAGTAGACGTCGCCGGCGCGGACGTCGAACGGGGCGATGCCGGCCGGCGCGTGGTCCGGCCCGAAGACCGCGACCGCGACCGCGGCCGCCCGGTTCTCCTTCGCCTCGCGCAGCTCCTCGCGGATCGCGCGACCCGACATCTGGCGGTCCTTGGCCTCGATGACGATCCGGACGTCCGTGCCGCCGGTCCGGGCGGGGTCGATCGTGAGCACGAAGTCGCCCTTCTTGGAGCGGAGCGTGCCGCCCGCCGCCGACCCGGTCCGGTCGAGCAGGTCGCCGGCGCCGCGGGCGAAGTCGGCGAGCATCGCCTCGAGGAGGTCCTCGAAGTCCGCGCCCTTCGCGGCCGACCGGGCCCGCTCGGCGCCGCGCGCCGCGGCCGCGGCCTCGATCGCGGCCAGGCGCTCGTTCAGGCGGTCGAACTGGGACGTGATCTCGACCCGGAACTGGTGCATCGGGGAGTGCTGGCGGGTGGGGTCGAGCAGGACCGCGAGTCGCGACGCGTCGCCGTCGAAGTACGTGCCGAGGAGCGTCTGCATCCGGCCGATCGCGCTGTCGCGCTTCGTCTCGTCGAACAGCTCGTTCACGAACGAGCGCAGCGCGCCCCGGTCGCCGAGGAACCGCTCGAGCGTCCGCGGCAGGCGGCCGTCGCCATCGGCGAAGTTCTGGCGGAGCGTCTGGTCCAGCGCCTCAGCCGCGCGGGTGTTGACCTGCTCGGTCTGGCGCATGAGCTTCTCGAACTCCGTCCGAACGACGTCGACGTTGACGGTCGCCCCCGCATCCTGGAGCGCGAGCAACCCGATCCGCAGGGCCCGTTCGACGAGCGCCGGACGATCCTCCGGCGCGCGCTCCCCCAGGATCGACGCGAGGGCCGGGTCGCGGACGACCAGGCGGTCGATGACGATCCGGTCAGGCTCGACGGGGACCTCTGCGGGGGTCGGGAGCTGGACGATTCGCGCTTCCATGACCGGGATGCTGGGCCCGGCCTGTGACAGCTAGCGTGTCACGACAAATCAGGTGATCCGTGGCCCGCGAATATTCCCGCGACCCGCATCAGAACCAGCCGACGACATTTCCCGGTGGCTCAGGACCGCCGGACGGTCGCCTGGATCAGCCCGTGCGGCTCGGTCGTCGAGACGTACACCTGGCGGTCGTTCGTCGATCCCGAACCGCTCGATGTCGGCGAGCCAGTGATGGAGGTTCGGCAGCGTCATCGTGATCTCGGCGACCTCGGGATGGCGCTCGACGATCGCCCGGCCGATGATCCAGATCGACGCCTGGACCGACACGCTGAAGTGCTCGGCGAAGACCTCGAGCAGCGTCCGCGACACCGCCTCGAACGAGGCGTCGTAGTCGACCGAGACGCCGTCGACGTAACGCCACACCGCTGACACCTTCGTCGCCAGCAGCCGGTCCTCGGTCTCGGCGAGGGTCGTGTACTCGTCGCGGGGGAACCCCGAGAACGCCGATTTCGAGGTCTTCATCACGACCAGGTCGGCGATGCCCGGCGTCGACCGTCATCGCCGTCCCGCGACGATGGCGACGACGCACGTCCGCGTCGAGGTCCGGTCGCGGGTGAACGCGTCGGGCGCCGATCCGATCGGCCGCCAGGCGAACTCGTCGATCGAGACCGTCACCGTCGAGACCTGCGAATCCTCGAGGAAGTGCCGACCGAGGGCCGCGGCGTAGGTCTCGATCGCGCCCGTCAGATGCTCGGCCGCGAGCGCGTAGGCCGTGTTCTTCATCGTGTCGGTCGCGACGACGAGCGAGTTGTCACCGTCGACGTACGAGGCCGCGAAGTCGCCCTCGAGGGCGATCGCGACGGTCAGGTCGCGGACTGCGATCGCCGCCATCCGACCGATCCACCCGGACGAGGCGGATCGCCGACTTGCCGTAGCGGTTCGGGCCCAGCTCGGCGGTCATCCGACACCGACCTCCGCGTCGGCCCGGCGCGGCCCGGTCGCGGGCGATCGCCACGACGTCGGCGACCGCGCGCCGGATCTCCGAACCACGATCGGCGGAGAGCGCCGCCTCCAGCACGGGCACGAGCGCCCGGCGCGAGCGGCCGTCGACGAAGACGCAGTACCGGAACCCGAACCGCGCCTCGTACTCGTCGTTCAGGCGGGCGAGCTCCGCGATCGCCTCGGTCGTGTCGCGGTCGTAGCCCTGCTCGCGGTGGCTGGCCGCGGACACCGTCGCCGGCGGCGCTCCGAGCCGCGGATGGGCGTCGATCAGCTCGATCTGCTCGGCCTCGGGCATCGCCAGCGCGATCGCCGCCGCGCGCCCGAACAGCGTCGCCTCGTCGCCGAACGGGCCGCGCCGCCGCGAGCCTGGCCAGGAACCGCGGCGCGCCCTCGAACCACGGCGCGACCGCGGCCTCGAACTCGGCCGGCGGCAGCGAATCGAGTCGCGGCGACGTCCACCACCTTCAGCTGCCGCGGTACGTGGTCATCGAGTACGGCGCGAGGAGGAGCGGCACGTGGTAGCTCCGGCTCGTGTCCGCGATCGAGACGTCGACCGCGACCTTCGTGAAGAACGCGACACGGTCGTCGTCGCCGCCCCGGGCGACGTCGAACTCGAGGCGGTAGTCGCCCACTGCCAGCGGCCGGCCCACGAGGTCGCGGACGCGGCCGTCGTCGTCGGTCAGGGCCTGCGTCATCCGGATCGGGGCCGCCCCGACGTCGAGTCGGTAGAGCGTCACCCGGACCCCCGCAGCTGGCGCCCCCCGTTCCGTGTCGAGGACGTGGGTCGAGATCGTCGGCTGGGTCGGGGACGACGCCGACTGGCCGTTCGTCGGGGGCTGTCCGGGCGCGTCGGGCACCGCTATCCTCCGTCCATGGCTGATCTGGAGATCCGTGTCGGCGACCTCAACTTTAGCGCCCGATGGGAGCCCGCCGCGCCGCGCACGATCGAGGCGATCCGGAAGCTCCTGCCGCTCGAGGCGAAGCTGATCCATTGCCGCTGGACCGGCGAGTCGACGTGGATCCCGTTCGGCGACTTCCGGCCGGGGCTCGACTACGAGAACCACACCTCGCACCCGGCGCCGGGCCAGCTCGCGATCTACCCGGGCGGCATCAGCGAGTGCGAGATCTTCTTCCCGTACGGCGGCTGCACGACGGCGTCGAAGGTCGGCCAGCTCGCGGCGAACCACTTCGCGAGCGTCCTGCCCGACGACGGCTGGGACGACCGGCTCCGCGAGATGGGCCGGCGTTGTCTCTGGGAAGGGGCCCAGGACATCTCGATCCGGGAAGCCGGCTGATGGACGGCACGAGCCTCCTGATCCTCGCCGTCGTGGGGGCGATCGTGCTCGGCGCGCTGTGGGCCGCCCGCGGCTGGTCGGGCCTGGACCGGAAGACCGTGGCGACCTCCGACGACCCGTTCGTCCATCGCGGCGAGCCGGGCGGGACGGGCGCCGGCCGTGGGGGCAGCTAGCCGCTCGTGACCGACCTCGTCGTCCGCGGCGGGACCGTCGTCACGGCGTCCGGGTCGCGCCGCGCCGACGTCGCGGTCCGAGGCGGCGTCATCGAGGCGATCGAGCCCGACCTCTCCGGCGCCGCGGCCGGCGGCCGACGAGGTGATCGACGCGTCCGGGCTGCTCATCCTGCCGGGGGCGATCGACGTCCACACCCATACCCGCGTCGCGTCCGACGCGGAGCCCGACCGGTTCTTCCAGGACTCCGTCGCGGCGGCGTTCGGCGGGACGACGACGTTCCTCGCGTTCAACAACCCGGGGACGGGGTCGTCGCCGGCGGCGCAGCGGTCGATCCTGACCGGCATCGCCGAGTTCCGCGCGGTTACCGCCTCCGACTCCGCGGTGGACTACGCGCTGAGCCCGGCGATCCTCGGCGGGATGGACGACCCGGTCGCCGAACTGCCGGCGATGGTCGACGCCGGCGTCCCGACCGCGAAGGCGTTCATGGTCTTCGACTTCCGGCTCGCCGACCGCGCGATCTTCGAGGCGATGCGGGTCCTCGGCGAGCGCGGCGGGATGCTCCAGCTCCACTGCGAGGACCCCGTGCTCATTGACACGGCGATCGAGGCGGCGCTTCAGCGTGGTAACACGGCACCGCGCTACCACGCTACAACGCGATCACCAGAGGCCGAGGCGGTCGCGACCCACCGGGCGATGGCGTTCGCCCAGGCGGCCGATGCGCCCGTCCACGTGGTCCACCTCTCGTGCGCGGCGGCGCTCCGCCACGTGGCCGAGGCCAAGGCGGCCGGCGTCCGGGCCCATGCCGAGACGTGCCCCCATTACCTGACGCTCACTGACGACCGCTACCAGGAGCGCGACCCGGTCACCTGCGCCTGCAGCGTCATCTCGCCGCCGCTCCGTCCCGGGACCGACCGCGACGCGATGTGGGCCGGCCTCGCCGACGGCACGCTCGACCTCGTCGCTACCGACCACGTGGCGGACCGTCGCGGCGTCGAGAAGAGCGAGGCCGCGAAGGGCGTCGCGTTCGACAAGATCTCGAACGGCGCGCCCGGGATCGAGACGCTCCTCACGATGGTCCACGCCGGCCGGGCCGGCAACGGACTTACCCTCGAGCGGATGGTCGACGTCCTGTCGACGACGCCGGCCCGCCTGTTCGGCCTGGGAACGAAGGGCGCGGTCGAGACCGGCAAGGACGCCGACCTCGTCCTGTTCGACCCGGCCGCGCGCCGCACGATCCGGGCGACCGACCTCCACCACACGAGCGACTACACGCCGTACGAGGGCCTCAACGTCGCGGGCGCTGTGCGGTCGGTGTTCGTGCGCGGCCGTGCCGCGGTCCGCGACGGTGCCTTCGTCGGAGAGCGTGGGTTCGGGGCGTTCGTTGAGCGGGGCCCTGCCGGAACGTAGATGCCGCCGCCCGTCGGACGGACGATCACCCGTGCGGCTCTGCCGGCGCTCCGGAGAAGTTGCCGGCGTAGATCGCGACCTCCGCCACCCGCCGGAAGCCAAGCCGCTCGTACACGGACCGGCCCATCTCGGAGGTCTCGAGGATCGCCCAGCGCGCGCCGTCGACCTGGGCGTCGGCCATCGCCGCCGCCGTCACCGCGGCGCCCGGCGCCGCGGCGCCGAGCGGCCGGTACCGTCGCGACGTTGTAGATCGCGACGATGCCGTCGAGCACGGAGCCGAGCGACGTCGCGACCGGCCGGCCTTCGAGCCGCGCGACGTAGGTCCGTTGCGTCAAACCCGGTCCGACCGAGTAGCCCCGGAAGCGCTCCTCGAAGAGCGGCTGCACCTCGGGCGGCATCTCGAACCCCTCGAACATCACGTCCATCGCGTCGTGGAACGCGGCCGCGTCAGCCACGACCTCGACCGAGAGGCCGTCCGGCCGCGGCGGCGCCGACCAGCCATCGAGCGACACGGCCAGAGCCGGCGCGATCCCGTCCAGGGCCAGGCCGTGGGCGACGAGCCGGTCGCCGAGCCAGGCCGGCGACGTCGGGCCGACCCACCAGCTCATGTCGAGCTTCAGCTCGCGGTAGTAGTCGAGGACCGCCTCGATCCGCGCGTCGGCCGTCGATTCGCTGAACGTCGCGCCGACCGCCCCGTTGAAGGCCTGGAGCGGCAGGCCGGTCGCGCCCCACACGACGTCGTCGTCGATCTTGATGTCGGCCCACGGCCGACGCCGCCCCTGCACGTAGAAGTCGACCATGCTCCGGTCGACCATCTCGATGACCGCCGGGTCGACGTCGGCGGCGGTCAATCGAGGAGCGAGTAGGCGCGGAGCGTGAGGAACTCGGCGAACTCGTCGTCGAGGACGAGCCGGTCGAGGAGCGCCGCCGCGTCGCTCAACCGGCCGGCGCCACCGGACGGTCCGCCCAGCGCGGCCAGCTCCTCGTCGCGAACGGCTCGGTAAAGGTCGGCCGAGGCCTCGCGGCCGTCGTCGAGGCGGGCACCCGACGTCCGCCATTGCCAGAGCTGGGAGCGGGAGATCTCGGCCGTGGCAGCGTCCTCCATCAGGTTGTTGATCGCGGCGGCGCCGTTGCCGCTCAGCCACGCGTCGAGGTACTGGAGCGCGACGCTGACGTTGGCGCGGTACCCGGCCTCGCTGATCGTGCCGCCGTCGACGCCGAGCGCCCGCAGCTCCGTGCCACTCACGGCGACGTCTTCGCGGAGCCGGTCCTTCTGGTTAGGCCGATCGCCCAGGACGCCGTCGAAGATCTCCGTCGCGAGCGGCACGAGGTCCGGATGGGCGACCCACGTCCCGTCGAACCCGTCGCCGGACTCGCGCTCCTTGTCGTCGCGGACCTTGGCCATCGCCGTGGCATTGACCTCGGCGTCGCGGCGGCTCGGGATGAACGCCGCCATGCCGCCGATCGCGTGCGCCCCGCGGCGATGGCACGTCGCGACGAGCAGGTTCGTGTAGGCCCGCATGAACGGCTGGGTCATCGTCAGCTGGGCCCGATCCGGCAGGACCTGGGCCGACGGGCCGCGGAACTTCTTGATGCACGAGAAGAGGTAGTCCCAGCGGCCCGCGTTCAGGCCCGCGGCGTGCTCGCGCAGCTCGTTGAGGATCTCGTCCATCTCGAACGCCGCGAGGATCGTCTCGATGAGGACCGTGGCCCGGATCGTGCCGCGCGGGATCCCGAGCGCCGTCTGGGCGTGGACGAAGACCTCGTTCCAGAGCCGCGCCTCGTGGTGGCTCTCGAGTTTGGCCAGGTAGAAGTACGGGCCCGTGCCGCGCGCGACCAGCTCGGCCGCGTTGTGGAAGAAGTACAGCCCGAAGTCGAACAGGGAGGCCGAGATCGGGCCGCCGTCGACGATCACGTGGCGCTCGACGAGGTGCCAGCCGCGGGGCCGGACGAGGAGCGTGGCGGTGTCTTCGTTCAGGCGGTAGGCCTTGCCCTCGGGCGAGTCGAACGTCAGCTCGCGCCGGACGGCGGCTCGGAGCGCCGCCTGGCCGCCGACGACGTTCGCCCACGTCGGGCTGAGCGCGTCCTCGAGGTCGGCCATGAAGACGCGGGCGCCGCTGTTGAGGGCGTTGATCATCATCTTCGGCTCGGCGGGGCCGGTGATCTCGACCCGCCGGTCGTCGAGGTCCGCCGGGGCGGGCGCGACGCGCCAGTCGGCGGATCGGACGTCCGCGGTCCCCGCCAGGAAGTCCGGCAGGACGCCGGCGTCGAGCTCCTTCTGGCGCTCGTGGCGGGCCTCGAGCAGCGAGATCCGCTCGTGACTGAAGCGCCGCTGGAGATCGGCGACGAACGCGAGGGCGTCGGGCGTGAGGATCTCGGCGGCGCCCGGGACGTCGATGTTCTCGACGACGATGGCGGGATCGGCGGGCGCGCTCATGGCGCGGATCGTACGCCGCGGGTCAGGGCTCGCGAGCGCCGGCCTCGTGTTCCGCGTCGTTCTCGGCGACGCGGATCTTCACGATCTCCGTGACGAGGTCGAGCGGCAGCGGCTTGTCGGCCGGGAAGCGAATCGTGCCTTTGCCGGCGAGGAACGGCCTGATCCGGTCGCCCAGCGCCTCCACGATCGGGTCCGACGACGGGAAGAGCGAGTAGTGCCGCTTGAACGCGTCGTACGAGACGAGAAAGCGGCCGTTCCGCTTGAGGCCCGGCATGTTGTAGGTGATGACCTCGGTCGCATCGGGCGCGGCGGCGCGGATCGTCGCGCGGAGCTGGGCCATCGGGCCGCGGCGGTCGGCGGGCAGTGCGGCGAGGTACTCGTCGACGGTGGGATCGGCCATGTGAACGAATCATCCCACGCCGACCCTCATGAAGACGAGGCGGAGACGACCGACGGCGAAATTCGGAACCGAAGCGGGTCGGGCGGCCCCATACCGGGTAGGCAATCGCTGGGGGCGATCGACATGGCGACGCAGATCCAACACGACGGCACGTCCGAGGCGGCGGAGGCGGCCGAGAGCCGCGCCTGGGACCGCTTCTTCCGGGTGTTCTTCAAGACGACGCCGCACCGGCTGATGCGCGGCGTCCGGAGGGTCTCGGCGAGCTCGCCGATCGAGGAGCTCGTCGTGGTCGGCCGAAAGACCGGCAAGGAGCGGCATCACCTCCTGTCGCTGATCGACGTTGACGGCCGCTGGTACGTCGGCCATCCCAACCACCGCTCACAGTGGGCCCGGAACCTCGAGGCGCGCGGCGGCGTGCTGAACCGGCGGGGCTTCGAGCCGACCCCGGTCCGGGCGACCTGGCTGAACCCTGGGCCCGAGCGCAGCGCGGCGATCGCGGCGGCCGGGCGACAGCCGTTTCCCGCAGGCCTCATCTACTCGGCGGCGCGGCGCCACATCGAGGCCGTCGGCGCCTATTACCGCCTCGAACCGATCGACGGGTAGCGCGCCACTGGCTCAATCGGTCGGCCGACCCCAGACGCTCGCGATTGGTCACAACCGGCGCCCTCTAGCGTCTCCTTGCGTAGTGCCACCTCCCGCGCAAGCGACACCACGAGGGATTTGAGCGTGCGAACAGTCCTTGCGGTTGTTACTGCGACCGCGTTGATCCTGGCGGGATGCTCGGCGGCTGGGACGCCCGCGACCGCCACTGCTTCACCCGAGCCGACCCAGGAGGAAGCGTTTCTGCTCAAGGGCGTCCGGCTCGACCTGCAGGGCCACTGTTCGTCCGTCCGGACGGATCTGGCCGAACGCGCCATAGCGGAAGTCGAGTGCACCCCGATGAGCGACGTGGCGCGCGAGGTGAGGATGTTCTTGTTCAACAGCCAGGCCGACTTGCTCGACACATATCAGGCTCGGCTCGGCGCCAATGGAGTTGCGATGCGGACGAACGCCGCTTCATGTGGGCCCGGGCAGCCGTCCGAAGGGTCCTATGTCCCGGGCGACGGTGCGGGCTTCGTTCCAGAGCGCGGCGGCTGCTACGTGGACGACGACGGGCACGCGAACTACGCGGTGACATCGCCCCCGTACGTCCTGGTCGAGGTCGACGGCAGCGTCGGCGACGGCACGGCGGTGCAACGGTTCGCGTGGCTCGGCAACCAGGACGTCCCCGGCGGCCCGACGATCTGGCGGAGCGAGGGGCCGGCCAGCCCGGAGAAGTGAGGCCGCGGTCGATCAGCCTGACGTCAGCCCGGCCCGAGGTGGTAGCCGAACCGGCGCGGCAGTCGTGAGATCTCGCGGATGACCGGGTTCGCGGTCCGGCCGGCTTCCTCGGCCCGCTCGCGGATCCCGATCGCCTCGCGGAACGCCCGCGCCCCGACGTAGCGGAACGGCTCGGGCGGGAATGCCCGCGGCGTCGCCCGCTCGCCGACGAGCGGCAGGCTCGTCCACTCGTCGTCGCGGCCCAGCGCCAACGACGCGAGCACACGCCCGCCGAGCGCCGACGGCGCGACGCCGTTGCCGCTGTACCCCAGCCCGAAGTGGACGCCGCCGCCCGGCATCGTCCCGAACCACGGCCGGTGCGAGTCGTCGATGTCGATCGGGCCGCCCCAGGCGTCCTCGATCCGGACGTCGGCGAGCTGCGGGAACCAGCGCCGGAGCCCCTCGGCGGCACGTCGCGCGGAGCCCACGTCGCTCGAGAACGCCCGGCCGATCCGCCCGCCGAACCCGGCCCGACCGCCGCCACCGCCCAGCGCAATCCGGCCGTCGGCCGTCGGCCGGCCGTAGTGGAGCGTGAAGCGCGAGTCGGCGATCCCCTCGCCGCCGGTCCAGCCGATCTCGGCGAGGACGTCGGGGATCGGCTCGGTCAGCACGACGTAGCTGGACCACGTGACGAACCGCCGCCCGAACGGCCGCCAGCGAGCGGCCCACGCGTTCAGCGCGACGACGACCTGGTCGGCGAGGACGGCGCCGGCGCCCTCGGCGGAGGTCGTCGTGACCCGGCCGGCCTCGAACCGCTCGACCCTCGTCCGCTCGTGGATCACGACGCCGCGCTCGAGCGCGACCCGCCGCAGCCCGCGGGCGAGCGCGGCCGGCTGCACGGTCCCGGCGCCCGGCATGAACGCGCCCGCGCGGAACACGGGCGAGCGGGCGTAACCGGCCACCTCGTCGCGCGACAGCGGGCGCCAGCGGTCGCCGCGTCCCACGCGCTCACACGCGTCCGTTGCCTCGCGCCAGACGTCGTCCTGGGCGGGCGACGCGCTGACCGACACGAAGCCGTTCTCGGTCCACCACGCGTCGATCGCGTTCGCCTCGAGGAACGCCGCCATGTCGGCGATGGTCGTGTCGAGCGCCTCCGCGGTCCGGACGGCTTCCGCGTCGCCGGCGAGCTCGATCAGCCCCGGCAGCTCGTCCCACCAGCCGGTGACGAAGCCGCCGTTCCGCCCCGACGCGCCGCCGCCGCAGACGTCGCTCTCGATGACGACGACGCGCAGCGACGGCTCGAGCTCGCGCAGGCGGATCGCGGTCCAGAGCCCGGTGTAGCCGCCGCCGAGGATCGCGACGTCCGCCCGCTCCTCCCCGGCGAGCGGCGGCGCGGCGACGTCCGCGGCGAGGGACGGTGGCTCGGCGGCGAGTGCCTCGCGGAGCCACCACGATCGGCGGCCGCCGGGCCGGACGCCGTCGAGCGGGTCCGCGGGGTCGCGCGGCCGGCGGCTCTCAGCCACCCGGGTCGATCGGGGTGTAGATCGAGATCGGGCGGCCGTCGGCGTCGCGGAACCAGGCGTGGCGCGAGCCCCACTCCTGGTCCTCGGGATCGGTCACGTCGAAGCCCGCCGCGCGCAGCCGCCGGGTCATCGCGTCGACGTCGTCGACGCGGATCACGAGCTCGGTCGGGATCGGCTCACCGCTCGGCTCCTGCTCGATCCCGGCGTGGAACCCGCCACCGCCGCCGATCCGGACGTAGCCGCCGCCGTCGATCAGGACCTCGAGCCCTAGCAGGTCGACGAACAGCTGGCGGGTCGCCTCGAGCGACCCGACCGACAGGTAGACGTGACTCAGCGACGACGACGGCATTGAGCGCGGCCTACCAGCCGCCGGCTTCGCGGACGATGCGGTGGAGCGCCCGGGCCGCGACGACGCGGCGGTAGTCGGCGGTGGAGCGGACGTCGTCGATCGGGTGGATCTCGGCGGCCAACGCCTCTGCCGCGCTGTCGGCCGACTTCCGGCGCGGGCGGCCGGCCCTCGAGCGCTCCTTCGGCGGCGGCCGACCTGATCGGTCGGTCGGCGACCGAACCCAGCGCCACCCGGACGTCGCGCCAGGATGGGTCGCCCGCCCGCTCGTTCCAGGCGACCGCGATCACGACCTTGCTGATCGCCTGCGCCCGGCGCGTCCCGATCTTGCGGAAGCGCGCCTCGCGGCCGCCCCTGACCGGGATCCGGATCCGCAGGATCAGCTCGTCCGGCGCGAGGGCCGTTCGGCGGTACGCGACCCAGAAGTCGCTCGCCGCGACCGTCCGCTCGCCGCGCGGCCCACCCACGACGATCTCCGCGTCGAGCGCGAGCAGGACCGGCAGCGTGTCGCCGGCGGGCGACGCGTTGGCGATGTTCCCACCCAGCGTGCCCCGGTTCTGGATCTGGGCCGCGCCGATCGTGGCCGCGGCCTCGACGAGGACCGGGAGATGCTCGCGGCATGCGGCCGACCGGCGGATGTCGGTGTACGTCGTCAGCGCCCCGAGCGCGATGGCGTTGGCGTCCGCGGTGATGCCGCGGAGCTCCTTGAGCCGCCACAGGTCGAGGAGCCGGCCCGGCGGCTCGCCGATCTCGCCCGTGATCCTCACCATCACGTCGGTGCCGCCGGCGATCGGCGTGAGCTGGTCGGTGGCCGAGGAGCTCGCGAGCAGCGCGTAGGCGTCGGCGAGCGTGGCGGCGCTCTCGATCGGCGGCTCGACCGGCACGTTCAAGCCCCCCGGCTCTGGGCCGCGATCGCGATCGCCTCGACGATCTTCGTGTAGCCCGTGCAGCGGCAGAGGTTGCCGGCGATCGCCTCGCGGATCGCGTCGTCGTCGGCCGCGCCGCCCGCGTCGATGTAGGCCCGCGCCGCCATCAGCATCCCCGGCGTGCAGATCCCGCACTGCGCGCCGCCCGCGTCGAGGAACGCCTGCTGCAGCGTGTCGAGGCTCGCGCCCCGCTCGGCGCCGGCCGCGAGACCCTCGACGGTCCGGACCAGAGAGCCGTCGACCTGGCAGATCGGGACGAGGCAGGAATCGACGACCGCGTCGTCGAGCAGGACCGTGCAGGCGCCGCACTCCCCTTCCCCGCAGCCCTCCTTCGTCCCGGTCAGCCCGAGGTCCTCGCGCAGGACGTCGAGGAGGCGCCGCATGCCCGGCGCGTCGACCTCGGTGGGCTCGCCGTTGACGAGGAAGCGGTAGGCCGTCACGCGTCGTGCCAGCCGTCGTCGACGCGGCGGTCGTCGGGGCCGGGCCCGCGGAGCGGCTGGGGGTCGGTCGGCAGGTCGGGCTCGGGGTCGGTTCCGTCGCGGATCGGCGCATCGATCGTCGCATCCACGCTCGCCCTACCCCCGCCGCCGAACCCAGCCGGCCCGGCCACGTCGCCAGTCGCGCCCATCGCCGCGAGGATCCGCTCCGGCGACGCCGGGAGGTCGTGGACCCAGACGCCGGTCGCATCGTGGATCGCGGCGACGACCGCCGGCGCGCCGACGTCCATCGGCAGCTCCCCGATCCCCTTCGCGAAATGCGGTGCGCCGCTGAACGGCGCCTCGACGAGGATCGAGGTGATCCGCGGCGCGTCGAGCGCGGTCGGGATGATGTACGTCGCGAGCCGGTCGTTCAGGTAGCGGCCATCGGCCAGCTTGATCTCCTCGACCGTCGCGTAGCCGATCGCCTGGAGCGTGCCGCCCTCGACCTGGCCCTCGGCGAGGACCGGGTGGATCACGTGCCCGACGTCGTCGGCCGCCACGACGTCGCGGACCGTGACCTCGCCACTGTCGAGGTCGACGTCGACCGATGCGACGCACGCCGCCCAGCCGAACGCCGGGTAGGCGTCGCCGCGGTACGTCGCGTCGTCGAACTCGACGCCCGGGTACGGCTCGAACTGCTGGTCGACGCGAGTGTGGCCGTGGAGCACGGAGTCCGAGCGGTAGACCTCGGCGAACGGCCGGCCGCCGTTGCGCTCCTCGACCTCGGCGCGGAGCCGCCGCGCGGCCTGGATCAGCAGCCCGCCGACGACCATCGCCGTCCGGCTCGCGACCGTCGGGCCGGAATCGGGCACGATCGCGGTGTCCTGCGGCGCGATCTCGACGTCCTCGTAGGCGATGCCCAGCTCGGCCGCGACGAGCTGCGGGAAGATCGTCTTCGTGCCCTGGCCCATCTCGGTTGAGCCGGTGAGGACCCGCACGACGCCGTCGCCGCCCAGCTCGACCGACGCGACCGACGCGAGCTTGACCTCGCCCGAGCCGGTGAACCCCGCGCCGTGCCAGGCGAGCGCGATCCCGATGCCCGATGCGACCCGGTCCCGCCCGGTCCGGAGCGGCGCCGCCGGCAGCGACCCGGAGCCCGTCCGGCGGGCACGGTCGCGCGCCGTCCGCGACCGGACGCCCTCGAACTCGGCCGCCTCGGCGGCTCGCTCGAGCACCTCGGACGCGGCCACGCTCTCGCGGAGGACCTGGCCGGTCGGCGTCGTGTCGCCCTCGCGGTACAGGTTCCGGCGGCGGATCTCGATCGGACTCATGCCCAGTGCCTCGGCGAGGCGGTCGACCTGGATCTCGGCCGCGAACTCGACCTGGGGCGCGCCGAAGCCGCGGAACGCGCCGTTGGGCGGGGTGTTCGTCCGCGTCGCTCTGGCCCGGATCCGGACGTTCTCGCATCGATACGGGCCGCCGGCGTGGATCGCGCCGCGCGACAGGACGACCGGCGTCAGCGTGCAGTACGCGCCACCGTCCATGACGATCTCGATCTGCTGGGCGGTGATCGTGCCGTCGACCTTCACGCCGGTCCGATGAGTGACGATCGCCGGGTGGCGCTTCGTCGTCGCCGAGAGGTCCTCGTGGCGGTCGTAGATCATCCGGACCGGCTTGCCGCTCTTGCGGGCGAGGAGCGCCGCGTGGAGGGCGATGATCGAGGGGTACTCCTCCTTGCCGCCGAACCCGCCGCCGGTCTCGGCCTGGACGACCTGGGCCTGCGCGTCGTTGAAGCGGAACGCCCGCTTCATCGCCTTGTGGATGTAGTAGGGGCACTGGAGGCTGCCATGGACCGCGACGCCGCCGTCCTCGCGCGGGACCGCGATCATCGCGTTGTTCTCGATGTAGAGCTGCTCCTGGTGGCCGACCCGGTACGTGCCCTCGAGGATGTGGTCGGCTGCCGCGAAGCCCTTGTCGAGGTCACCCTGCGCGATGTCGTAGTGGGCGAACACGTGGTCCGACAGGCGAGGGTCGAAGACCGGCGGCAACGCGTCCGCGCGGACTTTGACGTGGCGTCTGGCTGCCCGGAGCGTCTCGCGGTCGGCCGCCGCGAGGAGGGCCAGCGGCTCCGAGTGGTGCTGGATCTCGCCGCCGATCGGGACGAGGATCGGCTGATCGTCGCTGATCAGGCTCACGACGTTCTCGCCGGGGATGTCGGCCGCGGTGACGACGACGACCTTCGACCAGTCGAAGCCCTCGTCGAGGTCGAGCCCGACGAAGCGGGCATGCGCGTCGGTCGAGCGGATCGTCACGCCGTACCAGGCACCCGGGAACACAAGGTCGTCGGCGTACTTCGCCTCGCCGGTGAGCTTCGAAGGGCCCTCGCGGCGGAGCGGGGCAACGCCGCGGGCCCGACCCGGGGCGATCGTGCCCGGCGGGACGACGAGCGGCTCGGGGGCGGCGCGCGTCGGCACGACGGGGCTGGTCCGGGTCGGCGCGGTCCGGATCGTCATCGGTGCGGTGGGTCCCTCCTCGTGCGGACGATACCAAAGGGTTCGGCCGCGAGCCCGACGGCGGCGAGCGGGCCCGGTACCGGACCTCCGGCGTGTGCGGTTAGTACGGATTAGGGGGGTGTCACCGGGACCGGCTCACCCGAAGATGACGCTCTCATGCGGGGGCGTGGCGCCGCGATCGATGGGACGCGGCGACCGACGCAACGACGACCTCTGCAGTGGAAGGGCACGAGGACGATGGCGATCTATCCGGAATGGGTCACGGCGGACGGTGGTCAGGCCGCTCCGGCCGGACCCGCGGGCACGAGCGCCGATGCGGGCGATCCCCGGGCCGACGCGGCGGACGCCGCGAACACGGCCGACGAGATCGGCGCGGCCGAAACGGCGAACGCGACCTCCGACACCGTCGAGGTGGCGGCGACGCCGATCGCGATCGACGACGCCCCGGTCCCGCCGCCGACGGGCTGGAACGACCCGCTGACCGGCACCGACGGGCCCCACTACTGGGACCGCCTGATCATCAGCGAGTCCGCCCGCGTCCGGCGCTACAAGCGGCCGACGACGATCGTGTTCGTCGAGGTCGCGGGACTCACCCGGCTCGGCCGGCTGTGGGGCCAGGACGTCGCCGAGCGGACGCTCGTCAGCGCGGCGCGGACGCTCTCGCAGTCCATCCGCACGAGCGACCACATCGCCCGGATCGAGCCGATCCGGTTCGGCATTCTGCTCACCGAGACCGCCGAGATTGCGGCGATCAACTTCATCGAGCGGGCTCGGGCCGCGTGCGAGCGCGACCTCCGCGTCGCGTCCGAGGTCGTCGGTGTCGCGTTCGGCTGGGCCAGCCCGCCCAAGAGCAACGACCTGGCCGACGCGGTCGCGCTGGCCCAGAAGCGCCTCGAAGCGGAGCTGAACGAGCTCTAGTTTCGGGTCAGTCCCGGCGCGTCAATCCCGGCCGTGCCGGAGGGCGCGGCCCGGCGTGGCGCCGGTGTGGACGCCGTTCTCGACGACCGGCACGCCATTGACGATCACGTGCTCGATCCCGTCGGGGAACTGGCGCGGCTCGTCGTAGGTCGCGTTGCTCTTCACGGTCTGCGGATCGAAGACGACGACGTCCGCGACCGCTCCGTCCCTCAGCGTCCCGCGCTCCTTCAGCCCCAGTCGGGCGGCCGGCGCCGACGTCATCCGGCGAATCGCCTCCTCGAGGCTGAGCAGCGCCTCGTCGCGGACGAACTGGCCGAGGATCCGGGGGAAGCTGCCGTAGGTCCGCGGGCTGGGCTTCTCGCCGACGAACGTCGAGTCCGTCCCGACCATCCCGATCGGGTGCTTCAGGAAGCGGCGGATGCCGTCGAGGTGCGGCCCGGGCGTGACCTCGTTGGGGCTGAGGTCCTCGGCCAGGAGCAGGTCGCAGAGCGTGTCGACCGGGTCGCTGTCCGTGAGGTCGATGAGCTCGCCGAGCGTCTTGCCCTCCCACGCCAGCAGCTCCTTCCGGTGGAGGTAGCCGATGCGGACGTCGCGCAGCCCGCCCGCGCCGGCGAAGAGCGTGCCGCGGTCCTGGAGCTCGCGCCGGATCCGGTTGCGGACGTTCGGGTCGGCGAGGCGCTCCTTCGTCTTGATGGGGCCGCCGGCCTGGACCCAGATCGGGATCAGGATGAGGAGACGCGTGCTCGCCCACTCGTGCGGGTAGGCGTCGAACGTGACGTCGAGGCCTTCCTTGCGGGCGGCGTCGATGAGGTCGAGCATCCGGTCGGGGCCGCCGGGGAACGTCGTGCGGTGGTAGAAGTGGGTGATATGGGCCGGCGCCTCGGCCAGCCGGCCGATCTCGATCGCCTCGCGGAACGGATCGAGGAAGCGGTCGCCCAGCGAGTAGCGGACGTGGGTGTGGTAGAAGCCGCCGTTCCTGCCGGCTTCTCGTGTGAGCTCCGCCAGCTCGCCGGTGTGGGCGTAGCTCCCCGGCGGGTAGTCGAGGCCCGATGACAGACCGTAGGCGCCCTCCTCCATGCCCTCGCGGAGGAGGCTCTGCATCCGGGCGCGCTGGCTCGGCGTCGCCGGGACGTCCTCCCAGCCGACGGCCTGGATCCGGAGCGGCGAGTTGCCGATCAGGTAGGCGATGTTGAGGCTGACGGTCCCGTCGAACCGGGCCAGGTAGCTCGCGACCGTCGACCAGTCGATCTTCGTCTTGTGCGTTCTTCGAGGGTCGCCATCCAGTCCCGAATTGAGGTGGACGAACGCGTCGAGGTCCTCCTGGGTCGCGAACGGCGCATAGCTGTTGCCGTCGACCCCGATGACCTCGGTCGTGATGCCCTGGCGGACCTTGGGCTCGTGGAGCGGCTCGGCGAGGATCATCAGCCCCGAGTGGGAGTGGAGGTCGATGAACCCGGGCGCCACGACCTTGCCGGTGGCGTCGATCGTGCGGCCCGCCGGCTCCGTGCCCGGCTGATCGGTCAGGCGCAGCCGCCCGTCCCGGACCTCGACGGTGCCGGGTCGACCGGGCGCCCCGGTCCCGTCGACGAGCGTCCCGCCGACGATTCGGATCTCCGGCCCGCTCATCGCCGCGCCCTCGCCGCGCGCTTGCGGTCCGCCAGCCGGACCAACCAGCGATCGGAGTCGGCCAAATGGGCCGAAGATTCGCGCTCCTTCGCCGCGTTGGTCCGCCACAGGGACCATCCGACGGATGGCCGGGCCCTCGTTCGTTCGTTGCTCCCCTAGGCGGACCAGCGCAGTCGGTAACTGGGAGTGAAGCCCGGATCGTCATGATCGGCGCGATGGCGACTCGTGAGCGCCCCGCAGATCGCGGTCGTAGGCGCGCTCGCCGGGACATGCTTCGCGCTGGCGAAGAGCACCGGCAGGCCCGCGTCGGCGCCGGCCTGAGCCTTCGAGATTGCGCTGCCGCCTCTGGCGCATCGCACCAGCAACTCATCCGGTTCGAGCGTGGCCAGCTCGATCGTGTCTCGATCGAGGAGCTTGGCGCGTGGTGCGCTGTCGCTCGGGCTCGACCTGGCCATGCGAACCTACCGAGCTGGCGATCCCCTTCGGGACCGAGCCCAACTCGCCCTGCTCGAGCGGCTCCGAGCGCGCCTCCATCCGAGTTTGCGCTGGCGGACGGAGGTGCCACTCCCGATCGAGGGTGACCTCCGGGCGTGGGACGCCGAGATCCGCGGCCGCGACCCTCGAGCGTGGCGCGCCCGCGTCGAGGCGGAGACGCGCATCGCCGACGGCCAGGCGCTCGAGCGCAAGCTCGCCCTGAAGCTCCGCGACGACCCCGACGGTCACCTGATCCTCCTCGTGTCAGACACCCGATCGAACCGCGCGGCGCTCGCGACCCTCGCTCCCGGTCTAAACGCCGATGCTGCCGCGTACCACGAGGGAGATTCTGAGCGCCCTGACCGCCGGGCGTGAACCGCTCGGCAGCGGCATCGTGATCATCTGACCGCCGGCTCCAGCAGCCGGATCGTGTGGGCGTCGGCGTCGACCTCGGCGAGGACGCCCAGCGGGAGCACCCACTGCGGGTCGGTGTGGCCGAAGTCGAGGTTCGACACGATCGGCAGGTCGGGCCGGCCGAACTCCTCGGCGACGACGCGGACGACCAGCTCGTCGAGCCGCGCCTTCGCCTCGTCAGAATAGTCACGCGCCCGCCCGACGAGCAGCCCCGAGATCCGGTCGAACACGCCCTGCATCCCGTAGTTCCGGAGCCAGTAGCTCACGGTGTCCGGCGTCGGCGCGTCCTCCGACGTCTCGATGAAGAAGAGGCGACCGTCCCAGAACTCCGGCGCCGGCCAGAACTCCGTCCCTTTCAGCATCTCGAGGACCTCGCCACAGCCGCCGAACAGCCGGCCGCGCGCGACCCCGGAGCCCTGCAGCCAGCGCCATCCATCGTGCGCCCGCAGCTCCCCGACCGCGCCGGCGTTCGACGGGTCGCGCCAATCGCGGTACCCGTCGACCCACTCCGCGAACGGCCGGTACTCGTATGTCGGCGCCGGCTCGAACAGGAGCGAACGCACGTGATCCACGGCCCCCTGAAACGCCTCGATCTGGGCGAACCCCGCCATCACCGCCGGTCCATTGAACGTAACGAGGCCGGCCACGTTGTAGAACGCGAGCTGCGTCGTGGTGTCCGAATACCCGAGCAGCACCTTCGGGTTGGCGAGCGCCAACGACGGATCGAGGAACGGCAGGATCCGCACGGAATCCACCCCGCCGATCGACGAGACGATCGCCCGCACCGACGGATCCGCGAATGCCGCGTTCAGGTCGTCGGCCCGGGCCCGCGGGTCGGCGCCGAGCTCGCGCGCGGCTCGCCGGGCACTCGGCATCTCGCGAACCTCGAAGTCGAACACGCGCCGCAGCACGTCGAGCCCGCGCTCGAACACATGCGGGAACACGCTCGGACCGCCCCACGACGTGGCCACGACCGCGACCGTGTCGCCCGGCCGGAGCCGCGGCGGCCGAATCGGCTCCACCGGACCCCCGCGACCCATCACCCCGGACCCGACCACGCCTGGAGCTCGAGGATGTTGCCCTCGGGATCGGTCAGGTACGTCCACGTGACGCGCCGGCCGTCGGACGTTCCCGTCGTCACGATCTCGCCGATCACCCCGCCGCCCTCGGCCAGCACGGCCTCGCGGGCCGCGGCCACGTCGGGGACCGCGAACGCGATGTGCCCGAACCCGGGCCGGTTGATCGCTGTCGCCGGCCGCTCCGGCTCCGCTCCGTACTGGAAGATCTCGAGCGTCGGCCCGTTGTCGCCGAGGCCCGGCAGGCGGAGATGCGCGCCGCGGATCGTGGCGCCCGGCACGCCGGTCCCGGCCTCGAGAACCGGGCCGCCGAGATCACGCTCGGGCGGCACGAAGACGCAGCCGAAGACGCGCTCGTAGAAGTCGGCGAGCAGCCGCCAGTCGGCGGCGACGAGATTGACGTGTCCGAATCGCGCCTCGATCACGATGGTCCCTCCAGTCGTCGGCCGCGGACCCAGGCGCCGCGGACCATGTCGGGGTGTGGCCGGAAGATCAGCCGGCTCATGAGGGCCGAGGGATCCTCGAGCAGGGCGGGATCCTCCGGCGCGGCGCCGCGCAACGGCGACGTCATGGCCGGGTCGACGACGATCAGGTCGGCCTCCTTGCCCGCCTCGAGCGAGCCGATCACGTCCGAAAGGCCCAGCGCCCGCGCTCCCTCGATCGTCCCGAGACGGAGCCAGTCGAGCGGCGCCAGCGCCGGCCGCGGCTCGCCAGCGACCGCTCGCAGACCCATCTGCGAGAACGCCCCGACCCGCATCACGCCAAAGAGCGACGGATCCGGTCCGCCCGACACGTCCGACCCGAGCCCGACGGCGATCCCAGCCTCGAGCCAGCGGGACAGCGGCATCACGCCGGCGCCGATGAACAGGTTCGAGGCCGGGCAGTGGGCGACGCGCGTGTCGGTCTCGACAATGCGAGCGACCTCGCGATCGGACAGGTGGATCGCGTGAGCGAGGACGGACCGCGACCCCAGGGCGCCCGCCCGATCGTAGACGTCGACGTAGTCGATGGCTTCCGGGAACTGCCGCGCGACCTCCGCGATCTCGCCCGCGTCCTCGGACACGTGCGACTGCCACCACGCGCCGGTCGAGCGGGCGAGCGACGCAGACTCTCGGAGGAGCTCCGCGGTGCAGGAGACGGCGAACCGCGGCGTGACGGCGTAGCCCAGGCGCCCGTCGGCGGCGCCGTGCCAGCGCGAGATCAGCCCCGCCGACTCGCGCAGTGACCGCTCGAGGATCGTCGACGGCTCGACCGTCGGGTCGTACGTGACCCGGTCCATCATCACCTTGCCGAGGATCGCCCGGATCCCGTGCGCCTCGGCCGCCCGGAACGCCTCGTCCATCGCCGCCTCGTAGACGACGCCGTAGGCCATGACCGTCGTCGTCCCAGCGGCGGCGAACGCCCGGAAGATCGCCGGCGACAGCGCGGCCGCGACCGCGGGGTCGGCCCACGACCGCTCGGTCGGGAACGTCAGCCGGTCGAGCCAGGTCAGCAGGTCGAGCGCGAAGCCCAGGCCGGCATTGGGCAGCTGCGGCAGGTGCGCGTGGAGGTCGACCATCCCCGGCAGCGCGACCCACGGGCGAAGATCGACCGCGCCGTCCGCCACCCCCGCCGGCGCGCCGGATGCCGGACCCGCGAACGCGATCCGCCCTGCGGCGTCGACCGCGACCAGCCCATCGGCCTCGTCGAGCATCCCGCCGCCGGCGAGCGGCGACAGCACCCGGGCCCGCAGCGCATACGGCGGCCGACCCGGGAGCTCGACGGTGGGCATGCCGCGATGATAGGGGCGGCTAGTGGGTCGGAAGGAACTCCTCGGTGACAAGCTGGTCGACCGTGACCGGCGTCGGCACGAGGCCCAGCTTCGTCATGTAGTCGATCGAGGCCTGCCAGCCCTCGCGGTCGATCGCGCCAATCGGGCGGGAGGGGTCGGCCGTGCCCGCCGGCGTCCAGACGTCGATCGTCGCGTCGAGGATCGCCGACTGCGTCGCCCGGTCCTGGCCCAGGTCCGGCACCGCGGCGATCGCGGCGTCGAGCCCGGTCGCGGGGTTGGCGACGATGTCGCCCATCGCCTTGAGCGTCGCCCGGACGAAGCCGGCGACCGCGTCGTGCTTCGCGGAGGCCGTCGCCGTCGACACGATCAGGCCCGGTCCGGGCAGCGCCGTGGCGTCGTCGACGTGCAGGACGAACGCCGGCGTCCCCGCGAGCTCGAGCTGGACTGGCTCGTTGTTGGCGAAGCCGGTCGCCGCATCGACCGCGCCCTGGGCGACCGCCGCGCCCTGGCCGAAGTCCGGGTATTCGGTGATCAGGACGTCGTTCGGCGTCAGCCCGGCCGAGTCGAGCAGGGCCTGGAGCATGATCCAGGACGAGCCGTATCGCCCCGGGATGCCGATCTTCCTGCCCTTCAGGTCGGCCGCGTTCGCGATCCCTGACGACTCCTTCCCGAACACGATCGAGGGGAACGTGCCGTAGATCGTGGCGACGTACTTGATCGGGATGCCCTGGCTGACCGCCGGGATCACGCTCGTCCCGTCGGAGATCCCGATGTCGACCTGGCCCTGGCCGACCTTCGGCACGAGGTTCGCGTCGATCTCGTTCTGGAACGTGACCTCGAGGCCCTCGTCGCGGTAGTAGCCGGCCTGGTCGGCGAGGTAGAACTGGGCGAACTGGACGCTGGGGATGTAGCCGAGGCCGACGGTCAGCTTCGTCGGCGGGCCCGATGGGGCCACCGAGACCGAGGGGGCGGCCGAGCTCCCCGCGGCCGACGACGCGGACGGCGTCGGAGACGCGCCCGAGCTGCACGCCGCGACGAGGAGCGCGGCAGCGACACCGGCGACGAGACTTCGACCGAAGAACAACGGGCGCATGCGACCTCCTGGGTTGGGCTACCGGACGCCGACGAGCCGGCGTTCGAGGACGACGACGACGAGATAGAGCGCGATTCCGAGCAGGGCGATCGTGACGAGCGTCGCGAACATCAGCGGGATGTCGAAGAGCGAGCCGCGCGCCAGGTTGACGAGCACGCCGAGGCCGCGGTCGGCGCCGGCCCACTCCCCGACGATCGCGCCGACGACCGCCAGCGTGACCCCGACCCGCAGCCCGCCCAGGATCGACGGCAGGGCGGCCGGGACCTCGAGGGTCGTCAGCACCTGGCGGCGGGTCGCCCGGAACGAGCGGGCCATCTCGAGCAGCCCCGCGTCGACCGACCGGATCCCGACCATCGTCGAGACCGCGATCGGGAAGAACACGATCAGGGCGCAGATCACGACCTTGCTCGTCAGCCCCGGCCCGAACCACAGCGCGAGCAGCGGGGCGAGGGCGAGGATCGGCGTCGCCTGGGCGGCGACGATGTACGGCGAGACGACGCGCTCGACGAGCGCCGACCGGGCGAGCCCGTAGCCGGCGACGAGGCCGACGACGGTGCCGACGAGAAGCCCGAGCGCGATCTCGACCAGCGTCGACCAGGCGTGCGGCGGGATCACGCCATCAATCCAGCCACGGACGAACCGCGACGCGACCGACTCCGGCGGCGGCAGGATGAACGGCGGGTAGCCGCCGATCACGACGATCGCCTTCCAGACGAGGACGAACACCGCGAACGACGCGGCGACCGAGAGGACGGCGGACCGCGTCATGCCGCCAGCGCTCCCCCGCCGAGGAGGGCCCGGATCTCCGCGGCGGCGTCGGACACGACCGCCCGGTCGAGGGCGTCGAGCGAGCGCGGCCGCGGCAGGTCGATCGGGACGATCGCGGCGACGCGGCCCGGCCGGGGCGTCATCACGACGACGCGGTCGGCGAGGAGGATCGCCTCGGGGATGCTGTGGGTGACGATCACGATCGTCGGCCGGGCCCGCTCCCACAGCGCCAGGACCTCGAGGTTGAGCCGGTCGCGGGTCAGCGCGTCCAGCGCGCTGAACGGCTCGTCGAGGAGCAGCACCCGCGGCTGCAGCGCGAGGGCCCGGGCGATCGCCGCGCGCTGGCGCATCCCGCCCGAGAGCTGGCTGGGCCGCAGGTCGCGGGCGTCGGCGAGGCCGACGAGGTCGAGCAGCTCGCCGAGGCGTGCGGCGCGCCGCTCGTTCGGCCAGCCGGCGAGCTCGAGCGGGTACGTCACGTTGTCGGCGACCGACCGCCACGGCAGCAGCCGCGGCTCCTGGAAGACCAGCCCGATCGCCGGGTCGGGTCCGGTGATTGGCGCGTCGTCGAGCGTCACGCTGCCCGCGGCGGGCGCGAGCAGCCCGGACGCGACCCGCAGGAACGTGCTCTTGCCGCAGCCGTTGGGGCCGATGATCGCGACGATCTCGCCGCGCTGGACCGCGAGGTCGAAGCCGCCGAGCGCCTCGGTCGGCGGCTCGTCGCGGCGCGCGAACCGGACGTCGATGCCGCTCGCGACGAGCCGCGCGCCGCCGGTCACGACCGCAGCCCCGCGAGGACCGGCGCGATCGCCGGATGGAGGCGGACATAGGCGTCGAACGCGGCGTCGTAGCGGTCGCGGTACTCGGCGCGCGGCTCGAGGCGGTGGGCGACACGGGTCATGCCGCGGATCGCCGCCGGCAGATCGGGGTACGCACCGACCCCGGTCGCCCCCAGCGCCGCGGCCCCGACGACCGCCGTCTCGAGGACCGCCGGCACCGCGACGCGGAACCCGGTCACGTCGGCCTTGACCTGGTTCCACAGCTCGCTCCGCGCCGGCCCGCCGCAGACCCGCATCTCGTCGACGGTCACGCCGGCCGCGAGGATCGGCTGGGCGACGTGGCGGACCGCGAACGCCGACGCCTCGAGGATCGCCCGGGTCAAGTGGCCGCGACGGTGGTCGAGCGTCAACCCGACGAACGCGCCCCGCGCCGACGGATCCCAGATCGGCGAGCGCTCGCCGGCGAGGTACGGCAGGAAGAGGACCCCCTCGGCGCCGGGCGGCGTCGCGGCGGCCTCCTCGAGGAGCGCCTCGGTCGAGTCGACGCCGGCAACGATCTGGGTCCGGAACCAGTCGATCGCCCGGCCGGTCGCGGCCATCGCCCCGCCGACGCTGAACAGGCCGGGCAGCGGCGCGATCGTCGCGAAGCTGCCGGGCACGACCAGCGGCCGGTCCCAGTAGACGCCGAACCCGCCGGCGGCCCCGCCGACGTCGATCGCGTCGCCCTTCGCGGTCATGCCCGCGCCGTGGAAGCTCGCCCACGCGTCGACGAGGCCGGCGACGACCGGGATCCCGGCGGCGAGCCGGAGGTGGTCGGCCGCGGCCGGGGTCAGCTCGCCGAGGACGTCGCCCGCGCGAACCGCCGGCGGGACCTTCGCGGCGGGCACTGCCCGCCCCATCGAGCGACGGCCGCGGCCGGGAACGGCTGGCCCTCGACCAGGCTCGTCGCCGCGCGGCCGGTCAGCCGCAGCCCGAGGAAGTCCCACGTCGCGAGGTACCAGCACGTCGCGGCCGCGACGGCCGGCTCGTTCCGCTCGACCCAGAGCGCGGCCGGCAGCCCGGCGAGCGACCAGCCCGCCAGGCCCGTCGCCGCGGCGAGCTCGGCCGCCTCCGCGGTCGCCCGCGAGTCCTGCCAGATGATCGCGGGCCGCGTCGGGCGGCCCGCGGCGTCGACCGCGACGAGCGTCGGGCCGTGGCCGTCGACCGCGACCGCGATGACCTCCGCGGCGGCCGCCGACGTCAGCCGCCGGACCGACGTCGCGAGCGCCCCCCACCAAGCCTCGGGGTCCTGCTCCGCGCGGCCCGTCGCCGCGTCGGTGTCCGTCCGGTAGCCCGTCCTGGCGAGGCCCGAGCAGGCGGCCGTCGAGCGTGACGAGGCCGGCCTTGACCTCGGTCGTGCCGAGGTCGATGCCGAGGATCGCCGCCTCGCGCGTCGCCGCCATCAGGCCGCCCCGCCCGCCTCGTCCGCGGCCAGCCGGGCCACCGCCTCGGCCGTCGCGACGTCCGTCACGAGCGTCGTCAGCGCGCCGGCCCGCAGCGCGCCGAGGATCGGCCGGACCTTCGCCGCGCCGCCGGCGACGCCGATCCGGATCGGGACGCGATCGAGCCGCTCGACGTCGAACGCGATCGTCCGGTCGCGCGAGATCGCCGCGGACGAACTGGCCGTCGAGGTCGAACGGCGCCATCAGCAGCTCGCCGACCGCCTCGGCCTTCTCGAGCCGGCGGCACGTCGCCTTGCCGAACGCCGCGGTCGTCCAGGTCGGCCCGCCGATCCCGAAGACGGCGACGTCGAGCCGGTCCCAGAGATCGAGGATCCGGCGCACGCCGGCGTGGGCGACGAGCGAGCGCTTCGTGGCCGGGTCGTCGACGAGGCCCGGCGCGAGGAGGCCCTGGGGAACGCCGCCGATCGCGTCGGCGATCCGCCGGAACGGCTCGCGGGCCGGGCCGCTGAACCAGTAGCCGCCGCACAACGGGACCACGGTCGCGCCGGTCTCGCGCGACGGCTCGTCGAGCGCGTCGGCGAGCGCGGAGATCGACGACCCGTCGCCGACGCCGACGACCCCGCCGTCGCGAACCGCGGCCCGAAGCACGTCTGCGCCAAGGCGGCCGACCAGCCGCCGGCCGACGTCCTCGGGTCCCCGGAGGCTCGCCGCGAGATGGACCGCCTGGAGGTGGAAGCGCTCACGCAGCTCGTCGCCGGCGGGACTGGACTGGGCGGCCTGGTCGACGATCCGGATCTCGACGATGCCCTCGGCGCGTGCCCGCTTCAGGATCCGCGAGACCTGCGGCCGGGTGACGCCGAGCAGCTCCGCGACGCGTGACTGCGTCTCGCCCAGCTCGTAGTAGAGCCGGCTCGCGTCGATCAGCTGCTGGACGTCGGACAATTCATGGCTCCGTCGCGTACTTGCCTGCACATCTGCACGATACAGATGTGCAGACGACCCGGCCATGATCGTCGCGCCGCGCGGACCGTGTCAAGGAGCCGCCGGGTAGGCATGATGGACCCGATGAGGTCCCTGTCCGCCGCCCTCGGTGCCCTGGTTGTCGCCGTTCTGATCGCCGCTTGTGGCTCGGCAGCGACACCGGCGCCGGCCGGGTCGCTCGGCGCGGTCCCGGCTTCTGCCGCGGCCACGCCGCCGCCGTCGGCTGCCTCCCGATCCCCGTCGCCCCGCCCGTCGGCGACGCCGAAGCTCGTCGTGCCCCACGACGACCCCGAGCTCGAGAAGCTGCTGCCCGACAAGGTCGACGGCGTGACGCTGATGAAGCTGAGCGTCGGGCCGGTGTCGTCGGTCGGCGTGTCGGGCGCCCAGGCGATCAAGGACGCCGCGAAGCAGATCGGCGACGGCTCCGGCAACTTCGGGCTCGCCTACGCCGGCGACCCCAAGGGCACGTTCAACACGTTCGCCCTGCGGATCCCGGGCGCGAGCTCCAGCAACCTGCTGACGAGCTTCGCCCAGATGACGCTCGCGGAGACGCCCGGCGGCAAGGTCGAGTCGGCGAACCTCGGCGGCCGCTCGCTCGTCCACGTCATCGACCCGACGAGCCAGATCGGCGACGTCTGGTTCTACGCCCTCGGCGACACCCTGTACGGCGTCCAGGCGGGATCGGCGACCGAGGCGACGAAGCTCCTCGCGCTCCTCCCCCAGAAGTAGCGGGCTCCCTCAGCGCGCGAGGAGCGCGGACGCCTCCGCCCGGGCCGCGGGGTCGAGCGCGGGCCCCAGCGCCAGCGCCTGGCGGAGGAGGGCCCGGCCACCAGCCACGTCCCCTTTTGCCAGCGCGATCGCGCCGGCGTGGAACAGGACGCGGGCGTCGACGATCCCGGTCGCCCTGGCAGCATCCGCATCGGCCGCCGCGGCGTCGTCCCGCCCGAGCCGATGGAGCGCCCAGGCGACAAGGTCGTGGCCGGCGTAGTCGGGTCGCGCGGCGAGCGAGGCGCGGGCCGCGGCGAGCGTCGCCTGGGTCGCGCCGCCGTGGTCGAGCTCGAACCCGATCAGCTGGCGGTCGTACACGGTCCCGGCGAGCGCGCTGAGCTGGCCCGTGAGGCGGACCGTGGCGAACTGGTCGGCGGCCTCCGCGGTTGCGCCGCGCCCGGCGAGGAGGTCACCGAGCAGTGCCAGCGTCTCGGGCTGCGGGGCGATGTCCGCCGCCCGGCGCAGGCCGGCGATCGCGGCGTCGTTCCGACCGTCGAACGCGTCGATCCGGGCGAGCCCGACGAGGGCCGCGAGGTCCGTCGGCCGGACCCGGAGCGCCGCCTCGTAGCCGGCGCGTGCGGCGGCGGCGTCGCCGGTGAGGCGGGCGTACTCGGCCGCGGCGTAGTCGTAGAAGCCGGTGTCGCCCTCCGACGCGGCCGCCGCGGCGAGCGCTGCCTTCGAGCGGGCCACCGCGGCCGCGGGATCGCCGGTGACGTAGGCGAGGCGGGCGAGGCGGACATCGACGCCCGGCCCGGTCGTCGCGGCGGCGACGGTCTCGTAGTCGGCCGCCGCGGCGGCGACGCGGCCCAGCTCGAGCTCGGCGTCGGCCCGCGTGGCGAGCGCCGCGAGCTGCGTTGGGTCATCCGCGTAGAGCGCGGACGCGGTCGCGAGGGCCGCCTCGAAGTCGTGGATCGTGAACTGGATCGAGGCCTCGAGGAGCCGGGCGGAGGCGTCGGTCGGGACGACGCGGAGCGCGGTCCGGGTCGCCTCGAGGGCCCGCTCCTGGTCTGCGAGATCGGCCGTGAGCCGGCCGCGGCCGTGGTAGAGGGTGGCCAGGTTCGTGGCGCTGAGGTAGTCCGTCGGGTTGTCGGCGAGGTTCTTCGTCCAGGCCGCGATCGAGTGGTCGATCTGGGCCAGCGAACCCACCGCGGGCTGCGTCGCTGCGGAGCCCGGAATGCCGATCTCGACGCGCGCCGCGGGCGCGGCCGGGGACGGGGCGACGGATCGTGGAGCGGACGTGGCATCCGGCCGGGCGAGGCTGAGCCCGTAGCTCGCCCCGGCGACGACGATCGCGGCGACGAGGATCCCCGCGACACGCGGTCGGCGGATCGACGGGCGGCGGAGGCCGGGGCGGCGATGCGGCGTGGGGCGGGAGGCGGTCGTGCTGGTCATGGCCTGCTCGGTTCCGTGGCGGGTGCTTCGTGGACATGGATCCCGGAGGGCGGCCGGCTGACCGCCCTCCGGGTGGCTCGTTCGCTCAGTGGGGAGCGCCGAGGTACGGGAAGACCGACTGGTAGTCGGAGTGAGGCCCGACACCGTCGCCGGGCACGGCGCCCGTCGCGTTGCGGTTCGGGAAGAGGTCGAGCGGGTCGCCGCCCGTAGTGACGTTGAGCTCGACGTCGATGACGTCGTCCGCGAGCGCCCGGCCGTTCAGCGGCGCGGGCAGCGTGGACGTGCGGCTGTAGGGCAGCACGTCCGGAATCAGGACGCCGGCGAGCGCCTCCGCCTGGGCCTGGCTGTACGCGCCCTCCGAGTCGAGGCTCGAGAGGAACTTCAGGGTATTGACGACGTTGTTGAAGAACTTGCCGCCGCTCGCCGTCCGCTGGTCGGCGGGCCGGGTCGCGTTGAACAGGTTCTTGTCGGCCGACGGGTTGAACACGGTGTTGATCGCGGGCCGGCCCATCTGGTCGGCGGCGTTCCATTTCGTGCCGTCGTACCAGCTCGTCGTCGCCCAGACGTTGATCGCGTTCGGGAGCATCGAGTTCGGCAGGGTGAGGACGATCGCGTTCGTGTTGAGGTGCGCGAAGAAGTCGGTCGGGTTGTTGCCGAGCCCGTCGCCGCCGACGGCGGTGCCGGTCTGGAGCAGCGTGGTCGTGCCGATGAAGCCGGTCAGGTCGAAGAAGAACGGGTCGGACCGGACGCCGGCCCAGGCCCACTCGCTGTTCTGGCCGATCGACTTCGTGGCGCCGTTCGTCGTGCCCTGGGCGACGGTCGGGCCGCCGCTGAGCGACGCGGCGTGGCTGCCGGTGTAGCGGCTGAGCTTCCACTTCTGGTTGCCGTTGGCGTCGGGGGTCTCGAACCGGCCGACGTAGGCGAGGTCGGCGACGAGGTCGCCGTTCGTGTCGATGTTGATGGCGTAGCGGACGTTGGCGCCGAAGTTGCCGCCGAACAGGTTGATCGCGGGGTTGACGGTGAGCGCGATCGCGGTGCGGTTGGCGGCGTCCGGGGCCTTGAACACGTACAGGTCGTTGATGTCGCGGTCGCCGTGCTCCGAGTGGGGCGCGATCTGGCCGGCGACGACGGTCCCACCGAGCGCCGGCGCGTCGAGGTGGTCGGCGGCGTTCGCGAGGAACGGCGCCGCGCCGACCGTCAGGACGACGAGCGCGGCGGCCGCGGTCGTGAGCGTGGACTTCCTGAGCATACGAAGGGATCCTTTCCTGGATCTGGGGTCTGTGGCCGCCCCGCGTCCCCTGCGTCCTCCACGGGCGTCCGATGGGCTCGTCCAGCGGGTGTCGCGACTTCCCCACCGGGCGTTCGGCCGGTTGTGCGCAGGAACGGACCGTTCGGATGAATTGGGATGGGGCTGGCGCTCGGCGCCGGCCGGTGTGGCGGCTAGAAGACGCGGCCGGGGTTGAGGATCCCCTGCGGGTCGAGGGCCGCCTTGATCGAGCGCATGACGCCGACGACGTCGGGCCCGACCTGCTCGACGAGCGCGTCCCGTCGGGCAATGCCGATCCCGTGCTCCGCGGTGACCGTGCCGCCCAGCGCGATCGCGGCGCTGTACAGGTCCGCCCGCGCGAGGTCGGTCAGCTCCTCGGCCCGCGGGTCGTCATGGTCGAAGATGAAGTTCGGGTGGAGGTTGCCGTCGCCGGCGTGGCCGAACGTCGCGATCCGGATGTCGTACTTCTCGCCGATCGCGGAAATCGCCCGGAGGAGGTCCGGCACGCGGCTGCGGGGCACGCCGACGTCCTCCATCCGGACCTGGCCCAGGCGCTCGAGGGCGCGGAGCGCGAGGCGGCGGGCCTGGCGGAGCCAATCGGCCTCGGTCGCGTCCGCGGCGCGCATCGTCGACGTCGCGCCGGCCGCCTCGCAGGCCCGGACCGCCTCGTCGAGCTCCGCGGACGCGGCCGGCTCGGCCCGGTCCGACTCGACGAGGAGCATCGCCTCGGCGTCGCGGTCGAGTCCCAGCTGGAAGGCGTCGTCGACCGCGGCGATCGAGGGCTTGTCGAGCAGCTCGAGCGTCACCGGGTTCGTCCCGGCGGCGACGATCCGCGCGACCGCGTCGCCGGCGCCGTCGAGCGACGGGAAGAAGGCGAGCATCGTCGTCCGCGGCGGCGGCGCGACCCGCAGCCGGAGCGTCGCCTCGGTGATGATCCCGAGCGTGCCCTGCGACCCGACGAACAGGTGGGTCAGCGCGTAGCCGGCGGTGTCCTTGACGTTCTTGCCGCCGGTCCGGATGACGCGGCCGTCGGCGAGGACGACCTCGAGGCCCAGGACGCGAGTCGCGGGTCTGGCCGTACTTCACGCAGCACAGCCCGCCGGCGTTCGTCCCGAGGTTCCCGCCGATCGAGCAGATCTCGTAGCTCGCGGGATCCGGAGCGTAGAACAGGCCCTCCGCGGCGACGCGCTTCTTCAGCTCGGCGTTGAGGATGCCGGGCTGGGTCACGACGACGAGGTTCTCGCGGTCGATCTCGAGGATCTGGTCCATCTTCGTCAGCGCGATCGTCAGGCCGCCCTCGATCCCGGCGGCGCCACCGCTCAGCCCGGTGCCGGCGCCGCGGGGCACGATCGGGATCCGGTGCTCCCCGCAGAGGCGGACGAGGGTCGCGACCTCGGCGGTCGACGTCGGCAGGGCCACGGCCAGGGGCAGGCCGGCCCTGAGGTAGGAGGTCTCGTCGTTGCGGTAGCTCTCGCGGTCCGCCGGGTCCTCGAGGAGCTTCAGGTCCGGCAGCTCGGCCCTGATCGCGGCGAGGAACGCCGACCGGGCGGCGTCCGATGGCGCGTTCGGGATCGACGGAGCGGTCACGGCCCCAGTCTACGCATCGTCGTCGCATCGTCCCACGGGCCCCGCGACGATCGGGCGGTCGACGGTTCCGGCTGGCCGCCGTAGCATCGTCCCGTGCCAGCGCTGTCACGCGGCCGGACCCCCGGCCGTCTCGGTCGCGTGGGTCACCTCGGCCGGATCGCCGCCGCCATCGCCCTGATCGCCGTCCTCGTCGTGCCCGCGGTCGCGTCGTCGACGTCGGGTCCGGTCGCGCCGATCGCGCCATCGGCGTCGGTCGCCGCGCCACCCCACGCTGCCGTTCCCACGCCCGAGCCGACGCTCGCCCCGACTCCCGCGCCCTCGCTCGCTCCGGGCTCCACGAACGCGCCGCGCCGGGCCGCCGCAGTTGGTGTTCGGCGAAGCCGCGAGCCGGGGAATCACGGCGGGCGCCCGGCCCGGTCTCCTGCCCGGATCGGTCAACGCGACGACCATGGCCCTGACCGCGACGTACGACGTGAAGGCTTCGCTGAACTTCGGCACGCGCGCGTTCAAGGCGTCGACGACGATCCGGCTGCGGAACGACTCCGGCGGCCCGATCGACCGGCTCGAGCTCAACACGATCGCGACGCGCCTCGGCGGGATGAAGCTGGGCGCGGTCACCTCGGCCGGCGAAGCCGGTCAGCGCGACGGTCCACGACCAGACGATCCACGTGCCGCTCGGCGGGATCCTCGGACCGGGCCAGTCGGTGACCGTCACGGTCGCCTACTCGGCGACGCTGCGCAGCTCGACGACCGGCTCGAACTGGCTGTTCACGCGGGCGAACGGCATCGCGGACGTCCACCGCTGGATCCCGTGGGTGAGCCGCGACGTCCCGTTCGACCGGCCGAACCACGGCGACCCGTTCATCACGCCGGCGAGCCCCCACGTGAAGGTCGCGATCACGACCGACCGGACGCTGGTCATCGCCTCGACCGGTGACCCGGTCGCGAAGAGCGGCCTGACGACGACGTTCGAGGCGACGAACGTCCGCGACTTCGCGTTCACCGCGGCGCCCGACTATCGCTCGACGTCGACGAAGGTCGGTGCGATCACGGTCCGCGTCTACTACCGGCCGGGGTTCCCGGCGTCGATCGGTCAAGTCGTACGCGGAGCACGCGATCCGCGCGTACGCAGCCGCTCGTCGGGGCGTACCCGTACGCGACCTACGACCTCGCCCAGACCGCCGGCGGCTACGGGATGGAGTCGCCCGGCCTGACGTGGATCCCGACCGGCGCCGGCAGCCTCGACCTACCTCGTCCACCACGAGACCGGCCACCAGTGGTTCTACGGGATCGTCGGCTCCGACCAGGCGTACGAGCCGTTCACCGACGAGGCCCTGACCGACTTCCTCGCGCGCTACGTCTTTCGGACCGGCGGGCGTCGCGCTGCGCGACGGCCCGGCTCGACCTCTCGATCTACCGCTACTCGACGTCCTGCTACTACGAGGACATCTACATCCAGGGCGGCAACTTCCTCGACGACATCCGCAAGTCGATGGGCACGACGAACTTCTTCCGGGCCCTCCGCGACTACGTCGTCGCGAACCGCTACAAGCTGGCGGCGACGAAGACGCTGCTCGACGACGCTCGACAGCCACACGTCGCTCAACCTCGTCCCGCGCTACCACCCGCGCTTCCCGCGGCTGTACTAGAGCCGCGGCCGCCACCAAGGCCCCTGGCGCGACGCTCGCGCCCAACCGCAACGATCGGGGGTCGCGCCGCCGTCCCGCCTCGCCGATGGTTGCGCTTGGCCGCAGCGATCGCGGAATCAGCCCGGGCGGACGTCGATTCCCGCGGCTCGGCGATCGGCGGCGAGCGCCTGCGGCATCTGCCGGAAGCCGGCCGGCAGCAGCGGCCGCCAGAACCGCCACGCGGCGACGAGCCACGCGCTCACGACCCGCTCGAGCGGTCCCCAGCGGAGGCCGTACTCGGATCGCACGGACGCGGGCAGCAGCGAGATCGACGGCCACAGCGTCCACGCGTACGTCGCCCGCGGCAGGCCGGCGAGCGGCGGCAGCACCGGCCCCAGCGGCGGGTTCAGGACGTGCCAGGCGAGCTCGCGGGCGACCGACGAGGGATGGACGGGCCCGTCGGGCGCGAGCATCGACGCGACGTACGCATCGAACGACGCGAGGTCGGCGGGAAGCCGGTCGGCCGGGACCCCGAAGGCCCGCCCGATCGGCAGCGTCTCGGCGTAGTAGCGCTCGCGCGCGTCGCGCGGCAGCGGCTCGATCCAGGCGTCGTAGGCGACGATCGTCGTCTCCACGAGCGTGGCGTGGACCCAGAGCGAGAGGTCGGGGTCGCGGGCGGCGTAGCCGGCGCCCCGGATCGATCGGTGGAGCTCGTTCAGGCGCCGGATCTCCGCCCGTGCCGCGGTCGTCGTCCCGTAGACGATCGTCAGGTAGCTCCGCAGCGTCGCCTGGAGCCGCGCCCACGGATCGGTCCGGAAGTCGCTGTGCTCGTCGACGCCGGCCGCGACGCCGGGATGGGCGAGTTGCAGCAGCAGCGCCCGCGGGCCGGCACCCAGCAGCAGCATCGCCTCGCGGTTGAGGCGCCAGGCCTCGCTGTCGGGCCCGTACAGGCCGAGGGCGTCCCCGGGGGACGGCGTCGCGCTCAGCGCTCTCCGGTCCGCCGCCCGACCGCCCACCACGACGCCCGGAAGGTGCCGGCGGCGGCGAGCAGCTTGATCGCGTCGATGACGATGAACGGCGTCAGGCCCAGGGCGATCGCGGTCGGCAGGTCGACGCCGAGTGCCACGGCCAGCCACGGCACGCCGACGAGGTAGATCGCGACGTTGCCGATGAGCATCGCGGCGATCGCCCCGAGGGTGTTCCGGTCCCAGCCCATCTCGGCGAGTCGCCCGGTGATCGCAGCGGCCGCGAGGAACCCGATCAGGTAGCCGCCGGTCGCGCCGAGGACGAACGATCCGTCCTGGCGCGAGACAAACGTGTCAATCCCGGAGCCGCCGCCGGCGTAGACCGGCAGCAGCAGGCCCATCAGGAGGTACAGCCCGACCGACGAGACGCCCCGCCGCAGCCCGAGCGCGCCGCCGACGAGCAGCACGCCGAACGTCTGGCCGGTGATCGGCACGGGCGAGGTGGCAAGCGTGATCCGGAAGTCGGCGACGATCGGGATCGTCTGGCCCTGCTGGACGATCGTCAGCTGGGCGGTCAGCGCGATGAGCAGGGCGCCCGCAACGATGAGGGCGACGTGGCGCGCCCGGGGCCCGACGCGCTCGCCGAGGCGGATCGGCAGGAGGAAATCGGCGAGGGTGACCCCCCGCTGGTCCATCGGCAGCCGGTTGATCCGCGGTACGACGATCGTCATCCGATTGCGGTCCCTCCGCGGACGTCGGCGACGGGGCTCATGAGCCTCACGCAGTCACCGATCGAGGGCCCGAGTCTAGCACCGCCTACTCGTGCTGGACGGCCCTCACGATCGCGAGCCGGCTCGCCAGCCGGGCCGGATACCAGGCGGCGACCATCGACAGGCCGATCCCGAGAACCGCGGCGAGTCCGATCGAGCCCCACGGCAGGTCGAGCCCGATTCCGAGCGTCCCGCCGGCGAGGGCGATCATCAGTGCCCCGGCGACGAGGCCGGTGAGGATGCCGAGGAACGAGCCGCTCAGGCCGAGGATCCCGGCCTCGACGACGACGGTCCGGCGGACCTGCGTCCGTGTCATTCCGGCCGCCCGCAGCACGCCGAGCTCGCGGACCCGCTCGAGGACGTTCATCGAGAGCGTGTTGACGATGCCGAGTGCCGCGACGATGACCGCGATGATCGCCAGGGCGTCGAAGAGGCCGAAGACCCGGCCGAGGGCGACGTCGACGGCGGTCGCGACGCGGCTCGAGCGGCGTCGGCTCGAGCGCCGACTCCGTGGCGAGCTCGTCGACCGCCGGCCGGGCGTCGGCTTCGCGGCCGGGCTCGTAGCGGACCGCGAGCGCGTCGGCGCCGGTGACGCCGAGCGACTCCGTCGCGTCCTTCCAGCCGACGAGGATCGTCTCGCCGCCGGTCCCCGGCAGCGTCCGCTCGGCGATGCCCGCGACCTGCAGCGGCAGGTCCCGTCCGTCGCCGATCGCGAGGTCGAGCTCCGACCCGACGGCGAGGTCGTCGCGGGTCGCGAGGCCCAGCGGGACGATGACGAAGCCGCCCTTGTCGAGCGATTTGAGGGCATCGGCCCGGTCGCCGGCGACGAACCGCAGCCGGCCGTCGGCGAGGAGGTCCGCGCCCACGACGGCCGAGGCGTCGGTCCGGACGCCGCGCATCGCGACATCGAACGTGGCGATCGGGCTGACCCGGGCGACGCCGTCGGTCGCGGCGACGTCGGCCGCGATCTCCTCGTCGGGGGCGATCGGGCGGATCGAGGTCAGGAGCTCCTCGCCCGGGATCACCTCCTCGAGCCACGCGCTCGCCGCCGCGCGGGAGTGGCCGGCGACGCCGCCGATCGCCACGATCATCGCGAGACCCGCCGTCATCGCCCCGACGGTCAGCGCCGTCCGGCTGCGATCCCGGGCGAGCGCGGCGCGGGCGAGCCGCTCCTCGAGTCGGAAGAGCCAGCGGAACGGCCAGCCGGCGACGCGGGCGATGCCGCCGAGCAGGAACGGCGAGAGCAGCACGACCCCGAGGAGCAGCCCGTAGACGGCGACCGAGCGGAGGAACCCCGAGCCAACCGCGGCCTGCGGCCAGGCGAAGAGCCCGGCGGCCCCGACGGCGATGAACACCGCGACGAGCCAGCGCAGACGGGCGCGGCGCGCGGACGCCGGGTCGAGCCGGGCCTTGAGGGCCTCGATCGGCGTGATCGAGCCCGCCCGACGGGCCGGCTCGACCGAGGCCGCGAACGTGACCCCGAGCCCGACCGCGAGGGCGATCGCGATCGAGCCGCTGCCCAGCTGCGGGGCGTCGAACGGGATCGAGCCGACGGTCCGGACGTAGCCGGCCATGAGGACGGCGAGCCCGGCGCCGGCCGCGAGCCCCAGCACGGAGCCCAGGACCGCGAGCACCGCCGCCTGGACGAGGACGAACCGCGCGAGCTGGCCGCGGGTCGCGCCGGCTGCTCGCAGCAGGCCCAGCTCGCGGATCCGCTCGGTCACGGTCATCGAGAGCGTGTTGAAGATGAGGAACGCGCCGACGAAGAGCGAGACGGCGGCGATCAGCGCGGTCATCGCCCGGAAGTCGGCGGTCGACGAGCGGAGCGACGCGGCCAGGTCGCGGGGCGACGACAGCACGTACGGCTCGGCGGTCAGCGCGACCTCGAGCGCCGAGCTGACCTCGGCCGGGGTGGCGCCCTCGCCGACGATGATGTCGACGCGGCTGACGCCGTCGAAGGAGAGCAGGCGCTGGGCCGTCCGGAGCGGGACGACGACCGTCCGACCGCCGGAGCCGACGAACGGGCCGTCGCCGGCCAGGATCCCCTCGACGGTGAGCGCGACCGGGCCGTCGGCGCCGCCCTGGAACGTGACGTTCGAGCCGACCGCGAGCCCTTCCTCGGCGGCGAGCCGCTCGGTGACGAGGGCCCCGAACGCCTCCGGCCCGGCGAGGCGCTCGCCCGCGGCCAGCGGCAGGTCGCGGATCTGCGACTCGGCGGCGGGGATCGATGCCGAGCATCGTGACGGGCTGCTCGAGGCCGTCGGGCGTCGATCCGTCGGGGACGAGGTACGTCCGTCGCTCGAGGACCGGGGCCGCGACGACGACGCCCGGGGCCTCGTCGATCGCGGCCACGCTCTCCGGGGAGAGGCCCTCCTCGCCGAACGCGGCCACCCGCAGGTCCGCCCGGCCGACGATGTCGTGGACGGTCCGGTCGATCGCGGCCTCGATCCCGGCGTCGGTCGCGAGCGAGGCGAACAGGACGCCGACGCCCAGCGCGATCCCGACGACCGACAACAGCGTCCGGCCGCGGCGGGCGCCGAGGCTGCGGAGCGAGAGGGACGTCAGGCCGCGCATCGGTTAGAGGCCCAGCTCCGCGAGGCGCGTGATCAGGGGCGCGGCGTCGTGGTTCTCGCGCCGGCCGAGGCGGATCTCGTCGCGGATCCGGCCGTCGGAGATCACGAGCACCCGGTCGGCGTAGGCCGCGGCCTTCGAGTCGTGGGTCACGAGGACGACGGTCTGGTGGCGCTCGACGCACGACCGCCAGAGGGCGTCGAGGATCTCGGTCCCGGTCGTGTAGTCGAGGTTGCCGGTGGGCTCGTCGGCGAACAGCAGGGCCGGCCGGGTGACGAGGGCCCGGGCAATCGCGACGCGCTGCTGCTCGCCCGCCGACAGCTCGTCGGGCCGGTGGTGCTCCTTGCCGGTGAGGTCGACGAGGGCGATGACCTCGCGGATCCGCTCCTGGAGGTCGCCGCCCGCGTCGAGGCCGGCGATCGTGAACGGCAGGGCGACGTTCTCGGTGACGTCGAGCAGCGGAATCAGGTTGAAGGACTGGAAGACGAAGCCGGTCCGGTTGCGACGGAGCGTCGTGGCCGCGTCGTCCGACAGGCGGCTGATCGTCGAGCCCTCGAGCATGACCTCGCCGGCCGTCGGCCGGTCGAGACCGCCGAGCAGCTGGAGGAGCGTCGACTTGCCCGAGCCCGACGGGCCCATGAGCGCGACGAACTCGCCCTCGCCGACGCTGAGCGAGACGCCGCGCAGCGCGTCGACGGTCGTCGCCCCGAGGCGGTAGCGCTTCGTGAGGTCGCGGGCCTCGAGGATCGCGGCGGTCGTCGTCATCGCCGCGTCCGGCGCGGCGGTGCGGGCGAAGGGCGTCGGTTGAGCCGTGGATGCGTGTGCCGTTGCCACGGAATCTCCTCTGCTGGTCGTGATGCGAGTCGCGGGAATGTCGGGGACGGGGGCGGGTCGTGGGCGCATCGCCGCCGGGAAGTGGAGGGTCTGGCCGATCAGCCGCCCAGGTAGAAGCCGGTGACGCCGCCGACGATCGTCTCGATGAGCCCGGCCGGGACGGGGTCGACGACGCGGAGCGACGAGTTGCCGCTGGTCGCGACGCCGGCCGGTGGCGAGCCGTCGCCCGGCGGCCCGGTCGAGCCGTCGTCCTGGTGCCGACCGCCCGGGCCGAACCCCAGTCCGATCGGGTCGGTCGGGATCGGCGGCATCGTCCGCACCGGCGTCGGCACGGGCGTCGGCCTGGGGGTCGGGCGCGGCGTCGCCTTCGGCTTCGCCGGCGCCTTCGGCTTTGGCTTGGGGGTTGCCTTCGAACCGCCGCCGCCCGACGAGCCACTCGACTTCGTCGAGCCGCACTTGTCGGCGAAGATCACCGTCCACATCTTCTTGCCGGTCGGGCCCTTGTATGCCCCGACGCCGATGACGTCCCAGCGCTTGTTGAGGATGTTCGAGCGGTGGCCTGGCGACTGCATGAACGAGTTGTGGACGACGCCGGTCGCGATGTCGTCGGGGTAGTTGTTCCAGCCGATGTTCTCGCCGGCGATCGCGTAGCAGTAGTGCTTCTGGTCGAGGACGTGGAAGACGTTGTAGCCGCCCGGCGGGATGTTGTGGCTGAAGTAGTTGCGGGTGATCATGTCCTTGCTCCGCCAGCGGGCGATCGACGTGAGCGTCGAGTCGACCTTCAGCGCCCGGAGCCCGGCCGCCGCCCGCGACCGGTTCGTGAGGCTGACGAGCTGCCTCTCCGAGGTGGAGCTGAACGAGCCCGAGCTCCACGCATCGGCGGGTCGTGGCGCGGCCAGCAGCCCAACCGACGAGACGGCGAACGCGACGGCGAGGAGCCCGGCGACCCGGCGCGAGCCGCGCGTCACGGGACGCGCCGGCGACAACTGGGTCAGGGCGGGGGCGAGAGTCATCCGACTCGGCTCGACCTCGTGCGGGCCACCGGCTGGGGGAGTCCGGTGCTGTCCCGGACGCTAGGCGGCAGTCCGGTGGAGGTCCGCGGCGCGATGGTCCCGGGGCCCTGGGGCAGGGGTACCAAGTTCCGACCCGCAGCCCACCGGACCGCACCACACGGGTGACGGACCGCACCGCCGGACGTTGCCCGCTCCTACTCTTGGCAGCCTCGACCGGTACGAACGTCGATCCCGCGGGCGGCGAGCCGCGTCGTATCGTCGGCTCCCCGGCTCCCTGATCAGCCATGAGGGTCCATGACGCACCTCGCCCTCCACGCGACCGGCATCGTCCCGAAGCGGCGGCTCATCCCCAGGCAACCACCGGATCGTCTCCTCGCGGAGATCGAGACGTGGATCCGCGCCGAGTATCCCGACGCGGTCCGCACGACCGAGACGCGGACGGCGGACGGCGGCGTCCGCGAGCTCGCGCTGGGTTTCCATCCGGCGGCAACCGACGTCGTGATCGCCGCCGGTGACGACGGCGCGTTCACGATTCGCGCCGCGTTCGCCCCGGTCGGGCCCGGCTACCAGACGTTCGTCGGGCGGCTCGCCCAGCGGATCGGGACCGAGCACGGGATCGTCTGGACGACCGACGCCGAGGCCGATCCAGCAGGCGGCGCGGCCGGTGCTGGCGACGCGGACGGCGACACGGTCAGCGAGACGGCCCCCGTGGCGGCCGGCCCGGACCCGTTCCGCGACCCGTCACGCGCGGCCGAGCGCCCAGTCGCGGAGCACGGCTACCTGGCGTGGCTCGGCAGCGGGCTCATCGCGGCCCGTGAGATCCGCCGGCGGGGCGCCTCGACGGTCCATCTCGGGACGCCGGCCGGTGTCGAGTACACGGTCGACGCGGCGCTCGCGACGTCGCTGGGGCCGCGCGACGACGCCTGGCTCGAGGCCGCAGTTGGCGATTCACGGCTTGCGGTCGACGTGACGCCGTGGTGGGCCGACGCGATCGACGCGCGGAACCTCTTGAACCGGGCGCTCTGCCTGATGTGGACCGAAGTCCGCTGGCGGGCACCCGCGTCGGACACCGAGCGGCGCGTGAACGACGAGGTGCTGCGGCTGCTCGGCCGGGCATTCCCGCTCGACCCCTCGCTCGCTTACCCGTGGCGGGACTGGCTCGAGCTGGCCCGCCTCCGCGGCTCGGACGACGCGATGACCCGCCAGGTCGAATTGAAGGCCGAGCGCGCCGCCAGCGCCGCGATCGGCTACCGGCGCCACCCCGTCACGATCCTCCACGAGGGCTGGGAGCTCGAGGTCCCGGGCTCGTTCTCGGAGGAGCGGACCGCCGACGAGTGGGCTGGCGGCGAGTCCGGCCGGACGATCACGATCGCCGCGACCGAGACTGGCACGGCCACCGGGCCAATGTCGCCCCAGGCGTTCCTCTCCCAGGTCGCGACGGGCCTGGGACCCGAGGCGCTGGCCCACGAGGACGGCGAGCTCCTGGGCCGGGCGCGGCTGACGAGCGACGCCTCGTCCGGCGTCGAGGTCGGGCTGCTCGAGGGCTACTCCGCGGTGCGCGGCCGCGGCGCGGCGATCCGGATCACGTTCGACGACTCGGCCGACTGGCGCTGGGCGCTCGACACGTGGCGGGCGCTCGCGCCGATCCGCACCGGGACGCCGCTCGCCCGCGCGTCCTAACCGCCTGCGGTGGCCCCGTACCGGCCGGCGAACGCCGAGTAGGTCGGGGGGATCGGCGGGGCGAGCTCGGCGTCGGTCTCATCTAGCCCGTACCGGCGCGCGTCCGGGGTCTTGAGGCCGTTGCCGGTCAGGAGCGCGACGACCTCGTCGCCTTCGCGGATGATCCCCTTCGCTCGCGCCTGGGCCGCGGCCGCGACCGTCACGCCGCCGGCGGTCTCGACGAAGATGCCCTCCGTCGTCGCCACGTGCCGGATCGTCGTCGCCGTGGTCGCGTCCTCGACCGCCTCGATCGAGCCGCCCGTCCGCGTCGCGAGCTCAATCGCGTAGGCCCCGTCGGCCGGCGAGCCGATCGCGAGCGAGCGGACGATCGTGTCGGGCCGGCGGACCGGGACGATCTCGCCGCCCGTTGCGAACGCCGTCGCCACCGGCGAGCAGCCGGCCGGCTGACCGCCGACGAAGCGAACCTCCTTGCGCTCGATCAGTCCGATCTCCGCCAGCTCGTCGAAGCCCTTCGCGACCTTCGTGAAGAGCGACCCCGACGCGATCGGCCCGACGAGGACGTCGGGCAGCCGCCAGCCCAGCTGCTCGGCGATCTCGAACGCGAGCGTCTTGCTGCCCTCGGCGTAGAACGGCCGGAGGTTGACGTTGACGAAGGCCCAGCCCTCCTCGTCGGCGATCTCGAGGCCGAGCCGGTTGATGTCGTCGTACGTGCCGTCGACGCGGACGACCGTCGCGCCGTAGCTCAGGGCGTGGTCGATCTTCGCGGGCTCGAGGTCCGAGGGGACGAAGACGAAGGCGCGCAGCCCGGCCGCGGCGGCCGCGGCCGCGGTCGCGCCGGCGAGGTTGCCGGTCGAGGCGCAGGCGATCGTGTCGAAGCCGAACTCGACCGCTCGGGCGACGGCCACCGCCACGACCCGGTCCTTGAAGCTGAGCGTCGGGTTGCGAGTGTCGTCCTTCAGGTGCAGCTTCGCGATCCCGAGGTCGGCCGCCAGGCGTCCCGCGTCGACGAGCGCCGTCGAGCCCACGGCGAGCCCTCGCGCCGGCGCCGCGTCGACGGGCAGCAGCTCGAGATACCGCCAGATCCCCGGCGCGCGGGCCGCGATCGTCTCGCGCGTCAGCCGCTCGCGGGCGACGTCGTAGTCGTAGACGACCTCGAGCGGCCCGAAACACGTGGTGCACACGAAGTTGGGCCCGATCGCCTCGGGCCGGCCGCAGGCCCGACAGCGGAGCCCGGCGATGTGCGAGGCCGCGCCGGGCGGCGCGGCGGCTTCGGCGGCGGTCGGGCTGTGCGTGAGGATCGCGGTCGTCATCGGGTCACTCCTGCTGGGGGAGTCGACCGACCGCCGAAAAACCAAGAGACCCTTCCTGGGAGGAAGGGTCTGGATCCCTTATCTCGCAGGTGGACCTGCCCGGATTTGGCACCTTGCCGGCGTCGCCGCCGGTAGGTTGTCGGGCTTCACAGGGCCGGTCCCTCCACCACTCTTGATAAGAGTCTTCAGTTGTCCGCGGAGCGTAACGGGTCGCGGCGCATCGCGTCAACGACCCCGGGGCGGGTATGGATCCAGGTGGGCATCGGTCGGCGGCGGAAAGCGAATCGGGTAGACTGCGCGGGCCCTGTGCGGCACCCACGGTGGCCTTAGCTCAATCGGCAGAGCAGCGGAATGTGGATCCGCAGGTTAGGGGTTCGAGACCCCTAGGCCACCCCAACTCCCCTCACCCGCCCTCCGGGTGGTCGCACGTGTCGTGGCGGACCGCGTCGAGTGCCCGCGCCAGGCGCGTCGTCGACGGCTCCTCGTGGGCGCAGTGGGTGCACGACCACGTCGTCGCGGCGAGGGCCGGGTCGGCGTGCTGGACGCGGCCGCAGCGGAGCTCGATCTGGTCGTCGGGCGCCGCGATGATGCAGCCGTCGCGGAACCAGTCGATCGAGCCGCACTCGGGACAGCGGTACTGGGCGGGCGCCCGGATCGTCAGCACGCCGGACATTGTGCCGCGATGCCACGCGACGCGAGCCGCGACAATGACGGCCTGATGCCGACGAACCCCGGCCGACCGCGAACGACCTCCCGCCGCCCGGCCCGCCCGAGCGCCGCGCGGACCCGTGGCACCGCCGGCGACACGAGCTGGGACCAGGTCGCGACCTGGTACGACGGCTGGGTCGGCGACCAGGGCAGCCGCTACCACCAGGCGCTCGCGGTGCCCGCGGCGATGGAGCTCCTCGACCTGCAACGCGGCCAGGCCGTCCTCGAGATCGGCTCCGGCCAGGGGGTCCTCGCGCCACGCGTCGCCGCGGCCGGGGCGAGCTACACCGGCGTCGACTCGAGCCCCAAGCTCGTCGAGAGCGCCCGCCGCCGGCACGATCGATCGGGGACGTTCGTCGTCGGCGACGCGCGACGGCTGCCCGCGGCCGAGGGCCTCCGACCCGGATCGTTCGACGCCGCCGTCTTCCTGCTGAGCATCCAGGACATGGACCCGCTCGAGCAGGTCCTCGCGTCGGCGTCGTGGGCGGTCCGCCCCGAAGACGGCCGGATCGTGATCGTGATGACCCACCCGGCCTTCCGTCAGCCTCGCCACGCCGGCTGGGGCTTCGACGAGGGTCGCAAGCTCGTCTACCGCCGCGTCGACGCGTATCTCACGCCGATGGCCGTCCCGATGAAGGCGCTGGGCGACCGGCCGGCGACGCGCTCGTTCCACCGGCCGGTCTCGGCCTACGTGAACGGCCTCGCAGCCGAGGGGTTCTTCATCGACGCGATGCTCGAGATCCCCGACACGCTCGACGAGCGGCGGCCGGCGTCGGGCCGGGCCGGCAACCGGGCCGCGTCCGAGATCCCGCTGTTCCTCGCGCTGCGCGCGCGGCGCTAGGGTGTCCTCGTGACGAACGACGAGCGGCGCGCCCCGGGCGGGCCGGGCGAGCAGTTCCGCGACCGGCTGGTCGGAGGCGTCGCGGATCGCACCGACGACCAGAACCACCTCGTCGGCGCGGTCGTGGTCGTCGCCGTGATCCTGTTGCTCATCCCGCGCGACCCCACCGGCCCGGACCTCTGGCTCATCGTCGCCCTCGTCTGCGGCGGAGCCGTCATCGAGACCTACCGCATCCGGCGCAGCGGCATGACGCTCAAGGCGTCGGCGGTCGCGGCCGGCCGGCTGCTGGCCGGGCCGTTCCTGTTCATCGCCGGCGCGGCGATCTTCGTGACCGTCGCGCAGGCGCTGGCCGGTGCCGCGATCCCCCAGCCGATCGCGATGGTCGGGGCGCTGGGCGCGGGTCTTGCGGCGGGGTTCATCGCGTGGCGGATCGTCCGCGGGTAGCGTCCGCGTTCGACCGGGTACCGTTGGTCGATGCCCGACGATCTCCATTCCCTCCCCCGCCCCGCGGCGGTCCTCTTCGACCTCGACGGGACGCTCGTCGACACCGTTCGCACCAGGATCGACGCCTGGACCGAGGCGCTCGACGCCGCCGGCTACCCCACGACGCGCGACCAGCTCGCGCCGATGATCGGCCTCGACGGCCGACGCCTCGCCGAAGGAGGTCGCGACGCTCGCCGGCCGGCCGATCGACGAGGCCCGCTCCGAGGAGATCGACAAGGCCTCCGGCGAGATCTACGAGCGGCTCAACCGGCCGCGGCCGCTCCCCGGGGTCGCGGCCGTCGTGGCCGCGATCGAGACCGCAGGCATCAAGTGGGCGATCGCGACGTCGAGCCGCAAGGACCAGGTCAAGACCTCGGTCGACGCGCTGGGCCTTTCCGGTGAGCCCGAGATCATCGACGCCAGCCACGTCGAGCACGCCAAGCCCGAGCCGGACCTCCTGCTCTACGCGGCGAAGGAGCTCGACGTCGATCCCGGCCGGTGCTGGTACGTCGGCAATTCGACCTGGGACATGGTCTCCGCGGTCGCGGCGGGGATGGTCGCGATCGGCGTCACGGCCGGCTCCGCGGTCGGCGGGGAGGCGCTCCGGTCGGCGGGCGCGGCGGTCGTCGTCGCCACGCTCCAGGACATCGCGGAGGCGATCAGCCAGCCTGCGAGCTGAGCGCTACAAGCCGGCGACCAGCTGCGCCGCGAGCGCGCACAGGGCGACGACCGCGATGGGCGGCGCACGGAAGATCGCAAGGGCTCCGAGAGCGACGCCAACGATCGCGACGTCGGCCGTGGTTGCGACGGCACCGGTCCAGACCGGCTGGTAGAGCGCCGCGGCCAGCAACCCGACGACCGCGGCGTTGACCCCGCTCAGGGCGCGTCGAACAGGCAGCGACGTCCGCAGCACACCCCAGAACGGAAGGATGCCGACGAGCAGCAGGAACGAGGGCAGGTAGATCGCAAGCAGCGCGGCAGCGCCACCCGAAACGCCGCCCAGCGGCGAACCGATCGCCCCGAGGTAGGCGCCGAACGAGAACAGCGGTCCGGGCACCGCCTGCGCGGCGCCGTAGCCGGCAAGGAATCGGTCATCGGGCACCCAGCCGGGCTGGACGACGCCGGCGTCGAGCAACGGCAGCACGACGTGGCCGCCGCCGAACACGAGCGCGCCCGCCCGGTACAGCGCTCCGAGCATCCCCAGCGCCGGGTCGACGCCCGCGGCCCGGGTCAGCGGAACGAGGACGAGCAGCCCGGCGAACACAACGACCGCGACCACGGCCAGGCCACGTCGCACCGGCGAGATCGCCGACACGCCGTCCGCCGACACGCCGTCGGCAGGCGCCGCCTCCCGGAGCGCCAGCCAGCCGACCGCCGCGCCGCCCGCGATGATCGCGATCTGGGCCGCGGGGTCGGTCCAGAGGACCGCGACCAGCAGCCCCGCGAGCGCGATCAGCTTGCGCGGCCAGTCCGGCGCGAGCGACCCCGCGAGCACGTACACCGCCTGGGCGACGATCGCGACCGCGGCGAGCTTGAGCCCGTGGACCCAGCCCGCGGTAGCCACGTCACCCGACGACGCAACCAGCGCGAACGCGACGAGCGCGACGGCCGACGGCAGCGTGAACCCGAGCCATGCCGCCACGCCACCCGCCCACCCGGCCCGCAGCGCGCCGATCGCCATCCCGAGCTGGCTGCTCGTCGGTCCGGGCAACGACTGGCAGAGGGCGAGGTAGTCGCCGAATGCCCGGTCGTCGAGCCACCGCCGCCGCTCGACGTACTCCCGGCGGAAGTAGCCGATATGGGCGACGGGGCCACCGAACGACGTCAGCCCGAGTCCAAGGGCGGCCGCGAACACCTCGCCGACGGAACCGCGGGGCGGCGGCGGGCTCAAGCCCCGGCGATCCGCATCCGCAGGAACTCGGTCACGCGGTTGAACCGCAGGAAGCCCCGGATCAGCGCCGGCATCTGGCGCTGCTTCGGGTCGACGAACAGCGCAGGCTCCACGAGGTGGATGTCGCGCCCGCCCGTTCGCAGGTCGCATTCCCCGGCCGCGACGACATTCTTCACCCAGTTCACGTCGGCGCCGTATGTCAGGGCGAACACATACAAATCGCCGCGGCGGAACGCGTTCAGCGGCGCCCGGTAGGTCTTGCCGCTTGTCCGTCCGCGGTACGTCAGGATGCCGAACCAAGGCAGCCAACCGGCGAAGCGGCGCGCGAACGGGTTGAACACGTGCGTCGTGAACGGCCGGATGAACCGCATCCGGGTGGCCGGCGCCGGCCTGGTCGTCATCGGCCCATTGTCGTCATCCGGTCGACATCGAGCCAGCAGCGGCCCGCCCGCGGGTCACACCAGCGTCACGGGCGAGGGCCTACGATCCGGCCGTGACCGCCTCGCCGTCCCGTCCGATCCTCGTCGTCGACGACGACCCGAAGATCGTCCGACTCGTGCGGACCTACCTCGAGCGAGCCGGCTACCGGGTGACCGAGGCGGCCGACGGCCGGTCCGCGATCTCGGCGATCGCCCTCGAGATGCCGCTGCTCGTCGTGCTCGACGTCATGCTCCCCGAGGTCGACGGCATCGCGGTTCTCAAGGCCGTCCGGCGGACCGATCGGACGCCGGTGATCATCCTCTCGGCGCGGGGTCTCGTCGACGACCGGATCGCGGGCCTCGCGGCGGGCGCCGACGACTACCTGCCCAAACCCTTCTCCCCGGCCGAGCTGGTCCTCCGCGTCCAACGAATCCTCGAGCGCGCCGGGAACGACGCCGCCCCGACGGCGACCGACCACGAGCCGATCCGCCACGGCGACCTCGTCCTCGACCGCGAACGCCACGAGGTCCGCGTCCGCGACCGGCCCGTCGCGCTGACCGCGGTCGAGTTCCGGTTGCTCGCGACGCTGCTCGAGGCCGACGGCCGCGTCCTGACCCGCGACCAGCTGCTCGACGCGGTCTACGGCCAGGACGAGTCCGAGATCCTCGATCGGACCGTCGACGTCCACATCGGGCGGCTCCGGGACAAGCTCGGCGACGACGCCGACGCTCCGCGGTACGTCGCGACGGTGCGCGGCGTCGGCTACCGGGCGGCGCCGGTGGCCGCGGAAGGCGGCAACCGGCGGTGATGGGGCGACCGGGCGGGATCGCGGTCAGGATCGCCCTCGCGGCGCTGGTCGTCGCCGGCGTCGCGATCGCGATCCTCGCGGCCGGCGTGATGATCGTCGGCAGCCGCTCGTTCGCCGACCTGATGGCCGAGCACGGGACCGACACCGCGTCGAGCCAGGCGATGTTCGAGGACGCGATCGGCTGGGTCGTCCTGGGCACGGTCGCGATCGGCGCCGTGGTGGCGATCGTCGTGGCCGTCATCCTGGGCAACCGCCTGGCGCGGCCGCTGCGCGAGATCAGCCAGGGGGCGCGGGCGATCGCCGACGGCGACTACGGCGCCCGGATCCCGCGGCAGGGCCCCGAGGAGTTCGTCAGCCTCGCCGACTCGTTCAACCAGATGGCGGCCGCGCTCGAGGAGCAGGAGCGGATGCGGCGGGAGTTCATCGCGAACGCCGCCCACGAGCTGCGGACGCCGCTGACGAACCTCCAGGGCTATCTCGAGGCGCTGCGCGACGGCGTCATCGAGCCCGACCCGGCGACGTTCGAATCCCTCTGGGAGGAGGCGGAGCGGCTCGTCCGGCTGTCGCGGTCCCTCGACACGCTGGCCGCCGGCGACGCCGGGGTCCCGTCGGCGCTGGCCGAGGTCGACCTCGCCGCGATCGTGCGCTCGGCGGTCGAGCTCGCCCGGCCGGCCCTCATCGCCGCCGAGCTGACGATCGAGGTCGACATCCCGGAGCGGCTTCCCGCGAGAGGCGACCCCGACCAGCTCGCCCAGGTCGTCGGCAACCTCCTCCAGAACGCGACGCGCTACACGCCGCCCGGCGGACGGGTCGGCCTGCGGGCGGAGCGTCGCCCCGACGACGTGCTCGTCTCGGTGACGAACACCGGCGCCGGCATCCCGCCCGACGACCTGTCGCACGTGTTCGAACGGTTCTACCGGGTCGAGAAGTCCCGCGACAGGGCACGCGGCGGCGCCGGGATCGGGCTCGCGATCGTCCGCCAGCTCGTCGAGGCGGCGGGCGGCGCGGTCGGCGCGGAGTCGCGCGACGGTCTGACCCGCTTCTGGTTCAGCGTCCCGCCTGCCTGATCGCGGCCATCGCCGGAGTTAGATCGGGCGGGTCTTCGCCGAGCGTCAGTGGTTCGAGCGGGCCGAGTCGAGCCTGCTGGCGGTGCCGGCCTGGCAAGCGCGCGGGTGCTCGGCGGCGTCGAACAAGTGATCGACGCGCGGTCCACACTGGGATCGCCGCGGGGATACGGCGAAGCCGGAAGGCGGGCCGCAGCGACATGAGCACCGGAGACGTTCTCCTCGCGATGCGTGGCGACGCACGATGCGTTCGCCGCGCTGATCGGCGCCGCGTCGAACCGGCTCTACGCGCTGGCCTGCCTGATCCTCCGCGATTTCGGACCGCGCCGAGGACGCGACCCAGGAGGCCTTCGTCCGGGCCTGGCGCGAGATCCCGAGGCTGCGCGACGCGGAACGCTTCGACGCCTGGCTCCGGCGGCTCGTCGTGAATGCCTGCTACGACGAGGCGCGCCGGGTGCGCCGCCGAGCCGAGGTCTCGCTGATCAGCGTCGGCGAGCGGGCGACGGTCGACACCTCGTCGGCGATGGCGGAGTCCGATCGCGTCGAGCGTGCGTTCCGCCAGATCCCGCTCGATCAGCGGACGGTGCTCGCCCTGCAGCACTACCTCGACCTGAGCCACACGGAGATCGCGGAGACGCTGGACCTCCCGCTCGGCACCGTGAAATCGAGACTGCGATACGGCGTCGCGGCCATGCGCGCGGCGCTGGAATCGGACGATCGGGCGACGCTGGTCGCGATCGCCGGGAGATCGGCATGAGCGAGCGACGAACGGATCGCGACGTCGGACCAGACGCTGGATGCCTGGATGAGCGCGGTCGCCCCGCCTCGGGCACCCGCCCGGCTCCTCGAGGGGACGTTCGCCGAGACGATGCGGAGCCGCCAGAAGCGAGCGTACCCGTGGCACCGGGTCGCGCCGGGGCGCCTGTGGCCGGCCTCGCGGTCGTCCGGCCGATTCGTCGCGGTCCTGCTCGCCGGACTGCTCCTCCTGGCGGTGGCGGCCGGGATGTTCGGCGGCGGATCGCAGCTGACAGTGCCGCCGAGCCCGAGCGCGACGCCATCGGCCAGCCCGGTCCTCCGCGCCGCGCCTCGGCCTCGCCACCGACGCCAAGCCCGATCCCGATCACCCCGGAGGGCGCGGTTCCGGTGGACGCGCCCATCGCCATGGTCGCGGACGGCCCGAATCTCTGGGTCCTCGCCCCCGGCCGGCTCGACCGGATCGACTCGCTCGCCAACGCGGTCACGGGCTCGATCCCGCTGGGGCCGGCATCGCATCTGTACAACGGCGTGGCGGCGAACGCCGACGGCCTGTGGGCCACGGACTGGGATGGATCGGTCGTCGATCGCGCCGATCCCGCGACGCTCAAGGTGGTCGAGGCGATCCCCGTCAAGTCGGCGCCGAAGGGCGTCCTGGCGACCGATGCCGGCGTGTGGGTCGCGCTCACCCACGAGGGCACCGTCGTCCGGATCGACCCGGCGACGAACAAGGTCGTTGCGACGGTCACCGTCGGCCTGAGCGGCCCGAGTGGGCCGAACTGGCTCGCGAGCGGGCTCGGCAGCATCTGGGTCGACGTGCCGAACAATGCGACGGTCGCCCGGATCAGCCCCGAGACCGACGACGTCCAGGCCACGATCCCGATGCCGTACCCGGTCGTCGCGTGCGGTGGCATCGGCGTCGGGACGAGCGCGGTCTGGATCACGAGCTGCTCGGCCGGCAACCTGATGACCCGGACCGATCCGGCGTCGAACCGGGTCGTCGCGACCCTCGATCTGGGCGGCCAGGGGTTCCTGCCGTTGATGATCGACGACCGGCCGTGGATCTCGGTCGACACCGGCACCCCGGACGGCGGGTTCATCGCCCGGATCGACCCCGCGACGAATCTGGTCGACCGCGTCCTGTCGCCCGGCCCGAGCTTCGGTGGCGGCGGTGACATGGCCATCGCGGCCGGGTCGGTCTGGGTTGTCGACGGCTACCACAACTCGGTGATCCGTCTGCCGATGTCGGCCTTCGGGCCCTGACGTCGCGGCGGCGACGTGGGATAGATCCAAAGCCGCCCCGGCCGGCGTCAGTGGGGCAGACCGTCAGCTCACCGGGGCGCTCGTGAGGGAACGTGCCATGGCAGATCGTCGATTTGTCGCGGTGCTATCGGCCGCCCTGGTGGTCGTCGGGGCGTGTGCCGGCCCGTCGGCGGCCGCGTTGAGCTCCGCCGGGGCGCGAGCCCCGGCCCGTCCGCGGCCGTTTCGAGCCCCGTCGCCGGCGGAGCCTCAGCCCGGCCGCGCTGCGTCGTCGGCGTCGCGTGGAACGATCTCCGCGGCGAGCGCTGGGCCAAGTGGGACGAGCCGGCCCTGAAGGCGGCTCTCGCGAGCGCGGGCGCGACGTACGTGAAGGCCGACGCGACGTCAGTCGGCCGAGCAGCAGACGTCGGACATCGAGCGCCTGATCTCGGGCGGCGCCAGGGTCCTGATCGTCGTGGCCCAGGACGGAACGGCCGTCAAACCGGCCGTCGCCGACGCGATCAAGCGCGGCGTGCCGGTCATCGCCTACGACCGTCTGATCGACGACCCGAGGACGCTGTACATCTCGTTCGACAACGTCGAGGTCGGGCGGATGCAGGCGAGGTCCGTCCTCGCCGCCAAGCCGGCGGGCAACTACGCCTTCATCAAGGGCGACCGCGGGGACGCCAACGCCGACTTCGTGCGGGCGGGTCAGGAGGAGATCATCGGCCCGGCGCTGAAGTCCGGCCCCATCAGGAACGTCGGCGAGACGTACACGGACAACTGGGATCCGCCGACTGCTCGCCTGGCGATCGCCCAGATGCTGACCGATCCAAGGGCAAGCTGGACGCCGTGCTCGCGGAGAACGACGGCCTCGCGGAGGGTGTGATCAACGCGCTCGCCGACCACGGCCTCGCCGGCAAGGTCGCGTGTCCGGTGAGGACGGCGACATGGTCGGGCTCAAGAAAGTCGCCCTCGGCACGCAGCTGGTCGACGTCTGGAAGGACGAGCGGACCCTCGCCAAGACAGCCAGCGAGGCCGCGGCCCAGCTGTGCGACGGCGTCGCGGTCGACAAGGTCGGCGGGGTGAAGCCCTTCATGACGCCGGCCGGGACGGACGCTCAGCTCGATCCTGCTCAAGCCCGATCCGATCATGAGCGCCGATCTGCAGCGCGTCGTCGACGCGGGTTGGATCACGGTTGCGGATCTCTGTCAGGGCGTCGTGCCGGGTTCCCAGCCAATCTGCCGATAGCGGTCGCGCCCAGAACGATCCGAGGACCAGGATCGCTCCCGGTTCTCGTCGCGCATGAGCATCAAGACGCCCGGCAATGCACGCAATTCCTCGAAGGCTCACACTCGGATCACGGGTGGGGTTGGGCCGCGGCGACGGGCTGCGGCGACAGGCAGTGGAGGCAGCCAGCCGCGTGACCGCACTCGTCCTCGGCCCGCTCCTGCGGCACGTCGGCGCGCGGGACGCGACGATCTGGGTGGAGACGAGCGCCGCGTGCGCCGTCGAGGTCCGGGCGGGCGCCGCGACGGCCACGGATCGGACCTTTCACGTCGCCGGCCATCACTACGCGATCGTCGCGATCGACGGGCTCGATCCGGGCTCGGCGACACCGTACGAGGTCCTGTTGAACGGCGAGCGCGCCTGGCCGTCCGACACGACCCGGCCGCCGAGCCGGATCCGGACGCTCGATCCGGGCCGCCCGCTGCGGCTCGCGTTCGGGTCGTGCCGCGAGCCGGCGACGCGCGGCCACGTCCGCGGCATCGATCCCGACGTCCTCGTGGCGTTCGCCCAACGGCTGACCCGCGCCGGCGAGGACGAGTGGCCCAGCGCGCTTCTGCTGGTCGGCGACCAGGTCTACGCGGACGACACGTCGCCCGCGATGCGGGCCGGAATCCGCCGGCGCCGCGACCCCTCGAAGCCGCCCAGGTACGAGGTGGCGGACTTCGAGGAGTACACCCAGCTCTACCGCGAGGCGTGGAGCGAGCCCGTCATCCGCTGGCTCTTCTCGACCGTGCCCGTCTCGATGATCTTCGACGACCACGACATCCGCGACGACTGGAACACGTCGGAGAGGTGGCGCCGCGACATGCAGGCGACCGACTGGTGGGAGGAGCGGATCACCGGCGGGCTGATGTCGTACTGGATCTACCAGCACCTCGGCAACCTGAGTCCCGCCGGCCTCGCCGCCGACGACACCCTCCGGAAGGTCCGCGCGGTGGACGATGCCGAAACCCTCCTGCGGGCCTTCGCCCAGCATGCCGACCGCGAAGCCGACGGCGCGAAGGGCACGATGTGGTCGTACCGGCGCGACCTCGGGCGGGTGCGGCTGCTGGTCATCGACTCGCGCTGCGGGCGGATCCTCGACAACGACCGCCGGTCGATGGTCGGCGACGAGGAGTTCGAGTGGATCGAACGGGCCGTCGCGGACGGCGACTACGACCATCTCGTCGTCGGGACGTCGCTGCCGTGGCTGCTGCCGCGGGCGCTCCACGAGATCGAGTCGTGGGACGAGGCCCTCGCCCGGTCGTCACGCGGCCGGCTGGTCGCGGGCTTCGGGGAGTGGCTGCGACGTGCCCTCGACCTCGAACACTGGGCGGCGTTCCGGGCGTCGTTCGACCGCCTGACCAGGCTGTTCGGCCGGATCGGGCGGGGCGAGCACGGGGCCCGGCCGCCGGCGTCGATCTGCGTCCTGAGCGGCGACGTCCACCACACGTACACCGCCGTCGCGGCCTACCCCGATCAGCCCGAGTCGAAGGTCGTCCAGATCACCTGCTCGCCGTTCCACAACACGATCCCGCTGCCGATGCGGATCGTGTTCCGCTTCGGCTGGAGCTCGAAGATGGAGTTCGTGATGAAGGCCGTCACCCGGCTCTCCGGGGTGCCCGCCCTGCCGATCCACTGGCACCATCCCAGCGGCCCCGACTTCGGCAACGCGATCGCGACGCTCATCCTCGACGGGCGGGACGCCCGGTTGCTCCTCGAGCGGTCGGTCGCGCCCGACGGCGGGGGCGACGACGCCCCCGACGACGAGGCGGAGCTCAAGACGCTCGTGGAGCTCAACCTGACCGATCTGCCCCAGCCAACGGTGTAGCGCCCCTCGAGATGGACGGCTCGTTGTTCCGAGCTTGCAACGCCCGATCCCCCCGGTCGAGTCGCGTTCGACCCGGTCGCCCGGCATCGTGGCGGCCATGACCACGGAACTTTCGCCGGCGCCTGCCGGACCGGCGCCCGGCGGGCCAGCGCCTGGCGGACCGACGCCCACCGGACCGGCACCTGCCGGATCGAGGCGCGCGCCGCGGGCGCGGACCCGGCCCGCGACGCGGATTCCCAGCGCGTCGACGCGACGGCCATCGCCTGGGCGCTCCTCGCGGTCCTCGGCCTCGCCGGCTTCGTCGCGATGACGGTCTTGACGTTCAACCACTTCGTCTGGGCGTTCGACCAGCCGCTGCTCGCGCAGGCCCGCCAGTGGGCCGGCGACGGGACGATCTGGCGGGTGATCTCCGAGTCGGCCAACATCCCGCTGATCGTGATCGGCGTCGGCCTCGTCGTGGTCCTCTTCGTCAAGGGCCATCGCCGGGAGGCGGTCGTTGCGGCGCTCGTGCTGATCGCGGTAACCGCCGGAAGCGAGGGCGTGAAGCAGCTCGTAGCACGGCCCCGGCCTGAGGGCACCGACCCGAACATCCCCGGCGTCGTCTACAGCTATCCGTCGGGGCACGTCCTCGAGGCGCTGACGATCTTCGGCATCATCGTGATCGAGCTTGCCCGGGCGAACGCGCCCCGGATCCTGATCGCGATCCTCTCGATCGCGGTCGTCGTCGACGCGCTGCTCGTCGGGCTGGCGCGGGTCGCCCTCAACGCTCACTACCCCAGCGACGCGCTGGCCTCGTTGCTCGCCGGAGCCGGCGTCCTCGGCGTCTACGTGCTCCTGACCCGCCGCCGCGATCCGGACGCCCACGAGGCGGCCGACGCCGGCGGTCGGACGGCCACATCCTCCCCCGCCCCACCGTGACCCCGGATCGAGTCCGGCGCCCGTCGCGGCGCCGATGACGGCCCACCCGAAGCCGCGAGGGTCGTCGGACGCGGGAACGCCCGCAGTGCCGGCCGACGACGTCGCCCGGCCGAGGAAGTCCGCGCCGATCCTGCTCGGTCGCCGGCTTCGGGGTCCTTGGCGTCTGCCTGTTCCTCTTCGGGACGATCGCCGAGGGGATCCGCGACGGCGAGGTGTTCCTCATGGACACGCTCGCGACGCCGTTCTTCCACGCCCTGGCCAGCCCCGCGATGGACGCGCTGATGAACTTCTTCACGCTGCTCGGGTCGGTCTACGTGATCCCGATCCTGTTCGCCGCGGCGATCATCGTCCTGATCGTCCAGCGCCGCCCCGGCGCGGCGCTGTTCCTGACCGTCGCGAGCGGCGGCGCACTCCTCCTCAACGGGGCGATGAAGCTCTTCTTCGAGCGGCCTCGGCCGCAGGTCCCGTGGGCGAACGTCCTGCCCGACTACAGCTTCCCGAGCGGCCACACGATGAACTCCGTCGCGTTCTACGGCGCGCTCGCGGTCATCGTCTGGTCGATCGCCGGGCGGCGCTGGGGGATCGTCGCCGTCATCGCCGCGACCGTCCTGTGCACGCTGATCGGGATCAGCCGGATCTACCTCGGCTACCACTACTTCACCGACGTGATCGGCGGGGCGCTCGCGGGCGTCAGCTGGCTGCTGATCACGGTGGCCGTCTTCCGGATCCGCCCGCTCGACGGCTGGTGGATGGCGCCCGACGAGGGCGAGCGCGACGCCGCCACGCCGTCGGGCGATCGCATCGTGACCCGCGCGCTCGTGATCGGCCGGCAGCGCAGGGGCCGCAAGATCGGACCGGCCGTGCACGAGGTCGAGCGCCAGCTCAAAGCCGCCGGCTGGACGGTCGAGACGCAGGTCGTCATCCACAAGAAGCAGCTCCGCAAGCGTGCGGCGCGGGCCGTCAAGGACGGCGTCGACATTGCCGTCGCGGTCGGCGGCGACGGGGCCGTGTTCCAGGTCGTCAACTCGATCGCCGGCTCGGAGACGATGCTGGGCATCATCCCGAAGGGCACCGGCAATCTCCTCGCGGGCAACCTCGGCATCGCGGCGGACGTGGACAAGGCGGTCGAAGGTGCTCCTCGAGGGCGCGCCGCGCCAGATCGACCTGGGCCGGGTGAAGATCAAGGGCGCCGATCGCGACTTCGCCGTCGCCTGCGGCGTGGGCTTCGACGCGAAGGTGATGGACGCGACCGACCCGAACCAGAAACGGCGCTGGGGCAAGCTCGCCTACGTCGCGGCGGCCGTCCGCGAGGGCCGCAAGGTCAAGGAAGTGAGCCACGAGATCACGATCGACGGCCGGACGATCACGACGGCCGCGGCCCAGGTGTTCATCGCGAACTTCGGCCGGATCGGGTCGCTCGTCGAGCCGCGCCGCCGGGTCATCCCGGACGACGGCAAGTTCGACGTCTTCGTCGTCCGGGCCGGCGGGCCCGATCGAAGGGATGCTCGCCGGCTGGACCGCGCTGAGCCAGCGAACGCTCGGCGAGACCGACGACGGACGGGTGCTCCGAACGCGGGGCTGCGAGATCACCGTGAAATCGAAGCCGCCACAGCTCGTCGAGACGGACGGCACGGTCATCGGCCAGACGCCGATCTCCGTGTCGATCCGGCCGAAGGCGCTCCGGGTGATGGCGCCGAGGAAGAAGGAGCGGTAGCGGGCGTATCCTGCGTCGGTCCGCAACCCGCCAGCCTGCCCGGTGATCGATGGACCTGGTCTGGTTCCTCCTCGGCGTATTCCTCCTGATCCTCGTCGCGTGGGACGTCTTCGAGACGATCGTCGTCCCCCGGCCCACGCCGGGCTGGTTCCGCATCGGTCGCTACCTCATCCGGACCTCGTGGTGGGTGCTCCGGAGGCTCGCCGGCGGACCGAACCGGGGAACGACGAGGGAGCGGATCCTCGGCCTGTTCGCCCCGGCCGCGACCGTCATGCTGCTGTTCGCCTGGCTGACGGCGCTCATCGTCGCGTTCGGCCTGATCCTTTTCGCCCTGCGCGACCAGCTCCAGCCGCCGCCGGCCAACCTCGGCACCGCGCTGTACTTCGCGGCGAGCTCGATCCTGACGATCGGCTACGGCGACATCGTCGCCAACGGCACTGCCGCCCGGGTCGTCGTCGTCGTCGCAGCGGCGACCGGCCTGGGCCTCGTCGCGCTCGTCGTCACGTTCCTGTTCTCGCTCTACGCCAACTATCAGCGCCGTGAGGCGCCGGTCGTCCTCCTCCAGGCGAAGGCCGGCGCGCCGCTGTCGGCCGTCGTCCTCCTCGAGAACATGGCCCGCCTGGGGCTCTCGGACCGCCTGCCGCTGTTCTTCGGGGAGTGGGAGCGCTGGGAGGTCGAGGTCCTCGATTCGCACGTGGCGTACCCGCTGCTGGGTTACTTCCGCTCGAGCCACGACAACCTGTCGTGGATCAGCGCGCTCGGTACCGTCCTCGACACCGCGACCCTCGTGCTGACGACGATCGAGGACGTGCCGCGCGGCCAGGCGGAGCTCGCCCGGGAGCTGGGGATGCACCTCGTCGAGGACATCACGAATCTCGGCAATCGGGGAACAGCCAGGGCGACCGTCGACCGGCCGGCGTTCGACGCCGTCTACGCCCGGTTGCGTGCCGCGGGCTATCGCCTCGTCCCGGAGTCGGACGCCTGGGCCGCGTTCGCCGCGTCCCGGGCGGCGTACGCGGACCGGCTCGAGTCGATGGCCGCGTTCTGGGTCGCGCCGTCGGTCTCGTGGTTCGGCGGGAGCGACCCGCTCCGTTCGCCGACGCACCGCGCAGACAGTCAGCCGGCAACGGCTGCCGACGAGGCGACGCGCCAGACGGGCTAGGGCCCGACCTCGACGTAGGCCTTGATCGCCCCGGAATCGTCCCGGAAGTGGCCGCGGATCTGGTCGAGCGCGGCGAGGCCCTCGATCCGCGTCGTCAGAAGCCGCTCGAGCCAGCCCGGGAAGAACGCCTCGGCGCGGAGCATGTCCTGGACGCCCTCGGCGAAGTCGTCGCGATGGGCGTTGACCGTGCCGACCATGACCTTGTTGCCGAGGACGAAGCCCTGGTTGATGCGGTCGACTGGCACCTCGTAGGTCCGGTCGCCGCCGGTGACGCTGGCGAGGACCAGGACGCCGTCCGGGCCGAGGATCTCGGCCGCGGCGAACGCGAGCGGGCTGTAGCCGGTCGCGTCGAGGATGATGTCGAACGGGCCGGCCTTCGCGGACGCGTCCGCGACCGTCGTCGTGCTCGTGCTCGCGTAGCGGCCGCCAATCGCCTCGACGAGGTCGCTGTTGAGATACGGGGCGACCCGTCGCGACAGCACCTCGACCTCGACGCCACGGAGCCGCAACGCGAGCGCGGCAAGGAGCCCGACCGGGCCGGCGCCGAGGACCGCGGCACGCGGCCGGCTGCCACACGTGGAGGCGGCGCTGGATCTCATACGCCTGGCGGATGCCCTTCTCGACGATCGAGAGCGGCTCGAGCAGCACGCCGACCTTCTCAAGCGACTCCGGCAGCGCGACGAGGTAGGCGGCGTCCTCGGCGTAGGACTCGGCGAGGTAGCCGTGGGCCCGCCGGATCCCGCGCTCGGTGAAGTCCTCGCCGGTCGTCATGTCCTGGAGGCCGATCAGGTCGTAGATCGTGGTCCCGGGGCGCCGGACCGTGGCCACGACGAGTCCGCCCGGCTTGAGGGTCGAGGGCACGTTCGGCCCGACGGCCTCGATCCGGCCGAGGTTCTCGTGGCCGATGATCAGGAAGTCGTCGCCCGCCGGCGCCTCGCCGAACTCCGCGGCGTTGATCTCGCGGTCCGTGCCGCACAGCCCGACGCGGATCATGTTCACGAGGACGCCGCGGCCGCCGGGGATGTCGTCGACCGACGGCCGGGGCACGTCCCGGACGTGCATCGAGTCGGCCTTGCCGGGATGGACCGCGACGGCCCGGATCGTCGCGCCGCTCACCGCCGCGGCCGGACCAGCGCCCGCGCCGGGACGCCGTCGCTCCCGACGAGCCGGATCGGCAGGCAGAGGAGCTCGACCGGCCCGGGATCGACCTTGCTGAGGTCGACGCCCTCGAGGATCGCGACGCCCGCGCTCAGCAGCGCCTTGTGCGTCCCGACCGGGCTCCCGAACGGGGCGATGCTCAGGTAGTCGATCCCGACGAGCCGGACGCCCCGCCCCGCGAGCTCCGCCGCGGCGCGCTCGTCGAGGCCCACGAACGTCGACGAGAAGCCGGCCTCGTTCCAGAGCGCGGAGTTCCGCGTCTTGAACAGCAGCCGCGTCGCGTCGCCCGGGATCGCCAGGCCCGCCAGCTCTGCGTCTGTGATCACCGGTCCGTCGACGCTCGTCGCGTCGACGACCCAGGCCGGTCCCATCCCGGCCTCGAGCGGGATCGACTCGCTCGCCGGGGCGCCGTCGATGAAGTGGACCGGGGCATCGAGATGGGTCCCGGTGTGGACGCCCATGTCGACGCGGCTCACGTTGCAGACCGCGCCGCCATCGATCGAGAAGGCCCGCCCGAGGTGGAACGTCGGGTCGCCCTCGAAGATCGCGATCCCCGGTCGCAACGGGACGCTGATGTCGATCCAGCCCTCGTCGAGGGGTCGTCCGGTGTCGGTCATCGCGCGATTTTGCCTCGTCTCGTGGCTTTCACATCGTTTCATGCCCCTTCACGGGGCTTGCCAACGTGCATACGATGCTCGACGGCCGCACGCCCCCAGGGCGGCCAGAGGAGGTAGGGATGGCCGAGTCCATGTCGACGCCCGCGTCCGCGCCCGCCGGAAGCCTCGAGCGAGACGCGATCGGGATCACCGAGCTGCTGTTCCAAGCCATCACCCACATGGCGCCGGCGGTCGCCACGGCCCTCTCCATCGGCGCCGCGACGGCCTTCGCGGGTGGGATCACGCCGCTCGCCGTCGTGTTCGCGATGATCGCCGTGCTGTTCACGGCCTACTCCATGAGCCAGCTGGCTCTCCATCTGCCTTCGGCGGGCGGCATGTACACGTACGTCGGCCGGGGACTCGGTCCGTTCTTCGGCTGGCTGGTCGCGTGGTCGTTCGCCCTCGCGGAGCCGCTGGTGATGCCGATCCTGCTCGGCGGCTTCGGCTTCTACGGCGCGATCTTCCTGTCCACGTACCTCGGGATCGATATCCAGTACGCGTGGGTCGGGCTCGCGGCCCTGTGCGCCGCCCTCGTCTGGTTCCTGACGTACCGCGGGGTCGCGCTGTCGACCCGGACGGGCATCGTCCTCGGCGTCATCGAGATCGTGATCTTCCTGCTCATCTCGACGCTGCTGATCGTCAACGCGCCCAAGAACACGATCAGCGTGTTCATCCCGGCCGACGGCAATGTCCTGCCGGCATTCCAGGGGATGATCTTCTGCCTGCTGGCGTTCGTCGGCTTCGAGGCCGTGGCACCGCTGGGCGAGGAGGCACGCGAGCCGAGGCGGACGATCCCCCGGGCCATCATCTGGTCGGCCGTCCTCGTCGGGCTGTTCTACGTCTTCAACTACTACGCCGCCACGGTCTACTTCGGGCCGGACAAGATGACCGGGTTCTACACGTTCAACAACGGCGACCCGTGGGGCTTCATGGCCGACGCCGTCCTGCCGATCGGCGGACTGCTCGTCGTGCTCGCGATCCTCAACAGCTGCCTTGCGAACGCCAACGCCGGCGCGACGGCCGCGACCCGCTCGCTGTTTGCGATGGGACGCGCCACGCTGCTTCCGCGGTGGTTCGGCGCGGTCCAGCCCACGTACAAGTCGCCGGTCAACGCGATCAACTTCCAGGTGGTGTTCGCGCTGGTCATCGCGATCGCCCTGGGCTTCGTGCTGGCCGACGATCCGTTCCCCGGCAGCGGCCCGTTGAACGTGTACGTCTGGCTGGGCACGATGATCGGGCTGCTCTTCGCGTTCATGTACATCGCCGTCAACCTGGCCTGCATCGGCTTCTACCTGCGCGAAGGACGCAGCGAGTTCAACGTCCTCAAGCACCTCGTCGTGCCCGTCCTCGGCGTCATCGCGATGATCCCGGCGGTCCTCGCGGTCATCGGCGGCGTGACGATCCCGATCCTCAACGTCGAGCTCCCGCCGTACGAGAACTCCTTGAAGTACACGGCACCGGTGGTTGCGATCTGGCTCGTGATCGGGGTCGTGCGTACTTCGTGCTGCGTTCGCGGAATCCCGAGGCACTGGCCCGGGTCGACGACATCTACGGCGGCGATCGGTCGTGACGGCGGAGGGCCGCACGTCGATCTGAGCGCGCGTCGGCGGCAGGCCCCGAGGTCGCTGCGCGACCGGCCGGCCGTGGCCGGCGCCGGCCTACCGCCAGCTACTCGAAGATCGACAGCGGGCAGTGGGCCGTGACGACGAAGTTCGGCAGGTCGACGATCTCGCTGATCCGCAGGTCGACCGCCGACGCTGCACAGCATGTAGGCGTCGATCGGGCTCAGCCCGTGCTCGCGGCCGAGCCAGTCGATCATCCGGCGGGTCGCGTCGCGGGCGGCCGTCAGCAGGTCGGGCCCGATGCCGTCGGTCGCATACCGCCGTCCGACCGGCCGCTCCGCCGCCGCGCCCGGCGCCGTGATGAACTCCGGCCCGCTGAGGTGCAGGTCCGGCGGACCGTGAACCGGACCCGCGCCCGCATCGGCGTCTCGATCGCCGTCCCGCACACCTCGCCGTCGCCCTGGGCCGCGTGGCCGTCGCCGATCGAGAACCGGGCGCCGTCGTGGAAGACCGGCAGGAACAGCGTCGCGCCGGCGGTCAGGTGGCGGGTGTCCATGTTGCCGCCGTGGACGTCGGGCGGGATCGTCGAGCAGCGGTCCGGTCCGCGGCGCGACGCCGAGCTCGCCGCAGAACGGGATGATCGGGATGCGGATGCCGGGGAAGAACTCGGCCCGCTCGCCGACCGCCGGCAGGCTCGTGACCTTGTAGGCCGGATCGGCGAACTCGTCGGCGAGCAGCCCGAACCCCGGGATCGACGCGGTCCAGCCCCAGTCAGCCGGCTGGAAGTCGAGCAGCTCGACCTGGAGCGTGTCGCCGGCCTTCGCGCCGTCGACCGCGATCGGGCCCGTTGACCTGGTCGACGCCCGAGAAGTCGAGCGACGCGATCTCCTCGACGGCCGTCGTCTGGGTCAGCGTGCCGTTGCTCGCGTCGAGCAGGTCGAACTCGACCTCGTCGCCGTCGCCGACGGTCTCGATCGGCGGGATCGCGGGGTCCCAGGCGAGGTGGAACCGGTCGCGGCCGACGTGGATCAATGGGGTCGCGCTCATCGCTTGTCGTTGTCTCCCAAGCCGGGGGCGGAATGCACGCGCGAGGCCGGAGTATGCGCCCGATCGGGCCCCTACTTCACCGTGAACGTCCCCTCGGCGAGGACCCCGGTGTCGTCGTCGACGAGGATGCGGTATTCGGCCGGCGAGAGGCCGGTCAGCGCGTCCTGCTCGTAATAGCAGGCAACCAGCTTGCCGCCGGCGTTGAGCGGTGCCGAGACGGCCTCGGCGCCGTCGATAAGCACGTGGACGGTCGCGCTCTGGCCCGGGCAGGACCGCCCGCGAGAAGTAGCCGCCGACGTAGATGGTGTCGGTCGATTCGAACGTCGTCGCCTGCCCCTTCGGCGCACACGGGTTGGCCGGGTCGCGCTCCGTGCCGGCGAGGATCTTGCCGCGGTCCTGCGCGGGGACGCCGCTGAGCCCGATCGTGCCGAGCGACGGCGCGGCGATGACGAGCGACGGGATCAGCAGGAGGCAGCCGACGAGGAACACGCCGAGGACGTAGACCCGGCGCTCGGTGCGGGAGACGCCGGCAATGGGACTCGCGGCAGGCGGCGGGGCAGCGACGGGCGCGGCGGCGGGTGCCGCGTCGGCGCCAGGATCGGCCCACGCGACGGGCGCCGGCGTCTCCGCGGCGGCGGCCGCCGGCTCGGCGACCGTCGGCTCGACCGGGGCGACCTCGGGCGATGCCGCCGGCGTCACGCCGGCCCACCACTCGGGCCCGGAAGCCGCGTGTGCCTCTGCCGCGACCTGGCTCGCCCGCCATCGACCGGTGACGTCGCCATACGCGATCGTCACGACGATCGATCCCAGCGCCCCGAACAGCAGCGTGCCGACGACGCCCACCACGGCACCCGCGAGTGTCTTGTCGGCGAACACCAACACGCTCCCGGCGATCGACCACGGTGCTGTGACCAGCGCGATCCCGATCACCAGCACGCCGAGCCGCCACAGGTTGCCCCGCGTCAGCGTCCAGCTCCGGTTCAGGCCGCTGAGCGGCCCGGCCCGGTCGATCGCAATCGCGGTCGGCGCGAAGGCCCAACGGAAGAGCCCGTAGAACGCGACTGCGCCGAGGATGAGCAGGATGATCAAGCCGATGGCCGCCCCGCCAGCGCCGCCGGCGATCGCGGCCACCGAGAACAGGATCAGCGGGATCAGCAACAGGCCGATGACGACGAGCCAGACGACGATCGCCGACACCAGCGCGACGCCCGCCCGGCCGACCGCCGGTCCCAGCACGGCGAGGGCGGAGACGTTGCGGCCGGCGTGGACGTCGTCGGTGGCCATGGCGATCGAGGTCGTGACGAAGATCCCGATCGGGATGTACAGCAGCGCGAGCAGGTCGATCGGCTGGACGGCCGTCGCCGTCGCGGAACGCGACGCGGCCACGAGCAGCGAGATCAGGGAGACGAGCACGGACGGCAACGTCAGCGCGACGAACGTCGGCCAGTGGGCGATGAACGTGTCGACCGTCCGCCCGAACACCGACATGACGTCGAGCCCCGTCCAGCCGGGTGGCGCGTCGTACTGCCATGGACCCACGTCGGGCGGGGGCGCCGACCATGCGACGAGGGGCGTCACCTCGGGCGCGGCGGGCGTAACCGGGTCGGTCGGCGCTGGCGGCTCGGCGGGCGCGGGCGGCTCGGCGGGCGGCCCCGCGTCGGGCGCGGCCGTCGGATCGGGCGGCAGCCCCGCGTCGTCGGGGCGGCGGTCGTCCACCATTCCCTGGAACCTCCCTCGTTCGCCCCTCGGCGGAGCGAGTATGCACCGCGGAATGGCCCGATTTCGGTGGTACGATCCGAGCAGCCCGAGCCGGCTCCTCGTACGGGGTCCGTCCACGACGCCGAATGGCGGCTGGATGCAAGGACCCGCGATATCCCGGTGGGGTGGAGGTGCGCACATGGCGACCGTGACCTTCGACCATGTCACCAAGAAATACGGTGACGTGCTCGCGGTCGACGACCTGAGCCTCGCCATCGCCGACGGCGAGTTCATGGTCCTCGTCGGGCCCTCCGGCTGCGGCAAGACGACCAGCCTCCGGATGATCGCCGGCCTCGAGGAGATCAGCGACGGCACGCTCCAGATCGGCGATCGCGTCGTCAACGACGTCGCCCCCAAGGATCGCGACATCGCGATGGTCTTCCAGAGCTACGCGCTCTACCCGCACATGTCGGTCCGCGACAACATGGCGTTCGGGCTGAAGCTGCGGAAGGTTCCCAAGGCCGACATCGAGAAGCGGGTCAAGGACGCGGCCGGGATCCTCAGCCTCGAGAAGCTCCTCGACCGCAAGCCGAAGGAGCTGTCCGGTGGCCAGCGGCAGCGCGTCGCGCTGGGCCGGGCGATTGTCCGCGAGCCGGCCGTGTTCCTCATGGACGAGCCGCTCTCGAACCTCGACGCGAAGCTCCGCGTCCAGACCAGGGCCGAGATCGCCCGCATCCACCAGCGGCTCGGGACGACGATCGTGTACGTCACCCACGACCAGGTCGAGGCGATGACGATGGGCACCCGGATCGCCGTCATGAGCGAGGGCCTGCTCCAGCAGGTCGGGACGCCGCAGATCCTCTACGACCAGCCGTCCAACAAGTTCGTCGCGGGATTCATCGGCAGCCCGTCGATGAACTTCGTGGAAGGCACGGTCGAAGGCACCGGCGATGGCGCGACCCTGAAGGGGCCCGGAGATTTCTCGATCCCCGTCCCGGCCCGCTACCGCCAGTCGATGGACACGTCCGGCCGGAAGGTGGCCATCGGCTTCCGCCCCGAGCATCTCGAGCTCGCCGACATCACCGAGCCTTCCGGCTCGTTCAGCGGGCGCGCGGACGTCGTCGAGTACCTGGGCAACGAGGAGCTGCTCCACGTCACGGCAGCCGAGCAGGACATCGTCGCCATCGTCGGCTCAGAGCACCACGTCAATCCGGGCGACATCCTCAAGCTCAACCTGCCGCTGTCGAAGCTGCACCTGTTCGACGCTGAGTCGGGTGCGACCCTCGTTCCGGAGCGCGTCACCGCCGCGGCCTGACGGCAGCGACGCCAGCCGCGCGAACCGCCCCAATTCGCGCTCGATGACCGACCCCGACGGGCCCGCCGAAGCGTCGACGGGCCCCGAGGGCTCGGCCGCTCCACCCTCCGACCTGACCGAGCGGGTCGTCGACTCGCGGGTGGTCCACAAGGGCCACTACATGGAGTTCCGCGTCGATACGATCGAGCGGGCCGACGGCACGCGCGGCGAGCGCGACATCGTCGGGCATCCCGGCGCCGTCGCGATGCTCGCGATCGACGAGGCCGACCGCGTCCTCATGGTCCGCCAGTTCCGGCTCGCTGCCGGTGATGTGCTGCTCGAGATCCCGGCCGGGACGCTCGACGTCGACGCTGCGACCGGCGCGGTCGAGGACCCCGAGATCGCCTCGCGGCGCGAGCTCGAGGAGGAGACCGGCTACCGGGCCCGGACGTGGCGGAAGCTGGGCTCGTTCTGGACCGCGCCGGGCTTCGCCACGGAGCTCATGCACCTCTACCTCGCGACGGACCTCGAGCCGGCGGTCGAAGGGCGCCTGGGACCGGACGAGGACGAGCACCTCGAGCTCGAGCGAGTGCCGTTCGCGGAAGCCCTGGCGGCCGCCGACCGCGGCGAGATCCGCGACGCCAAGTCGCTCGTGGCCCTCCTCTGGTACGACCGGCTGCGGGGCGAAGGGTCCGACCTGACAACACGATCTGAGGAGTCCGAGCGCCGGATCGAGGTCCGGTTCCAACCGTCACGTCTCGAAGCGATCGATGCCGCTGCGGCGACCGTCCGCCGATCGATCGGGGCGACGCTGATCGGACTCGCCGGCGCGGGGTTCGGGCTACTCGGCCTGCTGATGGGGGGTGGCGCCGAGGGCTGGTTCCTCGTCGTGCTCGGCCTGTTGCTTGCGACCGGGCTGATCGTGGCGCCGTTCGTGCTGTTCACCGCGTATCGCGCGCCGGACCTGGTGACGCCGTCGACCACCGTAACGGTCACGCCCCACCTGATCGACTACACGACGCCGCGCATTCGATCCGAGGTCACGTGGGATCTCGTCCGGAGGGTCCGATCCTCCGGTCGGTACGTGTTCTTCGAAACCGGCGCCAGCCCGTTCTACCTCCCGAAGCGCGCCTTCACGCCGGACCAGCTTGCGGGACTCCAGGCGATTCTCGGGGAGGTCGGGTTCGGGCCAGACGGGCGCCGCCGAGCCGGCTCGGCCGGATAGCCACGCGAGGACTCTTAGGCTCGATCTGCCGACGAGATTCCCTGGCGCATCGGTTTGAACTGGCGGTCGTTAGCCGCCCGCAGCTGCCGAGGGGCCCAGGGATCCGGCGGCGGCGCGGCAGCAGCGTGCGCCGCGTCCGCGGAGTGGCCGGTCACGTCAGCTGAGCCGGGCCAGCGCGCCGGCGTACAGCTCCGATCGGGGGCTCAGCGCGACCGCCAGACGGAGATGCGTCCGGGCCTCCTTCGGCCGGCCGAGCTGCTTGAGGCTCTGGCCCAGCGCGTAGTGGCCGTAGTGGCTCGACGGGTCGACCTCGAGCAGCGCCTCGAACGTCTCGCGCGAGCGCTCGTACTGCCGGGAGTTGTAGTACGCCTGGCCAAGCGCCTCGAGGATCGAGCCCTTGCCAGGCTCGAGGCGGAGTGCCCGCTCGAGGACGATCGCCGCCTGGGCGTGGTGCCGGGTCCGGATCAGCTCCTGGCCACGCTGGAACAGCTCGTAGGCGGATTCGCGGTCGTTCTCGAAGTCTGGCTGGTCCACGAGCAAATGGTGGCACGGCCCGTCGAATCGCGGCCCGCGGCGCGATAGCCGGCGGCGCCGTCCCGCCACGGGGCGAGGTCGACGCGACGGAGCCGCGGCGAGTCGGTCGGGCCCGGGATCCGGCCGCGCTTCGCGATCGGCTGGCCGTCGATCTCCTTGATGTCGCCGGTGAAGTCGATCGGCGTGGCGCCGCTGATGTACGACCCGACCGCGTACGAGTCGACCGGCGCGGAGGCGTCCTTGAAGTACTGGATCCGCTCCGGGTTCAGGCCACCCGACACGACGATCTTCACGTGCTGGTAGCCCTCGTTGTCGAGCCGCGCCCGGATCTCGTGGACGAGGTCGGCGGTGACGCGGCCGCGCTCGGCCGGCGTGTCGAGGCGGATGCCGTAGAGCCGGTCGCCGAGCGCGTGGGCGACCCGGAGCGTCTCCTCGGCCTCGTCGCGGAACGTGTCGACGAGCACGATCCGGGGCACCTCCGGCCCCAGGTCGCGGTCGAACGCCTCGGCCGCCCGGACGGTGTCGCCGAAGATCAGGACGAGCGAGTGGGGCATCGTGCCGGTCGGGTTGAGGCCGGCGAGCCGCGCCCCGGCCGGCGTCGACGCGCCGACGCAGCCGCCGACGATGGCGGCGTAGTCGAGGACGTCGGTGATGTCGGGGTGGACGTGGCGGGCCCCGAACGAGATCACCGGCGCCGGCGACGCGACCTCGACGACGTCTCGCGCGGCGGTCGCCCAGCCGGTCGACTGGGCGAGCATCCCGAGGATCGCGGTTTCGTACAGGCCGAACTGGAGGTAGCGGGCGCGGATCCGGAGGACGACCTCCTTCGGCCCGATCGTGTCGCCATCGTCGAGCGCCTCGACCTGGACCTCGTCGGGGTCGCAGCCGGCGAGGACGTGGCCCAGGAGGTTCTTGGCCTCGTCGATCCCGCACAGCATCGCGTCCTGGCGGGCGAAGACCTCCATCGTGACGAGCGGGTCGAGGCCCTCACGCTCGAGGATGCTGGCGGCGCGGGCGAAGTACACGTCGGCGGAGTCGCCGGACATGATCTCCCGCGACGGGCGCGTCCTGACCATGCCCATCAGCCGAGGCGCCTCACGTTCCGTCTCCTCCTTCGCGCTCCGCGTCCGCCGTCGGGTCGGGCTCGCCGCCGGCCGGTCGTGGGTCGCCGAGTGTAGCGTACGGGTCCGGGCCATCCGACGCCGCCGGAGCCGCTTCGAGCGCGAGCGGCGGAGCCGATGCCTCGAGCGCGACCGAGCTCGCGACGCCCGCCGGTGCCGTGTCTCTCCCCGCCTGAGCCGCCGAGGCGGCCGCCGCCCGCCGCCTCGCAACCGTCCGCCGGCCGCGCCGCCCCAGGAAGACCGCCGCGCCGCCGATCGCGATGACGCCGGCCCCGGCCAGGCCCGCGACCGCGACCCGCTCGCGGCCCGATTCGACCGCCCCGTCGAGCATCCCGTTCACCGCCGCGAGGTCGCCGTCCGCGGCGTCGAGATCGCCCGACGAGAACGCCGCGCGGGCCGCCGCCAGCTCGCCATCCGGGTCGCGGCCCAGCAGCCCGATCACCGTCAGCGGCGGCCGCTCGCGCGACGCCCGGTCGCCGGCATCCGCCAGAGAAGCCTCGAGTGCCAGCTGCCGATCGGCCAGCGCCTGGACCGGCGCGAGGTCGTGCTTCTCCGCCTCGTACGCGGTCTTGAGCGTCGTCGGCGGCGGGAGCCCCAGGCGCCCGGCCGCCTGCTCGATCCGGCGCCGAGTCGCGAGCACCGCATCCGCTTCGTCGATCGCCGCGGTCGCTGTCGCGAAGTCCCAGTCGCCCATCGGCTTGCGGACGACCCAGCCCGGCAGCCAGCCGTCGCCGACCGCGACGAGCTCCGTGTAGGCCGCCCGGGCCGCCGCCCGCTCGTCGAGGACCTTCGCCTGGTCGTCGGTCACGACCCAGCGCCGGAAGGTCGCGTCGGCGCGGGTCGCGCCGCCGCGCTCGTCGAGCAGGTCGAGGAGGCGGCGCCAGTCGGCCGCGTCCGCGACCTTCTCGGCCGGGCCCGCCCCGACGTACGCGGTCTCGTGGCGGCTCGCCGCGCCGAGCACGTCGCGCATCCCCGCCTCGCCCGCGTCCGCGACGAGCGCCCGGACCGCCGTCCACGCCGCGTCGTAGCCGTACGTCTCGCGTGCCCGGGTCGCCTCGTCGGCGATCCGGCCGGGGAACGTCCAGTCGTTGAGCCGGACCGCCTCGGCGTCGGTCGGCGAGACCGGGTCGGGGCCCAGCCCGCCGTTCGAGACCTCGTCGAGGACCCGCGAGGCGTACTCGTCGGCCAGCCCCTCGTCGATCCAGCGCCCGACGAACAGGTTCTCGTTGAACCAGGCGTGCGACGCCTCGTGGAGGATCGTCAGCTCGTCGAGGTCCTCGCTGATCTCGATCAGGCGCTCGTCGGTGTGGAAGATGCCGGCGTAGCCCTCGAGCAGCGGCGTGTGGACCTCGGTGACCTCGATGTCGCCCGTCACCGGCCAGTCGAGGCCGAGCTTGTCGACGAGCTCCGGCAGCCCGGTCCGGAGCAACCCGGTGACGCGGGTCTGCCACTCGGTGTCCTCGGGCCAGGCGCGGATGACGAGATGCTCGCCGCCGGGCAGGTCGAGCCGGTCGCTCGTGAGCGCGTCCTTGCGGTCCGCGACGATCGTCGCGTACCAGTCGGTCGCATCGTCGATGCCGGTCGCCGAGACCGTGCTGACGCCGGCGGCAACCGATTTCTGGGTCGGCGAGCCGGTCGCGGTGACGTCGTAGCCGCCGGGGACGACGACCTGGACGTCGCCGCCGTCGCCGAACGCCCAGGCGGAGAACGTCGCGAACGCCGACCCGACCCGGATCGCGCTCTCCGACCGCGGCGCCCCGCCCGGCAGGTCGAAGGCGACCGAGACCGTCTCCGTCTGGCCGAAGTAGAGGTCGGCCGGGAACGCGACCGTCAGGCGCGAGAAGCCGTCGTCCGGCGCGAGCGTCGTCGCGAGGTGCTGCTTGCCGAACGACGCGGCGGCCGCGGTCGCCTCGGGCTGGACGCCGATCGTCGCCGACTCGAAGAAGTAGCGGGTCGTGATCGTGCCGCTCGGCGTCTGGCGGACGAGGTCCGGCTTCGTGTTCTGCGCGGTCAGCGCGATCACGACGTGGACGAGCGACTTGTCGGGGACGAGCGTGTAGGTCGTCGCCGAGGTCAGCGCCAGCCCGTCGTCGGTGGCGGCCGCGGCCGGGCTCGCCGCCGCGGGGCGCAGCAACGACGCCGCGACGGCGATGCCGGCGACGAGGAGGCGTGCGACGCGACGGCTGCCCGACCGTCCCATCGCTCAGTCCTTGGGGTGGGCCATGAGGTGGTCCGTCGGGCCGGTCGCGCCCGTCGTGCCGGCGGCGAGCCGCCGGGACGCAGCGGCCTTGTGGCGACGGGTCACGCCGCGGACGGTGTTCACGATGAACGCGACCGCGACGAGCGAGGCGATCAGCGCGGCGAGCATCGTCATCACCCGGTTCCGGCCGGTCTCCAGGGCGCCGTCCCACGCGTCGAACGCGTCGGCGCTCGCCTGGATCGACGCGCGGAGGTCGCCCGAGGAGAACGCGGCCGCGGCTGTCTGGAGGTCCGCCGCCGGCGTCGTGCCCCACAGCCCGACCTGCTCGATGAACCCCGGGTCGCTCTCGCGGGCCGCGGCGGCCTCGGCGTAGGCCCGGATCGTCGCCAGCTCCGCCTCCGCCTCCGTCGACACCGCGGCGAAGCCGTGGTTGCCCTCGAACGCGGCCTCGAGCGCGCGGGGCACCGTCAGGTCCGCCGCCGACGCCTTCGCGAGCACCTCGTCGCGGTCGTCGAGCGCCCGGCTCGCGGCCGTGAGCAGCTCCGTCGCCTGGCCGAACTGCCACGACCGCATCGCGTCGCGGACGATCGGCGGCAGCCGCCACTCGCCGGCCTTGGCCACGACCTCGTCGTACTGGCGCCGAGCCGCCGCCCGCGCGTCGAGCAGCCCGGCCTCCTCGTCGCGGACGACCCACGCCCGCCACAGGTCGTCGTAGCTCTGGCCGGTCCGGTCCTCGAGCAGGTCGAGGAGGCCGCGCCAGTCGGGGGCCGTCGGGCGGGTCTCGATCGGCGCGACGTCCGAGCCGGACATCGACGCGCCGCCCATGCCGCTCGTGGCGGCGCCGTCGGGCGTGCGGAGGCCGGTCGGCTGGTAGGGCGCGACCCCGTCGCGGATCGCCTGCCAGACCTTCGCGAGGCCGTCGGGACCGGCCCGCTGGGCGACGAGCCCGGCGAGCCGCGCCGACGCCGCGTAGCCGTAGTCCTCGATGAGCTTGTCGTCGGTGGCGAGCGGGTTCCACGCGTTGAGCGGGATCCGGGCTGCGATCATCTCCGGCGTCAGCTCCGCCGGCGCGACCTTCAGCTTCAGCTTCGACGCCGCGTCGAGCGCGTACCACGACGCGAAGCCCTCGTTCGCCCAGCGGTCGGCGAGGAGGCCGCCGTCGAACCAGGCGTGGGCCATCTCGTGGAGCGTGACGAGCTGGTCGGCGTAGTAGGCGACCTCGACCGTCGCGTGGTCGGGGTCGTAGCGGCCGGCGTACGGCGAGCTCGCCTGGCTGACCGCCTCGGCCACGATGAACGGCCGCTCGGCGGTCCACTGGCAGGCCGATCGCGTCGGCGAGGACGGGGATGCCCTGCTCGACGATCCCGCCGGTCCGCTCGGCCCACGCCGGGTCGTCGGGCCAGGCGCGGATCGTCACGTCGAGCGGCCGGCCGCCGACCTGGACGGTCCGCGTCGACTCAGCGAACGCGCTTGGTCGATCGGCGACGAAGTAGGCGAAGAACGCCAGCGGCTGGGCGAGCGCGCCGGTGGCGTAGACCGTCCGGCCGTCGCCGTCGGTCGTTGGCTTGTGGAGCAGGTCCGACCGGGCGTCGATCGAGTAGCCGGGCGGGAAGACGACCGTGACCGTGCTGCCGGGCGTCCCCTCGCTGGCGTACGCCCACGCCCCGAACGCGACGAGGCTCGTCCCGACCCGCGTCGTCCGCGTCGGCACGCCGCCCGGGTCCTTGATGTCGAACGTCAGGGCCATGCCCCGCGCCTGGCCGGATCCGAGCCGCGACCCGAAGTCGATCCGGAGCAGCGTGTGGTCGGCCTTCTTCGCGGCGACGTGGACGGTCGGCCCGCCGATCCGGGCGCTGACCTTGAACCCGGCCGTGTTCGGCGGGACCGCGAGGAACGCCTTGTCGAAGTAGTAGAGCCGGGTCTTCGTGTCGGTCAGGTGGTTCGCCGCCGTCAGGTTCACCGCGACGTGGACGACGCCGTGGTCGGGGTCGACGGTGTAGGTCGCGTTGCTGATGATCGTCATCCCGGGGCCCGCAGCGAGCGCGGGCGCGGCGGCGGCCGGGGCGAGGGCCGCGACGAGCGTCGCGAACAGGACGGCGACGAGCGCCGCGCGGCGGCCGGTCATCGGTCCGCGGCGGCCGGGGCGAGGTCGGCCGGGGCGTCGGTCGCCGGCGGGGCAGGCGGCGCGGCGCCGGGCGCGACTCCGCCCGGCTCGGTGGCATCCGGTCGCGGCTCCCCGGCAAGCTCGCCGAGCTCCGCGCGGTAGCGCTCGAGGAGCGACTCGCCGCGGCTCGTCCGGCCGCTCGTGTCCGGGATCCGGCCGCCGATCCAGAGCCAGCTCGCCGACTCCTCGAGGAGCTGGTCGGCGATCGCGAGCGACCGGGCGATCGCGAGCCCGAGTGCGTCGCGGCCGGCCAGGATCGGGGCGATCTCGACCGTCAGGATCGGCCGCTCGTCTTCGGCCAGCGAGAACTTCGCGAATGGGAACTCGTCGTTCCAGTGCAGCAGCTTCCGGTACGACTTGCGGTAGGCGTCGGCGATCGGCGGCGCGAAATGGACCCAGACGATCAGCGCGACGAGCGGGTCGAGGATGAGCGTGACCGGCACGTCGAAGCGGCGCCGGCCGTCGAGCCTGAGGTCCCACGACGTGACGCCTTCGCGGTCGGAGCGGGCGTCCGGACGGAGCCCGAGCTCGTCGAGCCAGCGCTCGACGTCGGCCGGGCGCACAGGGACGCCCTGGTCGGCGATTGGCATGCGGGGGAGTCTAGCGGGGACCGCCGATCCGGGCCGTCACGGGCGCGCGGCAATTCGCCCCGGCCGACGCGGCAGTTGCATCGCAATCCGCGCCGGCGGGCACGCGCGCTGGCTAAGCCTCGCCCCTCGGCTTCGCCGACATCCGGCCGGCGCTGCCGGCGATCGGGATCCCGACGCCCGCCCCGGCGCCGTTCGTCCTTGGTGCGCCCGCGTCCGCGCGAGCCGCCTTCGACTCCGCCGCGGCCGCTGGGGCGGCTTTCTTCGCTCTGCGCGGCTTCGCGCCGCCGGCCTCGACGGACGCCCCGTTTCGAACGACCTTCGAGACGAAGTCGGTCGCCTTCACATCGCCGGCGACCTTCACGTTGCGGCCGATCCGCGTCCCGCGCGGGATGATCGCCCGCTTCCCGACGACGCTGATGCCGGTATTCAGCCGCGACGGCTCCTGGCGATTGGGCGTGTCGAAGTCCGGCCCGTCGCCGACGATCGCCCCCTGGCCGACGACGACTTCCTTGTCGAGGATCGAGCGGTCGACGACCGCGCCCGATCGGATGACGCAGTCGAACATGACGATCGAGTCGCGCACGACCGCCCCGACGTCGACGCGGACGCCCGGCGAGAGCACGGAGTTCACGACGGTCCCGTTGATCTGGCAGCCGTGGCTGATCAGGCTCTGGTGGACCTGCGCGGTCGGGCCGACCTTCGCCGGCGCGCGCTCCTCGGACCTCGTGTGGATGACCCAGTCCTTGTCGTAGAGGTCGAGCTCCGGGTGGTCCCGGAGGAGCGCGAGGTTCGCCTCCCAGTACGACTGGATCGTGCCGACGTCCTGCCAGTAGCCCTCGAAGCGGTAGCCGAAGACGCGGGCGCCGCCATCGAGCATCGCCGGGATCACGTGCCGCCCGAAGTCGTCGCGGTCGGCGCCGAGCCAGCGCCGGAGCGCCTTCTTCGAGAAGACGTAGACGCCCATCGACGCGAGGTCGCTCTTGGGCTGCTTGGGCTTCTCCTGCCACTCGACGATCCGGTCGTTGTCGTCGAGCGCGAGGATCCCCATCCGGGAGGCCTCGGCGAGCGGGACGCGGCGGACGGCGATCGTCACGTCGGCCCGGTGGCGGCGGTGGGCCGTGATGAACGGCTGGTAGTCCATCTTGTAGATGTGGTCGCCGGCGAGGACGAGGACCGTGTCGTCGCCCTCGTGCTCGAGCACGTTGAAGTTCTGGTAGACCGCGTCGGCCGTGCCGCGGTACCACTCCGCGACGCGGCCGCGGGCGATGTACGGCTGGAGCAGCTTGACGCCGCCGCGGTTGCGGTCGAGGTCCCACGGCCGGCCCAGACCGATGTGATCGTTCAGCGAGCGGGGGTTGTACTGGGTCAGGACGACGACGTTGTCGATGTCGGAGTTGACGCAATTCGACAGCGTGAAGTCGATGATCCGGTACTTCCCCCCGAACGGCACGGCGGGCTTGGCACGGACCCCGGAGAGGATCGAGAGGCGCTCGCCCTCGCCGCCGGCGAGGATCACGGCCATCGTCCGCTTCATGGCAGCTACGTTACCACCGGCGATGTGAACGGCCGGTCACGGGCGGGTGAAGGATTCGTGCCGGGGCCCTTGCACCGGCCGGCGCGGCCGAGGCGAGCGGTCAGACGAACAGGCGCGGGTTCCGGAACTGGCCGTTGTACTCGACCATCCAGTGCAGGTGGCAGCCGGTGGCGTGGCCGGTCGCGCTCTCGAAGCCGATCAGCTGGCCCGTCTTGACCATCGAGCCCGCGTGGATGCCGCCGGGGTACGTGTAGGCCTTCATGTGGGCGTACCACGTCTGGAGGTCGGTCGAGTGGACGATGATCACGATCCACGCCGGGTCGGCGCCGTCCGCGTAGTTCCAGCCGACGTAGCCGATCCGCCCGGGGCCGGCGGCCTTGATCGGCGCGCCGCAGCCCTGGGGCGAGACGATGTCGATCCCGTTGTGGAAGTGCTCGCAGCCGTTGCCGGGGGCGTAGCCCGGGTACGTGCTGCAGCCGAACTCGGTCGAGACGACGCCCGGCATCGGCCACGACAGCGTCCCGTTGTAGCGCGACGGGATGTTCCCGAGCTTGAACTGCTGGGCGACGAGGTCCTTGATCTTCGAGGCGAGCTGGCGCTGGGCCTTCTGCGTCGTCGCGATCGCGCGGGCGAGGTCCTTCTTGTTCTTGATGAGCTCGCTCATCGCGTTCCGCTGGATCGCGAGCGCCCGGGCCGTCTCCTTCTCGAGCTCCTTGAGCCGGGCCTGGGCGGCCTTCAGCTGGACGAGCTGGGCGTCGAGCTCCTGCTTCTGCTTGAGCGTCTCGGCCCGGAGCGTGTCGGTCTGGCCGCGGGTCGACTCGACCATCGCGTGGATCGTCGCGAGCGCCTCCTGGGCGTGGACGATCGCCTGGGCGAGGACCTTGTCGTGCTCGGCGAAGTCGTTGATGTAGCCGACTTCGGAGATCACGTCGGTGAACGAGCCGCCCGCGAGGAACGTTTCGAGGAGCGACGTCCGGTCGGTGTCGTACGCCTCCACGATCCGCGCGGCGAGCTCGGCTTTCTTCGTGCCGAGCTCGGAGCGGCGCATCGTCTCTTCTTTGGTGACGTTCGCGAGCTGGTTGTCGAGGAGCTGGAGGTGGGCGACGAGCCCGAAGTACTCCTTCTTCACGCCCTCGATCCGGACCGCCATGTTGTTGATGTCCTTGCGGACCTTGGAGAGGTCGGCGTTGATGCCGTTGAGCTCGCGCGTGGTGGACGCGATCTGCCGGCTCAGATCCGACTGGAGTGACGTGATCTGGGCGATCATCGCCTTCTGCGTGGCGATCTGCTTCGCGAGCGCGGCCTGCTTGGCCTTCGCGTCGGCGAGCTCGTCGGCATGGACCGGCGAGGTGTTGACGGTCGGCGTGCCGAGGATGCCCACCAGCAGCGGGATGAGGAGCAGCGTCGCGACCTGGCGGAACCGGCGGGAGCGCGTGCGACGTGACGTCGACCAGCCCGCAAACGGCGTGCTGTGACGGATCACGTGGGCGTCGTCATCGTGTGGCGGGACTCCGTGTGCTGGGGCACTCGATCTGGGGGCGCGCTTGACGGGGCGCGCCGGCGTTTTTCGCCGCCCTGATCGGGCACGGACCCAGGCGACACCGGCTTGTCCGGCATCATACCGGGGGGTGTCTACCGTAGGCGTTACAAACCATGGCGGACGAGCCGTACTTTGGTCCTGCGACTACCCCGGACCACACCGCACCGCACCACGTCTCGCCCGCGCCCGGCGCGCCTGAAATCCGCCTGCGATGCCTCAGCCGCGGACGACGATCCCCCAGACCGCCCCGAAGATCAGGAACGGCCCGTACGGCACGTAGCTCCGGAGCGTGATCCGCCGGGTCGCGACCAGCACGACCAGCACCAGGCCTGCGAGGAACAGCCCCGACACGAGCCCGGTGACCGCCCGGATCGCGCCCGACATCAGCCCCACCCCGACGAGCAGCTTCACGTCGCCGATCCCGAACGCCCCCGCCCCGAACGGGATCGACGCCAGGTAGATCACCCCCGGCACGACGATCGCGACCAAAACCGCCGGCAGGAGGTCGGCGCCGACGAGCGGGTTCTGGCCGCTCACCGCGTAGATCGCGGCGACGGGGATCACCGGCAGGGTCAGCAGGTCGGGCAGCAGCCGCTGGTCGAGGTCCGTCGCCAGCCCGACGATCAGCGTCACGAACCACGCCCCGAACAGCGCCAGGGCCAGCGCGTCGCCGCCGAACCGGGCCGGCAGCACGGCGAGCGCGAACGCCCCGAACAGCCCGCAGACGATCGGTCCGCCAGCCGACGGCTCGGCCGGCCGGGAACTCGGGCGGCTCGTGCTCCGGCCAGCGCGTCGAGAACCGGTCGGCGAGGACGCCGACGACCGCCCCGACGACGGCGAAGACCGCCGACAGCGGCACGAACGACATCACGGCCGCGGATCCACGAGGGGCGGCGACGCCGCGACGGGACGTCGATCCAGGCTAGCGACCGTTGCGCGCCCCGGCCATCGCCAGCTCGACGAGCGTGGCGTGGGTCACGCCGGTCGCGCCGCGCGGGGCCCAGGCGGTGGCCTTCCGGAAGTAGCCCGTCCCGCCGATGTCGAGGTGGGCCCACGGCACCGTCGCGAACTCCCGCAGGAACATGCCGCTCTTCACGAGCGAGCCCTCGGCCGAGCCGGAGTTCTGGAGGTCGCCGTACCACGAGTTCATCTCGCTCCGGTACTCGTCGACGAACGGGATCTGCCAGTAGCGCTCGCCCGCCCGGTCGGCGGCCGACACGACGTCGCCCCAGAACGACGACGGGTTCGCGAAGCCGCCGGTGATCAGGTGGCCGAACGCCCGCGACACGGCGCCGGTCAGCGTCGCGACGTCGACGAGGTGCGTCGCCCCGAGGCTTCTCCGCATAGGTCATCGCGTCGCCCAGGATCAGGCGGCCCTCGGCGTCGGTGTTCGTGATGTCGACGAACTTGCCGTTCATCGCCTTGACGACGTCGCCCGGCCTGGTCGAGTGGGAGCCGGGCATGTTCTCGACGGCCGGCGCCACGGCCAGCAGTGGCGTCCCCGGGGAGAGGCGGGCGACGGTGGCGATGGCGGCGATCACGGTGCAGGCACCGATCTTGTCCATCTTCATCTCTTCCATCCGGTCGGACGGCTTGATGCTGATGCCGCCGGAGTCGAAGCAGACGCCCTTGCCGACGATCGCCAGGTGGCGGCCCAACGCGTCCTTCTCGCCCTCGTCGCCGGAGCGCATGACGATCATCCGGGGCGGGTTGTCGCTGCCCTGGCCGACCGCGAGGAACATGCCCATGCCCAGCTCGCGGGCGCGCTCGGGCTCGATCACGTCGATCCAGAGGCCGTGCTTCTCGGCGAGCGCCCGGGACTCCTCGGCGAGGACGATCGGGGGTCACGTCGTTCGCGGAGCGGTTCGAGATCGCGCGGGCCCAGTTCGAGCCCTCCCCGATGACGATCCCTCGGTCCGCGGCCTTCGAAAGCGCCGCGGCGTCCTCCCCGGGCGCAACGAGGATCAGCTCGTCGAGCTGCGGCGGGGCGCTTTCGATGTCCTCGCGGTACAGGCGCTTGGGGTCGAACGAGCCCTCGACGACGCCGCGGGCGAGGAGCTCCGCGACGGCCGATGCGCCACCGTCGAGGACGGCGGCGAGCGGCGAGATCCACAGGGCGAGGGTCTTTGCCTCGCGGCCGCGCAGCCGTCGCTCGGCCGAGGCGCCGATCCGCACGACCGTCTCGCGATCGAGCTTCGCGGGGTCGCCCGCGCCGACGGTCACGACCCGACCCGCGGGCAGGTCGCCCGGGCTCGCGACGGCCGTCCAGTAACGCTTGCCCGTGATCTCCTTGAACGCGGTCAGGGCCTTGAGCTCGCCGCCGACCCGCCGGTCGATCTCGCCGAGGGGGCCGTCGAACGCCGGGTCACCGACGATCGGGATCGCCAGGACGTGGGCCTTGACGTCCCAGGGCTGGTCGGTGACAACACGCAGCTGCACGCTGGGGAACCTCCTCCGGAGCTTGGGCCGGGCGCCACGAGCGGCGCCCTCGGGTCAGTGGTCGGCAGTGTACTTCGGGGCCGGAGCGTCAGGGCGCCGGCGCGGTGGGCGCCTCCGATCCGCCCGGCGCCTCAGAACCCGACGACGAGGCCGGCCCGGCGGCGTCGATCATCGCGATCGCCGAGTCGAGGTCGCCCCGCGCCTGCTCGATCGTGATCACGGCCTGGTTCAGCCCGCCCCGGCCGATCTCGGCGAGGATGATCACGAGCCCTTTCGAGTCGGCGGGGAGCTGCTTGCGGGCCTTGCCCTCGGCGTCGAACGCGGCGCGGACCGCGCTCGTCACCCGGCCCTTCGAGTCGACGAGCGCCTGGTAGAGGTGGCGGAGCGCCGCGTCGTAGGCCGAGTTCACGTCGAGCCAGTCGGTCAGCGTCGAGACGTCGACCGTGTTCGCGAGCGTGTCCTTGAACGCCCGCGACTGGGCCATGAGCCGGTCCGACTCGTCGAGCTTCGCGAGCGCGTCGGCGTACTTCTCCTGGCGGCCGGCCGCGGCCGCGTCGGCGGTCGACGTGTCGTGCTGGGTCAGGAGCGTCGTGATCCGGCTCGCCGCTGCCGACGACACCGCGAGCCTCGACCACGCCGCGCTGAGGCCGTTCGTCGCGTCGAGCGCCTGGAGCGAGAGCTGCTGGCGGTGGCGGACGCCGGGCGAGAGCGTCAGATCCTGGTCGGGACCCAGGCCGGGCAGCGTCTCGAGCTGCTGGCGGATGGTGGTCGCGTGCTGCTCGATCGTCGACGCCAGGTCCTGGCCCTCGGTCACGGTCGCGTCGAGCTCGTCGCTGTTGCCCGCCGACAGGTTGCCGAGCGCGGTCCGGCCCAGGTCGCTGAGCTGGGCGACCTGCCCGGAGAGCGTCTCGAGCTCCATGCGAGCCGACGCGAGGCCTGGCTCGGCGGCCGCGTCGCCGGCGTACGTCAGCTCAGGGCGGGCGGCGGTGCCGGGCTGGTGGGCCATCGTCGCGACGATGCCGGCGGCACCCAGCGCGAGGACCGCCACGATCGCGATCCACGCGACGGCGAGGGCGACGTGGCCGGCCTGCCCCTTCATGGCGCGGCATCGTAGCATCGGGTCGTGGCCCAACCGACGCCGGCGACCCGCCGCCTCATCGAGGCGATGCCCAAGGCCGAGCTGCACCTCCACCTCGACGGCTCGTTGCGTGTCGCGACCGCGCTGGAGCTGGCTTCCTCACGCGGCGTGGACGCGCCGGCGACGTGGGCCGGGATGTTCGACGCGCTCGTCGCGCCGGAGCGCTGCGCCGATCAGGCCGAGCTGCTCGAGCGGTTCGACCTGCCGATCGCGCTCATGCAGGACGCCGACGCGCTCGAGCGGATCGCCTACGAGCTGATCGAGACGAAGGCGGCCGACAACGTCCGCTACGTCGAGGTCCGGTGGGGACCGCTCCTCCACGTCGCGCGCGGTCTCTCCCTCGCCGACGGGATCGCGGCCGTGGTCCGCGGGACGCGCGCGGCCGCAGACCGGTACGGGATCGTGGCCCGGCTCATCGCCACTGCGCTCCGCTCGCACGACCCGGCCGACAACGTCACGCTCGCCGAGACCGCCGCGGGGTTCCGCGGCAACGGCCTCGTCGGGTTCGACCTCGCGGGCCCCGAGCAGGCGTTCCCGGACCCGCTCACCCACGAGCGCGCGTTCGCGGCCGCGCGCGCCGGCGGTCTGCACGTCACGCTGCACGCCGGCGAGTGGGGCGGCGCGCCGCAGGTCCGCCGCGCGCTCGCGGTCGACCCCGAGCGGATCGCCCACGGCCCGGGCGCGATCGACGACCCGGATCTCTGCAGGGAGCTCGTCGCCCGCGGCGTGACGCTCGACCTCTGCCCCACCTCGAACGTCCAGGCCGGCATCGTCGCCTCGGTCGAGGACCACCCGATCGCCCGCCTCCACCGGCTCGGCGTCCCGGTCACGCTCTCGACCGACGACACGACGGTCTCCGACATCTCCCTATCCGAGGAGTACACACGCGCGGTCGGCCGGATCGGGCTGAGCCTCGCCGAGCTGTGGGCGATCGACCGCCACGCTCTTTCGGCCGCGTTCGCCGACGAGACCGCGCTTGCCCCGGTCAGGGCCGCGTTCGACGCGTTCGAGCCGTTGCTTCGCTCAGGCTGAGGCCAACCACGCCTCGGCCGCGCTGGACGACCGGAAGCGAAGAACCCGGACGTCGGCATACGCCGGATCGGCCAGGCGCGCTTCGTTGTCGCGTCGCCGCCGGCCGTGCGTCGTGATCACCCACCAGGCGAGCGACTTGCGACCGACGATCTGGCTCCACCGCTCGCGGTTCGTGCCCCACAGCAGCTCACCGTCGATCGCCCGCGCCACGGCTCGGCGGGTCACGCGCCAGAGGCACGTGCGCATCGACATGTCCAGCCAGACGACCGTGTCTGCCTGGCTGAGCACGTCGGGCCAGACGCGCCAGTAGTTGCCGTCGACGACCCAGCCGCCGGGGGCGTCGACAGCGGCCTTCACCTTGGCCCGGAACTCCGCCTCGTCGGGCTCCTGCCAGTCGGGCAACCAGAAGAGCGCATCGAGCTCGATGTGGGCGACGTCCAGCCGTTCGGCCAGCCGGCGCGCGAAGCTCGTCTTGCCGGAACCGCTCGTGCCGATCACAGACACGCGCCGCATCGGCGGCTCCGTCAACCCGACAACCGCGCCAGCGCCGCGGCGAGCTCCGCCGCGTCGGCCGCGACTGCCGTCGGGCGCTCGTCGGCGGCGAGCGCGTCGACCTCCGCGCGGGTCGTGACGCCGGTGAGCATCAGGACGCTCCGCGCCCCGACGGCCCTGGCCGCGGCGATATCCGTCGCGAGGCCGTCGCCGATCATCACCGCCTCGGCCGGCTCGCGCCCGACCGCGTGGGCCGCCTCCTCGAGGAGGTACGGCTCCGGCTTCCCGATCGAGACCGGCGTGACGCCGGTCGTCGCCTCGACGGCGGCGACGATGCTGCCGGCGCCCGGCCGGAGGCCCCGCTCGGTCGGGTAGATCGGGTCGCGGTTCGTCGCGATGAAGTGGGCGCCGGCCCGGATGCAGTCGGCCGCGACCGCGAGCCGGAGGTACGTCAGCTGCGGATCGAGCCCGACGACGACCGCGTCGGGGGCGTTGGCCGCGTCCCACGCCTCGACGCCGTCCCGGCCGACGAGCGTGGCCGCGTGGGCCGCGGTCACGACCTCGAAGCCCGCGTCGCGGAGCTCGCGCTCGAGCCCGCCCGCCCCGAGCGCCAGCACGCGCCGGACGTCGGGCAGGTGCTCGCGCAGGTAGAGCGCGGTCGCCCGCGGCGAGGAGACGATCCGGTCGGGGTCGACCGGCGCGCCCATGTCGGCCAGGCGGGCGACGTACTCCGCCCGGTACCACATCGAGTTGTTCGTCACGTAGACGACGTCGTCGCCCCGGCCGGCGCGGTCGGTCAGGACGGCGGCGACGCCAGGCACCGGGTCCGCGCCGCGATAGACGACGCCATCGAGGTCGACGAGCAGCAGCAGACCGCCTGAAGAGGACGACATGGGACCGAGATCGTACCGGCTCGTGCTCGCCCGCCGAACTGTTCTGCGCAAAGTCGTTTTCGCGATGATTGCGGCCACCCGCAACGATCGCCGCCGCGGCCCGGCCGTGCCAGCGTCATTGCGCTTGGGCGCAACGATCGCGATTTGGGCTCTGAGCGATCATCCGAGGCCGCGCTACGCTTGGCCCGTGACAAGACCGCTCCCGCGCGACCCGCTCGCCAACACGACGAAGCTCTTCGTCGACGGCACGAACCTCCTGCACGCCATGACGCACCTGCCGGGCGACCGTCAACCGCCCGCGGCGGTCATCGGCCGGTTGCGCGGCGTGATCCCACCGGACACGTCGATCGTGCTGGTCTTCGACGGGCCCACGGAGTCGGGCGTGCGCGGCGAGCGGATCGCCGGCGGCCTGACGGTCCGGTACAGCGGCCGGCGCTCGGCCGACGCGGTGATCCTCGAGCTCGTCGACCACGCGACGACGTGGTCGGACACGGACGGGCCCGGCGCCGCGATGGTCCTCGTCGTGACCGACGACCGCGATCTCCGGGCGAGGCTCCACAGGAAGGGCGCCCGTACGGCCGGCGCGCAGTGGCTGATCGGGCGGCTCGAGCGGCCCAAGCTGTCGGCGCCGTCGGTCGGCAACGCCCGCCCGCCGGCGCCGCCGCACGTCGAGCAGGAGCCGGCCCACGAAGAGCGCCGCTGGACGCCGGGCCGCGGCGCGACGACGAAGCGTGGCAACCCGCGACGAACCGCGCGGACGGCCCGCCGAACCGGCCCGCCGAACCGAGGCTAGAATGCGGCCGTGACGATCGCCGACCAGATCTCCAAGATGTGGACCGACTTCCTCGCCTTTCTATCCACGATCGTCATCCCCGACTGGCCGGGCCTCATCGCCCTCCTGCCGATCTTCATCGTCATCGGCGTCGTCGGGCCGCTGCTGACCCTCGGGGTCCTCGCCTGGCTGGGCTACGGCGTGACGAAGCCGCGGACGACCGTGAAATACGTCGAGGGCGTGCGCGTCGCGCCGACGAACCACCTCGGCGAGCCGATCTTCCCGGCCGGCGAGCCGTATTGCCCGCACGACGGCCTGATCTACGCGTTCGGGACGACGCGCTGCGACCGCGACCAGACGCTGCTCCAGGTCCGCTGCCCCAAGTGCGAGGTCGTCCGCGACTCGGACATCCGGACCTGTGGGAACTGCGGACTCGTCCTGAACATCGAATCCCGGACGCTCATCGTCGCGACCGACGGCCCACCGCCCGGTGGCGCCGCGGTCGCCTGACCCAGAGACAGAACGTCGGAGCGTGAACCGGCCATGACCCAGCTCGCGCAGATCTCGCAGATCCTCTTCCCGATCGGGACGATCCTCGTCGCGCTCGGCTTCGCCGCGTTCGTCGGCCACGCCGTGCATGCTCGCGAACGGCCGCCGGACGATCCCGGTCCTCGTCCCAGGCCAGGCCCAGCAGCCGGCCTGGGCCGGCGTCGTCACCGGCTCGTTCGCCCAGTCGCGGACCGCATCGGCCGCCGCGATCACCTCGCCCGACCTCGCCGGCTCCCCCACCCCGCTCGGCAGCGCCGCGCTGTGGCTGACGACCGCCGGCTTCTTCGTCCTGCTCGCGTCGATGGGCCTCCGGGCGATCGTCGTCGGCCGCGGGCCGTGGGGCAACATGTTCGAGTTCAGCGTCGCGTTCGCGACCTCGATGCTCGGCGGCTACCTCGTCCTCCAGCGGCGCTACCCGATCCGCTCGATCGGCTTCATCCCGGTCGGCGTCGCGCTGGCGATCCTGCTCTACGCGGCGAGCCTCGGGTCGGGCATCAAGGAGCTCGTGCCGGCGCTCCAGAACGCGCCGCTGCTGACGATCCACGTCGGGATGGCGGTCATCTCGTACGGCACGTTCGCGACGAGCTTCGCTGCCGGCGTCGGCTATCTCGCCCAGGGGACGCAGGACCGGTTCAGCTGGCTGCCGAGCCACAAGGTCCTCGACGAGGTCGCCTACCGCGCCGTGATCTTCGGCTTCCCGATCTTCGCGACGATGATCGTGCTGGGGTCGTGGTGGGCCTCGATCGCCTGGTCGCGCTACTGGGGCTGGGACCCGAAGGAGACCGCCGCCCTCGTCACGTGGCTGACCTACGCGGTCTACCTCCACGCCCGGAACGTCCGCGCCTGGGCCGGCCGACCGGCGGCACTGCTGCTCGTCGTCGCGTTCGGGATGGTCCTCGTCACGTACTCCGGTTCGCTCTGGTTCAGCGGCCTCCACTCGTACAGCGGCCTGTAACCGCGCCGACGTGAGGGGCTCGAGGGGCGCCGCACTCGCGATCTGCGGGCTGCTCGTCGCGTTCGTCGCCGGCGGCTGCGAGCTGCTCATGGGCCGCAACGGGTTCGCGCCGGGCTTCGTGGACGACTTCCCGTCCCCGTCGCCGATCGCAGCGTTCTCCACTGGTGCCGCGACGGTCGCGATCACCGGCGGCGAGACGGTCGAGCTGAACGAGCTCGACAAGACGTCCGGCATCGAATCGATGATGGGCTCGAACGTCCGATGGACGAACGCCGACGGTTGGAGCCTCCGGGTGAACGGGGCGGGGATGAGCCTGCCCGACGGCGTCGGGACGACGTTCGAGAGCCCGGCGTTCATCACGCTCGACCGGATCAGCGATGGCCACCACTGGACGACGTTCGACCCGTCGCGCTGCATCGTCACCGTCGAACAGGCCGACAAGTCCGGGCTGCGCGGGACAGCGACGTGCCGGGGAGTCGAGTGGTATGACGCGCTCGGCGGCGAGTCGAACATGATGCCCAAGCCGGCCGAGGCCCCGAAGTTCGATGCGGAGATCACGTTCGAGGCGACGCCCTAGGTCCGAGGGCCGTGCCTGGGCGGGCAGGGTACCGTTCGCTCGTGGCCACCCGCGAAGATGTCGTCGTCGTGCCCGCGCGGGAGCGCGCGTCGACGGTCGTGCCGCTCGTCGCGCTGTTCGTCGCCGCGCTGGCCCTCCGGCCGCAGCTCCTCGCGATCGGGCCGCTGCTGCCGACCATCCGGGCGGACCTGGGGATCGCCCACGCGGCCGCCGGGCTGCTCGGCGGGATCCCCGTCCTGTGCATGGGGCTCCTCGCACCGGCGGGTCCCCGTCTCGTGGCCCGTCTCGGGACGCGCTCCGCCCTTGCCCTGTCGCTCGCCGGCATCGCGCTGTTCGGGCTGCTGCGATCGGCCGCGCCCGACGCGACGACGATCCTTCTCGCGACGACGGCGATCGGCATCTCCGTGGGCAGCGCCGGGGCGATCCCGGCGATCTTCGTCAAGCTGCGCTCGCCCGCCAGCCCCGCCCTCGGCACCGGCGCCTACGCCGGCGGGATCGTCGCCGGCTCGACGCTCGCGGCCGCGCTCGCCGTCCCGCTGGCCGGCCCCGACGGCGACTGGCGGTTCGCGCTGGCCGTGATCTCGGTCGCCAGCGTCGTGCCGATCGTCGTCTGGCTGGCGCTCGTCCGCCCGGACCGGCCCGAGGAGCGAGCCGGCTCGACGGCCCCGCGACTTCCCTGGCGGAGCTCGACGGCGTGGCTCCTCGTCCTCCTGTTCGCCCTCCAGTCGATGCTGTACTACGGCCTCGTCGCGTGGCTCCCCAACACGTACGTCGAGCGCGGCTGGGACGAGGCGAGCGCGGGCGGCCTGCTGGCCCTGATGAACGGCGTCGGGCTGATCACGACGTTGTCCGTCCCGCTCGTCGCGGACCGGGTCGGCACCCGCCGCTCACAGCTGCTCGTCTCGGCGCTCGCCGCGGTCGTCGGGCTGCTCGGCGTGCTGCTCGCACCGGAGGCGGGCGTGCTGTGGAGTGTCGTCCTGGGGTTGTCGCTTGGAGCGGTCTTCCCGCTCGTGCTGACGCTGCCGATCGACGTCGCCGACCGGCCGGCCGACGTCGGGGCGGTCGCGGCGCTGATGCTGCTCGGCGGCTACGTCCTGGCGTCGACGGCGCCGGTCGTGCTCGGGGCGATCCGCGACGTCAGCGGCTCGTTCGTGGCGAGCTTCTGGGGGATGGTGGTCATCGCCGTCGGGCTGGCGGCGACGACGCTGCTGCTCACGCCGAAGCGGGTCCGGCGCGGCATCCGGCGCGACGTGCCGCTGCCGATCGCCTGACACACGGAACGGCGGGCCCGGGAGATCCCGAGCCCGCCGCCCTGTTCCTGTGGACCGACCCTCCAGGTCCCCTACGCGGTCACTTCTTCACGTCCGCGCAGGCGACGATCGTCGCGTCGGTGGCCGTCTTGTGGATCACGACCGCGTACGGCTGCGAGAGCAGGCCGTCGAGGCCGATATTCACGACCGTGTTCGACGAGCCGGCCGTCAGGTCGCCCAGCTTCGCGGTGTCGCCCGGGTTGAGCGGCACCGGCGAGCCGGACGGAGCCGCCGAGCCGGACGCCGCCGCCGACGGGGCCGCGACGGACGGAGCCGCCGACGCCGCGCCGGACGCCGCGGGGGACGCCGAGGCGCCGCCCGCGGTCATCGTGGCGCAGTCACCGGGGGTGAGGCTCGCCGGCATCGGGTCGGTGACGCCGGCCGCGACGACGCCGATCGTCACCGCGGTCTGGCTGTTGCCGAGGTCGGTCAGGATCGCGCCGCCGGTGATGCCGCTGTTGTTCTCCTGCTGGAACTGCAGGATCGCCTGGTTCAGGCCGGAGGCGCTCGGCGAAGCCGCCGGCGCCGAGACGGGCGCGCTGACTGGCGGGGAGACCGCCGCGGGGGTGCCGGTCGCCCCGGCGACGCCGCCGCTCGACGTGCTGCTGCCACACGCCGCGATCGTCAGGATCGCCGTCGCGACGAGGCCGGCGGACGCCAACCGTAGGTTTCGGGACATGGCAATGTCCTCCTCGTTCTTTGGGCAAGGCCAGATTCTCGCGCGGAATGCGACATCGGGGGTTCCGGGCCAGCGGGGCGGAGTTACAGACGCGCTGCGAATCCCGGGCCCCGCGCTGCGCGTAAGGCCCGTGGCGGGGTCGAGGGTCGCGAATAGGGGCAGTCCCGGATCGCGAATGCGGCGACACCCCGATGCCCGGCACCGGCCCGCGGCCGGATGCTGCGGCCATGATCAACGCGACGGAAGAGTTCTGGGACTTCGAACGGGCCAGCTACGACGACGAGCTCGACGCCTGGCGCGAGCGAACGGCCGTGTCCCCGGTCCCGGCCCTGCCCGGCCTCAGTAGCCCGCGTCGTCAGTCGCGCCGGTTGAGGCTGGCGCAGCCTGCGCCGCCCCGTCCCGCAGCTCGCTCACTCCGGCAGCGAACCGGCCTTCGCAGGCAGCCTCGCCGAGTGCCGACCATCGCTGCTTAGGGGCGCGGGCCAGCGCTCCCAGCCCGCCCTCCTCCTGACCAGTTGCCCACCCGAGGAACGTTGGCGCAACTCGGTCACCCCTTGTCGGGCTCCCGGCCGCTTCCTCCACCCGGCCCACGCTCAAGCGGCGGTCTGCGATCGGCGTGAGACCCGCCGGATCGGGGTCCGACCTGCGCCTATGTTCCTCCCGTGGGCACTTGGCCAGAAGGACAGGGCCCGGATCGGCCGGGTCGGGCACCGGAGCCAGCCCCCGATCGCCCGCCCATCGGCGGGGAACGCCGCGCGCAGCATCGATCGGTGTGCCTGGACGCGGCGCCGGTTGGTGTGGCCGTCGGCGACGATGACCCAGATCGAAACGCTCGGCGGCGGGTCGCGCCCGGCGGATCCAGCCTCGCTCGATCGCGATGCCGACCGCGTGGCGACCTTTCCTGTCGACCGTTCCGACAAGCTCGTTCACGTCAGCGATGTCGGTCTTGAGCTCGATGACGAGAAGGGCGCGTCGGCCGGGATGCCAGGCGAGGATGTCGATGACGCCCCGCTCGCCGTAGACGGCGAACGAGACCTCGGGCTGGGCGATCCACTCCGGCAGCTCGGCCAGAGTGCCGGGCGACCAGCTCGTGGAGTCCGGAGTGGCGCGCGTTCAGCAACCGGTCGAGGTCGCCGGCCCGCCAGCGGGGCGTGAGATCGACGCGAACGTCGAGCGCGGCAGCGATGGCGCGGATCGTCCGCAGCGACAGCGTGTCGACATGACCGCGCTCGGCCCGCGAGATCGTCGCGCGGGAGACGCCGCATAGCCGGGCCAGGTCGGCCTGCGTGAGCCGGCGCCGGATCCGGAGCGAACGAATGACCGTCCCGAACCGCTGGTCGTCCATGGCTCGGGAGTGTGGCAACGAGCGCTCGACGGCCACTTATCTGCGGGTCACCTGGCCAGATGCCCATCCCGGGAACGTTGGCCGATGTCATGGCCGCGATGGCCCTCCGCAGCTCCCGGGCACGCTCAGGTCAGCGCATCGCGTCTCGAGAACCGGCCCAGATCGGCCCTCGAGTTCCGCCTACGTTCCTCCGGTGGCGCTGTGGCCAATTAGCTCGTCTGTTCTAATCTGCGAGGAACTCCACGGACCATCCACACGCCGGCGCCGCTTCTCCACACAGACCCCGCCACGCGTCCACGCACGGAGCGAACTTGCCCACGCCCCGTCCACGCACGAATCGCAACATCTAGCGGTCAGCCGCACGCTCGGACCACTACATCTTGTGGTTTGGCCTTGACTCGTGCCCCCTCGAGTCGTATCGTAGACGGACGCTCCCGAACCACGAGCGCGCCCCCTCCAGGACGCCCGCCGAGCCCCCAATCGTCGGCCCGCGACACCAGGAACGCGCCCGTGGAACGGGATAGGGATGGAGACGTCGCAGCTACCGCGACGGATGAGGAGAGACAGCCAGATGGCCCGACAGAGCAGCGACGCAGTCCCGGTCATGGACGCCGAGGCGGAGACCAAGACCGCCAAGCCCAAGGCCACGGCCAAGCCGACTGCCCGCACCCTCTCGGGACCCTACGGCGCGAGCTTCGACGGCGAGGGCACCAAGGGCCTCAGCTTCGAGCGCCGCTGGACCCGCCCGGGCGTCCATCCCTACGACGAGATCACCTGGGAGACGCGGACCGCGGCGATCGGCAACGAGTCCGGCAAGCTCGTCTTCGAGCAGAAGGACGTCGAGGTCCCCGACTTCTGGAGCCAGCTCGCGACGAACGTCGTCGTCAGCAAGTACTTCCGCGGCCACGTCGGGACGCCGGAGCGGGAGACGAGCGTCAGGCAGCTGATCGACCGGGTCGTCAACACGATCGCGGCCTGGGCCGAGACCCAGCACTACTTCGCGACGGACGACGACCTCAAGGCCTTCCAGGACGAGCTGACCCACCTCATCGTCCACCAGAAGATGAGCGTTCAACTCGCCGGTCTGGTTCAACGTCGGCATCGAGAAGAAGCCGCAGTGCAGCGCCTGCTTCATCAACTCGGTCCAGGACACGATGAGCTCGATCATGGACCTCGCGAAGACCGAGGCGATGCTCTTCAAGTTCGGCTCGGGCGCGGGCAGCAACCTGTCCACGATCCGGAGCTCCAAGGAGAAGATGACCGGCGGCGGCACGGCGTCGGGCCCGGTCAGCTTCATGAAGGGCTACGACGCGTTCGCCGGCGTCGTGAAGAGCGGCGGCAAGACGCGACGCGCGGCCAAGATGGTCATCCTCGACGCCGACCACCCCGACGTCCTCGACTTCATCGACTCGAAGCTCAACGAGGAGAAGAAGGCCTGGGCCCTCATCGAGCAGGGCTACGACCCGTCGTTCACCGGCGAGGCCTACGGCAGCGTCTTCTTCCAGAACGCGAACCACAGCGTCCGCGTGACCGACGACTTCATGCAGGCCGTCGTCGACGACCAGGACTGGACGACCCACAACGTCGTCGGTGGCGAGGCCGCGGAGACGTACAAGGCCCGCGACATCTTCCGGCGGATGGCCGACGCGGCGTGGGTCTGCGGCGACCCCGGCATCCAGTACGACACGACGATCAACGACTGGCACACGTCCGCGAACACGGATCGGATCCACGCGTCCAACCCGTGCTCCGAGTACATGTTCCTCAACGACACCGCCTGCAACCTGGCGAGCCTCAACCTGATGAAGTTCGTCCGCGACGACGGCGAGTTCGACGTCGACGCCTACCGCTACGCGGCGAAGCTGACGATCACGGCCCAGGAGATCCTCGTCGACAACGCGAGCTACCCGACGCCGCGGATCGAGGAGAACAGCCACAAGTTCCGGCCGCTCGGCCTGGGCTACGCGAACCTCGGCGCGCTGCTGATGTCACGCGGCCTCGCCTACGACTCGGACGACGGCCGCAACTTCGCCGCCGCGCTGACCGCGATCATGCACGGCGAGGCCTACAAGCAGAGCGCCGCGATCGCCCGCGACCACGGCGGTCCGTTCTGGGCCTACGACGAGAACCGGGCGCCGTTCCTGCGGGTCATCAACAAGCACCGCGACGCGGCATACGCGATCCCGCGGGCCGGCGTGCCCGAGGACGTCGGCAAGGCGGCCCGGGTCGTCTACGACGAGGCGCTCGAGCTCGGCGAGAAGTACGGCTACCGGAACGCCCAGGTCACCGTCCTCGCCCCGACCGGGACGATCGCGTTCATGATGGATTGCGACACGACCGGGGTCGAGCCCGACATCGCCCTCATCAAGTACAAGAAGCTCGTCGGCGAGGGCTTCCTGAAGATCGTCAACCAGACGGTCCCGTCGGCGCTCCGCAAGCTCGGCTACGGCGCCGAGCAGGTCAGCGAGATCCTCGACTTCATCAACGAGCACGAGACGATCGAGGGCGCGCCGCACCTCAAGCCGCAGCACCTGACGGTCTTCGACTGCGCGTTCAAGCCGGCCAACGGCGAGCGGTCCATCCACTACATGGGCCACGTCCGGATGATGGGCGCGATCCAGCCGTTCATCAGCGGCGCGATCAGCAAGACCGTGAACATGCCGGAGGCCGCGACGGCCGAGGAGATCGAGAAGGTCTACCTCGAGGGCTGGAAGCTGGGCCTCAAGGCGATCGCG
>CAWJUA010000026.1:0-125996 GCA_963845925.1 uncultured Chloroflexia bacterium
CACCGCTGGCGATCAGGGCCATTGAGCCGGCGCCGCAGCAGGCGGAGTCAGCGTGAGCGATGCGGTCGTCGGCGGGGCCGGTCTGAATCGGCTCGACGAAACTGAACATTCCGCGGGCCGGGCTGATCGATGTCGCAGAAGCCTTCCCACAGTGGTCGCCGCCGGCGGCCGCGGAGGCTGGAGGACGACACGATGGATCGGACATCTCTTCGGCGATTTGGTGGACGGCGTGCCTGCTGGCCGCAATGGTCAGCGCGACGCTGACGGCGGGAACGGCTGCTGCGGCGGCCGGGCCCGAGCGGTTTGGGCCGTTCGAGGTCGAGTACTCGTTCGTTGGGTTCAACTGCGACGGCTTTCGATGTGTTGATCGAGGGAGCGGGCACGGACGAGTTCATCGTCTGGTCCGATGCCGCGGGTGAAGTCGAGAAGATCGTCTATCGAGCTCGCTACCCGTACGACACACTGACCAACCTGAGCACGGGGCGGTCGATCGTCAATCGCGGTGAGTTCCAGGAGACGATCGTTCCGGACCCGAGCACCGGCGACTACATCAAGACCATCACCGGCTACCGGTATCTCGTGAACGAACCGGGTTCGGGTGTGACCGTCCGCGACGTCGGGCGGATCACGTACGGTGATCTGGCCCAGACCATCGTGCTGTGGGAGGCCGGACACCACGACCTCGCGTTCGACGCCCAGATCGAAGAAGCATTCTGCGGCGCGCTCGCCTGAGCTCGGCCCTTCGCTGATGCGCGCGTCGCGATGGCCATCGCGTTGCTCGTCGCCGCCTGTTCGGGCGGCGACGAGCGCGGCTCTGGATCGCCGTCCGGCCGGGCAGCCGGGACCGCCAGGAACGGCTCGACGAATTTTGAACGTTCCGCGGGCCAGGCTGATCGATGTCGCAGAAGCCTTCCCGCAGTGGTCGCCGCCGGCGGCCCGGAGGCTTGAGGACGACACGATGGATCGGACAGCTCTTCGGCGGATTCGGTGGACGGCATGCCTGCTGGCCGCCATGGTCAGCGCGACGCTGACGGCGGGAACGGCTGCTGCGGCGGGCGGGCCCGAGCGTTTTGGGCCATTCGAGGTGGTGGACTCGTTCGTTGCGTTCAACTGCGACGGTTTCGATGTTGGGCCGATGTAGATGGCACGGACGAGTTCGTCGTCTGGTCCGATGCCGCGGGTGAAGTCGAGAGGATCGTCTATCGAGCTCGCTACCCGCACGACACGCTGACCAACCTGAGCACGGGACGTTCGATCGTCGTTCGCGGTGAGTTCCAGGAGACGATCGTCCGGGACCCGAGCACCGGCGACTTCATCAAGACCATCACGGGCTTCCGGTATCTCGTGAACGAACCGGGCGCGGGCGTGACCGTCCGCGACGTCGGGCGGATCACGTACGGTGACCTCGAGCAAACCATCGTGCTGTGGGAGGCCGGACACCACGACCTCGCGCTCGACGCCCAGATCGAAGAGTCGTTCTGTAGCGCTCTCGCCTGAGCCCGATCCTTTGCCGATGCGGATCTTCGCGGTCGCCATCGCGCTGCTCGTCGCCGCCTGTGCGGGCGGCGGCGAGCGCGAGATCCGCGTCGCCGTCCCGTGCAACCCCGGCAACGGCCGCGCCGTTCGCGTCCCCGACGCCGACGCCGACGATCGGTCCAGCCCTCGAGCGCGTCGACGGCACCTACGTCTATGGCGGAAGCGACGTCGACCATCCGGCGGGGATCACGCCGCCCCCGATTTCGCCTTCCCCTTCACAGCTGAGCTCAGCCGCGACCTCGGGGTGCGCGACTCGGATCAGGAGGGAGACGGGTTCGTCTTCATCGGCCAGGACAAGAACGCGCCCATCAACGGCGACGAGGAGTTCGTTGCGATGCTCCTTCGCAAGGTCATCGACCCGGAGGACCAGCGCTCAATCAGCCCCTTCAGCGGTGACGCGTTCGACTGGTTCCTCGCCCACACGCGCCTGACGCTGGTCGAAGGCTCCAACGTCAAGGTCACCGTCGACGGTCTGGCTGCGCGGCAAGCGGACTTCCTCCCCTCCCGGCCGGTTGCATGCGGAACCTTCCATTTCAATCTCCAGTGCGTGCTCATCGGCTATGGGCCGGCCGGTGACGAGCCGTTGGCGCTGTTCGCCGGCAGCCGGCAGCGCGTCGTTGTCGTCGATCATGCCGACCGGCAGATCGTCTTCACGTATCAGCATGCTGACACGGCGGAGTGGACCGATGCCGTCTCGGTCTTCGACCACTGGGTCAGGTCGGTGGACTTCAAGTGACCGTTGCTGCCTCCGCTGCCGAGCACCGGTTCGCCGTCGCGATCGCCTGGCTCGTCGGTGCAGACGCGCTCGATTCTGCGCCGGCGTCGATCGGTGCGACCCGCTTGGAGCTCGTCGAGCGGGCACGATCCAGGCGACCCCGACGCGTTCGAGGCGCTCGTCCGTGCCGTTGGCGACCACCTGCTCGCGGTCGCTCGCAAGATCCTCCGCGATCCAGATGCCGCGGAGGATGCCCTCCAGCAGGCGGTGATCCGCAGCTGGCGCAGCCTGCCCCGTCTCCGAGACCCGGCTCGCTTCGACCAGTGGCTCTACCGCATCCTGGTCCTGAGTTGCTACGCCGAGGCAAATCGTCGGCGGCGATACGCCGGCCAGGTGCATCTCCTCGATCTGGAGCCCAGCGTCGATGATTCCGCGGGTGCGTTCGCCGATCGGGACGCGCTGGAGCGGGCCTTCACCGTGCTCACCCCGACGCACCGAGCGGTGGTCGTCCTCCATTTCTTCGCCGGGCTGCCGCTCGCCGAGGTCGCCGAGGTCCTGGGGATCCGCGCGGGGACGGCTCGATCGCGCCTCCATTACGCCCTGCGCGCGTTGCGGGCGTCTCTCGAGGCGCTGGATCGCGGATCGTCAGGGGGCGCGCCATGAGCCAGCGCGGTTCCGGGAGGTCGGCCCGGCCGTCGGGCGCTCCCGACGTCATCGACCAGCGAATCACCAGCTGGCTGACCGCGACCGAGGACGCGAGTGCTCGCCCTGTGCTCGACCTCGCATTCGCCGACCTCGCGCACATCCGCCAGCAACGGCGGTGGCCGTGGACCGCCTTCACTGACCCACTCGCCCGGCCCGTCTCGATCCAACTGCCGCGGTTGGTGTGGATCGTCCTTGTGCTGCTCCTCGTGTTCGCTCTCACCGTGGTCGGGTTCATCGGTGCCGAGCGCCTCCGGCTGCTGCTCGATCAACTCTCGGTGCTTCCGGCGCGAGCCGCCGTGCTGAGCAGCGCGGCGTGCTCGCCTGATCTCGCATCCTCGACGAGCGTGGGGTGTTTCGTCGCGGCCGTGCCCGAGCGTCACGAGCGGCCGGGCGACGGATCGATCAACCTGTCCGTGATCGAGTTCCGGCCACGTTCCGCCGAAACTCAAGCGGTTGCGGCGAGCACACCGATCCTTGTCCTGGACGTTGTCGATCCGTCAGGCGAGCGGACGAGGCTCGACTTCGACGGGCGGGGCGGAGGGGCAATCAACCCGATCATCGCGGTCGAGCCACGTGGCACCGGCGCGGGCGCCTCGTCGCTCGCCTGCCCGGAGGTCGACGCCGAGTCGGCGGCCAGTCCGACCGGTTGGTTGTCGGATCCCGTCTTCCGCGGCTCGCTCGAGCACGCGATCCGAGGCTGCCGCGATCGCCTCATCGCGTCGGGGGTCGACGTCTCGGCGTACGACCTTCCGCAAATGGCCGCGGACCTCGAGTCGATCCGGGCAGGACTCGGGATCGAGCACTGGATCGTTCGTGCTCGGGGCCCGGAAGTGCGACTCGCGCTCGAGCTGGTGCGGCGCTACCCAGCGGGCGTGGCGGGCGTCGTCCTCGTCGACCCCGCTCTCTCGGCCGACGGTGATGCGCAGGCGGCGTCGCTCGACCTCGCGGTCCGGGAGCTCACCCAGATGTGCGCGGCCGACGACTTCTGTGCGACGCACTACCGCCGACCCTCCGACGCGTTCGAATCGATCCTCGCCCGGCTCGACACCGAACCGGCGGTCGTCGTCGTGGACGGTCCGTCTGGTGCGAGCGTGACCGTCCAGGTTGACCAGGCACTCGTCCGAGCAGCGGTAGCCGAGGCGATCTCCGGAACGAGCACGGTCGGAACGTTGCCATCACGCCTCGACCGGATGGCGAGCGGCGACCTCGCCTGGCCAGCGGAACGGCTCGTGAGTCGGGGTTGGTGCCTCGGGTCGGGGCTTGTCTGCTCGCCCGCGATCGACGCATCGGACGGCGCCGACTTCGCGTTTTTCTGCGGCGGCGGGATCGCGGGCACACCGTGGGACGTCATTTGCCCCGCCTGGCTCGGCGATGATCGACCTTCGCCGGTCGGCAGCCCGTCGAACCGCGATATTCCGACGGTGGCGCTCGTCGGACGGACGAGTCCGTGGGCGAAGCCTGACGAGGTCGAAGCGGCACTGAGCGGCCTTGCCCGCCACACGATTCTCGCCACGCCATGGGTGCCCGAGAGTTTCGAGTTCAGGTGTCTCGGACCCACCGGGTCGAACTGGTATGCGGCGCCAGGCCAGGTGGCCGTATCGAGCTGCACCGAGGTCGGATGCCAGTGTTTGTCGACGCTCCGTGATCGGGCGCTTGTCGAGCACGCGGCTGGGACGGCCGTGGGCGAGCCCGTGAGAGGAGACCGTCACGAGAAGGCTGTCGCGATCTCGAGGTGCCGCGACCGACGAGGTGTTAACCGGTCGGATTCCGTATACGAGTGGCTCCGGCGGTAGGACTCGAACCTACGACCAAGCGGTTAACAGCCGCCCGCTCTACCACTGAGCTACGCCGGAGCGGTGGGACCGGGAGCCGGTCCGGGGCGCGTCGACGGGGCGTCGCGCCGGCACGCGAGGATAGCACGGGGTCCGTGCCGAACTCACGCTCGGCGATGGGCTACGCTCCCGGCATGGCCCTGATCTCGCCCGAGGATCTTGCCGCCCGCCTGACGGACCCGAATCTCCGGATCGTCGACGTCCGCTGGGTCCTCGGCCAGCCCGGGCAGGGGCGCGTGAAGTACGACGCGGGGCATCTCCCGGGCGCGATCTTCGTCGACCTCGACGAGGCGCTGACCGGGCCCGGGCCGGGGCGCCACCCGCTCCCCTCCCCGGCCGCGTTCACCGCGGCGATGGCTGCGGCCGGGATCGGCGACGGGTCGTTCGTGGTCGCGTACGACGACGTCGGCGGGTGGGTCGCGTCGCGGCTGTGGTGGATGCTCGAGAACCTCGGCCATGCGAAGGTGGCGGTCCTCGACGGCGGCTATCCGGCGTGGGTCGCGGCGGGCCTGCCGACGACGACCGAGGTGGTCGCGTTCCCGCCGGCGGAGCTCCATCTGGCGTCTCGCTGGCACGGCGTCATCGACCGCGACGCGCTGCGGGCGCGTCTCGGGTCCGTGGTGCTGCTCGACGCGCGGGCCGGGCCGCGGTATCGCGGCGAGATCGAGCCGATCGACCCGGTCGCCGGCCACATCCCGACGGCCCGCAACGCCCCGACCGACGGCAACCTCGCCGAAGGCGGCCGGTTCCTGGCGCCGTCGGAGCTCGCGGCGCGGTTCGCGGCCCTCGGCGCCGACGGTTCCGAGGACGTCGTCACGTCGTGCGGCAGCGGCGTGTCGGCGACGCACAACGCGCTGGCGATGCGCGTGGCCGGCCTCCCCGACCCGATCCTCTACGTCGGTTCGTTCAGCGACTGGTCGACGGCCGGCTACCCGGTCGCAACGGGCCCCGACCCGGGCGATCCGCCGGAGTAATTCGCAGGTGATCCCGGGGTAAGCGCCGGGAGCGGCGCGACGACGATGCGCGGCGTGAGCACACGGGAGCGGGCGCGGGATCGAGGCCGACGCCGCGGCGAGCGACTGCTGACGACGCTCCTCGGCGAGGCGCGTGAGGCCAGGATCGGACTGAACCTGAGCCAGGACGACGTAGGCAAGGCGATTGGTCTGTCGGGTTCGCAATACGGACTGATCGAGCGCGGCGGTCACCCTAACGTCGCGTTCGTAACCGTCGCCGAGATCCTGAGTGTCGTCGGTCATGAGCTCGCGGCCAAGGCCTATCCCTCGGGCGGCGGTCTCCGGGACGCCGGTCAGGTCGCGCTGCTCGGCCGGCTTCGGGGTCGCGTGTCGAGCTCGTGGACGTGGCGCTCGGAGGTGCCGATGCCGATCGAAGCCGATCTCCGGGCATGGGATGCGGGCCTGTTCGCCGCCGGCCTCAGGATCGGCATCGATGCGGAGACCCGCCTGCGCGACGTTCAAGCGGTCGATCGGCGGGTGATGCTCAAGCTCCGTGATTCGGGGTTCGACCGGGCAGTCCTGCTGGTCGCCGACACAAGGACGAATCGGCTGGCGCTCCGTGAGGCCACTCGCGCGCTCGCCGCGAACTATCCCGTGTCGACTCGTGCCGCGCTTACTGCCCTCGCCGACGGCAGGGACCCGGGAGCTAATTGCCTGGTCGTCCTCTGATAGGCCTCGAGCTGCGTGCCACGTAGGTCCAACGGCGAACGAAGGCGTCCACATCGTCGTTCTCACCTAGCTGGCACGCGAAGTGGCGACGGACGCCGGAAAACAGGCCGGAATCGCGTACCCGGCACGCCGAACCCGCGAGGCGCGGACGCCGGGCGGTCGTATGACCTACCCGATAGGCCCGACGCTGGCGCGAGGCGATGAACGGGGCCCGGGCACCCGGCCCGAGGCCGCCGAGGCGGGACCGGGCGCCCGCCCCCGGTCCTACTCCAGGTAGTCCTTGAGCTTGCGGCTCCGGCTCGGGTGGCGCAGCTTGCGCAGCGCTTTCGCCTCGATCTGGCGGATCCGCTCGCGGGTCACGTTGAACTCCTTGCCCACTTCCTCGAGCGTCCGCGCCCGGCCGTCCTCCAGCCCGAACCGGAGCTGGAGCACGCGCCGCTCGCGGCCGGTCAGCGAGTCGAGCACCGCCTCGACCTGCTCCTTGAGGAGCTGGTGCGACGCCGCCTCGGCCGGGGCCAGCGCGCCGCGGTCCTCGATGAAGTCGCCGAGGTGGGAGTCCTCCTCCTCGCCGATCGGCGTCTCGAGCGAGACCGGCTCCTGCGAGACCTTGATGATCTCGCGGACCTTCTCGGGCGTGACGACGACCTCCTGGCCCTTCGACATGGCGTCGGCGATCTCCTCGACCGTCGGTTCGCGGCCCAGCTCCTGAAGCAGCTGGCGCGAGACCCGGATGAGTCGGTTGATCGTCTCCACCATGTGGACCGGGATGCGGATCGTCCGGGCCTGGTCGGCGATCGCCCGGGTGATCGCCTGGCGGATCCACCACGTCGCGTAGGTCGAGAACTTGAAGCCCTTCTCGTAGTCGAACTTCTCGACCGCCCGGATCAGGCCGATGTTGCCTTCCTGGATCAGGTCGAGGAACGACATCCCCCGGCCGATGTACTTCTTCGCGATCGAAACGACCAGCCGGAGGTTGGCCGAGGTCAGCTGCTCGCGAGCGTCGCGCCCGATCCGGACGAGCTCGCCCTTGCGGTGGGCCAGCTTCGTGTTGAGCGGGACTTCGGGGTCGTAGCCCATGCGCTTGAGCAGGTCGGCGTCGCGGCCGGCAAGGATCCAGCGCTCGAGGGCCGGGAACGCGACCTCCTCGCGGGCCCACACCTGGATCGCCTGGAGGCCCGGGTTGTCGCGCGAGTCGAGGTCGCCGTTGTGGACCGCGAAGTACGCCCAGTCGAGGAGGGTGATGAACGTGTCCGGGTCGAGCTTCTCGTTGTAGGCCGCGACGAGCTTCTTGGCCTCCTTGAGGAGCTCCTTCGTCCCGTCCGACTGGGCGTCCTTGCCGGCCCGGACGAGGTGGAAGTCGGGTGTCGCCGTGAGCAGGTCGGCCGCGCCCTTGTCCGAGATGGCCTCGCGGACCATCTGGTGGGCCTCGTCGCCGAACGGCAGGCGGTGCTGCGGCTTCAGCGTCCGGGTCTTGCGCTCGGTGTCGTGGAGCGTCCACTCGTGGAGCGACACGATGCCCCGCCACGGCGCCTCGACGAGCTGCTCGCCCAGCTCGATCGCCTTCGCAAGAACGACCTCTTCCTCGGCCGTCAGCAGCGCGACCTTGCCGATCTCCTTGAGGTACATCCGGACCGGGTCGTCGATCCCGATCATGTCGGCGCTGATCGCCTCGAGGTCCTCGGCGGTCGGCTCCTCGACCTCGGCCGGGTCGAGCTTCGCGGGTGCGTCGAGCGGCAGCTTCGAGTCGACCGCCTCGCCGTCGGCCCCGACGACCTCGACGCCGACGTCTCCGCCGCCGCCGTCGGCGAGCCCGTCGGGGGCGGCGGCCTCGATCGCGTCGTCGTCGTCCTCATCGTCCTCGACGGCCGGCAGGACGACCTTGGCGGCGCGGAGGCCGCGGGTGGCGAGCTTCGCCTCCTCGACGTCCGCCTTGGCCCGACGGGGCCGGGTGAGTACGGCTTCGACCAGCTGCTTATCGAGCGGATCGGACATCAGTGCCCTCCTTTGCGAGCGTCTCTAGTCATCGGCTGTCGAACGCAGTCGGGGTTCGTGTGAAGCTGGTCGTCATGCCCTCACCAACACCGTCGCTTGTTCGATTTGGCGGTCAACCGACCTCCGGTTCTCGTTGTTCTGGCGTTGCAGGTCGAGGAGCTGGCCGACGACGTCGCGGTCGCCGCGGCCCTCGGCGGCAATCAGCTCGGCGGCGACCCAGTCGGCCCGCTCGTCGAGCTTCTCGCGCTGGAGCTGGAGCAGGCAGCGGTCGACCGCGTACGCGACCCGATCCGACGGGATGCCCGCGAGATCCGGCCCGCCGCGGGCGAGGATCGCCTGGGCCGTGGCCCGCGTCTCGTCGTCGAGACCGGCCATCAGCGCCGACATCGAGAACGGCGGCCGGATGCCCTGATCGTTCGGTTCGCGCTGCACGACGATCGCCCGGAACAGCTCGCGGGCGGGCGTCGAGGGCAGCTGGTCTGGGCCGATCTCGTCGACCGCGCGGAGCTGCTGCTCCGGGGCGAGCATCAGGAGGCGCAGCAGCTCCTCCTCGACCGGCGTGATCGAGCGCAGGATCTGGTCGACCGGCAGCGCGTCCGCCGAGGCGAGGACCGCGTCGGCGGTGATCCGCCCGGCGACGTGATCCGCGGCCGCGGGCCGCTGATGAAGGACCTCGAGGATCGAGCGCTCCTCGATCCCGGAGCGGGTGTGGATCGCCTGGAGGTAGGCGTCGCGCATCACCGGGTTCGGGACGGCCCGGAGCGTCGGCGCGATCGCGTCGACGAAGCGGGCCTTGCCGCCCGGCGTCTTGAGGTCGACCTGGCGAGCGTGGAAGTCGATCAGGTAGTCGACGATCGGCTGGGCGGTCCGGACCTCCTCGCGCCACAGGTCGGGCGTCTCGCGGACGACCTCGTCGGGATCCTTGCCGTCGGGCAGGCGGACGACGCGGACCTCGTCGAGCTCGACGCCGGTGTCGGCGGCCGCCAGCTGGCCGATCAGCGCCTCGAGCGCGGTCGCCCCGAACGTCCCGGCCTTCTCGCCGGCCGCGTCGACGTCGTAGGCGAGCGCGATCTTCTTCGCGTAGCGGGTGAGCAAAGCGACCTGGCCCGGAGTGAGCGCGGTCCCGAGCGAGGCGACGACGTTGTCGAAGCCCGCCTGATGCGCCATCAACGCGTCGGTGTAGCCCTCGACGATCACGGCCTGGCCGCCCTTGCGAATCGGGCCCTTCGCCTTGTCGATGAGGTAGAGCGTCCGGCTCTTGTCGAACAGCGGCGTCGCCGGGGAGTTCAGGTACTTGGGCCCCTCGCCCTGGAGCAGTCGCCCGCCAAGCCCGACCGGCGAGCCGTTCGCGTCGCGGATCGGGAAGATGACCCGCTCGCGGAACCGGTCGTAGACGCCGCCCCGCCCCGACTGCCGCGGTTGCGCGAGCCCCACCTCGACGAGCTCCTCGGCCCGGACGTCGCGCCGCGCGGCGAGCTGCCGGGCGAGCGTGTCCCAGCCGCCGGGCGCGAAGCCCAGCTGGTACTTCGCGATCGTCTCGTCAGTGAAGCCCCGGCCGTGGAGGTACTCGAGCGCGGCTGCGCCGGCCTTCGAACCGGTCAAGACCGCGTGGTAGAAGGCGATCGCGCTCTCGAGGACGTCGCGGAGGCGCTTCTTGCGGGCGTCCTCGCGGGTCGTCCGCTCGTCGAGCTCGACACCCGCCTTCGCGGCGAGGACCTTGAGCGCCTCCGGGAAGGAGAGACTGTCGCGCTTCATCACGAAGCTGAAGATGTCGCCGCCCTCGCCGCAGCCGAAGCACTTCCACGATTCGCGGCCGGGCGTCACGGTGAACGAGGGCGTCTTCTCGCCGTGGAACGGGCACAGGCCCTTGTACGTGGTCCCGGCCTTCTTCAGCTGGACCGTCTCGCCGACGACATCGACGACGCTGAGCTTGCTCTTGACTTCGGCTGCGACGCCGACCGCCAAATCGCGCCTCCCCGGCTTGCCCGACACCAGCTGACCACCGGCCGGGCATGCGAATGGGCTTGTCAAGTCTTGACAAGCCGCGTGCCTGAAGAATACCACCCCGATGTCAATACCCGGTGGGGGTATTGACAGGTTCACGCCTAAGGCAGGATCTCGACGTAGCCGTCCGTTCCATGGACGCGGATCCGCTGCCCATCCCGGATCAGCCGGGTGGCATGCTCGACCCCCACGACGGCCGGCAAGCCGTACTCGCGTGCGATCACCGCGCCATGGGTCATCAGGCCGCCCACCTCCGTCACCAGCCCCGCGATCGCGACGAACAGCGGCGTCCAACTCGGGTCCGTGAAGGCCGTGACGAGGATGTCGCCCGCTTCGAGGTCGGCCTCCGCCATGTCGAGGATGACGCGTGCCCGGCCCTCGATCGTCCCCGCGGAAACCGGCAAGCCGACGAGCGCGCCGGCCGGCACGTCGTCGCGTCGGTACCTCCCGGCGACGCCCTCGCCGTCCGACGTGAGCACGCGCGGCGGCGTGAGCGCCTGATACGACGCGAATGCCTCCCTGCGCTCGCGGATGAGCCGGTCGTCGGCGCGCTGCGTGCGGACGACGTCCTGGATCTCCTCGAACCTGAGGTAGAAGATGTCGTCCTGCTCGCGAAGCACGCCGGCCTCGACGAGGCGCTCGGCTTCTTCCAGCAAGGCCTGCTTGTACACGAAGTAGCGGCTGACCATGCCGTACTTCGGATACTCCCGGTAGCCGATGAAGGTGCGGACCCGGTCGATCTTCGACTTCACCTCGGCGGCCTTCCGCTCCCCGTCCGGCAAAGCCCGCAGGCGCGTCAGCACGTCCCGTTGCTTCTTCTCTGCCTCCTGCCGCCCCTGCTCGAAGAACCGCTTGCCGGCGCCCGGCTCGAAGTTCCTGACGTTGCCGAGGATGAGCGGCAGGAGCGTGGTGGGGCGTTCGCTCCAGCGCGGCCTGGTGATGTCGATCTCGCCGACGCAGCGCATGCCGTACTTGTCGAGCCATGCCCGGATCGCGTCTCTCGCTGCCCGCCCGCCCTCCAGGTTGGGCAGCTCGTCGAGGAAGCCCTCGTCCTCGACGTGCTCCAGAAACGCCACGACCCCCGGATGCGGGCGGATCACGTCGGCGACGTCCAGGAGCGCCAGACCCATCTCCGACGTGACGTTGTCGGGGACGGACTGCGTGAGCGTGTCGGCCGCGTTCTTCTCGCCCAGCCACGCCAGCAACTGGTCGTTGAGCCACCAGGCGGCCTCCATCGCCGAGGACCACACCTGATTGCTCTGCGGATCGAACAGGAACCGCCGCAGCTCCTGGATGTCCGCCAGGATGAAGTCGAGCAGCGCCGTTCCGGATTTCGTCCGGATGTCGCTCTTCAACGCGGCGACCGAGGCCTGGTTGCGCCCGATCAGGTCGGCGACGATGGCCGGATCGGTCTCGATCGGGGCGGGCGCGGCGGGCGGGCCGCCAGGCGCTGGCCGGCCCGCCGGGGCCTCGTCCGGGAGCGACCCGATGAAGTCGCTCCGTTCGAGGACGGTCTCCAGCGCGTCCCTGGTGAGCGGATCGCCCTTTCCCATGACCTCCAGGAGGCCGGCCCGGGTCGTTGACGAGGCGAGGCGCGCGGTGACGTCGACGAACAGCCTCCCGCCGGCCTCGACCATCGGCGCCCGCGTCGTCAACAGGAAGAAGGAGAGCCCGAGGGGCTTCATGGCGTCGGTCATCATCTGGCCGTGACCGACCGAGACGTAGACGCGGTTCTCTTGATCGCCGGCCGCCGGGATCGGGAACAGCGTGGTGATCGGCCGGCTCTGGACGATCTGGAAGCCGTCGTCGACCAGGCACCACTCGACGTCCTGCGGACGGCCGAAATGCGCCTCGATCCGCCGGCCGAGCTGCACGAGCCGCACGACCTGCGCGTCCGTCAGGGCAGGCTCCTCCTGCCGCTCCGGATCGATCGCCACCTCCTCCGTCCCGCCGCCCGGTCGGGCGTGGATGGCGAGCTTCTTGGCGCCGACCGCCCTGGCGACGATCTCGTCGTCGCGCACGGAGTAGGCGTCGGCGTTCACGAGGCCGGAGACCAGGGCCTCGCCGAGGCCGAAGGTGGCCTCCACGGAGGCGACCTTGCGATTGCCCGTCACGGGGTCGGCCGTGAAGAGGATGCCGGCCGCCTGCGGGAAGACCATCCGCTGCACGACCACCGCCATCCGGACCTTGCGGTGGTCCACGTCGTTCCGGATGCGGTAGGTGACGGCCCGTTCGGTGAAGAGCGAGGCCCAACAGCGGCTGACGTGCCGAAGGACCGCGGCCGGCCCGACGACGTTCAGGTACGTGTCCTGCTGGCCCGCGAAGGAGGCTGTCGGCAGGTCCTCGGCCGTGGCACTGGAGCGGACGGCGCAGGCGGCTTGCTCACCGAGCGCGGCGAGCGACCGGGTGATCGCGGCCGCCAGATCATCCGGCATGGCGAGCGCTTCGATGGTCCGGCGGATCTCCGCGCTGAGCGAGCGGATCGCGTCCCGGTCGTCCGGCGCGAGGCGCGACAGCCGATCGAGCCGATCGTCGATCGACGCCACCTCCGCCATGATTCGTCGGAAGGCGTCCGTCGTCACGCAGAACCCGGCTGGGACGCGCGTGCCGTCGATCCGGGACAGCTCCCCCAGGTTCGCGCCCTTGCCGCCGACGAGCGCGACCTGGGTCGCGTCGATCTCCTCGAACCCCACCACGTATCGGGCCATCCGCGCCTCCGGATCCTCGACGGCCAGAGGGTCCGGCCGAAGGCAGCGGACTCTAGGGCATGACCCGGGGCTTGCCGCAAGCCCCCGGTGTCGCGATACCCTGAAGGTGAAGAGAGCGAAGGCGGACCCGAACGCCTATCCCGTCTGGTCCAGCACCACGACCGCGATGAGGACCCCCACCACACCCGTCACGGCCGCGGCTCGTGGGCCGGAGATGACCTTGGCGAGGACGACGAAGACGGTGACGATCGCGGCCGCAGCGAGGCGCAGGACGATCGGCGAACCGACGTGGGATGGCCCGCGGACGACGTAGTTCACCGCGATGATCGCGACGATGCTCACCACCGAGAAGAGCCAAAGCCGCTTCCGGTCGACCCGCTGCGCTTGAACCGTCATGGCAATACGACCTTTCCAGGGCGTCATGAATCATCGCCCGCGACGCAGCACTGTCAAACGCCGCTGAAGGCCGATGCGGGGTCGGCCCGGGTTCCGTAGCCTTCGCTGGTGGACCTCGATCGCCCCGCGAGCGCGCTGACCGCTCTGATCGCCATCGAGCCGCTGGCCGCGGCCGATCCGTCGCGGATCCGCGTCGTCCACGCGCCGGGCCGCGTCAACCTGATTGGCGAGCACACCGACTACAACGCGGGATTCGTGCTGCCGCTCGCGATCGACCTCGGTATCTCGATCGCGCTCCTGCCGACCGACGACCGGCGGGTCACGCTGACCCTCGAGGCGACCGGCGAGACGGACCGGATCGATCTCGACGCGATTCCCTCCGCGCTCGGGCCGCTGGATCGACTACGTCGCGGCGACGGCGTGGGCGATGGCCGCCGCCGACCTGCCGGTGCGCGGGTTCCGCGGCGTCCTCGCGTCGGACCTGCCGCAGGGCGCCGGGCTCTCGAGCTCGGCCGCGCTCGAGCTGGCGTCGGCGCTCGCGCTGGCGGGCGGCGAGGAGCCCGGGACCGACCGGATGTCGCTGGCCCGGATCGCCCAGCGCGGAGAGAACGAGTACGTCGGCGTCGCCTGCGGGCTGATGGACCAGTTCGCCTCGGCGATGGGCGAGGACGGCGCCGCGCTGCTGCTCGACTGCCGGTCGCTCGCGTTCCGGGCCGTCCCGCTGCCGCTCGACGAGGTGGCGATCGTCGTGACGGATACCGGCTCGACGCGGCGGCTCGAGCGTTCCGCGTACAACGAGCGCCGCGCCCAGTGCGAGGCGGCCGTCGCCGCGATCGCCCGCAACGAGCCCGGCGTCGCGACGCTCCGCGACGTCACGCCGGCGATGCTCGACGCCGCGTCCCCCAGCCTCGAGCCGGTCCTGGAGCGGCGCGCCCGCCACGTCGTCGCGGAGAACGCCCGCGTCCTCGACGCGGTCGACGCGCTCCGCGCCCGCGACCTCGCGTCAGCCGGCCGGCTGCTGAGCGCCAGTCACGCCTCGCTGCGAGACCTGTACGAGGTGAGCAGCCCCGAGCTCGACGCACTCGTCGAGATCGCCGAGGCCGTCCCGGGGGTCCTCGGGGCGAGGCTGACCGGCGCCGGCTTCGGCGGCTGCACGATCGCGCTCGTCCGGCGCGAGGCAGTCGGGCGCATGACGGAGACGATCCTCGAGGCGTATCCCGCCCGGACCGGCCTCACGCCGCGGGTGTTCGAGGTCCGGCCGTCGCGCGGCGCGCGCGTGGCGCATCTGTCTGGAGCCTAGGACTACCCTCTGCCGATGGACCCCGTCCGCTTCCCGATCCGGATCGGCCGCCGGTCGGGCTGGATCGTCCGCCTCTTCACGGCGACGCCGGCAACGGCCTACTGCGAGCTCGGCGACGACCTGCTGATCCGGTTCGGGCGGTTCCGGTTCCGGACGCCGCTGTCGAACGTCGCGACCTACCGGATCGAGGGCCCGTTCACCTGGATCAAGGCGATCGGCGTTCGGATGAGCATCCGCCACCGCGACGTGTCGTTCTGCGGCAGCGCCCACGGCGCGGTCCGGATGGACCTGAAGGAGCGCGTCCGGTGGGGCCCGATCAACGTCCCCGCGGTGTGGGCCGGCGCCGACGACCTCGACGGCCTCGCCGCCGAGCTGACGCGGCGCGGAATCGCCGGCGAGGACGCTCGCCGGGCGTAGGCCTCGGCCTCAGGGTGCCGCGGCCGCCTCGTCGAGCTTGCCCGCGTGGAACTTGGCGATCAACGACGTGTACTCGGGCAGCCCGCGCTCGTAGCCGACCGCCCAGAACCCGGCGCCGGCGAGGCCCCGCGCGTCGGCGAGTCCGAGCTTCGGCACGAGGCTCTGGGGTGTGTCGTAATAGACCGCCTGCCAGCCGGCGCCGTCCGGGACCGCGAGCATCTCGACATCCTCGATCGTGTCATAGACCGGGGCGGCACTCGGCGCGGCGAGCGTGGCGAGGTTGCGGCGCGGCACCCAGACCTCACCCTGGCCGGTCGCCGGCGCGCCGATCTCGGGGCCCGCGACGGGCCAGACGACGCCGTACAGCGGCAGGCCGAGGATCGTCCGCTCCGGCGGGACGCCCGCGTCGCGGTACAGGTCGAGCGACCACGCCAGCGTCTTGCCGCTGCCGTCGCGCCGGGCGAGCGGCGCCGACGCCCCCGGCTCCGACCCGCCGACGCGGTAGTCGTAGCCCATCATGAAGATCCGGTCCGCGCCGGCCAGGCTGGCCGCCAGGGCCATCGCCGCGCCGCGCTGGTTGGCGGTCGTGGCGGCCGAGATCTGGGCCGACGGGTTCGCCGCGCGGAGCGCAGCCCGCAGCCGGCCGACGAACTCGCCGTACGCCGGGATGTGCTGGATCCCGAGCTGCTCGACGTCGACGTCGATCCCGTCGACGCCAAGGTCGCCGGCCAGCGCCACGAGCTCGCCGATCGTCCGCTCGCGAGCGTCGGAGTTCGTGAAGAACGCGTCGTTCTTCGCGGCCCCGAACGACGTGTAGACGAGCTCCGTCCGCGCGCCGCGGTCGTGGGCGTCGGCGAGGATCTGCCGGCCGATGGGGCCGGTGATCCGCTTGTAGCCGTTCTCGCCGGTCGAGAGGCTGCCGTTCTTGCGGTGGGTCACGGAGAAGAGGCCGATCGTCGTCAGGTCCGTCGCCGCGAGGTGGTCGGCGATCGTCGCGTCCATCTCCCAGTACGGCACGAAGCCGTAGACCTCGTGGCCGGGCACGGGAATCGGCGAGGGCGTGCCGGCGCCGGCTGACGCGGGACCGGCCGACGACGGGACGTCGGGACCCTCGGCGGCGCGGTCGGCGGCAGGACGGGACAAGGTGACGGCGAGCCCGATGCTGACGGCGAGCAAGACCAGGATCACCGCGACGACTGGGCGTCGGGTCATGGGTGAAGCGTGCCGCCCATCGCGGGCGGCGGTCAAATGGCGGCGATTGCGCCGGCCCGCGGACCCGCCGTCATGCGGTGCGGCGGCCCCGACGCCCCGACCCGAACGCGCCGATCCAGCGCCGGACGATCGGCAGCCAGACCGCGCTCGCCGACAGCTGGGCGAGGACGGCGAGCATCAGCAGCAGCCCGGGCACTGTCAGCGTCAGGGCCGGGACCGCCCAGTCGATCGAGTCGAAGCCCGCGAACGCGGCCCCGACGACCGGCACGACGGCGTCCGGCCCATCGCCGGCGATCCGGAACACCGGCCCGTCCGCGTCCGTGCCGTCGCCACCACCACCCGAGGCGGTCCCGCTCGAGCCGCCGGCGGAGCCGGTCCCCGTGCCGGGACCGACCCCCGGCCCGCCGCCGGACCCGGGACCACCGGCTGCCGATCCTCCATCCGACGGCGTCGGGCCGGCGCTCGAGCCCGGGCCGGCGCTCGAGCCCGGGTTGGGGCTCGAGCCCGGGTTGGGGCTCCGAGTCGGCGTCGGCGTCGGCTCGCCCAGCGGCGACGGGGTCGGCCGGGCGGTCGGCGGCAGGTGTCGCCCCCGGCGCGGGCGTCGGCGTCGGGAGTGGCAAGGGCAGGGGCGGCGAGGGAGATCGTCGGCAGCGGGAGGATCGGCGTGGGCGTCGGCGTGGGCGTTGGGGTGGGCGTCGGCGTCCGGGTCGCAGTTGGGGTCGGCTTCGGTGATGGCGACGGTGTCGGTGCCGGCGTCGGCCCGGGCGTGGGTGCAGGCGTCGGCGTCGGAGTCGGGAGCGCGACGCTAAGGACGATCCCGATCGTCGGGAATGTCCCGGAGCCACACTTCGGGTCGCCGCTCGAGCCCGGCTTGTCGAACGCATGGCCCGTGAACGTCAGCGGTCCCACCGCTGACGCCGTCCCGGTGATCGTGAAGACGGCTGCGTCGCCTGCCGGGAGCCCGACGAGCGGGTTGTCGTCGGCGGGGTTCTTGAACGTCGCCCGGACCCCGCCACTGATCGGAGCGGTCGATGCCTGCCATCGGTGGATCGCTGCCGACGTCTGGCCCTTGACCGAGACGATCGCAACCGCCGAGACCGCGAGCGTCGACGGGACATCGACCTGGACGCAGGTCATTTCGTCGCCGCCTCCGCTGCCGCCGATGTTCTTCACGTTCAGCGTCACCGTGACCGGCACGCCGACGGAGGCGACGAGCGGCGACCCGGTGAACGTCCAGAGGCGCGCCGCGAGCGTGACGCCCGGGAGCAGACAGACGAGCAAGACGGCAAGGATCGGAGCTGCGGTGCGCGCGCGCGTCGCGCGGACCGTCACGCGACGCGCGGCGTCCACAGGGCGGGGGTCGACGACGACCCGGGCAGCGGCGCGTCCTCGGCCGTCTCGATCCCGTCGACGAACGCGCTGACGAGGGCCGCGTCGAGCTGGCTCCCGGCCGCATCCTCGAGCCGGTGCAGCGCCTCCCGGACGTCGAGCGCCTTGCGGTACGGCCGCGTCGTCGTCATCGCCGAGAAGGCGTCGCCCACCGCGAGGATCCGGGCGATCAGCGGGATGTCCTCGCCGGCGAGCCGGTCGAGGTAGCCATCGCCGTCCCAGCGCTCGTGGTGGTGGCGGATCCCGGCCCGGATCAGCTCGACGTCGGGCAGGTCGCGGACGATCGCGTCGCCCAGTGCCACGTGCTGCTTGACGACCGCGTACTCGGCGTCGGTCAGCTTGCCGGGCTTGCGCAGGATCGCGTCGGGGATGCCGATCTTGCCGACGTCGTGGAGCAGCCCGGCGGTCCGGATCGTCGCGATGAGCTCCGCCGGGGCCGCGACCCGCTGCGCGAGGAAGACGCCGTAGCGGGCGACGTCCTCGGAATGGCGCTTCGTGTAGCGGTCCTTCGTGTCGACGGCATGGACGAGGCCCTGGAGCACGTCGAACGAGGCGACCGTGACGGGCGCCGTGGCGTCCACTCCTGCGACGCGGACCGCGTCGCCGCCACTCGCCTTCGCCTCGTGGAGCGTCCGGGCCGCGGCGGCGAGGAGCAACGTCACGGAGTCGCCGTGCTCTGGATACGTCGCGATCGCGGCGCTGATCGTGATCGGCAGGCGCTCCGTCGCCTCGAACTGGAGCGCGAGGTCGGCGAGCGCGGTCCGGAGCCGGCCGAGCGTCGGCTCGAGCGCTGCCACGGCGCCGGCCGGGGCGACGAGCAGGAACTCGTCCGGGCCGTAGCGGCCGGCGACGACGCCGTCGGGCAGCTGCCCCGCGATCAGCCCGTCGACCGCGAGCAGGGCCTCGTCGCCCGCGCCGTGGCCGTGGATGTCGTTGAGGAGCCGGAAGTTGTCGATGTCGACGAGCGCGACGCCGAGCGGCGCCCCGGCCGTCCTGGCGCGCTCGATCGATTCGGCGAGGTGGGCGACGAGCGCGCCGTGGTTGAGCGAACCGGTCAGCGGGTCGCGGCGGGTCGATTCGACGAGCTCCGCGGTCTGCCGGGTGAGCCGGGTCTGGGCGGCCCGGAAGATGAAGAACAGGAGCGCGGCGGCGATCAGCCCGGCGCTCAGCGTGACGAGGACCACGTCCCGCCGGACGTCGGCGAGGCGGGCGAGGACGGGCGCGGCGTCGCGCCACATGACGACGATGCCGCGGACCTGGCCGCCGGTCTCGATCGGCAGCTCCTCGCGGATGACCGTCTCGGCCTGGAGCCCCGCGGCGCCGGGCGCGGTGGCCGCCTCGGCGACCGGGACGATCGCCGCCTGGGCGTTGCCCTGGGTGGCGGCCGCGAACGCCGGGTCGGCGGCGGCGGTTCGTCCGCTGGCGCCAGGTTCGCTGGCCGCGACGACCGTGCCATCCGGCCGGCGGATCTCGACGCGGAGCAGCTCACCCGTGCTCGTGAGCGTCGCGAGCTGCTCCTCGAGCGCCTTCACCCGATCGGCCGATGGCGCGGCGGGGTCGAAGTCGGTCGTCCGGGCGTGGGCGTTGACGAAGGCCCGGGTCGTGGCCGCGTCGCTGCCGACGACGTCGTTCAGCATCGCCGTCGAGAAATGGGCGGACACCATGACCGACTGCGCGGTCGCGGTGATCCCGACGAGAGCCAGGAACGCGCCGTAGACGAGCACGAGCAGGAGCGGGCGGCGGAGGCGAGGCGACGTTCCGAACACGGGCAGCGATATCCCTTCCCACTGGCTGGTCGCCTGACCCTAGGAGAGACGGGGCAACGACCCCATGGCCCGAATGTCGCGTCCCGATGCCCCGATCGTTCGAGCGATCGGGGTCACGAGTCCTGGGCGGGTGACGCGCGAACGAAATCGCGTGGCCGGGTGCGGAAGCGATCGCGGCCGTTGATACGTTTCTGCAAGGCCGGTGGTGGATCGCCTGCCCGGCGGCGACGCTAGCATCGCCGTGAGGGGCCCGTAACCGGGCCCAAGCCCGGTGCGTGCAACGCCGCCGGGGGGAACGACAGGCCCGGCCGCGCGTCGCGCGACCGGGCCTCGTTTGTCCCTGCTGGGCCGCCTGCCGGCGGCGGGATCTCAGGCGTTGAAGTCGACGACGAGCCGGACCCGGCCGCTGTACTTCCAGACGCCGATGCCGACCCAGTGGAAGGCCGGGTTCTTCATGTTCCGCCAGTGGCCACCGTTCGTGGACTTCTCGGACTGGAAGAACAGGTGCGACGCGAGGACCGCGGTCCTGGCGTACGACGCCGTCCGGCAGCCGATGTTCTCGCCCCAGTTGCGTGATGCTCGTGTACCCGGCGCGGCGCATCCGGTCGAGCGGCGTCCCACCGTAGAAGTGGGTGCAGATGTTCTTCGTCGCCAAGAGCCTCGCGTAGGGCCGCGACACGAGGTCGCTCATGCCGGTCGAGTGGCGGATCGGGGCGACGTACGCGCTATAGCGGCCGCTGCCGTAGCCCTTGCACGAGCCGTCCGACTGGACCCAGCCGCCGGTCCGGGTGCAGTTGAGGAGGCCCAGGTAGAACATCTCCTCGGGCCACCAGTAGCGCGGGGCCGCGGTGACGGTGAGGGTCGCGAGTGACGGGATGCGGACCGTCGGGCGGGCCGAAGCCTGGGCCGGGACCGCGATCAACGATGCGAGCAGGGCGGCCATCAGGACCGCGCCGACGAAGCGTTCGCGAACGAGTCGCGACCGGGACCCGTGGATCCCTGAGAGACGCCCGCTGGACGCCGTTTGCAAGACCGAGCAAGACTCGTGCCTCCTCTCTCCCGGACGCCGCGCACGCAGACGCAGGCGACGGTGGACGGGCCGCGACGGCAGCGAGCGGGGGCGCGCTGAATGGGGGCGATGAGGCGGGGCCACGGAACGGGCGGGACGCAACCGGTGAGCGGTCGCGAGCGGGCCCGGTAAGCGGCTCGGAGGGGGCTGCCGAGCGGCGATGCGGTTGTCGGTCCCTGTGTGCGGGAACCTGTGATGCGGGGAAGTATGCCCTGCCTTGCAAATGTGCAACAACCCCCCGGCCGGGTCAGCGGGCCGTAGCCCGATCGGGGCGGGAGGGTGGGACCGCCTCAGTCGTCCGCCGTCGCGGCCCCGAGCGCAGCGAGGATCTCGGCCCCGTAGCGGTCGAGCTTCGTCGGGCCCATGCCCTTCACCCGGCTGAGCGCCGCGAGCGTCGTCGGACGGGCTTCGGCGATCGCCAGGAGCGTCGCATCGTGGGCGACGACGTAGGCCGGCACCTCGTCCGCCTTCGCCCGGGCGGTCCGCCAGGTGCGCAGCGCGGCGATGCCCGGCGTGTCCGGCGAGCGCGCCAGCGCTCCGCGGCCCCTTCGGACGCGGATCGCCCGCCACCGCGGGCCGGCTGACGGCGATCCCGCTCCGGTCGCCGAGCCCGGCGATGAACCGGCTGGGTCGCCGTGCTCCGCCGCGACGCTCCGCCCACGACAGGGCGAGATGGACGCCGGGCCCTCGTGATCCCGACGTAGAGCAGCCGCCGCTCCTCCTCGAGCGCCTCCTCGTCGTCGAAGGCCTGGCGGATCGGCAGCGACCCGTCCTCGAGCATCGGCAGGAAGACCGCGTCCCATTCGAGGCCCTTCGCCCGGTGGTACGTCGCGAGCTCGACGCCGCCGCCGTCCGCGGCCCCGGCCGCATCCTCGTCGGCGGCCCGCCGGGCGAACGCGGCCAGCAGGTCGTCCCGGCCGAGCGACGCCGACGCCCCGACGAGGTCGTCGAGGATCCCCGCCAGCGTCGCCATCGCCGCCGCCCGCTCGCGCGCCTCCGCTCCCCGCTCCCCGGCGTCGTCCTCGAACCCCAGCTCGCTCGTCCACGCCGCCCGGACGGCGGCCCGCAGCGCGACGCCCGTCGCCGACGCCGCATCTTTCGAGCGGCGGACGACGTCGATCGCCGCCCGGACGTCCTGCCGCCGGAAGAACGCGACGCCCCGGACGCGGAACGCGACCCCGGCCCGAGTCAACGCGGATTCGACCGGCTCGAGCTGGGCGTTCGTCCGCACCAGCACCGCGATCTCGGCGGGCGGCGTGCCGTCGGCCACGAGCGCCCGGATCCGCCCGACGAGCCAGGCGAGCTCCGCATCGTCCGTCGCGTGCCGCGTGATCGTCGGTGCCGGGCCGGCGGGCCGCGTCGCGCTCAGCCGCTTCGGCCGGCCGGCGCTCCAGAGGAGGCGGTTCGCGAGGCCCAGGATCTCCGGCGTTGAGCGGTAGTTCTCCGTCAACTCGACGACGCGCGAGCCGGGATGGACGTCGGCGAACGTCTCGAGGTAGGCCGGCGACGCGCCGGCGAACGTGTAGATCGTCTGGTCGGCATCACCGACCACGCAGACATCGGGCGACTCGGCCGCCCACAGCGCCAGGAGGCGGTCCTGGAGCGGGCTCGTGTCCTGGAACTCGTCGACGCTGAACCAGCGCTTGCGGGCCCGGATCGTGGCCGCGGCCTCGGCATTGGTCGAGAGGAGGTCGATCGTCTCGGTCAGGAGGTCGTCGAAGTCGATCCGCCCGGCGCGCGCCTTCGAGCGCTCGTAGTCGGCGTAGGCCCGGACGAACAGGTCGAGCGGGATCGGCGGCTCGCGCGAGGCCGTCGCCGCGGCCTGCTCGTAGTCGCCGCGGCCCGATCCGCCGGCTCTTCGCCCACTCGATCTCGTCGGCGAGGTCCTTGGCGGGCGTGAACCGGTAGTGGCCGGGCAGCCGGCGGGCGATCCGCCCCAGCAACGGCAGCTTCGAGTCGAGCAGCTGCGGCAGCGGCGCGCCGTCGTGGTGAAGCGGCCAGAAGAACCGGAGCTGGCTCAGTGCGTGAGCGTGGAACGTCCGGGCCGTGACGCCCGGCAGGCCCAGGCCGCGAAGACGGTCGGCCATCTCGCCCGCCGCCTTGTCCGTGAACGTCACGACGAGGACCTGGTCCGCCGGGACGTGGCCGGTGGCGATCGCGTAGGCCGCGCGGCGGCTGATGACGCGGGTTTTCCCGGTCCCGGCGCCGGCGATGATCGCGACGGGTCCGTCGACCGCGCGAACCGCCTCGAGCTGGGCCGGGTTGAGGTCCGCGAGGAGCCGATCCGGCTCGGCGAGGACGGGCGTTGGCACGAAGCGAAGGCTAGCAGTGGCCGCTCACCCGCGGCTCACCCGCCGATCCCCCGAGCCTGCACCGGACCTCCGCGCCGCCTCCACATCCGCTCCACATTCGAGCGCGAGGATCGTCGCCAGAGAGGCGGACATCCACGAACCGCCCGACACGGGAGTACGGAACGACCACCATGAGCGGACGAACCTTCGCAGCCATCCTGCTCGTGATCATCCTGGGGATCGGCGCGACCGCCCTGGGTGTCACGGCCTACAACGCCGGCGTGACCGCCGGTCTCGCCCAGAACGTCGCCGCCGAGGGCGGCAGCGTCGTCGTCGCCCCGGGCTACGCGGCCGCGCCGTATGCCGGCTGGGGCTGGGGCTGGGGACCCGGGTTCGGGTTCTTCGGCTTCTTCGCCTTCTTCTTCTTCCTGTTCATCGTGTTCGGGCTGATCCGGGCCGTGTTCGGCTGGGGTCGCTGGGGCCGCGGTGGACGGGGCGGCTACGGGCCGGGCGGCTACGGCCGCGGCTGGGACAACGGTGGCCGCGACGCCTGGAACGACCGGGTCCGCGAGGTCCACGACGAGCTCCACCGGACGAGCGGCACGAGCGGCACGGGGGGCACGAGCGGCGGCAGCGCCCAGAGCGGCCCGGGCGGCCCGGCCGTCGCCGGCTGACCCGCCACCACATCGACGACCCCGCGCGGTCCCCCGCGCACCTTCCCTCCTCCACGCGCCGGCCTCAGCAACCGAGGCCGGCGCCTCCGCTTCCCTCCTCTACGATGCGAACGCCATGAAGACCATCCTCGTCGTCGACGACGAGCCCAAGATCGCGGCGCTTGCCCGGGACTACCTCGAGCACGCCGGCTACGCCGTCGTCGTCGCGCCCGACGGCCGGGCGGCGCTCGAGGCGGTCGATCGGGCCCATCCGGATCTCGTCGTCCTCGACCTGGGCCTGCCCGAGATCGACGGCCTCGACGTCACCCGGGTGATCCGACGCGACTCGACGCTGCCGATCGTGATGCTCACGGCACGCGACGACGAGCTCGACAAGCTCCTCGGGCTCGAGCTGGGCGCGGATGACTACCTGACGAAGCCGTTCAGCCCGCGCGAGCTCGTCGCCCGGGTGCGAGCCGTCCTCCGCCGGGTCGACGCTGCGGCCGCGCCGGCCGGCGCCCGCGAGCTCATCCGCGCCGGCGACGTGACGCTCGACGTGCCCCGGATGCGGGTCGACGCCGGCGGCCGGCCGGTCGAGCTGACACCCACCGAGTTCCAGCTCCTCGCGACGCTCGCCGCCCAGCCCGGCCGGATCTTCACCCGGTCCCAGCTCCTCGACGCCGTCCACGGCGTCGCGTTCGAGTCGTACGAGCGGGCGATCGACACCCACATCAAGAACATCCGGCGCAAGCTCGAGCCCGAGCCACGCTCGCCGCGCTACCTGCTGACGGTCTACGGCGTCGGCTACCGCTTCGCGGACGAGCGCGCGTGACGCCGCCCGGCCGCGACCCGGACTCGCGCGAGGACTGGCAGCGCTGGCGCCGGACCGGCGGCTGGCCGGGGCGCGAGCTGCCCAAGGACCCGCCGCCGTGGTGGCCGTCGGGCGAGGCCTGGCCGCCCCAGCGCGGTCCGCGCTGGCGCCGCCGTGGCCGGCCGTTCATGGGCGGGTTCGGCTGCCTGTTCGGTTTCGTGTTCTTCATCGTCCTCATCGGGATGATCGCGGCGGTCCTGAGCGTGATCGCGGCGGCCGGGCCCGTGGGCGACGTCGCCCGGCTGCTCGGACTGGTCGTGCTGATCCTCGCCGCGGTCGCGTTCGCCGGCGCCGGTCACCGGATCCGGTCGAGCGCGTCGTCGCTCGACGAGCTGCTCGTCGCCGCCGAGAAGGTCGAGGAGGGCGACTACTCCGTGCGAGTCCCCGTCCCGGTCCGGGCGCCGCGGCCCGTCCGCGACCTCGTCCGTGGCTTCAACTCGATGGCCGGCCGGCTCGAGACGAGCGAGGCCCAGCGACGGACGCTGCTCGCCGACGTCGGTCACGAGCTGCGGACGCCACTCGCGGTCGTCCAGGGCAACGTCGAGGCGATCCTCGACGGCGTCCACGAGCCCGACCGCGAGCACCTCGAGTCGATCCTCGACGAGACCCGAGTCCTGACCCGGCTCGTCGACGACCTCCGGACGATCACCCAGACGGAGGCTGGCCGGCTCGCCCTCCACCACGAGCCGACCGACCTCGACGTCCTCGTGACGGACGCGGTCGGGTCGTTCGAGGCGGCCGCGACGACCGCGGGCGTCGGGCTGAAGATCGAGGTGCCGGACGACCTGCCGATCCTCGAGGTCGACCCGGTCCGGATTCGCGAGGTCGTCGCGAACCTCGTCGCGAACGCGATCCGCCACACGCCGCCCGGCGGGACGGTCACCGTCCGCGGCGCGGTCGAGGGCGGCGGCGAGGCGCGGCGCGTCGAGGTCACGGTCGCCGACACGGGCGCCGGGATCGACCCGGCCCTCTTGCCTCACGTCTTCGACCGGTTCGCGAAGTCGGCCGATTTGCGCGGGTCCGGGCTGGGCCTGGCGATCGCCCGCGGGCTCGTCGAGGCCCACGGCGGGTCGATCACGGCCGAGAGCCCGCCCGGCGCCGGCGCGACGTTCCGGTTCTCGCTGCCGGTCGACCGTCGGGCCTGAGAGGTTCGTACCCTCGCCCCGCGCCCGACCGTCGGGTTGCGCTCGCGCACCACCGACCCTCACTCTACGCAGATGGCAGGACGCAACCGTCGCCGCCCCCACCTGTCCATTCCCCACCGACTCGCCGCCGCTGGCCTGTTCGCGCTGACGCTGCTCGGCGCGACCGTCGGGCCGGCGTTCGCGGGCAACTTCCCGCCGAAGGATTCGCGCTACCACACCTACTCCGAGATGGCCGCCGAGATCCACGCGGTCGCCGCGGCCCACCCGTCGATCGTCCAGGTCTTCTCGATCGGCAAGAGCTACCAGGGCCGCCAGCTGTGGGCGGCGAAGATCAGCGACAACGTCGCGACCGACGAGAACGAGCCCGAGGTCCTCTTCGACGCGCTCCACCACGCCCGGGAGCACTTCACGGTCGAGCAGGCGCTCTACCTGCTCCACCTCCTCGCCGACAACTACGGCAAGGACTCGACGATCACGAACCTCGTGAACACCCGCGAGGTCTACATCATCTTCATGGTCAACCCCGACGGCGGCGAGTACGACCTGACGTGCGGCGGGTCCCACGCCCCGTACTGCGCCTGGCGCAAGAACCGCCAGCCGAACTGCAGCGGCTGCCAGGTGGGCACCGACCTGAACCGCAACTACGACTACCGCTGGGGCTGCTGCGGCGGCTCGTCCGGGAGCACCTCGTCCGAGACGTACCGCGGCCCGAAGGCGTTCTCCGCGCCCGAGACCCGGGCGATGCGCGACTTCGTCAACAGCCGGGTGAAGAACGGGATCCAGCAGATCCGCGCCCACATCACGTTCCACACGAACGGCCAGCTGATTCTCTGGCCGTACGGCCACACGAAGACCGACATCCCGCCGGACATGTCGATCGACGACCACACCGCGTTCGTGACGATGGGCAAGGCGATGGCCAGGCTCAACGGCTACAAGGCGGAGCAGTCGAGCGACCTCTACATCACCGACGGCGACCAGATCGACTGGCTCTACGGCCGCCACCGGATCTTCTCGTACACGTGGGAGCTCTACCCGCCCGAGACGTCCACGGTCTGGGGCGACCACTACCCGCCCGACGAGCAGATCGCGCCGCAGACCGCGCGCAACCGCGGGGCGCTCCTCTACTTCCTCGACATCGCCGGCTGCCCGTACCGGGCAATCGGCAAGGAGAGGACCGACTGCGGCCCGTTCCGCGACGACTTCGAGATCAACCGCGGCTGGCAGTTCAACCCGTACGGCACCGACACCGCCGTCCGCGGCACCTGGGCGCCGCGCGCGCCCCAGCCAACCGCGCTCGGCAGCACCCGGCTCCAGCTCGGCGCGGCGTACTCCGGCCAGCTCGCGATGGTGACCGGCGGTCAGGCCGACGGCAGCGCGAGCGCCAACGATCTCGACGGCGGCTCCACGACGATCCGGTCCGCGCCGATCGCGCTGCCGGCGACGGTCGGGTCGCTCACATTCCGCTACTACTTCGCTCACGGTCCGAACAGCTCGAAGGCCGATTCGTTCCAGGTCTACGTCGATGCCGGCGGCGTGAAGACGCGGGTCTTCCGCGAGTACGGCACGGCGTTCGCCGACGGCGCCCGCTGGGTGAAGGCCGGGACGCCGCTCTCGAAGTGGGCCGGCCAGACGGTCCGGCTCGTCTTCGTGGCGACCGACGGCGGACCCGACAGCACAGTCGAGGCGGGCCTCGACGACGTGAAGATCGAGCAGCCGTAGCCAGCCTCGAATCTGCGAGAGCTGATCTGCGACCGGCCCTCCGAAGTCCAAGGCGGAGCTCCGCGACGCCATTGGCCTGAGGAACTGGTGTCTGACGGTCGGCGTCAGGGGCGGCAACTGCGGACCCGCATCGTCCGCCCCGCCCAGGAGATCGACCGATGAGGCGATTCGGCATCATGATCCCAGCCGCGGCGCTGGGACTCCTAATCACCGCTGCACCGGCGCTCGCGTGCGGCGGGCTCATCGGCCCCAACGGCGCGGTGAACCTGCTCCGGACGACGACCTTCGCCGGCTACCACGACGGCCAGGAGCACTACGTCACCGCCTTCCAGTTCGCGGGCGGTGGCGGCGCGTTCGGCTCGATCACGCCCCTGCCCGGCATCCCGTCGAGCGTCGTGAAGGGTGGCGACTGGACGCTCCAGCGGCTGATCCGCGAGACGAACCCGCCCGTTCCCGCCGCGTTCGACGCCGTGCGGGCCAGCGCCGCGGCCAGCGGCGCCGAGGAGTTGATGAAGGTCAAGATCGACGCGCTCGACATCACGGTCCTGCGGGGCGGCTCGAAGGACATCGGCGCGTGGGCCAAGGATCACGGCTTCCGCCTCCCGCCCGACGCGCCCGAGGTCCTCGACTTCTACGCCACGCGCAGCCCGATCTTCCTCGCCGCCGCGTTCGACGCCGACGCCGCCGCGCAGCGCGGCCAGCAGATCGGCGACGGGACGCCGGTCCACATCACGATCCCGACCGACCGGCCGTGGGTCCCGCTCCGGATCCTCGCCCTCGGCAAGACCGGCCAGGAGCGGATCGACGCCGACGTCTACCTCATGACCGACCGGCGCCCCGCGCTGCTCCCGACGCCGACCGGCGACAACGGCATCCGCCTCGACTACAGCGCCTGGGCGACGGGATCGCTGCTGTCCGACCTGCGGAGCGACCGCGGCATGGAGTGGGTCCCCTCGTCGGCGTGGCTGACGAAGGTGGCCGTCGACTCGGCGGCGAGCGGGCTGACCTATGACCTGGCGATCGACCCGTCGGGCGCCAGCGCCCCGTCGCGGGTCGACGCCGGCCTGGCGCTGCCGGGGGCGGCGCAGGTCGCGCAGACGGTCCAGAGCGTGGCGTCCGGGATCGACCCGGGCCGGCTGCTGCTGGCCGTGATCTTCTCGATCGTCGGGGTCGTGGGGATCTTCCTGATGACCCGCTACCGCCCCGGCGGCGAGACCCGGGCGTAAGGGCCGGGTCGCTACCGATGGCGCTGGATCGCGCGATCGCCGCGCTCGGGCTGGGCCTCGCGGCCGCGCTCGGGGCGGCGGTCGTCGCCGGAGCCGTGGACCACGAGCCGGAGCCGCTCGTCGTCCCGATCACGATCCACTACTCGCACTACGACCCGGCCGAGATCCGCGTCCCGGCCGGCCGCCCGATCACCTTCGTGATCACGAACACCGACCCGATCGACCACGAGTGGATCGTCGGCGACGCGGCCCTCCACGAGCGCCACCGCACCGGCACCGAGCCGTACCACAACGCCCGCCCGACCGAGGTCTCGATCGACGCCGGCCGGACGATCCGGACGACGATCACGTTCGCGCACCGCACGAGCGACGCTGACGTACGTCTGCCACCTGCCGGGCCACGAGGCCTACGGAATGACCGGCGTGCTCGTCGTCACGGGCGGCTGACGGGGCCGCCGAGGCGCGCCGCCGCGCTCGTGCCGCGGCCACGCAACGAAGAGGGCCCGGCCGGAGGCCGGGCCCGCTCTCATCAGCGATCGACTAGTTGCCCGGCGCTCCCGGCGGAAGCTCCGTCACGAGGATCCCGTTGACGATCGGCTGGTCGCCGCGCTGGGCGACGAACCCGATGTCGAGGACCCCGTCGGTGACCTCGATGATGAACGACCGGTCGTAGGCGACCCGCTGGCCGCCGGCGGCGGCGAACACGTCGAGGTCCGAGACGACTGCGGTGCCCTCCAGCGAGACGCTGAAGACGCGTCCGCCGGCCTTCTTGAGCTGGAGCTCCGCGAACGACAGGTCGACCTGGTACACGCCGTTCGGGACGGCGAACCGGTAGGCCGACATGGCCGTCCGCAGATCCTGGTAGAGCGGATCGCGGTCGGTTCCGGCGATCGCGCCAGGGCTGGATCGGGCCTGCCCGCCGACGTAGCCGAAGCCACCAACCGAGAACGCCCGGTCGGTCGCGTACAGGTCGCCGGTGGTCGGGTCAACGTAGGCATTGCCGCCGGCGTTGACGCCCTGCTGGTACTTCGGGACGACGAGCGTCACCGGCACCAGGATCCGGGCGTTGTCCGGATCGTTGGTCCGGATCCGGATCGCGGCCCGATACACGCCCGGCGCAAGGCCGGTCGAGTCGACCGAGACCGTGATCGCCTGGCTGTCGCCGGTCGCCACGGTACCCGCGGTCGGGCTCTCGGTCAGCCACGGCGCGTCGATGCTGATCGCCTTGTTGTACGTGTACGGAACACCGTTGACGAGGATCAGGCCGGTGTCCTCGCCGTTGTCGAAGCCGAAGTCGTACGGCTGCGACGAGGCGAGCACGTGGCCGGCCCCGAGGTCGTACTCGATCAGCGTCGGGTCGGTGTTCACCGTCTGCGTCGCGATCACGTCGGTGCCGGCGACGAGGTCGCCGAAGGTCTCGTGGCTCGCGAAGTTGCCGGTGAACGGGTTTGGCATGCCGGCGACGATCGGGTGCGCCGGATCGGTGATCGCGTTGGACGAATCGAACCCGCCGTGGACGGTGACGCCGCCCGGCAGCACGCCGCCGTCGAAGTCGCCGCCGTTGAACCCTGTCGAGGCCGCGCTGACCCAGAGGTAGCCGCCGCCGGTCACGTACGCCTCGAACGCTGAGAGGTTCGCGGCGAAGTTGTCGTAGAAGCTCTGGGGCTGGTCGTTGGCGACGATGACGAGGGAGTAGCGGCTGAGGTCGAGGTCGCCGATCGAGTCGGAGTTGATCGCGTCGAAGACGACGCCGTCACCCGACAGGACGTTGAACAGCGCCTCGCTGTCCCACGGCAGGGCGTCGATCACGACGAGCACGTCGGCGGGCTGCTCGGTCGTGTCATTCGGCTTGATGACGTGGCTCTGGACTCGGATGACCTTGTGCCCGACCGGTGCCTTGCTGGACACCGTGCCTGCCTTGAGGGTCGTGGCGGCGGCGGGAGAGCCGGCAACCTTGACCTCGTCGGCCGTGAACGTCAGGGGCTCATGACCGTCGACGTTGCCGAGGTTGACCGTCCCGTGCGCGGTGCGACCCGGGGTGAGTACGAAGGTCAGCGAGCCCGGGTCGATGGTGGCGTGGGGCTGATCGAGGTGGAGGGCGGCGTCGACGCCGGAGGTCGTGACGCCCTGGACGATCGTGACCTGCTGGCTGACCGGGACATAGCCGTCGAGCGAGTAGTCCGCGGCCCACGTCCCGGCCGGGCCGACGATCGAGTACGTGCCGTCGCTCGGCGGTCGTCGCCGAGAGGTCGAGCGGTGCGCCCTTCCACGTCGCGTGGACGTCGACCGTGGCGCCGGCCAGCGGCTCGCCCGAGTGGGCGTCGCTGACCGTGCCGGTGATCGCGCCGAACTCCGGCGGCAGCGTGACCGTCAATGTCACGTCGACCGGAAGCTGCGTCTGCCGAGGAGCGTTCGTGACGAGGACGACGAGCGCGTGGTACTCGCCGGGCGGCAGCGTCGCCCCGCCCAGGTTCAGCGTGACCGTCTGGGTGCCACCGGGCGCGACCTCGCCGGACTCCGGCGATTCGCTGACCCACGGCGCGTCCGAGAACGGCTCGATCGTCCCGTGGCCTTCGTCGGGCGCCCAGTCGGACGGGCCGAGGAGGCCGACGACCATGCCGGTATTGATGGACCCGTCGTCGCCGCCGAGCGCCTCGAGCGGCATGTCGAACCGGACCGAGTTCCCGTCGATGAAGGCGTCTACGACCGCGACGAGATCGCCGGTGTCGGCGCTCCAGATCGGGACGATCCCGTCGTTGAGCTCGAACAGGTCAGCGAAGTACTCGAGGCCGAGGTCCTGGGTCGGCTTGCCGAACAGGGCCTCCGCGGGCAGTCCGGTCGTCGGGTCCTGGTCGGTGTCGAAGTAGACATACCCGCCGATGGCGTTCATCGGCGTTCCCGGCGCGAAATCGATCGCCATCGCGGCGACCGTCTGGCCGTCGCCGCCGGCTCGGACCGTGGTGACGTCGTTCGCGTCGAGCGAATCGCCGGCCGGGTCCGTGATGATCGTGGTGAGGGAGATGTCGGCCGGTCCCGGGGTCGTGTCGTTGATGACGGTTCTCGGGAACGCCGCCGGGATCGGCTGGCGACCCCAGATCACGTTGCGCTTGACGACCATGGTGGGCGCCGGCAGCTCGGGCGTCGTCGCGCCGAGGTTGCGCTCCTTCGCCTCCCAGACGAGCGGCGCCGTCCCGGTGTTCGACAACGTCAGGTCGACGCTGGTGGTGTCGCCGTAGGCGACGGTCTCGTTGACCGTGTCCGGGGCGACCGCGCCAACCGCCGCGTCGAGGCTGAAGTCGATCGTCGAGTCGCTTTCGTCGGCGACGGTCGCGGGATGCGACGCGTCGACGTAGTTGATGGCGGAGGCCGTGAGGGTGTACGCGCCGGGCCGGAGCCGCAGCGAGTAGTTGCCGTCGGCGTCGGTCGTGGTCCGCCGCAAGCCGGGCATGGCGACGATCGCGGCTCCGACGACGGGATCACCGTCGTTGGCGTCGGTCACGGTGCCGTGGACCAGGCCGCTCGGGACGTGCTCGTAGCGGAAGGCACTGTTCGGATCGATGACGCCGCGATCGAGGAAGCCGAACTCGAGGGCATCGCTGCCATCGGCGTTTTCGATGCCGATCGTCGCGTTTCGACCGTCACCGGGGCTGGCCGGGTTCGGGCCGTACAGCATGTCGATCCGGCCGTCTTCCCAGAGCTTGATCTCGAACGAGACATGGGTCGGCGACCCGAAGATCTCGACCGAGGAGTACTCGATGACGAACGCCCGGTTGGGGCTCGAGCCGACCGTTGCGTAGTCGATCGAGCTCTGGGCGTCGAGCGTCATGTCCTGCCAGAAGGGGTAGATCGCGGCGTTCGGCGTCGCGGCCGAAGGGATCGATGACGGAATGAAGTTGAACTGGTCGGGCCCCAGGAAGTTGACGTAGCCGTTCTCGGACAGCCAGATCTGGGAGTAGGTCTCGCCGTAGAACTCGAAGTCGAACGGGAGATGCAGCCGGCCGACGATCTCCTCGCCGTACAGCGCCGTCTGGTTGCCGGCGTCGACCCAGTCGAACGGGATCGGGCGGCAGCCGTGGCCGAAGTCATCGAGCTTGCGGAACAGCGAGAAGTCCTGGGTGATGTCGTGGTCGACGAGGCTGATCGCCGCCTCGCCCTGCTCGGTGCAGCCGCCGGCCAACGCGTGGAGCGTGTAGTCGCCGATCGGCAGCTCGAGGGAGTAGGCGCCCGCCGCGTCGGTCGTCGCCGGCGGAACGGGCGTGCCGATCGCACGGACGGTGGCGTCCGCGATCGGCGAGCCGTCCTCGGAGGCGCGGACGTGGCCGGTGACCGTGAACCGCGGCAGCGCGTCCAGGGCGAAGTCCTGGTCGGTCGTCTGGTCGGTCTGGATCGTGACGGCGAACGAGACGGCGGTGGCGTAGCCGAACGCGGTCCCCGTCACGACGTAGCTGCCCGCGGCCAGGTGGAGCGTGTAGTCGCCGTTTGCGTCGGTGACAGCGTCGAACGCGCGGTCGCCGTTGCTTGCGGTGACCGTGGCGCCGCCAATCGGGTTCGACGTGGCCTGGTCGGTGACCGTGCCCGAGAGCGTGCCGCCGGTGGCAATGAGGTCGACCGCGGCCTTCGCGTCGATCCGGCCATCGCCGTAGACGTTGTTCGGGTCGCCGTCGGCGTCGCCGCCGCACTGATCGTCGAGATGGTTGACCGCCGTCGTGCGAACGGCGTCGGTCACCGGCGCGTAGTTGTTCGGGTCGCCGAGGAGCGCGGGCTTGGCCGAAAGCGCCAGGGCGATCGTGCCGGCGACGTGTGGCGCGGCCATCGAGGTGCCGCTGAACGACGCGTAGCCGCCGCCCGGGACGCTCGAGATGACGTCGACCCCCGGGGCGGCGACGTCGGGGTTGATCTTGCCGAACACCGACGGGCCGCGGCCCGAGAAGTCGGCGATGTTGTCGTCGATGTCGGTCGCGCCTGCGCTGAAGACCTCGCTGTAATCACCGGGCGCGCTGCCCTGACCGCAATCGGGGCCGGGGTTGCCGGACGAGAAGACCGGGATGATCCCCGCGGCGCGCCACGCCTGGACCGTGGCCAGATAGAACGTGTCACTGGGATCGCCGCCCCAGGAGTTGTTGACGATGTCGGGGCGCTTGGAGGGGTCGGGGTTGTCGCCGTTGAGGTCGGTCGGGGCGAGGATCCACTGGCCGGACGTCAGGAGCTCGTCCTCCGGGCAGCCCTCGGGCTCGCAGCCCTTGGCCGCGATCCAGCGTGCGCCGGGCGCGACGCCGGTGTCGGGCGTGAACGGGCCGGGTCCGTCACCGCCGACCATCGTGCCCATCGTGTGGGTGCCGTGGCCGACGTTGTCGCACGGCTCGCCGCCGCAGACGTTGTTGACGTCCCACCAGTTGTAGTCGTGGGTGAACGTGCCGTCGCCGTTGTTGCCGCGGTACTGGTTGACGAGGGCGGGGTGGGTGAAGTCGACGCCGGTGTCGACGCTCGCGACGACGACGCCCTGGCCGAGGATGCCCTCGTCCCAGGCACCGGGTGCGCCGATCTTCGCGACGCCCCACTCGGGGTCGCCGGCGGCGGCCTGGACGACGACCTTGGACGGGACGGGCTTGACGAGCGGGTAGATCTTCAGGGCGCGCACCGCGGTGACGCCCTTCAGATTCGCGAACGCCTGGGCCTGCTTCGCGCTGCCCTGGACGATCATCTCGTTGTAGAGCCAGTAGCTCTTCGCCTTGATGCCGGACTTGTTCGCGAGCGCCTGGGCGGCGGCCTGCGACTTCCGGGCGTTCGCGGTCAGCGTGTCGAGGACGAACTTGCCGCGGGCGGTGTGGCCCTTGACCTTCGCGGCGCCGCGCAGGTCGGCCTTCGCCGAGAACTCGACGACGAAGCGGTCGGCCTTGCCGCTCGCGAGGTCCCCGAGCAGGCCCTTCTGGATGGGCGCCGAGGCGGCCGGCCCGGCCGCTCCCTTGGCGGCGGTGGCGGCGGCGAGCGCCGATCCCGCCTGACCGGCAACGAGAAGAATCGCGGCCATGGCCGCGAGCAGACGACGAGGCATCGCCAGAACCCTCCACTGACGAACCGGTCGTCCAACCCTGCTCCCGGACCTTGGGCCGACCGGGCAAACCACGACGAAGCGGCAGGAAACCGAACTGTACTGCGCGGAGTGTGGCGGGGCGTCTCGGATTCGACAGCGTGCCGGCATCCGGTTGTGGTGCGTTCGCGCACCGTCAGCATGGAGGCCGGGCACCGGCCCCGACCGAGCGGCCTCCGGCCGGTATGCTCGCGGCGATGTCCGCCCTCACGATCCGCGCCGCCGTCCTCGAGGCGCCCGGGACCGAGCCACGGATCGAGGAGCTGACGCTCGACGAGCCGCGGGCCGGTGAGGTGCTCGTCCGGATGGCCGCGTCTGGCGTCTGCCACTCGGACCTCCACGTCCGCGACGGCGAGTGGCAGCGGCCGGGCCCGATCGTGATGGGCCACGAGGGCGCCGGCTACGTCGAGGCGCTGGGGCCCGGGCTGGACCCGGTCGCCACGGGGCTGAGCGTCGGGCGGCTCGTCGCGTTGTCGTGGCTCGTGCCGTGCGGGCGCTGCCGATCGTGCGTCGCGGGCCGGGTCTGGGAGTGCCCGGTGTCGCCGTCGTACAGCCACCGGATGCCGGACGGCACCTCGCGGACGCGACGGGCGGGTGGCGGCGTCGACGTCCTCACGTACTGCGCGATCGGGACGATGGCGTCGTCGCAGGTCGTGCCCGCGGCGGCCGCGATCCCGATGCCCGACGGGACACCGCCGGAGGTCGCGGCGCTCATCGGGTGCTGCGTGGCGACGGGCGTCGGGGCGGTGACGAAGACGCTCCCCGTCGAGCCCGGCTCGAGCGTCGCGGTGATCGGGTTGGGCGGCGTCGGGCTGTCGGCGGTCATGGGCGCGGCCCTCGCGGGTGCGGCGCGCGTGATCGCGGTCGATCGCGTCCAGGGGAAGCTCGACCTGGCCCGCGAGATCGGGGCGACGGACGGCGTGCTCGCGGGCGACGACGGCGACGCGACGGCCGAGGCGATCCGGGATGCCACCGACGGCGGCCCCGACGTCTGCGTCGAGGCCATCGGCCTGCCGGCGACGGTCGAGCTCGCGATCCGTTGCCTGCCGGCGGGCGGCGCAGCGCTGCTCGTCGGGATGACGCCGCTGGGCCAGCGGGCGTCATTCGAGGTCTTCCCGTTCGTCGACGGCGCGCGCCGGATCGTCGGCTCGAACTACGGCTCGGCGGTCCCCGCCGCCGATTTCCCGCGCTACGCGGCGCTCCACCTCGAGGGCCGGCTGCCGATCGACCGGCTGGTCACGGCGCGGATCGGCCTCGACGACGTCGAGCCGGCGTTCGAGCGGATGCGGCGGGGCGAGGGCGTCCGGTCGGTCATCACGTTCTGATCACACCGCTGCGGGTGGGCGGCGCGCTCAGCCCTGGCGCTCTCGCAGCGCCGTGCGCGCATCCCAGAGCTCGGGGAAGAACACCTCGTCGATCAGCCCGCGGAGGTAGCCCGCGCCCTCCGTCCCGCCGGTACCGCGCTTTCGGCCGATGATCCGCATCACGACCTTCAGGTGGCGGTAGCGCCACAGCGAGTACGTCTCGTCGACGTCGACGAGCTTCTCGGCCATCTCGTACGCGTCCCAGCTGCCGGCCGGTGCCTGGTAGATCGCGACGATGACCTCGGTGACGGCGTCGTTCGCGACGTAGGGCTGGGTCACGTCGCGCTCGAGGACCTCCTGTGGGACCGCAAACCCGCGCCGGGCCAGCCAGCGCAGGAACTCGTCGTAGAGGCTCGGCTCGTGGAGTGCCGCCTCCAACTCGACCCGGACCGCGGGCGTGTGGCCGAAGGTCTCGAGCACCCGCCGGTCGCGCTTGCCTAGCGCGATCTCGATCAGCCGGTTCTGGTGCGACTGGAACCCCGACGCCGGCCCCAGGACGTAGCGGAACTGGGCGTACTCGGTCGGGGTGAGGGTCTCGAGCACGCTCCACTGGTTCAGCAGCTGCGTCTGGATGTGCTTGACCCGGGCGAGGATCTTGAAGCTCCCCTCGAGGTCGTCCTGGCGGACCAGCGCGGTCGCCGCCCGGAGCTCGTGGAGCATGAGCTTGAACCAGAGCTCGGTCGTCTGGTGCTGGACGATGAACAGCAGCTCGTCGTGGTGGGGCGGGTCGCTGAGCGGGCGCTGGGCGGTGAGGAGCGTGTCGAGCCCGAGATAGGTCGCGTAGTCGAGGTATTCGCGGTCGGGGTCGGGCTTGCGCTGCGCCATCGGACGAGGATAGCCCGCGAGCTACGCGGGCGGTTCCGGCTCCTCGATCGGCGGCAGCAGCGGCTCGCCGGTGATCAGCCGCGAGCCCCGGCCGTGGGTGAAGAACGACCAGCCCCAGCGCGTCACGACGACGACCCGGTTCGCGAACCCGATGAGGTACGTGATGTGGATCAGCAGCCAGAGCGCCCAGGCGATGAACCCGCCCTGCTTCCCGAACGGCCCCATCCACGGGATGTCGGTGACGCCCGCGAGCCGGCCGATGACTGCCACGTCGCCGTGGTTGCTGTACTGGAACGGCAGCGTCGGCAGGCCGCGGAGCCGGCGACGGACCTGGCGGGCGGCGTGGGAGCCGCCCTGGATCGCGCCCTGGGCGACACCCGGCGTCGGCCGGTCGGGCTTCCACGGCTCGACCGCGGCGTCGCCGACGACGAAGATCTCGGGGTGGCCGGGGATCGTCAGGTCCGGCTCGACGAGGATCCTCCCCGCTCGGTCTTGCGCTGCTCCCGTAGCCTTCGCCACCGCCGCGACGAAGCTCGACACCTGGACGCCGGCCGCCCAGAGCGCCGTCCGCGTCGGCCACGTCTCCTCGCGGTCGCCGATCATGACCCGCACGGACTGGTCGTCGATGTGGACGACCCGCGTGTCGGTACGGACCTCCACGCCGAGCCGTTCGAGCTGCTTCTTCGCCGACGCTGATCGGTCGGGCGGGTAGGTCAGCAGGATCCGGTCCATCGCCTCGACGAGGACGATCCGCGCCTGGCTCGGGTCGATCGAGCGGAAATCGCGCCTGAGCGTGTCGTTCGCGATCTCGCCGACGGCGCCCGCCAGCTCGACGCCGGTGGGTCCGCCGCCGACGATCACGAACGTCATCCACTCCTGCCGCCGCTCGGGGTCGTGCTCCCGCTCGGCGGCCTCGAACGCGATGAGGATCCGGCGCCGGATCTCGAGCGCGTCGTCCAGCGACTTCAGGCCGGGCGCGGCCTTCGCCCAGTCGTCGTGGCCGAAGTACGCGAAGTGCGCCCCCGACGCGACGATCAGCGTGTCGTAGTCGATCGGGCCGCCGTCGGACATCAGCACCTGGTGGGCGTCGACGTCGAGGCCGACGGCCTGGCCGAGCAGCACCGTCGTGTTCTTGTGCTTGCGGAAGATCGACCGCAGCGGCTGGGCGATCTCGCCCGGGCTCAGTGCGCCGGTCGCGACCTGGTAGAGCAGCGGCTGGAAGAGGTGGAAGTTGCGGCGGTCGACGAGCGTGAGCGTTACGCCCGGCTCCTCGCTGAGGACCTTCGCCGCATACAGGCCGGCGAACCCGCCACCGACGACGAGCACGTGATGCCGCCGGTCGGGCGGGGCGGCGGGCAGCGGTTGCATCTCCCGTTGAGTCTATCGGCCGGCGCGCGGCCGACCAATGGACGGGCGTCGCCCTACGGGACGGTCACCTGCTTGGTCGCGGTGATTCCTAGGCGTCGCCGGCTGCGACCGCCGTCGCCGGCCTGACCCGGACGACGTGCGTCGCAAGCTCCGGGAACAGCCGGGCGACCACGGCGACCCCCGCCAGGCACAACAGCCCGCCCGACACCACCGATAGCTGGGCACCGACGATCGACGCGACCGTCGCCGCCTCGATGTCGCCGATCCGCGGGCCGCTCGTGACGACGAGGATGTGGATCGACGTGACCCGGCCGCGAAGCGTGTCGGGCGTCTCGAGCTGGACGATCGTCGAGCGGAACACCGCGGAGAGGACGTCCGCGGCGCCGGCGACGGCCAGGAAGAAGAGCGCGAGCGGGAACGAGAACGTCGACAGCCCGAACAGCGTGATCGCGGCGCCCCAGATCGCGACCGCCACGATCACCCCGACGCCGATCCGCCGAACGGCCGGCACCCAGCCCGAGAACACCGCGCCCAGCAGCGCCCCGACGGCCGGCGCCGCGGCCATCAGGCCCAGCCCGGCCGGTCCCACCTTGAACACGTCGAGCGCGAGCGCCGGGAACAGCGAGGTCGGCATGCCGAAGATCATCGCGTTGAGGTCGATGACGAACGTCGAGAGGATGACCCGCCGGGCGCGGACGAAGCTGAGGCCCTCGCGGATCGCCGACAGCCCGGGCCGGGTGACCGCCCCGAGCGGCGGCAGCGGCGCGATCGCGGCGATCCCGGCGAGCGACGCGGTGAACGTCAGCACGTCGGCGAGGTAGGCGCCGGGCAGGCCGACGGTCGCGATCAGCAGCCCGCCGATCGCCGGCCCCACGACCGAGCCGACCTGGAAGTTGACCTGGTTCAGGGCGATCGCCGCCGGCAGGCGCTCCGGCGGGACGAGGCGCGGGATCGCCGACGAGCGGGCCGGCTGGTCGACCGAGCCGAGGCCGGCCGCGACGAACGCGACGGCGAACAGGGCCACGAGCGGCGGGGCCGGCTGGAGCGAGAGCAGGAGCAACGCCGCGCTGCAGGCCATGAGCCCGATCTGGGTCACGAACAGCAGCCGCCGGCGGTCGACGGCATCGGCGACGGAGCCCGCACCGAGCGCGAAGATGAGGATCGGGACCAGCTGGACCGCGGTCAGGGCGGCGACCGCGAGCGTCGAACCGGTCAGAACGTAGACCTGGAACGGCAGGGCGATCCGGGTGATCTGGTTGCCGATGCCGTTGATTGCCTGGCCGGTCCACAGCCAGCGGTAGTCGCGATCGAGCCGGAGCGGCGCGGTGTCGGCGAAGATGCCGCGAAGCCGGCCGGCGGTCACCTCGCGGCGGGTCGGTCGGTCTGCGGTTGCGTCGCGCGGGCGGTTGGGCCTACTTGTCGCGCTCCGCGGCGCCCGCCAGCGCGGCCTGGGCCGCCGCGAGCCGGGCGACCGGGACACGGAACGGCGAACAGGACACGTAGTCGAGCCCGATCGCCTCGCACTTGAAGATCGACTCCGGGTCGCCGCCGTGCTCGCCGCAGATCCCCAGCTCGATGCCGGGCTTTGTCGAGCGGCCCTTGTCGACGGCGATCTTCATCAGCCCGGCGACCGCGTCGTCGAGCGTCTGGAACGGGTTGTACGGCAGGATCTTGTCCTCGACGTACTTCAGCAGGAAGCCGCCCTCGGCGTCGTCGCGGCTGTAGCCGAACGTCATCTGGGTCAGGTCGTTCGTGCCGAAGCTGAAGAAGTCGGCCTCGCGGGCGATCTCGTCGGCGGTCAGCGCCCCGCGCGGAACCTCGATCATCGTCCCGAACTTGTAGTCGACGTCGACTCCGCCGGCCGCCTCGCGGACCGCCGTCGCCTCCTTCTCGAGGAGGGCCCGGGTCGCCGCGAGCTCGTTCACGTGGCCGACGAGCGGGATCATGATCTTCGCGATCGGGTTGCCGCCGGCCTTCTTGACCGCGATCTGGGCGTTGAGGATGGCCCGCGTCTGGATCTTCACGAAGTCCGGGATCATCAGCCCCAGGCGGCAGCCGCGCAGACCGAGCATCGGGTTCTGCTCGTGGAGGCTCCGGATCGTCGCGAGGAGCTCCTTGTCCTCGGCGCTCGCGCCGCCGTGCTCCTCCGCGATCGTGACCTTGACGAGTTGCTCCTCGAGGTTCGGCAGGAACTCGTGGAGCGGCGGGTCGATGAGGCGGATGACGACGGGCAGGCCGTCCATCGCCTTGAAGATGCCCTCGAAGTCGCCCTGCTGGAGGACCTCGAGCTTGGCCATCGCGACGTCGAACGTCGCGACGTCCTCCAGCTCGTCGCTGGTGAGCTGCTCGCCCGCGGCCGTCTTGGCCTTCGCCCGGGTCGCCCGCATCGCGACGAGGATCGCGCCGCGGACAATCTCGAGCCGATCGCCCTCGCGGAACATGTGCTCCGTCCGGCAGAGGCCGATCCCCTGCGCGCCGTAGCTCCGGGCCTGGGCGGCCTCCTCGGGCTTGTCGGCGTTCGTCCAGACGCCCATCCGGCGGATCCCGTCGGCCCAGCCGAGGATCTGCTGGAGCTCGGGCTGGTCCTCGAACCGCGCCTCGACCGTCGGCAGCGCGCCCAGGTAGAGCGCGCCGGTCGTGCCGTCGAGGCTGACCCAGTCGCCCTCCTTGAACTCCGTGCCGGTCACGTTGCAGTGGGCCTGCTTGCCGGCGTAGTCGACCAGGAGGTCGGCGGAGCCGGCGACGCAGGGCTTGCCGATCTGGCGGGCGACGACCGCGGCGTGCGAGGTGGCGCCGCCGCGAGCAGTGATGATGCCCTGGCTCACGGCCATGCCGTGGAAGTCGTCGGGCGACGTCTCGATCCGGACGAGGATCACCTTCTCGCCACGATCCACCCACTCGACGGCGGTGTCGGCGTCGAAGACCGCCCGTCCGACCGCCGCGCCGGGCGACGCGTTGAGCCCGTTGACGATCTTCGTCGCGCCCTTGAGCGCGTTCTGGTCGAACGTCGCGCGGAGGAGCTGGTCGACGTGGGCCGGCTCGATCCGGGCGACGGCCTCCTCCTTCGAGATCGTGCCGTCCTCGACCATGTCGACCGCGATCTTCACGGCGGCTGCGGCGGTCCGCTTCGCCGACCGCGTCTGGAGCATGTAGAGGCGGCCCTTCTCGATCGTGAACTCGAGGTCCTGGACGTCGCGGTAGTGGTTCTCGAGCTGCTTGCCGATCCGCTGGAACTCGTCGTAGACGGCCGGCATGTCGGTCGCCATCTGGGCGATCTTCGGGGCGGTCCGGATGCCGGCGACGACGTCCTCGCCCTGGGCGTTCGTCAGGTACTCGCCGAACAGGACGTCTTCGCCGGTGTTCGGGTCGCGGGTGAACGCGACGCCGGTCCCCGAGTCGTCGCCCATGTTGCCGAAGACCATCGTCACGACGTTGACGGCAGTGCCGAGGTCGTCGGCGATCTTGTTGAACTTGCGGTAGTCGCGGGCGCGCTGGCCGAACCAGCTCGCGAACACGGCCTTGATCGCGAGGTCGAGCTGCTCGTACGGGTCCGACGGGAACTCACGCCCGGTGTCCTCGCGGACGATCGCCTTGAACGTCTCGCTGAGCTCGCGGAGGTCCGCGGCGCTCAGGTCCGTGTCCTGCTTCGCGCCCCGCTCGTCCTTCTTCGCGTCGAGGGCCGTGTCGAACCGGCCGCCGTCGACGTCCATGACGATCCGGCCGAACATCTGGATGAACCGGCGGTACGCGTCCCAGCCGAAGCGCTCGTTGCCGGTCAGCGCGATCAGCCCGTGGAGCGTGTCCTCGTTCAGGCCCAGGTTGAGGACGGTGTCCATCATCCCGGGCATCGAGAACTTCGCGCCGGAGCGGACGCTGACGAGGAGCGGGTTCGAGGCGTCGCCGAAGCCCTTGCCGGCCCGCCGCTCGACCTCCTTGACCGCCTCGAGGACGTCGTCCCAGAGTCCGTCCGGGAGCCGCTCGCCCGCCTCGAAGTAGTCGTTGCAGGCGGCGGTCGTGATCGTGAAGCCGGGTGGCGTCGGGAGCCCTGCCTTCGTCATCTCGGCGAGGCCCGCGCCCTTGCCGCCGAGGAGGTCCTTCATGTTGCCGTCGCCCTCGGCCGATCCCTCGCCCCAGGCGTAGATGTAGCGCTTGGCGGCCTTGTGGGCGCGGTCGGTGACGGGTGCGGTCGTGGCCATCAGAGCGGGCTCCCTTCGGGGCAGACGGCGCTCAGCGGCGCCGGTCGTGATCACGAGCAGTGGGCCCGATTGTACCTGCGGCCCGTTCGAGGCCTCGGTTGCGGGACGGTGGCGACCGGCCCACTCCGGACGGGACGAACGGACCGGTTCGCGGCTCGCCTCGGCCGGTACCATTCGGCGCATGACCGAGAGCAGCCTCGCGCCCGCCCCGCCGCGTGTCATCGAGCGTGAGCACGAGGTCTACAACGCGAGCCTCGTGAAGCGCGTCGACGAGACGGAGTCGCTCAGCTACTTCTGGGTCCGCTTCGACGGCGAGCCGACGCCGTTCGAGCCCGGCCAGTACATGACGATCGGGGTCATGGTCGACGGCAAGATCGTCCAGCGGCCGTATTCGGTGGCGTCGCCGCCGGTCGAGGCCGGCACCAGCGGCTACGAGTTCTACGTCCGGCTCGTCCAGGGCGGGCAGTTCACGACGCTGCTCTGGGAGATGCCGGTCGGCCAGAAGATGCGGATGATCGGCCCGAAGGGCAAATTCATGCTGACGCCCGGCGACGAGCGCATGCACATCTTCATCTCGTCGGGGACGGGCAACGCGCCGTTCGTCTCGATGATGAAGCAGGCCCTCGCCGACGGGACCCCTCGGCGGGCGGTGTTCCTGAACGGCGTCTCGTACGCCCACGAGATCGGCTATCGCTCGCTGCTGGAGGCCTGGGAGCGGTCCGGCGAGTACCCGGTCACATACATCCCGACGGTCTCCCGCGCCTCCGATCCGTCGAACGCCTCGTGGATGGGCCGGACGGGCCGCGTCGAGACGATCCTCGAGCCCGTGCTGGACGAGCTTGGGCTCAGCGCCGCGAACTCCGTCGCGTACATCTGCGGCAACCCCGACATGATCAACGCCGCCGAGGAGACGCTCCTCGGCCGCGACTACCCGCCGGAGCAGGTCCACAAGGAGCTCTACTGGCCCAAGGGCAAGGAGCCCCGTGGCCTGGCCGCGGGCGACCTCGCAGCGGCGATCGACGCGGCCGAGGCGAACGAGGACCAGTAGCGCCGACGCCGCATTCCTCTCCCCCGCAGGCGCTCAGGCGTCGGCGGCCCGGCGCAGACGCTCCAACTCGCGCCGCAGGCGCTTGCTCGGCCGGCCCTCGCCTCGTACGAGCGTGATCCCTGGCCTGGCCTCCCGCACGACCGGCGGGCTGTGGTCTACGTAGCAGGTAGCGGCGACGGCGGCCCCGACACGCGACTCGATCGGCCGCGTGATCTCGACGATACGCTCGCGATCGGCGATGAGCGCCTCCACCCGGTCACCCGCTCGGACCTTCGTCGACGGCTTTGCCGACGATCCATTCACGAGGACGTGGCCGCCTTCGCACAACCGGGTCGCCAGCGGGCGGGTCTTGACGAGGCGCACCGCGCACAGCCAGCGATCGATGCGCGTCTCGTCGATCGCGAGTGGATCAGTCACGCGTCCTAGGATGGCACGGCTCGCGAACGCGTCGTTCCCAAGGTGCCTCTTGACAGACGGCGTACGGTTCGGTCATCCGACCGATCTCGGTCGATCGACCGAACGACGAACGGTGAGAGACGGAAGCGAGGCATCGCGGATGAGCTACGAGATCGAGGGGCGGCTGCTCGAGGTCTGCACCTGCAACGTCCTGTGCCCGTGCTGGGTCGGCGAGGACCCCGACTACAAGACCTGCGACACGACGATCGCCTGGGGCATCGAGAAGGGCTCGATCGAGGGCGTCGACGTCGGCGGCCTCACGCTCGCGGTGTCGGCCCACATTCCCAACAACATCCTCGAGCCGAAGTCGTGGAAGGCCGTCGTCTTCGTCGACGATCGCTCGAGCGACGAGCAGCAGGGCGTTTTGCTCAAGCTCTTCACCGGGCAGCTCGGCGGCGCGGTCGCGGACCTGGCTGGCTTGATCGGCGAGGTCGTCGCGGTCGAGCGGGCGCCGATCACGTTCACGGTCCAGGGTGGCGAGGGCCGCATCGCGATCGGAGAGATCGTCGAGGCCGAGATGACGCCGTTCCGGGGCGCGACGGGCAACCCCACAACGCTCGCCGAGACGGTCTTCAGCACGACCCCGGGCTCGCCCGTCTACGCCAGCAAGGCGAGCCAGTACACACGCGACGGCAGCAAGCACGGCATCCCCAGCGTCGACCTCCAGGGCCACAATGCCCTGCAAGGCCACTTCCGCTTCGCGCACTGACGCCGGCCGGGACATCGACCGATGTTCACGAGCACGCACCTCCACGACGCGCGGCGAGATCGGGCGATCCTCGCCGCGTCGCTCGCCGCGCTCGCCGGGATCGCCTGGATCGCCCTTGCCGCCTGGAGCGCCTCGCCGTACGCCCGCTACCTCCACCACGATGGCGCGGGGGCACGCCTCCAGGCCGGCGAGGCGGGGCTGTTCGTCCTGGGCTGGGTCGTGATGATCGTGGCGATGATGCTGCCCTCGAGCATCCCGCTCGTCCTCGTCTTCGCCGCCGTTGTCGGCCGGCGTCCCCAGCCGCGACTCCTCGTCGGGCTGCTGCTCGCCGGCTACCTCGTCGCGTGGGCCGCGTTCGGCGCCGTCGCCTGGCTTCTCGACCGCGGGATCCACGCCGGCGTCGACGCCTGGCCGTGGCTCGCGACCCATCCCCAGCTGATCATGGGGACGACGCTGCTCGTCGCCGGCCTATGGCAGTTCAGCCCGCTCCGGGACCGCTGCCTCGATGAGTGCCGGAGCCCGTTCGGGTTCGTCGTCAACCGCTGGCGGGCGACCTCGATCCGGCGCGAGTCGTTCGCGATGGGCATCGCCCACGGGGCGTTCTGCATCGGCTGCTGCTGGAGCCTGATGCTCGTGATGTTCGGCGTCGGGCTCGGCAGCCTGACCGCGATGGTCGGACTGGGTGCCCTGACGGCCGTCGAGAAGAACCTGCCCTGGGGACGGCGATTGACGCGGCCGCTCGGTGTGGTCCTGATCCTCGCCGCGCTCTACGCGGTCGCCGGGTGAGCCAGGCGTCGTATGCTCGAAGGATGGTGGAGCGATCAGACGTGGCCGATGCCGATCGCGCCGCGCCGACCCGAGCCGAGCGGCGCCAGCAGGCGACCTCCGACACCCGCGCTTCGATCCTCGAGGCCGCCCGGGCGACGCTCCTCGCCGTCGGCTCCGCCAACCTTTCGACCCGCGCCGTCGCCGAGGCGGCGGAAGTTCCGCTCAGCCAGATCCACTACCACTTCGGCAGCAAGCAGCAGCTCATCCTGGCGGTCCTCGCAGCGGAGAACGACCGGCTCCTCGTGCGCCAGCGACAGATGTTCGCCGGCGACGAGCCGCTCTGGAGGCAGTGGGAACGCGCCTGTGACTACCTCGACGACGACCTCGATTCGGGCTACGTCCGGGTCCTTCAGGAGATGATCGCCGCGGGCTGGTCCGACGAGGACGTGGCGGCCGCCGTCCGGCGCTACATGACCGGCTGGTACGACCTCCTGCGCAACGTCGCCGCGCGCACGGCCGATCGCCTGGGCGGGCTGGGGCCGTTCAGCCCGGCCGAGGTCTCGGCGCTCATGGGCGTGCCGTTCATGGGCACCGAGTCGATGATCCTGCTGGGCTTCACCGAGGGCGACCTGCCGGCGCGGTCTGCGCTGCGCAAGATCGGCGCGGCTGATCCGGACGTTCGAGGAGGGCGCGGTGCCGGTCGCGCGGCAGGAGGAAGCGCCATGACGACGGAACCCCGGCTTGTCCCGGCACCCACCGCGCCAACGGTGTCGGCCTCATCCGACGACGCCGCGATCCGGGCCACGATCGACGACTACTACCTCGGCTGGTACGACGCGGACGGCGAACGGATGGCTCGGGCACTGCACCCCGAGCTGGCGAAGCGCGGCTGGCTGCAGGACGCGGCGGGTGCGGTCGTCTTCGACGTCGACACCTTCCGGACAATGGTCGACGCCGCCGCGGCGGGTCGCGGTCGCCGCTCGGACGCGGCCGGCCGCCGCTTCGACGTCGCGGTCGGCGAGGTCTACGGCGACATCGCGACGGCCATGGTCCACGCGGTCCCGTACGTCGACTATCTCCATCTCGTCCGGACCCCTGACGGCTGGCGGATCATCAACGCGCTCTGGTGCCCAACGCAGGCGACCTGATGGCGACGACGGCGGCGCCTCCGCGACCACGCGAGCAGTCCCGCGCCCGGTACCCGGACCGGACCGGCTTCGTCGAGCGCGACGGGCTCCGGAGCTTCTACGAGGTCTATGGGTCGGGCGATCCGCCGATCCTCTTCGTCCCGACCTGGTCGATCGTTCACGCCCGGATCTGGAAGTTCCAGATCCCGTGGTTCGCCGCCTCTCATCGGGTCGTTACGTTCGACGCACTCGGCAACGGTCGGTCCGACCGCCCGCTCGGGCCTCTGGCGTACGCCGAGCGCGGCTTCGCCAGGGACATCCGGCTGGTCATGGATGCGACCGGGCTGGATCGAGCCGTGCTGGTGTCGCTGTCGCTTGGCGCCCCGCGGAGCCTCATCGTCGCCGCGGAGCATCCCGATCGCGTCGCCGGCCTCGTGTTCATCGGACCCGCTGTGCCGCTCGGCAAGAGGCCGCAGTCGAGGAGCTACGCGTTCGACGATCCGCTCGACACCGAGCGAGGGCTGGGCGAAGTACAACCAGCACTTCTGGCGTCGCGATTACGAACAGTTCCTCTTGTTCTTCTTCGGCGAGGCTGTTCACCGAACGCCACTCGACCAAGCCGATCGAAGACGCGGTCGGCTGGGGCCTCGAGACCGATCCTGAGACGCTCATCGCGACCGACCGCGGTCCGGGCCTGTCGAAGGTCGAGACGCTCGAGCTCGCCGGCCGCACTCGATGCCCGACCCTCGTGATCCAGGGCTCCGCGGACGCGATCACCGGTCCAACACGTGGGATCGAGCTGTCCGCGGCGATCCCCGGCGCCCGCCTCGAGCTCATCGAAGGCGGCGGCCACATCCAGAACGCCCGCGACCCCGTCCGGACGAACCTCCTGATCCGCGACTTCGTCCGCGGACTCGAGGCTGCCCCATGAGCGCCATCGACGCACCGGGCCGCGCGCCGGCGGCCAATGCGGCGACAGCTGACGGCACGCGAGCGCGACTCCCCAACCGCTCCGGCGTCGCCACGGCCCGCGACGGCGTCCATATCGCCTGGGACGAGTTCGGGGCGGGCGACCCGACGATCCTGCTGCTGCCCTCGGCACCGATCGTCCACTCCCGGCAATGGAAGGGCCAAGTGCCGTACCTGAGCCGGTCGTGGCGCGTCGTGACGTACGACGGCCGCGGCAATGGCCGGTCCGACCGGCCCACGAAGCCCGAGGCCTACACCGACGATCACTACGTCGAGGACGTCGAGCTCGTCATGGACGCGACTGATACGGCGTCGGCGGTCCTCGTCGGGCTCTGCATGGACGGCGTGTGGCGGGCGATCCGGCTTGCGGCGGAGCATCCGGACCGCGTCCTCGGGATCGTCGCGTTCGCCGTCGGGGTGCCGCGGCTCGCACCCGCCCATCCGTGGATCGTCCAGTACTCGTTCGACGACGAGCTGCCCACGGACGAAGGCTGGGCGAAGAAGAACCGCCACTACTGGCTTCGGGACTACGCCGGTTTTGCCGAGTGGTGGTTCAGCCAGACGACGTCCGAGGCGCACTCGACGAAGGCGATCGAGGATGCCGTGGGCTGGGCGGTTGACGGCTCCGTCGAGGCGATGTTGGCCGAGAGCGACGGCGACGACATCCTGTTCGACGCCGCCCAGGTCGAGGCCACCTGCCGTTCCATCACCTGCCCGATGCTCATCGTCCATGGAACGGAGGACCGCTGCCAGCCGATCGCCCGGGCCCATCGGCTCGCCGAGCTGACCGGCGCTCCGCTGGTGATCGTCGAGGGCGCGAACCACATGATCCCCGGGCGCCACCCGGTGCTCGCGAACCTGCTGATCCGCGACTTCGTTGACACGCTCAGTGGGAGCGAACGGGCTGAAGGCGGCGCACCAATGCGAGCGAGGCGGAGCCGATGACGACGAACGGGGTCGATCCGCAGTCTGCGGGAAGGCCGGCCATCCGGACCTGGACGCGGGCACTCGATCGGAAGCGCCGGGCGCTCTACATCTCCTCGCCGATCGGGCTGGGCCATGCCATGCGCGACGCCGGGATCGCCGCCGAGCTTCGCAAGCTCCACCCGGACCTCGAGATCGACTGGCTAGCCCAGCACCCGGTCACCGCGGTCCTCGAGACCCGCGGCGAGCGGATCCACCCGCTGAGCTCCGAGCTCGCGTCGGAGTCGGCTCATATCGCCTCCGAGTCGACCGACCACGACCTCAACGCGTTCCAGGCGATTCGCCGGATGGACGAGATCCTCGTCAGATAACTTCATGGTGTTCCACGATGCCGTGACCGGGGGCGAGTACGACGTCGTGATCGGCGACGAGGCGTGGGACGTCGACTACTACCTCCACGAGAACCCGGAGCTCAAGACGACGGCGTTCGTCTGGATGACCGACTTCGTGGGCTGGCTGCCGATGCCCGACGGCGGCGATCGCGAGGCGTTCCTCACGGCCGACTACAACGAGGAGATGATCGAGCACGTTGAGCGTTTCCCCCGCCTCCGTGACCGCGCGATCTTCGTCGGCAACCCGGACGACATCGTCCCGGACGACTTCGGGCCCGGCCTCCCGGCGATCCGCGACTGGACGGAGCGGCACTACGCGTTCAGCGGCTACATCACGGGCTTCGACCCGGCGCCGCTCGTCGCGCGACGCGAGGAGCTGCGGAGGGAGCTGGGCTACCGGCCGGACGAGCGGGTCGTGATCGTGACGGTCGGCGGGTCCGGCGTCGGCGAGGCGCTGCTCCGCCGCGTCGTCGCCGCGTACCCGGATGCTGCCCGCCGCGTCAACGGCCTGCGGATGATCGCCGTCGCCGGCCCCCGGATCGACCCGGCGTCCCTCGAGGCGCCCCCGGGCGTCGAGGTCCGGGCATTCGTTCCGGACCTGTACCGCCACCTCGTCGCCTGCGATCTGGCGGTCGTCCAGGGCGGCCTGACGACGACGATGGAGCTCGTCGCCGCCGGCCGCCCGTTCCTCTACTTCCCGCTGGCAAACCATTTCGAGCAGCGGCGCCACGTCCGGCACCGCCTCGAACGCTACGGCGCCGGCCGGCTGATGGAGTACGCGGAGTCGACCCCGGACGCGATCGCGGCGGCGATCGCGGAAGAGATCGACCGGCCGGCGACCTCGCGGCCGGTCGAGATTGACGGGGCTGCACGCGCGGCAGCCCTCATTGCGGAGCTGCTCTGACCCGACGGCCGTTCAGGGCGCCGCGACGAGCCGGCTCGCCCGGAAGTGGTCGATCGGAAACCCCGACGCGCCCGTCAGCGCAAGGTCCGCGAACGCCTCGCCGATGACCGGCGCGAACTTGAAGCCGTGGCCCGAGCAGGCCGACGCGAACGCGACCCCGGGTGCCGCGGGATGGGTGTCGATCAGGAAGTCGCCGTCGGGCGTGTTCGTGTACAGGCAGATCGCCGAATCCCTCAGCGGCCCGTCCGCGCCCGGCATGTGGGCCATCGCGAACGCCCGTACGCGTGCCTCGTCGGCCGCGGTGAGGGTGCGGTCCACGTCGTCGGCGGAGACGAAGACACCCGAATGGTGGCGCGCGACCTTCAGACCGGCGCCCGGGTCGTAGGGAAAGCCGTAGAAAGAGCCGTCGCTCTCGGTCTCGAGGATCCAGACCGGGAGGCGGCCCAGGCCGACGTCGTCGACCGGCACGAGCGGCTCGAACCAGAGCACCGGCACCCGCTCGACCAGGAGGGGCAGACGCAGATCCGCAAGCAGGGACTCCGTCCACGCGCCGGCGGTGATGACGAGGTGCGCGGCGCCGTCGACGCGACCGACGCGAGTCTCGACCTCGAATCCGCCGCCAGGCGCAGGCCGCCACTCGCCCACCGCCTCGCCGAACCGGAGCTCGGCGCCGAGCCGCTCTGCGAGCGCCAGCTGGGTCTCGATCGCGACGGTCGCGGCGAGGAACCCGGCCTTCTCCTCGATCAGGGCCTGGGCGCCGTCGGGCGGCACGAAGATCGGCCAGCGGCGGCGGATCTCGTCGGTGTCGAGCACCTCGTGCGGCAGGTCGTGCTCGCGGGCGCTCCGGATCGCCCCGTCGAGAACCGCGCTGCCGGGCAGCCCCGCGTACAGCCCGCCGGTCGGCGTCAGGATCGACGCGCCGGTCTCCTGCTCCAGCGCGAGCCACGCATCCCACGACGCCACCGCGAGCGGCACGTACGAAGGGTCCTCGAAGTACGCGAGCCGGATGATCCGCGTCCGGCCGCCGGACGAGCCCAGGCCGTGGCCGCGCTCGAACCGCTCCAGCCCCAGCACCCGCAGCCCGCGTCGCGCCAGCGCCAGCGCCGCCGCGCTGCCGTGTGCCCCCAGCCCGACGACGATCGCGTCGTAGTTCATGGTCGAAGGCCGTGGGCCGTGGCGAGGTGGGCCGCGAGGAGGTCCTCGCCCCAGTCGTTCTCGAGGTCGCGCCAGACCGCGTGGATGTGGTTTGCGCCGTTCTGGGTGTTGTCGTACTCGACGACGAAGCCCGGCCCGCGGATCGCGTAGTAGTGGCCGCGGCCGGGCGTCTCCGGGCCTGCCCAGGCGAACGTGACCCCAGCCAGGCCGGCGTCGGCGATCTGTGCCCAGGCCGCGTCGGCGACCTCCGGGCGGACTCGATCGACGTAGTAGCGGAGCAATCCCTCGAGCGCCGTCCGCCGGGCGGCGCCCAGGTCCGCATGGCTGATGCCGATGGGGACGGACCGGAGGTCGGCCCGCCGGCCCGTGCCGGTCAGGATGTCCGCCGGCGCCCGGTCGTCGACGATCGCCACGCGGCGCTCGTCCGGCGTCAGCGCCGAGAGGAGCTCGCGCGCCAGCGCCTCCTCGCCGGGCAGCGTCCGGGTCCCCGCCCGCACGCCGCCTGGGACGACCGCCGGGTTCGCCCCGAGGAACGACGGCGTCGTGCCGATCACGCGGCCGCCGGCCAGGGTGAGGTGGATCGCGATGTGATGGCCGCCGATCCGCCACGACCAGGGTCCCTCCGCCCCCACCTCGCCGAAGACCGCGAGCCAGTAGAGCTCCGGATCCCGCCGGCTCCAGTCGGATCGGCCGTCTGCCCGCTCGAGCTCGCCGAGGACGGTCTCGAGGGCGATGATCGCCTGGATCTCCCCGGCGGTTCGGCCGCTCATCGACGACGCGATCACGGCACCGGCGGCGGCACGCTGGTCGGGGCGCATATCGCGGAGCGCCAGGCCCGCCCGCGGGCCCGGGACGTAATTCCAGACGAAGCGTTCTGACGCGTCGAACGGGAACGTCGCCGCCGCGCGCTGCGCGTCGTCCAGCCCGGCGAGCCAGGCCAGGACCGCGGCCGTGATCTCGCTGGCCGCCCCGCTCATCCGGCGATCCTACTCGCGCGAGGCCGAGAGCCGGTCGACGATCAGCCGCTTCACGCCCTCGATCGGGACGCGCTCCTGCGTCATCGAGTCGCGGTCGCGGACGGTGACCGCGCCGTCCTCGAGCGACTCGACGTCGACCGTCACGCACCACGGCGTGCCGATCTCGTCCTGGCGCCGGTACAGCTTGCCGATCGCGGCCGTGTCGTCGTAGACGGCCAGCATGTCCTTCGCGAGGTCGGCCCGGAGCTTGTGGCAGAGGTCGACGATCTCCGGCCGCTTCTTCAGCAGCGGCAGGACCGCGACCTTGTACGGCGCGAGATCGGGGTGCAGCCCGAGGACGACCCGCTTCTCGCCCCGGACCTCCTCCTCGCGGTAGCTGTCGATGAGGAACGTGAACGCGGCCCGGTCCGGGCCGCCGGCCGTCTCGACGATGTACGGGATGTAGTGCTCCTCGGTCGCCGGGTCGAAGTACTCGAGGTTCTCGCCGGACGCCTCCTGGTGGCGCGACAGGTCGAAGTCACCACGGTTGTGGATGCCCTCGAGCTCCTTCCAGCCGAACGGGAAGCGGTACTCGACGTCGATCGCCTTCTTCGCGTAGTGGGCGAGCTCGTCGGGGGCGTGCTCCCGGAAGCGCAGCCGTGACGGGGTCACGCCGTAGCGCGTGTACCAGTCGAAGCGGCGCGGCAGCCACTCCTCGAAGATCGCCGCCGCCTCGGACGGCTTGACGAAGTACTGCATCTCCATCTGCTCGAACTCACGCATCCGGAAGACGAAGTTGCCCGGGCTGATCTCGTTCCGGAACGACTTCCCGATCTGGGCGATCCCGAACGGGATCTTCTTGCGCGAGCTCTGCTGGACGTTCTTGAAGTTGACGTACGAGCCCTGGGCGGTCTCGGGCCGGAAGTAGACGACCGAGGCGTCGTCCTGGACGGGGCCCATGTGCGTCTCGAACATCAGGTTGAAGCGGCGCGGCGGCGACAGCGGTCCGCCGTCGTTGGGGCAGATGAGCTTGAAGCGCTCGATGACCGTCGGGTCGTTCAGGTCCGTGACGCTGAGGTCCTCGGCGCCGGGCAGCTCGTCGAGGCGGTAGCGGCGGTGGCAGGTGCCGCATTCGACGAGCGGGTCGCTGAACGAGCCCACGTGGCCCGGAGGTGATCCAGACCTGCGGGTGCATGAGGATGCCGGCGTCGAGCCCGACGATGTCCTCGCGCTCCTGGACCATCGCCCGCCACCACGCCCGCTTGACGTTGTTCTTCAGCTCGACGCCGAGCGGGCCGTAGTCCCAGACCGCGTTGATCCCGCCGTAGATCTCACTCGACGGGAACACGAAGCCGCGCCGCTTCGAGAGCGACACGATCGTGTCGAGGCTCGCGACCGCGGGCGCGACCTCGTTCTGGTCTGGGTTCGGGCTGGTCACCGGGAGGCTCCGCTGATACGCGACCGTGGAAGGGCCGCGCGGGATGGCTGACCGGGCCGATGCTACCAGTAGCGGGCGGTCGCCATCGCGAACACGGCAGCGAACAGCAGGACGAGGTCGACCTTCGAGTGCTTCTCGATCTCGGCTCCGAGGTGCGCCAGGCGGGCACCCTGCTCGGGCGTCGGCGGGCCGCCCGACGCCGCGATCTGGTCGCCGAGCTCGACGACCCGCTCGACGTTATTGCCGATGCCGGTGATCCCGTAATAACCAGCGAACGTCGCCAGCAGGCCGCCGATCGTCAGGATGAGACCGAACGGCGACGTCAGCCAGTCACCGATCGACGCGTAGGACAGCGCGTTCTTCAGCCAGAGCGTCCAGCCGGCGATGACGGTCGTGATCGCGAGGACCGCGATCACCTTGGCGATCTTGCGCTTCTTGACGACGTTGCTCATGACCGGCCCTGCCGCCGGACCAAGCTCGCCTGCCGCAGGGCCGAAGAACCCGGCGAACAGGAACGCCGATCCGAACCACAGCGCGCCTCCCAGGATGTGAAAGGTGCGCAGCACGATCATGACGGGGTCCATCGAGGGGTAGCCTCCGGAAACGGGAACACACGCCGGCGACGGGCCGGCCCGGGAGCGGACGTGACGGTGCCGGCTCCAGTCGCGGAGCGTACCTTACGGGGCGGTTTTCGACCGGGCGGTCGAACCGGTCAGACCGGCGGCAACGCCGCGCGCAGCAGCCGGATCGCGTTGTCGCCCATGACCTTGCGGATCGAGGCCTCGTCCAGACCCTCGTCGAGCAGCGCCTCCGTGATCAGGGCCATGCCCGACGCGTCGAACGGAACGGCCACGCCGCCGTCGAAGTCCGAGCCGAGCCCGACATGGTCGACGCCGGCGACGCTCGCGGCGTAGGCGATCGAGCGGGCGATCGCGGCGGCGTCGGCACCGCCGCAGGCCGTCGGCCAGAACCCGATCCCGACCATCCCGCCGGTCGCGGCGATGCCCCGGAGCTGCTCGTCGGGGAGGTTCCGGGCGTTGTCGGCGACGCCGCGGACGCCGGTGTGCGACGCGACGACCGGCCGCTGGGCGAGCGACAGGACATCGTCGATCGTCGCGCGCGAGCTGTGGGCGAGGTCGACGATGATCCGTCGGCCCTCGAGCTCCGCGACGAGCTCCCGTCCGAGCGCCGTCAGGCCGCCCTTCTCGATGCCGTGCGCCGATCCGGCGACCGCATTGTCGAAGAAGTGGGCGAGGCCGACCATCCGGAACCCGGCGTCGTCGATCGCGTCGAGGCCGGCCAGATCGGGGCCCAGCGCGTGGGCGCCCTCGATCGCGAGCAGCCCGGCCACGAGCCCCGGATTGTCGGCCCGGCGGGCGAGGAACGCCTCGAGGTCCGCGCCGGAACGCACGAGCGTCAGCGTCCCGTCCGAGCGATTCGCCATCGCCTCGAGCTGGCGCCCCAGGTGGAGCGCCCGCGCGTTGAGGCTCCGCCACGTCTTCGCCGGCCAGCCCCGCCCCAGGGCGAGCAGCGTGATGTCGTCGGAGCGGTCGTCGTTGCGCTCGATGTTCAGGTGCCGGGGCGACTTCGTCGCGACGCCGAACACCTGGAGCGCGACGTTGCCCTCGATCAGCCGCGGGACGTCGACATGGCCGCGTTCGCCGCGCAGGAGAAGGTCGCGACCCCAGAGCAGCGGATCGGCGTGGAGGTCGACGACGGTCGCGGCCGCGTGGACCTCCTCGCCCGCTCGGAGACCGCGTACGGCGGCGCGGCCGCGATCGGGTTCAGCCGCCGTTCCGTCCGCGCGACGAGCGTGCGCCCACCGGCACGCGCGGCGACCGCGCCGGCGAGGGCCGCGACGGCCGCACCCGCCGCGACGGTCCGGGACCCGGGCCTCACGTGGCCGGTTCGAGGTCGAGGCGGAGGACGTCCTCGCCGTCGGCGATCCGGTCGGTCTTCGTGAACCCGTACCGCAGGTAGAACGGCTGGGGCGATCCGTCGCCCGCTTTGCAGCTCGTGTACAGCACATCGCCGCCGGGCCGCGACCGGACATAGTCGGCGACCGCGTCGATCGTCGCCTGGCCGTAGCCCCGGCCCTGGAACTCGGCGTCGATCAGGAGCCGCCAGAGGAAATACGGCCCGACGATGTCCTCGTCCGCGTCGAGCACTTCCTGTGGGATGTTGTCGCTGATCATCACGAAGCCCACGAGGGTCCCGTCGGCGGCGTCGTGGACGGACCACATCCGGGGACACGCCTGGGCGTCTTCCTCTGCGTCCTCGAAATGGCTCGCCATCGAGCCCAGGTAGCGCTCCTGGCCGGGCTTCCGGCGCAGCCCGAGCACCGCCTCGCGGTCGGCGTCCGTCACGATGTCGCGGAGCACGACCCGGGTCACCGGGGAGCGGCCACTCCCGGCACCGCCTCGTGGCGGACCTCGTCGAGGAAGGCGAGCGACCGTGCCTCGCGCTCGAGGGCGTGGCGGATGAAGTCGCGCATCGCGGCCTCGACCTCGCGTTCCGTGGACTCGGCCAGTCGCAGCGCGGCGAGCGCCTCGATGTCCTGGCGCTGGTACGCCTTCAGGAGCTTCAGCCCCTCGAGCGAGAGGCCGGCGAGCGTGTGCGACGGGCCCGGGCAGCGTTCGCAGACGATCCCGCCCGACGCCGGCCACCAGCGGTAGCGCTCGGTCGACTCGAGCATCCGGTCGCATTCCGCGCAGCGGTCGACCTCGGGCCGGACGCCCAGCTCGTCGGCGAGGTGCATCTCGTACCAGCGGGCGACGCGACCCGGGGCCATGCCCGCGTCGAGCAGGCCGTAGGCGTGCTTGAGCAGCGTGTAGACCGGCTCCGCCGCGTGGCGCTCCTCGAGCGAGCGGTCGGCGAGCTCCGCGAGGTACCACGCGGTCGCGGCGCTCTCGAGCGAGTCGCGCAGGTTCAGCCAGGCGTGGCCGACGCTGACCTGGGTGACGACCTCGAACGTCCGGCCCCGGGCCAGCGCGACGGTCAGCTCGGCGAACGGCTCGAGGCTGCCACCGATCCGGGACGTCGGCCGGCGGATGCCCTTCGCGATCGCCTTGAGCTTGCCGAAGCCCGGCGTGATCAGCGTCAGGATGCGATCCGCCTCGCCGAAGTCGAAGCGCGACAGGACGATGGCGTCCGTGGTGTATCGACGGGGGATCGGCACGGTCGCACGGTAGCACCGTTACCGGCCGCAGAGCGGCAGGAATGAGAACGACGCCGCTGCGGGGGACGCGTCCGCAGCGGCGCCTACTTGTCCTTTCGCACAGCGATGCCGATCGGATGAGCCGTCTCGTCGATCGGCGCGCCTCGGCGACGAGGAGGAAGCGGCGGATCATCGTCTCGAGCGTCGATAGCGACTCGCAACAGGCTACTCACGGCTCGCATGTTTGCGTCGATCCCGCTACACTGGCCGCGATGACCACCGTGTCGCGAGACCTTGACCTCCAGGCGCTGATCACGGACACGGAGGCGGAGATCCTCCGCGTCGTCGGCGCGCGCGCCGTGCCCTCCACCGCGGGCGTCTACGAGATGGTCCGCTACCACCTCGGGCTCGATCACGACGACGCCCCGACCGGCAAGCGCATCCGGCCGCTGCTGGGCCTCCTCGCCTATACCTCGATCGCGGGCGACCACGCGGCGGCGCTGCCGGGCGCGGCCGCCGTCGAGCTGGGCCACAACTTCAGCCTCGTCCACGACGACATCGAGGACGGCGACCGGGAACGCCGCCACCGGCCGACGCTCTGGGCGGTCTACGGCGTGCCCCAGGCGATCAACGCCGGCGACATGCTGTTCAGCCTGTCGCGGATCGCGCTCCACCGGCTGTCCGAGCTCGGGTTCAGCGACGCGAAGGTGCTCCGGCTGATGCGCCTCTACGACGAGACGTGCGTCGCGCTCTGCGAGGGCCAGTACATCGACATCGCGACGAGCGAGTCGGACGACCTGATGTCGGTCGAGCTCTACTTCGACATGATCGGCCGCAAGACCGCGGCACTGATCGCCGCCTCGATCGAGGCCGGCGCGCTGCTGGCGACCGACGACGACGAGATCGTCCGGCGCTATCGGGCGTTCGGCTGGGCGCTGGGGATCGCGTTCCAGCTCAACGACGACCTCCTGGGCATCTGGGGCGCCGAGCAGGCGACCGGCAAGGAGCCCTCCGACATCGCCCGCCACAAGAAGACGCTGCCGGTCATCTACGCGTTCGAGCACGCCGGTCCCGAAGACCGCGAGCGGCTGGCGAGGCTCTACCGCAACGGCGACGTCTCGAACGGCGACGTCGAGGAGGTCGTCGCGATCCTCGAGCGGACGGGCGCCCGCGACTTCACCCGCGACCAGGCCCGCCACTACCGCGACGAGGCGCTCGCCGAGCTGGACGCCGCGGGCGTGATCGACGGCCAGGCTCGGGAAAAGCTCGAGGCGATCATCGTCTCGGTGATCAGCGCGTAGGTTCCTCGCCCGTAGAGATGGGCTGAGCTAGCGGTCGCCGTCCTCGTCGGCCTCGAGGTCGTCGCCGTCCGGTGTTCGGACCACAAGGACCTTGCCGACTCGCCGCCCGTCGGTCGACTCGACCGTCAGCGTCAACCCGTCGAGCTCGACCCGGTCGCCCGGCGACGGGATCCCGCCGATCCGGTGGTAGATCAGCCCGCCGACCGTGTCGTACTCGTCCTCGTCCTCGAACTCGATGTTCGAGTCGAACAATTCGGACAGCTCGTCGATCGAGGCCCGTCCGTCGACACGCGCCTCCTCGTCCGAGAGCCGGACGACCATCGGCTCCTCGGTGTCGTACTCGTCCTGGATCTCGCCGACGATCTCCTCGAGCAGGTCCTCGATCGTCACGAGGCCCGCCGTCCCGCCGTACTCGTCGAGCACGATCGCGATGTGGACCTTCCGCCGCTGGAACTCGTGGAGAAGGTCGTCGACGGTCATCGACTCCGGGATGTACACGGGCGACCGCAGCAGCGTCCGCAGCTCCGCCCGTGGGCCGGACGCGGACCGGAGGAACGGCAGCAGGTCCTTCGCGTAGAGGATCCCGACGATCTCGTCGACGGTCTCCTCGTAGACCGGCACCCGGCTGTGGCCTTCCTCGACGAACGTCGAGATCGCCTCGTCGAACGTCGCGGTCACGGGCATTGCGGCGATGTCGATCCTCGGGATCATCACCTCGTGGACGCGGCGGCTGCCGAGCTCGATGACCGCGTTGATCATCTGCTCCTCCTCCGCCTCGAGGACGCCCTGCTCGCCGCCCCGCTCGACGATGAGCCGGAGCTCCTCCGCCGTGATCTGGGCCTCGGCTGTCGCGCGTGCGCCGAAGATCCCGGCAATCGCCGACGTGATCCCGGTCAGGAGCCGGATGAGCGGGCTGAGGGCCCGGGCGAGGAACTCGATCGGGAGCGACAGCGCGATCGCGAAGCGTTCCGCGTTCGCGAGGGCGAGCGTCTTGGGGACGAGCTCGGCGAACACGATCGTGAACAGCGCGAGCGTGACCGTGACGATGATGAGCGCGAGGCCGTCCGCCGTGCCGCTGTCCATCCCGAGGCTCCGCAGCGCGTCGGCCAGGTACGAGACGAGGCTGACCGCGGCGTAGGCCGAGGCGAAGAAGCCGATGACCGTCAGGCCCAGCTGCGAGACGGCGAGGAACCTGCCCGGCTCGTCGAGCAGGCGCCGGACGCGCCTGGCGCCCGGACGGCCCTCGTCGACGAGCTGCTCGACGCGGCTGCGCCGGATCGAGACGAGAGCGATCTCGCCGGCGACGAAGAACCCTTCGAGCAGCGTCAGCAGGATGATGACGATGAGTTCAACCAATGCGCGTCATCCGGCTCCATCGTCCGGCGGCGGTTTTGGCTTTGGCTCCCGGATCCGGGCGGGGACGCCGACCGCGAGCTTGCCGGCCGGGACGTCCTTCGTCACGACCGCGCCGGCGCCGGTCCTCGAGTCGTCGCCGAGCGTGACCGGCGCGCGGAGCATCGTGTCGACGCCGAGGAAGACGCGCTCGCCGACCGTCGTCCGGTGCTTCGCGGTCCCGTCGTAATTCGCGGTGATCGTGCCGGCGCCGACGTTCGTGCCGGCCCCCAGGTCGGCGTCGCCGAGGTAGCTCATGTGGTGCTGCTTGACGCCCTCCCCGAGGCGGGCGTTCTTCAGCTCGGCGAAGTTGCCGACCTCCGCGTTGCGGCCCACGACCGAGCCCGGACGGAGATGGCTGAACGGCCCGACCGTGGCCCCGTCCTCGATCGTCGACGACTCGACGACGCTCGCCCAGACCGTGCAGCCGGCCCCGATCGCGCTGTCGTAGATCTGGCTGCCCGCGCCCAGGCGACTCCCCTCCCCGACCGACGTCGCGCCGCGGATGATGACGTTGGGCTCGATCGTGACGTCAGTCGCGAGCGCGACGCCGGCGTCGACGTAGACCGTCGAGGGGTCGCGCATCGTCACGCCGTTGATCATGTGGCCGGCGTTGATCCGCGTCCGCATGTCCCACTCGGCCTGGGCCAGCTCCGCCCGGTCGTTGATGCCGAGCAGCCGGCCGTCGTCGTCGACGGTCAGCGCGGCCACGACGCGGCCGTCGGCGCGGGCGAGCTCGACGAGCTCCGTCAGGTACAGCTCGCCGGTTTTCGGCGACGGCTTGAGCGAGCCGATCCGGGCCCGCAGCCAGACCGCGTCGAACACGTAGAGGCCGGAGTTGATCTCGGTGACCGCGAGCTCCTCCTCGGTCGCGTCCTTGCGCTCCACGATCCGGTCCACGATCCCCGCGTCGTCGCGCACGACGCGGCCGAGGTCGCCCGGGTCGATGGCGTCGACCGCGATCAGCGCGATCGCGGCCTCGTCGAGGCGGCGCTCGTCGAGGAGCTCGCGGAGCAACCCCGATTCGACGAGCGGGACGTCGCCGCTGAGGACGAGCACCTCGTCGACGTCGCCGGGGAGCGCCGCGACGGCGGTCGCGACCGCGTCGCCCGTCCCGCGCGGCTCCGGCTGGAGCGCGTACACCGCATCGTCCCCGAGCGCCTCCCGGACGGCGGCCGTCGGTGGCGAGGTGATGACGAGCGGCCGCGCGCCGGTCGCCTGGGTCGCGGCGTCGACGACGTACGACACCATCGGCCGGCCGCAGAGCTCGTGGAGGAGCTTGGGAGTGCGGGACTTCATCCTCGTCCCGAGGCCCGCCGCCAGCACGACGGCGACGACGCGACGATCGCCGCCGGTACTTGGGGGTGTCACGAAGGCCGCCGGCTCGGGGCCGTCCGAGGTCGGATCGGGTCCGGACGGAGCGCCGGCGAGTCGTGGTGTTGGTGCATGTTCAGGCACGGGATCGTATGGGTGCCCCTAGGCAGTGTCAAACCTCCGCGACCACCGCTCGGCGAATCTGGTCGGCGTGATCGTGGCAGTGGACGGCGTAGGTCTCGAGCCATTCGTGGACGCCGTAGGTGCCCGAGTCGCTGTGGGTGCCCATTCGAGCCCACTCGGCCTCGGTCAGGCCGTGCAGGATCTGGGCCGTGGTCGCGCGGGCGGCCTCGACGGCGGCGAGGGCCGGGGCGATCGGGCGGTCGGCGTAGTGCAGGCGGCGGGCGAACTCGTCGCCGTCGTAGCCGACGATCAGCGGCTCGTCCTCGGCGATCAGCCGCCGGAGACGGATCGCCGAGGTCATCTCGCTGTCGGCGACGTGGTGGACGACCTCGCGCGGCGTCCAGCCGCCGTCGGACGGGCGGCGATCGAGCTCCGCGTCGGCAAGGCCCGCGACCGCGGCGCGCAGCACGGCTGGGCCCCGCCTCGTACTGGGCGACGAGCGCCGCCCGACGCTGTGCGTCCATCCGCCTAGCGGGCGACGGCGTCGACCTGGACGCGCCGGGCGATCGCCTCGATCTCGACCCGGCCGCCGAGCGGCAGCGCCCCAACCTGGAACGTCGAGCGGGCCGGCGGCGGGTCCGGCATGAACTTCGCGTAGACCGCGTTGAACGCGGCGAAGTCGCCGATGTCGGCGAGGAAGCAGGTCGTCTTCACGACGTCGTCGAAGCTGAGCCCCGCCGCGTCGAGGACCGAGGCGAGGTTCTTCAGGGCGCGCTCTGTCTGGGCCTCGACGCCGTCCGCGAGCTGGCCGGTCCCGGGATCGATCCCGAGCTGGCCCGCGCAGAACACCATGTCGCCGCTCCGGATCCCCTGGCTGTAGGCCCCGAGCGGCGGCCGGCGCGCCCGACGTCGAGACTGCCTGCCTGGTCATTCGATCCTCCCTTGCCCTGGTCCGATCGTCGTCGCGGCCACGAACGGCTCGCCGTCCCCGGGGAACGGCAGGTCGCCGGCCGCGATCGCCTGTCGAACGACGTCGGCAGCGGCCGACGCCTCCTCGGCTGAAGCATAGAGCGCCCACAGGGTCGGGCCCGAGCCGGACAGCCCGATCGGGCGGTGGATGAGCCGCGTCAGCGCCCGGCGGAGCGGCACGAGGCCGGGCACGACCTGGGCCGCGGCCGGCCAGAGGTCGTTCGCCGACGCGAGCACGCCGGCTCGCTCGAGCAGCGCCTGGACGCTCAGCCCCGAGCCGAACTCGCTCGCGAAGTGCTCCGAGGTCCGCCGGACGACGCCGGGGTCGCCCATCGCGCCGCCAGCCCACGCCGCGAAGACTGCCGCGGTGTGGGCCGGGACCGGCGGCGTCACGAGCAGCACCCCGGCGTGCGTCGGCTGGCCGTGATGGGCGGTCACGCCGTGCAGTCGGGTCAGCCGCTCGCCGCGGCCCTCGATCAGCGCGGCACCGCCGGCGAGGAAGAACGGCACGTCGCTGCCGAGGCTCGCGGCGAGCGCGACCCGCTCCTCGTCGCTCAACTCCGTGGCCGCGCCCCACGCCTCGAGCGCGGCGTCGATCGCTGCCGCGGCGTCGCTGCTACCGCCGGCGAGGCCCGCGGCGACAGGGATCGCCTTCTCGAGGCGGGCCGCGAGCGGCGGCGCGTCGAGACGGGCACGGGCGACGGCGGTCCGCGTCGCGGCGATCGCGCGGAGGACCAGGTTGTCGGCGAGCGGACCCGGGTCGAAGCCGGTCGAGTGGAGGGAGTCGCCGCCGCCGGTCGCGGCGACGGCAAGGCTCAGCCGGTCGGACAGGCCCAGCGGGACCATGACCGAGTGCAGCGCGTGGTAGCCGTCGTCGCGGCGGCCGACGACCGCGAGCGTCAGGTTCAGCTTCGCCGGCGCGAGCCGGACGACCGGGGCGAGGCGCCGCGTCGGGTCCGTCGTCGCGGGGTCGATCGAGCTCATTCGCGCCGCCGACCGCGCTGGTCCGGACCAACCGTGCCGAGCGCCTCGAGCAGCGCGAGCCACTCCCCCACCGCAACGGTCTGGGGCCGGCGGTCCGGGGCGATGCCGGCGGCCGTGAGCGCGGCAGCGACGCGGGCCGGCTCCATGGGGAGCTGCCGTGTGAGGACGTTGTGGAGCATCTTGCGGCGCTCCCGGAATGCAGCCTGGACGAGGCGCCACAGCTCGTCCTCGGCCTCGGGGCTCGGGAGGCGGTCGTCGTCGGGGAAGGGTTCGACGAGGATCACGGCGCTGTCGACGGCGGGCTCCGGCTCGAACGCCGACGGCGGGACCTTGAACGCGATCCGGACGTTCGCGTGGTACTGGACGAAGACCGACAGGTAGCTCATCTGGCCGGGCGGCGCCGCGATCCGCTCGGCGACCTCGCGCTGGACCATCAGCACGAGCCGGCGCGGGCGGGGCGTCCCGCCGAGGAGGCGGTGGAGGATCGGGCTCGTGATGTGGTACGGAATGTTCGCGACGACGTCGTACGGCGGATCGAGGAGCTCGGTCAGGTCCTCGTCGAGCGCGTCGCCCTGGATGAGCGTCAGCCGGCCGGCGGCGACCGGTTCCGCGAGGTCCTCGGCGAGGAACGCGGCGAGGCCCCGGTCGAGCTCGACCGCGGTGACCGCTGCCCCGGCGTCGAGCAGGCCCCGGGTCAGGATGCCGAGCCCCGGCCCGATCTCGAGGACCCGGCCGCCCGGCTCCGGCGCCCCCTCGGCGAGGATCGCCTCGAGTACCTCCGGGTCGACGAGGAAGTTCTGGGACATCGAGGAGCGGGCGTGGAGGCCGGCCGCCCGGAGCGTCCGCCGGACGGCCGCGGCGTCGACCCGCGGCGGCGCCGTCACGTGGCGGCGGCTTCCGCAGGAGCCGTGACGGCCGGCTCGGCGCGGGCCAGGGGCAGCGACGGCCGGGCGTCGAGGTCCAGGCCGGCGAGGTCGCCGACGGCGAGGCGTCGGGCAGCGGCCGCGCCGATCATCGCCCCGTTGTCGGTGCAGAGCCCGGGCCGCGGGACGACGAGCGGCACGCCCAGCCCGGCGGCACGCTCCGCGAGGCGGTTCCGGAGCGGGCCGTTCGCGGCGACGCCGCCACCCAGCACGATCGACCGCGCGCCGACGGCCTCGGCGGCCCGGATCGTCTTCGTCGTCAGCACGTCGACGACCGAGTCCTGGAAGCCCCAGGCGAGCTCCGCTGTCGCGTCGTCGGAGAGGCGCCCGTCCGGGTCGTCGGGCCGCAGCCCTTCACCGGCCCGGGCCGCGTCGACGGTCCGCCGGGCCGCGGTCTTCAGGCCCGAGAACGAGAAGTCGTAGCTGTCGCCGAGCCACGCCCGCGGGAACGCGGCGTCGTGGCGCGTCGCCGCCTCGGCCGCCCGCTGGATCGACGGGCCACCGGGGTACGGCAGCCCGAGCAGCCGGCCGACCTTGTCGAACGCCTCGCCCGCGGCATCGTCGACCGTCTCGCCGAGCAGCCGGTACGTGAGGTGGTCGCGCATCTCGACGAGGAACGTGTGGCCGCCGCTGACGATCAGCGCGACGAGCGGAAAGATCGGTTCGTCGCGCTCCTCGCCTGGGTCGAGCAGCCACGCCGCGTAGAGGTGGCCCTCGAGGTGGTTCACGCCGACGAGCGGCTTGTCGTGGACGAACGCCAGCGACTTCGCGAAGTTGATCCCGACAAGCAGCGACCCAGCGAGGCCGGGCCCGTACGTCACCGCGATCGCGTCGACGTCCTTCGCGCTCGCCCCGGCGCCGTCGAGCGCCTCGTCGAGGACCGGCACGATCCAGCGCAGGTGGGCCCGGGCCGCGACCTCGGGGACGATGCCGCCGGTCGCGGCGTGGAGCGCGGTCTGGCTCGCGACGACGTTCGAATGGATCCGGCGGCCGCCCTCGACGAGCGCGATGCCGGTCTCGTCGCACGACAATTCGACCGCAAGGATGAGCGGCCCGCTCACGACGCGGGCTCCTCGGCGGGTGGCTCCGGCGACGGCTGGGGGCCGGTCGCGTCGGCCGCGGCACGCTCCTCCGGCCGCGTCGGCGCCGGCGACGCGTCGAGCGCCGTCCGGAGGCCCTCGATCTGCTCGCGGTAGCGCGCCTCGCGGATTGACTCGGTCGTCATGATCAGCGCGTCCTCGCCGTCGTCGCTGTAGTAGCGCGGCCGGAGCCCGACCGGCCTGAAACCGTACTTCTCGTACAGCCGCCGCGCCGAGATGTTCGACAGCCGGACCTCGAGCGTCGCCTCGCGCGCCTGGCGGGCCGCCGCGACGTCGAGGAACGCGAGGAGCAGCCGCTCGCCGATCCTCTGGCGACGCCAGGCTGGATGGACCGCGAACGTCGTGATGTGGGCCTCGTCGACCATCAGCCACATCCCGCCGTAGGCGACGATCTCGCCGTCGATCCGGGCGACGAGGTAGCTCGCCAGGCGGTTCGTCTCGAGCTCGCTCCGGTAGGCATTCGGCGGCCACGGCGAGCTGAAGCTCGCGAGCTCGATCCGATGGACGGCCTCGAGGTCTTCGAGCCGCATCGGCTCGATGAGGACCTTCACCGGGGGTCGCGCGACCATGCGACCTCCCCGCTCGTGGCCGCGACTCCGCGCGGCAGCGTGACGTACTCCGGGACGAGGCGGGCCAGGTCGTCGGCCTCGCCGGCGTTGAGCCGCTCCGCGCCGATCCTGACGAGCGCGGCGGCGAACCCCTCTCGGGCCCGCTCGCCACAGGCCAACGCGTCGGCCGGGGCACGACCGTCGAGATCGACGGCGACGAGTGTCGCGCCGCTCTCGAGGCTGGGCGCGGACCCGCCCGGCAGCCGCTCCGGGGCCCGGTCGCCGCGGACGAGCACGGTGTCGTTGGGGCCGGCCGGCAGGAGGAGGACCGGGTTCGCGATCCCCGCGTCGGCCGCCGCGGCGAGCAGCGCCGCGCCGGACGGAACGCCGGCGATCGGCAGGCGGAGGGCATGGGCGATCCCCTTCGCCGTCGCGATCCCGACACGGAGTCCAGTGAACGCGCCCGGCCCGGTCCCTACGATCACGCCGCCGAGGTCCGCGAGCGCGACGCCGTGGGTGGCGAGCAGCACCCGGAGACGGGGCAGGAGGTCCTCGCCGTGGCGATAGCCGGCCGCCCAGCCGTCGGCGCCGTCGAGACGGCCGTCCGAGCCGCCGAGGGCCACCACCGCGAGCGCGGTCGACGTGTCGATCGCGAGCAGCCGACGCGACACGTCGAGCGCGGTCACGCGGCGCCCTCCCGGGCAACGGTGGGCGCGCGCGCAGGCACGGCGGCCACGTACCGCGCCATGCCGGGGTCCGACGTCCGGAGCGTGATTCGTCGCGGCTCCGTCCCGGTCCCCTCGATGACCACGTCGAGCCGGCGCGCCGGCAGCAGGTCGCCCATCCGGTCCGGCCACTCGACGAGCGTGACACCCGCCGCCTGGCGCTCGTCGATGATCCCGCCGGCGAGCGCGTCCGCGCCGTCCGCGAGCCGGTACAGGTCGACGTGGAACAGCGGCAGGCGGCCCGCGTACTCCGCCATCAACACGAACGTCGGGGAGCTGATCGTGCCGGTCACGCCGAGACCCGCGCCGAAGCCCTTCGCGAACTGGGTCTTGCCCGCGCCGAGCTCGCCCCACAGGCAGACGAGGTCGCCCGGCTCGGCGGCCGCGGCGAGGGATGCGGCGAGGCGCCGGGTCTCGGCCGCGTCGGCGGTGGCGATCGAACGTTCGAGGGGAGCGGAGCCGGGCACGGGTCGAGGGTAGCGGATCGGGCCGGAGCCCTCGGCTCAGCCGAAGCTCTCGAGGTCGGCCAGGGGGATGGCGATCGTGCCGGCGCCGTCGAACAGGACCCAACCCGCCTCCAGGAAGGAGCCATCGGCGAAGCGGCGGAGGCCGGCCAGGCCACCCCACCGGCCCTCGCGACCGGCCTGCTCGCCGGCCCGGACCCGGACGAGGTCGGGCTGCGGCGTCGGGAGCTGGACCGCCGGCTCGTCGAACACGAGGGCCGGCGGATCGGTGACGATCGCGACCTCGCGGCCGGCGAGCGCGCTGAAGATGTCGGCGATCGGGCTCGCGATCCGCCGCCGCATCGCGCCCTCGAGGACGAGGACCGCGAACGGCGGCAGGCGGTGGAGCGAGGCCCGCTGGCGCGCCTCCGACGCGAGGAAGTCGCGGCGCTCCTTGCCGGCCAGCCCGGCGACGACGACGCCGCGGAGGCCCATCGCCCGGGCCCGCGTGAGCGCCTCGGCGTCGACGCGCGAGCCGACGACGAGGATCGTCCCGGCCAGGCCGATGTCGAGGCTGCCCGGCCGCAGGACGACGCCCGGGCCGCCACCCTCGCCCGGCTCCGCGCCCAGCGCCAGCACGCCGCGCGTCGGCTCGCCGAGCGCCTCGACCCCGCCGATCACCCGGCCCTCGGCCCGGACGCCGATCCCGACGCCCGGCCGGACGTCGCGGACGACGCCGGCGATCGGCGTGTCGACCGGCTCCGAGTGCTCGCCCGCGGCCATCCGCCACTGGCCGCCGACCTCGAACAGGAGCTCCCCGATCGGGCCGCCGGAGCCGCGCCGGAGCGGGATCCCGGAGCCCGCCGAGGGCGACCAGCGATCGCCGGGCCGGGCGTCGTCGGGGACGGAGCCGCCGCGGACCTCGACGAGCCGCGCGTCGCGGACGCGGTCGAGGATCCGCGAGCCGGGCACGAGCGTGTCGCCCGCGGCCACGAGCGGCCGGTCGCCGGGCCGCAGCGCGAAGCGGACGTCGATCGGGCCGACGATGAGGGTCCGGCGCGGGACGAAGTGCAGGTCCGGGGCGATCATCGGTCGCGGGTCACCCAGAGCGAGTCCTGCCAGGCCTCGAGCAGCTCCCGCCGGCGCTCCGGCCGGTCCGGCAGGCGGAGCGGCACGTCACGCAGGTCGAGCAACAGGCCACCGAGGCCGCCGGTCACCTCGAGCGCGAACGTCCGGCCCCGGCCGCCGAGGCGGACGGTGTCGCGGAAATGGATCTCTGCGGTCGCCCGCTCGCCAGGCGGCAGGTCGATGAGCTCGAGGCCGCCCGGCACGAGCTCGAGCCGGCTCGTGCCCGCCTCGGCGTGGACCGTCACCCGACCGGCGCTCCGCCCGGCCCGGATCCCGGCCGGGATCACGACGCTCGCGAGCGGCGCGAGGAGGTCGTCGGCGATGTCGGTCAGGAGCTGGCGGCGCTCGCCCGCGTCGGGGATCGAGCCCGCGGGCCCGAGCAGCCGGGCGTGGTCGTAGGTGATCGCGACCGCGGCCGGGCGCCGGACCACGTCGGCGATCGCGAGCGCGATCGCGGGTCCTGGCGCGACCGCCCACGCCCCGCCGCTCGCGACGACGAGGTCCGGCGCCGGTCCGGCCGACATCTCCGGCGTCGCCTCGACGAGCGTTGCCAGCGCCGCCCGCGCCGCGGCGAGCCGGAGCCGGGCGCCATCGCCGGACGCATCCGACCAGGGCGCGTAGCGCAGCTCGCGGAGCCGGTCGCGCAGCCGGTGGCGGTCGATCGGCATCGTCGACCAGCCGATGACGCGGTCGACCGCCTCGTCGCCCGGGTCCGGCGGCACGAGGCACGCGTCGGCGATCAGGGCCGCGGTCACCTCCGCCGGGGCTCCGCCCGCACCGGGCGAGGCGATCGCCCGGAGGCCGCCGTTGAAGCCGATGTCGACGACCTCGACGCGCCGATCGAGCGTGTCGGCGAGCGCGGCCGCCCCGCGGGCGATCGCCCGGCGCGCGTCGTCGCGCGGCGCCCGGACGTCATCGAGCAGCTCGCGGAGCGCCGATCCCGGCGGGTCGCCGGCCGCTGCGGACGGGGCGAGCAGGACCTCGCCCTGGCGGTCGCCGTCGGTCGTCTCGAAGCGCGGCAGCTGCTCCGACATCGCGCCGGCGAGGAGGATCGTCAGCTCCGGGCGGCGAATCGCCGCGGCGGCGACGAGCGCGGCGACGTCCTCGATCCCGCGGCGCTCGTCGGGTCCGGGCGGCTCACCCGCGCCGACGAGCACGGCGTCGACCGACGGGTCGAGAACGGCGGCGGTCATCGCCAGCGGGTCCATCGCGTCGGGGCTGACCGGGCTGACGCGCCAGCCGGTCCGACGGGCGGCGTCGGCGAGCGGCGTGACGGCCCGATCCGAGGCGGCGACCGCGACGAGCCGTTGGGGCGGCACGCTCCGGGCGATCAGGCGGGGCAGCGTGGGGGCGGCCCGGCGGCCGTCGTAGCCGAGCGTCCGGGCCAGCTCCGGGTCGGCCGCCTGGGACCGCTCCAGCAGCAAGCCGACGATCGCATCGGCGTCGATCGCCGCGGGCATCGCCAGGGAGCCGATCAGGCGCCAGCGATGGCGGACTCGTGCGATCAGCGCGGCCGAGGTGGTGGCAGTCCCGAGGTCGAGGGCGAGGAAGGCTCTGGGATCCGTCACTCCGTCATCGTACCGGCGTGGTCGCCACATTGACGGCCGATGGCCGCGTTGGCGCCTGCGCTCCTCGCTCACGGGCCCTTGAGGCCCGCTCGCTCCGGTGCTCGGACGCCGCCTTGCCCTCGACCGCCCCTGTTGCGACTTCTTCCACGGGGATCGGCCGCTTCAGCCTCGGACTACGCGTCCCAGATGACGTCTTCGTCGAGTTCTTCGAGCCTGGCGATCAGCTGCTCGATCCCGGCGTCGTCGGCGAGGATCTCCGTCGCGCCCGCGAACCCGCCGCCGAACAGGCCCTGCACGCCCGGGTCGAAGAACAGCATCGCGTTCGCGCCGAGCGGTCGGTACGGCCGGCTGGCCTGGAGGAAGTGGACCGCCGGGCCCGTGAGGCCGCGAAGCTGGATCTCGCGGGCGACCTGCTCGACGAGCTCGTCGCGCTGCTCCTCGCCGGGCTCGTACGGGAAGCTCACGCGACGCCCCGCTGCGAGCCGGTCGACGCGCCGGACGTCGCGGCCAGCGCCGAATTCGAACGCCTGGTACGCCGCGGCCCCGCGCATCGCGAAGATCACATGCTGGATCGTAGGCGATTGGGCCAGCTCCTCGCGCACCGCTTTCACCGTCACGAGCGCGGCCTCATCGAGCGGGAACCCGCCGACGCCCGTCCCGAGGGCCGGGAACGCGATGCTCGTCACGTTGTTCTCGCGGGCCCGGGCGAACGCGCTCCGAACGGCCGCGTCGATGATCGAGCCGCTCGTCCGGCGGTCGCGATCGAGCGACACCGCGTGGATCACGAACTGGGCGGCGAGGGCGCCGGCCGGCGTGACGATCGCGCCGCCGATCGGGACCGGCGCCTGGCGGACGGCCGCGAACTCGATCGAATCGCCGCCGGCCCGCTTGATCGCGCCCCCAACGCCCGTCGCCATCCACAACGACAGGTTGGCCGCGTTCACGATGGCGTCGACCTCGAGGTCACAGATATCCCCATTCCAGAGTTCGATCCGAGCCAAGAATCCTCCCCGGAAATGAGCGTCCGCAGACCGCGCGCACCGGCCGCCGCATCGTACACCCGCGGTACCCGGCGAGACGTTGAGGTCACCACCTCCCACGAGTTGGTGGTGCGGGCCCGCGCCAGGTCGCCGGCCGTGATCCGCTCGTCGCCCTGCGAGCCGAGCAGCACGAACTCGTCGTCGACGCCGACCGGCGGGCCGGGCACGTCGGTGACGTCGAACATGCAGGCGTCCATCGCGACGTTGCCGACGAGCGGGACGCGGACGCCGCGGACGAGCGCCTCGGCGCGGTTCGACAGCGACCGCGGCCAGCCGTCGCCGTAGCCCAGCGGCAGCGTCGCGATCCGGCTGGGCCGGCCGGTCGAGAACGTGGGGCCGTACGAGATCCCGTGGCCGGCCGGCAGCTCCATCACGCGGACCGGGCGGGCCACGATCGACATCACCGGCCGGAGGTCGGCGACGGCCGGGGCGAGCGTCACGGGATCGAGCTCGTCGGGCAGGAGGCCGTACGTCATCAGCCCCGGGCGGACGGCGTCGTAGACGGGAACGCGCCGCGTGAGGAGGCCACCGCTCGCGGCGACGTGGCGGCGCGGCACCTCGATCCCGGCCGCGGCGAGCGCCTCGAGCGCGGCCTCGAACCGCTCGACCTGGGCGGCGGTCCGGGCGGCATCCTCGGCCGCCTGAAGGTGCGTCCAGACGCCGGCAAGGCGCGCGCCGCCGGACGCCGCGATCGCCTGGGCCGCCGCGACTGCCCCCTCGATCGGGACGCCGCCGCGCCCCAGCCCGCTCTCGATCTCGAGCTCGACGTCGAGCGGCGGCCCGCCCCGCGCATCCCCGGCCACGTCGGCGAGCAAGGCCCGGAGCAGAGCCGGGTCGCCGGCTGCGACCGCGACGTGCCGCTCCGCCGCCCGCCTCGCGAGCGCCGGCGGCACGGGATAGAGCACCGTCAGCCGACCATCGACGCCGGCGTCCCGCAGCGCCAGCGCCTCGTCGAGGGTCGCGACGCACAGCCCGTCGGCACCCGCCTCGACCAGCGCCCGGGCGACCGGGATCATCCCGTGGCCGTAGCCGTCGGCCTTGACGACCGGCTCGACGAGGACCCCTGGCCCCGCCACGGCGCGGGCGACCGCGAGGTTGCCGGCGAGCGCCTCGAGGTCGATCTCGATCCAGGCTGTTCGTGGCAGCGGCGGAAGCCCCGCCGCGGCGAGACGATCCTCGATCCGGGCCCGGCCAACGGGTCCCCCGGTTGTGGCCGCGGTTCGCCGACCGACCGCCTCGCTCAGCGCCGGGCTCCGGCCGCGTCTCCGGGCGAGGCGTCGCCGGGTGCCGCCGGCGCCGCAGCATCCGAGCCCGGCGAGCCGCCGTCCGCCGCCCCGCCGTCGCGCGACCCGAAGCCGAGCCGGCCGGCCGTCGCCTTCCGCTCGGCGATCACCGCCAACCGCTTCCGGGCGATCGCGATCGCCTCCGGCAGGTCCGAGGCGAGCAGCCCGGAGTCGCCGAACCGCTCCCGGATCGCGTCGCCGGCGAGGCCGTGGAGGTAGACCCCGAGCCGGGCGGCCGCGAACGGCGTCAGCTTCTGGGCCAGCAGCGACCCGATCGTGCCCGCGAGCACGTCGCCGGTTCCGCCGCTTGCGAGGGCCGGGTTCTCGAACGGCGCGATCGCCACCGACCCGTCCGGTGCGGCGATGACCGTCTTCGCCCCCTTCAGGACGACGACCTGGCCCCACTCGGCGGCCGCGTCCTTCGCCGCCGCAGCCCGGGCGGCGTCGTCGTCGACGAGGTCGCCGTCCTCGCCGGGCTCGTGGCCGCTGCCTGCCCGGAGCCGCTCGAACTCGCCCGAGTGGGGCGTCATGACCCCGAGCCGGCGGTCGCCCTCCCACCACCGTTCGAGCGTCGCCAGGGAGCGCAGCGCCTCGGCGTCGAGGACGATCGGCGGGGTCTCGTCGGCCGGGACCGCGAGCAGCTGGCGGACGAGCTCCGCGGTCGCGAGGCCTGGCCGCAGCCCGGGCCCGACGACGATCGCGTCGTGGTCGTGGTCGAGGATCCGCGCGATCGACGGCTCCGGGTCGACCTCCTCGACGTCGTCCTCGGGCAGGGCCATCGTCGTCGCCTCGACGACCTTCGCCGCGAACAGCGGCTGGAGCGACTCCGGGACGGCGAGTGTCACGAGGCCCGCGCCCGCCCGGCCGGCGGCGCGACAGACGAGCAGCGCCGCGCCGGCGTAGTCGAGCGAGCCGGCGATGACGAGGACCTTCCCGAACGAGCCCTTGTGGCCGCGCTTCGGGCGCTCGGGGAGCAGCGCGGCGGCAGCCGCGTCGTCGAGCGTGACCGCGCCGGGCACCGTGGCGGTGGCCGTCGCGGTCGCGGACTCGTCGCGCCGCCCGAACCCGACCGGCCGGTCAGCCACCGTCGCGCTCCCGGTCGGTCGCCCCGGTCCGCGTCCCGTCCTCGGCCAGGCGTCCGGCCTCCTCGTTCAGGGCACGAAGCCGGTCCATCCGCGCGAGCAGCCGCCGCTCGCGGTCGTCGAGCCGGGCCTCGATGTCCTCGGGGAAGACGTACCGGCCGCCGGCGGTCCGGACGCCGAACGCGATCGCGACCGCGTAGTCGGCCTCGTGGCTGATCGACACCGCGATCCGGACCATCCCCAGCTGTCGCGAGCGGGCCTCGGCCCGGCCGTGGAGACGGACCGACGGCTGGCCGGTCGGGAGTCGCTCGATCTCGATCTCCTTCCAGCCGATGCCCCGGACGCCCAGCCCCAGGACCTTGCTCACCGCCTCCTTCGCCGCCCACCGACCCGCGAACGTCTCGGGCCGGTCGCGGACGTAGCGCTGCTCGCTCGGCGTCAGCACGCGCTTCGAGAACCGCGCCCCGAACTTGTCGAGCGCCGCCGCGATCCGGTCGACCTTGATGATGTCGATGCCCAGCTCTTCCAGCGCGATGCCGGCGACGGCAAGCGGCGGCTGGACCGTGGCGGGGTCGACATGGGCCACCCCACCTACTCCACGGTCACCGACTTCGCGAGGTTCCGCGGCTGGTCGACGTCCGTGCCCCGGGCGATCGCCACCTCGTAGGCGAACAGCTGGAGCGGGATCACCGCGAGCACCGGCGAGAGCGCCTCGTGGGTGTCGGGGACCCAGCTGACGTCGTCCGCGAACCGCTCGATCTGGGGATCGCCCTCGGTCGCGACCGCGATCACCTTCGCGTCGCGGGCTCGGCCCTCCATGACGTTGCTGATCAGCTTGTCGTAGACCGACGACCGCGTCGCGACGGCGACGAGCGGGCACTCCGCGTCGAGCAGCGAGATCGGGCCGTGCTTCAGCTCGCCGGCCGCGTAGCCCTCGGCGTGGACGTAGCTGATCTCCTTGAGCTTGAGGGCGCCCTCGAGCGCGGCCGGGTACGTGTAGCCGCGACCGACGAACATGAATCCGCGTGAGTTCACGTAGCGCCGGGCGAGGGCGGCGGCCGAGGGCGCGGCCGCGTCGATCGCCTGCTGGGCGGCGGCCGGCAGCGCGTGCAGCGCGGCCGCCAGCTCCTCCTCGAGCTCGCCGGCGAGCGCGCCACGGAGCTTCGCGATCGCCGCCGCGAGCACGACGAGCGTCGTGACCTGGGTGACGAACGTCTTCGAGGCCGCGACGGCGATCTCGGGCCCGGCCTGGAGGAAGACGACGGCGTCGGCCTCGCGGGTGATCGCCGAGCCGACGGTGTTCGTCACCGCGACGATCGGGCAGCCCTGCTCGCGGGCGTGCCGCGTCGGGGCGATCGTGTCGGCGGTCTCGCCCGACTGGGTGACCGCGATGACGAGCGTCGACCCGTCGAGCGGCGGCGGCGAGTATCGGAACTCGGACCCGACGGTCGCCCGGGCCGGCAGGCCCGTCCAGTCCTGGAGCGCGGCGGCCCCGACGAGCGACGCGTAGTAGGCGGACCCACACGCGACCAATTCGATCCGCGTCGCGGCCCGGATCGCGTCGGCGATCGGCTCGAGCTCCTCGACCTGGATGCGCCCGTCGCGCGTGACGCGGCCGGAGATCGACTGGCGAAGGGCCTCCGGCTGCTCGTGGATCTCCTTGAGCATGAAGTGGTCGAAGCCGCCCTTCTCGGCGGCCTCGGGCGTCCAGTCGACGATCGTCACCGGCCGATCGCGGACGTTGCCGTCGACGTCGGTGACGACGACGCCGGTCGGCCGGACGTCGGCCACGTCGCCCTCCTCGAGATAGACGATCCGGTTCGTGTGGGCGAGGATCGCCGCGACGTCGCTCGCGATGAAGCTCTCCTCGCCGTGCAGGCCCACGACGAGCGGCACGTTCTCGCGGGCGCCGACGAGCCGGCTGATCTCGTTGCGGTGCATGACGACGAGCGCGTAGGCCCCGTCGAGCTGGCGGATCGTCGCTCGCACCGCGTCGGCCAGGTCGCCCTTGTATGCCTCCTCGACGAGGTGGGCGATCGCCTCGGTGTCGGTCTCCGACGTCAGCGTGTGGCCGCGCTCGACGAGGCCGTCGCGGAGCTCCCGGAAGTTCTCGATGATCCCGTTGTGGATGACCGTGATGTCGCCCGTGCAGTCCTGGTGGGGATGGGCGTTGAGGTCGTTCGGCCGGCCATGGGTCGCCCAGCGGGTGTGGGCGAGGCCGATCGCGGCGTGCGGTGTCCGGTCGGCGATCGCGGTCGTGAGGTTCGAGAGCTTGCCGGCCTTCTTCTCGACGAACAGGTCGCCGTCCTCGTCGACGAGCGCGATCCCGGCCGAATCGTAGCCGCGGTATTCGAGCCGCTTCAGGCCCTCGATCAGGATCGGCCCCGCTTCACGGGGCCCGGTATAGCCGACGATTCCGCACATTCTCGGACGTTCCTCCTCCGCTCCCGCGGCAAAGGGAACCGCCGGGTCCGGTCTCCCGGCGACTGTGCGCCGAGTGGGTCAGTTTAGTCGCTCGCCCGCGAGCGCCGCGATCGAGTCGGCCAGCTCCGCGACGAGGCCGGCGTCCGGGCCCTCGATCATCACCCGCAGGGCGGGCTCCGTTCCGGACGGCCGGACGAGGACCCGGCCGTCGCCGCCCAGCCGCTGCTCGGCCGCCCGGATCGCGCGCTGGAGGGCGAGATCGCCCTCCCACTGGTCCTTGTGACGGGCCCTGACCGCGCGCTGCTGTTGGGGCAGGAGCGGGATCTGGGCCGCGAGATCCGCGATCGGCGCGGCCGTCCGGGTCATGACCCGGAGGACTTCGAGCGCGGTCACGATCCCGTCGCCCGACGTCGTGTGCTCGAGGACGATCACGTGGCCGCTCTTCTCGCCGCCCAGCCCGGCGCCGCTGACCTGCATCCCGTCGAGGATGTACTTGTCGCCGACAGGCGTCCGGACGACGCGCCCGCCGGCCGCCTCGATCGCCGACTGGAGCCCGCCGTTGCTCAGGACGGAGACGACGAGCGCGCCCTCGGGCAGGACGCCCCGCGAGAGGCGGTCGAGCGCGAGGACGCCCAGCAGCTGGTCGCCGTCGACGACCCGGCCGGCCGCGTCGACCGCGACGCAGCGATCGGCGTCGCCGTCGAGGGCGAACCCGACGTCGGCGCCGCGCGCGGCGACCTCCCGGGCGAGCGACGCGGGCGCGGTCGCCCCGGACTCGACGTTGATGTTCACGCCGTCGGGCTCGTTGTGGATGACCTCGACCGTGGCCCCGGTCGCGGCGAGGATCTCCGGCCCGGTCATCCCGCCGGATCCGTTCGCGCAGTCGAGGACGATCCGCAGCCCGCCGCCGTCGATCCCGCTGGCGAGCGCGAGCCGGTGGGTCCGGTAGCGCTCGAGCAGCCCGGGGTCCATGACCGCCCGGCCGATCTCGGCGTTCGGGACGGAGCCCAGCTCCTCGGTCCGCCAGATCAGCTGCTCCAGCTCGTCCTCGATCGCGTCGTCGAGCTTGAGGCCGGCCCGGTCGAGGACCTTGAGGCCGTTGTCCTCGGCCGGGTTGTGGGACGCCGACACCATGATCCCGGCCGCGAACGTACCCGAGCCGGCGAGGAACGCGAGGGCCGGCGTCGGGACACAACCCGCGACGTGGACGTCGACGCCGAGGCTCGTCGCGCCCGACGTGATCGCCGAAACGAACATGTCGCCCGATCGGCGCGTGTCCTGGCCGACGACGATCGCCCCACCCTTGCCCGCGAGCTGGTGGGCGGTCGCCCGGCCCAGGGCGTAGGCCAGCGTCGGCTTCAGGTCGACGTTGGCGACGCCGCGGATCCCGTCCGTGCCGAAGAGCCGGGGCACCCTACGGCGCCGGTGACGCGCCCGGCGCGGCGCTGGCGGACGGGGTCACGGTGACGATGACCGTCGGCGGGTTGACCGAGACGAGCGTGAGGCCCACGGGCAGGGTCGCGGTGAGCGTGACCTCATGCGTTCCGGGCCCCAGCCCGCCGACCTGGGCGAGCAGCGTGAACTGGGCCGCGTCGAGGCGGTCAAGGTCCGCGATGGACCCACCGACGAGCGCGATCGCGTGGTTCGTCGAGAGGCGGTAGTCGAGCCCGACCTGGTTGCCGGACGGGATGATCCCGGCGTCGTAGCTGCGACTGCCGGCGACCGGCCGGATCGAGACGGTCACGGTGACCTTCACGTCCTGGCCGCCGGCCGGCTGGACGCCCTCCGGCAGCGCGAGGCCCACCTCCTGGATCACGTCCTGGGTCACGCCGTTGATCTGGACCGCGTCCGTCGGCGCCTCTGCGAGGCCGAGGATCGCGTCGGCGTCGCCCTCGATCGACACGATCTGGGGGCTCACCGCGATCCCCGTCACCTCGTAGCCGGCGGCCGGCGCGCCGCTGAGCACCGGGGTCACCGGCAGCGGCCGCGATTCGGTCTGCTTGAACACCGCGATCGTCACGTGGGCGGTCGTCGGCTCGACGTCGACCGGCGTCAGGCGGTCGCCCACGTTGTCGACCGGGATCAGCTCGACGTCCTGGTCGATGTCGAGGCCGGTCGCGTCGATCGCGACGTTCGCCTGGACTCCCGCGACCTGGTCGACGATGGAGGCCGGCCCGGTCACGCTGACCGTCTCGGGCGTGACGACGGCCGGTCTGACGTCGAGGCCGCTCGGCGTCGGGCCCTGGACGACGTTGACCGGGATCCCGGATCGCGTCTTGATCGGGTCGAGCGTGACGCGGACCTCGGGCGGCTCCCAGCTGACGACCTGGAACCGAGGGTCGACCGACTGGACGTTGACCGGGACGAACACGGGGCCGCCGTCCGGGTCGACATTCCTCAGGTCGACCGTCGCCTGGAAACTGTCGGTCGATGCCCGGGCGCCGGGGTCCGAGATCGAGAGGTAGCGGATGTTCGTGACCTGGGGCAGCGTCGTCGCGAGCCGGGCGGTCGCGGGCTGGTTGATCGCGTCGATCGGGACGGTGCCGGGGAACTCCTGGACCGACTGCGAGACCGCGAAGCCGGCGTAGAGCAGCGTGGCGAGCACGACCGCTGCGACTTTCAGTGGCCAGTTGTGGACGACGATTCCGACGAGCCGCCTCACCGTTGGACGTTGGCCGTGGCGGCGGCCGGGCCGTCATCGTCCGGGCGGCCGGCCGGCGTCACGGCCGGCGTCGGCTCGCTCGAACGGCGGCGCGGAACGAGGCGTCCCAGGTCCGACAGGCGCGGCGCGCGGCCGCCCGCCCCGGGCGCAGGCCGGCGACCGAACGGGCCGCGGCCGTCGGTCGGGGCGAGGAGCGACCGGACCGCGCGGGCGAGCTGCGGCTCGTTCAGGTTGCGGACGATCCGGGCGCGCTCGACGAGGCTGATCTGGCCGTTCTCCTCGGAGACGACGATCACGACCGCGTCGGTCTGCTCCGTGATCCCCAGCGCCGCCCGGTGGCGCGTCCCGAACCGCTCGGTGTGGACGGTCATCTCGGCGAGCGGCAGGAGCGCCCCGGCCGCGAGGATCATCTCGTCGCGGATGATCACGGCGCCGTCGTGGAGCGGCGTCCGCGGCGCGAAGATCGTTCGGATCAGGTCGGCCGAGATGTCGGCGTGGATCATCACCCCGGTCTCGGCGACCTCCTCGAGGCCCGTGTCGCGCTCGAGGACGATGAGCGCGCCGTGGCCGTCGGCCGAGAGGAGCGCGGCGGCGTGGGCGACCGCGTCGGCGACGTGCTCGACCGCCCGTTGCTCCGCCGGCGCCAGGAGCCAGTTGAACGACCCGACCCGGCCGATCCGCTCGAGCGCGCGGCGCAGCTCCGGCTGGAAGACGACGACGAGCGCGAACAGGCCGACGACGGCGCCCGCCTGGAGGATCTGGGTGAGCAGCTGGAGCCCGAAGAACCGGGCCGCGGCGTAGACCGCGAACAGGACCGTCACACCGATGACGAGGCTGACGGCCCGGGTCCCGCGGATGAGGCTGAAGAGCCAGTAGATGAGGAGCGCGGTGATCCCGATGTCGACCAGCGCGTTCAGTTTGACCTGTTCGGCGACCGATCGGAGGAGCTGCTCCATCTTCCCGTGAGTGTAGCATCGGGCCCCCTTCGCTCCGGGGCCCCACGCTCAGGAACGCGCCTCAGGCGACGAGGTCGGCGAGGCGCGGCTCGTCCGGCAGCTCCTGGGACGCGAGGTCGCGGAGCCGGGCGCGGGTGTCGGCATCCTCGGCGAGGTCCGCGAGCCGGCCCAGCAGGAGCAGCTTGTCGACCGCCGGGGCCGCGCCAGCCGCGCTCGAGGTAGAGCCGCGTCAGCATCAGGTGGAGGTCGACGTCGGCGGGGGCGACGGCGAGCGCGAGGTAGCACGCGTCGATCGCGGCGAAAGAGCGCCCGGCCTCGCGATGGGCGGCCGCCGCGGCGAGGAGCCCGTCGCGGGCCGCGGCCGCGTCGCCGCGGGCGAGCGCCTCCTCCGCCGCGCGCCCGACGACGAACGCGTCGACAGGTTCGGGCTCCGGCTCCGGCTCGGGTTCGGGCGCCGCGGGCTCAGGCGCGGCGTCGGCATCGGCGCGGGGCGGTCTCCTCGATCGCTTCGGATAGCGGCTCGGCGTCGAGCTCGGTGGCCATCTCGGCCTCGAGGGCTTCCTCGGTGGCTTCGACGCTCTCGGCGGCCTCGGTCGCCTGGTCCTCGTCCTCGGCCACGGCTTCGACGACGGCCTCGGCGACGACGACTGTCTCGGGCTCGATCGGGCTCGGGCTCGGGGATCTTCGGTCTCGGCTCTCGGCGATGACCGCCGCGGCGACGACCGGCGCGGGCGCGATCGGCGGCTCGAGGACGCGGAGCACCCGGGCCAACGCCGCGGCGGCGGCTTCGTCGCCGGCCGACGCCTTGAGCCGGGTCGCGTACGCCTCGACCTGGCGGCGGCGCTCGCGCGATTCGGCCAGCTCGAGCGCCCGGCGGGCCGCGTCGCTCGCGTCGGCGAGCCGGTTCGACCCATCGAGCACGTCCGCGAGCCGGTCCAGCAGCTCGGCCGCCTCGACCCGCCGCCCGGCCGCCGCCAGGAGGTCGGCCTGGCCGCGCAGCGCGGCCTCGTCCCGCGGTGCGAGCTTCAGCGCCCGGCCGTACGACTGCATCGCCTCGGCCGGCCGGTTCATCTTCACGAGGATCCCGCCGATCGCGGCGTGCGGCAGCGCCCGGTCCGGCGCGATCTGGGCCGCCTCGCTGTACGCCCCGACCGCCGATTCGAGGCGGCCGCGGAGCGACGCGACATGCCCCCGCCGGAGCGCGTCCTTGTAGCGCTCGTACAGCGAGTTCGTGGCCGCCGGCCGCGCCTGCTTCTTCGGACGGTCAGCCACCGATCACCTCGACGAGCAGCGCTTTCTGGACGTGGAGCCGGTTCTCCGACTGATCCCAGATGATGCTTCGCGGTCCGTCCATCACGTCTGAGGTGATCTCCTCGCCGCGGTGGGCCGGCAGGCAGTGCATCGCGACCGCGTCCGGACCGGCGGCGTCGAGGAGGGCGGCGTCGACCCGGTACCGGGAGAAGGCGTCGCGGCGTTCGACCGTCTCGGCCTCCTGGCCCATCGACGTCCAGGCGTCGGTGTAGACGACCTGTGCGCCATGGACGGCGACGACCGGCTCCGACGTGAACTCGAGGCGGCCGCCGTGCTCCGCCGCGATCGCCCGGGCGCGCTCGACAATCTGTTGGTTCGGGGCGTAGCCGGTCGGATGGGCGAGCCGGACTTCCATGCCCAGCATCGCGCCGAGCAGCGCGAGCGAGTGGTAGACGTTGTTGCCGTCGCCGACGAACGCGACCACGAGCCCTTCGAGCCGCCCGAACCGCTCGCGCATCGTGAACATGTCGGCGAGCGCCTGGCACGGATGCTCGCGTAGCGTCAGGCCGTTGATCACCGGGATGTCGGCCTGGCCGGCGAGCTCCTGGACGACCGCGTGGGGGCCCGTCCGGACGACGATCGCGTCGACGAATCGCTCGAGGTTGCGGGCGACGTCGTGGACGGTCTCGCGGGCGCCGAGGATCGTGTCCTCGGTCAGGTAGATCGCGTGTCCGCCCAGCTGGTTCATGCCCGCCTCGAACGTCACGCGCGTCCGGAGGCTCGGCTTCTGGAAGAGCATCGCCAGCGTCCGCCCGACGAGCGGCGGGTCGGCATGGCGGCGATCCGCCAGGTACTCGCGCTTCAGCTCCGTCGCGAGGTCGAAGACGCGCAGCACCTCGTCGCGGCTCAGATCCGCGATCGAGAGCAGGTCCCGACCGCGGAGCGAGGTGGGTTCGCTGGCGACGTTCACCCGCTCACTCTAGCGGCCGACGCGTCCGCGCGAGACCCGCCGTCAGTCCCACCGCCGCCCGTGACTGTGAGTCCGGATTTCCACGCCGAACGCCCGGGTCCGGGGCTCCTCGACGCGGAACCGTGACTCCCAGTCCGGATTCACGCCTGAGAAGCCCCGAAACGAGCCTTAGACGCGAAGACTGACTCGTCAGTCCAGATCCGCGGCCGATGCCCGGGCGATCGTCCTGGGCGACGCGGGGCAGCGCTCACCGAGTTGTGGCAAATGCTCACGGGGTGAGCACTAGACGAGCAATCGGCGCTCGACCTGGTCAACATCTGCATCGTCATGCACTGCTGGCCGCATGACCATCCGCTGACGGCGATTCCGATGCATCGTCATGCATTGGCGCGACGACGGCACGGTCCAACCGCTCCTAAGGCTCAGGTGGCGAGCATTTGGCGAAATGATGGCCCGGAAGGGGCGTCGCCAGCCGGAGCCAGCAGCGGGACCGACGCGGCGCCGCTACCAGCGGCGCGAACCTAGCGCTTGGTGTACTGGGGCGCCTTGCGGGCTCGCTTCAGGCCGTACTTCTTGCGCTCCTTCATCCGCGGATCGCGGGTCAGGAGGCCGGCCTGTCGCAGCGGCAGCCGGTTCGCGTCGGCGTCGACCTCGAGCAGGGCCCGGGCGATGCCGTGGCGGATCGCGCCGGCCTGGCCGGTCACGCCGCCGCCCTCGACCTTGATCATCGCGTTGAAGTGGCCCTCGGTGCCCGTGACGCGGAACGGCATCTTCACGTCGGAGTCGCTGACGGCGTTGCCGAAGTGCTCTTCGAGGCTGCGGCCGTTCACGACGATCTCGCCTTCGCCCGGCAGCAGCCGGACGCGGGCGATCGCCGTTTTGCGGCGGCCGGTCCCGGAGAAGAAGGCAGGTGAAGTCATGGTCATGCTCCTCAGGCGAGCGGCTCAGGCCGCTGGGCCTGATGGGGGTGGTCGGATCCCGCGTAGACCTTCAGCTTGCGGAGCTGCTGCACGCCGAGCGTGTTCCGCGGCAGCATCCCCTTGACGGCGCGGCGGATCACTTCCTCCGGCCGGCGCTCGAGGAGCTGGCCGAGGGTCTCCTCCTTGTAGCCTCCCGGGAAGCCGCTGTGGCGGATGTACAGCTTCGTCTCGCGCTTGTTGGCGGTGACCGCGATGCGCGACGCATTGAGGACGATCACGTGGTCGCCGGAGTCGAGGTTGGGCTGGTAGGTCGGCTTGTGCTTGCCCTCGAGGACGTGCGCGACCCGCGACGCCAGGCGGCCGAGCGTCTCGTCGGAAGCGTCGACGACATACCAGCGCCGTTCGATCTCGCTCTCGCGTGCCGCGTAGGTCTTGACGCTCATCAGTTCTCGTCCGTCTCCTGTTCCGATCGTTCCGGTTCTGCCGTTGTGTTCGTGTCGCCGACCCGTCGCCCGAGGGCGACGCGCCGGAGCGTGAGCCCGTGCGCCGGAGCCGAAGCCCCGTCGAGGGCCGGCACCCGTGCGGCCAACGCCGCCCGGACGCCCGTTTCGTCCATCTTGCCGCGGCCGACCTCGAGGAGGACTGCCACGATCCGTCTGACCATTCCCCGCAGGAACGCGTCCGCCCTGACGTCGATCGTCACGAGCGATCCGCTCCTCCTGACCCGGACCGAGTGAACGGTCCGGACCGGGTTCCGGTCCGCCGCCCCGAAGGCCGAGAAGTCGTGCCGGCCCTCGAGGACCAGCCCGGCCCGCGCCATCGCGGCGGTGTCGAGCGGGACCCGCACCCCGAGCGCCGTTCGCTCGCGGAGCGGGCTGCGCGGCCCGTTCCAGACGGTGTAGCGGTACTCCCGGTACCGCGCCGCGTAGCGTGGGTGGAACCTCGCCGGTGTCGCCCGGACGTCGCGGATCGCGACGTCCGCCGGGAGGAGCGCATCGAGCGCCCGACCCAGCTCCTTCGCCGTGAGTCGCCCCGCGTAGGAGAAGGCGATCACCTGCCCCTCGGCGTGGACCCCGGCGTCGGTGCGGCCGGCCCCGTCGACCGGCTGGCGTTCCCCGCCGGTCAGGCGGGCCAGCGCGGCCTCGAGTTCACCCTGGACCGTGCGGGCGCCAGGCTGCACCTGGAAGCCGGCAAAGTCCGTGCCGTCGTATTCGACCCGGGCCCGGTACCGGCGAGCCGGTGAGCCAGGGGGCGTCCTCTCGGGCGCCATGCGATGTGGCCTAGACGAGCTCGATCTGGACGATCGGTGCGGCATCGCCGCGCCGGGCGCCGATCTTGACGATCCGGGTGTAGCCGGACGTCCGGTCCGTGTACTTGGGCGCGATCTCGTCGAACAGCTTGTTGACGACGAGCGGCTCGTTCGGGAACGCCGCGACGATCGCGCGGCGAGCCGCGAGGTCGTTCTGCTTCGCGAGCGTGATCATCCGCTCGACGCGGCCGCGGATCTCCTTGGCCTTCGCCTCGGTCGTCTGGACGCGCTCGTAGCGCAGGACCGAGACGGTCAGGTTCTTGTACAGGGCCATCCGCGGCCCCGTCTTGCGGCTCAGCTTGCGGCCACCGATCCGGTGCGAGGCCACGGTTATTCCTCGCCCTCGTCGCCGAACGGCTCGTCTTCGGTGCCGTCCTCGAGCCCGTCGGACTCCGTCTCCGGGACGATGAAGCCGCGCATGCGGAGGCGCTCCTTCATCTCGTCGAGCGACTTCTTGCCGAAGTTGCGCATCCGGAGCAGGTCGTCGTCCTTCAGCTGGAGGAGCTGGCCGACCTTGACGATGTTGTTGCGCTTCAGCGAGTTGTAGGCCCGCATCGGCAGGTCGAGCTCCTCGATCGGCATGTCGAGCATGTTCGGGGGGAGCTGGGCGACGCCGCCGGCGGCCTGGTCGCCGGGGACGGCGGCCATGCCGATCGAGACGAACGGCCGGAACTGGTTGACGAGGATCTCGGCCGAGTGGCTGAGGGCCTCCTCCGGCGTGAGCGTCCCGTCGGTCTCGATCTCGATCGTGAGCTTGTCGTAGTTGGTCATCTGACCGACCCGCATGCTCTCGACCCAGTAGTTGACCTTGCGGACCGGGGTGAAGATCGCGTCGATCGCGATGACGCCGATCGGCAGCGCCTCGGCGCGCTCCGCGCCCAGGTAGCCGACCCCGCGCTCGACCGTCAGGTCGACCTCGATCGTCACGTCGTCGGTGTCGATCGTCATCAGGACGAGGTCCGGGTTGACGATCTCGACGTCGGCCGATTCGGCGATGTCCGCAGCGGTGACCGCGCCGGCGCCGCTCTTGATGAGGCGGAGCTGGACCGGATGCGTCGCGAAGCTCTTGAGGCGGAGCTTCTTGACGTTCAGGACGATCTGGGTCACGTCCTCCTTGACGCCCGGGATCGTCGAGAACTCCTGGTAGATGTCGCGGATCTGGATGCTCGTGACCGCTGCGCCATCCAGCGACGACAGCATGACCCGGCGGAGGGCGTTGCCGAGCGTCACGCCATAGCCGGCCTGAAGCGGACCGGCCTCGTACTTGGCGTACGTGCCGGCTTCTTCGACGGGCTCGATCTGCGGGTTCTCGAGTTCGATCATGTGGCGGGCTTACCTCGAGTAGTACTCGACCACGAGCTGCTCGTTGAGGTCGAGCGGCATCTGGTCGCGGCGGGGGAAATCGGCGACGGTACCGGCCAGGGTGGCGGCGTCGATCGACAGCCACTCCGGCGCCTGGTGGTTCTTGAGCGTCTCCTTGGCCAGCTTGAACGGCTCGCGGCTGCGGCGTCCCTCGCGGACCTCGATCTTGTCGCCCGGCTTGAGCTGGTACGACGGGATGTTCGTCGGCCGGCCGTTCACGGCGAAGTGGCCGTGCCCGACGAGCTGGCGGGCCTGGGCCCGCGACGTGGCGAAGCCCATCCGGTACGTGACGTTGTCGAGGCGGAGCTCCAGCGTCCGGAGGAGCGCCTCGCCCGTGACGCCCGAGTGCGTCGAGGCGGTCCGGTAGTAGTTCCGGAACTGGCGCTCGAGGATGCCGTAGACGCGCCGGACCTTCTGCTTCTCGCGAAGCTGGAGGCCGTACTCACCCACCTTGCGGCGGCGGACGGCGTGCTGGCCGGGGGGCGAGGGACGCCGCTCGAACGAGCACTTCTTCGTATAGCAGCGGCTGCCCTTCAGGTAGAGCTTCGCGCCCTCCCGGCGGCAGAGGCGGCAGACAGCAGCGTTGTAACGGGCCATGCGTTCCTGACTCCGCTCAGACCCGGCGCCGCTTGGGGGCGCGGCAGCCGTTGTGCGGGATGGGGGTGATGTCGGTGATCGCGGAGACCTCGAGGCCGGCCGCCTGGAGCGAACGGATCGCCTGCTCGCGGCCGGCGCCCGGACCCTTCACGTAGACCTCGACCTGGCGCATGCCGTGCTCCATCGCCCGCTTGGCGGCGCCGTCGGCCGACAGCGCGGCCGCGTACGGCGTGCTCTTGCGGGAGCCCTTGAAGCCGGCCGTGCCGGCGGAGCCCCAGCTGATGACCGCGCCGTTGAGGTCGGTGATCGTGATGATCGTGTTGTTGAACGTCGCCTGGATGTGGACGTGCCCCTGGGGGACGTTCTTCTTCTCGCGGCGGCGCTGTTTTACCGCCCGCTTTCGCTCGGCCATGCCTGTCGGTGCCCTCGTCTACTTCTTGCGCCGCACGCCGACCGTCTTCTTCGGTCCGCGCCGCTGGCGAGCGTTGGTCTTCGTCCGCTGGCCCCGGACCGGCAGGTTGCGGCGATGCCGCACGCCCCGATAGGAGCCGATCTCGATGAGCCGCTTGATGTTCAGCGCGACCTCTCGCCGGAGGTCACCCTCGACCTTGTAGCGCCGGTCGATGAGTTCCCGGAGCCGGTTGACCTGCTCCTCGGTGAGATCACGGACCCGCGTGTCGGGGTTGACGTTCGTCTGGGTCAGGATCTTCTGGGCCGTCGGAAGCCCGATCCCGAAGATGTACGTGAGGGCGACTTCGACCCGCTTCTCGCGGGGGATGTCGACGCCGGCGATGCGTGCCATCGATTACCCCTGCCGCTGCTTGTGCTTGGGGTTGGTGCAGATGACCATCACGGTGCCGTGGCGACGGATGACCTTGCAGTTGTCGCAGCGCGCCTTGACGGAGGCTCTGACTTTCAACGGATCCTCGACTCGTGTCTGTGTGTGGTGTTCGTGCCCGCAGGGGGTTACTTCAACCGGTAGGTAATGCGGCCGCGGGAGAGGTCGTAGGGCGAAAGCTCGACCCGGACGCGGTCGCCGGGCAGGATCCGGATGAAGTTCATCCGAAGCTTCCCGCTGATATGGGCCAGGACGCGGTGGCCGTTCTCAAGCTCGACCGCGAACATCGTGTTGGGGAGCGGTTCGATGACCGTCCCTTCCACTTCGATCGCATCTCGCTTAGCCACCCGTCGGGGTTCCCTTTCTCACGATGAGTGCCGGTCCGGGCGGACCGACACACGAACGCGTAGCGTATCAAAACGGCCCCGAACGGGCAAATTGGCGGTCTTGGTCGTCATGCCATGGTCGTGAGGATTTCGGGACCAGCGTCCGTGATCGCGATCGTGTGCTCGAAGTGGGCTGCCAGCGAGCCGTCGCTCGTGACGACGGTCCAGCCGTCGGGCTTCACCTCGACCTCGTGCCGGCCGAGCGTCAGCATCGGCTCGATCGCGAGGCAGATCCCCGGCTGGAGCTTCATCCCGCGGATGCCGGTCCGGTAGTTGGGGACCTGCGGCTCCTGGTGCATCTCGGTGCCGATCCCGTGGCCGACGAACTGGCGGACGATGCCGTAGCCGTTGGGCCGGGCGACGTCCTCGATCGCGGCGGAGATGTCGCCGAGGTGGGCCCCGGGCACCGCCGCGGCGATCCCGGCCATCATCGCCAGGCGGGTCGTGTCGATGAGCTGCCCGACTCCGGGCTTCGGCTCGCCGACGAAGAACGTCCGGGCGCCGTCGCCGTGCCAGCCGTCGTAGATCGCGCCGGCGTCGATCGAGACGACCTGGCCCTCGCGGATCGTCCGGTCGCCGGGGATGCCGTGAACGACCTCGTCGTCGATCGAGATGCACAGGCTGGCCGGGAACGGGTTGCTGCGGTGGCCGTAACCCTTGAACGACGGGACCGCACCGGCGTCCCGGATGTGCTTCTCGGCGAGCCGGTCGAGGTGGCCGGTCGTGACGCCGGGCTTCAGCTCGGCCTCCACCAGGGCGAGGACCTCGGCGACGATCCGCCCGGCGTGGCGCATCTTCTCGATCTCGCGGCGGGACTTGCGGGTCACCATGTCAGGCCTCCACCGGCAGTTCGTCGTCGGAGGCGCGGATGACGTCGCGGCCGACGTCGTCGATGGTCTGCCGGCCGTCGACCGAGGCGAGGATCCCGGCCTCGCGGTAATGGTCGACGACGTCGTCGAGCGGCGGGAGCTGCTCGGCCAGGCGGTTGCGAACCGTCGCCTCCTCGTCGTCGGGCCGCTGGACGAGGGCCGAGCCGTCGAGGTCGCAGATGCCCTCGACCTGGGGCGGGTTCGAGAGCAGGTTGTAGACGTGGCCGTTCGCGGTGCAGATGCGGCGGTTCGCCATCCGGGCGACGACGTCCTCCGGCGGCAGGTCGATGTAGATCGCCTTGTCGACGCGCCGACCGGCCGCCGCGAGCTCATCGTCGAGAGCCTTGGCCTGGACGCGCGTGCGGGGGAATCCGTCGAGGATCGCGCCGCGCCGCGCGTCGGGCTGGTCGAGGCGGTCGAGGAACACGCCGACGATCGTCGAGTCGGGCACGAGGTGGCCCCGGTTCATGTAGCGCTCGGCGTCGCGGCCGAGGGCCGTCCGGGCGGCGACGGCCGCGCGGAGCAGGTCGCCCGACGCCAGCACCGGCACGCCGAGATGTTCGGCGAGGATCGGCGCCTGGGTCCCCTTCCCCGCCCCGGGGGTTCCAAGAAGAACGATGACAGTCATGGGCAGCCGCGTTGCTAGCGGATGAATCCTTCGTAGTTACGCATGAGGAGCTGCGCCTCGATCTGCTTCATCGTCTCGACGACGACGCTGACCACGATCAGGAGGCCCGTGCCGCCCAGCGCGATCCCGGTCAACGACGGGACGAGCAGGCCGATGACCGACGGCAGCGTCGCGACGACGCCGAGGAACAGGGCGCCGGCGACCGTGATCCGGGTCACGACCTTCGCCAGGTAGTCGGCGGTCGGGCGGCCCGGCCGAATGCCCGGGATGAACCCGCCGTTCTTGCGCAGCTGCTCCGCGGTCTCGTCCGGTTTGAACGTGAACGCCGTGTAGAAGTACGTGAAGCCGACGGTCAACAGGAAGTACATCAGGACGTAGATGGGCCGCTGCGGACTGAAGAACTCGACGATCCAGCGCGAGATGTTCGCGACGATCTCGACCTCGGAGTTCTGGAAGTACGAGGCGATCTGCGACGGGAACAGCAGGATGCTGATCGCGAAGATGATCGGGATGACGCCGGCCTGGTTGACCCGCAGCGGCAGGAACGTCTGGCCGCCCTGGTACATCCGCCGGCCGCGGACGCGGCTCGCGTACTGGATGGGGATGCGCCGCTGGCCTTCCTGGATGTAGACGATCACCGACACCGAGATGATCGCGAGGATCGCGAAGCCGATGATCAGGGCGATGTTCGGCGTCTGCAGGAAGCTGCCGATCGCGCCGGGCGCGCGACTGACGATGCCGGCGAAGATGATGAAGCTGATGCCGTTGCCGATGCCCTTCTCGGTGATGAGCTCACCGAGCCACATCAGCGAGATCGAGCCCGCGGTCAGCGTCGCGATCTGGACGATCGTCGACGGGTTCGAGAGGTCGAAGCCGGATGACAGCACCCCCTGCGAGTTGAGCAGGGCCAGGAACCCGTAGGCCTGGAGCATCGCCATCGGGACCGACAGGTAGCGGGTGTACTGGTTGATCTTGTTGCGGCCGTACTCGCCTTCCCGGCTGAGGGCCGAGAGCGACGGGATCACGCCCGTCATCAGCTGCATGATGATCGAGGCGTTGATGTAGGGGTTCACGCCGAGGGCGACGACCGAGAAGCTCGACAGCCCGCCGCCGGACAGCAGGTCCAGGACGCCGAACAGGGCGTTGTTCTGGAAGAACTGGGCGAGCTGGGTCCGGTCGACGCCCGGGACAGGCACGTGGGCCAGGAACCGGAAGACGATCAGGATCGCCAGGACATACAGGATCCGGCGCCGGATGTCCGGCGCCCGGAAGGCGTTCAGCAGCGACTCGAACACTGGTTACGCGTTCTCGTCGGCGTCGGCGGTGGTCTCTTCCTCGGCGGTCTCGGCCGGAGCGTCGGAGCTGCCCTCGGCGTCGACCGCGGGCTCGGCGGCGACCTCGGCGGCGACCTCGTCGGACGACGTCTCGTCCGCCGGCTCGGCGACCGCGTCGTCCGCCTCGGCGGGTTCGGCGACGGCCTCCGCGGATGCCTTCTTGGCCTTCGGCGGCTTGGCTGCCTTCGCGGCAGACGCCGCTGCTTCTTCCTGCTCTCGCTCGGCCGAGGCCTCCTCGCGCGCGGTTCGCGCGTCGACCTTCTGGTTGGCGGCGTGCCGCCCGGCCGCGGTCCGGGCCACGCGGGCCGGACGGGCCTCGCCTTCCACGCCCAGGGCCTGGGTAGCCGAGGCCGGCGTCTCGAGGACGCTGACGGTCCCGCCGGCGGCCTCGATCTTCTCGCGGGCGGACTTCGTGAACGCGTCGGCCACGACGAACAGCGATATGTCGAGCTCGCCTGCGCCCAGGATCTTGAGCGGCTTCGTCATCGTCCGGACGAGCCCGACCGCGCGCAGGACGTCCTGGTTCACGGTCAGCGGCGCGGCCTTCTTGCCCTTCGGCGCGCCGGGCAGGTCGCCCGATTCGAACGCGCCGCGCTCGGCGGCCGCGGCGATCGAGCCGACGTTCACGACCTCGTAGTAGATCTTGAAGCGGTTCTTGAAGCCACGGAGCTTCGGGATCCGCATGTGGAGCGGCGTCTGGCCGCCCTCGAACCAGGGCGGGATCGAGCCGCCGGCCCGGGCCTTCTGGCCCTTCGTGCCGCGGCCGGCGGTCTTGCCCTTGCCCGCGGCGATGCCCCGCCCGACCCGGGTCCGGCGGGTGTGCGCGCCGGGGGCCGGGCGCAGATCGTGGAGCTTCATGACGTGGTCTTCTCCTGAGGATCAGTTCCGGAGTCCTCGGGCCGATGGCTCGCAGGAGCGTCGACGATTTCCTCGACGCTGACGAGGAACCGGACCTGGCGGACCATGCCGCGGGTCGCGTCGTTGTCGGGGACCTCGACGGTGTGGCCGATCCGCTTCAGGCCGAGCGCCCGGATCGTGGCCCGGTTGCGCGCGATGTGGCTGATCGTGCTCTTCGTCTGGGTCACGCGGAGCTTACCGGCCATTCCCGGCCTCCGTCGGCTCGACAACGGGCTGGCCGGGGATCCGGCTCACGAGCTTGATGCCGCGGCGGCGCCCCAGCTCCTCGGCGGAGTGGAGGCTGCGCAGCGCCTCGATCGTCGCCCGGGTCACGTTGACCGGGTTCGTCGAGCCGTGGGTCTTGGCGAGGATGTCGCGGATGCCCGCGGCCTCGACGACGGCCCGGACCGAGCCGCCGGCGATGACGCCGGTACCCTGGGAGGCCGGCTTGAGCATGATCCGCGAGGCCGAGTAGACCTGGCGAACCTCGTGCGGGATCGTCGTCCCGACCATCGGGATCTTGATGAGGTTCTTCTTCGCGTCCTCGACGCCCTTGCGGATCGCCTCGGGGACCTCGCCGGCCTTGCCGAGCCCGGCGCCGACGTGGCCGTTGCCGTCGCCGACGACGACGATCGCGCTGAAGCTGAACCGCCGGCCGCCCTTGACGACCTTGGCGACGCGGTTGATCTGGACGACGCGCTCCTCGAGCGCGAGCTTGTTCGGGTCGATCCGTGCCATCGGCTGCTGCTCCTATCCGATCAGAAGTCGAGGCCGGCTTCGCGGGCGGCATCGGCGAGCGACTTGATCCGCCCGTGGTACCGGAATCCGGCTCGATCGAAAACGACTTGCCCGACGCCGGCGGACTTCGCCCGCTCGGCGACGAGCCGGCCGACGACAGCCGCCTCTTCCGTCTTCGTCTGCTTGGAGCCGCGAAGCTCCTTCTCGACGGTCGAGGCGGTCGCCAGCGTGCGCCCGGAGGCGTCGTCGATGACCTGCGCGTAGATGTGGCTGTTGCTGCGGAAGACCGCGAGGCGCGGCCGCTCCGCGGAACCCGCCAGCGTGAGGCGGATCCGCTCGTGGCGCTTCTGTCGGGCGGCGCCGCGGGAGGCGACCTTCGTCATCGTGATCGTTCCTTTGTCACTGCTTCGTGGTTACTTCTTGCCGCCGATCTTGCCGGCCTTGCCGGCCTTGCGGCGGACGTACTCGCCGGAGTACCGGACGCCCTTGCCCTTGTACGGCTCGGGCTTGCGGGTCGCGCGGACCTGGGCGGCGACCTGGCCGACCAGCTCCTTGTCGATGCCGACGACCGCGAGGCGGGTCGGGTTCTCGACCTCGAACGAGATGCCCGAGGGCGGGTCGATCTCGACCGGGTGGCTGTAGCCGAGGCTCAGCTGGAGCTTCTCGCCGACCTTCACGGCGCGATAGCCGACGCCGGTGATCTCGAGGCCCTTGCGGTAGCCGTCGGTGACGCCGACGACCATGTTGTTCACGAGGGTCCTGGTCAGGCCGTGGAGCTGCTTGTGGGTCTTCTGCTCCGTGGGCCGGCTGACGACGATCGAGCCGTCCTCGCGGGCGACGCGCATGTCGGGGTGGAGCTCCCGTGAGAGCTCACCCTTGGGACCCTTGACCGTGACCGTCCGGCCGTCGATCGTGACGTCGACGCCGGCGGGGATGGCGATGGGCAGGCGACCGATTCGTGACATCGTCCCGTCCTACCAGACGAACGCGAGGACTTCGCCGCCGAGCTGGGCCTTGCGGGCCTGCGCGCCGGTCATGATCCCCTGGCTGGTGCTGACGATGACGATGCCGAGGCCGCCGAGGACCCGCGGGATGTCGGTCTTGCGGGCGTAGACCCGGAGGCCGGGCTTGCTGATCCGCTTGAGGCCCGACACCACCGGCACCTTGCCGTCGACGTACTTGAGGGTGAGCCGCAGGACGAGCGTCGGGCCCTGCTGCTCCTCGCGGACGTCGGCGATGAAGCCCTCGTCGACGAGGATGCGGGCGATCTCGCGCTTGGTCCGCGACGCGGGCACGACGACCTCCGTGTGCCGCGCCCGGGAGGCGTTGCGCACGCGGGTGAGCATGTCCGCAATCGGGTCGGAAATGTTCATCGTGTCCCTACCAGCTCGACTTTGTGACGCCCGGCAGCTCGCCTCGGAGCGCGCGCTCCCGGAAGCAGATGCGGCAGAGCGCGAACCGTCGCATGTAGGCCCGCGACCGGCCGCAGACGAAGCAGCGGTGGTAGCCGCGGACCTCGAACTTCGGCTTGCGCGACGCCTTCGCGATCAATGATTTCTTGGCCATCAGTGCTCCTCCCCGCGCCTACGAGGCGAAGGGCATGCCGAGGAGCTCGAGCAGTCGCTTGCTCTCCTCGTCGGTCTTCGCCGTCGTGACGATGCTGATCTCCAGCCCGCGGAGACGGTCAACCTTGTCGTACTCGATCTCGGGGAACGCGAGCTGCTCGCGAAGCCCGAGGCTGTAGTTGCCGCGGCCGTCGAACGACTTGCTGGGCACGCCGCGGAAGTCGCGGATGCGCGGCAGCGCGAGCGTCGTCAGCCGGTCCAGGAAGTCCCACATCCGCTCGCCGCGGAGCGTGACCTTGGCGCCGATCGTGTTGCCCGTCCGGAGGCGGAACTGGGCGATCGAGCGCTTGGCCTTCGTGACGATCGGCTTCTGGCCGGTGATCGACGCCAGGTCGCCGACGGCGGCGTCGAGCGCCTTCGCGTTCGTCAGCGCCTCGCCCAGGCCGATGTTGACCACGATCTTCGAGACTCGCGGCACCTGCATCGGGTTCTGGTATTCGAACTGCTTCGTCAGCGCCGGCACGATCTCAGCCGCGTAGCGCTCGCGGAGGCGACTGGTCATGACCGGCCCTCCAGCTGCTCGCCGCAGTGGCGGCAGACGCGGACGCGGCGGCCGTTGTCGAGCGTCTGGTGCCCGATCCGGGTCGGCTTGCCGCAGTGGTTGCAGACGAGCATGACCTTGCCGATCGGCAGCGGCTGGGCCAGGTCGAGGATGCCGCCCTGCTGCATCTTCGGCATGCGGTCGGTCGTGTTCGCGCTCTGGCGCGGCTTCGTGTGGCGCTTGGCCACGTTGAGGCCCTCGACGACGACCGCGACGGACGCGAGCGGCGACTTCTTCTGCCAGATGCTGCCGTGCTTGGTCGAGGTCTTCTTGAAGCCCTGCGGGTCGCGCACGACGCGCTCGACCGTGCCGCGCTTGCCGGCGTCCTTGCCGACGAGCACGACGACCGTGTCGCCCTTGCGGATCTCGGGGACCTTCGTGGCGCGCGCTGGCGCCTGGTGGGCCGTCATCACAGCACCTCCGGGGCGAGCGACACGATCTTCATGTAGTTGCGGTCGCGAAGCTCGCGGGCCACCGGGCCGAAGATCCGCGTCCCGCGGGGATTGCCCTGGTTGTTGATCAGCACGGCCGCGTTCTCGTCGAAGCGGATGTAGCTGCCGTCGGGCCGGCCGTACTCCTTCGATGTCCGGACAACGACGGCACGGACGACGTCGCCCTTCTTGACGGCGGCGTTCGGGATCGCCTGCTTGACGCTGGCGATGATCACGTCGCCGACGCCGGCCGTCGTCTTGAGCGAGCGGCCCATGACGCGGATGCACTGGATCGACCGCGCGCCGGTGTTGTCGGCGACACGCAGCCGGGACTGGGGCTGGATCACGCCTGACCACCTTCGTCGTCAGCCGCGCCATCGGTCGCGTCGGCATCCGTCGCGGCCGGGGCCGAAGCCTCGTCGGCGGCAGGAGCCGCGTCGGCGTCGCCCGCGGCGTCATCGCGCTGCCGGCCCGGGTGGGCGGCGGCGTGGATCGCCTCGGTGACCTCGGCCTCCTCGGCGACCATGTCGCTGGGGCTGCCGTGGCCGTGCGCGCCGGCTCGGGCCACGACCGAGACGAGACGCCACCGCTTCGTCGCCGAGAGCGGCCGCGACTCCTCGATGAGGACCGTGTCGCCCGTATGGGCGTCGTTCTCCTCGTCGTGGGCCTTGAACTTCGTCGTCAAGCGGATGACCCGCTTGTAGATCGGGTGGCGGGCGAGGCGCTCGACGGACACGACGATCGTCTTGTCCATCTTGTCGCTCACGACGCGGCCGACCTTCGTCTTGCGCTTCGTTTGCTGCACGTTGCTGGTTGCTCCGGGTGTTGCTGCCATCGTCGTCCCTATGCCGTCTTCCCGAGCTTGCGCTCGCGCTGGACGGTCAGGATCCGGGCGATCGTCCGTCGTGTCTGGGGGATCGAGCTGTAGTCCTTGAGCTGCCGGGTCGACAGCGCGAACCGGGCCTGCCAGAGGTCCTGCTTCGCGTCGACGAGGGCCTGGTCGAGCTCGGTGTCGGACAGGGCCCGAACCTTATCGATGTCCATCGTCCGCCTCCGTCACGTTGTCGCGGACGACGACCCGCGTCGCGACCGGCAGCTTGTGGCTGGCGAGGCGCATCGCCTCGACCGCCTCGGCCCGGCCGACGCCGGCCATCTCGAAGAGGATCCGGCCCGGCTTGACGACCGCGACCCAGTGGTCGGGCGCGCCCTTGCCGGAGCCCATCCGGGTCTCGGCCGGCTTCTTCGTGGCGGGCTTGTCGGGGAAGATCCGGATCCAGATCTTGCCGCCGCGCTTGACCGAGCGGGTCATCGCCCGCCGGGCGGCCTCGATCTGGCGGCTCGTGATCCACGCCGGTTCCTGGGTCGCCAGGCCGTAGTCGCCGAACGCGACCGTGTGGCCGCCCTTGGCGACGCCGGACATGCGGCCGCGCATGACCTTGCGATGCTTGACGCGTCGCGGCATCAGCATGGTCAGACGCCTCCGCCGACCGCGGCCTGGGCCGCCTGGGCCTCGTGCGGGAGCGTCCGCTCCGGCGCGATGTCGCCGCGGTAGATCCAGACCTTGACGCCGATCCGGCCGTAGGTCGTGTGGGCGTGGACCTGGCCGTAGCTGATGTCCGCGCGGAGCGTGCCGAGTGGGATCCGACCCTCGCGGTCCCACTCGCGGCGACCCATCTCGGAGCCGCCGAGGCGGCCGGCGACCGCGATCCGGACGCCCTTCGCGCCGGCCTTCATCGAGCGCTGGATCGCCTGCTTCATCGCCTTCTTGAAGGCGATGCGCCGGGTCAGCTGCTGGGCGATGTTCATCGCCACGAGGTGGGCGTCGAGCTCCGGCTGGCGGATCTCCTTGATCTCCAGCTTGACGCGGCGCTTCGTGAGCGCCCCGATCTGCTGGCGAAGGACCTCGACGTTCGCCCCGCCCTTGCCGATGACGATCCCGGGCTTGGCCGTGTGGATCGTGACCGTGACGTGGTTGATGCCGCGCTCGATCTCGACGCCGGACACACTCGCGTTGGCGAGGCGCCGCTCGACGAGCTTGCGGATCGCGATGTCCTCCTTGAGGAGGGCGGTGTATTCCTTGTCCGCATACCACTTCGCGGTCCAGGTGCGCGAGACACCCAGGCGGAAGCCGTACGGATGGACCTTGCGCCCATAGCTCAGGCCTCCCGGTCCGCGACGACGATCGTGATGTGGGTCATGGGCTTGTGGATCGGGAACGCCCGACCCTGGGCCCGCGGCCGCCAGCGCTTGATCGTCGGGCCCTCGTTGGCGTGGGCGTCGAGCGACGATCAGGTCCTCGGCCGACAGGTTGTGGTTGTTCTCGGCGTTGGCCGTGGCGCTCTTCAGCACCGCCTCGACGTCGCGGGCGGCGTGCTGCGGCATGAACCGGAGCAGGGCGGCGGCCTCCTCGACCGGCCGGCCACTGGATCGCCGCGCGACGAGGTTGGCCTTGCGGGTCGAGCCGCGGAGGTACTTGGCAGTGGCGGAAACGCGCACGGTCGTCGGCTCCTACTTCAGCGCCGTCGACCGCTCGGTGTGCTTGCCGTGCCCGCGGTAGTTGCGGGTGTGGGCGAACTCGCCGAGGCGATGACCGACCATGTTCTCGGTCACGTAGACCGGGACGTGCTTCTTGCCGTTGTAGACGGCGATCGTGTGGCCGATGAACGACGGGAAGATGACCGACGCACGCGACCAGGTCTTGACGACCTTCTTCTCGTTGCGCCGGTTCATCTCCTCGACCCGCCCCTGGAGGCGGAGCTCGATGAACGGGCCCTTCTTGATCGAACGGGACATGGTGCTCCTCCTCTCCTCCTACTTGCGGTGACGCGAGCGGACGATCAGCCGTCCGGTCGTCTTGGCGCGGCGGGTGCGGTAGCCCATCGCGGGCTTGCCCCACGGCGTCTTGGGCGGCATCCCCGTCGGGGACTTGCCCTCGCCACCGCCGTGCGGATGGTCGCGCGGGTTCATGACGACGCCGCGGACCTCCGGCCGCTGGCCCAGGTGGCGGGCGCGGCCGGCCTTGCCGAGGTTCTGGTTCTCGTGGTCGAGGTTGCTGACCTGGCCGATCGTGGCCATGCAGCGCGATGCTGACCCGGCGGACCTCGCCCGACGGCAGCCGGACCTGTCGCGTAGTCGCCTTCCTTGGCGAGGAGCTGGGCGGCGGTGCCGGCGGACCGGACGATCTGGCCGCCCTTGCCGGGGATGAGCTCGATGTTGTGGATCGTCGTGCCGAGCGGGATGTTCGCGATCGGCAGCGCGTTGCCGACGCGCGCCTCGGCGTCCGGGCCCGGACACGACGACGTCACCGACCTTCAGGCCGTGCGGCAGGAGCATGTAGCGCTTCTCGCCGTCGCGGTAGAAGAGCAGCCCGATCCGGGCCGAGCGGTTCGGGTCGTACTCGATCGTCGCGAGCCGGGCCGGCACGCCGAGCTTGTCGCGCTTGAAGTCGATCCGGCGGTAGTGCTGCTTCTCGCCGCCGCCGCGGTGGCGGACGGTGAGCCGGCCGGCGTTGTTCCGGCCGGAGCCGCGCGTCTGCGGCTCGAGCAGCGGCTTGTGCGGCTCGTCGGTCGTGATCTCCTCGAACGTCGAGCGGGTCATCTGCCGGAGGCCCGGCGAGGTCGGCCTTGTAGGAACGAAGCGGCATCGTCAGACCCCCTCGAAGAACTCGATCTTCTGGCCGGGGGCCAGGGTCACGATCGCCTTGCGCCACGGCGTCGTCCAGCCGGTGATCCGGCCGCGCCGCGTGCCGCGGCGCTTCTCCTTGGCCTTCGTCGTGAGGACGTTGACGCTGACGACGGTGACCTTCTCCTTGGCGTAGAGCTCCTCGATCGCCGCCTTGATCTGGATCTTGTTGGCGTCGTCGTGGACGGCGAACGTGTACTTTTGCCGCGGCTCGCGATCCGAGGGTCGAGACGTCGATCGACTTCTCGCTGATGACGGGGCGGAGGATGATCTCGGCGGCGGTCAGGGCGCTCACGCGTACACCTCCTCCATCCGGGCGAGGGCCGGCTGCTCGATGAGGACGACGTCGGCCTTGCAGCAGGTCGACGACGTTGAGCGAGTCGGCGAGGATCACCTCGACCGTCGGCAGGTTGCGGGCCGACAGCTCGAGCTTCTCGTCGCGGCCGGGGGCGACGACGAGGACCCGGCCGTGGGCCTCGAGCGCGCCGAGGACGCCGACGAGGTCGCGGGTCTTGATCGCCTCGAGGCCGAACGCGTCGATGACCTTGATCGCCTCGTCGCCGAGCTTCGCGGTGAGCGCGCCGCGGAGCGCGAGCCGCTTCATCTTGCGCGGCAGGCGCTGCTCGTAGGACCGCGGGTGCGGCCCGAACACGGCGCCGCCGCCGCGGTAGTGGGGCGCGCGTGCGGGAGCCCTGGCGGGCGCGGCCGGTGCCCTTCTGGCGGTACGGCTTCGCGCCGCCGCCGCGGACCTCGCCGCGGGTCTTCGTGTCGTGCGTGCCCGATCCGGCGGCCGGCGAGCTGGGCGGTCACGACCTGGTGGAGGACGGCCGCGTTGACCGGCGCGGCGAACAGCGCATCGGCGAGCTCGACGCTGCCGACGGACTTGCCGGTCCGGTCGTAGAGGGTGCGTCTGCGGCATCGTCAGGCCTTCTTCACGAGGATGAGCGAGCCGCGGGCGCCGGGCAGCGACCCCTTGACGAGCAGGAGGTTGCTTGTCGGCGTCGGCGCGGACGACGCGCAGCTTCTTGATCGTGGCCCGCGCGTCGCCCATGTGGCCGGCCATCTTAGGCCCTTGTAGACGCGGCCCGGCGTCGTGCCGGGGCCGATCGAGCCGGGCTCGCGGTGATGGTCGGAGCCGTGGGTCTTGGGCCCGCGGTGGAAGTGGTGGCGCTTGATGTGGCCGGCGAAGCCCTTGCCCTTCGAGACGCCGGTCACGTCGACGAGGTCGCCGTCGGCGAACAGGTCGCCGATGCGCGAGCTGTCTGGCCGATCTCGTAGCCGTCGACGCTGTCCACCCGGAACTCGCGGAGCGTCTTCGAGGCCGCTGGCGCCTTGGGCAGGTCCTTGAGCTGGCCGGCCTCGGGCTTGCTTCAGCTTGCGTCGCGCTGTCGGCGCCGAGCTGGACGGCCGTGTAGCCGTCGCGCTCCTCGGTCCGGAGGCGGGTCACGGTATTCGGTTCGATGGCCAGGACGCTGACGGCAACCATCGTGCCGTCGCCCTGGAACACCTGCGTCACGCCGACCTTGCGGCCGATCAATCCGATACTCATTGGTCTCAAATCACATCTTGATTTCGATGTCGACGCCCGCCGCAAGCGAGAGCCGCATCAGTGCGTCGACGGTCTTCGAGCTCGGATCCAGGATGTCGACGAGCCGCTTGTGGGTGCGGATCTCGAACTGCTCCCGGCTGTCCTTGTCGATGAACGGGGACCGCAGGACGGTGAACTTCTCGATCCGCGTCGGCAGCGGAACCGGACCGACGACGTCCGCGCCGGTCCGCTGCGCCGTCTCGACGATCTGGGCCGCCGACTGATCGAGCAGCCGGTGGTCGTAGGCCTTGAGGCGGATCCTGATCCGCTGCTTTGCCATCGGTCCGTCCCTACTCGGTGATCGCTGGTGATGGCGCCGGCGCCGACGGTCCGGCCGCCCTCGCGGATCGCGAAGCGCTGGCCGACCTCGAGGGCGATCGGGGTGATCAGCTCGACGGTCATCTCGACGTTGTCGCCGGGCATGATCATCTCGGCCCCGTCGGGCAGCCCGATGGCGCCGGTGACGTCGGTCGTCCGGAGGTAGAACTGGGGCCGGTAGCCGTTGTAGAACGGGGTGTGCCGGCCGCCCTCCTCCTTGGTCAGGACGTAGACCTGGGCGGTGAACTTCGTGTGGGGCTTGACCGAGCCCGCCTTGGCCAGGACCTGGCCGCGCTCGATCTCGTCGCGCTCGATGCCCCGGATGAGGCAGCCGACGTTGTCGCCGGCGCGGCCCTCGTCGAGGAGCTTCTTGAACATCTCGACGCCGGTCACGACGACCTTCCGGGTGGCCTTGACGCCGATCAGCTCGACCTCGTCGCCGACCTTGACGATGCCGCGCTCGATGCGGCCGGTCGCGACCGTCCCCCGGCCCTTGATGCCGAAGACGTCCTCGACCGGCATGAGGAACGGCTTGTCGACCGCCCGCTCCGGGGTCGGGATGTAGGCGTCGACCGCGTCCATCAGCTCCTGGATCGGCTTGTACGCCTCGTTGGCGACGTCGTCGGGCGCCTCGAGGGCCTTGAGGGCCGAGCCCCGGATGACCGGCAGGTCGTCGCCCGGGAAGGCGTACTTGCTGAGGAGCTCGCGGACCTCGAGCTCGACGAGGTCGAGGAGCTCGGGGTCGTCGACCATGTCGACCTTGTTGAGGAAGACGACGATGTACGGGACCTCGACCTGGCGGGCGAGGAGGATGTGCTCGCGGGTCTGGGGCATCGGGCCGTCGGTCGCGGCGACGACGAGGATCGCGCCGTCCATCTGGGCGGCGCCGGTGATCATGTTCTTGATGTAGTCGGCGTGGCCCGGGCAGTCGACGTGGGCGTAGTGCCGGGCGTCGGTCTCGTACTCGACGTGGGCGATCGCGATCGTGATCCCCCGCTCCCGCTCCTCGGGCGCGTTGTCGATCGAGTCGAAGGCGCGGTACTCCGCGTCGCCCTTCAGCGCCAGGTACTTCGTGATCGCCGCGGTCAGGCTCGTCTTGCCGTGGTCGATGTGGCCGATCGTCCCGATGTTGACGTGCGGCTTCGTTCGCTCGAACTTCTTCTTGGCCATCGTCGGCTGCTCCTGCTCCTCTACCCGCTCGCGCGGCTAGCCTCGTGCCTTCTGGACGAGCTCCGAGGCCAGGCTGGTCGGGACCTCGGCGTAATGACTGAACTCCATCGACGACGTCGCGCGACCCTGGGTCATCGACCGCAGGTCCGTGACGTAGCCGAACATCTGGGCGAGCGGGACGAACGCCCGGACGACCTGGGTCGTGCCGCGCCCCTCCATCCCCTCGATCTGTCCGCGGCGGCTGTTCAGGTCGCCGATGACGTCGCCCATGAACTCCTCGGGCATCGTCACCTCGACCCGCATGATCGGCTCGAGGATCGTCGGATCGGCCTTCGCGAAGGCGTCCTTGACCGCCATCGAACCGGCGATCTTGAACGCCATCTCGGACGAGTCGACGTCGTGGTACGACCCGTCGAAGAGCGTGGCCTTGACGTCGACGACCGGGAAGCCCGCGTAGATGCCCGTGTCGAGCGCCTCGCGGATGCCGGCGTCGACCGACTTGATGTACTCGCGCGGGATCGTGCCGCCGACGATCTTGTCGACGAACTCGTAGCCCGCGCCCTTCTCCTGCGGCTCGAGCTTGATCACCGCGTGGCCGTACTGGCCCTTGCCGCCGGTCTGGCGGACGAAGCGGCCGTTGCCCTCGGCGGCGCGACGGATCGTCTCGCGGTAGGAGACCTGCGGCTTGCCGATGTTCGCGGCGACCTTGAACTCGCGGATCATCCGGTCGACGAGGACGTCGAGATGCAGCTCGCCCATGCCGGCGATCAGGGTCTCGGCCGACTCCGGGTCGGTGTGGACGCGGAAGGTCGGGTCCTCCTCGGCGAGCCGCTGGAGGGCGATCGCCAGCTTGTCCTGGTCGGCCTTCGTCTTCGGCTCGATCTTGACCTCGATGACCGGCTCCGGGAACGTCATCGACTCGAGGATGACCGGGTGCTCGGTGTCCGAGAGCGTGTCGCCCGTGAACGTGTCCTTGAGGCCGACGGCCGCGGCGATGTCGCCGGCGTAGACCTCGTCGATCTCCTCGCGGTGGTTGGCGTGCATCTGGAGGATGCGGCCGATCCGCTCGCGCTTGCCCTTCGTCGGGTTGAGGACGTACGAGCCGGCCTTGAGCGTGCCCGAGTAGACCCGGAAGAACGCGAGCTTGCCGACGAACGGGTCGGCCGCGATCTTGAAGGCGAGCGCGCTGAACGGCTCGCTGTCGTCCGGCGTCCGGATGACCTCGTCGCCGCTGCGCGGGTCGAGGGCGATCATCGGCGGGACGTCGAGCGGCGAGGGCAGGTAGTCGACGACCGCGTCGAGCATCTTCTGGATGCCCTTGTTGCGGAGCGCCGAGCCGGTCAGGACCGGGATGATCTTCGAGGTGAGCGTGCCGAGCCGGAGGCCGCGCTTGATCTCGGCGACCGTCAGCTCCTCGCCCTCGAGGTACTTGTGGGTGAGCTCGTCGTCCATCTCGGCCGCCTTCTCGACGACGAGGTGGCGGTGCTTCTCGGCCTCCTCGCGGAGGTCGGCCGGGATGTCGACGACGTCGATCTTGTCGCCGAGGTCGTCGCGGTAGTAGACGGCCTTCATCTCGACGAGGTCGATGATCCCCTGGAACTGGTCCTCGCGACCGATCGGGATCTGGATCGGCACCGCGTCGGCGCCGAGGCGCTCGCGGATCGACTCGACGCCGCGCCAGAAGTCGGCGCCGGTCCGGTCGAGCTTGTTGATGAAGCAGAAGCGGGGCACGCCGTAGCGGTCGGCCTGGCGCCAGACCGTCTCGGACTGGGGCTCGACTCCGGCCACGCCGTCGAACACGACGACCGCGCCGTCGAGGACGCGGAGGCTCCGCTCGACCTCGACCGTGAAGTCCACGTGCCCGGGCGTATCGATGATGTTGATGCGGTGATCGCCCCAGAACGCCGTCGTCGCAGCCGCGGTGATCGTGATCCCGCGCTCCTGCTCCTGGGGCATCCAGTCCATCGTCGCGGCGCCTTCATGGACCTCGCCGATCTTGTAGATCTTCTTCGTGTAGAAGAGGATCCGCTCGGTCACGGTCGTCTTGCCCGCGTCGATATGGGCGATGATTCCGATGTTCCGCGTGCGTGCGAGCGGAACCTGTCGTGCCACGATGTTGCCTACTCTCCCCGACCTACCACTTGAAATGGCTGAACGCGCGGTTCGCGTCGGCCATCTTGTGGGTGTCCTCGCGTCGCTTGACCGCCGCGCCGAGGCCGTTCATGGCGTCGACGAGCTCGGCCGCGAGCTTCTCACTCATGCTCTTGCCGCTGCGCTTGCGGGCCGCCTGGACGAGCCAGCGGACACCGAGCGACATGCGGCGCTCGCCCCGGATCTCGACCGGGACCTGATACGTGGCGCCGCCGACGCGGCGCGGCTTGACTTCGATGATCGGCGTGGCGTTGCGGAGCGCCGCCTCGAGGACCTCGAGCCCGGGGCGATGCGCCTGGGCCTCGGCCCGGGCGAGCGCCGCCCGGAGGATCCGGTCGGACAGGTTCCGCTTGCCGTTCGACATGAGCTTCGCGGTGAAGCGCGCCGTCGTCCGGTTCGCCGGGATCGTCTGGTACTTGAGCATCCGCGGGGTGCTGGTCCGACGAGGCATCAGCGGGCCCCCGGTCCGGTCGAGGCCTTCGCCCCGTACTTGCTGCGGCCCTGCTTGCGATCGCGGACGCCGGCCGCGTCGAGCGTGCCCCGGATGATGTGGTACTTCACCGAGGGCAGGTCACGGACCTTGCCGCCGCGGACGAGGACCACCGAGTGCTCCTGGAGGTTGTGGCCGATCCCCGGGATGTAGGCCGTGACCTCCATCTGGTTGGTCAGCTTCACGCGGGCGATCTTCCGCAGCGCCGAGTTCGGCTTCTTGGGCGTCATCGTCCGGACCTGCAGGCAGACACCGCGCTTCTGCGGGGCGCCCGGAACCGGCACCTGGCGCTGGCGCAGGCTGTTCCAGTTCTTGCGCATGGCGGGCGACTTGATCTTCGAGATCTTGCGCTGTCGCCCATGGCGCACGAGCTGGCTGATCGTCGGCACGAAGACGCTGCTCCCTTCGGATAAGTCCGGCTGGTGCGAGAGCCGCTGCGGTCGGTCGAGCGGTCAGGCTCGCGACGGGACTCTCATCAAGTGGTCTGGTGGATGGACCTCTGGGGCTGGCCGGCGCGCACGCCGACCGCGGACCCCTCCTCGAGGCCACGAGCGCGGAGTGTATCAGCGGCCCGAAAACGGTGTCAAACGAGAATCCGGGTCGGCGGAGGCGCCGGCCGCGGCCCGATTCCCTGCCAGATGCTCATGGAGTGAGCATTAGCCTGAGCGTGCCAGTGGTCCACGGCGCCTGCCTGCATATCTACCCGCGTGAGTGCATGCGCCAAGCGCACCAATCCAACGCGGCGCATGGTCATGCAATGTGCGGTCAGCTCGGCGCGACGATCGCCGCCGAATGCTCACCAGGCGAACATTTGGCAGGGTTTCGTCGCGAGGGCGGGCGACGAGGCTCGTCCTCCCGGTCAATCGCCTCGCTCGAGGACACGGTTCCCCGCGAGGTCGCCCGTCCGATCGGGGTCACGCCTCGCTCGCGGGCGAGCCGATCTCCCTCTTCTACGACATCCCGGGCCGGCTCCCGAACGGGGCGCCGGCCGCGAGAACGCCGGGCTACTTCGCCTCGGCGCCCTCTTCCTCCGGCTCGCCGGCAAGCGCGGCAGCCGCGGCGGCGGCCTCGTCGGCCACATCCGTGTCGGCCGCCTCGTCGTCGGCGAGGAACGGGTTGAACTCGGCCGCCGGCTCGTCGCCGTCGGTCTCGTCGTCGCCCGCACCGATCGTCGCGGCCAGGGCGAGGCTCTCGGCCTCGTCGGTCGGCCGGACGCCGCCTTCCTCGAGGAACGGGTTGTACTCGGATGCGCCTTCGTCGATCGCTTCGCCGGCAAGCGCCTCGAGGGCGGCTCGGCGATCCCGCTCCTTGCGGGCGGCGACGTTGGCCGGCGCGCCCGTCCCGGCCGGGATGAGCTTGCCGATGATCACGTTCTCCTTGAGGCCGATCAGGTGGTCCTTGGCGCCGTTGATGGCCGCCTCGGTGAGCACCCGGGTCGTCTCCTGGAACGAGGCCGCGGCGAGGAACGACGACGTGTTCAGCGACGCCTTCGTCACCCCGAGCAGGACCGTCTGCGCGGTCGCGGGCTCACCGCCCTCGGCCAGCACCCGGTTGTTCGCCTCCTCGAAGTCGAGGCGGTCGATCAGCTCGGTCGGCAGCAGGTCGACGTCGCCCGGCTGGTCGATGCGGACCTTGCGGAGCATCTGCCGGACGATGATCTCGATGTGCTTGTCGTTGATCGTGACGCCCTGGCTGCGGTAGACCTTCTGGACTTCCTTGACCAGGTAGCGCTGGACGGCGTCCTTGCCCCGCGTGTCGAGGTATTCCTGCGGGTTGATCGGGCCGTCCGTGATCGCGTCGCCGGCCCGGATCTCCTGGCCGTTCTCGACGAGGATCTTGGCGTTGTGGGGGATCGTGTACTCGCGCTCGACGACGTCCTCGGCTCGGAGGATGAGGCCGTTGGCGCCGGAACCCTTGACGAGGAAGCCGCGGACGGGGGCCACGACGTCCGTGGAGGTGTCCCGCTCCTTGTCCTTGGGATTGGCGCCCTTCTCGCGGGCGATCACCTGGTTGGCCTCGACGAGGTCGCCGGGGGCGGCCAGCATCTCGATGCCCTTGGGCACGACCAGCGAGGTGTCGTAGACCTCGGTGCTCGTGACCTTGACCTTCGTCCCGGTGTCGCTCCGGAGGATCTCGACGACGCCGTCGATGTGGCTGATCTCGGCCTTGCCCTTGGGGACGCGGGCCTCGAACAGCTCCTCGACGCGCGGCAGGCCGGCCGTGATGTCGAGGCCGGCGACGCCGCCGGTGTGGAACGTCCGCATCGTGAGCTGGGTGCCCGGCTCGCCGATCGACTGGGCGGCGATGATGCCGACCGCCTCGCCCGCCGCGACCATGTCGCCGGTGGCGAGGTTGCGGCCGTAGCACGACCGGCAGACGCCGTAGCGGGCCTCGCAGGCCAGCGGTGAGCGGACGAGCACCTCGTCGATGCCGGCGGTGTCGATGCGCTCGGCGATCTCCTTGGTGATCTCGACGTTGCGGTCGACGATCAGCGGGGCGATCTCGCCCTTCTTGACCTTGACCGTCGGGTCGGGCAGCGGCGCGGCGGCCAGGCGGCCGACGAGCCGACGCCGGAACTCCTTCTCGTCGCTGGAGTCCTCGCGGGTGATCCAGCTGCCCTCTTCGGTCCCGCAGTCGTCATCACGGGTGATGACGTCCTGGGCGACGTCGACCAGGCGCCGGGTCAGGTAGCCCGAGTCGGCCGTCCGGAGGGCGGTGTCGGCGAGGCCCTTGCGGGCGCCGTGGGTCGAGATGAAGTACTCGAGGACCGTCATCCCCTCCCGGAAGTTGCTCCGGACGGGGACGTCGATGATCCGGCCCGACGGGTCGGCCATGAGGCCGCGCATCGCGCCGAGCTGGCCGATGTTGCCCTTGTTCCCGCGGGCGCCGGACGCGGTCATCATCGTGACCGGCCCGTCCGCCTTGAGGCCCTTCATCATCTCGTCGGACAGCTTGCCGGTGGTCTTCTGCCAGACGTCGACGACCTGCTCGTAGCGCTCGTCCTCGGTGATGAGGCCGCGCTGGAACTGGCGGTCGATCTGGGCGACGTTCTCGTCCGCCGCCTTGAGCCGCTCGCCCTTGTCCTTGGGGACCTCGATGTCCCACAGGCCGATCGTCATCCCGCCGCGCGTCGCGAAGTCGAAGCCGACGCTCTTGATGCCGTCGGCGAGATGCGCGGTCTCGTCTCCGCCGAGCATCCGGTAGCACTCGTCGATGAGCTCCTTGAGCTCGCTCCGGACCATGACCTTGTCGGAATAGCGGAGCTGGTCGGGCAGGATCTGGTTGAAGAGGATCCGGCCGACGGTCGTCCGGCGCCGCTCGGGCCGGAGGGCGCCGAGCTCGGCGTCCCACGTCCGGACCTCGGTGTCGATCGGCTCGTGGAGCGTGAGGCCGGTCTTCTCCTTGAGCTGGTAGGACAGGATCGCCTCGTCCTCGGACGCGAAGATCCGGATGCGCTTGGGCGGCTTGCCCAGCGGGTCCATCGTCAGGTAGTAGCAGCCGAGGACCATGTCCTGGGTCGGCGCGATCGACCGGGCTGCCGTCGGCCGGCGACAGGAGGTTCGCGGTCGACAGCATCATCGTCCGCGCCTCTTCCTGGGCGGCCGTGCTGAGCGGCACGTGGACCGCCATCTGGTCGCCGTCGAAGTCCGCGTTGAACGCGGTGCAGACGAGCGGGTGGATCTGGATCGCCGAGCCTTCGACGAGGACCGGCATGAACGCCTGGATGCCGAGGCGGTGGAGCGTCGGGGCGCGGTTCAGCAGGACCGGGTGGTCCTTGATGACTTCCTCGAGGACGTCCCAGACCTCGGGCCGGACGCGCTCGACGATGCGCTTCGCGCTCTTGATGTTGTGGGCGAAGCCCTTCTCGACGAGCTGGCGCATGACGAACGGCTTGAACAGCTCGAGCGCCATCTTCTTGGGCAGGCCGCACTGGTGGAGCTTGAGCTCCGGCCCGACGACGATGACCGAGCGGCCCGAGTAGTCGACGCGCTTGCCGAGGAGGTTCTGGCGGAACCGGCCCTGCTTGCCCTTGAGCATGTCGGACAGGCTCTTGAGGCGGTGGTTGCCGGTGCCCGCGATCGCCCGGCCGCGGCGGCCGTTGTCGATCAGGGCGTCGCACGCCTCCTGGAGCATCCGCTTCTCGTTGCGGATGATGATCTCGGGCGCGCCGAGCTCGAGGAGCCGCTTGAGGCGGTTGTTGCGGTTGATGACGCGGCGGTACAGGTCGTTCAGGTCGGACGTCGCGAAGCGGCCGCCGTCGAGCTGGACCATCGGCCGGAGGTCCGGCGGGATCACCGGCAGGACCGACAGGATCATCCAGTCGGGGCGCGTGCCGCTGCGGCGGAAGGCCTCGATGAGGCGGAGCCGCTTGATCGCCTTCTTGCGGCGCTGGCCGGAGCTGGTCCGGACCTCGACGTGGAGGGACCGCGAGAGCTCCTCGAGGTCCATCCGGCTGATGATCTCGCGGATCGCCTCGGCGCCCATGCCCGGCGCTGAAGAGCCGGCCGCTCTTGGCGCCGGCGCCGTGGCGCTCCTCGAGCGCCGCGCAGCTCGAGTCTCGCCGAGCGTCTGCATCGGCTTGAGCGCCCTCGATCTCATCGCGCTGCTTGCGGATGTCGTCCTTGAGGCCCTGGGCCTGGCCGGCGAGCTCCTCCTTCTCGTGGCGGAGGGTCTCGTCGATGCCGGCCTGGAGGTCGGCGACCTTCTGGTCGACCGCGCGCTCCTCGTCCTTCTCGCGCTGCTGGAGCTCGGCGGTGACCCGCTCGGTCTCGGCCGAGACGATCTTGCGGAGGGCAGCGGTGGCCTCCTTGCCGCCCTTGGCGCCGGCGGCGACGACGACCTCGCCGGTCGGGGCGAAGACGATCGAATCCTCGGCGACGCCGGTCTTCAGCTCGGCCAGCTGGGCCTCGACCGCCTGGGCGGCCGTGACGACCTCCTCGGTCCGGACCGTTCGCTGGGACTCGAGGTCGGCCTTCGTCGCGGCGAGCTCGGCGTTCAGCTCGTCCTTCTTGCGGTTGACGTCGGCGCGGAGCTCGTCCTCGAGCTCGGCGAGACGCTCGCCGGCCTTGCCGCCGCGACCCTCGGCCTCGTCCTCGAGGGCGAGCGAGGGCGCGCTTGCGGGCCTCCTCGTCGACGTGGGTGACGATGTACAGCGCGAAGTAGAGGATGCGCTCGAGGTTGCGCGGGCTGATGTCGAGGAGGATGCCCAGGCGGCGACGGCGTGCCCTTGAAGTACCAGATGTGGCTGACCGGGCTGGCCAGCTGGATGTGGCCCATCCGCTCCCGGCGGACCTTCGAGCCGGGTCACCTCGACGCCGCACTTGTCGCAGATGATGCCCTTGTAGCGGATCCGCTTGTACTTGCCGCAGTAGCACTCCCAGTCCTTCGTCGGACCGAAGATGCGCTCGTCGAAGAGACCGTCCTTCTCCGGCTTGAGCGTCCGGTAGTTGATCGTCTCCGGCTTCGTTACCTCGCCCTTCGACCACTCCCGGATCTGGTCCGGGCTGGCGAGCGAGATGCGGATCGCGTTGAAGTTATTGACCTCGAGCATGGTTCTCCTCCGCGCCACCGCCTGGCTCGGCGACGCGATGCGGACCTGAGCGAGCGGAGGCCGAGCCGGCCGGGACCCGGCACCCGAGGCGTGCGGTGCGTATGTGACGTGATCAGGACCGATCAGTCCTCGAACCCGGCGAGGTTGATCCCGCCGAGATCCGGGAGCATGTAGCCGGAGACGTCGTCTTCGGCCAGCTGGATCTCCTCGTCGTTCTGGTCGAGGATCTCCGCGTTCAGCCCGAGGCTGCGCAGCTCCTTGATCAGGACCTTGAAGGATTCGGGAACGCGCGGCGGCTGGATCTCCTCCCCCTTGACGATGGCTTCGTACGTCTGGACGCGTCCGAGGACGTCGTCCGACTTCACGGTGAGCAGCTCCTGGAGGATGTTCGCGGCCCCGTAGGCCTCGAGCGCCCAGACCTCCATCTCGCCGAAGCGCTGGCCGCCGAACTGGGCCTTGCCACCGAGCGGCTGCTGGGTGATCAGGCTGTACGGGCCGGTCGACCGGGCGTGGATCTTGTCCTCGACGAGGTGGTGGAGCTTGAGCATGTAGATGTAGCCGACGGTGATCGGCCGGTCGAAGATCTCGCCGGTCCGGCCGTCGCGGAGGTCGATCTTGCCGTCCTCCGGGCAGCGGCTTCTCGACGCCGTAGACCTGGTGGCGGGCCTCCCGCAGCTCGGCCTTGATCTGCTGCTCGGTCGCGCCGTCGAAGACGGCGGTCGCGGCCTTCTGGCCCTTCGCGTGGAGCGCCCAGCCGAGGTGGGTCTCGAGGATCTGGCCGATGTTCATCCGGCTCGGCACGCCGAGCGGGTTGAGGATGATGTCGACGGGCGTGCCGTCCGGCAGGAACGGCATGTCCTCGCCGGCAGGATCTTGGCGATGACGCCCTTGTTGCCGTGGCGGCCGGCCATCTTGTCGCCGACGCTGATCTTGCGCTTCTGGGCGACCGACACCCGGACCAGGCGGTTGACGCCCGGCTGGAGGTCGTCGTTGAGCTCGCGCCGGAACTCGCGGATCTCGACGACCTTGCCGCGCTCGCCGTGGGGCAGGCGGAGGAGCTAGTCCTTCACCTCGCGGGCCTTCTCGCCGAAGATCGCCCGGAGGAGCCGCTCCTCCGCCGTCAGCTCCGTCTCGCCCTTCGGCGTGATCTTGCCGACGAGGATGTCGCCGGGGCGGACCTCGGCGCCGATGTAGACGATGCCCTCCTCGTCGAGGTCCTTGAGGGACTCCTCGCCGACGTTCGGGATGTCGCGGGTGATCTCCTCGGGGCCGAGCTTCGTGTCGCGCGACTCGATCTCGTGCTTCTCGATGTGGATGCTCGTGAAGAGGTCGTCGCGGACGAGGCGGTCGCTGATGACGATCGCGTCCTCGTAGTTGCCGCCCTCCCAGCTCATGAACGCGACGAGCACGTTCCGGCCGAGGGCGAGCTCGCCCTCCTGGGTCGACGAGCTGTCGGCGATCGCCTGGCCGTCGGCCGACGCGCTCGCCGACGTCGACGATCGGGCGCTGGTTGATGCAGGTGCCCTGGTTGCTCCGGACGAACTTCTGGAGCTTGTACTCGTCGAGCTCGCCGGCAGTCGGTCTCGATCCGGATCCGCTCGGCGGTGACGCTCGTCACGACGCCGGCTCGCGGGCGGCGACGAGCGACCTGGCCGGAGTCACGCGCGGCGCGCTCCTCCATGCCGGTGCCGACGATCGGCGACTCCGGCTCGAGGAGCGGCACGGCCTGGCGCTGCATGTTCGAGCCCATCAGGGCGCGGTTCGCGTCGTCGTGCTCGAGGAACGGGATCAGCGCCGTCGCGACCGAGACGACCTGCTTGGGCGCTGACGTCCATGTACTCGATCTGGTTCGGCGCGGGCCTCCGGGAACGTGTCGCGGTAGCGCGACGGGACCCGCTCGGCGAGGAAGTGGCCCTGGCTCGTCGAGCGGCGCGTTCGCCTGGGCGACGACGTGCTCCTCCTCCTCGTCGGCCGGGAGGTACTCGATCTCGGCGGTCACGATCGGGCGGATCGGGAACGCGTTCGCCTTCTGCTTCTTCAGCTCGGCGATCGCCGCGGTCGTGAACGGCTCGCCGCGACTTGAGGATCGTCGTCGCCGCCCTTCGTCAGCGAGGTCGCCGCCCGCCTCGTACTCGGCGAGCTTCGGGTCGTCCCAGCCGACGGTCCGCTTGACCTTGCGGTAGGGCGTCTCGATGAAGCCGTAGCTGTTGATCCGGCCGTAGGTCGCGAGCGAGCCGATCAGGCCGATGTTCGGGCCTTCCGGCGTCTCGATCGGGCAGATCCGGCCGTAGTGGCTGTGGTGGACGTCGCGGACGTCGAACCCGGCGCGCTCGCGCGACAGGCCGCCCGGGCCGAGCGCGCTGAGGCGGCGCTTCGAGGTGAGCTCGGCCAGCGGGTTCGTCTGGTCCATGAACTGGCTGAGCTGGCTGCCGCCGAAGAACTCCTTCATCGCGGCCACGACGGGCCGGATGTTGATGAGCGCGTTCGGGGTCGCCTTGTCGATCTCCTGGATCGTCATCCGCTCGCGGACGACCCGCTCCATCCGGAGGAGGCCGATCCGGAACGCGTTCTGGATCAGCTCGCCGTTGGCCCGGATGCGGCGGTTGCCGAGGTGGTCGATGTCGTCCTTGGGATGGAGGCCGCGGTTGCGACTCGATCAGGTGGCCGACGATCGCGGCGATGTCCTCGCGGGTGATCGTCCGCTGCTCGCGCGGCAGCTCGATGCCCATCCGGCCGGCGACGCCGTCCGAGCTTCTTGTTGAACTTGTAGCGGCCGACCCGGCCGAGGTCGTAGCGGCGGAAGTTGAAGAACAGGCTCTCGACGAGCTGGCGGGCGTTGTCGCCGGTCGGCGGATCGCCCGGGCGGAGCTTCTTGTAGACCTCGATCAGGGCTTCCTGCTGGGTCTTCGTGAGGTCCTTGTCGAGGGTGTTCGCGATGAACGGGTGCTCGGGATCCGTGTCGACGCCCGAGAAGAGCGCGGCGATCGAGTCGTTCTCCTCGTAGCCGACCGCGCGGAGCAGGGTCGTCGCCGCGATCTTGCGCTTGCGGTCGACCTTGACCCAGAGCTGGTCCTTGTTGTTCGTCTCGAACTCGAGCCAGGCGCCGCGGTTCGGGATGACCTTGGCGCGAGAAGAGCATCCGGCCCGACGCCGGGTCCTCGAGCTCGCTGTAGTAGACGCCCGGCGAGCGGACGAGCTGGCTGACGACGACGCGCTCGGCGCCGTTGATCACGAACGTGCCCTGGTCGGTCATCCACGGGTAGTCGCCCATGTAGACCCGCTGGCGCTGGATCTCGCCCGTCTCCTTGATCAGGAGCTCGACGTTGACGTAGAGCGGCCGGGAGAAGGTCAGGTCCTTCGTCCGGCACTCCTCCTCGGAGTACTTCGGGTCGCCGAACTCGTAGTCGAGGAACTGGAGCTCCATCACCTTGCCGGTGAAGTCCTTGATCGGGCTGATCTCGTCGAACAGCTCCCGGAGGCCCTTGTCGATGAACCAGGCGAACGAGTCGAGCTGGAGCTCGATCAGGTTCGGGATCGGCAGAGACTTCGGGGATGCGGGCGTAGCGCGTGCGCGCCAGCGCCGTCGCCGACCGATTCGACGACTCAGCAGACAGCATGAAACACCACTCCTTGACGGAGGCCGGGAGAAAGGGAAAGGGCCGCGCTCACAGAATTGGATAGGATACCGCGCCCTCACGGAATGTCAAACGAGCCCGGCCGGTACGCGCTGACCGTCGGCGGCTCGCCGGATCGTGTCGCTCGCCGGACTCGGCAGGCGCCGGCGAGCGCTCGCGACTTGCTCCGAGCCGGCGTCGCGGAGCTCGCTCGACCTCGGAGCTACTTGATCTCGACCTTGGCGCCCTGCTCTTCGAGGGCGGCCTTGATCTTCTCGGCCTCGTCGCGGGTGACGCCTTCCTTGACGGCCTTCGGCGCCGCGTCGACCAGGTCCTTGGCCTCCTTGAGGCCGAGGCCGGTCAGCTCGCGGACGACCTTGATCACCGGGATCTTGTTCGGGCCGATCTCGGTGAGGATCGCCGAGAACTCGGTCTGCTCCTCGGCGCGGCCGCGGCGGCCGCGCCGCCGCCGCCACCGGCGGCCGGGGCCGCGGCGACCGCGACCGGGGCCGCGGCGGTGACGCCGTAGCGCTCCTCGAAGCGCTTGATGAACTCGGACAGCTCGAGGACGGTCATCTTGTCGATGGCCTCGAGCAGGTCGTCCTGGGTCAGGACCGCCATGTCTGGTCTCCTTCGTCGGTGGGCCGGCGTGACCGGTCGGATGGTTCGGTGGTCGGTGCGTCGTGAGCGCGGCGCGGTCACGCGCCCTCGGCCGCGGCCTTCTGGTCGCGGACCTGGGCCAGCGCGTAGCCGAGGTTCCGGATGTTCGCGGACGAGCAGGCCGGCCAGCGTGCGCGATCGGCGACTGCATCCCGCCGGCGAGCTTGGCCGAGCAGGACCTCGCGGGACGGCAGGGTGGCCAGGCGTCTTGACGCCGTCGGCGTCGATCGCCCGGTCGCCCAGCACGCCGCCGGTGATCGTCACGACGCTTGTACGGCCGCGTTGCGTCGAGGACCGCCTTGGCCGTCGCCGACTCGTCGTTGCCGAACGCGATCGCCGTCGGACCGATGAGCAGCGGGCTGAGCGCCTCGCCGATCGTGTCCTGCGCGGCGATCCGCATCAGGCGGTTCTTCACGACGCGGTAGCTCACGTCCTGCTTGCGCAGGGCGCGGCGGATCTCCGCGATCTCCTTGACGGTGAGGCCGCGGTACTCGGAGACGATCAGCGTCCGGCTGCCGGCGAGCGCCTCGCGCAGCTCGGCGACGGTCTCCCGCTTGGCCTCGGTGGGCATGCGTGCCCTCCTGCTTCGAGCGCACGGCCGGTGCGCGGCGGTGGCGCGCCGCGGTCCGCGGAACCGCGACGCCCCTGCGACGGCGCCTGCTTCGGCTGGCCTGATACGCAGGGGCGCTGCCACCGCGAGGGTGGTGCGACTGGTCCTGCCTCGGCGTGCTCGCCGTCGTCCCCGGCGCTCTCGCGGCGCCGATCCGGTCCGGCGGATCAAGCCCCGACCGTCACCGCTCGAGCGGGCGTCGCGGTCCGCGGGCGCAGGCTGTCTCTGGCGGTCCCGTCGGTCTTCAGTTGTGACGACGCGTCGCTGGCGACCGTCGCCGCGATGCTCGCCCGGCCGGCGACCGCGTCAGTCGGGCGTGGCTGATGCCACGGCGCGCGGCTAGGCGTCGGCGCGCGCGCCGCGAGGACCGCCGGGACGTCGACCCGGATGCCCGGGCCCATCGTGCTGGCGATCGTCAGGCCCTTGAGGTACTGGCCCTTCGCGCCCGCCGGCCTGGCGCGGTTGACCGCGTCGACCAGCGCGGCGAGGTTGGCGACCAGCGCCTCGGCCTCGAAGCTCGCGCTGCCGAACGGCGACGTGGATGATCCCGGCCTTGTCGACCTTGAACTCGACCCGGCCGCCCTTGACCTCGCGGATCGCCCGCTCGAGGTCGAACGTGATCGTGCCCGCCTTCGGGTTCGGCATCAGGCCGCGGCGGCCGAGGATCTTGCCGAGCCGGCCGACCATGCCCATCGAGTCGGGCGTCGCGAGGGCGACGTCGAACTCGAGCCAGCCGGCCTCGATCTTCTTGACGAGGTCCTCGCCGCCGACCTCGTCGGCGCCGGCGCGGAGCGCCTCCTGGGCCTTGTCGCCCTGGGCGAAGACCGCGACGCGGACGATCTTGCCGGTGCCGTGCGGCAGGACGACCGTGCCGCGGACCATCTGGTCGGCGTGGCGGGGGTCGACGCCGAGGCGGAGGTGGGCCTCGACCGTCGCGTCGAAGTTGACGTCGGCGGTCTCCTTGGCGAGCTCGGCCGCCTCGGCCGGCGGGTAGATCCGCTCGCGGTCGACGAGCTTCGCCGCCTCGAGGTACTTCTTGCCGTGCTGGCCATGTCGCGTTCCTTCCGTCGGCCGGCGTGCCGGCCTCCCCCTGTCGTGGATCGTGCTCGCGGCCGGGGTGGTGCCGCGCGGATCGGGATCGTCGGCTACCGACGACCTCGATGCCCATGCACCGGGCCGTGCCCTCGATCTGGCGCATCGCGGCCTCGATGTCGTTCGCGTTGAGGTCGGCCATCTTGGTCTCGGCGATCTGGCGGACCTGGTCGCGCGACACGCGGCCGACCGTCTCGCGCTTCGCCGTCCCGGAGCCCTTGTCGATGCCGGCCGCCTTGCGCAGGAGGTCCGCGGCGGGCGGCGTCTTGAGGATGAACGTGAACGAGCGATCCTCGAAGACCGTGATCTGGGCCGGGATGATCTGGCCGCGCCTTGTCGGCGGTCTTCTCGTTGTAGGACTTCGTGAACTCGACGATGTTGATGCCGTGCGGGCCCAGCGCGGTGCCGACCGGCGGCGCGGGCGTCGCCTTGCCGGCCGGCAGCTGCAGGGTCAGGACGATTCGGATCTTCTTGGCCACGGGGGCTGACGGTCCTTTCTAGAGTTTCTCGACTTGCAGGAAGTCGAGCTCGACCGGCGTCTCGCGGCCGAAGATGCTCACGAGGACCTTGACCTTGTTGCGCTCGGGGTTGACCTCGTCGACCGTGCCGATGAACTCGGCGAACGGCCCGTCGGTCACGCGGACGCTCTGGCCCTTCGTGAAGGCGACGCGGAACTTGGGCGTCTCGACGCCCATGTGCCGGAGGATCTGCTTGACCTCGTTCTCGTCGAGCGGGATCGGCTCGCTGCGGACGCCCGGGATGTTGGCGCCGCCGACGAAGCTCGTGACGCCCGGCGTGTTGCGGACGACGAACCAGCTGTCCGGGTCGAGGATCATCTCGACGAGGACGTAGCCCGGGTAGACCTTCTTCTGGACGGTGTGGCGCTGGCCCTGGCGGATCTCGATCTCGTCCTCCATCGGGACGAGGACCTGGAAGATCTTGTCCTCCATGCCCATCGACTCGATGCGGTGCTCGAGGTTGGCCTTGACCTTGTTCTCGTAGCCCGAGTACGTGTGGATCACGTACCAGCGCTTCTCGGGCGCCTTGCTGGTCTCGGTCGTCGTGCTCGGTCATCATCGTGTCCCTCACGCGCGACCAGGCGCCCGACGCAGCTGGGAGAAGACGAAGTCGAGGACCGTGATGTAGAGGCCCACGGCGAAGCTGACCACGAAGACGAGCACGGTCAGGTTGCGGACCTGCTCGCGCGTCGGCCAGGAGACCTTCTTCAGCTCGGACCACGCTTCGTCGATGAAGCGGCGGATGCGTTCGTCACGTCAGTGACGTCTCTTCTCTCGGGCTACGGTCGTGAGAGGTGGCAGGGGCGATAGGACTCGAACCTACAACCGCTGGTTTTGGAGACCAGTGCTCTGCCAATTGAGCTACACCCCTGCGACGGCCCGCGCTACTTCGCCTCGCGGTGAAGCGTATGGCGCCGGTCCCGGGGACAGTACTTCATCAGCTCGATCCGGTTCGGATCGTTCTTCTTGTTCTTGCGCGTCGTGTACGTCCGCTCCTTGCACTCGGTGCAGGCGAGCTGGATCGTCGGACGCGCTTCGACTCTTGCCATCGTCGTCCCTACTCGGCGATCGTGACGATGGCGCCGGCGCCGACGGTCCGGCCACCCTCGCGGATGGCGAAGCGCTGGCCGACCTCGAGGGCGATCGGGGTGATCAGCTCGACGCTCATCTCGACGTTGTCGCCGGGCATGATCATCTCGGCCCCGTCGGGCAGCCCGATGGCGCCGGTCACGTCGGTCGTGCGCAGGTAGAACTGGGGCCGGTAGCCGTTGTAGAAGGGGGTATGGCGGCCGCCCTCCTCCTTGGTCAGGACGTAGACCTGGGCGGTGAACTTGGTGTGGGGCTTGACCGAGCCCGACTTGGCCAGGACCTGGCCGCGCTCGATCTCCTCGCGCTCGATGCCCCGGATGAGGCAGCCGACGTTGTCGCCGGCCGGCCCTCGTCGAGCAGCTTCTTGAACATCTCGACGCCGGTGACGACGATCTTGCGGGTCGGCCTTGACCCCGACCAGCTCGACCTCGTCGCCGACCTTGACGATGCCGCGCTCGATGCGGCCCGGTGGCGACGGTGCCCCGGCCCTTGATCCCGAAGACGTCCTCGACCGGCATGAGGAACGGCTTGTCGATCGCCCGCTCGGGGGTCGGGATGTAGGCGTCGACCGCGTCCATCAGCTCCTGGATCGGCGCGTAGGCCGGGTCGGCCGGATCGTCGCGCGGCCTCGAGCGCCTTGAGCGCCGAGCCGCGGATGACCGGGAGGTCGTCGCCCGGGAAGTCGTACTTGGTCAGGAGCTCGCGGACCTCGAGCTCGACGAGGTCGAGCAGCTCCGGGTCGTCGACCATGTCGACCTTGTTGAGGAAGACGACGATGTACGGGCACCTCGACCTGGCGGGCGAGCAGGATGTGCTCGCGGGTCTGGGGCATCGGGCCGTCGGTCGCGGCGACGACCAGGATCGCGCCGTCCATCTGGGCGGCGCCGGTGATCATGTTCTTGATGTAGTCGGCGTGGCCCGGGCAGTCGACGTGGGCGTAGTGGCGGGCGTCGGTCTCGTACTCGACGTGGGCGATCGCGATCGTGATGCCGCGCTCGCGCTCCTCGGGCGCGTTGTCGATCGTGTCGAAGGCGCGGTACTCGGCCTCGCCCTTCAGGGCGAGGTACTTGGTGATCGCCGCGGTCAGGCTCGTCTTGCCGTGGTCGATGTGGCCGATCGTGCCGATGTTGACGTGCGGCTTGGTGCGCTCGAACTTCTTCTTGGCCACGAGACCGTTTCACTCCTTGACTAGGCGCGGCTTCGCCGCTGCATTGCGATTTCAGGGGGCGGGTCGCCGCCTGGGCGTGGAGCCCACAATCGGACTTGAACCGATGACCTCTTCCTTACCAAGGAAGTGCTCTGCCAGCTGAGCTATGTGGGCCCGGGACCGATCGCGTGCGAGATGTATTGGTGGGCAGGGAGGGAATCGAACCCCCACAGCCGAAGGCGGCTGGTCTACAGCCAGCGGAGCTCACCACCTGCTCAACCTACCCACTGTGGCGACGGCACCGGGTCGAGACTGCGGTCCCGTGGTGGTACCCGCCACCGGATCATGTTCACTTGGAGCCGACGACGGGACTCGAACCCGGAACCTGCGGTTTACAAAACCGCTGCTCTACCAATTGAGCTACGTCGGCGCGACGCGCAGGGCCATACCGCAGATGACCCTTCGGCGCCGGGGAATGATAGGGCCGCCCGGCCGGATGGGTCAAGCGCGGGGCGTGCGGGGCGCTCGCGGCTTGCGCTCCGGCGGCGGATCGGCGCGGTGCCGGACCGCCGGGCAGGAGGTCCTCGTCGCCGGGCGCGGCGCCGGTCCGTGGGCTCGGTCGCGGGCTCGGCGGCCGGCTCGGTCGCGATCGCGTCGGGCTCGGCGCGGCCTCGGGGCGAGGTCTCGTGCGATCCTCGGGGTCGTCGGCTGCGGCGTCGTCGGCGGGGCGCCGTCGGCCGGTTCGGCGGCGCTGCGGCGGTCGGCGTGCCGGTCGGCGGTCTCCGGCCGGCGGCGCGGTCGCGGTGGTCGCGGACCGCGTTCCGGCCGGGTCGCGCTGGGCGACCGCCTCGAACAGCAGGACCGAGCCGGCGACCGCGGCGTTGAGCGACCCGATCGACCCCGCATCGGGATCCGCATGAACAGGTCGCACCGGCGGCGGACCGCCGGCCCGAGGCCCTGGCCCTCGCTGCCGACGACGATCGCGAGCGGGCCGCGCAGGTCGGTCTGGCGGGCGGTCAGCGGGGCGTCGGCCTCGGCGCCGGCGATCCGCAGGCCGCGGGCGTGGAGGTCGGCGAGCGCGCCCGGCAGGTCGTCGACCGGGCAGAGCAGGAGGTGCTCCGTCGCGCCGGCCGACGCCTTGACCGCGGCCGGCGAGAGCGGCGCCTGGCGGCGGGTCGGGAAGACGACGCCGTGGACGCCGGCCGCCTCGGCGCTGCGCAGCAGCGTGCCGACGTTCTGCGGATCCTCGAGCGAATCGAGGACGAGGACGAACGGCGGCTCGCCGCGCTCCTCGGCCCGGGCGAGGACGTCGGCGATCGAGGCGAACCGGCGCGGCTCGACGACGAGGGCGACGCCCTGGTGGCCGTCGAAGCCGGCGATCGCGGTCAGCGAGCCGCCCTCGACCTCGACGATCGGGATCCGCAGGCGCGTCGCGTGGAGGACGAGCTGCTCGAGCGCCTTGCGTCGCTGCGGGACGACGAGCAGGCGATGGGCGACCGGCCCGCGGCGAAGACCTCCTCGACCGGGCGGCGGCCGGCGACGAGCTCCTCGTCCGGCCCGAGCAGCTCGGGCGCCGGCATGGATTCGGTCCGCCGTGGCCAGGCCTCGGCCGGACCCGGGCGCGACGGTCGGGGCCACGGATCACGCGGGCCGGCGGGTCGGTCGTGCGATCCGGCTGGGCCGGGCGGCCGCTCCGCGGAACGCCGGGCGCCACGGGCCGCGGTCCGGTGGTGGACCGCCACGGCTCGGTGGACGCCACGGGCCGCGATCGGGCGGCGGGCCGCCGGGCGGACGCGACGGCCGCGATCGGGCGGGCCGCCGGGCCGGGGCGACGGACGGTCGCCGCCGGGGCCGGTCGTGGCGCGCTGCGGATCGCGTCGCGGCCGCCGGGTCCGGCCGGTCGCCGCGGCGGCCGCGCGTCCGGTCGATCGGACCCGGCCCACGGCGCCGGACCGGGGCCGGCCGGGGCCACCGCCGCTGCGGTCGTCCGCGATCGGCATCCCATGGCGGCCGGCCGGCGCCCGGGCCGCCCGGCGCCGGCCGCGGCGGTCGGGCGGCCGGCGATCGGCCGGCGGCCGACCGCGGCGTCGGTCCGTGCTGCGGCCGCGCCGTGCGGACCGCCAGGGCCCTCGCTCGGGCGCGACCCGGTCGCCCGGGCCTCCGCGCGTCGGGCCGTCCGGGATCGCGGGTCCGGGCCGGTCGGCCGGTCGCTCGGGCGCGGTCGGACGGTCCGGCGCCGCCCGGCCTTGCCCGCCGGCTTGCCGCGGGGCTTGCCGCCCGGCTTGGCCGCCGCCCTTGCGCGGCGGCTTGCCGCTCTTGCCGGACTTGCCGCGCCGGCCGGTGGCCGGCGCGTCGCCGGTTCCGGCCGGTCAGCCACGTCCGGCCTCCACGGTCCGTCGCCAGCGCTGGCCGTCGCGGGTGTCCTCGACGGTCACGCCCAGCTCGGCCAGCTCGTCGCGCAGCCGGTCCGATGCCGCGAAGTCGCGGGCCGCGCGTGCGGCGGCCCGTTCGTCGAGGAGCGCCGCGGCGGCCGGCTCGAGGTCGTCGCGTCGCGTCGGGCAGGATCGCCAGCACGCGGTCCAGGTCGCGGAGCAGCTGCCAGCGCCCGGCCGGCGTCGGCGGTCGAGAGCGACCGCCGCTCGATCCGCCGGTTCAGGTCGCGGACCAGGTCGAACAGCGCCGCCAGGCGCGGCCGACACGTTGAGGTCGTCGTCGAGCGCCTCGCCGAAGGCGTCCCGGGCCGCGGCCAGGGCCTCGACCAGCTCGGGTCGTCCGGGCCGTCCTCGCGGTAGGCGTCGAGCGCGGCGACGGCCGCATCGAGCCGCTCGAGGGCGGCGCCCGCCGCGGCCAGCGAGTCGTCCGACTGAGTTGAGCGCGGCCCGGTAGTGGACCGAGATGAGCGCCAGCCGCAGGGCCCGCGGCGAGACCCCGGCGGCCAGGTAGTCGCCGACCCGCGCGATGTTGCCGGTCGACTTGGCCATCTTCGAGCCGCCCATCTGGAGGTGGGCGCAATGGAGCCAGGTCCCGACGAACGTCTGGCCGGTCGCGGCCTCGCTCTGGGCGATCTCGTCCTCGTGGTGCGGGAAGATCAGGTCGATGCCGCCGGTGTGGATGTCGAACGACGGTCCGAGGTGGGCCATGCTCATCGCCGAGCACTCGATGTGCCAGCCCGGCCGGCCCGGGCCGATCGCCGTCTCCCAGACCGGCTCGCCCGGCTTGGGGCCCTTCCACAGGGCGAAGTCGCGGACGTCGTCCTTGCCGTACTCGTCGGCCTCGACCCGCTCCCCCACCCGGAGCCCGTCGGGGTCGAGGCGGGCCAGCCGGCCGTAGGCCGGCCACGACGAGATCCGGAAGAAGATCGAGCCATCGTCGGTCCGGTAGGCGTGGTCGCCGCTCGAGCAGCGTCTCGATGAGCGTCGACCATCTGCGTCGATGTGCCGGGTGGCCCTGGGCATGGACGTCCGGCATCGTCATCCGGAGCGCCGCGGCGTCGGCCAGGAACGCGGCCAGGTAGCGCTCGGCGAGCGTCTCGATCGTCTCGCCGGACGCCGCGGCGCCGCGGATGATCTTGTCGTCGACGTCGGTGATGTTCATGACCCACGTCACGTCCAGGCCGCGCCAGCGCAGGTGGCGGACGAGCAGGTCGGCGAACAGGAACGAGCGGAAGTTGCCGATGTGGGCCGGGCCGTAGACCGTCGGCCCGCAGGAGTAGACCCCGACGTGGTCCGGCGTCGAGCGGGACGAGCGGCCGCGTCTCGCCCGACAGCGTGTCCTGCAGCCGGATCGTCACCGGACGGGCTCCACGGTCGCCGACCACGAGCGCCGAGATCGACCGGCCGGCGCCCTCGGCCCCGTCGAGGTTGCCGGTCGAGGCCTTGACGTTGACCGCCGCCCGGGTCGAGCCCGAGGAGACCCGCGATCCGGTCGCGCATCGGGTCGAGCCAGGGCGCGAGCCGCGGCCGGGCGGCGATGACGGTCAGGTCGACGCTCGCCGGTCGCCAGCCGGCGCCTTCGACGCGTCGCCGGACCTCGTCGACCAGGACCGCGCTGGCGATGCCGCGCGGGGTGCGGGCGTCGGCCGGGAACAGGCGCCCGAGATCGCCCAGGCCGGCCGCCCCGAGCAGCGCGTCGGCGACGGCATGGAGGACGACATCGCCGTCCGAGTGACCGGCCAGGGCGCGGCGCGCCCGTCGATCTCCAGCCCGCCCAGGCGCAGCGGACCGCCCGGCCCGAACGGATGGCTGTCGTGGCCGATGCCCGTCGCGGACGGGCCGGGACGGCGCCGAGGGCCGGGGCCACCCGCCGGAGATCGGCGGGGAGCGTCACCTTGAGGTTGCCGGGATCGCCGGGCACGACATGGACCGGGATGCTACAGGCTTCGAGCAGGGCGGCCTCGTCGGTGAACGTGTCGGGTCCGTCGGCCGGGAACCGGCGATAGGCCTCGCGCAGCAGGTCGCGGCGGACGCCCTGGGGCGTCTGGGCGGCGCCCAGGCCGCTCCGCTCGACGGTCGCGCCGACCAGGTCGCCGTCGATCCGCTTGAGGGTCTCGGCGACCGGCACGATCGGGATGGCCGCCCCGTGACGAGCGGTCGCCTCCGCGACCGCCGCGACGAGGTCGGCGCCGATCAGCGGCCGGGCAGCGTCGTGGACCAGGACGACGCCCGTCGTCGTCGGCCGCCGTCGCGATCGAGGACCGCGAACCCGGCATGGACCGATTCCTGCCGCCGCTCGCCGCCGGCGACCACGTCGACCACGGTGGCCGGGAGCCACGCGGCGGATGCCACCTCCGCGCGCCGCTCGGCCGCCGTGACCACGACGATCCGGTCCGACCGCCGGCGCCGCCGCGAGCGCGCCCAGCGTCCACGCGAGCAGCGGCCGCCCGCCGATCTCGACCGCGAGCTTGTCCTCGCCGCCCATGCGCGTCGAGCGCCCGGCCGCGACGACGATGGTGTCAGCGCCGAGGTCCGGACCCTGCGCCGCTCAATCGAGCCGCGGCTGGGCGAAGATCATCCGGCCGGCGACGGTCTGCAGGACGCGGGTGACCGAGACGTCCAGGTCCTTGTCGATATGGCGGGCACCGCCCTCGATGACGATCATCGTGCCGTCGTCGAGGAAGCCGACGCCCTGGCCGGCCTCCTTGCCCTCCTGGATGACCCGCACGCGCAGCTCCTCGCCGGGCAGCACGGCCGGCTTGACCGCGTTGGCCAGCGAGTTGATGTTCATGACCCGGACGCCCTGCAGCTCGGCGACGCGGTTCAGGTTGAAGTCGTTGGTCAGGATGACCCGGCTGCGGGCGAGGGCGAGGGCGACCAGCTTGGCGTCGACCTCGGCGATATCGGGCACGTCGTCCTCGACGATCTCGACCGGCGTGCCCGGCTCCTTCTGCATCCGGTTCAGGATCTCGAGGCCCCGCCGGCCGCGGTTCCGACGGAGCGCGTCCGAGCTGTCGGCGATGTGCTGCAGCTCGTCGAGCACGAAGCGCGGGATGACGAGCGTCCCGTAGATGAACCCGGACTCGACGATCTCGGCGATCCGGCCGTCGATGATGGCGCTGGTGTCGACGACGATCCGCGGCTCGCCGCGCGCAGTCCGGCGCCGCGCTCCGGCGCCGGCGGCCGGAAGATGCCGACGGCCTCGGCCGCGATCAGCAGGTCCTTGCGCTTGGCGACGACCAGGCCGAGCATCCCGAGGCCGAGGAAGATCGAGACGCCGAGCGGCAGCAGCGTGCCCCACGGGTCGGCAGGCCCGACAGCGGGATGCCGAGCAGCAGGCCCATCAGCAGGCCGAGGAGCAGGCCGATGACGGCGGCCACGAACTCCGCCGTCGAGAGCTCCTCGACGCGGCGGATGAGCCACGGCGCGGGCACGACCGTCAGGTACGGCAGGATCGCGAACCCGACCACGACCCAGGCGACGACCCAGGCCGCCAGGAACGCGCCGGCGTAGTCGCGGCCCGGTGAACAGGCCGTCGCCCGAGGTGGCGAGGGCCAGTCCGATGGCGCCTCCGAGCGCGGCGCCAAGGACGCGGATGTAGCGGATCAACGACTCCCTCGGCAGCTGCCGGCGTCCCCGGGCCGCGACCGACCTGGCCGGACGGTCAGCCTAGCATCGCCGGGACCGCCTCGCCACGAGGCGGCGGATCGGTCGGCAGGGCGGCCTCGATGGCGTCGCGGAGGGTCGGCGACCGCGGACGACCTCCAGCCCGTCGATCGCGGGCATCGGCGTGCCCGTCGCCGCGGCCGGCACGATCGCGCGGTCGAAGCCGAGCCGGGCGGCCTCGCGCAGCCGGCGCTCGAGGCCGACGACCGCCCGGAGCTCGCCGAGCAGGCCGACCTCGCCGATGGCCACCGTCCCCGGCGCGATCGGCCGGTCGCGGGTCGACGAGGCGAGGGCGAGGGCGAGCGGCAGGTCGAGCGCCGGCTCGGCGACCGACAGCCCGCCGGCCAGGTTGGCGTAGACGTCGTGGCTGCCGAGGGCGATCCCGGCCCGCCGGCCGAGGACGGCGATGAGCAGGCTCAGCCGGTTCGGGTCGAGCGCCGCTCGCCTTGCGCGTCGGCGTGCCGTAGCCGGTCGGGCTGACCAGCGCCTGGACCTCGACGAGCAGCGGCCGGCTGCCCTCGAGGGTCGGCGCCACGACGCTGCCCGGGCGCCGGCGCCGTGGTCGGCCAGGAACGCCCGGGCCGGGTCGGCGACCTCGAGCAGGCCCGTCTCGGCCATCTCGAAGACGCCGACCTCGTCGGTCGAGCCGAACCGGTTCTTGGTCGCCCGGAGGAGCCGCAGCGCCGCGTAGCGCTCGCCCTCGAGGTTGATGACCGCGTCGACGAGGTGCTCGAGCGTCTTCGGGCCGGCGATCGAGCCGTCCTTCGTCACGTGGCCGACGAGGACGACGGCGATGCCGTCGCCCTTGGCGAGGTCCATCAGCCGCAGCGTCGCCTCGCGGACCTGGCCGACGCTGCCGGCGGCCCCGTCCAGCTCGTCGACGGTCGCCGTCTGGATCGAGTCGACGATGACGAGCGCCCGGCCGCTCGGCCCGGGCGGCCTCGACGATCCGCCCGACGTCGTGCTCGGCGAGCGACCCGGACGCCCTCCGCCGACGGCCCGCCAGCAGCCCGAGGCGGGCGGCGCGGAGGCGGACCTGGCCGGGCGACTCCTCGCCCGGTCGCGTAGAGGACCCGGCCGGCCCCGCCCGGCGTCCGGGTCAGCCCGGCCGCGGCCTGGAGCAGGAGCGTCGACTTGCCGATCCCCGGCTCGCCGCCGACGAGGACCAGCGAGCCGGGCACGAGCCCCCCGCCGAGCACCCGGTCGAACTCGTCGATCCGACGGGCAGGCGCGGCAGGTCGGCGTCGGCGATGGCCGCCAGGCCGGCGCGGCGTCGGCGGCGCCGATGCCCGGCGCCGCGCGGCGACGGCCGCGCTCGCGCGCGCGACGGCTCGTGGACGACCGTCTCGACCAGGGTGTTCCACTGCGCCGCAGGCGCGGCACTGGCCCTCCCAGCGAAGGAACGACTCCGCGCAGGACTGGCAGACGAAGCGGCTCTTCGGCCGCGCCATCGCTAGGCCGCCGGTCGGGCGGCGCGGGTCACCGCGCCTCGACCGGGGTGCGCGGCTCGGCGGCGCAGGTGGATGTCGAGACCCGCCTCCGGGTCCTTGTCGACGACGATCGTGGAGCCGGGCTCGTACTTGCCGAGCAGGAGGTGCTCGGCGAGGACGTCCTCGATCATGTTCTGGATGACCCGGCGGAGCGGACGGGCGCCGTAGGCCACGTCGTAGCCGAGCTTGATGATGTGCTCCTTGGCCGCCTGGGTGACCTCGAGCTGCATCTGCTGGGCGCGCAGCTGGTCGCGGACGCGGGCCAGCATCAGGTCGACGATCTGGGCGATCTCCTCGACCGTCAGCGAGCGGAAGACGACCGTGGCGTCGATCCGGTTGAGGAACTCCGGCCGGAAGTTCTGCTTCAGCTCGGCGGCGACCTTCTCCTTCATCAGCTCGTACGAGCTCTCGGCGCGGTTGGCGTCGGTCGTAGCCCATCGCCCGGAAGCCCAGGCTCGAGTTCGTCTGGAGCTGCTTGGCGCCGAGGTTGGAGGTCATGATGATGATCGCGTTGCGGAAGTCGACCCGGCGGCCCTTGGCGTCCGACAGGTGCCCGTCCTCGAGGATCTGGAGGAGGATGTTGAAGACCTCGGGGTGCGCCTTCTCGACCTCGTCGAGCAGGATCACGCAGTAGTTCTTGCGGCGGACCGCCTCGGTCAGCTGGCCGCCCTCGTCGAAGCCGACATAGCCGGGAGGCGCCCCGACGAGCCGCGCTGACGTTGTGGCGCTCCATGAACTCGCTCATGTCGATCTTGATGAGCGCGTCCTCGCTGCCGAACATGAACTCGGCGAGCGCCTTGGCGAGCTCGGTCTTCCCGACGCCGGTCGGGCCCGAGGAAGATGAACGAGCCGATCGGCCGCTTCGGGTCCTTGAGACCGGCGCGGGCGCGGCGGACGGCCTTCGAGACGATGCCGATCGCCTCTTCCTGGCCGATGACCCGGGCGTGGAGCGACTCCTCCATCTTGAGCAGGCGCTGGGACTCCTCCTGGGCGATGCGGGTGACCGGGATGCCGGTCCACATCGCGACGACCTGGGCGATCTCCTCCTCGTCGACGGTCGGCTGGTCGCCGGACACCTGCGACTGCCACTCGGCGCGCTGGGCGTCGACGCTCTCGCGCGCGGTCGCCTCGGCCTCGCGGAGCGTCGCGGCCTCCTCGTATTCCTGGTTGTTGATCGCCGCGTCCTTCTCCTTGGTGATCCGGTCGAGCTCCTTCTGCGCCTCGCGCAGGGCGGGCGGCGCGGACGCGTGGCGCAGGCGGACGCGCGAGGCGGCCTCGTCGATGAGGTCGATCGCCTTGTCCGGCAGGTGGCGGTCGGTGATGTAGCGGATCGACAGGTCCGCGGCGGCCTTGACCGCCTCGTCGGTGATGGTGACCTTGTGGTGCTGCTCGTAGCGCTCGCGGATGCCCATCAGGATGTCGACGGTCTGCTCGAGCGTCGGCTCCTCGACCATGACCGGCTGGAAGCGGCGCTCGAGGGCGGCGTCACGCTCGATGTACTTGCGGTACTCGTCGAGCGTGGTCGCGCCGATGCACTGCAGCTCGCCGCGGCGAGCGGCGGCTTGAGGATGTTGGCCGCGTCGATCGCGCCCT
>CAWJUA010000027.1:0-120291 GCA_963845925.1 uncultured Chloroflexia bacterium
CGAGAACCAAGGTCGCGCCGACAAGGCCGCGTACGTGAGCTCGCGCCGGCGCGCTAGCCTGGGCGGCTCGGGCTAACGCGGCGGACCCTGATCGTCACCGGCATCATGTCCTCGCTGGCTGTCGCGTTCCCAATCGCCGTCCCGATCGCAGCGTCCCACAACCTCCCGGTCTCGGCCGCCGATGCGGCCCTCGCCGCGCTCGCAGAGTCGCGGCCCTAGCTCCCGTCCGGGTCACGCGATCCCGCTCGGCGGCCAGCCAGACCCAGCCGACCGCGCTGGCTAACGCTCGGCTGAGCGTTGGTCCAGCGGTAGCGCGCCTCCCAGGACCGCCCGTCTCGCTGACGCCGTTCTGGGCCGCCTGGCGCTCCCAGCGAACGAGACATCAGCGCGCGGTCACAAGCTGCATGGGCCGTTCGGCCCTTGTGTGACGGGCCGGAACGGCTGAACGTTGCCCCTTCGTCGGGGGAGCGTTGAAGGGGCGGTTCCACCGGTCGGACCTGGGTGCACGGCCGTTCATCCATCGGCGTCCGGTGGAACCCTCAGGCCATAGGCGATGACGCGCGGTCGTCCAACCTGGTCTCCTGGACCGCGCAGAGCCGATCACCCCGACCGGGCTGTTCCTGTTACGAGGGATCGACTCATGCGTCCGCTCCGCAGCTTCCTCGTGGCCATGGCCACGGTCTCCCTTCTGGCCGTCCTCGTCCCATCGGTTTCGGCGGCTTCGCCCCGGAGCTTCCATCTGGACAAGACCTGTGCGGCCGATCCGACGGAGCCACTCGGCTACGTCTGCACCGTCCAACACTCCGACTTCAAATGGTTCCCGGCCGGCACGACGGTTCACTACGTCAGCCAGAACTCGGCCGGCGACGTCGTCGAGGCCAGGATCGCCATCCAGAATGGCAGCACCAATGGCACCTGCGTCTGGAGCGGCCCGGTGAACGCCGTCTGCACATTCGGTCCGGGGGACGGACGCCTGACCCAGTTCCACTTGGTCGTCGACGTCACCGCCAACGGGGACGCGTCCATCTGGTACTGGGACGGGACCTACTGGTTCGGCGGCGACTGACCCGCCGCGGAACTAACGAACCGCCCCGGCTCCGGTCCGGGTCGCGCGATCCCGCTTCGGCGGCCAGCGTGGGCCGGCCGACCGGGGAGGGCGGCCGCTGGGTGTGGCAGGAGCCCGGGCATGAGCCCGGGCTCCCAGACCAGTCGCGAGAGGGCCGACGGGCCCTGGGGGCCCGGTGTCAGCGGCTGGCGGCACCGACGAGTTCGCGTAGCGCCTCCTTGGCCTTCGTCGGGTTGTCCGTCGCAACGCCAATATGGACGTCGCCGCCGACCATGCCCGTCGGGAACGCAGCCTCGATGTTGACACCCGCCTTGCCCAACTTGCGGGCCACCTCGGCGAGCGCGCCCGGCCTGTTGGCGAGCGAGGCCTCGATCGCCTGGAAGGTGCGGAACTTCCACTGGCCCTCAGTCAAGGCGCGCTGGGTGCCGGCGTCGTCGCTGGTGACCAGCGCCAGCGTCCCGCTGTCGCCGCAGGTCGACGCGCTGAATGCAGTGATGTCAATCCCTTTCTGAGCGATCGCTTCGGTCACCCGTGCGAGCTCTGAGGGCTTGTTCTTGAGGTCCACGATGAACGTATTCACGGGGCACCTCCAATGGCAACGCCGACACCGCAACGGGCTGGCGTGTCCGCTGCTGGGAGCCGGGCGAACCCTAATTTTACTGCCACCGTCCAGTCGAGGGCCACGGCCCGGACGGCAGGCCTGGGCCAACGATCACGGGCGCCCGCGAGTTGTCGCGCGATCCCGATTCTCTGGCCAAGGCCGACCCGGCCGACCGGGTCCTTCGTGTGGCGGTCCAGTTCTGGATGTCCAGCAACTGGGGCAGCCGCGAGCTTTACCCCACCGTCCCCGCCGAGTGGAGCAGTCCGTCCAACCGACCATGACCGTGAACGCGACGGGTGGTCCGATCAGCACGTACGTGACGTGGTCGATGGCGGGGCCGAAGGCACCCCGGTGGAGCTCGCGAAGCGCAGCGTCGTGGACGTGCTCGTCGCCTTGAACGTGTACAGGTTGTCCTGCCACTTCATGTCGGTGTCGCTGTTGTGGAACGGACGATCTGGGCCTCTGTGGCCTGCCGGTCGAACCAATTCCGGGCTAGGGCCGCGTGACGGCCCTTGGACTCTCATCGAATCGAAAGGTTCGACCGGACATCGTTGAAGGTGATGGGCCAGACCGTCGCCATACCCCGACCCCCAGTTCCGCGGCCCTCAGCGGTCCGCGCGGGCGACGTCGGCGTCGTCCTCCTCGTGAACGGGCTCGTCATCGTCGGGATGTGGGTCCGGCACGGCGGTCTTGCCAACCTCGCCACCCCCGGCACGATCGCGACCGCGGCGGGCCAGGTCACCGCACTCGTCGGGACGTACCTCGCGCTCATCCAGCTCGTGCTCATGGCCCGCAGCCCCTGGCTCGACCAGGCATTCGGGCTTCCCCGCCTGGCGATCTGGCATCGCTGGGTCGGCTTCGCCTGCCTCTGGCTGCTCGTCGCGCATGCGGTCTTCACGACGGTCGGGTACGCCCTTGTCGACCGGACATCGGTCACCGACGAGGTCGCGACGCTCCTGACGCAGTACCCGTTCGTCCTGATGGGCACGGTCGGCCTGGTGCTGCTCGTCTTCGTCGGAATCACGTCACTCCGGATCGCCCTCCGAAGGGTCTCCTACGAGACCTGGTACTACCTCCACCTGTACGCATACCTCGGCATCGCGCTGGGGTTCGCCCATCAGCTCGTGGTTGGGACAGACTTCGTCGACGATCCCGTCGCGACCGGCTACTGGATCGCGTTGTATGCCGCGACGGCGATCCTGCTCCTGGCCTTCCGCTTCGGGCCACCCATCCAACTGGCGTTCCGGCATCGGATGCGCGTATCGAACGTGGTCGAGGAGGCGCCCGGCGTCGTTTCCATCTACGTGACTGGCCGCGAGCTCGATCGCCTGCCGGTTCGGGCCGGGCAGTTCTTCATCTGGCGCTTCCTCGCCGGCGACGGCTGGTGGCGGCCGCATCCGTTCTCGGTCTCGGCCGCACCGAACGGCAAGTGGTTGCGGCTGACGGTCAAGGAGCGCGGTGACGACACCGGTTGGCTCCAGGGCATCACGATCGGTACGCGCGTGCTGGCAGAGGGTCCGTACGGTGCGTTCACGGGGGCGCTTCGGAAGCGTCAGCGGATCCTCCTGATCGCCGGCGGGATCGGCATCACCCCGCTCAGGGCACTGATCGAAGAGCTGGCGCCCCAGCGTGGCGCGCTTACGCTGATCTACCGCGCGAGTCGCCCGGAGGACGTGGTGTTCCGGACCGAGATCGACAACCTGATGAAGGCGCGTGGGTGGACCGTGCGGTACGTGATCGGTCGGCGAGAAAAGGGTGAGGTCGCACGTGAGCCGCTGGACGCCGCGCACCTCCGCGCGCTCGTTCCGGACGTCGCGAAGCGCGACATCTTCATCAGCGGCCCCGACTCGATGATCGATGCCGTCCGGGCGGCCCTCCGCCAGCTCAAGGTGCCGGCCCGCCACATCCATTCCGAGAGGTTCTCGTTCCAGTGAGATCGCGACGTGCGGCGGCACCCTCGCCACGGCTCAACCGGATCCCGCACCGCGCCGTCGTCGCGATCGTGACGACGGCGCTCGGCCTCGCCCTGTTGTTCAGCTTCAAGACGCCGGACAATGTGCCGATCCGTACCGCCTCAGGGCCGGCATCGCCCGCCGACGTGGCACCCAGCCAGTCGGCGCGGCCGGGATCGTCGTCGAGCACCGCTGCCGGCGGCCCGACCCTCGGACCGAGCGCCAGCCCCGGCTCGACCCCCGCACCGTCCGCGAGCGGCGGCACGCTCACCGTGACCGGCGACGACGTTCCAAACCAGTTCGGCGACGTCCAGGTGCAGGTGACGTTCTCCGGCGGGAGGATCACGGATGTGAAGGCACTCCAGCTGCCATTCGACCGGCGTCGATCGGCGGAAATCAGTCAGTTCGTTGAGCCGTATCTGCGGACCGAAGCGCTCCAGGCGCAAAGCGCGCAGATCGACCTGATCTCGGGCGCGACGTACACGAGCGACTCCTACGCCCAATCGCTCCAGTCGGCGATCGACAAGGCGCACGGCTGAGGGACGACACGACAAGCCATCGGGTTGAGTTCCTCATGGGCACCGCGATCGGCATCGACGTCCGCGACCCAGGCGTGCCCGAAGCGGCGCTCGACGATGCCTTCGTGCGCCTCGCGGCCATCGAGGCGCGGTTCAGCACCTACCGCCCCGACAGCGAGGTCAGCCGCTACGGGCGGGGCGAGATCGACGACGACGACCTCAGTGCCGAGTTCCGCGAGGTGCTCGGACTCTGTGAGGCCGTTCGGATCAGCAGTGGCGGCGCGTTCGATGTCCGCCATCGGCCAGACGGCCTCGTTGATCCCTCGGGACTCGTCAAGGGCTGGGCGGTGGATGATGCCGCCGCGCTGCTCGAGGGTGAGGGCGCCCGGAACTACGCGATCAACGCCGGTGGCGACATCCTCGCCCACGGCGAGCCGTCACCGGGTCGGGCGTGGCGAGTGGGCGTCCAGCATCCGCAGATCCGGGAGGCGATGGCCGCCGTCCTCCAGGTCCGCGACCTTGCCGTCGCAACGTCGGGCGAATACGAACGGGGCGATCACGTCATCGATCCGCGTACAGGAGCGCGCCCGACCGGCATGCTCAGCGTGACTGTCGCAGGACCCAGCCTGGCGCTCGCGGACGCCTATGCGACGGCCGCATTCGCGATGGGCGCCGACGGGATTCGCTGGATCGCCGGGCTTTCCGGCTACGCCGGCTGCGCCATCACCACTGATGGCCAGTTCGTCTGGACGAATGCCTTCGAGCCGCTGCTCGTCCGATCCGGTACCGGCCCACCCCCGGCGGTCTCGACGTCGATCCACGACTGAAGTGGCCATCCTGGCGCGCGGTCGGGCTGGGTGGAGAGCTTCGGGAGTAGGAGCCGTTCGGCCCGAGTCGGGTGCACCCGAGCTGCGGCCAGACCCGGGGAGGTGGGCGTGATCGTTCAGTCGGCCATCGGCTCCGGCGCCGCCTCCCGTCTGAACGCCTTCACCGCCTCCGTGACGGAGCCGTAGAGGTGGCGCTCGTCGATCATCGAGAGGAGCCCGTAGCGCACGATCGAGTCGCGGACGCTGGACTGCAGCTCGGCAAACGCAAGGTGGATCCCGGCCGCGTTCAGCTCCAGGTCGAGGTCGGCGAGCATCGTGCCGGCGGTCGTGTCGATGTCGGCGATGGGCTCGGCGGCGACGATCACCCAGCGCGGCGCCGGAATCGAGGTCTTCACCAACTCCCGGATGCGGTCGCGGAACTGGTTGGCGTTCGCGAAGAACAGCGGTGCGGACCAGCGAACGATCAGCAGGCCCGGGATCTGCTGGGCACCCGGATAACGCAGGATGTCGTGGAAGCCCGGGACGGCCGGCGTCTTCCCGAGGACCGCCGAATATGGAGCCCAGGCGCGCTTGAAGATGTAGCTCACCGACAGGACGACGGCGATCACGATCCCTTCGAGCACGCCGACGAACATGACACCGAGCGCGCAGGCGATCGCGAGCGCGAATTCTGTCTTGCGGATGCGAAAGAGCCGGCGGAGCTCCGCGAGATCGAACAGGCTGATTGCCGCTGCGATGACGACGGCGGCGAGCACGGGCTTCGGCATCGCCTGGACGAGGCCCGGCGCGAACAGGAGCATCGCGATCACGAGCGTCGCCGCGACGAGGCCCGTGAGCTGGGTCTTGGCCCCCGACTGGAAGGCCACGGCGGTCCGCGAGCCGCTCGTGCTCACCGGGAAGCCCGAGAACAGGCCGGCGGCGAGATTGGCCGCGCCGATCCCCGCGAGCTCCTGGTTGCCGTCCACTTCGTAGCCCGCCCGTGCGGCGAAGCCCCCGGACACCGCGATCGTGTCGCCGATCGCGACGAGCGAGATGCCAACCGCCGATGCGAATAGAAGTGGGATGTCGGCCACCGGCGCGGCCGGGAAGCCGGGGACCGGGAAGCCTTGCGGCAGCACACCGATCACCGTGACGCCGAGCGCCGCAAAGTCGAGCACGATCGAGAGCACGATCGCGACCACGACCGCGAGGAAGATGCCGGGCATCCTGGGTGAGAGACGCCTGAGACCCAGGATGATCGCCAGGCTGAGGACGCCGATCCCGAGCGCCCACGGGTTCGTCATCCCGATGCCCTCGACGAAGGCGGCGGCCTCCCCGACGAGGCCGTTGGCGTCGGTCGAGAACCCGAACAGTGCCGGCAGCTGGCCGATGAGGATCACCACGGCGAGTCCGCTGAGATAGCCGGTCCGAACCGGGTTCGAGAGGAGATCTGCCACGAATCCGAGCCGGAGCAACCCTGCGCCTAGCGTCACCGCCCCGACGAGGAGCGCCAGCATCCCGGCGAGCGCGATCGCCTGATCTTCGCTGCCGGCAGCAAGCGGCAGGATCGTCGCCGCGATCATTGGACCGAATGCCGAATCCGGACCGAGCACCAGGATCGGCGACGGGCCCACAAGCGCATAGGCGATGAGGCAGATCACGGTGGTGTAGAGGCCCGTGATCGCCGGCAGCCCGGCCAGCTCCGCGTACGCCATCCCCTGCGGCACGAGCAGCGTGACCAGCACGAGCCCGGCAATCAGGTCGCGGGTCAGCCAGGTCCGGTCGTAGGTGTGGATCACCCGGACGCCGGGGATCCATCGCTCGACCTGCCCTCGGATCGGACCCGTCGTCCCGGCCGTCGTCACGCGGGTGCCTTCTCAGGCGTGGCTTGCGGCGGGTAGCAGGGCGTTGACTCGGGCGACTGCCGACGCTGAAGGTGGCTCGAGTTCGAGCCCGGCCGGCAGGGCCTCATCGTTGAGCCAGGCCTCGACCATGCGGATGTGCAGCTCGTGCCGCCAGATGAACCAGGCGTGGCCGAGTCCCGGCACGAAGCGGGCGGTCGCGTGCGGCATGAGCGCCGCGAGGGCGGCATTCGACGCTCGGGCATGTTCCCGCTCGCCGGCGACGAGCAGGGTCGGGCAGATCGCGTTCAGCTCGGCCTTCGAGATCGGGGCCGTGTAACCCTCCAGCCACGACCGCCGGAAGGCCGCCGGCGAGGCGGTGCGCAACGCAGCTCCCAGGCCGCCCAGCCCGATCAGGCGCAGGAACCCCTCTGCGAGCGACGTGTTCACGACCGGCGAGACGAGGGTGACCGCGGCAAGGATGAGCGGATCGACCCGCCGTGGAATGACGCACGCTCCGTCGATCACGACATGGTCGAGGACCTCCGGGTGGCGGCCGAGTAGAGCCAACGCCACCGATCCGCCGTATGAGAGGCCAACGACGTGGGCACGACGCGCCGGGACGCGGGCAGTGATGAGCTCCGCGACGAGATCAGCCGTCTGCTCGAGCGAGATGGGCTTGAGTCGGTTGCTGCGCCCGAAGCCCGGGAGGTCCGGCGCCAGGCAGTGAAACTCGCCAGCCAGTTCATTCATGTGGTCACGCCACATCGGTGCACTCGGGCCGCCGCCATGGATGAACACGACCGCGGGCGAGCCCGGAGTGCCGGACTCGTGGACGTACACGTCGCCGACGAGCGGCCTCTCGCGTCGGGCGATCGCGGTGGCGCCCATGTTCAGGCTCGCGCCGGCGCCGGCGCCGGCATCGGCGGGACGGCCGGGTCCGCGGCTCGCGCGACCCCGAAGCCCGGTGCCGCGGCGAGGAAGTCCGCGACGGCGTCGAGCGTCTCGGCCGGCCGCTCGGACTGTGGGTTGTGACCAGCACGCTCGATGATGCGGAGCCGCGCGTTCGGGATGCCCGCGGCGAGGAGGGCCTGGCTCTCGGGCGGGAAGAGGAAGTCGTCGCGCCCGGCAATGACGAGGGTCGGCATGTGAAGTTCGCCGAGCCGATCCATCGCGCTCCAGCCGCGCATCATCTGCCCGCCCATCACGAGCGCCTCGGGGTGCATCCTCGTCCGCCATCCGCCTTCGACCATCTCTCGGGCAAGGCGCACGAAGCTGAACCGATGGTCGTACGCGGGCACGAGCCGAATGGCTGCGCGGGTGAAGTCCTTAGGAGCGATTCGGCCGCTGTAGAAGCGGCGAGCGACGGCCACCGTCTTCGGGCTGAAGCCGCGGCCAGCAAGGACGTCGGGCGCGTTCTCCTGCGACCATCGCGCGTCGCCCGCCGTGTCGAGCAGGATGAGGCGTGAGACACGTGTGGGGTAGCGGAGCGCGTACTCGAGGGCGACGTGACCGCCGAACGAATGCCCAAGCACGGCCCACCGCTCGAATCCGAGCGCCTCCCGGAGCGCGTCGGCGTCCGCCGTGAGGTTCTCCCAGGTCATCGACGTCACGGGTGCGCCGGTCGACCGCCCGTTGCAGCGGTGGTCGTAGAAGACAACGGTGTGCCGATCGGCGAGCCGTCGGAACGGGGTCAGCGACACGTGGTCGAGCCCCGGCCCGCCATGCATGAGCAGCAGCGGTTCGCCACGTCCGACGACTTCAACGAACAGTGAGACATCCCGGATCGGCATCATCGTCATGGCTCGGATTCCTCCACGCTCATTTGCGTCCGCCCGCCGGCAGGACACAAGTGCCAAATCGACTGTGCGGACTCCGGCCGGAAGGGGAAGCCGGGCGGCGTCGGTGGCCTCTCGACACTTGTGCCCGGGATGACGAACGGCACTTGGCGCCGATCGAGCCCATCGCAACACTGACTGCGGGCGGAGCCGGCGATGGCAGTCTCGCGCGTCCTTCGCGCAGCCCGCGGTGTAGTCCGCCGAGGATTCGGCTGACCGCGCCCCAGGCGGGTTGGGATGTCCTCGTCTTCGCCCGGAGGAGGCGGACAGGTGGCCACCTTGGCGACGAGTCGGATCGAGCCGAGAACTCGGCCGGAGAAGGGGGATTCGCCCGCCCGCGAGATCCCTCGGTTCGAGTTCCGGTCACGGGTTGACGAGATCCTCGGCCGCCGCCCGGCGATCGGCCTTGCGGTTGGCCTCGTCCGCGACGGGCGCCTCGAGTTCTTCGACGGCCGCGGTGTCGCGGAGGTCGGCTCGAACACACCGATCACCGAGGACACGGTCTTCCGCATCGGCTCGATCACCAAGCTCTTCACGGCGATCGCCGTGATGCAGCTCGTCGAGCAGGACCTGGTCGACCTCGATGCTCCGGTGAGCGACTACCTGCGTGCCTATCGGCTGATCCCGTCCGAGGAGGGCTTCCGACCCGCGACGCTGCGCCATCTCCTCACGCACACGGCCGGGATCCCCGACGTCCGCCGGACGTCCGACCTCCTCCATGCCAGCTTCAGTCCGTCTGGCGGGCGACCCCCGCAGCTCAGCGTGGAATTCGGGAAGCCGCTGCCGACGCTGGCCGAGTACTACCGCGGCCTGCGGATCGTCGTGGAGCCCGGCTCGGCCTTTGCCTACAGCAACCACGGCTACGCGACGCTGGGCCAGATCGTCGAGGATGTGAGCGGCGTTCCGCTCGAGCGCGTCTTCCGAGAGCGCATCTTCGAGCCGCTCGGGATGGCCGACAGCGGTCTCGTCCGTTCGGATCGGATCGCCTCGCACCTGGCGACGGGCTACACGTTCGGAAGCCGTGGCGCGACGGCCGTCCCGGATCGCGACTGGATCGGCGCCGGCGCCGGCGGCATCTACTCGACGACCCGCGACCTAGCCCGCTTCGTCGCGGCCTTGCTCGGCGGCGGCGCCAACGAGCACGGGCGCATGCTCCAGCCCGCGACGATGGCGACGATGGTCGAGGCCCACTACCAGCCGGACGTGCGCCTCCCGGGCATGGGCCTCGGCTTCTTCCGCGCCGAAGCCGCCGGCCACCGGCTCGTCCTTCACGACGGGATCCTGCCGGGCTTCAACTCGGACCTGTTGGTGGCGCCCGACGACGGGATCGGGCTGATCGGCTTGACGAACGGCTCGAGTGGAGCCTTCTCCTGGTTGCCGATCGAGCTCGGGCGGTTGCTGCACGACCTGATCGGCCAGCCGCAGGACGCGGTCCGTAGCGACATCCCGCACCACCCCGAGGTCTGGCCCGAGCTCTGCGGCCGGTATGTCTTTCCGCCTCGCATCGCCGACCTGCGCCAGCGGCTCATGCTCGGACTCGGGGCCGAGGTCTTCGTCCGAGGCGGGCGGCTGATGGTTCGGCTCCTGACGCCAGTTCCCGCGGTCCTCCGTGGGCTTCCGCTCCAGCCCGACGACGCCAGAGATCCCTACGTGTTCCGGCTCGACCTGTCGCAGGCGGGGATGGCGCCGGTTCGAGTCGCCTTCGGTCGTGATGCCGGAGGCCGGGTCACGGCGGCTCACACCGATCTGGGTGGTCAGCCGTGGTCGCTGATCAGGGCCCCCGATGGCGCAAATCGCCGTGCGTGGCTCAGGCCAGCGGCGGGAGCCGTGGCGGCTGCGTGCGTTGTGACCGTCGTTAGGCGGCGGAGCCGGCGGCGCGAGGCGACGTAGAGATGACTATCAGCACGATGACCGAGCTGTGGCGCATGAGCGCCATGGAACTCGCTGAGGCGATCAGGACGAAGCGGGCGTCGAGCAGCGAGGTCATCGAAGCCCACTTGCGGCGGATCGAGGCCGTCAACCCCTCGATCAACGCGGTCGTGATCGTTCTGGCCGAGCAGGCGCTCGAGGCCGCCCGGGCCGCTGACCGTGCGGTCGCTCGCGGGATGGACCTGCCGCCGTTTCATGGCGTGCCCTTTACGGTGAAGGAGAACCTCGACGTCGCGGGCACTCCCACGACACAGGGGATCCGGGCGCTGGCGAATGCATACCCGGCCCGTGACGCCCCAGTCGTGGAGCGCCTCCGGGTCGCCGGGGCGATTCCCATCGGTCGCACGAACATGCCCTCCGCCGCGATCCGGTGGCACTGTGAGAGCGAGCTGTGGGGCACGACGATCAACCCCTGGGACCGGACGCGAACCCCGGGCGCCTCCAGCGCTGGCGAGGCTGCGGCCATCGCCACCGGCATGAGCCCGCTGGGCATCGGCAGCGACGGCCTCGGCTCGCTCCGTCATCCCGCCCAATGCTGCGGCGTCAGCGTCCTCAAACCGAGCCTGGGCGGATTCCCCAGGCGAGCAGCGTCGGGTCGGGCGAGATGACGCCGATCGGCATCCAGCTGACGAGCGTCAACGGCCCGCTGTCGCGTCGGGTAGCGGATCTCAGAGCCGCCTACGCGGTCGTCGCGGGGCCAACCTGGCGAGACCCGTGGAGCGTACCGGCTCCGCTCCATGGTCCTGAGCTCCCCCATCCGATCCGGGTCGCACTCGTCCTCGACCCCGGCGGCCGTGGCACTGCGGAGCAAGTGCAGGCAGGTCTTCGCACGGCCGCCGATGCCCTGGCCGATGCCGGCTACGCCGTCGATGAGGTGGAACCACCCGGCATCGACGCGGCGGCCAACAGCCTGCTGGTCATGCTGAGCACGCCGGCGCTCCGCGCGTTCTTCGAGCAGGTGATGAAGCCGATGGTGCCCCTCCAGACCCAGCGGTTCATGGCTGCATTCTTTGAAGCCGCCGGCCCGCCCGACTCGATGGAGGCTGAGCAAGCCCTGGTCACGCGACATGCGCTCGTCCGCGCGTGGGGCGAGTTCCAGGAGACGCGTCCGCTGATCGTGGCCCCGATCGCCACGGAGGTCCCCGCCAAGGCCGGGACGGACCTCGACGACGGCCAAGTGGCGAAGACCATCGAGGCGATGCGGATGGCGACCGCGGTCAACGCGCTCGGCCTGCCGGCGGTGGCGCAGCCGGTCGGCATCGGCGACGGCCTGCCACAGGCCGTGCAGATCATCGGCCCTCGCTACCGCGAGGATCTCTGCCTCGATGCGGCGGCGGCCCTGGAGGAGAGGGTGGGGATCGGCACGCCGATCGATCCGAAATGGCTCTGAGGCCATGAATGGCTGCGCCACACGGAGGCGATGACATGGACACCGCAGCAATCGCCGAGCTGAAGCGCGACGCACTCGGGAACATCATCTTCCACGCCACGCCCAGGGCGTGGCTGGAACAACGCGGGCCCTGGCTGCTCCAGCGCGGCGATGGCGCCCTGCTCTATGACGCGGAAGGCCGCGAGTACCTCGATGCCCTCTCCGGGGGCGTCTTCGCCGTGCTCGCCGGCTACGGGCGCGAGGAGATCGCGCGGGCGATGTACGAGCAGGCCATGCGCCTGCCCTATACGAGCCCATACGGGACCACGAGCGCCGTCACCGTCGAGCTGGCGCGCAAGCTCGCCGAGCTGACACCTGGCGACCTGGGAGCCTCGTTCTTCTGCAACAGCGGTTCAGAGGCTGTCGAAGCCGCGATCAAGCTCGCTCGCCAGTACCACGAAGCGAGCGGCGAGGGCCAGCGTTACAAGGTCGTCTCGCTGCGGCGGGCCTACCACGGCTCGACCGTCGGCGCGCTGTCGGCGACCGGTTGGAGCCCCGGCTTCGGCGTCTTCCGACGCAGCGCCGATCCGATGGTGCCGGCGGCCGGATTCACGAACGCCATGCCGCCCTACTGCTACCGGTGCGAGCTCGGGATGGCGTATCCGGGCTGCGGCCTCGCGTGTGCCACGACGGTCGAGCAGGCCATCCTGGGGTCCGACCCGGAGCTGGTGTCGTGCGTGATCCTCGAGCCGGTCATGGCGACGGCCGGCTGCATCGTCCCGCCTCCCGGCTACCTGGCCAAGGTCCGCGAGATCTGCGATCGCTATGGTGTCCTGCTCATCTCCGACGAGGTGGTCTGCGGCTTTGGTCGGACGGGACGCTGGTTCGGAGTGGACCACGTCGGCATCGTCCCCGACATCATGGTCGTCGCCAAGGGCCTCACGAGCGGCTACGCACCGATGGCAGCCGCCATCGCGCGGCGCGAGATTGCCGAGAAGGTCCCTGTCTTCTTCAACGTCCACACATACGGCGGCCATCCGGTGTCGGCCGCGGCTGCCCTCGCCAACATCGGGATCATCGAGCACGAGCACCTGGTCGAAAACGCCGCGACCGTCGGGAGCTACATGATCGGTCTCCTCGAGAGCCTCCGTGAGCATCCCATCGTGGGCGAGGTACGGGGCCTCGGCCTGTTCATGGCCGTCGAGCTGGTCCGTGACGCCGTCCTGCACGAGAGCTTCGCGCCCGAGATCGGCGTCGACAATCAGGTCGCCGCGATCGCCCGCGAGATGGGCCTGTTCGTGCGTCCATTCGGCGGGACGGTCTTCCTGGCGCCGCCATTGATCTTCACGATCGCCCAGGCGCAACGTGCCGTCGAGGTCCTGGATGCGGCGCTGAGCCAGGTCGAGGCGCGCGTCCTGGCGGGTCCGGCGCGGGCCGCGAGTCCGGAGCCGGTGCCGACGCTATCCCGATGAGGGCGACACCTGACTGAGGGTCGCGACCCATCGGCGTGCGCGGCGGCTGCGCGACGTGCGCGCTCGGATCGGCGGATCCGGCCATCGACGGACCCATGTCGCGGCCCGCTCGGGCTACGTCGCCCTGAGCGAAACGACCGACGGCACTGTCGGCGAGCCGATATGAGCGGGCACGATCGGCGCTGACGGACTAGGACGCGCCGACGACCCGAGCGAGGTCGCGGCAAGGAGACGGCCATGGCTGCGGAACCTGGGCTCCAGGGACACCCGAGGAACGGGCGGATCGATCAGTTGATCGAGAAGGGCGGGAGCGGCCTCGGCAACGGCGTGGCCTGGCTCGTCGATCACGGAATCCTGTTCGGGCTCTTCGCCCTCATGTGGATCGCGTTCGCCATCGGGCTGATCTGGGGTCAGGGCAGCCTCGACGAGGCATGGAGCGCGATTGGTGCCTTGCCGCTGATCGTTCAGGTCATCGTCTGGGTGCTGTTCCTTCCCGTGATGCTCGGCATGTGGGTCTGGGAGACCGACTGGCCGCTGGTCGTCAGGGTCGTGCTCGTCATGGGCTTTGCGGCCTGGAACCTCCTGATGTTTCTGCCGAAGCGCGTTCAGGAGACCCAGGGCTAGAGCACCCGAGATCACCCTCGGGGCGCGGAGGTAGGGCGAAATGAGCCGAAGATCTCGTGCGGCGCTCGCGGTCCTTGGCGGCCTGGCGGCCGCCGCGCACGCGCTGCTGATCCGCCCACGGATGCTTCAGTGGGGCTCCACCGAGAACGAACGCACGCGACCGCTGCCCGGCGATGACGTCGAGCCCGGAGCCGACTACGTGACGACCCGTGCGGCCACGATCCATGCCCCGGCAGCGGCCGTCTGGCCGTGGCTGGCGCAGATGGGTCAGGACCGCGCCGGTTTCTACACCCATAACTGGGTGGAACGCCTGCTGCGCTCCGGGATCCCGGACACGGCCGAGCTGCGGCCCGAGTGGCAGCACATCGAGATTGGCGACCTCGTTCGGACCAACCACGAGATCGGCGGCAACCCGATCGGCTGGCCGGTCGTCGCGGTCGACCCGGGACAATCCTTCGTCCTGGCCAGCAAGAGCATGCCGGCGGGCACCTATGCCTTCGTCCTCGACCCGATCGGCGAAGGCGAGTGCCGGCTGATCGTTCGCGATCGGGCCCGATGGAAGTGGTGGGAGTGGCCGTTCGCCGCCTTCGTCTTCGAGCCGCTCCACGCGTACATGGAGACCGGCTTGATCGAAGGCGTGAGGCGGCGCGCGGAGCGCGATAGTCCCGGGGACAGGGCCACGTGGCTCGCCGCTTAGGTCGGTTGGTCTCTGTGTCGGGACTTCGCGCAGCAGGACGATCGGCTTGTGATCCACCCGGCGGCAGTCATCAGACTGGAGCGGACGATCTGTCCAGATTGCGAGCGGAGCCATGAGCACCAAAACCAGCGAGACCTGGACGATGCGGTTCGATCGCGTGGTCGTCGCCGACGTGATGACGATCGATCCGGTCACGGTCGCCGTCGACGACTCGATCGAGACGGCCGAGCACCTGCTCGCGACGTTCCGGGTCAGTGGCTTGCCGGTCGTCGATGGCGGCGGCAGGCTGGTCGGCGTCCTGAGCCGCACGGACCTCCTGCTCGATAGCGGCCCGACGATGAAGCAACTCGTCCGCGGACGGGCCTCCGGCCTCCGGGTCGGTGAGTTGATGACGTCACCGGCCCTGACCGTGAGCCTCTCGGCGACGCTCGTCGAGGCCGCCAGGGTCATGCACCAGGAGCAGGTCCATCGTCTTGTCGTGGTGGACGAGAGCGATGTTCCGATCGGCGTCCTCAGCGCGACGGACTTCGTGAGGCTGGTCGCCGACGGCTAGCCGTCTCGTGGACCGATCTGGTTCAGCCTGCGCCGGCTGCGTCAGGCGTGGATCGCGTCGAGCGTGACCCGTAGCGCGTGGATCCGGCAGATCACCCGTGTCTCGCGGGACCGCTGTTCGACCGGATAGATCCAGCCGTAGAACCCGGGATGCCGGGTGTACTTCCTGGCCAGGTCGTCGACGTGGGCGACCGCCCCGGCCGTGATCAGCTCCACGTCGCCGCGGACCTGGAGGAACCGGGCGGTGTTCTCGGGGTCGACGACGAGCAGGCTGACCCGCCGGCAGGCGAGCAGGTTTCGTCCCTTCTGGCGCTCGAGCGTCGTGTTGACCCGGGCACACTCGCCGTCGTGGTCGACCCAGACGAGGCTCGACTGTGGCTGGCCGTCGGTGCCCATCGTCGTGAATACCGCGCAGATCGGGCGGGTCAGGAGATCGAGATGCGAGGCCGGGATGGGGACGTCGGCCGGGGTGGGGTCGCCACGGACACCGTGGCCCTTGATCGCGCCCGCCGTCATCGCCGGTGCCTCCGATCCTCGGCATCGAGCGCGACGACGTGGGTTGGCCGGATCCGGCACAGGACCGGGATCTCGGTCTCGGCGAACCGCGTCGGGATCACGTCGCCGAAGTACCGAACCGGCCGGCCGATGTACTTCGAGGCGATCTCGTCGAGGTGCCTGCCCGCGCCGTCCTCGGTCATCTCGACGACCGTGCCGCGGATCTCGAGGTACCGCAGCGGTCGTCGTGGGTCATAGCAGAGGAGCGTGACCCGCGCGTTGCGGCGCATGTTCCGCTCCTTGGCGAAGCCGCGCATCGTGTTCACGCGGACGGTGTCGCCATCGAAGTCGCACCACACGACCGACGTTTGCGGGGAGCCGTCCGCCGACACCGTCGTGAGCGCGGCGACCGGCGGGCACTCCACCAGGTCGCGGTGCGAGTCGGGGATCTCGTCGGTCGGGTGGTCGTGAAGCAAGCCGATCGCGGACATGGCGTGTTCCTCCATGACTGGTATGCCGCGCCGCGTGCGAGGCAACAAGGGCCGAAGGTCGCCTGCACGTCGGCGAGGAGTCGGGACGAACGGCTCCCGGAGGCCGCCGGGTGCGCCGATCGTGCCGTTGATCGGCAACATGCCGGTGGGGATCGGCGCCGTGTCGCGTGCAGCCCCGTGGACGTCGGCCTTACGGCGGATCGCGCCCGCGGCCCCCGACCTCGACGTCCTGGTCGAGAGCACGCGCGGGGAGTCGCGAGCGCTGTGTGCGTCAGCAGCCGAGCGGTCGGTCGCGGTTCAGCCAGTCCGCGGCGCGGTTGTCAGGACCCCCTCGAGACTCCCTGGCCGCGGGCGCGGCGAGCCGTCCCGTGCGGCCGCGGTCCGCGGATCCTGAGCCGCTCGGGAAGGACCGCGATCAGCAGCACGCCAATCGGAACGCGTGGCGCGAACGGGGGACCGCCGTTGCCACTCGCGGGCTCATCGCCATTGCCAAGACCGACATAGGTCGCCAGCTGCGTCGCCGGGACGGCGGCGGCCAGCCCCGCCCTGGTTCCGCGCCCAGGTGACCGCGGCGTCGAACAGGGCCCAGCCGTTGGCGGTGAACGATGGCCGCGGTGTTGTCGCCCATGAACAGCCCGACCCGGCGGGCCGGCGCGGCGAGCCCCGGCATCGCGGCACCGGTGTCGTAGGCGAAGTCGCTGGCGGTGGTCGTGCCCGGCAGCCGCGCGACGATGACCGCGGCGGCGCCGGGGATGCCCTGGGGCAGGGTGTCGGCGGCGGTGCTGACCGCGACGGTCCCGGTCAGGCCGGCCGCGAGCGGCGACCCGGGAGTCACGATCGCGACGCTCGTCTGGCCGGAGACCTGGGTCCCGGCCGCGGCGGTCATGCCGAGGTCATCCCAGAGCGCGTGCTCCCAGGTGAGGACCGGGATCGTCACCGACCGGAACTTCGTACCGACGTTGCCGGAGGAGACCGTCGAGCTGATCACGACGACCTGTTTGCCGGCGGCGTCGGCGGTCGTGCTGGCGGCGTCACCGACGGCCGTCACGACGTAGCCGAGACCCTGGAGACGGGTGCGGACCGCGGTCGTCAGCGGGCCCGAGCGTGGCCGGGTTGCCGCCGACGACGAGGAGGGCCGCGCCGGGGCCGCCGCTCGGCGAGGGGCTGGGGCTGGGACTACGGGCTCGGCGACGGGCTCGGCGACGGGCTCGGGCTGACGGGCTCGGCGACGGCGACGGGCTCGGGCTCGGCGACGGGCTGACGGACTGGGACCGCCCCCGCCCTGGTTCCGCGCCCACGTGACCGCGGCGTCGAACAGGGCCCAGCCGTTGGCGGTGAAGATGGCCGCGGTGTTGTCGCCCAGGAACAGCCCGACCCGGCGGGCCGGCGCGGCGAGCCCCGGCATCGCGGCACCGGTGTCGTAGGCGAAGTCGCTGGCGGTGGTCGTGCCCGGCAGCCGCGCGACGATGACCGCGGCGGCGCCGGGGACGCCCTGGGGCAGGGTGTCGGTGGTGGTGCTGACCGCGACGGTCCCGGTCAGGCCGGCCGCGAGCGGCGACCCGGGGGTCACGATCGCGACGCTCGTCTGGCCGGAGACCTGGGTCCCGGCCGCGGCGGTCATGCCGAGGTCATCCCAGAGCGCGTGCTCCCAGGTGAGGACCGGGATCGTCACCGACCGGAACTTCGTACCGACGTTGCCGGAGGAGACCGTCGAGCTGATCACGACGACCTGTTTGCCGGCGGCGTCGGCGGTCGTGCTGGCGGCGTCACCGACGGCCGTCACGACGTAGCCGAGACCCTGGAGACGGGTGCGGACCGCGGTGTCAGCGGGCCCGAGCGTGGCCGGGTTGCCGCCGACGACGAGGAGGGCCGCGCCGGGGCCGCCGCTCGGCGAGGGGCTGGGGCTCGGGACTCGGGCTCGGCGACGGGCTCGGCGACGGGCTCGGGCTGACGGGCTCGGCGACGGCGACGGGCTCGGACTCGGCGACGGGCTCGGGCTGGGGGACTGGCGATGGGGATGGGCTCGGGCTGCGGGCTCGGCGACGGTCGGGCTCGGGCGACGGGCTCGGCGACGGGGACGGGCTCGGCGAAGGACTCGGGCTCGGACTCGGTGACGGACTCGGGCTCACGCTCGGGCTGGGCGAGGGGCCGGGCCCGCCGCCGCCCGCGGCCCAGACGACCGCGGCGTCGAACAGCGCACGGCCGCTGGCGGTGAACGTGGCCGCCGTGCCGTCGCCCATGAACAACCCAACGCGCCGGGCTGGCGCGGTCAGGCCCGGCATCACGGCTGTCGCGTCATAGGCGAACTCGGTGGCCGTCGTCAGGCCCGGCAGCCTGCCGACGACGATGGCGTTCGCGTTGGGGCTGCCCTGGGGCAGGGACCCGGTCGCCGTCGCGATCTGGACCGTGCCGGTCAGCCCGGCCGCGAGCGGGTGGCCCGGGCTGGCGATCGTCAGGCTCTGCTGGGTCGACACCTGGGTCCCCGCCGCGGCGGTCATGCCCAGGTCGTCCCACAGGGCGTGCTCCCAGGTGAGGACCGGGATCGTCACCGACCGGAACTTCGTGCCGACGTTGCCGGCAGAGACCGTCGAGCTGATCACGACGACCTGTTTGCCGGCGGCGTCGGCTGTCGTGCTGGCAGCGTCGCCGACGACGACGACGCTGTAGCCGAGCGCCTGGAGCCTGGCCTGAACCGCACTGTCGCCCGCGCCGAGCGTCGTCGGGCTGCCGCCGACGACGAGCAGGGCCGTGCCCGGGCCGCCCGGCGCGTACGACGCGGTGTAGGTCAGCCCGCTCGTCGGCGGGGTGATGTCGTGGCTGACGGCGCCGCCGTCGGACCACGAGTTGAACACGTATGAGGTGTTCCCGGAGAACTGCGGCGAATTCGCCGTGACCGAGATCCGCGAGCCCTGGATCGCGGTGATGGTCGCGGGCGTCGTCACGACTCCGCTGCCGACCGTCAGCTGCATCCCGGAGGGCTGCGTGGTGAAGGTCACGTCGATCGTCTTGGGGTCGACCCGGACGGACTTGGTATCGGTCAAGCCCCGGCTGTCGGTGACCGTCAGCGCGAACGTGAGATACGCCGGGTACTCATGTTCGGGGGCGACGAACGACCCGCCTGCGCCGACGAACGTTCCCTGCGGGTGCTCATGGCACTGATTGATCGTGAAGCAGTGGTGGAGCGAGACCGCCCACTTCATGTTCGTCGGGCCGAGCGTCTCCTGCGGGTCCGACGCGGTCCCCGAATAGTTGACGGTGTCACCCGCCGCCCAATTGGGGCTCGTGAGCGGCGCCGTGATCGTGGCCGTGGGCGGTGTGTTGCCGGGTTGCACGACGAAGCTCGTCGCGCCGGTCGCGCCCAAACCGTCCGCGACAAGCAGCCCCACCTTCACGTTCGCGCTGGCGGAGTACGTCCGTGAGGCCGTCACACCTGTCGCGTCGTCGTACTGACCGTCGCCATCGAGATCCCACTGGTAGGTCAGCGACGACAGGGGACCATCATCGGTGGTCGCAGACGCGTTGAACGTGACCGCGAGCGGTGTGGCGCCGTACGGCGGGGTTGCCGTGAAGGACGCGATCGGGGGCTGGTTTCCGGTCCCGAAGGCGTCGAGGCGGTTGACCGTGCCGAGGGCGATGTCGACGTAGTAGAGGCGGCCGTCCGGGGCGGCCTCGATATCGACCGGTGTGACGCCGGTGGCGATCGTCCGGATGTTCGTCGAGTCGGGCAGGCCGTTGGCACCGGGCATCATCGCCCACAGGCACTTCTTCACGTAGTCGGCGAAGAACAGCGCCCCGTGGTACTGGACCGGGTAGGGCGGGCCGCCGAACGCGATCCCCGTGATCGCCCCGCCGCCCGTCGTGCACCGCGCCGGCATCCGGCGGCGCGTTGTGGCTGTAGGTGAAGTAGGGCGCGGTGACGGCGGATGCGCCAGCCGCGTACAGGTTCTCGCAGATGTTGACGTTGAGGTTGTCCCATGCCGGCTGCCGGCCGACGCCCTGGTAACACGGCCAACCGAAGTTCTCGATGGTGGAGTCGGTCGGGTTGGGAATGCGGTCGATCTCCTCCCAGGTATTCCAACCGACGTCGGCGACCCAGAGTTCGCTCGTCCCGGGCCTGAACGTGAACCGATATGGATTGCGCAGTCCATAGGCGATGTGCCGATCGTCGCTCGGGATCCCGTTGCCGACGAGCGGGTTATCGGGCAGGGCGTTGCCCGTGTTGGGGTCGACGCGGGTCATCGCGCCGCTGCCCTGGGCCGTGTCGCCGCTCGTTCGGAGATCCTGGGCGCGGAGCGCGCCGCCCTCGGTCGTCGGCAGGCTCAGCGGCTGGCCAGCCGGCTGGGGCGGGTCGCCGCAGGCATTGGGGATCACGATCGCGTCGGCTGCGCCGCTGTGCTGGCCCCAGTCGGTGAAGCTTGCCGTCGCGCCCTCGCCGGAGCTGATGTAGAGCGCCCCGTCCGGTCCGAACGCGAGGTGGTCGACGGCGTGCGCCTGTTGCTGGTGGCACCAGTACGTGCCGCCGATGATGATCTGCTCGGGCCCGATCGCGACGTTGGTGTTCTGGTCGACCGTGACCCGCGACAGGCGGCCGGCGGCCGGACAGCCGTCCTTCGCGCCGCTGGGCGAGAGCGGGCACTGGTCGTTGTAGAACGGCGCGACGCCGCCGGGCTGGGCGTCGACGGTGTACAGCAGGTAGATGTACGGTCGTGCCGGGAACCCCGGGTCGACGGCCAGGCCGGTCAGACCCCGGTCGCCCGCCACGTGGACCTGGGTCGACAGGTCGATGACCGTCGTCGGGGTGGGGTCAGTGGGACCGTCGTACGCGAGGACCAGGCCGCCCCGCCCGGTGACGAAGTAGCGACCGTCAGGCGCGAAGGCGATCGCGGTCGGCGTGTCGATGCCGCTCGCGACGGTCGCGATCTGGAATCCGGGCTCGATCACGGCCGCAGCAACTGAGAGGACGGCCACCGGAAGGCCCTGCGCGATGAGCGCGAGGCAGGTGGCCGTCATGACGGTGCGGCGGAGGCCCGACCGAATACCCCAACGCGTCGGCGAGCGCACGAAACGTCCCCCAGCTCATTGGATGTGACGAGGACCAGACACTACTACAGCGGTCTCACCCAAACGCCTCGAAATCCGCCATCGTGGTGCGACGAGGCACCATGCACGGGTCCCGAACGCGCGGAAACTTCGCTGGAGCTGGTCGCCGGCGGCGCGCCTAGCCGAACGTCAGCGAGTCGCCGCCGCTGAGGGTCAGTGTCAGGACGCTGCGACCCACCGCGAAGGTCGCCGTCTGACCGAGCGCCGCAACGAACGCGTCGCCGTAGGAGTCCGCCGGGCAGGCGACGAGCGTCGACGGGCCGGGCGTGATCGTCATGCTGTTGCCGCTCGTCGTATAGCTGCCGCCGACGCTGTTGCAGTCCGCGGTCGCGTTGAACGTGCCGTCGTCATTGAACGTGATCGTGTAGCGCGCCTGGTCGGCGACGGGGACGACCCCCGGCGGGATCGCCGATCCGGTCCCGGTCACCGTCACCACGGTCAGCTTCCACATCGTTCCGGTGAGCTTGTCGGTGCTCGGGGCGCACCCGGACAGCACTGCGACCGAAACGAGGACGACCATGCCGAGTCGGAACGTGCGCATCCGGACCCTCCCAACCAACCCTTGGTGTCGAGCAACGGATGCAGCGTATCGGCCCTCGGGTCCGGCGCGCAATCCGCACCCCGGCCGAGGGCCGGACATCGCGACGGGCGGGGGTCAGTGGGCGCCGGGCAGCACGACGACGTTGACCGCGGCCGTCGTCGCTGCCATCGCGGCGGTCGTCGCCTTCTTCGCTCGTTCCGCGTCGTCGGGGTCGGGGGAGCCTTCGACGAGGTCCGCGAGTTCACGCGCGACGGGCTCAGGCAGGTGCTCCTGCAGGTATTCGATCACCGTCGCGGCGGCCGCGCGCGCCTGTTCCTCGGTGACCTGGATGCGCTCGATGAGCTTGCTGATCAACTCGTCCATCAGGGACCTCCTCGGCTTCGGGGTACCGCTCCTGTCGACGGTACCGAGCGCCGGCGCCCGCCGAAACGGCCGAAGGCCATAGGGCGCACCGGGACATCGGCCCGACCGGCGACCGATGAGTCCCTGCCGATCGGCCGGTCTGAGTGGCGAAGGAGGTCGCGCTTGACCGAGCCGCGTCCGCGCGCGCCAGCGACACCGCCGTTACCAGCCTCGGGCATCACGCTGGCCGGCCGGATCGGGCCGGACGAGGCCGACGCGCTGGTCACCTGCGTCTGTGCCCGGGTTGCCGCCGGCGAGTCGGGGCCGCTCGCCTGCGATGTCGCGGGCGTCGAGGACCCCGACATTGGCACCGTCGATGCGCTCGCGCGGATGGCCCTCGCCGCGCGGCGCCTGGGCCGGACCGTGGCGCTGCGCGACGCGCGGCCGGACCTCCTCGAGCTGCTGACGATCGCGGGCCTGGGCGACCTCGCCGACGAGCCCGGACGGGAGCGGGACCCCACGGCGGGATGAGTGGCGCCGTCGCGGGCCGGATGATCGCCACTGACCGGGGTCGCCCGAGCCCCGCTACGCGTTCGTGACGGCGCCGACGACCGATCTGGCGTGGAGTCCGACGGCCAGCACGATGAGCGCGCTCGACCACACCGGGATCGTCCGGGCGACGACGTCGGGCAGGAAGATGTCGGAGACGTTGCCGTGCCCGGAGCCCAGGCGCTCCGCCAGCGGTGTCAGCGGGCAGACCCCGCCGTTGGTCACGAACACCGCCGATTCGACGGCCACGGCTGCGGCAGCCGCGGCGACGGTCCGGTCACGCCGGCCCATGAGCCCACTGACCACGAGCCAGAGGATCGAGGCGAGCTCGATCGCGAAGATCGTCGTGTGCACGGATTTCACGACCGCCACGGCCATGGGGTGACGTGCACTGATCCTCATGCCGTAGGCGTACCAGCAAGTTGCCGAGTCGTACCAGAGCCGGACGGACCGAATCCGACGCGGACTGGGCGCGGGCCCTAGCTGTCGAGGTGGGGCGGCAGGCCGAAGAGCGGGAAGAAGCGGGCGGTGTCGAGGAAGAAGACGATCCCGCTGATCCGATCGCCTGAGGTCTCGACGACCTGGAGCGACCACGGCGCGAGGCCGCCATTCTCGGGATCCGGCTTGTACTGGCCGAACGCGAACCGGCCGTTCGCCATCGTCGGGATCAGCCGCGAGCCCTTGCAGCCGATGCCGGGGCCAAGGCACCACTTCACGACGTCGTCGTGAGTCTGCAGCCACATGTCGTACGGCGGCATCGACCACGTCGCGTCCTCGTGGAGGAGCGCGGTCAGGGCGTCCATGTCGTAGCGCTCGAACGCGTCGACGTAGCGGGCGAGCAACGCCTGCTGCTCGTCATCGATCGGGTCGATCGGGTCGCCGTCGCTGAACTCCTTCGTCGAGAGCGTCGCCCGCGCCCGCTGGAGGGCGCTGTTGACTGACGGCACGCTCGTGTCGAGCAGCTCCGCGACCTCGTCGGCACGCCAGCGCAGGACCTCGCGCAGGATCAGGACGGCTCGCTGCTTGGGCGGCAGGTGCTGGAGCGCGGCGACGAACGCCAGCCGGATCGACTCGCGCGCGACCGCGACGTCGGCCGGGTCGCCGCCGGCGGGCACGACCGCGGCGTCGGGGATGGGCTCGACCCAGATCTCCTCCGACAGAGGATCCGGCAGGGCCCGGTCCGCGGACGACGCCGGGCCCATGTCGATGGGCCGCTCGCGGCGCTTGCGGCCGTTGAGCGCGTCGAGGCAGACGTTCGTGGCGATCCGGTACAGCCACGACCGGACGGCGGACCGGCCCTCGAACCGGTCGAACGAGCGCCACGCGCGCAGGAACGTGTCCTGGACCGCGTCCTCGGCCTCGAACGTCGAGCCCAGCATCCGGTAGCAGTAGCCGGTGAGCTCGCTGCGATACCGCTCGAGCGTGGCCTCGAGGTCAGCGGGAATGTCGGCGGGAATGTCGGTGGAGATGGCCGCCGGGGCGGCCTGGGCCTGGGTCATCGCGGACCGCGTCGGGTGGGCAGCATGGTCCTCCCAGTCTAGGTGGCGATTCGGAACCTCGCCAAACCCCGGGGAATCGGAGGCGCCGGACTCACTGCCGGCGCCACCCATTGAGACGCCGGGACGGCCCGGAACTCATCGGCGCCCGTGCTGCTAACGCCCCGACTAACGCCCCGGCGACGATCAGGTAACGCGCGAAACTGTCGCGGATTCGCAAACTCCTGGACCCTTGCGCCGCGATCGTCGTGCAAGGCCCCCGCGCGACAGTCACCTCGTTGTCGACCCGCGGCCCACCGGAGACCCCGACCGAGTGGCGGTCCCTTCGGTGCGCGCGGGCGGCGACGCGACAAGCGTGGAGGAGAAACATGCGTCAACCCATTCGTGCTGCCGCGACCGCGGCGGTGGCGATCCTGATCTTCAGCGCCTGCAGCAGCGGCGCGACCCCATCGCCATCCGGCGGTGGTGCGAGCCCATCGGGCGTCTCGGCGCCGGTATCCGCGCCCGCGTCCGCTCCGGCGTCGAGCGCGTTCGACCCGAAGAGCATCACCGGAACGGTCGTCCTGTCCGGCTGGCAGTCGACCGGCGCCGAGGGCGACGCCCTCAATGCGACGCTCGACTCGTTCAAGACCGCGTATCCCAACATCACCCTCGACTACCAGCCGATCGCGACTGACTACCCGACGGCGATGGCCGCGAAGTTCAGCTCCGGCGAGCCGCCGGACCTGTTCTACGTCGACTCGAGCGTCGCCCCCGACTGGATCGACCAGGGCGTCCTCCAGGAGCTCGACACGATGGCCACGGAGCGGGGCTTCGACACGAGCCAGTTCTATCCCGGCTATCTCGACGCGTTCAAGGGTCCCGACGGCAAGACCTACGGCTACCCGAAGGACGGCAACACGCTCGGCATGGCGTACAACACCGACATGCTGACCGCGGCCGGCATCCAGCCCCCGACGAACTGGGACGAGCTCAAGGCGGCCGCCGCCAAGCTCACGACCGGCAATCAGAAGGCGTTCTGCCTGAGCCACACGCTCGACCGGGCGCTCGCGTTCATCTACCAGAACGGCGGCTCGCTGTTCAGCGACGACAAGAAGACGAACACCGTCGATTCGCCGGAAACCGCCGAGGCGATCAAGACCTATCTCGGCTTCTTCAAGAGCGGTCAGGCCGCCCGCCCCGCCGACCTCGGCGACGACTGGTGCGGCAAGGCCCTCGGCGAGAAGAAGGTCGCGATGATCTTCGAGGGCGGTTGGCTCGACCCGTTCATGACGTCGAGCTTCCCCGACACGAAGTACGCCTGGGCAGAGATGCCGATGGGCAAGGAGAAGGCGACGCTCGGTTTCACCGTGAGCTACTCGATCGGTGCGGACAGCGCGAACAAGGACCCGGCCTGGGTCCTGCTGACCTACCTCACCGGACCTGACGGCATGAAGAAGTGGACCGAGGGTGGCATCGCCAACCCGTCCCGCAAGGACGTGACGCCGGCAGCCGGCAAGGAGGTCCTCGTCCAGAGCGCAGACTTCGCCAAGCCGTGGAGCTTCATCCCCGGCTTCAGCAAGGTCAGCGATGCGTTCAACAACGCGATGACGACGCAGATCGAAGCGAAGAGCGACGATCCGGCGCCGGTCGTGTCGGCGACGTCGTCGGCGATCGACACGGCGCTCGGCCAGTAACCTAGCCACACCGGCGGGTCCGGACGGGCGGGGCACCACGCCCCGATCCCGGCCGGGCCCGCCAACCTCGACCGGAGGAGTCGCCCATGGCCGCCGTGACGGTGGGCACATCGTCCGGCCGCTCGGCCGGTCGGGGGATCCGCGGCGAGCGGCGGGCGGAGATGCTGACGGGCCTCGCGTTCGTCTTCATCCCGCTGCTGCTCTACCTCTTCCTGTACTTCGGGGCGATGGTGTACGCCGCGTACATCAGCCTCTGGCGCTGGGGCCTGCGCGGTCCCCGCGCGTTCCTCGGGGTCCACAACTACGAGCAGGTGTTCGGCGACCCGATCTTCTGGAAGGCCGTCACGAACACGCTGTACTACGTCGCGGTCTGGGTTCCGCTGACGATGGCCCTGGGCCTCTTCCTCGCGGTCATCGTCAACCAGGGCCTCCGCGGCCAGACGTTCTTCCGGGCGGCGTTCTACTTCCCGACGCTCGCGAGCTCCGCGGCGATCACCGTCGTCTGGATCTTCCTGCTCCAGCCGGACGGGCTGTTCAACTCCGCCCGGGCGGTGGTCGGGCTGAACCCGATCTTCCAGGCGCTGGGCTACACCGACAACTTCAACTGGCTGGGCAGCTCGCGTACGGCAATGAACGCGATCATCCTGCTCAACGCCTGGACCACGTCCGGGACCGTGATGCTCTTCTACCTGACGTTCCTGCAGCAGATCAGCCGCGAGATCTACGAGGCCGCCGCGATCGACGGCGCGGGCGCGTGGCAGACGTTCCGGCGGATCACGTTCCCGCTCCTCCGGCCCGCTCACTTCTTCGTCGCGACGCTGCTCGTGATCGGCGGCTTCAAGCTGTTCGACCAGGCGATCATCGCCGGCGGCCGGGGCGGCGAGCCCAGCAACTCGCTGACGACGATCGTCCTGTTCATCTACCGCTCCGCGATCACCGATTCCGAGTTCGGCTATGCGGCCGCGGTCGGCGTCGTGCTGTTCGCGATCATCTTTTCGCTGACGCTCGCCCAGCGGCGGATCTTCGGGGAGGCACCATCATGGTGACGCCGACGAGCCCCGACCCGGGAGCCGCGCGATGACCGGCCCCGCCGAGCCGACCGTCTCCGCGGCCGAGGCGATCGTCGCCCCGAGCCCGCCGGCCACCGTCCGAGCGGCCGGCGACAGCGGCCGGAAGGTCCGCCGGACGATCGCCTACGCGCTGCTGATCGGCTACGCGTTCCTGATGCTGATCCCGTTCCTGTGGCAGCTCATCACGTCGTTCAAGACGAACCCGGACGCCCTGCGCCTGACCGTCGTCCCCAACCCGTTCACGTTGCAGGGCTGGCAGACCGGCTTCCTGACGCTCGACCCGAGCATCCCCCAGCTCTTCCTGAACAGCGTCATCATCGCCGGCGCCGTGACGCTCACGAACCTCGTCCTCGCGAGCACCGCCGGCTACGCCTTCGCCCGGCTCCGGTTCCCGCTCCGGGAATTCCTGTTCATCGCCGTCCTCGGGACGCTGATGATCCCGGACCAGCTCCGGTTCGTGCCGGTCTACCTGATCGAACGGCAGCTGGGCCTGATCACCCGCAACCCGATCAACTACGTCGGCGTGGTCCTGATCCTCGCAGTCGAGGCCCAGCAGCTCTTCCTCATGCGGCAGTACTTCCTGTCGATGCCGCGCGACCTCGAGGAGGCGGCGAAGATCGATGGCGCCGGCCATGTCACGACGTTCCTGCGGGTCATGCTGCCGCTCGCCGGGCCGGCCCTCGCCGCGGTCTCGATCCTCGCGTTCCAGGGGGCATGGAACGGCTTCTTCTGGCCGCTCCTGATCCTCCAGTCGCAGGATCACTGGACGCTGCCGCTGGGGCTGTTCTCGTTCCGGAGCGAGTTCCGGACGGACTGGCCGGCGCTGATGTCGGTCACGGTCGCGGCCATCCTGCCGATCCTCGCCATGTACGTCTTCTTCCAGAAGTACTTCGTCCAGAGTGTGGCCTCGTCCGGTGTCAAGGGCTGAGGCGGCCGCGGTGGCGGGCGTCGGGCGGCCGCGCGGGCCGGGTCTGGCGGCGGCGATCCGGGCGGCCGCCTACGACTTCTATTACCAGTCGATCCGCCTCGTGCCGGCGAACCTGCTGTGGGGCCTCGCGTTCCTCGCCTGGCTGATCGTCGCGGTCTCGACCGGCCCGCTCGTGACGCTCGTGACCGCGCCACTCCTCGCGGTCCCGTGGGTCGGCGTCGTCCGGCTCGCAGCTCTGACGGCGAGGGGCCAGGACGTCGTGCTGTCCGATATCTGGACGGCGATCCGGCGGTTCGGGTTGGTCGCGCTGGCGGTCGGGGCGGTCGTGGCGCTCGCGGTCGCGATCCTCGCCTCGAACGCGTTCCTCGGGGCGAATCTGGGCGGGCCGGTCGGCTGGGCGCTCACGACGCTCTCGCTGACCGGGCTCGTGGCGCTATGGGTCCTCAGCTGGCCGTTCTGGGTGCTGCTCGTCGACCCGGAGCACGAGGATCGCCCGATCCGCTCCCGGGCCCGGATCGCGGCGCTGCTCGTCGTCGCGGCGCCGGGCCGGCTCGCGTGGATGTCGCTCGTGCTGGCGCTCCTGCTGCTCGTCAGCACGGTCGCGTTCGTCGCGGTCCTGACGATCGCGCCGGCCTTCGCGGCGCTCGTCTCGGCCCGCTACTGCCTGCCGCTCGCGGATCGGCTCGAGCGCTGGCTCGAGCAGCGCGACGCGGGCGACGGCGGGAACAGACGCGGGACGGCCGCCCCGTGAGGTGGTGCGCGCCCGCCCCACGCGACCCCTCGAGCGGAGTAGCCTCACCGACGTGACGTTCCCGGTCCAGGTCGGCCCATCGGCGATCACGATCAACCGCGACGACCAATTCCTCGTCTGCCAGCCGGACGGACGGATCGCCGGCGGCCCGGACGACGGCTTCTTCACCCGCGACACCCGGTTCATCTCGGCGTGGGAGATGCGGATCAACGGCCGCCGGCCGGTCCTCCTCAACTCGGCCCCGATCCAGTTTTTCTCGGCCCGCTTCGAGTACACGAACGATGCGTTCCTCGACGACGCCGGCCTCGTCGACCGCCACGCCCTGGGCGTCCGCGTCGACCGGACCGTGTCGGGCGGCGTCCACGAGGACATCGACATCACGAGCTACGCCCGCCGCCCGGTCCGGCTGACGATCGAGATCGCGATCGAATTGGACTTCGCCGACATCTTTGACGTCCGGGCCGACGCGCTAGTCCGCCGCGGCGTCGTCAACACCCGGTTCTTCCGGTCGCGCCGCGAGCTCAGGACCTCGTACGAGAACGGCAGCTTCCGGCGCGAGCTGATCATCAGCGTCGACAAGGCCGACGCGCCGCCGCAGTACGCGAACGGCAAGCTCGTGTTCGTCGCCCGCCTCCCGCCGAAGGGCACCTGGCACACCTGCCTGCGCTGGCTGCCGATCACCCAGTCCGACTCGCGCCGGCCCGTGACGCTCGGCTGCAACGCCGTCGAGCCGTCGGCGAGCGACGTCCCGCGGCTGCCGAAGGTCACGCTCCAGACGCCGAACGACACGGTCCGCCGGGCGTGGCAGCGGGCGGTCGGCGACATGGAGGCGCTCCGCCTCGAGGACCCGACGTTCGAACGCGGGGTCTACATCCCGGCGGCCGGCGTGCCGTGGTACGTGACGCTGTTCGGGCGGGACACGCTCGTCGTCTCGATGCAGGCGATCTCGGGCTACCCGGAGTTCGCCTCCGGCGCGCTGCGGCGGCTCGGCGCGATGCAGGCCGACGCCGACGACCCGGAGCGCGACATGGAGCCCGGCAAGATCCCCCACGAGGTCCGCCACGGCGAGCTGGCCCAGCTCGGGATCCTGCCGTACCAGCCGTACTACGGGACCCACGACGCGACGAGCCTCTACCTCGTCGTCTACTCGTACCTCTATCAGTGGCTCGGCGACGTCGAGGTCCTCCGCCGCTACCTCCCGAACGCGGAGGCCGCGATGCGCTGGATCGACCGCTACGGCGACCGCGATCGGGACGGGTTCCAGGAGTACCGAACGCGGTCCTCGCACGGCTACTACAACCAGGGCTGGAAGGACGCCGGCGACGCGATCCCCCATGCCGACGGCACGCTCGCGCCGCTGCCGCTCGCGACGTGCGAGCTCCAGGGCTACGTCTGGGACGCCAAGCTCCGGATGGCCGACGTCTACGAGATCCTCGGCCGGCCCGCCGACGCGCGCCGCCTCCGGCGCGAGGCCAAGGAGCTGTACGAGCGATTCAACGACGTCTTCTGGTGGGACGCTGAGGGGACGTACTACCTCGCCCTCGACGGCGCCAAGAAGCCGGTGAAGTCGGTCGCCTCGAACGCCGGTCACCTGCTCCAGTCGGGGATCGTCCCGCCGGAGCGCGCCGGCAGGGTCGTGGAGCGGCTGCTGGCCGACGACATGTGGTCCGGCTGGGGCGTCCGGACGCTGTCGTCGGAGCATCCGGCCTACAACCCCTTCAGCTACCACACCGGGAGCGTCTGGCCCCACGACAACGCGATGATCGCCGGCGGCTTCCGGCGGCACGGCTTTGACGCCGAGGCGGCGAAGATCGCGAAGGGCCTCTTCGACGTTGCGGAGCGACAGGTCGCGTACCGCCTGCCGGAGCTGTTCGCGGGGCTGCCCCGGCGCGACGCGAGCTTCCCGGTCCAGTACCTCGGCGCGAACGTGCCGCAGGCCTGGGCGGCGGGCTCGATCCTGCGGCTGATCGCGATCCTGTGCGGGGTCCACGCGACGACCGACGCCGGCGGGTCGCGCCTCTACGTCAACCCGGCGCTGCCCGACTGGCTGCCGGAGGTGACGATCCGCAACCTGCGGGCCGGCCGCGGCTCGATCGACCTCGCGGTCCGCGATGGCACGATCGAAGTTCTCGCGAACACGAGCGCGTTCGAGGTGATCCACGGGCCGGCCCCGCGACCCGACGCGCCCGACGTCTCCGCGCAGGCGCGGTCCGCCAAGCGGTCGCGGCCGCCGAAAACTGCAACGCAGGTTTCACGCGAGAGCCGGACCGCATCCTCTGGGGAGGCCACCCGGCGTTCATCCTGATTGAACAACGTGTCCTCGATCAGCTCAGCCCCTGCCCTGCACTTGAACCCGAGCGACGACCAGGAGTTCGTCGCTGATGTCGGGCGGCTGCTCGCGGCGGGCGTGTCCGACGCGGCCGAATTCCAGGCCCATCTACGCGCGCGCTACCCGGACGCGCTCGTCCGGCCGCGCGACCTGGCCCACGAACCGTTCGTCCTGTGGTACGTGTACCGCGACGGCCGCTGGGTCTCGCCGGCCGACGCGTCCGACGGATTCTGAGAATTCGCCGACCATTCTCATGACATCCTCAGGCAGGATGGACAGCGTTGCCGCTCCACGCCAATCCGACTGACCGCGGAGGACCTCGCATGGCCGAGCCGGAGCCGATCTTCTCGAAGCGCTTCGCCCACCCAGATCGGCGCAAGGTCGCCGCCGTCGCGGGGGCGTGCCTGGCGGTCATCGTGAGCGCGGCGGTCGCGATGGGCGCGTCACCGACGCCGCCGTCCGGCGCCGGCGCCTCGGCCGCACCCGGAGCGAGCGCGAAGCCCCACGCCGAGGGATCGGCACGGCCCGACCGCGGCGTCTTCAAGTTCAAGCTCAAGGGCGGCGCGGTGCCGTTCGCCTTTGGCGGGCCGGCGCTCGGCATCGGCCTGGGCCGGGGCGGCGTCGAGATCACCGCGATCGACGGCTCCAGCGTCGCGTTGAAGACCGTCGACGGCTGGACCCGGACGATCGAGGTCACCTCGTCGACGCAGATCTCGAAGGGTGGCGACACGATCGCGCTGAGCGATCTCGCGGTCGGCGACACGATCCGGTTCCGCCAGAAGCGCGACGCCGACGGCTCGTTCAGCGTGACCCGGATCGACGTGGTCCTGCCGACCGTGGCCGGCACGGTCACCGCCAAGACCGGTTCGACGATCACGCTCAAGCAGCGCGACGGCACGTCGGTGACGGTCCACGTCGACGCATCGACGAAGTTTCGCGTCCAGGGCGTGACCGGCGCGGCGAGCCTGTCGAACGTCACGGTTGGCATGGGCCTGATCGCGAACGGCGAGAAGAACGCCGACGGCTCGCTGAACGCCGACCAGGTGCTGGCGGGGTCCGCCAAGAAGCTCCGCGACGGCGCCAAGCCGGGCAACCCCCACAACAACTCGGACGCCAGCCCCGAGGGCTCCGCCGCTCCAGGCTGAACCCCGTCCTGGCTGAAGCCTCGTCTGCGATCGACGCGGCCGGGCGAGGCTGGCAAGGCGGCCGGGAGCACCGCAAGCGAGCGCACCCGCAGGTGCGTGAGCGCGGAGCGATCGGCCAACGCCGTCCAGCATCGTCCAGACGCGACAGCCCCTCTCACGTTGTTCTCAGGCGCCTCGGCTTATCTGTGCTCAACACCGCACAGCTGACCGCCAGGAGCCTCCACATGACCGAGTGGTCGAAGATCTCACCCGACCCGACGTTCGTTCCCGCGCCCCACGCCGCGCCGTCCGTCCCGCCCGCCCAGCCGGCGGCCGCCTCGAGCTCCGCGCACGCGCCCGCCGCGGCTGCGTTCCCCACCCCGGACCCCACCGTGTCGCCGGTGCCGACGATGCCCGCCCGCCGCTCCTCCTCCCGCGGCGTCCGGGCAGTCGTCGGCGCCAGCGTCCTCGCCGCCGTCCTCGCCTCGGCCGGGACGGTCGGCCTCCTCGGCGCGACCCGGGCCCCGGCTCCGGCCGCCGCGATCGGCAGCCCCGCGGCCTCGACCCAGCCGAACGCCGTGCCCGCCAAGATCATCACCGACGCCGACCTGCCGAACGTCGTCGCGGCCGCCAAGGAATTGGTCGTCACGATCACCGCCGACGGCATGGCGACCGGCGGGATGTCGATGTTCAACATCCCCACGACCGGCGTCGGGTCCGGCGTGATCCTGACCGCGGACGGCTACATCCTCACGAACCGCCACGTCGTCAAGGGCAGCCAGTCGCTGAGCGTCGCGCTCAATGACGGCACCGAGTACCCGGCCGAGATCGTCAAGATCGCCGACGACAACGACCTCGCCCTGATCAAGATCGACGCGACCGGCCTGAAGGCCGCCACGCTCGGCAACTCCGACACGATCCAGGTCGGCCAGACCGCGATCGCGATCGGCAGCCCGCTCGGCACGTTCACCGAGACCGTGACGAAGGGGATCATCTCGGCGACCGGCCGCAGCATCACCGTCCAGGACGAGCAGACCGGCCAGCCGGTCCGCCTCACCGACCTCCTCCAGACCGACGCCGCGATCAACCCCGGCAACAGCGGCGGCCCGCTCCTCGACGCGTCGGGCGCGGTCGTCGGCATCAACACCGCGATCGCGGGCAACGCCGAGGGCCTCGGCTTCGCGATCCCGATCAAGGCGGCGGCGGACCTCATCGCCATCGCCCACGGCACCTCGAGCTAGCTGGTCAGGGGCGGGTGCCCGCCGCGTGGCGAGCGCCCGCTCCCTGGCCGCCGGCGGCGTGCCGGCACCCGTCCTCACCCGTCAGCAGGGGAGTGGCATGAAGCTCAAAGTCGCTCTGATCCTCGTCCTCGTCGTCGCCGGGGCCGGGGCCGTGTTCGTCTCGATGGGCGGCCTGACCGCGCGGGCGGCAACCACGACGTACCTCACATCCGACCGCCGCGACCGCCGACGTCAGCGACGACGTGGCCGCGACGGGCGCCGTCGAGTCGACCGCGAACTACGGGCTCGCGTTCGGGTCTCCGGCGCATCTCGTCGACGCGTCGGCCAGCTCCAGCAGCGGCGGCAGCACCGCGACGTGGACCGTGAAGTCCGTCGACGTCGGCCTGGGCGCCCCGGTGAAGAAGGGCCAGAAGCTCGCGACCGCGGCGACGACCGACCTCGCCACCGACCTGACCGCGGCGGTCTCCAGCCGGCGATCGGCGGCGATCCAGCTCGAGATCGCCCAGGACAACCTCGACAACGCGAGCGGCACCGACGCGATCCGCCAGGCGAAGCTCGGCCTCTACCAGGCCCAGTCCCAGCTGGCCCAGGCGGAGACCCAGCAGCACGACATCGAGGCCCAGCTCGCCGCGGCGACGCTCGTCGCCCCGATCGACGGCATCGTCTCCGCGATCAACATCACCGCCGGCGCCGACGCCCCGTCCGGCGACGCGATCGTCGTCGACGCCGGGACGTACGACGTCACGGCCGACGTCGTCGAGACCGACATCAGCAAGATCAACCTGAACCAGCCCGCGACGGTGACGATCGACGCGATCGGGAGCGATGTCGCGGGCACGGTCGCCGCGATCTCGCCCTCGGCGTCGACGAGCAGCGGCAGCGGCAGCAGCGGCAGCGTCGTGTCGTACGCGGTCACGGTCACGCTGACGGACCCGCCGGCCGCGCTGAAGTCGGGCATGACCGCCGACATCACGATCACGACCGCGTCGGCGACGAACGTCCTGACCGTGCCCGCCGCGGCGCTGAACGGGTCGACCGGCAACTACACGGTCCGCGTCCTCGGCCCCGACGGCACGCCCCAGGTCCGGCCGGTCGAGGTCGGCCTCGTCACCAGCTCCCTCGCCGAGATCACGAGCGGCCTCAACCAGGGCGAGGCGGTCATCACCGGCACCGCCAGCCAGCGCAACCAGACCGTCACGAACGGCTTCGGGCCGGGCGGCGGGACGTTCGTCGGGACCGGCGGTGGCGGCGGCCGGTTCCAGGGCGGCGGACCGGGGAACTGACGATGGCCGAGCCGATCATCCGCCTCGACCGGGTCAGCCGGACGTACGAGATGGGCCGGGTCGCCGTCCACGCGCTGAGCGACGTCTCGCTCGAGGTCGGGCCCGGCGAGTTCGTCGCGATCGTCGGGCCCTCGGGCTCCGGCAAGAGCACGATGATGAACATCCTGGGCTGCCTCGACCGGCCGACCGCCGGCCGCTACGTCCTCGACGGGACGCCGGTCGCGGAGCTCGACGACGACGCGCTGGCGCGGCTTCGGAGCCGGTCGATCGGGTTCGTCTTCCAGTCCTACAACCTGCTGCCGCGGACGTCGGCGCTCGACAACGTCGCGACGCCGCTGCTCTACCAGCACGTCTCCCGGCGCGATCGCGTCGTCCGGGCCACCGCCGCGCTCGAGCGCCTCGGCCTCGCCGACCGGATCCACCACGAGCCGACCGAGCTGTCGGGCGGCCAGCAGCAGCGCGTCGCGATCGCCCGCGCCCTCGTGACCGACCCGGCGATCCTCCTCGCCGACGAGCCGACCGGCAACCTCGACACCCACGCCGGCCGGGAGGTCCTCGACCTCCTGCTCGAGCTCAACCGAGCCGGCCGGACGGTCGTCCTCATCACCCATGACCCCGACGTCGCGAGCGCGGCGTCGCGCCAGATCCACCTCCTCGACGGCCAGATCGCCGACGTCGCGGGAGTCGCGGCATGAGCCCGCTCGAGCTGGTCCGGCTCGCGTTCGGGCGCCTCCGGACGAGCCGGCTCCGGGCGGCGCTGACGATGCTCGGCGTCGTCATCGGCGTCGCGTCGGTCGTCGCCCTCGTCGGGGTGGGGCAGGGGACGACCGCGAACATCACGAGCCGCCTCGCCGGCCTCGGCACGAACCTGCTGACGATCAATCCCCGGAACGGCTCGGCCGGGCTGACGCTCGAGGACGTCGACGCGATCCGCAAGATCGACGGCGTCGCGGCGGTCGCGCCGGAGCTCCAGACCTCGGGCACGGTCGCGGTCGGGACGAAGTCGACGTCGACGTCGCTGATCGGCACGAACAGCGCCTACGCGTTCGTCCGGGCCTACGACATGTGGCAGGGCGCCTTCCTCACCGACCCGACCGCAGACAACAACCTCCGCGTCGCGGTCCTGGGCTCGACGGTCGCGGACAACCTCGGGCTCGACGCCACCGCGGTCGGGTCGCAGGTCACGATCGACGGCCTGCCGTTCCAGGTCATCGGCATCACCCAGCCGAAGGGTGGGAGCGGCTTCCAGGACCCCGACGACCAGGTCATGGTGCCGGTCGGCGTCGTCCGCAAGTACTTCGTCGCCGGCGACACGCTGCGGACCGTCGGCGTCAGCGTCTCGTCGGTCGACGAGATGGCGACCGTGAAGGCCGCGATCACCGCGACGCTCCGCGAGCGCCACGGCCTCGCCGCGACCGCCGACGACGACTTCGCGATCCTCGACCAGTCGCAGCTCCTCGAGACCGCGAACTCGATCGCCGGGACGCTCGCGCTGCTGCTCGGCGGGATCGCCTCGATCTCGCTGATCGTCGGCGGGATCGGGATCATGAACATCATGCTGGTCTCGGTCCGGGAGCGGACCCGCGAGATCGGCATCCGCAAGGCCGTCGGCGCCCGGTCGCGCGACATCCTCGCCCAGTTCCTCATCGAGGCCCTGACGCTCTCCGTCCTCGGCGGGCTCATCGGCATCGGCCTCGGCCTCGCCGTGTCCGCGGGCATCGCCCGCCTCGCCGGCTGGTCGTTCGTCCTCAGCCCGACCGTCGTCGCCGTGGCGCTGCTGTTCAGCCTCGCGGTCGGCGTGATCTTCGGCGTGTGGCCCGCTCGGCAGGCCGCCCGCCTCGACCCGATCAGCGCGCTGCGCTGGGAATAGGTTCCGGAGGAGCCACCGTGTCCGACACGTTCCCCACTTCGTCACAGCCGGCCTCGACCGGGCCCGGCACCTCGCCCGGTCTTGGGCCGGACCTCGCCCCGGAGCCCGCTCCGGTCGTCACCCAGGGCGTGAAGCCCCGCAGCCGCTCGGCCCGGATCGTCAACCTCGTCCTCGCCCTGGCGGTCGGCGTCGCCGTCGCCGGCATCGCGTTCGCCGTCGGGCGGGGCACCGCGCCGGCCGCGGCCGCGGGCACGTTCCCGCGCGGGCAGTTCTTCACGAACGGCCAGGGCCCCAACGGCGGCAACGGCCAGGGCGGCAACGGCGGCCAGGGCGGACCGGGCGGCTTCGCGGGTGCCGGCGGCCTCACGATCGAGGGCACGGTCTCCGCGGTCACCGCCGACTCCGTCACGATCAAGACAGCCGGTGGGGCGGAGATCACGGTCTCGACGAGCGGCGACACGACCTATCATCAGCAGGCCGCCGCCGCGTCGGGCGACGTGAAGTCCGGCAGCACGGTCCTCGTCCGCGTCGACGGGTTCCGCGGCCGGTTCGGCGGCGGCGGGCCGGGCGCGTCGCCGGCGCCATCGGGCGCACCACGAACGAACGCGACCGCGACCGACATCACCGTCGTCCCGTAGGAGGAGCGCGATGCATCTCCTCGTCGTCGAGGACGACGAGCGCCTGAGCCGGGCCCTGCGGCGGCTCCTCGAGGAGGACCGCCACGTCGTCGACGTCGCGTTCGACGGCGAGACCGGCCTGGCGATCGCCGAGGACGGCGCCGGGATCGAGGCCGTGATCCTCGACATCGGCCTGCCGGACATCTCGGGGCTCGAGGTCGCCCGGCGCCTGCGCCGGAAGCGGAGCGAGCTGGCGATCCTCATGCTGACCGCCCGCGACACGGTCGGCGACCGGGTGACCGGCCTCGACTCGGGCGCCGACGACTACCTCGTGAAGCCGTTCGCCTACGAGGAGCTCGCGGCCCGGCTCCGGGCGCTCTCCCGCCGGGCCGCGAGTCCCAGCCGGGCGACCTCGGAGCTGACCGTCGGGCCGATCAGCCTCGACGAGACGACCCGCCGGGTCCGGGCCGGCGGTCGCGAGGTCGACCTGAGCCCGCGCGAGTTCTCGCTGCTCGAGTGCCTCCTGCGGCACCCCGGCCAGACGCTGACCCGCGACCAGCTCCTCGACCAGGCCTGGCCGTTCAGCGTCGCCGTGACGCCGAACGCGGTCGACGCGTACATCCACTACCTCCGGACGAAGCTCGGGGCGGAGGGGTCGCGGATCGAGACGGTCCGCGGCGTCGGGTACCGTCTCAGCGATGCGTGACGGAGTCTCGACCGGCGAGAAGGACACAGCCGATCTCGACGCGCTTGCCGCCGACAACCTGCTGATCCGGCGCGTCCGGTGGCAGCTCGTCGCGTGGAGCGGCGTCACGACGCTGCTCGTCCTCGTCGTCCTGGGCGCGGCGCTCTACCTGATCGCGGCCCGGACGCTCGAGGATCGTGGCAATCAGGGGCTGATGGCCCGGGCCGACGACGTTTCGCGAGCATCCGGATCATCCCCGCGGCTCCGGGTTCGGCTTCAGCTTCGGCGGCAACTCCTCGGGAACGATCGCGCTGCTCGCCGACAACAACGGCGACGCCCTGAACCTCGGCCCTGGCGGCCCTGGCTACCTGCCGCCGGGGTTCCCGGTCGAGTCGGGGATCGACGCCGCTCGGACGGCGGGGGTCGACGTCCGGACCACCCAGATCAGCGGCGTTCCCATCCGCGTCCGGACCGAGCGGGCGAGCTCGCCCATCGGCACGGTCTTCATCCAGATCATCGGGGACCGCACGACCGAGCAGGCGACGCTCGACGCGATGCTCCGGCTGCTGCTCGTCGGCGGCGCGGTCGTCGTCCTCGTCGCGATCGGCTTCGGGGCGGTGTACGCCCGGCGGGCGCTCGTCCCGATCCGCAATTCGCTGGCCGCCCAGCGCCTCGCCCTGCGCCGCCAGCGCGAGTTCGCCGCCGACGCGAGCCACGAGCTGCGGACGCCGCTGACCGTCGTCCGGAGCTCCGTCGAGTTCCTGCGGCGCCACCCGGACGAGCCGGTGAGCGAGATCGGCGGGGCGCTCGACGACGTCGACGCCGAGGTCGCCCGGATGACCTCGCTCGTCGACGACCTGCTGCTGCTCGCCCGCTCCAATTCCGGCGCGGTCGCCCTCACCCGCCAGGCGCTCGACCTTGGCGATGTCGCCGCGGCCGCGGCGTCGTCGATGGCGATGCCCGCCGGGGCGAAGGACGTCCGGGTCGTCGTCGACCCGGAGCCGGCGATGGTCGAGGGCGACTCGGTCCGGCTCCGGCAGCTCGTGATGATCCTCGTCGACAACGCGATCGCCCACAGCCCGGCCGGCGGCGAGGTCCGGGTCGCGGTCCGCACCGACGGCTCCGCCGCGCTCCTCGACGTCGAGGACCAGGGCCGCGGCGTCCGGCCCGAGGACATGCCCCATCTCTTCGACCGGTTCTGGCGGGCGAGCGGGGCGCCGTCGGGCGGGACGGGGCTTGGGCTGGCGATCGCGAAATGGATCGTCGACCGGCACCGCGGCACGATCACCGTCTCGAACCGGGTCGAGGGCGGCGCCCAGTTCCGGGTCCGGCTGCCCTCGCTCAAGCCCGGATCGGCGTCCCCGTCGGCGTCGGCGCCGGCCTAGCCCCGCGTTCCGGCGGTCGATGCGAGAATCGATCTCAGACGGCTCTCACGTTGGGCCGCTGGAATCGGGCCTACGGCGACGAATCCGCTGCCCGAGACCACGACCAGGAGACCGCTCGTGACTGCCCCACGACCCGCCGCCGTCCCCCCGACCGACCTCGCCGAGCCGCGCCGCCGCCGCTGGCCGATCGTCGTCATCCTCCTCGGGGCCGTGCTCCTCGCCGCAGCCTGGCTGGGGTTCTCGTACCTGTTCCTGCAGACCACGCCGGCGCCCGTCGGGCTCGTCGGCCCGAGCGCGAGCCCGGCGGCGACCTCGGCCGCATCGAGTGCTCCCGCGGCGTCGGCCGATCCGAGCCCGGCTCCCTCTGGGGCCGCGGCGTCGAGCGGCGGCTCGACCGGAGGCGCCCTCGACGGCACGTGGAACGTCGACCCGTCGGTCGGCTCGTTCTCGGACTTCTCGGGCTCGTTCGTCGGCTACCGGGTCGAGGAGGAGCTTGCGAACGTGGGCGCCGCGACCGCGGTCGGCCGGACGCCCGACGTGACCGGCAGCCTGACGTTCGCCGGCTCGACCGTCAGCGCGGCGGACTTCACGGCCAACCTCGCCACGCTCCAGAGCGACCGCTCCCAGCGCGACGGCCAGCTCCACCGCCAGGCGCTCGAGACCGACACCTACCCGACCGCGACGTTCAAGCTCACGAAGCCGATCGACCTTGGGGCGGTCCCGGCCGACGGCCAGGTCGTCTCGGCCACGGCGACCGGCGACCTGACGATCCATGGCACGACGAAGTCGGTCCAGATCCCGATCCAGGCACGGCTGTCCGGCAGCGTCGTGACCGTCACCGGCTCGACCGAGATCGTGTTCGCCGACTACGGCATCAGCCAGCCGAACTCGTTCATGGTGCTGTCGATCGCGGACCACGGGACGATGGAGTTCCAGCTCCAGCTGACGAAGGGCTGAGTCGCGGCCGCCGGCTCAGGCGACCCAGACGATCCCGCGGCGCCTGGCGCGGACGGCCCAGGCAAGCAGCGCCGGGGCGAGCGCGATCATCAGGACGAGCGCCCAGTCGAGCGCGTCGAGCGGGGTCGCGTGGAAGGCCTCCGACAGCCCGGGGACCACGGGGATCAGCGCCTGGGTCGCGATCACGAGCACGGACGCCGTCGACAGGAACGTGTTGCGCGGCAGGTCCTGGAGCGGCAGCGTCAGGCTCCGGTTGGCGTACGCCCGGACCGCCTGGGCGACGACGAGGGCGGTGAACGCGAGCCAACGGGCGTGCTCGAAGCCGCCCGGATGCCACGACATCAGCGCGAGGGCGCATACGAGGCTGAACGACCCGGCGGCCGTGATCTTGCCCAGCAGCGGCGTGGTCAGCAGCGGCACCTCGCGATCGCGCGGCGCGCGCCGCATGATGCCCGGCTCCTCGGGCTCGCGCTCGAACGCGACCGACGTCGAGAGGTCGATGAACAGCTCGAGCCACAGGATCTGGAGCGGGAGGAGCGGCTGGGAGAAGCCGACGAGCGTCGCCACGAGGATGAACCCGAGCAGCGCCACGTGCGTCGAGGTGATGAACACGAGGCCCTTGAGGACGTTGTCGACGATCCGCCGGCCGTCGCGGATCGCGAAGAGCAGCGTCGCGAACGAGTCGTCGCCGAGGACGAGGTCCGAGGCGCCCTTCGCGACCGCCGTCCCGCTGCCCATCGCGACGGCGACGTCGGCGTGCTGGAGGGCGGGGGCGTCGTTCACGCCGTCACCCGTTACGGCGACCGTCCGATGGGTCCGCCGCGCCGCGTCGACGAGACGCAGCTTCTGCTCGGGGAGGGCCCGCGCGACCGCGTGGAGCGTCGGCAGCTCGGCGTCGAGCCGGGCGTCGTCCCAGCCCTCGAGCTCGCGGCCGGTCACGATGTGCTCCGCCCCGAGGCCCGCCTCCGCGGCGATCGCCGCGGTCGTCGCGGGGTGGTCGCCGGTCACGACGATCGTCTGGATGCCGGCCTCGGTCGCCACTCGGAGCGCGTCGCGGACGCCGTCGCGGATGGGGTCGGCGAAGGCGAGGATGGCCCGGATCCGCCACGGCGCGCCGTCGTCGGCGGCTTGGTCTGCGCCGCCGCGGGCCGTGCCGTCCACTCCGTCGCGGGCGGCGAGGAGCAGCAGGCGCCGGCCCGTGGCCGCCTCGCCTGACACGATCCCGAGCCAGGCATCACGCTCCGCGGCCGGCGCTCCGGCCAAGGTCAGGACCGCCTCCGGGGCACCCAGCGCCGACTCGACGACGACGCCGTCGCGCCGCCACGCCGCGCGGGCCACCGGGGCGTGCTCGGTCGGCGGATCGGCCCGGACGAGGTCCGTCGCGAGGAGCCGGCCGTCGCCACCGGCCTCGTCGAGCGCCGCGCCGATCGCCCGGCTGAACGACCCGGACTTCGCCCCGCTGCCGGCCGCCCGCCACGCGTCGTCCTCCGCGCGCAGCGCCTCCTCGAGGACGGCGAGCCGCCCCGGGCCGTCCGCCGCGGCAGAGCCGTCGCCGGTCGTCAGCACGTCCGCGAGCACGAGCCGGTTCTGGGTCAGCGTGCCGGTCTTGTCGGTGAGGATCAGGCTGACCGCGCCCAGCGTCTCCTCGGCGCTCAGCCGCCGGACGAGCACGCCCCGCCGGAGCAGCCGATGAGCCCCGAACCCGAGCACGACCGCGAGGAGGATCGGCGGCTCCTCGGGGATCGCGGCGATCGCGGCGGAGATGCCCGCGAGCAGGTTCGCCCCGGCCGGGTTGCCACGCAGGAAGCCGCTGCCGACCGTCACGACGATCAGCCCGATCGCGATCACGAGCAGGATCCGGACGAGCCGGTCGAGCTCGCGCTGGAGCGGCGAGCGCCGTCGCTCCTCGCCGCCGAGCGTCGCCGCGATCTTGCCGGTCTCGGTCCGCGGCCCGGTCGCGACGACGACGCCCTCGCCCGCGCCGCGAACGACGTTCGTGCCGGCGAACGCCATCGAGCGCCGCTCGACGAGCGCGGCGCCGGGCGAATCCGCGGCGACCGACGCCGGCTCCGGGACCGACTCGCCGGTCAGGACGCTCCGGTCGATCGCGAGGCCGGCGGTCACCGTCAATCGCAGGTCCGCCGGGACGATGTCGCCGGCCCGGATGAGGACGACATCGCCCGGGACGAGCTCCGCCGCGGGCACGTCCCCGGCCGACCCGTCGCGTCGCACCCGCGCGACGGGCGCGGCCGCCGCGCGCAGCTCCTCGAGCGCCCGGTCGGCCCGGTATTCCACGACGACGTCGGCGCCGACGATTGGCAGCAGCCCGATGAGCACGAGCAGCCCGTCCCGGACCTCCCCGAGCGCGACCGCGCCAACACCCGCGACGAGGAGCAGCAGGACGAACGGCTCCGTGACCGCGCCGACGATGAGCCGTGGCAGCGAGACCGGCGCGGCGGCCTCCAGCTCGTTCGGGCCGTTCGCGGCGAGGCGCGACGCCGCCTCGGACGCCGAGAGCCCGGTGCGGGGGTCCGTCGCGAGGGCCGCGACCACTGCGTCGGTGGAGAGCGCGAATGGCTCGGCGGGCGGCGTGGCGCGCTCGGGCTGGACGGGGTAGGCGGATGGATCGTCGGACGGACGGGCGGTCACGGCGCCCAGCGTACCCGGCACGTCGCCGACGCCGCCGGGGCCGGCCGTCACTCAGCCAGAGGCCAGGTGGCTCGCCCCGTTCCAGAGCTCGACGACGCGGTTCTCGCGCTCCCAGCCCAGGCGCGACACCGTCGCGGTCGACAGCTCAAGCAGCGCCCCGCCGACGGGCCGCAGCCCGAGCCAGCGAGCGGCGAGGATTCGCAGGCAGTGGCCGTGGCCGAACAGCGCGACGTCGCCCTCGACGCCGAGCGCCTCCTCGATGACCCGGTCGACGCGCCGCCCGACGTCCTCGACCGTCTCGCCGCCCCGGATCTCCGCCGTCCAGATGGTCCAGCCCGGCTCCTCGGCCCGGATCTCGTCGGTCGTCCGGCCCTCGTAGACGCCGTAGTCCCACTCCCGCAGGTCGTCGGTGACGATCGCGGCGCTCTCGAGTCCGGCGATCCGGCACGTGTCGAGGGCGCGGAGCATCGGGCTCGCGAACACGGCCGCGAACTGGAGCCGGCCAAGTCGCGCCGCGAGCAGCTCGGCCTGGCGGATCCCGTTCGCGGTCAGCGGCAGGTCGGTCCGGCTCGTGTGCTGGCCGGACGCCGACCAGGCGGTCTCGCCGTGACGGATGAGGAACAGCCGCGTCTCGACCGTCATCCGCCGCAGGGCTGCGTCGGGTTCAGCGAGAGGCTGCCCGCGTTCGCCGCCACGTCGAGCTCCGTCCGGATCGCTGCGGTCGCGTAGTCGGGCGTCTCCCAGCCGTCGCCGGTCTTCACGAGCCCGGCCCGGTCGAAGTCGTTCGAGGAGATCGGGTTGTCGCCGGTCACGAGCCGCAGCCCCAGCCCTTCGGGAGCGCAGATCACGAGCGACCCGGCGTTGACGGTCAGGTCGCCCCGGATCGGCAGGTTCGGCAGCCAGGTCACGTTCGAGCCGGCGTTCACCGTCCCGTCGAGCGTCTGCATTGCCTCGGCGTCGCGAAAGTCGAGCGAGAGGGACCCGGCGTTGACGGTGACGTCGACGCCAGCCAGATGCGCGCCGGCGAGCTCGAGTCGCCCGGTGCCCGCGTTCAGCGTCAGGCCGAGGTCGATCGTCGGCTCGCGCGGCAGCGTGATCCGCCACGTCTCGCGACCGCCGCCGAAGCCGATGACGGTCCGCTCCCGGGCCTCGATCTCGATCCCGCCGTCGGTCGTCCGGACGTCCGGCCCGCGGCCGTCCTTCGAGCTGCCCTCGAGCGTCCATTCCGAGCCTGAGGCCGTCGTCACCTGGAGCTCGCCGCAGCTGAACGTGACGCCGACCGACGACGTCGACGCGAGCTGGCCCGACTGCCCCTCGAACGGCGTGCTGGGCTGGTCGCCGCCACCGCAGCCGACGAACGGGACGATCCCGGTCTGGACGAGCCCCGCGGCCATGACCCCGAGGACCGCCGCCGCGAACGCGCCCCCGATCCAGGCGCCGGGCCCGCGGGCGAGGATGATCGACAGGCCAATCGCGATCAGCAGCACCGGCCAGAGCTGCCACAGGCTCGCGACGACGTCTTCCGGAATCCAGCCCTGGCGCGCGCCAAGCAGGACCCCGCCGAACACGACGAAGAAGACCCCGAAGAAGAGGAGCCTCCGGTCGACGTGCATCGAGCGCCCTCCCGCCGGAACCGTACACGACTGTGCTAGCCTCGGGCAGCGTCGAGGCAGCCGGGGGCCGCGGCGCCGCGCCGGGAGGATCGATGCGACTCAGCGAGTGGCGCAAGGCCGCCCCGCACAAGGACGCCGGCAGCGCGAAGCTGGCGGCGATCGTCGACCCGGTCCTGGCCTCGCTGGGCGCCGAGGCCGACCCGCACGCCTTGGTCGCGTGGGGCGAGGAGCCCGGGACGCGCTACACGATCCTCGTCGTGACGGACCCCGGCCTGATCTCCTGCTTCGTCCGGCTCAACGTCGCCGGCGAGGGACCGCGGGCCAGCGCGAAGCTCGTCCGCTGGAGCCGCGTCCAGACGAGCGAGCTCGCGATCGAGACCTCCGGGTCGCATCGGCTGCTGAGTTTCCAGATCGAGAGCCACGTCCTCCAGGGCGCCGACGCCGTCGCCGACGGGATCGCCGGGTTCGCCCTCGACGTGTTCGCCGCGATGGACGGCCGGCCGCGGCCGCAGCCGCGGCCGTCGACGCGGAGTCGTTCTGCGGCCACCCCCCGCTCCGCGCCTGCGAAGGCCCGCGCGGGCGGCTCGTCCCGCTGACCGCCACGTCCTCACCGGACGTTGCACCGCGGGCCGGCCTGCCGGGCGCGGACGTCCACCCCGTTCGGCGCGCGATCCGCTACTGGGTCAGCCGGGCGGTCGCGTGGATCGTCGCCCGCGCGTACCTCCGGCCGCGCCTCGAGGGCGGCGAGCGCCTCCCGGGCAAGCCTGCGATCTACTGCTTCAACCACATGAACTGGATGGACCCGTTCGTCCTGATGGCGACGCTGCCGATGAAGCCGCGCCTCTACTTCTTCGGGCCGAAGGAGGAGGACATGGGCGTCGGGCCGCGGAACCGGATCATGAGCTGGACGTGCGCCACGGTCCCGTACCGGCCGGGCAAGAACGACCTGCTCGATGCGACGCGGCGGGTCAGCGCGGTCCTCGCGAGCGGTGGCGTCCTCGCAATTGCGGGGGAGGGCCGGATTCACGCCTCCGAGCACGACCTGCTGCGCCTCGAGGAGGGGCCGGCGTACTTCGCGCTCCGCTCGGGGGTGCCGCTCGTCCCGATCGCGATCAGCGGCACGAGCTGGCTGAGGCTGGGCCGGCGGGTCCGGGTCGTCGTCGGCGAGCCGATCGAGGTCGCCGGGAGGCCCCGCCGCGAGGCCGTCGACGAGCTGACCGCGCGCCTCTGGACGGCGCTTCACGCGCTGGTCGCGGACCGGCCGGACTTCCCGCAGCCGGGACCCGTCGGACGGTGGGTGACCGAGGTCTTCAACGACTGGCCGGAAGGGGAGCGGCCGATCGTCGCGCCGGCGACGGGCTCCGACTGACGCCGCGTCTCTGGCATACTCGGACCGTGGCTGAATCAGGCCTCTCGGCCGACCCCAGACAATACCGCAACCGGCTCGAGGACCAGAGCGACGAGCAGATCGACGCGTGGGCGTCGGAGCTCATGCGCGACGTCGCGATCCGCCGCGGCGTGACCCGGGTCGTCGAGGATTTCCGGGCCGCGGCGGGCCTTGGCGAGCGTGAATTCGAACGGGTGTTCGCTTCCGGCGGCGGGCCGCCTGCGGTCGTCGGGCGGGACCGCGAGGGCCGGCTGATGGTCCCGGCGATCACGCTGTTCGCACTCGTGCCGGGCATCCGGTCGCAGGTCGCCGACGGTCGCGGCCGGCTCATCGAGTACCTCGTCAAGAACTTCGACGAGCTCGTCTACGTCTGACGCGCCGCCGTCCGCGGCGGGTGGGGGAGGCGGAGCGTCGCTCGCGGCCCGGGCGGCGGGCCTCGTCCGGCTGACCCATCCGTTTCCGTCGCTCCTCGACGGCGTCGCCACGGCCGCGCTCGCCCTCGTCGCCGGGGCCGCGCCGCGCGACGCGCTTGCCCTCGGCGTCGCGATGACCGCCTGCCAGGCGGCGATCGGGGCGGTCAACGACCTCGCCGATGCGCCGGCCGATGCGGGCGCGAAGCCGGCGAAGCCGATCCCCGCCGGGCTCGTGTCGCGCCGGGCCGCGTGGCTCGTGGCGGTCCTCGGGGTGGTCGTTGGGATCGGGCTGTCGGCGGGGGCGGGGGCGGCGACGCTCGCGACGGCGGCGATAGCCGTACTCGGCCTCGCGATCGGGTTCGCCTACGACCTCCGGCTGAAGGGGACCGCGTGGTCGTGGCTGCCGTTCGCGCTCGGGGTGGCGCTGCTGCCGGTGTACGCCTGGGTGGGTGGCGCGGGCGCGGTGCCGGGCGCGTTCCTCGTCCTCGTGCCGGCGGCCGTCGCGGCGGGCGCGGCCCTCGCGATCGGCAACGCCCTGGCCGACCTGGAGCGGGACGCGGCCGGGGGCGTCGCCTCGATCGCGACGCGCCTTGGAGCCGAGCGGGCGTGGCTCGTCCAGGTTGGACTCTTCGTCGCGGTGGGCCTCGTGGCGCTCGTGTCGGCGGCCGTCGCCGGGGCGTCGGCGGGCCAGCTCACGATCGTCGGCGCGGTCGCGCTCGTGCCGGTCCTCGCGGCGCTCGCCGCGCGGGGTCTCTCAGCGGGAGGGCGAGAGCGGGCCTGGGAGGCGGAGGCGGTCGGCGTGGCCGCGCTCGGGGTCGCCTGGCTCTGGGTTGCAGTGGCATAACAAACTCGCCGGTGGCCGTTGATCGGCCTAACGGCGGCTGCGGTCGGCTCGTTGTCCCTCGCATGACACGGTTCATGCGCGCCTCCCGGGGAATCCTCGTCGCCGTCGCGATCCTTGGCCTCACGGCCGGGATCGCGCTCGCCGGCCGAGCCAATCCAGCCAGCCACTCGATGCCGGACGCCGCCGGGCCCGGGCTTCAGCGAGCCGCCGACGCGGCTGGCAAGACGGTCCCCGTGGCGGCGCCGGCCGCCGGCGCGGACCGCGACACCGCAGCATCCGATGGCGATCAGGCGGCGGACGATGCTCCCGACGCCGACACCGGCGCCGCCGCCCCGGACGCGGCCGCCGACCATCCCGCCAACCATGGCGCCGACGTCTCGGCCGCGGCCCAGACCGAGACCCCAACCGGGTTCGACAACCACGGCCAGTACGTCCGGTCGGTCGCGACTGCGAACCACGGCCAGGAGGTGGCCGCGAGCCACGCAAACGCCGCGAGCCAGGGCGCCCGACCCAATCACTGAGATCCACGCGGAGCAGAGAAGCCGGCACCTTGCGGTGCCGGCTTCTCGAATTCGCGGTCGGGCGGGGAGGGCGCTAGTCGGTGTCGCCGCTCCGGACCATCGCGATCGCGTTCTCGAGCTTGAGCTTCGCGATCGTCAGGTACTTCGCGAGATTCGCGCGGTCGACCTCCGAGATCGAGGCGACGACGTCCGGCGCTCGCAGGACGCCGACCAGCTCCTCGACGGCCTCGGCGAGCTGGTGGCGGGCCTGGACAAGCGAGTCGTCGCGGAGGTTCGTCGAGGTGTGGACGGTCCCGGTCCAGCCGTCGTCCGCGAGGTCGCGGTGGCCGTTGCCGTTGCCGTCGACGGCCGCGGTCTCGACGGGCTCTGTTCCGTCCTCGCCCTCGGGGCGGGTCCGGGGGCGGCCCTCGATCCGCTCGCGCAGCTTGACGAGCGACAGCTCGCCGCTGGCCACGCGCGCCGCGAGCCGGCGGCGCTTCTTCTCGTCGGTGACCTTCAACAGCTCGTAGGCATGCGAGAGGGTGTCTTTGCGCACAGACACCAGGTCCCGGATCTCCTGGGGCGCGTCGGCCAGCCGGATTCGGTTCTCGACGTAGCCCTTGTCCTTGCCCAGCTTGTCGGCGAGCTTGCGGATGCTGTAGCCGTGGTCGCGGATCATCCGGTCGTACATCGTCGCCTCTTCGAGCGGCGACAGGTCCTCGCGCTGGAGGTTCTCGATGATCGCGATCTCGAGGGCGGTGTCGTCGTCGAGCTCCTCGACGAGCGCCGCGATCGTGTCGAGCCCGGCCTCCTTCGAGGCGCGCCAGCGGCGTTCGCCGGCGACGAGCTGATAGCGGTTCGCGCCCAGCGGCCGGACGAGGATCGGCTGAAGGACGCCGTGCTCGCGGATCGACGCGGCGAGTTCGTGCAGCGCGTCGGCGTCGAAGACCATCCGCGGCTGTTGCGGATTGGGCTCGATATTGCCGACCGGGATGACGCGAACACCGGTCGATCGGCCGACGTCGGAGTCATCGGCGGACAGCAGGCTGAAGATCGCCGGCGAGAGCTCGCGATCCTCCGACAGGCGACGGGCGGCGGCGGCGCGGAAGTCAGGCCTGGCCAAGATCGATCACCTCCCGAGCGAGATCGCGGTAGGTACGCGCCGCGTCGGAGCTGCCGGCGTAGCTCGTGATCGGCCGGCCGGCGAGCGGCGCCTCGCCGAGCTTGACCGTGTTGCGGACGATGCTGTTGAACACATGGTGGTCGCCGACGACGCGCAGCTCGTCGAGCATGTCCCGGGCGAGGTTCGTCCGGCTGTCGTAGAAGGTCGGTAGCAGGCCGAGGATCCGGAGGTCGCGATTCAGCTTCATCCGGATCATGTTGATGACCTTGACGAGGTTGTTCAGGCCCTTCATCGCGTAGTACTGGGTCTGGACCGGGATGATCACGCTCTGCGCCGCGACGAGTCCGTTGACCGTCAACAGGCCGAGGTTCGGCGGGCAGTCGATGATGACGTAGTCGTAGGCGGCGACATTGTTCTCGAGCGCGTCCCGCAGGACCTGCTCCCGCCCGAGCGCGGTAAAGAGCTCGCCCTCGGTGCTCGCGAGATCGATGTTCGCCGGCGCGACGTCGATGCCCGCGCTCTCCGTCGGCAGGATCACGTCCGCGAGCGTCGCGCGACCGTCGGCGAGGACGTCGGCCATCGACCGCTCGACGGTGTTGAGATTGATCCCCAGTCCGGCCGTGAGATTCGCCTGCGGGTCCATGTCGATGCAGAGGACCCGGTAGCCCTCTTCCTCGAGGGCACCCGCGAGATTGATCGCGGTCGTCGTCTTGCCGACGCCGCCCTTCTGGTTCGCGATGGCGATCACGTTCGTCACCTGGGGGTCACCTCGACAATGCGGAAAAGGAGTCGCTCGGGGGTGCGCCTGACGGGGACGCTTCCGCATGGTACCCCCGGGGCGATGTGGTTGACTGCCGAGGTTATCCACACAGTTCGCGAGTTGTTCACCGAATCTGTGGATATGTCGGCACCCGAGGCGACGCCCATGGGACATCGTCCGGAACGCCTCGGAGGCCCGGATCGCGGCACTATCATTGCGGCTGTCCTTGCGCAAAGACGATTCGACGGAGGCGTGCAACCGTGCCGACGAACGAGGAACGTGTCGACCGCCTGCGATCGTTGCGCGCGGAATCGCGACTCGGTGGGGGACAGGACCGGATCGACCAGCAGCACGCCCGCGGCAAGCTGACCGCGCGGGAGCGGATCGAGCTGCTCCTCGACGCGGACTCGTTCGTCGAGCTCGACGCCTTCGTCGAGCCGCGATCGTCCGACGGCGAGCACGACGGCGTCCTCGGCGATGGCGTGGTCACCGGTCACGGGCGGATCGACGGTCGCGACGTCTTCGTCTTCAGCCAGGACTTCACGGTCTTCGGCGGATCCCTGTCCGAGGCGTACGCCGCGAAGATCTGCAAGGTCATGGATCTCGCGATGAAGGTCGGCGTCGCCGGTCGTCGGACTCAACGACTCCGGCGGCGCGCGGATCCAGGAAGGCGTCGTGTCGCTCGGCGGCTACGCCGACATCTTCCTGCGCAACACGCTGGCGTCCGGCGTCGTGCCCCAGATCTCCGTGGTCCTCGGGCCGTGCGCCGGCGGCGCGGTGTACTCGCCGGCGATCACCGACTTCACCGTCATGGTCGAGGGCACGAGCTACATGTTCGTGACCGGTCCGAACGTCGTCCGCGCGGTGACCCACGAGGACGTCGACTCGGAGCGGCTCGGCGGGGCGACGACGCACACGACGATCAGCGGCGTCGCGCACCTCGCGGCGCGCGACGAGGCGGAGGCGCTGACGGCGGCCCGCCGGATCCTCGACCACCTGCCGCAGAACAACCTCGGCGACGCGCCGCGTCGCGAGACCCGCGATCCGTCCGACCGGCGCGACCCGGCGCTCGACACGATCGTGCCCGACGACCCGACGAAGCCCTACGACATGCACGACGTCATCGACCGCATCGTCGACGACGGCGAGTTCCTCGAGATCCAGCCGGGCTGGGCGCAGAACATCATCGTCGGCTTCGCGCGTCTCGGCGGGCCGGAGCGTCGGCGTCATCGCCCAGCAGCCGGCCGTCCTCGCGGGCGCGCTCGACATCGACGCGTCGACGAAGGCCGCGCGCTTCGTCCGGACCTGCGACTGCTTCAACGTCCCGCTGGTCACGCTCGTCGACGTGCCGGGATTCCTGCCCGGCGTCGGCCAGGAGCACGGCGGGATCATCCGCCACGGCGCGAAGCTGCTGTTCGCGTACTGCGAGGCGACGGTCCCGAAGTTGACCGTCATCACCCGCAAGGCATACGGCGGCGCGTACGACGTCATGAGCAGCAAGCACATCCGCGGCGACATGAACTTCGCCTGGCCGACGGCGGAGATCGCGGTGATGGGCGCCGAGGGCGCGGTCAACATCCTCCACCGCGACCGGATCGCCGCGGCGGCCGACCCGGCGGCGGAGCGGGCAACGCTCGTCGCCGACTACGAGGAGCGCTTCGCGAATCCGTACATCGCCGCCGCGCGCGGCTACGTCGACGACGTGATCCTGCCGTCCGACACGCGGCCCCGGCTGATCGCGGCCCTCGAGCTGCTCGCCGACAAGCGCGACACGAACCCGCCGAAGAAGCACGGGAACATCCCCCTGTGACCACGACCGCGGCTGCGTCTTTGCGCAAAGACGCCGCCGATCGTCGTCCGCCGTTTCGGCGTGTCCTCGTCGCGAACCGCGGCGAGATCGCGGTCCGGATCATCCGGGCCTGCCACGAGCTCGGCGTCGAGGCGGTCGCGGTCTACAGCGACGCGGACGCGACGTCGGCCCACGTCCGGGCTAGCCGACGAGGCGGTCCGCATCGGGCCGGCGCCGGCGCCGGAGAGCTACCTTCGGATCGAAGCGATCCTGGACGCTGCTGCCCAAACCGGGGCGGACGCGATCCATCCCGGCTACGGCTTCCTCGCGGAGCGGGCGGAGTTCGCCAAGGCGATCGAGGACGCGGGCATCGCCTTCGTCGGGCCGTCGCAGCGCCACGATCGCCGCGCTCGGCAACAAGCTGGCGGCGCGCCGGACCGCCGCGACTGCTGGGGTCCCGATCGTCCCCGGGCACGCTCGAGCCCGCGCCGGTGGATCGGCCGGCCGACGTCGCCGCCCTCGTCGAGGAGGCGGAGCGCATCGGGTTTCCGATGCTGGTCAAGGCCGCGGCCGGCGGTGGCGGGCGGGGCATGCGTCGGGTCGTCGCTGCGAGCGAGCTGCCCGCGGCGCTGGCTGCCGCCTCCGCGGAGGCGCGGTCCGCGTTCGGCGATGGCGCCGTCTACCTCGAGCGCGAGATCCGGCCGGCGCGCCACGTCGAGGTCCAGCTGATCGGCGACGCCGATGGACGACTCGTCGCCCTCGGCGAGCGCGACTGCTCGCTCCAGCGACGCCACCAGAAGCTCGTCGAGGAGTCGCCCGCGCCGGGCCTGAGCGAGGGCACCCGGCGCGAGCTTCACGCAGCGGCCATCCGGGCCGCCGAGGCGGCCGGGCTGGTCGAACGCCGCGACGATCGAGTTCCTGCTCGACTCGGACGGCCGGTTCTGGTTCCTCGAGGTCAACACCCGGCTCCAGGTCGAGCATGGCGTCACCGAGCTCGTCGGCCGGCGTCGACATCGTCCGCGAGCAACTTGCAATCGCCGCCGGCCGTCCGCTGTCGCCCGAGCGTGCTCGCCGCCGCCGAACGTGCTGCGACGCCGGACGCGGCACGCGATCGAGGTTCGCCTCTCGGCCGAGAACCCCGCGCGCGACTTCGCGCCCGCGCCGGGCCGGATCGGACGTTGGGAGGTGCCGGCCGGGCCGGGCGTCCGGGTCGACACGGGGTTCGCGGGCGGGGACCGCGTGCCGCCGGACTACGACCCGCTCATCGCGAAGCTCATGGTCGTCGACACCGACCGGCCCGCGGCGATCGCCCGCCTGGCGCGCGCCCTGGACGAGACGGTCGTGACCGGGCATCCAGACGACGCTGCCGTTTCACCGCTTCGTTGCACGCCACCCGGGCTTCCTCGCCGGTGACCTGTCGATCGACTGGGTCGCGGAGGAGTGGGCGCTCCGCCGTGGAGCGCCGATCGGCGCGATCGCGCTGGCGGCTGCTTCGAGGGCGGCGGCTCGCGGCCGCTGCACGGCGCGACCGAACGCCGGCACGCGACGGCCGCGGAGCGCGGCAGGCGCGGAAGCCGGCCCGTTCTGGATGGGCCGCGCGACGGCCGAGCTCGCGCGGTTGGATCGGTGGCCGCGATGAACGGCCGCGTCCGCGTCGCGCCAACGCCGGCCTCCGCGCTGCCGGCCGACCGTCCGACGATCGTTGCGTCCGACGATCCCGGGGAGGTCTACGTCGAGCCGTTCGGCGACGGGCGGGTCATCGTCCACGGCAGCGACGGCAGCCGATCGATGGGCGAGCGTCGGACCCGGAGCGGCCGGCTCGCGGACGGCCGGCTTCGATCGTCGAGGTCGTCGTCGACGGCTGGCGCTTCGAGCTCGAGGTCGAGGACGACGCGCGGGCGCGCTCCGCGGAGCGGGCGACGCGCGGCGCTGGACGCGGCGACGGCAAGCGGGCCGACTCGAGGTCCGGGCCGCCATTCCCGGGCGGGTCGCCGCGGTCTCGGTCGCCGCCGGGCGACGAGGTCGAGGCCGGCGCGACCCTCCTCGTGGTCGAGGCGATGAAGATGCAGAACGAGCTCCGGGCGCCGCGGGCCGGCCGCGTCGAGCGGGTGGCGGTCGGCGCCGGCGACGACGATCGAGCTCGGCGACCTGCTGGCGGTGATCGCGTGAGCGACGACAGCCGACGTCCGCCGCGACGCTGGCGCGAGCGCGACCCGGGCGAAGGCGCTGGAGTCCGCCGCCGGAGCGCCGCGAGCGGTTCGCCACGAGCAGCGACCTCGAGATCGCCGACGTCTACACCGCCGACGACCTCGCGGCGGCCGGCTTCGACCCCGAGCGCGACCTCGGCCTGCCGGGCGAGGTCCCGTTCACCCGCGGCGTCCAGGCGACGATGTACCGCTCGCGGCTCTGGACGATGCGCCAGTACGCCGGCTTCGCGACCGCCGAGGAGACGAACCGGCGGTTCCGCTACCTGCTCGAGCAGGGCCAGACGGGCCTGTCGGTGGCGTTCGACCTGCCGACCCAGATGGGCTACGACTCGGACGCGCCGCGAGGCGGCAGGGGAGGTCGGCCGGGTCGGCGTCCCGATCTCGATCGCTCGCCGACATGGAGATCCTGCTCGAGGGCCTGCCGCTCGGCGAGGTCAGCACGTCGATGACGATCAACTCGACGGCCGCCGATCCTGCTCGCCCTGTACGTCGCCGCGGCCGAGCGCCAGGGCGTGCCGCGCGACCGGATCTCGGGCACGACCCAGAACGACATCCTCAAGGAGTACATCGCCCGCGGGACCTGGATCTACCCGCCGCGGCCGTCGATGCGCCTCGTGACCGACATCTTCGAGTTCTGCGCGAGCGAGCTGCCGCGCTGGAACACGATCTCGATCTGCGGCTACCACATGCGCGAGGCGGGCGCGACGGCCGCCCAGGAGCTGGCGTTCACGCTCGCCGACGCGATCGCGTACTGCGAGGCAGCCGTCGAGCGCGGGCTCGCGATCGACGACTTCGCGCCGCGCCTGTCGTTCTTCTTCGCCGCCTGGTCGGAGCTGTTCGAGGAGGTCGCGAAGTTCCGGGCGGCGCGCCGGATGTGGGCCCGGATCGTCCGCGATCGCTTCGGGGCGACGAGCGAGCGGTCGATGGCCTGCCGGTTCCACGTCCAGACCGCCGGCTCGTCGCTGACCGCCCAGTCGATCGACAACAACGTCGTCCGGACGACGGTCCAGGCGCTCGTCGGCCGTGCTCGGCGGCGCCCAGAGCCTCCACACGAACGCCCGCGACGAGGCGCTCGCCCTGCCGACCGAGGAGAGCGCCCGCCTCGCCCTGCGGACCCAGCAGATCCTGGCCTACGAGAGCGGCGTCACCGAGACCCCCGACCCGCTCGCCGGCTCGTACTTCGTCGAGTCGCTGACGACGCAGCTCGAGGCGGCCGCCCAGGACTACCTCGACGAGATCGACGCGATGGGCGGGACGCTCGCCGCGATCGAGGGCGGCTTCCAGCAGCGCCAGATCCAGGAGTCCGCCTACCGCGTCCAGGCGGCGATCGAGCGCGGCGACCTCGTCGTCGTCGGCGTGAACAAGTACCGCGACGACGCGGCCGCGGCCGCCCCGCCGAAGCTCCAGCGGATCGACCCCGAAGGCGAGCGGCGCCAGATCGAGCGGGTCCGGCGCGTCCGGGCGGAGCGCGACCCGGCCGCGTGGGAGGCGGCGCTCCGCCGGCTCGAGGACGCGGCGGCCGGCGACGAGAACCTGCTGCCGGCGCTGATCGAGGCGGTCGAGGCCTACGCGACCGTCGGCGAGATCAGCGACCGGCTGCGGGCCGCGCTGGGGCGAGCATCGCGAGCTGATCACGGTCTGATGCGCGATGCGAGCGGCGACGATCGTTCGCCGCGCGCTGCCGTCTGCCGCCATCGTTTTCGCCGCGCGGCGGCTGCATCGAGCGGCGAGCTTGGAACGGACCATGTCGAGACGAAGTTCGAGTCGGCCGTCCGGCTGAGCCAGGAAGCGCCGGTCGTCTCACGCCATCTGACGTTCATGGCGGACGCCGCCCCCGCCGCATCCGATGCGAGGATCGACGTCTGGGTCTCGAGGGCGCGACCCGACGGCGTATACGAGCGGCCCGACGGTGTCTCGGTCTCCGTTCGCCCGGACGACCCGGCCGTCGTTCGCACCCAGGGACCGCCCTACGAGCCCGTGCCGGGAGCCCGGCTCGGGGTCATCGGTTCGTGCCGGGAGGGTTGCGAGCTCGGCGTGACGATCGTCGCCCGGTCGACGAGTCCTGACCCGATCGACCTCCGGTTGCTCGCCGAGATGACGGTCGATCGCCCCGTCCGGTGCTCAGCCCAGCCTCGGAAAGGCGCCGCCTCGCATCTCGGAAGACACCGATCGTGCGTTCGACGGAACCCCGAACGCCGCGGTCGATACGGCCCGCGCCTCGGTCGAGGTCACGCCGTCGCGACCCTTGGCCCATCTCGATGTCATGTTCACGCTCCGGCGAGCGCGATCGCTGCGGCGGCGCTCGTATCCGCTGGTCGGAAGCCTGGTGGTGCGCGGCGTCGGTGACGAGCCGGACGCGCGAGCTGCTCACCGGCCGGAGCGATTACGCGCTGGGGTACCTCGCCCTCGGCAGCCTGTCCACCCCGCTCGCGTCCGAGGGCGGAGACACCGAGATCGATTGGCTCGGCGCTTGCCCCGACACGGGCGATTGCTCGGTCACCGTCGGGATCGACCTGTCGTATTGAACGGTTGATGGGAGCGGCGCGCGCAGCGAGCGGGTACGCGAGCCCAGGACCGAAGGCCGACGCGTTCCGGCTGGAGCTGGAAGCGACGGCGCTCCTCGAGGCATTCGATGGACGAGACGATCCCGGCAGGACGGCGTGACCGTGAGCCTGACTCCGTCAAACTGAGGCGCGGAACGCCAACAAGATCGCCAGGCGGTGCTTCCGGTGCCACGATCCCGACCCGAAGCCGCTGGCGATGGGTTCGACCCGCCGGCGTCGTGGCCTGTCATGCACGTTCTGTCGATTGGCGCCGCTCGGGGCACGCTTCGGCGCGAGATCGTGGCCTGGGAAGCCACGCGGGCTCAGGGCCCGAACGGCAGCCGCCAGCGGTGCCGCCAACGGCCGTCGTCGCCTTCGGCGAGAACCTCCAGGGCGTCGGCGGTCGCCGCGAAGGGAAGGGCCCCACGCGCCGCGGCAAGGATCTCGTCGAACGGGGCCGCGGGGCTCTCCGTCACCGTAAGGTGGGGGATGACCTCGGAGATCGTGCCGGCGTATGGCGGATACTCCGGATACGCCGCCGCGCAGACGTCGATCAGGGCCGAGAACCGCGAGCTGGGCTGGGGCTCGAGGTAGACGACGCCGGGCCACCGGGCGGCTGACGCGAACGTGACCTCGAACGCCCGGAACCCGCCGGCGATCGCGGCTACCCGCTCGCGGACCTCTGGCGTCAGCTCCGAACCGTCCACGAACGGGTAGAGGATCGTGATGTGCGCCGGCACGCCCAGCGGGGCCGATCGGTCGTGGCTCCGGCGGAGTCGGTCGATCGCGGCCGGGACGCGGATCCGGACGACGATCGCCGACTCGCTCATGCCTCGTCCGACACTGTACGCTCCGCGCGATGCCCGCCAGCCCCTCCGCGAACCAGGTCCCCGAGCACGTCCGGCGCCTCGGCCGCGTCCACCACGTGGCGGTCGTCGTCGCCTCCCTCGACGCGGCGCTCGCCTTCTGGCGCGACGCGCTCGGGCCTCGAGCTCGACATCGTGGAGGACATCGCCCAGGATCGGGTCCGGATCGCGTTCCTGCCGGTCGGCGAGTCGAAGATCGAGCTCGTCGAGCCGACCGACGACACGACCGGCGTGGCCCGCTTCCTCGCGAAGAGCGGCGAGGGCTTCCACCACGTCTGCTTCGAGGTCGCGAACCTCGCCGAGACCCTCCTCCGCCTCGAGATCGACGGCGTCGAGCTGATCGACACGGCGCCCCGCAAGGGCGCCGAGGGCCCGGTCGCGTTCCTTCATCCGCGAAGCTGCCACGGCGTGCTCGTCGAGCTGATCGAGGCGCCCGGCGGGCCGGCCTGGGCGTCGCTGGGATATCGCTAGCCGCGATGGACGACGCCGAAGCGCTTCGCGCCCTCGAGGAAGCCCTCGCGCGCCGCGACGAGGCCGCGATCCCGGGTGGCTACGAGGCGGTTCTCCACGACTCCCTCGTCGAGTTCGGCTCGAGTGGCCGGGTCTGGACGAGGGACGAGGTCCTCGAGGACGCTGGCCGCTGGGCCCCGCATCGGCGCGGTCGAGATCGAGAAATTCGACGTTCACGTCGTCCGGCCGGGCGTGTTCCTGGTGATGTACGAGACGGTGGAGAGGGACGACGCGACCGGACTCACGGCGCGACAGCGTCGGAGCTCGTTGTGGATGCGCGAGGGCGACGGGTACCGGCTCCGGTTCCACCAGAGCACGCCGATCCCGCCCAGTTAGGCCAGCGGCTTCGTCGCGAGGAGCGAGAAGAACAGCGGCAGCTCGCCGTGGACCGATTCTGGTAGCCTCCACGAGCCGTCCTCCGACTCGGTCAGGAAGTCCAGTTTCCAGTCGATGAACGGGTACTCGCGAAGCGACTCGATCCGCAGCCCGGCATCGATGAGGGCGGTCACGATCTCGCCGAGGCCGTGGTCCCAGCCGTACTCCTTGGGGACGCTGACCGGCGCGTCGGGATCGGCGTACGAGCCGACGTTGTCGAAGGCGAGCGGCGCGCGATGCTCCCAGTACGGGTAGACGAGCCGCAGCTCGCCGGGCTCGACGCCCTCGTTCTCGAACGAGTTCGCCACCGGGTGGATCTCGGTGATGTAGAAGCGGCCGCCGGGCCGCACGAAATGGGCGACGACCTGCGGCCCAGCGCCGGATGTCGGGCATCCAGCCGAGCACGCCGCGCGAGGTGTAGACGAGGTCGAAGTCGCCCGCGAGGGCGTTCGGCAGCTCGAACAGGTCCGACCGGACGAAGCGCGCCCGGTCGGCGAGGCCGATCTCGGCGGCGGTCCGGGTCGCGAGGTCGACCGCCGCCTGGCTGAAGTCGGCGCCGGTGACGCTCGCCCCGAGCCGCGCCCACGACAGCGTGTCGATCCCGAAGTGGCACTGGAGATGGAGGAGTGTCGAGGCCCGTGACGTCGCCGATCTCCTCGCGCTCGTAGTCGCGGAGCCGGATGCCGCCGCGCTTGAAGCCCTCGAGGTCGTAGAACGCGGAGGCCTCGTGGATCCTGGTCCACTCGTCCCAGAGCTCGTTGTTCGCGCGGACCGCGTCGGCCGGGTCGACGCGCTCGTCGGGGCCGGGGCGATCGAGGCCCACGCTCAGAGCGACCAGGCGAACAGCACGTCGGGAGCGCGGTCGGCGTCTCGGGCGAACTCGACGATCTGCCCGGCGAGCTGGCGGATCCAGGGCTTCTCCTCGCGCGGCAGCTCGCCGAGGTCTTCCTCGACGAGGTCGATCCAGCGGCCGGCGACCGCGTCGACGTCGTGGTCCTCGATCATCGCGACCGCGCTGACCCAGCCGGCGTCGACCCGCTCCACGGAGCGCTCGGTCAGCTGCGAGGGGCGGTCGAGATCGCGCCGGGCGTCGATGAAGTCGGCCGGGGCATCGCGGCCGGTGACGGTCCGGGCCGCCTCGGAGAAGAGGTCGAGCCAGGTGGGGTCGAGCCCGCCGCCGAGGGACAGGTGGGCGGCGAACCGGTCGCGATCCTGGAGGCCCGACCAGTCGTCGACGGCGATCGCGAGCAGGATCTCGCGCTCCTCGCCGGCGATCAGGTCCATCAGCGCGCCCATCGCGTCCCCTTCGCCCTCGCCGCGACGCTAGCCGCGGTAGCCCGCGTCGCGGAGGAGCTGCGGCAGCTCGGTCGGGGAGCCCGCGACGCGGAACCCGGCCGCCTCGAGCGCCTCGACCTTCGACGCGGCCGTTCCCTTGCCGCCCGAGATGATCGCTCCGGCGTGGCCCATCCGCTTGCCCTCCGGGCGCCGAGCGGCCCGCGATGAACGCCGCCTTCGGCACGTCGCGGAGGTGCTCGCCGGCCCAGGCGGCCGCCTCCTCCTCGGCCGCGCCGCCGATCTCGCCGATGAGGACGATCGCGTCGGTGTCGGGGTCGGCGGCGAACAGCTGGACGACGTCGAGGAACGTCGTCCCGATGACCGGGTCGCCGCCGATGCCGACGCACGTCGACTGGCCGAGGCCCGCGTCGCTCATCGCCTGGACCGCCTCGTACGTGAGCGTGCCCGAGCGCGAGACGACGCCGACGCGGCCCTCGCGGTGGATCGAGCCCGGGATGATCCCGACCTTGGCACTCCCCGGGGACGTCGCGCCGGGGCAGTTGGGGCCGATCAGCCGGGCGCCGGCCGCCTGGACGACGGCGACCGCCGGGATCATGTCGAGGGCCGGGATGCCCTCGGTGATGCAGAAGATCGTCGCGATGCCGGCGTCGGCCGCCTCCATGACCGCGTCGGGCGCGCCGCCGGCCGGGACGAAGATGCAGGTCGTGTTCGCGCCGGTCTCGCGGACCGCGTCGGCGACGGTGTCGAAGACCGGGACCGCGCCGTCGAGCGCGCGGAGGCCGCCCTTGCCGGGCGTGACGCCGGCGACGATCCGGGTGCCGTACTCGAGCATCGCCCTCGCGTGGAACTCGCCCTCGCGGCCGGTGATGCCCTGGACGAGCAGCCGCGTGTCCGGCCCGATGAGGATGCTCATCGCGCGCCTCCCGCGGCCGCGCGACTCGCCTCGACTGCTTTGGCCGCCGCTTCGTCGAGCGACGCCGCGGTCGTGAACCTCGCCTCTGCCAGGAGCCGCCCCGCCTCGCTCGGCGTTCGTGCCGACGATCCGGACGACCATCGGCACGTCGCGGTCCTGCTGCGACCGGGCCTCGATCAGCCCGCGGGCCACCTCGTCGCCGCGGGTGATGCCGCCGAAGATGTTCACGAGGATCGCGTTGACCTTGGGGTCGGCGAGGATCAGGCGCATCGCGTGGGCGACCTTGTCGGCCCGCGCCCCGCCGCCGATGTCGAGGAAGTTCGCCGGCTCGCCGCCGGCCCGCTTCACGAGGTCCATCGTCGTCATCGCCAGCCCGGCGCCGTTGACCATGCAGCCGATCGTCCCGTCGAGCTTGATGAACGTGAGCCCGGCCTCGCGCGCCTCGCGGTCCTCGGGCGCCTCCTCGTCGGGGTCGCGAAGGTCCTCCAGCCCGGGGTGGCGGGGGAGCGCGGAGTCGTCGAGCGTGACCTTCGCGTCGAGGCAGACGAGGCGCTCGACGACGGCGCCGTCCGCGCCGGGCTCCCGGATGATCGCGAGCGGGTTGATCTCGACGAGGTCGGCGTCGTAGGCGGTCATCGTCCGGACGAGGCCCTGGGCGATCGCGACCGCCTCCTTGAGGTGAGCCCCCAAGCCCGAGCGCGAACGCCATCCGCCGCGCCGCGTGGGCCGGCAGCCCCAGCGTCGGGTGGGCGTGGATCCGGACGATCGCCTCCGGCCGCTCCTCGGCGACGGTCTCGATCTCGACGCCGCCCTCGGCCGAGCCCATCAGGAGGATCCGCCGCGCCGCCCGGTCGAGGACGGCCGCGAGGTAGTACTCCTTGACGATGTCCGCGGCCGGCCCGACGAGGACCTTGCGGACCGTGAAGCCCTTGATGTCCATCCCGAGGATCGCGCCCGCGACCTCGCGCGCCTCGTCCGCGATCCGGCCAGCTTCACGCCGCCGGCCTTGCCCCGGCCGCCGACGAGCACCTGGGCCTTGATCACGACCTTGCCCGCGCCGTCGGCGAGGAACCGCTCGGACGCGGCGACGGCCTCGTCGACGGTCGTCGCGACCGCCCACGCGGGGACCGGCAGGCCCTGGGCGACGAGGAGGGACTTCGCGTCGGCTTCCTGGATCTTCACGCGGGCAACGCACTCCTCGGAGGGGCCGATGGGATGGGAGGCGATGGTACCGCGACCCGCGCGCCGTCGGGCGGGCGCGAGCGTCGGTACAATCGGGTGCATGGCCCATCGCGTCACCCTGATCCCCGGCGACGGCATCGGACCGGAGCTGGCGGAGGCCACCCGCCGCGTCCTGGACGCCACCGGCGTCGAGTTCGAGTGGGAGGTCGTCGATGCCGGGGAGGCGGTCATCGCCGAGTACGGCACGCCGCTGCCGGACCACGTCCTCGAGTCGATCCGCCGCAACCGGGTCGCCCTCAAGGGCCCGATCACGACCCCGGTCGGGGAGGGCTTCCGGAGCGTCAACGTCACGCTCCGCCAGGCGCTCGGGCTGTACGCGAACCTCCGCCCGGCCCGCTCGATCAAGGGCCTCGAGACGCGCTACGAGGACGTCGACCTCGTCATCGTCCGGGAGAACACCGAGGACCTCTACGCCGGCATCGAGCACATGGTCACGCCGGACGCGGCGGAGAGCATCAAGATCATCACCCGGGTCGCCTCGGAGCGGATCGCCCGGTTCGCCTTCGACTACGCCGTCGCCAACGGCCGCCGCAAGGTCACCGCGGTCCACAAGGCGAACATCATGAAGCTCTCCGACGGCCTCTTCCTCGAGAGCTGCCGGACCGTCGCCGCCGAGTACGACGGCCGGGTCGAGTTCGAGGACCGGATCGTCGACAACATGTGCATGCAGCTCGTCCAGAAGCCGGACCTGTACGACGTGCTCGTGCTGCCGAACCTCTACGGCGACATCGTGAGCGACCTCGCGGCCGGGCTCGTCGGCGGGCTGGGCGTGGCGCCCGGCGCGAACATCGGGACCGAGGCGGCGGTCTTCGAGCCGGTCCACGGCTCGGCCCCCAAGTACGCCGGCCAGGACAAGGCCAATCCGACGGCGCTGATCCTGAGCGGCGCGCTGATGCTCCGCCACCTCGGCTACCCGGACACCGCCGACCGCGTCGAGACCGCCACCCGCGACGTCATCGCCGAGGGCCGGACCGTGACCTACGACCTCGGCGGGACCGCCGGCACCCGGGCCTTCGCCGACGCGATCATCGAACGGCTCGGCGCCGTCTCGACCGCCCAGGCATGACCGGCGACGGGCCACGAGCCTGCCCGCCTCCCGCGACGCACGCATCCACCCCGCCGTCAGCCGCTAGAATCGGGACTCCCGGCCGGTCGCGCCCACCCCTCGGCGTTCGGCCACGTGACGAGGTCGCCCAGCCACCATGGCCGTGATCCGCAGCCCGATCCGCGCGCCGCTTCGGACGCCGATGAAGCCGCCGGGCACCGCGGCGCTGGGCCTGGGCCGGACCGAGCGGCGCGACACGTGGTGGCTCGCACCCGGGCGTCCAGGCCGTCGTCTTCACGGTCTGCGCGACGTACCTGTTCGTCAGCGGCATCCTCCTGACGCCGCTCTTCCAGACGCCCTACGAGCACGACGGCTACCTGTCGCCGCTGTTCTCGCCGCTGATCGCGCCGTCGTGGCTCCCGACCTGGATCAGCCCCGGCCTCCTGATCCTCTGGATCCCGCTCGGCTTCCGGGCGACCTGCTACTACTACCGCAAGGCCTACTACCGGTTCTACTTCGCCGACCCGCCCGGCTGCGCGGTCGGCGAGCCGACGGTCCACAAGCGCTACAGCCTCGAGGCGGCGTTCCCGTTCATCCTCCAGAACCTCCACCGCTACTTCCTGTATCTCGCGTTCATCCCGCTGGTCTTCCTGTGGATCGACGCGGTCCAGTCGATCTTCCCGCCGAGCGGCGGCATCCGGATCGGGCTGGGCGTGTTCGTCCTGGGCTTCAACGCCGCGCTGCTGAGCGGCTACTCGTTCTCGTGCCACTCGCTGCGGCACATCGTCGGCGGCAAGTTCGACTGCTTCTCGTGCTCGCGGCGGCGCCAGGCGCGGTACACGCTCTGGCAGCGGATCACGGCGCTCAACCGGCACCACATGGCGTGGGCCTGGGCGAGCCTGCTGACGGTCACGTTCGCCGACGTCTACGTCCGGATGCTCGCGCTCGGGATCATCACGGACCCGGCGATCCGGTTCTGATCGCGGACCGATGATCGACCGCCTGGAGCGACACCCCCACGACGTCCTCGTCATCGGCGCCGGCGGCGCCGGCCTGCGGGCGGCGATCGAGGCGGCCGCGGCCGGGGCGAGCGTCGGGCTCGTCTGCAAGTCGCTGCTCGGCAAGGCCCACACGGTCATGGCCGAGGGCGGCGTCGCCGCGGCCCTCCGCCACGTCGACGACCGCGACAGCTGGCAGATCCACTTCCGCGACACGATGGTCGGCGGGAAGATGATGAACAACCCGCGGATGGCCCAGCTCCACGCGCTGGAGGCGCCGGACCGCGTCCGCGAGCTCGAGGCGTGGGGCGCGGTCTTCGACCGGACCCGCGACGGGCGGATCCTCCAGCGGCCGTTCGGCGGCCACTCCCATCCGCGGCTCGCCCACGTCGGCGACCGGACCGGGCTGGAGATGATCCGGACGCTCCAGGACCGGGCGGTCGCGATGGGCATCACGGTCTACATGGAGTGCACGATCACCCACCTGATGAGCGGCCGCGACAACGTCCGCGGGGCGGTCGGCTACTGGCGCCAGACCGGCGAGCCGGTGGTCTTCCCGGCGAAGGCGACCGTGCTCGCGACCGGCGGCGTCGGGCGGGTGTACGCGGTGACCTCGAACTCGTGGGAGTACTCGGGCGACGGCCAGGCGCTGGCGTACCTCGCCGGCGCCGAGCTCATCGACATGGAGTTCGTCCAGTTCCACCCGACCGGGATGGTCTGGCCGCCCGGCGTCCGGGGCCTGCTCGTCACGGAGGCGGTCCGCGGCGAGGGCGGGATCCTCCGCAACAAGGACGGCAAGCGGTTCATGTGGGACTACCTCCCGGAGGACCGCCGCGACGAGTACGCGGCGACCGACGAGGAAGCCGCCCAGTGGGTCAAGGCCCTGAGCGCGGGCCAGACGACGGACGCCCGCCGGCCGCCGGAGCTCTCGACCCGCGACAACGTCGCGCGGGCGATCTACACCGAGGTCCGCGAGGGCCGCGGCTCGCCCCACGGCGGCGTCTTCCTCGACATCAGCTACCTGCCGGCCGACCTCGTCCGGCGCAAGCTGCCCTCGATGTACGAGCAGTTCAAGGAGCTGGCCGACGTCGACATCACGGCAGGCCCGATGGAGATCGGCCCGACGACCCACTACATCATGGGCGGCATCCGGGTCGACGCGGAGACCGGCGCGACGACCCGCGAGGGGCTGTACGCCGCGGGCGAGGTCGCCGGCGGGATGCACGGCGCGAACCGGCTCGGCGGGAACTCGCTGTCGGACCTGCTCGTGTTCGGGCAGCGGACCGGGGCCGCCGCAGCGGAGTACGCGAAGAGCCGCGACGACGAGCCGTGGATGGACCCGGCCGCGGTCCAGGCGGCGCTGGCCGAGCTGGCGGCGCCGTTCGGCGAGAGCGGCGCCGACGCCGAGAGCCCGTACCGCCTCCACGAGGAGCTCCAGGCGGCGATGGAGGCCAAGGTCGGGATCTTCCGGACCGCGGCGGACCTCGACGACGCGATCCACGACCTCGACGCGATCCGCGCCCGCTGGCCGAACATCCGCGTCTCGGGCGGCCGCGCCTACAACCCCGGCTGGAACCTCGTCTTCGAGGTCCGGAACATGCTCGTCGCGGCCGAGGCCGTCGCCCGCAGCGCCCGCCAGCGCGAGGAGTCGCGCGGCGCCCACAGCCGGATCGACTTCCCGGAGCTCAACGAGAAGTGGGGCAAGAAGAACAGCGTCGTCCGGCTCGGCGTCGACGGCATGGAGGTCGCGACGACGAAGCTGCCCAAGATGCCCGACGAGCTCCGCAGCCTGCTCGCGAAGGAGTGACCTGATGGCCGACGCCCATCTCCGCGTCTTCCGGGGAACGCCCTCGACCGAGGGCACGTTCGACGAGTTCGACGTGCCGGTCGAGGAGGGGATGGTCGTCCTCGACGCGCTCCACTGGATCCAGGCCCACGACGCGCCCGACCTCGCCGTCCGCTGGAACTGCAAGGCCGCGAAATGCGGCTCGTGCAGCGCCGAGGTCAACGGCCGGCCCAGCCTGACGTGCAAGACGCGGCTGTCGGACTTCGAGGAGGGCGAGACGATCCAGGTCGAGCCGATGCGGGCGTTCCCGCTCGTCCGCGACCTCGTCACCGACGTGTCCTGGAACTACGAGGTCAACAAGACGATCCCGCCGTTCCAGCCGCCGGCCGACCAGCCCCAGGAGACGTGGCGCTGGCAGCAGGAGGACATCGAGCGGGTCCAGGAGTTCCGGAAGTGCATCGAGTGCTTCCTCTGCCAGGACGTCTGCCACGTGCTCCGCAACCACGAGACGAAGCAGCCGTTCATGGGCCCCCGCTTCCTCGTCCGCAGCGCCGGGCTCGAGATGCACCCGATCGACACGGCCGACCGGATGGAGCACCTCAAGGACGAGGGCGGGATCGCGCTCTGCAACATCACGAAGTGCTGCACCGAGGTCTGCCCGGAGCACATCAAGATCACCGACAACGCGATCATCCCGCTCAAGGAGCGCGTCGCCGACCGCTACTACGACCCGGTCCAGCTGTTCCTGCGCAAGATCCGCGGCGGCGGCAAGAAGGCGCCCGCCGAGCCGGCCCCGGTTGGGGCGGCCTCGGTCACGGGCGAGGCGGCGCCGGCAGCGGCCGATGCGGCGCCGACCGATGGGAGCCCGAGCTGACCGACGCCGACGGGCCCGCGACGCTCTGGCCCGACGACGTGCCCGAGGCCCGCAGCGTCTCCGGTCCCGCGCGGCGCGGATTCGTCGTCCGGACCGACGGCGCCGCCCGCGGCAACCCGGGTCCCGCGTCCGCCGGGGCGGTCCTCATCGACGCCGCGCGGCCGGACGCGCGCCACCCGCTCGCGCCGCCGGACGCGACGATCTCGGACTTCCTGGGCGTCCAGACGAACAACGTCGCCGAGTACACCGGCGTCGTCCGGGCCCTCGCCCTCGCCCGCGATCTCGGCGCGACCGAGGTGACGATGCTCCTCGACTCGAAGCTGATCGTCGAGCAGCTCGCGGGCCGCTGGCGGGTCAAGGACGCAAAGCTGATCCCGCTCTGGGAAGAGGCTCGCCGCACGCTCCGCGGCTTCAATCGCTGGTCCGCCGACCACGTGCCGCGGGCCCAGAACTCCGCCGCCGACGCGCTGGCGAACGAGGCGATCGACCGGGTCGCGGCCGGTGGCCCGGCGTCGGTCGTCCGGCGGCCCGGCTGACCGGCGAGGAACGGCCGGTGGCGTCGGCGTCGCTCGCGGGCACGGTCTGGCGGGCGGTCTCGGTCGCGGGCGCGGCGCCCGTCGCGGGTCGGGAGCCGACGATCACGTTCGAGGCGGACCGGGTCAGCGGCACGACCGGCTGCAACCAGTATTTCGGCGGATACACGCTCGTCGACGGCGCGATCGCGTTCTCCGCGGTCGGGATGACGCTGATGGCCTGCGACGACGCGGTCGGGCGGATCGAGGGCGCGTTCACCGGCGCGCTCACCGCGGCGACGACGGCCGCGATCGACGCCGAGGGCCGGCTGCATCTCGCCGGACCTGGCGGGGAGATCGTCCTCGACCCCGGCCCGGCGACCGGCGGATCGTGAGCGACGACGGGGGAGCCCAGCCGGCCTCGGCCGGTCCATCTCCGCGCGCGGCGCGCGGTCAATCGGTCGCAGACGGTCCGTCGACCCGGCGGAAGGTCGTGGTGTCCGTCCTCGGGGTCGTGGCGGTCCTGGCCGAGCTGGCACTCGGCATCTTCTACCTGCTCTTCATCGCGGTCAGCCCAGACGACGCGGCGCTGGACTGGCTGCTCACGGCGGTCAAGCTGCTCTTCGCCGCGGTGTACGTCGCGACGGTCGTCTGGCTGGTCTGGGCGTGGACCCGCTGGAGCTGGCTCGTGATCGCCGCGCCGATCGCGGCGTGGATCGTGTTCCGGGTCGGCTACGCGATCGCAAGCGGGTTCGTGCCGAACCACCTTCTGATCGGGCCCTGAGCTCCGGCCGGTACAATCCCGCGGTCAGCGAGGCGGTCGGATGGTCGCGCGTCGTCGGGCAACCGGCGGCGTGAGGAAAGTCCGAGCACCGCAGCGCAGGGTAGCGGGCAACTCCCGTCCGCCGCGAGGCGAGGACCAGCGCCACAGTGACGATGCCGGCTTCGGCCGGAGTGAAACGCGGCAAGCTCTACCCGGTGCAAGGCCAAATAGGAGGGCGCAACTCGACGGGGCAACCCGTCGGGGGAGAGGCGCGCTGCCCAGCCCTCGGGTCGGCCGCATGAGCCGTCGGGCAACCGGCGGCCCCAGATGGATGGCCATCCGCGACGGCGCAAGCCGGAGCGACAAAACTCGGCTTACAGACCGCCTCGCTGACACCTCACCGCCCCGCCGGCGCCGCTGTGCAGGCTGCGCGCAACTTCCTCAGTACGCCGGCGAACGTGGTTCGACGCCAGCAACTGCTCGGCCATCGCGCTGAGTGCCGGGCAATCGGCTGCGCGGCGCTCGCCCGGTCAGTCCTGACGACCGACTCGCCGCCGGAGCGCGGCGATGGTGCCCTCCGGATCGGCCGACCGGGCGGCGGCGGTCACGAACGGCGTCGTCCGGGGGATTCGCGGCCCCACCGAGCCGCCCGACCAGCGTGACAAGGACCGCGACAGTCAGAGCGAGGATCGCGACCACGGCGATCGAACCCCGGCCGTCGATGACGACTGCGAAGACCGCGATGCCGGCGACCGTGGCCGGCGGTCCGAACCACCTTGATCCCTGGGCCCGACGACGCGGACCGCGACCAGGGCAGCAACTGTCCCGGCGACGGCCGAGACGATCAACGCTCCGCCGACGAGCAGGATCAGGAAAAGGGCGAGTTCTCCGGTCGTTGACGGCCACATCGTGGCCAGGACGTCAGTCCTCGTCGGGGCGGAACGTGTGCGGCGCGGTGCACGCGTTGCAGATCGGGGCGGCCGATTCGAGGTGGCCGAGGGGGATCGGCACGCGGCGGTCCGGCAGCAGGCACTCAACGTCGTACATCCGGTCGGGGCCGGACTCGACCTGGATCAGGCGCCGGAACGTGCACCGCTTGATCCGCTGGGGCGCGAGCCGATACGCCTCCGGATCCGCGGGGACGATCGGCAATGGCAGGGCCATCGGGTTCGGACTTGGCCTCGATCTCACATTGGCCGGGCGACGGTCCCGGTCGGGCGGCGGAGCCTAACATCCCCCGAGATGCCACGACAACACGCTAAACGTACTAGATTGGCGCCGTCCAGTGAGGGGATCTGTGCAACGGAGGGTTCGTGGAGGAGGACGGCCGCCCCACGCTGACCGGGGATCCGACCGACCGACCCGTCGAGCCCCTCGCCTGGCAGGTCGACGAACCCGCTCCGCTGGTCGCGGGCGAGCACCTCGCCGCGACGATCGCGGCCCTCGCCGACCCGGCGACCCGCTCGCCGCGGCCCGACACCTGCCCGTTCCTCCGCACGATCGACGCGTCGGGCGCGGCCGCGGCGCCGGTCGAGATCCCCGACCCGGCGAATCGCTGCGTCGCCGTCGGCTCGCCGACGCCCCAGTCGGCCCGCCAGCAGCAGCTCGTCTGCCTGACCTCGGGCCACAGCAACTGCCCGCTCTACCTGCGGGGGACGCTCATCGCCGGCGACGCGATTGCCGCCGCGCCGCCGCGACGCGGCCCCTCGGCGGCGATCGTGGGCTCGATCCTCGTGCTGATCGCCGCGGCGGCGATGTCGGTCGGCTTCCTCCTCGTCCGCGGCGGCTTCGACCTGCCCCGCGGTCGCCGTCGTCCCGAGCCTGCTCGCGGACGGGCGGTGGGGGAGCGCTCCTCGCCGAGCGACGCTCCGATCGCGACGCCGGTCGCCACGTCCCCGGCGGCGTCGGTCGTCGAATCGCCGTCCGCCGCACCGCCGACGACTGCGCCAACGCCATCCCCTTCGCCCGCGCCCGCGACGCCGTCGCCGACCCCGCGCCGACCCCCGCCCGGACGCCGGTCCCGACGCCGGCGACCGGGGGCACCGCCGCCCGCTACGCCCTGCTCGTCAAGTGCCCGGGAACGCCGAACTGCTGGATCTACACCGTTCGCTCCGGCGACAACTTCCGGAGCATCGTGAACTGGTTCGGGGTTCCGTATGACACGGTGCTCCGGATGAACCCCCAGATCGGCAACCCGACGACCATCCGCGCCGGCGACAGGATCCGCATGCCGCCCCCGACCCGCTGATGGCCGCGATCGACTACGGCCGGGTCGAGGTCCTCACGTTCGACTGCTACGGGACGCTGATCGACTGGGAGGCGGGGATCGCCGCGGGACTCGGGGCGGTGACGCGGGCCCACGGCGTCGACGTCCCGGACGAGGAGCTGCTGACGACCTATGCCCGCCACGAGGCGGCGCTCGAGGCGGGTCCGTACCTGCGCTATCGGGAGGTGCTGCGGGCGCGGCTGTCGCGGGGTCTGCGCCGATCTGGGGATCTCGCCGACCGACGCCGAGGTCGAGGCGATTTGGCGGGTCGGTCGGGGCGTGGCCGGCCTTCCCGGACTCGGCTGCGGCCCTGGCCGCGCTCGCCGGGCGGTTCCGGCTGGCGGTGATCACGAACTGTGACGACGACCTGTTCGCCGCCTCGAACCGGCGGCTCGGCGTGACGTTCGACTGGATCGTCACGGCCCAGCAGGCGGGGAGCTACAAGCCCAGCCATCGCAACTTCGAGCTGGCGTTCGAGCGGATCGGCGGGCCGCGCGAGCGGATCCTCCACGTCGCGCAGAGCCTCTACCACGACCACGTGCCGGCGAAGGAGCTCGGCCTGCAGTCGGTCTGGATCAACCGCCGGGCCGGTCGCGAGGGGAGCGGCGCCACCCCGCCGGCCGCGGCCGCGCCGGACGCGACGTTCCCGGACATGGCCTCGTTCGCGGAGTCGGCGCTCCGGGCCTGACCCGCCGGCCGAGCCGGCCCGATTTCCCAGTCATTCGAACGATCGCGGCCTCAGCGGACCCGTGTGGATTTGCCCATTGACGGCGCCTCGGAGCGCGCTATGATGCCGGGAAGTGGTGGAATGTGGCCCAAAGTGGGGTAACAGTCACCAGCGGCGCGCTCCATGACCAACCCGCACTGGGGAAGCCCGTCAGTGTTCACCGGCGAGTACCGGCACTCGGTGGACGACAAGGGACGGATCGCCGTCCCGTCGAAGTTCCGCGCCCAGCTCGAGGGCGGAGCCGTCGTCTCCCGCTGGCTCGACGCCTGCCTCGCGATCCACACGCGGGCCGGCTGGGACGCGCTGGCCGAGAAGGTCTCGACGCTGCCCATCACCGATCGAGGGTGCCCGTCGCTTCCAGCGGTTCATCTTCGCCGGCGCCGTCGACACGTCGCTCGACGGCCAGGGCCGCGTCCTCGTCCCGTCCTACCTGCGCGAGATGGCCGGCCTCGACGCCGAGGCCGTCGTCGTCGGTTCGCGCGACCACGCCGAGATCTGGGCCCCGGGCCGCTGGGACGACTACCGCAAGTCCCTCGAGGACCCGGAGTCGCTCGCCCAGGCCCTCCAGGGCCTCGGGATCTAGGCGTGCACCACATGCGCTTCCAGGGTCCGCCCGGGATCCGTCGTCCGGTCGTGGAGGAGAGATGAAGGAAGGGCACCTGCCGGTGCTGGCGGAGGAGGTCATCGAGATGCTCTCGCCGGCTTCCGGCAGCCTTCAGATCGACGCCACGGTCGGCGGCGGTGGGCACACCGAGCGGATCCTGGAGGCGACCACGCCTGATGGCCGCCTCCTCGGCCTCGATGCCGACGGGGCGGCCATCGCCAGAGTCGACGCCCGGCTGCGGCCGCGGTTCGGCGACCGGCTGGTCCTGCGCCAGGCGAACTTCCGGGAGCTGAAGGACGTCGCCCCGGACGCCGGCTTCGGCGCGGTCGACGGCATGTTGTTCGACCTGGGTCTCTCGAGCTTCCAGCTGGTCGACACCGACCGCGGCTTCGGCATCCGGGCCGGCGGACCGCTCGACATGCGCTTCGACACGAGCCGCGGCGTCCCGGCCGCGGAGCTGCTCGCGACGCTCGACGCCGACGAGCTGACCGCGCTCTTCCGGCGCTTCGGCGAGGAGCCGAACGCCCGCCGGATCGCCCGCGCGATCGTCGATGCCCGCAGCACGTCGCCGGTCGCCACGTCGGAGGAGCTGGCCGCGCTCGTCGAGCGTGTGTCGCCCGGCAACCCCCGCGTCCGGCGCCGGATCCACCCCGCGACCCGCGTCTTCCAGGCGCTCCGGATCGCCGTCAACGAAGAGCTCGATGCACTCCAGGACGGGCTGGCCGCCGCGGTTGACCTCCTGCGGCCGGGCGGCCGGCTCGTCGTCCTGTCCTACCACTCGCTCGAGGATCGCATCGTGAAGCGGTTCCTCGACGCCGAGCGCAAGGGCTGCATCTGCCCGCCGGAGCTGCCGGTCTGCGTCTGCGGCCGATCGCCCCGGCTTCGCCTCGTGACCAAGCCGTCGCTGACCCCGACGGACGCCGAGATCGCCGAAAACCCCCGCGCGAGGAGCGCGCGCCTGCGGGCCGCCGAGCGCATGGCCGCCTGACCGCGGCCAATCGAGTCCATGGAAGGATCGGGAAGGAGGAAGCCAGCGTGAGCAAGCGCCACCAGTCGAGTCGTCGACGTTCATACGGGCGACGCCAGCACGAGCTGCATGAACGGGATTCACGGCGCCACTTCCCGGAGGCATCGGACCTCGGCTTCGACGAGCCCGCGGCGACCTCCGCCCCGGATCCGTTCGCGTTCATGGACCCGCGCACGCCGCGCCTGCGCTACCTGATGGGCGAATAGCGGGTGGCCATCTACGAGGGCGCCCGCCCCCAGTCGCCTCTGTTTCCCGGCCGCGTCAGCCGGAGAGGCGAGCCGTCGCCCGTCGCCCGGCGCCGGATCCGTGGCGCCGTCCGAGCCAAGCGACGCTCGAACCGCCTGCCGTTCGTGCTGGGCGGGATCGTCGTCGCGTTCGCCCTCGCGTTCTTCTCGCTGGCCCAGTCGGTCCGCGTCTCGGCGACCAGCTACGACATCAACAACATGATCGAACAGCGCGACTCGCTGCTCCAGCGCAAGCAGGAGCTGCTGTCGGACCTGAGCCGGCTGGGTGGCGAGCCCGCGATCCGGCGCCAGGCGCTCGACGCCGGCCTCGGCCAGCTCGCCGACCCGCTGATCCTCGGCGCGCCCCCCACGACCGCCCACTGACCATCGCCTGAATCGCGAGACACGAATGCTCGGACGGACCGACTCCCGTCGCCGGATGCTGCTGCTGCTGATCACGTTCATCGTGATCGCGGCGTCGCTCGTCGCCCGCCTCGCGTATTGGCAGGTGGCCCAGCGCGACCGCCTGTCGGGCGAGGCCTTCGCCCAGACGACGAAGGTCAGCACGACCCCCAGCCGCCGCGGCGACATCTTCGACCGGAGCGGGACCGTCGTCCTCGCCACGACCGTCGACCGCGAGCGCCTCGCGGCGATGCCGTCGGAGCTCACGCCGCAGCGCCGCCAGGAGGTGGCCGCGGAGCTCGTCCGGATCCTCCGGCTCAGCGGCGACGACGCCGATCGGCTGACGGCCCGGATGCTGACGACCAAGCAGTACGTCATCCTCGCCCACGGCCTCGACCGCACGACCGCCGACCTCGTCCGGGCGGCCGCCCAGGCGAAGGACGTCGAGGCGGTGATGCTCGAGCCGGAGCCGGTCCGCGTCTATCCCCACGAGGGCGGCGGGCCCGATTCGACGCTCGCCGCGCAGCTCCTCGGCTTCGTCAACCGCGACGGCGTCGGCCAGTACGGCGTTGAGCAGTACTACAACACCGACCTGGCCGGCCGTCCCAGGGTCGTGCACGCCCAACGCGACGTGGCCGGCCGGCCCATCCCGGACACCGCCGTCGTCGAGGACCCGGGGACGCCCGGCGCGGACCTCCGCCTCACGATCGACGCCGGCCTCCAGCTCGCCCTCGAGCAGGAGGTCCTCGCCGCGTGGGCCGCCGACAAGGCCCAGAGCGTGTCGGCGCTCGTCGATGGATCCCGTACACCGGCGAGGTCCTCGCCGAGACGACCTATCCCTCGTACGACGGCAACGCCTACCAGCAGATCGCGGCCGACGACCCCAACCGGTTCATCGACCCGATCGTCAGCTCCGCCTACGAGCCCGGCTCGGTCTTCAAGATGCTCACCGCGATCGCCGGCCTCGAGACCCACACGGTCACGACGCAGACGAAGATCAAGGACACGGGCATCCTCAAGCTGCCCGGGCACACCCACATCGACGACGCCGACCACAAGGCCCGCGGCTGGATGACGTTCGAGGACGGCGTGGCCTACTCGCGCAACGTCGTCGCCGCGAAGGTCGCGTTGGCGCTGGGCAAGAGCACCCGCCAGTCGTCGGCGATCCTCCACTCGGTCTGGGCGAAGATGGGCTTCGGGTCGAAGACCGGGATCGACCTCGCCGGCGAGGCGGTCGGCATCGTCCGCGACCCGACGATCACCCAGTGGCAGCCGATCGACCTCGCGAACGGCGCGTTCGGCCAGGGCGTCGGCGTCACGCCGATCCAGCTCGCGACGGCGTTCGCGGCGATGGTCAACGGCGGCACGCTCGTCCAGCCCCACGTCGTGAAGGCCGTCGGCGACTCGGAGCTGAACCCTGGCGCCCGCGGCCAGGTCCTTGACGCCTCGCTGTCGATCACGCTCACGAACATGATGCGGCGAGTCGTGACCGAGGTCCCCACGTACCGCGACCGGACGCTGATCAAGGGCTACGACGTCGGCGGCAAGACCGGCACCGCCCAGATCTGGGACCCGACCGCGCGCGGCGGCAAGGGCGACTGGAAGAAGAACCTCTTCAACTACAGCTTCGTCGGCTACATCGGCCGCCAGACCGGCGTCCCGGACCTCGTCGTCGCGGTCAAGATCAACGAGGGCACGCCGACGATCGCCCGGGTCGGCCAGCTCGAGATGCCGGTCATGTCGTTCGCGTTGTTCCGCCGGATCGCGACCGACGCGATCACCCGGCCGGGCCTCCTGCCGGAGCACCGCCCGCCCGTGACCGACCTCGCGTCGGCCGGCCGGTGAGGGACCCGCATGCGACACTGGACCGCGTGACCGATCCCGCGATTCGCCCGCGGTCCGAGGGCGACGTCGCCGATCCGAGGCTGACCGCGGGGGACCTGGTCGAAGCCACCGGAGGCCGCCTCCTCGCCGAATCCTCCCGGCCGATCCTGGGCGGCGCGGTCGACTCCCGGGAGGTCGTCCCGGGCAACTTGTTCGTTGCCCTGCCGGGCGAGCACGTCGACGGTCACGCCTTCGTGGCTGGCGCGCTCGAGCGTGGCGCCGCGGCCGCGATCGTCGCCCGGCCGCCCGACGGGCTGGCGCTCGACGACGTCGAGGCGACGATCGTCCAGGTCGACGACCCGCTCCGCGCGCTGCACCGCGTCGCGGCATCGTGGCGCCGCCGGTTCGACCCGCTCGTCGTCGGCGTCACCGGCTCGATCGCGAAGACCTCGACGAAGGAGGCGATCGCGACGGTGCTCGCCTCGGAGCTCGTCACGCTGAAGAACGAGGGCAACCAGAACAACGAGATCGGGCTGCCGCTGACCGTGCTCCGCCTCCGCCCCGACCACCAGGCCGCCGTCCTCGAGATGGGGATGTACGTCGGCGGCGAGATCGCCGAGCTGGCGGCGATCGGCCGGCCCGAGATCGGCGTCGTGACCGCGGTCCAGGCGGTCCACCTGTCGCGGATCGGGACGATCGAGGCGATCGAGCAGGCGAAGGGCGAGCTCGTCGAGGCGCTGCCGCCGGACGGCGTCGCGATCCTCAACGCCGACGACGAGCGGGTCCGCCGGATGAGCTCCCGGACCGACGCTCGGGTGATGACCTACGGCTTCGCGCCCGACGCGATGGTCCGCGCGGACGCGATCGAATCGGCCGGCGCCGACGGGATGCGGTTCGACCTCGTCGCGGACGGCCAGCGGCGGCCGGTCACGATCCCGACGCTGGGCCGGCTCGCGGTCCACAACGCGCTGGCCGCGGCGGCGGTCGGGCTCGCCTCCGGATTCCCGCCGGACCGGATCGCGGCGGCGCTCGCGATGGGCTGGTCGGCGCCGCATCGCGCTGCGCTCATCCGTCGGGGTGGCGTGACGATCGTCGACGACTCCTACAACGCATCGCCGGGTTCGGTGATCGCGGCGCTCGACCTGCTGGCGGGGATGCCCGGCCGGCGGATCGCGGTCCTGGGCGAGATGCTCGAGCTGGGCGACGGACACGAGGAAGGCCACGAGCGGGTCGGAGCGGCCGCGGCCGGGGTCGTCGACCGGCTCATCGTCGTTGGCGACGGGGCGGCCGGCATCGGCCGCGGCGCGCGCGACGCCGGGCTCGGCAGCGGACGCGCTCGTCGAGGCGGCGGACCGTCCGGCGGCGCTGGCGACGCTGGAGAGCGACACTCGCGACGGCGACGTCGTCCTCGTCAAGGCCTCGCGCGGCGTCGAGCTCGACCTGCTCGTCGAGGATCTGGTCGCGGCCCTCGAGGCCCGGCCCCGGTGACCGTCGAGCTCATCCAGGGCCTGCTGCTGGCGTTCGCGATCATGGTCATCCTCATGCCGCCGTATATCCGGATGCTGCGGGCGACCGGCTTCACGAAGCAGATCCGGATCGAGGGCCCGGAGGCCCACCTCGTCAAGCACGGCACGCCGACGATGGGCGGCGGGCTGATCATCCTCGTGGTCCTCGCCCTCTACCTGCTGCTGCGCTGGCCACCGGAGGGCGGCATCTACGCCCCGCTGGCGACCCTCGCCGGGGTGGCGGCGCTCGGCGCGTTCGACGACTACCTGAACGCGAAGACCGGCGAGGGCATCCGGGTCCGCCAGAAGCTCATCTGGCAGGTCGTGTTCGCCGTCGCCGCCGCGTTCCTCATCCAGCGGACGTACGCGATCGACCAGATCGCGGTGCCGTTCGTCGGGCCGGTCTTCATCGACCCGACGGTCTACGTGATCTTCGCCGCGTTCGCGATCATCGCCGCGAGCAACGGCGTCAACATCACCGATGGCCTCGACGGCCTGGCCGGCGGGACGCTCGTCTTCGCGTTCGTCGCGTTCCTGCTCGTCGCCCTCCTGAACGTCCCGGCCCAGCCGAACCTTGCGTTCCTGTGCGCGCTGATCATCGGCGCATTGCTGGGCTTCCTCTGGTTCAACGTCCACCCGGCCCAGATCTTCATGGGCGACTCGGGGTCGCTGTCGCTGGGGGCGACGCTGGCGGTCATCGCCCTGATCACCGGCCAGATCCTCGTGCTGCCGCTGATCGGGCTGATCTTCGTGATCGAGACCGCGTCGGACATCATCCAGATCGGCTACTTCAAGATGAGCGGCGGAAAGCGGATCTTCCGGATGGCGCCGCTCCACCACCACTTCGAGCTGGCGGGCTGGGACGAGGAGAAGATCACGCTCCGGTTCTGGATCATCGGGATCCTCGCCGGGCTCCTCGGCGTGACGCTGTTCCTGGCCTCGATCCAGAGGCTCGCGTGAGCCCGACGATGACGACCGAGCGACCGATCGACCTCGACACGCTCACCCTGGGCGCTGTGCTCGACGGCGTCCTCCGCGGCCGGCCGATCACGGTGCTGGGCTTCGCCCGGTCGGGGATCGCCCTCGCGAGGTTCTTCGCCGACATGGGCGCCGACGTGACGGTCTACGACGGCCGGCCGGCCGGCGAGCTGGCCGATGCCGTGGCGGCGCTCGAAGGCCGGGCGTTCCGCCTCGTCGCCGGCCCGGACGTGGATCCCGCGTCTGCGTGGGCTGGCGCCGCGCTCGTCGCGACGTCGCCCTCGATCAACCCGGACTTCCCGACGACCGAGCCGCGGCTGCGGGCGGCGCTGCGCGGCCTCGTCGACGACCCGGCGGCGCCGGCGCTCGTCTCGGAGGCGGACCTGTTCCTCCGCCTCTGCCCGGCGCCGACCGTCGGCGTCACCGGCACGAAGGGCAAGACGACGACGTCGTCGCTGATCGCCGCGGTCCTCGCCGCCGACCCGATTCACCCGGTCGTGCTGGGCGGCAACATCGGGATCCCGCTCGTCGAGCGGCTGCCGGAGCTCACCCCGAGCGACCGCGTCGTCATCGAGCTCTCGGAGCTGCAATTGCCGACGCTGTCGCGCGGGACGACGGTCGCGGCCTACACGAACGTCACGTCCGACCACCTCGACCGGCACGGGTCGCTCGAGGGCTATCGCGCCGCCAAGCGGCGGCTCGCGGAGCTCGTCGACCCGGCCGGCGCGCTGGTCCTCAACGCCGACGACCCGGTCGTCGCGGCCTACGCCGAGCTCGAGACGGCGCCGGTCACGTTCTACGGCTGGGGCGCCCCGCGCGAACGGGGCGTGGGCGTCGTCGACGGCTGGATCGTGGACGACGGCGCGGGCCGGGTCATGCCGGTCGAGGAGCTCGCGATCCCCGGCCGCCACAACGTCTCGAACGCGATGGCCGCGGTCGCCGTCGGGCGGTGGTTCGACATCCCGCCGGAGATGATCCGCGCCGCGGCCGCCGCCTTCACCGGCGTCGAGCACCGCCTCGAGGAGGTCGCCACGATCGACGGCGTCCGCTTCGTCAACGACTCGCAGGGCACCCAGCCGGACGCGGTCGTCGCCGCGCTCGAGGCGTTCGAACCGCCGGTCGTGCTGATCGCCGGCGGCCGTGACAAGGGCGTCGACCTATCGGCCCTCGCTGCCGTCGTCGCGGAGCGCGCCGCCGCCGCCGTCCTGATCGGCGAGTCCGGCCCGACGCTCGAGGCGCTGTTCCGGGACGCCGGCCTCGCCGACACCCGCCGGGCGGAGACGCTCGACGACGCGGTCCGCGCCGCCGACGCGATCGCCCGCAACCTGATCGCCGAGCGTGCCGCCGGTGCCGCACCCGCGACCGTGCTGCTCAGCCCGGCCGCCGCCAGCTTCGACATGTTCGTGGACTACGCCGCCCGGGGCCAGGCGTTCAAGGAATCCGTTGAGCGGCTCGCCGCCGAGCGCCGCGCGCAGCAGGGGAGGGAGCCATGAGCGCCACGCTGCCGGTCCCGCGGACGAACGTCCGGACCGCCGCCCCCCGCACGCCGGCCAAGCCGCGCAAGGAGACGCTCAAGCGCGAGCGCCACCAGGCCGACTACACGATCCTCGTCGTCGTCGTCGCGCTGATCGCGATCGGCATCCTCATGGTCTACAGCTCGTCGGCGATGAAGGCCTACCTCCGCGACGACGACACGCTCTCGATCGTCGGGCCCCAGATCGGCTGGGCCGTGCTCGGGCTTGTCGCGATGGCGATCATGATGCGGGTCGACTACCGCTACCTGCGCCTCGTGTCGGTGCCGGTGTACCTCGTCGCGCTCGTCCTGCTCGCCCTCGTCTTCGTCCCGAGCCTGAACGTCGTGGTCGGCGGGTCCGCCCGGTGGCTGAAGGTCGGGCCGCTGCCGGCCGTCCACCCGGCCGAGTTCGCGAAGCTCGCGATGGTCATCTACCTCGCCCATTGGTTCGCGAAGCGGGGGACCGGGATCAAGGGCTGGTGGACCGGCACGGTGCCGTTCCTCGTCATCATCGCCCCGATCATCGTGCTGGTCTTCCGCGAGCCGGACCTCGGCACGACGATGGTCCTCGGCCTGACCGCGCTGGCGATGTTCTACCTCGCCGGGGCGAACATGCTGCCACCTCGCGTGGATCGTCGGGATCGCCCTCGTGGCGATGGTGGTGGCCGGTCTGCGCGGCTATCAGCTGGAGCGGATCCGGACGTGGCTGAACCCGTGGGCCGACCCGCTCGGGACCGGCTTCCACACGATCCAGGGCCTGCTCGCGCTGGGGCTGGGCGGGATCCTTGGCGCCGGGCTGGGCGAGAGCCGGCTGGCCGGGGGACTCTTCCTGCCGAACGCGAGCAACGACTACATCTTCGCGATCATCGGCGAGGAGTTCGGGCTGATCGGCGGCCTGGTCGTCGTGGGCCTCTTCGTCGTCCTGGCCTACTCCGGGATCAAGGTCGCGCTGGCCGCGCCCGACACGTTCGGGGCGCTGCTGGCGGCCGGCATCACCGCCTGGCTCTGCATCCAGGCGTTCATCAACATCGGCGTGGTGGTGGTGCTCATCCCCGTCACCGGCATCACGCTGCCGTTCATCAGCGCCGGCGGCTCGTCGCTGCTGATCAGCCTCGCGGCCGTCGGCATCCTGTTGTCGATCTCGCGCGAGACCGTCGAAAGAGGGACATGGAACGATGCGTCTGCTGATCGCGGCCGGCGGCACGGGCGGGCACATCTACCCAGCCCTCGCCGTGGCCCGCTCGCTCGGCGCCCGGCCGACCCCGCCTGAGCTCGTCTGGCTTGGCGGTCGTCGCGGCCTCGAGGCCGGCCTCGTCCGCGGCGCGGGCATCCGCGTCCGGCGGCTCGTCCTGCGCTCGCTCCGGACGGTCGATATGAGCGTCCACACCGTGACCGACCCGCTCCGGCTCGCCGCGTCGGTGCCCCAGGCGGCGGCGATCCTCGCCCGCGAGCGGCCGGCGGCGATCTTCACGACCGGCGGCTACGTCGCGGTGCCGACGCTGCTCGCCGCCGAACCGCTCCGCATCCCGGTCGTGCTCTGGGACGGCAACGTCGTCCCCGGCCGCGCGGTCCGGTACACCGCCCGCCTGTCCGACGCGATCGCGGTCGCCCACGAGGCAACCGGCACGGCGCTGGCGACGAGCAGCGCGCCGTGGTTCGTCACGGGGACGCCGATCCGGGACGTGACGGCGGTCTCGCGCGAGGACGCCCGGGCGCGGCTCGATCTGCCCGACGACGCCCGGGTCATGCTGATCTTCGGCGGGTCGCAGGCGGTCGCCCGGTTCAATGCCGCGGTCGCCGACGCGCTGCCGCGGCTCGTCGAACGGTGCCATGTCCTCCACGTCGCCGGCGAGGACGGCTACGCGGCCGCGCTCGCCGCCCGCGAAGCGCTCCCCACGGACGCCCGCCCGCGCTATCGGCCGTACCCGTTCCTGCGCGAGGAGATGCTGCCGGCGCTCGTCGCGGCGGACCTTGTCGTCGGGCGGGCCGGGGCGTCGACGCTCGCGGAGATCACCGCGCTCGGCATCCCGTCGGTGATCGTCCCGTACCCGCACGCCGCCGGCCACCAGACCGCGAACGCCCGGGTCCTCGCCGACGCCGGCGCGGCCCGCATCGTCGCGGACGAGACGTTCGACGCCGACGCGCTCGTCGCGGCCGCGGACCTGCTCGCGCCCGAGGGCGACGCCGCGCGCGCCGAGATGGCCGAGGCGGCCCGGGGCCTGGGCCGGCCCGGAGCCGCCGACGCGGTCGCCGCGCTGGTCATGGCCGCCTCGGACCGGCGACCGTTCCCCACGGCCGACGAGATCGAGCGGATCTCACGGGGATCGCTCGCGTGACCGCCGCCGCGGCCACGGAGCAGGGGTCCGGCTCGGCCTTCGACGCGGTCGCGATCGGGACCGCGATCCAGCGCCGGATCGGGGTGAAGACGTCACGCGACGAGCCGCTCGCCCGGTTCACGACGATGCGCGTCGGCGGCCCGGCGGACCTGTTCGCGACGGTCCACAACGTCCACGAACTGCGAGCGATCGTCCGCTTCGCCTGGTCGCGCGAGATCCCGCTCACGCTGCTGGGCCGCGGCAGCGACGTCGTCATCGCCGACGCCGGCGTCCGCGGCCTCGTCGTCCAGAACCGGGCCGAGGGCTCCCGGATCGACGAGACGGCCGCCACCTACACCGCCGAATCGGGCGTGCCGATGGCCCGCGCCGCGACCGAGACGCAGAAGGCGGGCCTCTCGGGCCTCGAGTTCGGGCTGGCGATTCCCGGCACCGTCGGTGGCGCGGTGTGGGCGAACGCCGGGGCGCACGAGAACGACGTCGCCGCGGTCGTCGACTGGGCCGACGTCCTCGTCGCCGACGGCACGGAATCGCGCATCGCCACGACGGACCTGCGCCTGAGCTACCGCGACTCGCGGTTCAAGGCGCCAGCCGGCGACGTCGTGCTCAGCGCGTCGTTCCACCTGGAGCCGGCCGACGCGGCGACGATCGCGGGCCGCCTCGACGAGATCCGGAAGTGGCGGCGGGAGCACCAGCCGCTCGGGATCCCCTCGGCCGGCAGCGCGTTCCGCAACCCGCCGGGCGACTCCGCGGGCCGCCTGATCGACGCCGCGGGGCTCAAGGGACTGAGGATCGGCGGCGCAGCGATCTCCGAGAAGCACGCGAACTTCATCGTCAACGACCAGAAGGGCACCGCGGCCGACGTCCGGGCGGTCCTCGAGCGCGCCCGCGACGAGGTCGCCCGCCAGTTCGGCGTCGAGCTCGTGCCGGAGATCGAGCTCGTCGGCGATTGGGGGACCGCGGCGTGACCGCGCCCGTCCCGATCGTCGTCCTCCTCGGCGGCCCGTCCGCGGAACACGATGTGTCGGTCGTGTCGGGGACCGCGATCGCGGAGGCGCTCGCGTCGAACGGCCACGCCGTCGAGCAGATCCTCATCGACCTCAACGGCCGCTGGTGGCGGCTGCCGGCGGACCACCGCCGCGCGGGTCGCGAACCGGCGGCCTACGACGACCCGCTCGCGCTGGGCGCGACCGGCCCGGAGACGATCGGCGAGGCGCTCGACCGGCTCCGCGGCGCGGACCCGAAGCCGGTCGTGTTCGTCGCGCTCCACGGGCCGTTCGGCGAGGACGGCACGATCCAGGCGCTGCTCGAGGCCGCTGGCCTCGCCTACACCGGATCGGGCGTCACCGCGTCGGCGATCGGCATGGACAAGGCGGTCTTCAAGCGGCTCACCCGGGGGATCGGGCTGCCGATCGTCGACTGGATCGAGGTCCGCGCGTCGCGCTGGGCGGGCGAGCGCGAGGCCGTCCTGGGCCAGCTCGAGGCGTTCGCGGCCGGAACCGGCGACCCGCGGCTGATGGTCAAGCCGTCGCGGCTGGGCTCGAGCGTGGGGATGACGCTCGCCCACGGCCCCGGCGAATACGCGGCCGCGCTCGACGAGGCGTTCCGCTACGACACGGTCACTCTCGCCGAGGCCTATCTCGCCGGCGCCCGCGATCTCGAGGTCAGCGTCATCGGCAACGACCACGCCCGCCTCGAGCTGTTCGGCCCCGGCGAGATCGTCGCCGGCCACGAGTTCTACGACTACGCCGCGAAGTACACGCCGGGCCTGTCCGAGTCGTCGATCACGGCAGAGGTCTCGACCCCGATGCGTGTCGCGATCCTGAAGATCGCCCGCGACGCCTACAGGGCGATCGGCGCCGAGGGCTTCGCCCGGATCGACTTCCTGCTCCGCGGCGACGACCTCTTCCTGTCCGAGATCAACACGATCCCGGGCTTCACCCCGATCAGCCTCTTTCCGACGATGCCCGCAACGGGCGGCTACTCGTTCGGCGACGTCTGCGAGAAGGTCGTCGACCTCGCGATCGAGCGCCACGAGGCGCGGGCCGACGGCACGCTCGAGCCGGGCGACCTGCCCCGATGACCGTCCGACCCGCGCGGCGGATCGGCGGGCCCGGACGGCGCACCCGGACGGTCCGGCGACGGTCCGCCGGGCTCACCCCGGTCCGGGCCGGCGCGGCGCTGGCGCTCCTCATGAGCGCCGCGGCGATCTACGGCCTCGCCGCCACCTCCGCGTTCGGGTTCAGCGACCTCCGGATCACCGGCGCGACGATCACCGGCGAGGCGGCGATCCGCGACCGCCTCGGACTCGCCAAGGGCACGAACCTCTTCGAGATCCGGACCGACCCGCTCGCGGAGGTGCTGACGGAGATCCCGGCCGTCGCCGCCGCCGACGTGAGCGTCGGACTGCCGGGGACCGTGACCGTCGACATCCACGAGCGGCAGCCGATCCTCGTCTGGCGCGTCGACGACCGGCGCTGGTACGTCGACGACACGGGCCTGCTCTTCGCCGAGGCGCCGCCCTCGCCGCCGGGCGACCTCGCCGGCCTGCCGGTCATCGCCGACGACCGCCTGACCTCGCGCGCGCTGCGGGTCGGCTCGACGATCGACCCGGTCGATCTCGACGTCGCCCGCCGGCTCGCCTCGCTCACGCCGGCCCAGGTCGGCAGCGCCGCGGCCGGGCTCTCGGCCGGCGTCACCGACCAGAACGGCTTCACGCTGAGCTCCGTGCCGAAGGGCGGCTGGGTCGCGGTCTTCGGCTTCTACGGGCTCAGCCAGCGGACGCCGGATCTCGTGCCGGCGCAGGTCGTGCTGCTCCAGCAGCTGCTCCACCAGGCGGGCGAGTCGAACGTCGCGACCGTGATCCTCGCCGACGCGACCGACGGGACGTACATCCCCCGGGCGAGCCCGGCGCCGTCGGCCGCGCCGTCGAAGGCGCCGTGAACCGCGGCCCGACGGTGGTCCCGCCGTTCGGCCCGGGTGGACGCTCGTCGTCCGCGTCGAGTAGCCTTGCCGCAACGCACCGGAGAGAGGTCGAGGCCGAGTGTTCCTACCCCTGGGAGGTCTCCTTCTGGGCGTCCTTGCCGGGCTCGTCCTCAACGTCAACGTCAGCTTCGAGGCCAGTCGGTACACGGCAGTGGCGATCCTCGCCGCGCTCGACTCGGTCCTGGGGGCGGTCCGCGCCGAGCTCGACGGGGTCTACGACAATCGGATCTTCATCAGCGGCTTCCTCACCAACGCGATCGTGGCAGTGCTGCTGACGTTCATCGGGGACCGCCTGAGCCTCGACCTCTACCTCGTCGCCCTGATCAGCTTCGGGCTCCGGATCTTCAACAACGTGGCGCTCATCCGGCGCCACTTCGTGTAAGGGAGGGCAACGCCGCCCGTGGAGAGAGAAGCGGTCCTCGTCGGGATCGACGTCGGCACGTCCAAGGTCTGCACGCTCATCGGCGAGGTGAGCCGCGACGGCCGGCTGACGGTCATGGGCCACGGGACCGTCCCGTCGTCGGGTCTCAAGAAGGGCGTCGTCGTCAACATCGACCAGACGGTCCGCTCGATCGCCGAGTCGGTCGAGCGCGCCGAGCGCCTGTCGGGCTGGAAGATCGACCGGGCCTTCGTGGCCGTCGGCGGCCAGCACGTCGAGAGCCTGAACTCGCCCGGCCAGGTCGCGGTCAGCGGGCCCCGCAAGGAGGTCACGCGCGAGGACGTGAACCGGGCGATCGAGGTCGCCCGGGCGGTCTCGATCCCGTCGAACCAGGAGGTCCTCCACGTCGAGCGGCGGGGCTTCAAGGTCGACGGCCAGGAGGGCGTGAAGGACCCGCTGGGGATGAGCGCGCTCCGGCTCGAGGTCGAGGTCCACATCGTCACCGGCTCCGCGACCGCGGTCCAGAACCTCTCGAAGTGCGTGGCCGCGGCCGGCGTGAAGATCGACGAGCTGGTCGCGAGCGGGCTGGGCTCGGCCGAGGCGGTCCTGTCCGAGACCGAGAAGGAGCTGGGCGTCGCGGTCGCCGACATCGGCGCCGGCACGATCGCCCTCGCGATGTTCGCCGACGGCTCGCCGTTCCGGACGGCGGTCCTGCCGGTCGGCGGCAACAACGTCACGAACGACGTCGCGATCGGGCTCAAGACGTCGCTCCAGGTCGCCGAGGAGCTGAAGATCCGGCACGGGACGTGCAACCTCGCCTCGGTCGCCGACGACGAGGAGATCAGCGTGTCGGTCCTCGGCGAGGAGGCCGGGCGGACGATCAGCCGGCTCGAGGTCTGCCAGATCATCGAGGCCCGGATGCGCGAGACGTTCGAGCTGGTCCGGGCCGAGATGGGCCGGGCGGGGAGCGGGATGCTGCCGGCGGGGATCGTGCTGACGGGCGGCGCTTCGCAGCTGGCCGGGACCGCGGAGCTCGCCCGCGAGGTCCTCTCGATGCCGGTCCGGGTCGCGTCGCCGGCGAACATCGGCGGGCTCGTCGACACGATCCTGACGCCCGCCTACTCGACGGCGGTCGGGCTGCTCCAGTGGGGCGCCGGCTCGATCTCGGCGGGCGAGCCGATGCGCTACGAGAGCGCGCCGGCGAGCGGCGGCCTCGGCCGGCTCCGGGACGCGCTGCGCTCATCTTCCCCTGAAGACGACCGAGCTCTCCGTCCGGACCGGGTCTGATCCCGGGCTCTTCGACCTGACTGCGGCCTGCGCCTCGTTCGTCGGCGGCGAGGGCGACGGGCTGCTGAACGTGTTCGTGCCCCACGCGACTGCCGGGCTCGTGATCATGGAGCTGGGCGCGGGCTCCGACTCCGACCTGCTCGAGGCGCTCGACGATCTGCTGCCGCGCGACGGCCGCTGGCGGCATCGCCACGGGTCGCCGGGCCACGGCGCGGATCACGTCCTGCCGCTGCTGGCGCCACCGACGCTGACGCGTGCCGGTCGTCGACGGGCGGCTGCAGCTGGGGACGTGGCAGTCGATCGCGCTCCTCGACCCGAACCGCGACAACCCGACCCGGACGGTCCGGCTCAGCTTCCTGCCGGCCTGAAGGTCCTGATCGGACTCAGCGGCGGAGCCGGTCCCCGCGGCGGGCGCGAACGGCGCTGAGCCTGCGCCGGGGCGTCGCGAACAGGATCGCCGACCCGAGCGCGATCAGCGCGACCGCGACGGCCAGGCCGTCGCCATGTCCCTGGGCCGGCCCGGCGGCGCGTCGGTCGGGGGCAGCGTGTGCTTCGGCCCCGGTGTGCCCTGGATGCCGCCCACCTCCTGCGTCGGCGCGGTCGCTTCCGGCGGACATGAGAGCGAGCTTGCCGGCGACTGCTCGTCACCGGTGAAGTCGACCTCGACATCGCGCTCGACAACCGTCGAGGCCTCGGCCGCCGAGTCCGGCCAGCGTGCAGCCGCTCGGGATCGGTGAACGACGTCGTCCTTCGTCGCGAGACGTCGAGGGGACCGGCTCCGGCGCGCCACCCGGCCCGGGCGGGCAACCCCTGAGGACCGCGGCGCCGTCCGCATCGGTCTGGGCGCGTACCGCCAGGACGACGTCCGACTGGTGGGCCACGCGTGGTAGCCGGCGCCGTCGACCGGAGCGCGTACCACGTCGATCGGACCGAACGTCAGCGTCGTCTCGTTGACGAGGTCGGCGCGTCCACGAGACCTCGGGGGGCCGTCGGCGGCGAGGGCCGCGCCGGCCCCGAGGAGGACGCCGGCAAGGCCGCCGGCGAGCAGCGCAGAGGCGACGGTACCGATGGATCCACGCGCGCTCTCCCCGAGTAGTACGAAGGTCCCCGCGGGCGAGCATCGCAGCCGCCGCCGCGGGCTGTCCACTAGGGCAAACGCCCCATTAGCGCCCGACACCGCCCGTGGGTGCGTCGGCGCACCACGGGCTCGCTGTCCGAAGCGACAGGCCCATGACGCGGACTTCACGACCCGCACGGCGCGACCCGGTGGTAGACTCCGCCCCAACCCGACCGAGCCTCGAACGCGTGCCCGAGGAGCAGCGGCCCGATCGGCCGACATCGACGAAGACCATGGCCCGGACAGCCACCGGAGGAGAGGCGATGCCGCTGCGTTCCAATTCCGAGAACTTCGCGCTGATCCGCGTCATCGGCGTCGGCGGCGGCGGGAGCAACGCCGTCAACCGGATGATCCGGGCCGAGATGATGGGCGTCGAGTTCATCGCCTGCAACACGGACGCCCAGGCGCTCCTGCAGTCCGACGCGCCGCACAAGATCCGGATCGGCGACAAGATCACCCGCGGCCTCGGCGCCGGCGGTGACAGCACGATCGGCCAGCGGGCGGCCGAGGAGGACTCCGAGAAGATCGCCCAGGCGCTCGACGGCTCGGACATGGTCTTCATCACCGCCGGGCTCGGCGGTGGGACCGGCTCCGGCGCCGCGCCGATCGTCGCCCAGATCGCCAAGGAGGCCGGGGCGCTGACGATCGGCGTCGTGACGAAGCCGTTCACGTTCGAGGGCGCCAAGCGCAAGCTCGTCGCGGAGAAGGCGGCCGAGGAGCTCAAGGCCCAGGTCGACACGCTGATCACGATCCCGAACGACCGCCTCAAGGACGTCGTCCAGAAGAACACCTCGATCATCGACGCGTTCCGGGTCGTCGACGACGTCCTGCGCCAGGGCGTCCAGGGGATCAGCGACATCATCACGATGCCGGGGCTGATCAACCTCGACTTCGCCGACGTCCGGGCGATCATGAAGGACGCCGGGTCGGCGCTGATGGGCATCGGCCGGGCGACCGGCGAGAACCGCGCCGTCGAGGCGGCGCGGCAGGCGATCGCCAGCCCGCTGCTCGAGGTCAACATCGCCGGGCGCCCAGGGCATCCTGTTCAACATCACCGGCTCGTCGAGCCTGAGCCTGTTCGAGGTGACCGAGGCCGCCGAGGAGATCCGCGCGGCAGCCGACCCCGAGGCCAACATCATCTTCGGGACGAGCTTCAACGAGCGCCTCGGCGACGAGGTCATGATCACCGTCATCGCGACCGGCTTCGACGGCAGCCGCAAGCGGCACGACCGCGCGCGCACCGGCGCAGCCGGCGTCAAGGACGCGGCCGGCGATCCGGGCGCCCGCGCGAGCGCGACTTCCTCGAGGAGCTGGAGCGCCAGCGCGACGAGTCCGACGGCGGCTATCGAGCGCGCCGACGCGACGACGACGGCCGCGGCCGCGTCGCGGCGCCGCGCGTCGAGCGGTCGGTCGGCGAGCCGGTCGCCGGTCAAGCGGCCGCGACCTACGACGCCGACGACCTCGAGATCCCGAGCTTCCTCCGCCGGAAGTAGCGGCCGGCCGGTGCCTGCGGCCCATGGCGACCGACCCGGCCGAGCGTCGAGCGCCTTCGGGCCGCCCGCGAGACGCGTCCTCGAGCGGATCGCCGACGCGTGCTGCGCGCGCCGGGCGCGATCCGCGCGGACGTGACCCTCGTCGCCGTCTCGAAGACGGTGCCCGCCGAGCGGCTCGCGCGGCGCGTCGCGGCCGGGCTCGACGACGCTCGGCGAGAACCGGGTCCAGGAGGCCGAGGGCAAGGTCGGCGACGTCGCCGGCGCGACGTGGCACCTCGTCGGGCCGCTCCAGAAGAACAAGGCGCGGCGGGCGCTCGAGGTGTTCGACGCTGATCCAGTCGGTCGACTCGGTCGAGCTGGCCGGCGGCTCGACCGGATCGCCGGCGAGGTCGCGGCCGGCGACGCGCTCGCCGTCCTGCTCCAGGTGAACGTCGACGACGACGCCTCGAAGGCCGGGCTTCGAGCCGGCGGAGCTCGAGGGCTCGCTCGCGACGATCCTCGCGACCTGCCTCGGCTCGAGGTCCGCGGGCTGATGACGATCGGCCGCCTGGTCGCCCGCCCGGAGGACGCCCGGCCGACGTTCGTCGCGCTCCGCGAGCTGTCGGAGCGGCTGCGCGCCGGCGACGGCCGGCTCGGGCCGGAGCTCTCGATGGGCATGACCGACGACTTCGAGGTCGCCGTCGAGGAGGGTGCGACGATCGTCCGCGTCGGCCGGGCGCTGTTCGGCGAACGGCCACACGACCACGGCGACGGCCCGCACGTCCACGCCGCCGGCCACTAGCTCGTTGTGAGGACGTGTGAAGAACGCGCTGGTAGACTCGGCCGCGTGGCGCCCACTCTCGGAGATCGGCCCACGGCCAGCCGGCGCTGAGCCCTGGCCGATCCCGACGTCCGCTTCGCCGTCCGACTCACCCCGCGTGCCGGGTCCGACGCTGTCGACGGCGTGGTCGAGGGCGTGTTGAAGGCCCGCGTCGCGGCCCCCGCGATCGGAGGGGCGGCGAACCAGTCGCTGGTCCGGCTCATCGCCGACGAGCTGGGCATTGCGAGGCGCGACGTCCGGATCGTGGCCGGCGCGGCGGGACGCCAGAAGCTGGTCGTCGTCGATGGCGTCCCGGAGGCGTCGATCGTTGCCCGCTGGCCGGGCCTGAAGGTATGATCGGCGAGGCCGGGGCGATTGGCTCAGTGGTTAGAGCACGCGGTTCACATCCGCGGGGTCACTGGTTCGAATCCAGTATCGCCCACCATTCCTCTTCCTCCGCGAGCGGCGCTCCGCGAGCGACCCCTAGCTCCCGAGGAGGATCCGCATCCTGTCGGCCAACTGCAGCGCGAGCGCGTCGCCGGCGAACGGCTTGTCGTCGACCGTGACCTCGCCCGCGGCGATCGCCTCGCGGGCTTTCACCAGCAGCTGGTCGTCCGGGTAGGTCTCCCCCCAGATGTCGAGGAAATCGCCGAGTGTCGGGTGGACGCTCGCCGGCGCCTCCACGTGGACGATCCCGTCCGCGGCATGGGTGTGGACCCAGTACATGCAGGTCGTGATGCCGATGTTCGCGGGTGGCGCGTAGAGCGAGCCGTCGACCTTGACGCCCACGAGCGAGTGGATGTGATAGGCGCTGTCGTGGCCACCCCTGTCGCAGCCGATCTCGGTGCCGGCCGCCTGACTGGGGCTCGGCTGCGCGGTTGGCGTGGTCGTCGCGGTCGGGGCGGGTGTGGCGGTTGGCGGAGGGACGCTCGGGGCGTGTGTCGGCACGGGCGTCGCGCCCGCGGAGCAGGCGAGGACTACGAGACCAACCAGTGCGGCAGCGATCGACGACCGAATCCGGAGCATGGCCGGCGGAGGATACGCGATCGACCCCGTTCGGGCGCCTGCTAGGCGGACCCGGCCTTGCCGGTCCCGGCGCGGGCGCCGAGGCTCCGCCTGAGCCTCCGCCAGCGGTCTAGCGCCCGGCGGTCCTCGGCGGGCGACAGCGCCACGCCGCCGAACCGGGCGAGCGCGTAGTCGGCCGCCAGGAAGTCGAGGGAGAGGTCGGCCGCGCCCCTCGCCCGCAGCCGGGCCGCATGCGCTGCCGGCGTCTCGGCCGCATCCCGGCGCACGTCGGGCCGGCGATCGATGTCGGCAAGAAGCCGAACGTAGGCCTCGACGGCGGTCGTCGGGTCCGGGACGCCGGGGCGCCGGCCGAGCCGCCGGGGCATCCGGATGGTCGTCGCGTCGCCGTGGTCGATGCTCCGGATCTCGTCGAGCCCGGACGGGTCGGGCGCCGTGCGGCGGCTCCACAGGCGGGCGAGGACTAGGACCAGGATCATCGCCGCGACGACGATGACGACGAGGCCGACGGGACCCATCGCGCCGGGTCCCGGCTGGCCGACGGAGCTCGCGGCGCCGCCGCCGAGCGCCTGCGGTCCGCCAAGCGGGCCGGAGCCGATCAAGCGGAACAGGCCGAGGACGAGGATCACGCCGGCCGTGGCGAAGGCGACGGTCCGGATCGTTCCCCGATTGAACCCGAGGACGAGACCGATCACGAGCAGGGGCCCGACCGCAGACCCCGCGGCGAGCGCGAAGATCGGCGACAGGTCCGCGGCGGGGACCGCGACCCCCAACGTCGTCAGGACCAGCACGACAAGCAGCGCGACCCACGTCGGATTGCGTCGCCAGTCGAACCCCGACCCCGCGCCGACGTCGGTGAGGCGGGCGATCGCCAGCGCCAGCACCGAGCAGCCCGCGAAGACGACGACCGCGACGGTCGCGTCGGCGAGGAACCGGGCCCGGTGCGGCTCCGCGATCATCCCGCCGGCAAGCGCGGCGATCGCCAGGCCGGGGACGCCGACCGAGAAGACCGTCCCGAGCGTCCCGGCCGAGATCGGCAGCTTCGAGTGGGCGAAGCCGCGGAGCACCGCGATCCCCGCGACCCAGCCGGCCGGGTTGATGCCGAGGGCCGCGATCACGCCGGAGGACAGAAGCGCCGCCCGGGCGGCCGGCGCGCTCAGCCAGCCGACCAGGCCGCCGACCGCCACGAGCAGCAGCGCGAGGCTCGGCCAGCGGCCGCCGGCAGCCGGTCCGAGGACCCGCGCCGACACGACGCCGGCCACGACGAAGAGCGCCAGCGCGCCGATCCCGAGCTGCGGCTCCTGCAGGGTGTACTCGGCGATGAGCCCGCCGGCGACGGCGATCCAGGCCGCCTCGGCGACGATCGCAAGCCCGAGCGGGACGAGGTCGAGCAGCCCTGCGACCCAGCCGGATCGGCGGCCCGGCGCGCGCGTGGGGGCCGGGGCGGTGCCGGGGGCGCCGGGGCGGCGCCGGGAGCCGGCAACCCGCCGGGAGCCGCCGTCACGACGCCGTCTCCAGCGCGCTGGCCGTCTGCCACGGCCCGTTGAGACGCGCCGCGCGCGCGGCGAACCCGGCCGACCTCGCCCGAGCGGCGTCCAGCGTCGCCTCGCGCCCGCAGGCGAGGATCACGACCCGGCATCCGCCGTGTTCGATCCGCCGGAACCAGCCGGCGAACGGCGTCGGGTCGCGGGCGGTCACGACGAGGATCGTCGTTCCGGGCCGGGCGATCCGCCGGACGAGGCCGAGCAGCCGCTCGAACGGCGCCGAGGCGTGCGTCGAGAGGCGGGCCAGCATGTCGAGCACGCGTTCCGCCTGGCCGCCGGCCGAGGACATCGGGACATGGGCGAAGCGGCTCTCGGCCCCGGTGAAGCCGGCGGCGGCGAAGCCAAACGCCGCCCGCTCCGTCGCCAGCGTCCGGGCGACGGACGCGGCCACCACGTAGAGGGCCTCGACATCGTCGGCCTCGACCGCGATGTCCCAGGCCGGCCCGGGCGCGATCTGGACGTCCAGCGCGATGAGCACCTCGCGGTCGCGCGAGGGCTCGAACCGCTTCGTGACGGGTGCGCCGAGGCGCGCGCTCGCCCGTTGATGCACCCGCCGGAGCGGGTCGCCCGGGGCGTACGGGCGGACGCCCGCGAACCGCGACGGGTCCTCGGTCAGGCCGGCCTTGGCGCGCTCGAGGCCGCCCCACTGGTCCGGCCGATCGATCCCAGTCGTGGCGACGGTCCGCGGCCGGACGATGAACCGGGCCCGCTGGTCGCGCTCCTCGACGACGGCCTGGCGGGCGAACAGGTCGCCGACCGACGAGGTCGACCGGGCCGAGGTCGTAGACCCCGCGCCGTTCTGCTCCGACGTGGAATCGGCGCGTCACCCGTTCGAACGGCGCGAGGGTCCAGACGTTCCGCAACGCGCCGCCCCCCGGCTCCCATCCACCAGGTCGCGCTCCCGGACGACGACGCCGGAGCTCGCGTCGTCGTCGGCGCGGAGCCAGGCGAGCGGCAGCCGCTTCCGGTTCCAGACCTCGATCGTCATCGGGATCTCCTCGCCCCACGTCGTGCGGTCCGTCGCGAGCGCCCGGTGGTACGGTCACGCCGCGTAGGCCGTAACGGGTCCAGACCGCGCGGACGATCTCGAGCAGCAGCACGACGAGGCCGAGGACGACGACGATCGGGACGCCGACGAAGGCGCCGGCGAGGACGAGGAGGACGGCCGCGAAGGCCCGCCCGCTCATCGGCTCAGCGGTCGACGGCTCGGTGGACGGAGGCGCTGCCAGCGTCTCGCCGGCGGACCCGCCCGCCGGCGCATCGGCGCCGACGGCGGCGCCGGCACGCGTCGAGGATCGCCGCCATCGCCGACTCCGGCGGTGGCGCCTCGGAGGCTTCGGTCGAGGTCGACGACCAGCCGGTGGGTCAGCACCGCCGGCGCGATCGCCCGGACGTCGTCCGGCAGGACGAACGCCCGGCCGTCGAGGAATGCCGCAGCCTGGGCCGCCCGGTACAGCGCCACCGACGAGCGCGGGCTCGCCCCCAGCTGGAGGTCGTCGTGGCTCGCGGGTCGCGCGGACGATCGAGACGGCGTACGCCTCGACCTCGTCGGCGACCCGGACCTGCGCGGACCTCGTCGCGCGAGCGCGATCAGGCCGCGTCCGGCGGTGACCGGCCCGATCGTGTCGAGCGGCTCCGCCTCGGCCTGGTGGCGGCGGGCGATCCGTGCGCTCGGCCTCTTCCGACGGGTAGCCGATCCGGACCCGGAGCAGGAAGCGGTCGAGCTGGGCCTGCGGCAGCGAGAACGTGCCCTCGAACTCGACCGGGTTCTGGGTCGCGAGGACGAGGAACGGGTCCGGCAGCGGACGGGTCGTGCCCTCGACCGTGACCTGGCGCTCCTGCATCGCCTCGAGCAGCGCCGACTGGGTCCGTGGCGTCGCCCGGTTGATCTCGTCGACCAGGAGGATGTTCGTGAAGACCGGGCCCGGCGACGAAGCGGAGCCGGCCGGCCTCGAAGATGCTCGAGCCGGTGACGTCGCTCGGCAGCAGGTCGGGCGTGCCCTGGACGCGCGCGGTCGGTGAGGCCGAGGGCCCGGGCGACGCGCGCGGCGAGCAGCGTCTTGCCGGTGCCCGGGACGTCCTCGAGGAGCGACATGGCCGTCGGCGAGCAGCGCGACGAGACAGCCGGAGCGGCTCGTCGACCCCAACGACCGCCTTGCCGACCTCTCGCGCAGGTCGTCCCAGAGCCGCCGGCCCGTGCGGGCGTCGCGCCGCGGCGGCCCGTAGCCTCGGGCGCTGCCGCGACCACCCCGTCGAGCTCGAGCGTCCACGCTCAGCTCGTCGCCGCGAGCCGGCGAAGGACCGCGGGCAGGATCGCCGCCCTGCCGGTAGTAGCCGACGTCGATCGGGCCGTCGAGGCGGGCGATCGCGCTCGAACCGCCGCTCGCCCGCCGTCGCTCGTCGCTCGGGCGACGACGCCGACCCGCTGGCGCGGCGAAAGCCCGGCCTCCAGCCCGCCGATCGCGAAGCGCTCGCGACCGGTGAGGCCCGAGCGACGCGGCGCTCTCGCCGGGCAGGAACTGGAGCGGCAGGATGCCCATCCCGACCAGGTTCGAGCGGTGGATGCGCTCGTAGCTCTCGGCGATGCACGGCCGGACGCCGAGCAGCGCCGGTGCCCTTGGCCGCCCAGTCGCGCGACGAGCCCGAGCCGTACTCGCGACCGGCGATGACGATGAGCGGCACGCCCTCGTCGCGGTAGCGCATCGCGGCGTCGTAGATGAACATCTCCTCGCCGTCCGGCAGGTGGACGGTGTACGGGCCCTCGCGGCCCTCGACGAGCTGCGTTGCGCAGCCGGATGTTGCGCGAACGTGCCGCGCATCATCACCTCGTGGTGGCCGCGCCGGGCGCCGTACGAGTTGAACTCGAGCGGCGCCGACGCCGTGCTCCTGGAGCCACTGGCCGGCGGGCGACCACGGCGGCGATCGAGCCGGCCGGCGAGATGTGGTCGGTCGTGACCGAGTCGCCGAGGACGGCGAGCACCCGGGCACCCTCGATGTCGCGCGACCGGCGCCGGCATCGGCCGTCAGGCCGTCGAAGAACGGCGGCTTGGCGATGTAGGTCGAGTCGTCGGTCCCAGGCGTAGCGGTCGCCCGTCGGGATCGGCAGCGCCTGCCAGCGCTCGTCGCCCTCGAAGACGACCGCGTAGGTCCGGCGGAACAGCTCCGGGTCGATCGAGTCGCCGATGACCGCGCGGATCTCTCGGGCGACGGCCAGATGTCGGCGAGGAACACCGGCCGGCCGTCCGAGCCCGTGCCGAGCGGCTCGGTCGTCAGGTCGATGTCGACCCGGCCGGCCAGCGCGAAGGCGACGACGAGCGGCGGCGAGGCGAGGTAGCTGGCGCGGGCGAGCGGATGGATCCGGCCCTCGAAGTTGCGGTTGCCGGACAGGACGGCGGCGACGACCAGATCGTTCGCCTCGATCGCGCTCGGCGATCGGCTCGTCGAGCGGGCCGGAGTTGCCGATGCAGGTCGTGCAGCCGTAGCCGGCGAGCGCGAACCCGAGCTGCTCGAGCGGCGCCATCAGCCCGGCGGCCTCGAGGTAGCCGGTGACGGCCTTCGAGCCCGGGCGCGAGCGACGTCTTGACCGACGGGCCGACGCGTCAGCCCGCGCGCGACGGCGTTCCGGGCGAGCAGCCCGGCGCCGACCATGACCGTCGGGTTCGACGTGTTCGTGCAGGACGTGATCGCGGCGATCGCCACCGAGCCCGTCCGGACCGTCGCCTGCTCGCCGCCGACCTCGATCTCGATCGGCTGGTACGACCGGCCGTCGACGACCGGCGCCGTCGGCGGCCGCGGCTCCGCCGTCGGCGCCGGGCTCCGGTCCGGCGTCGAGGCCGTGAACGACGGCGGGTCGCTGGCCGGGAACGACTCGGCGCGTCGCCTCCTCGACGTCGCCGCCGGGCCGGCGCGCGCCTCGACCCCGGCCTCGTCGAGTGACTGGAGCCCGTCGGGGAAGGCCGTCCGGAAGTTGGCGCGCAGGTCGCTCAGCAGCACCCGGTCCTGGGGCCGCCGCGGGCCGGCGACCGACGGCTCGACCGTCGCGAGGTCGAGCTCGAGCGTCTCGTCGAACGCCGGGCCGCGGCCCGGCTCGCGCCACAGGCCCTGCTCCTTCGCGTAGCGCTCGACCAGCGCGATCCGCTCGGCGGACCGGCCGGTCAGGCGCAGGTACGGCGAGCGTCTCGTCGTCGATCGGGAAGAGCGTCGACGGTCGCCCCGAACTCCGGGCTCATGTTGCTGATCGTCGCCCGGTCCGCGAGCGACAGGCTCGGCCAGCCCATCGCCGGCGAACTCGACGAAGGCGCCGACGACGCCGTGCGCCCGGAGCATCTCGGTCACGACGAGGACGAGGTCGGTCGCGGTCGAGCCGCGCGGCAGCTCGCCGTGGAGGCGGACGCCGACGATCCGCGGCATCGGCTGGTAGAGCGGCTGGCCGAGCAGGACGGCCTCGGCCTCGATCCCGCCGACGCCGTAGCCCAGGACGCCGAGGGCGTTGATCATCGTCGTGTGGGAGTCGGTCCCGACGAGCGTGTCGGGGTAGGCGATCCGGCCGCCGGACCGCCGTCGTCGGCGCGTCCGTCACGACCGTCGCGAGGAACTCGAGGTTGACCTGGTGGACGATGCCCGTCCCGGGCGGCACGACCCGCAGGTCGCGGAACGCCGTCTGGGCCCAGCGCAGCAGCTGGTAGCGCTCGCCGTTGCGCTCGTACTCGCGCTCGACGTTGAAGGCGAACGCGGCCGGCGTCCCGAACCGGTCGACCTGGACCGAGTGGTCGATGACGAGGTCGGCCGGCACGAGCGGGTTGACGTGCGCCGGGTCGCCGCCGAGGTCGGCCATCGCGTCGCGCATGACCGCGAGGTCGACGATCGCCGGGACGCCGGTGAAGTCCTGGAGGATGACCCGCGCGGGCATGAACGGGATCTCGGCCTCGGCGGCGACGCCCGGCGCGCCAGACGGCGAGCGTCTCGACGTCGCTCGGCTCGACGATGCCCGCCGCCGGCGTGGCGGAGGAGGTTCTCGAGGAGGATCTTGAGCGTGACGGGCGCGGTCGCCAGGTCGAGCCGGTCGGCGACGGCGTCAGCCGGTAGAAGTCGGGCAGGCCGGCGCCAAGGCTGGCTCGGGCGCCGAAGGGATCGCGAGGCGAGTCGCCACGCGTCCTCCGTCGCGTGCGGTCGGTACACTCGTCGCGTGGAAGAGTACCGCGCGAGGCCGACGCGCCCGGTCGCGCGGCCCGGCCGCGCCGATGAAGGCTGGGGCGGGGAGCCCGGCCGGACGACCGCGAAGCGGCGACGACCGGGCGACGGCACGACCCGAGGACGCGATCGACGATCGAGGCGGCGGGCATCGACCTCGACCCGGTGCCGCCCGGGCCACCACCGCCACGGCGACGAGGTCCACGCCGCACGACCACGCGCATCCCCACTCAGCAGCGCGCCCGGCGAGCCGCCGGTCATCGGGATCGTCGGGGCCGGCGCGGTCGGCACCGCGCTCGGCGTCGCCCTCGTCCGGGCCGGCTGGCCGGTCCACGCGGTCGCCAGCCGCGATCCGGCGCGCCGCGAGCGGTTCCGCGGCCTCGTCCCCGGCGGCCGGGCGTTCGCCGAGGCGCACGCCGCTCGTCGAGGAGGTCGAGCTGATCATCGTCGCCGTCCCGGACGACGCGCTCGCGCCCGGTCGCGGGCGAGCTCCGGATGTACAGCGGCCAGGCGATGGTCCACACGAGCGGTGCGCTCGATGCCGAGGTCCTCGCCCCGGCGATGGCGGCCGGGACGCAGGTCGGGTCGTTCCATCCGCTCGTCGCGTTCGCCGACACGCGAGCGGGCGGTCGCGGCCCTCCACGGCGCGACGATCGCGATCGAGGGCGACGACCAGCTGGCCGACCTGCTCGCCCGGATGGCCGAGGCGATCGGGGCCGCGCCGGTCCGGCTCGCGCCCGGGCTCGAAGGCGGCCTATCACGCGGCCGCCGTCCTGGCCGCCGGCGGGTTCGTCGCCCTGCTCGACGCGATCGCCGAGCTGGGTCGCGTCGCCGGCCTCGACGAGGCGGGCCGCTGGCGATCTACGGGCCGCTCATCGAGCGGACGCTCGCCAACGCCCGGGCCCTCGGGATCGACGCCGCCCTGACCGGGCCGATGACCCGCGGCGACAGCGGCACGCTCGCCGCCCACCTCGCGGCGCTGCGGGCCCACGCGCCCGGACGCGCTGGACCTCTACCGCGCCGCGGCGGAACGGGAGATCGCCATCGCCGAAGCGCCGTGGCGCGCTGACACCGGAGGCCGCGGCCGACCTGCGCGACGTGCTCCAGCCCTTGCAACGCCGGACTGACGCGGTACCATTGCCGCCCATGGAGCACAGCATCGCCGCGCAAGTACGCGGCCCGTCCGGCGGCGCGATTCGTCCGGCCGTCGGCGCGGGCCCGCGAGCGGCGCCTGGGGCTCCGCGCGGCCGGCTCGTTCCAGCCCGCGTCGACCCGCGCCGACCGTCCTCCGCCGCCCGACGGCAGCGCCCTCGCCCATCTCCGCGGCGGCTGGCGCGCCGTCCGCGCCGCCCGTCCGCGTCCGCCCGCCGACGGCCGGCCGCGGCCCGCGGTCGCGATGCACTGGGCGCGCACCGGTCGCGCCGGGCACGGCCCGTCGCTCCAGCGCCGCCACGGCGCCGTGGCGCGGCTGAGGACCGCGACCGCCACCTCCGCCGGCGGCATCGTCGTCCGATACGAGGGCGGACGTCCCTCAGCTCGTCGTCGGCAGCCGCCGGCGCGACCGCGACAGTCGTCACCTGGACGCTGCCCAAGGGCACCCCGAACGCCGGGCGAGACCCGCGAGCAGACGGCGCTCCGCGAGGTCGCCGAGGAGACCGGCCTCGAGGTCCGGATCACCGGCCTCCTCGACTCGATCGAGTACTGGTTCGTCCAGCGCGGCACGCGGATCCACAAGACCGTCCACTACTTCCTGATGGAGCCGACCGGCGGCGACCTCGCCCGCCACGACCACGAGTTCGAGAGGTCCGCTGGGTCCGCGTTCGACGAGGCGCCGGCGCTCCTGACGTTCGAGACCGAGCGGGCGCTCGTCGCCCGGGCCGCGGAGGTCGTCGCCGCCGAGCGCCGACGGCGCCAGGTCGCGACGCGGAGCCGCCGCCCCGCCGACACGAGCCGCGTCGGCGGCGCACGGACCGTGACATGACCGAGACGCTGACCCGACGCTCCACGAGACGCCCGCTCCGCGACCGGCACGACGCGCCTCGGCGCGCGGCTCATCGAGTTCGGCGGCTGGCTGATGCCGGTCCAGTACACGCGGCATCCTCGAGGAGCACCGGGCGGTCCGCGAGCGGGCCGGGCTGTTCGACCTGTCGCACATGGGCGAGCTGTTCGTCGAGGGCCCGGAGGCCGGCGCGGCGCTGGCCTACGCCCTCGTCACGAACCCGCCGGCCCTGCGCGAGGGCCGGGCCCACTACTCGATGATCTGCGCGCCGGACGGCGGCGTCATCGACGACCTGATCGTCTACCGGCTCGGCCGAGGAGCGGTTCCTCGTCGTCGCCAACGCCGGCAACGCGCAGGTCGTCAGCGACGCCCTCGCCGAGCGCCTCGACGGGTTCAGGGCGGTCCTCGACGACCGGTCGCTCGCGACCGGCGCTGTCGCGATCCAGGGCCCGCGCTCGGTCGACATCGTCGCGGCCGCTGACCGACGTCGACCTCGACGGGCTCCGCTACTACGCGATCGCCGAGGGCAACGTCGCCGGCATCCCGGCGCTCGTCGCCCGGACCGGCTACACGGGCGAGGACGGGTTCGAGGTCTTCGTCGACACGCCCGCGCCGGCGAGCTGTGGGACGCGCTGCGTCGAGGCGGGCCGGCGCCGACGGCATGCTGCCGGTCGGGCTCGGCGCGCGCGACACGCTCCGGCTCGAGGCCGGGATGCCGCTGTACGGCAACGAGCTCGACCGCGACGACCAACCCGTTCGAGGCCGGCCTGGGCCGCGTCGTCAAGCTCGACAAGCCCGGCGACTTCGTCGGCCGGGCCGCGCTCGAGAAGGTCGCCGCGCGACGGGCGTCGAGAGCGGCTCGTCGGGCTGGTCGTGCAGGGTCGTGGCATCGCCCGCCACGGCTACCCGGTCCAGGCCGGCGACCGCCGACCGGCGTCGTCACGAGCGGGACCCAGTCGCCGACGCTCGGCAAGCCGATCGCGATGGCGTACGTCGCTCCGGCCGATGCCGAACCGGGTACGATGCTCGACGTCGAGATCCGCGATCAGCGGGTCGCCGCCGAGGTCGTCGCCCTGCCGTTCTACCGCGGGCCCGGTAGCCCGCGCCGTCGCCGGCTCGCCCGCGCGTCGAGGGAGGCCGTTCAGCCGGTCCGACGAGGAGGATGCCGCGATGGTCCCCGCCGAACTGCGCTACACGAAGGACCACGAGTGGGTCCGCGTCGACGGCGACGACGCGACGGTCGGGATCACCGCAGTACGCCGCGGACCAGCTCGGCGACATCGTCTTCGTGGAGCTGCCCGACGTCGGGCGCGACGCTCGACGCAGTTCGCGACGTTCGGCGTCGTCGAGTCGGTCAAGGCCGTCAGCGACCTGTTCGCGCCCGGTCGGCGGCGAGGTCACGGAGACGAACGACGGCGCTCGCCGGCAGCCCCGGAGCTCGTCAACAGCGACCCGTACGGCGAGGGCTGGATGATCCGGGTCCGGCTCGCGGACACCGGCCGAGCTCGACGACCTGCTCGACGCGGCCGCCTACGACGCGCTGATCGCGGCGGGCTGAGCCCGATGCCATACGGACCGCACACCCCCGACGACCGCGAGCGGATGCTCGCGGCGCTCGGCATCGCGCAGCGTCGACGAGCTGTTCGCGGACATCCCCGAGGCGCTCCGGGCGGCGGCGCTGGACCTGCCGCGAGCCGGAGCCGGAGCTGCAGCTCGCGGCCCGGCTGCAGGGCCTCGCCGGCCGCAACCGGACGGACCTGGCCTCGTTCCTCGGCGCCGGCGTCTACCGCCACTGGACGCCCGCCGGCCGTCGACCAGATGCTGCTCCGCGGCGAGTGGTACACGGCCTACACGCCGTACCAGCCCGAGGTCAGCCAGGGCACGCTCCAGAGCATCTACGAGTACGAGTCGCTCATCGCCGAGCTGGTGGAGCTCGACGTCGTGTCCGCGTCGCACTACGACGGCGCCGCGGCGACCGCCGAGGCGGCGCTGATGACCTGCCGCGCGACGCGCCGCGAGCGGGTCCTCGTGTCAGCGCGGCGTCCATCCGCACTACCGCGCAGACGCTGCGCGACGTACTTCGGCGGCGGGCTGGAGCTCGACGAGATCCCGCTCGTCGCCGACGGCGACGGCCGCGGGCACGACGGACCTCGCCGCGCTCGAGCGGATGCTCGCCGACGCGGATCGCCCGGTCGCGGGCGTGATCGCCGCCCAGCCGAACTTCCTCGGGCCTCCTCGAGCCGATGGCCGAGATCGGCCGGCCTGGCCCACGCCGCCGGCGCGCTGTTCGTCGGCGGTCGTCGAGCCGGTGTCGCTGGCCGTGCTCGCCCCGCCCGGCGCGTACGGCGCCGACATCGCGGCCGGCGAGGGCCAGCCGCTCGGCATCCGCCGCAGTACGGCGGGCCGTACCTCGGGCATCCTCGCCTCGCACCGACGCGCTGGTCCGCCAGATCCCCGGCCGGCTGGTCGGCATGACGACCGACGTCGACGGCAAGCGGGCGTTCGTGATGACGCTGCGCGCGCGCGAGCAGGACATCCGGCGCGAGAAGGCGGCGAGCAACATCTGCACGAACCAGGCGCTCCTCGCGCTCGCCGCGCGCATCTATCTGGCGACGATCGGGCCGCACGGCCTGCGCGACGTCGCCGCGCTCGGCGCGGCGCGGGCCGCCGAGCTGGAGGCGGCGCTCGCCGCCGTCGGCGTCGCCGCGCGCTGCATCCCGGGCCGTACCTCAACGAGTTCGCCGTCCGCGTGCCGAACGCCCGCGCCGTCCATCGCCGGCTGCTCGAGCGCGGGCGTCCTCGCCGGGCTCGTCCTCGCCGACGCCGAGCCGGACGACCCGAGCCTCGCCGACGCGCTGCTCGTGTGCGCCACGGAGGTCACCACGAGCGACGAGATCGCGCGGTTCGCCGCGCCTGCGCGGAGCTGGCGCGACGCCAGGCGGCGCCGCGCCGAGCACCGGCGCCGCGACCGCGCCGGCGGTCGGGGCGGCCCGATGAGCGTCGTCGGCGCAGCGCCTCCAGCCGACGCTGTTCGAGCTGTCGCCGCCCGGGCCGCGGCGGCGGCAAGATCCCGCACCCGCCGAAGGACGCGCTCGACCGGCATCCCGGCCGAGCACGCCGCGCGACGCCGCCGGCCCTGCCGGAGCTGAACGAGCCCGAGGTCGTCCGCCACTACGTCAACCTGTCGCAGCTCAACTACGCGGTCGACACGGGCTTCTACCCGCTCGGGCTCGTGCACGATGAAGTTCAACCCGAAGATCAACGAGTGGGCCGCCCGCCTGCCCGGGCTTCGCGACGCTCCACCCGCTGGCGCCCGACGAGGTCGCCCAGGGCACGCTCGCAGCTGCTGTGGGAGCTCGAGGAGCGCGCTCGCCGAGATCAGCGGGCATGCGCGCGGTCACGCTCCAGCCGGCGGCCGGCGCCCAGGGCGAGCTGACCGGCATCCTGATGATCCGGGCCTACCACCGCGCCCGCGGCGACATGGAGCGCGACGAGGTCCTCGTCCCGGACTCGCTCGCACGGCACGAACCCGGCGACCGCCTCGATGGCCGGCTTCAGGACGATCACGATCCCGTCGGCGCCCGACGGCGGCGTCGACCTCGACGCGTTCCGGGCGGCGCTCGGGCCGCGGACCGCCGCGGTGATGATCACCAACCCGTCGACGCTCGGGCCTGTTCGAGACGCGGATCGGCGAGCTGCTCGAGCGCGGTCCACGCGGCGGGCGCGCTGGCCTACATGGACGGCGCGAACCTCAACGCGATCCTCGGCCGGTTCAAGCCCGGCGAGGCCGGCTTCGACGTCATGCACTTCAACTCGCACAAGACGTTCTCGACGCCGCACGGCGGCGGCGGGCCGGGCGCCGGACCGGTCGGGGTGGGCGAGACGCTCGCTGCCGTTCCTGCCGGCGCCGCGCGTCCTGCGCGAGCGACGACGGCACGTTCCGGCTCGAGCGGGCCGGCGAGCGGCCCGACGTCGATCGGCCGGCTGCGCAGCTTCGTCGGCAGCACCGGCGTCCTCGTGCGCGCGTACGCCTATCATCCGCGCGCACGGCGGCACGGGCCTGCGCCGAGGTCAGCGACGACGCGGTCCTCGCCGCGAACTACCTCAAGCGCGCGCGTCGGCGAGGCCGTACGACATCCCGTTCGACCGGCCGTGCAAGCACGAGTTCGTCGCGTCGGCCGCCGGCATCAAGAAGCGCGACCGGCGTCCGGACGCTCGACATCGCCAAGCGGCTCATCGACTACGGCTTCCACCCGCCGACGATCTACTTCCCGCTGACGTCGACGAGGGGATGCTGATCGAGCCGACCGAGACCGAGTCGGTCGAGACGCTCGACGCCTTCGCCGATGCGCTGATCGCGATCGCCGCGCGAGGCGCGAGACGACCCGGAGCTCGTCACGACGCGCGCCGCACGACGCGCCGGTCCGGCGGCTCGACGAGGCGACCGCCGCCCGCCAGCCGAACCTGCGCTGGCGGCCGATGGCCGGCGCGCGAGATGCCCTGCCCGGACTGAGCCGGACGCCCGGCGGAATGGCGCCGCACGATCTGGTCGGGCGCCGAGCGAGACTGGAATGAACCTTTCGCGACGAATCGGGTATCTTGTTGACAACAGACGGCCCACGGGCCTATCGCCTGCACGGAGACCGACGACGAACGACGCTGCGGGAGGCGCCACGTCGACGGACCAGCCAGGCCATGGATGCGGAGCTGCTGCGCCGTGTCCAGGCTGACGACCTGGACGCCTTCGAGGAGTTCTTCGCTCGCTATCGCAACCTCGATCTACCGGACGGCCTACGGCCTGACCGGCGATCGCAGGCTGCGGAGGAGATCCTCCAGGACACGTTCGCCCGCGCCTACCAGCGGCGGCACACGCTCCACACCGACGTCTCGCCGCTGCCCTGGCTGCACCGGGTCTCGCTGAACCTGTGCTACTCGCGCCTGTCGCGCCGGCGCCTCGCGACCGACCCGATCGACGAGACCGCCGAGGCGCACCGGCGCCGACGACGGCCCGCTGCCCGCGGACCAGCGCCGAGCAGGCCGAGCTCCGCCTGATCGTCCGCGACGGGCATCGCCGCGCTGCCCGAGAAGCATCGCAGCGTCGTCGTCCTCTACTACCTCCAGCGGCTGTCGCTCCAGGAGACCGCCGAGGTCCTCGGGATCCAGCTCGGCACCGTCAAGTCGCGCCTCCACTACGCGCTCCGCAACCTCCGCGTCCACCTCGAGCGCGACCGCCGCTTCGGTGGCGCCTACCTCGCCGCTCAGCGCGACGAGGTCGAGGCAAGGCCTCGTGATCGAGCTCGAGCCCGGTGCTGCGCGCGCACCGGCTCGGCCCTGATCGACTTCGTCGACCGCGGCGAGGTCGGGCCGGGACGGCCGAGGCCCTCGGCCCACCTCGACCGCTGCACCCGCTGCACCGAGGTCGTCGAGTCGACGATGCTCGACGATCACGGCCCTCCGCCGGATGGGCGACGAGGCCGCCCGCGTCGAGCCGCCGCCCGACTCCTGGCCGCGCCTCCGCGTCCGGCTCCAGAGCTGGCGCGCCGGCCGGCGATCATGTCGCCGCTCGCCGGGCTCGCGATGAGCTTCGCCATCGTCGCCGTCCTCGTCTGCGCCGGTCCGCCTCGGCGGAGCCACGTGCTCGGCCCGGTCGCGACGCCACCCGAGGCGGTGCGGGCTCGAGGCGGGCCAGTCGATCGCCAGATCGAGGCCGCGTACATCGCCAGCTCCACCAGGGCGCCTGACCGCGCGGACACGCCGGTCGCCATGGCGGCGGCCGCCGCGAGCCCCACCGGATTACCCCGACAACTCCACCCGACGCGGAAGGAGGTGAGCCCGGCCGAGCCCAAGGGCGACCGCCGGAGGCAATTTGACAGCGTATGGCCCCGTGGCCATAGTACCCGGAGCGCAGGAGCCGAACGCTCACCGTGTGCTCGCGCGTGCCCTTGGTTCGACCGTCCCATCAGGCCATGCCTGACGGGTGATGGCGCGAGGGCTGCCGCGACTCAAGAAGCAGGCGGGCCTGCGACCAGCAGTGTGGGGAGACACACTAAGTGGAGGAGTCTTGATGCGGAAACCTCTCATTGGCCTGTTCGCGAGCACGATGATCGTGTTCGCGGCATGCCAGGGTGCAGCGAGCCAGCCCGTCGCCGAGCGGCGTCGACGCCACCGGCCTCGAGCCCCGCCGGCGTCGGCGCCGGCCTCGGCGCCGGCAAGCACGCGGTGATGTCGACCTGACCAACACGGCCTACAAGCCGGAAGACGGGCACGGACGGCGGCACGATCATCATCGGCGACTGGCAGGAAGCCAACCAGTTCAACCCGTTCTACCGAGCCAGGTCACCGAGGCGAACGTCGCCTCGGCGCCTGGTCGACGCTCGTCATCCTGACCAACGACTACAAGTACGCGCCCGGACCTCGCGGCGGACGATCCCGACGACCGCCAACGGCGGCGTCAAGGTGCCCGGGCGACAACGGCGACGCGATGACCGTCACCTGGAAGCTCCGCGACGGCCTGAAGTGGTCCGACGGCGAGGCCCTGACCTGCGACGACTTCAAGTACGCCTGGGAATGGGTCCTCGACCCGGACAACGTCGGCGTCGTCGACCTCGTCGGCTACGAGGACATCAAGGACTGGTGAGTGCCCGTCGGACACCGAGATGGTCGTGCACTTCACGAAGATCTACGAGGGCTACATCACGCTCGCGGTCGCCCCGCTGCCGCGCCACTACCTCGAGGCCGATCCCGGTGGCCGACCAGGTCAACGGGCAAGGGCTTCCGGCCCGACGAGATCGCCAAGATGCCGACCAGCGGCGCGTTCAAGTTCGAGTCCGTGACGCCGGGCAGCCGAGCTGCGCCTCGCGCAAGAACCCGAACTACCGAGCTGCGCGACCGGCAAGCCGGCCCACCTCGACACCCTCATCTGCAAGTGGTACGGCGACGCGGACGCGATGATCGCCGGCTTCCGGGCCGGCGAGGTCGACATCGCGACCGACCTCCAGGACTCCGACATGCCGAAGGTCCAGGACCTCGGTGACCAGGTCGCGCGATCCCGGCGCTCCGTACGAGTTCCTTCGCCCGAACTGGTCGGACACGCCGCGTCGACTGAACGAGACCGGCGGCTGCTCGCAGAACCCCGCCGTCGCCGACCGCGGCACCGGGCTGCCCGATGGCCGACCCGGCGATGCGCGAGGCCGTCGCCTACGCCGATCGACAAGAACGAGATCAACACCCGGCTGCTGGGCGGTACCGTCCAGGTCGCCAACACGAACATCTCGCCCGGACGCGTGGTTCTTCGCGGACCAGCCGCCGGCCACCTACGATCCCGACAAGGCCAGTCAGATCCTCGAGGCGGCCGGCTGGACGGACACCGACGGCGACGGCATCCGCGAGAAGGACGGCCTCAAGGCCAAGATCGAGCTGTGCACGACGACCCGCCAGGTCCGCGAGGACACCCTCGCGCTCATCGCCGCCTGGCTGAAGGACGTCGGCATCGAGGGTCATCCGAACGCGGTCGACCCGACGAACATCTTCGCCGACTACAACAGTCCACCGCGGACACCCCGTGCGTCCTGTCGCGCGAGCAACTTCGACCTCGCGGAGCACGCGTTCACGCTCGTCGATCGACCCGCTCGGCAACTACTTCAGCTATCACAGCAGCCAGTTCGACCCGAAGGGCGTCAACAACGCCCAGGTCGAGGACACCGGCATCGACGCGGCGCTTGACACCGTCAAGAACAGCGTGGACTTCAAGGTCATCAAGGACGCGATGGCGGAGTTCCAGAAGGTCTACGTCGAGAAGACCGTCGAGATCCCGCTCTACTACCGCAAGAACGTCGACCTCGTCGCGCCCGAAGCTCGGCAACTTCTTCGCGCAACCCGACCCAGGCCGGGCCCGACCTGGAACGTCGTCGACTGGTTCGCAAGGGGTAACTGAGCCGACGCCCTCCGGGCGCGTCTCAGGAGCCTGCAACGATCTCGGGGCGCCCGTCCATGCGGGCGCCCCGAGTGATATCCAACCGGTGTACCGTGTCGTCACCGATGCGGCCCGGGACGCGGTACGCCGAAGCAGGCACCGTGATCTCTGCAACAACCACGCAACACGACAGGTGGTGAGCCGATGACGAAATACGTGATCCGCCGCGTCGATCCAGGCGATCCCCGTCCTCTTCGGCATCAGCATCGTCGTGTACGCGATCCTCCTCGCCGCGCCCGGCGGACCGCACGGCGAAGTTCGCCCAGAACCCCCGGATGACGCACGAGCAGCGCGAGCAGTTCAAGAAGGCCTGGGGCCTCGACCAGCCCATCCCGATCCAGTACTGCCGCTGGATGGGCATCTGCAACCCCGACGCGAGGACATCGCCGGGTCCTCCCGCCGCCGACGCCTTCCTCGGCCCGACGGGCTGGCCGAACTTCCTGCCGAGCGCGCATCGCGGCTGCGACAACGGCGTCTTCCACGGCGACTTCGGCTACTCGATCGACTCGGGCGAGCCGGTCGATGGACCGGATCGCGCGCGGCCGCGCTGCCGACGTTCATCCTCGCCACGTTCGCGCTCGTCATCTGGCTCACGATCGCGATCCTGATCGGCGTCTACGCGGCGGTGAAACGCTACTCGTTGTTCGACCAGGCGCGACGATGTTCGCCTACGTCGGCTTCGCCATGCCCACGTTCTGGCTCGGGATCATGCTGATCTTCCTGTTCAGCGGACCGGGCCTGAACATCCTGCCCGGCGAGCGGGATGATCGACACGCGGGCTGTCGCCGGCCTTCGGCAGCGATGCGTACTGGGTGTACTTCGGCGAGCACCCGATCGACGGCGATCGTCGACATCGGCAGGCACCTGATCCTGCCGGTGTTCACGCTGGTCGTGGTGAACATCGCCGGCGACTCGCGGTTCGTCCGGGCGAGCATGCTCGAGGCCCTCAGCCAGGACTACGTCCGGACGGCGAAGGCCAAGGGCCTGCCGGGCCGGATCGGTGACGTTCAAGCACGCGCTCCGCAACGCGATGCTGCCGGTCGTGACGAACATCGGCCTCGAGATCCCGTTCCTGTTCACGGGCGCGATCGTCACCGAGACGATCTTCTCGCTGGCCGGGGATCGGCAAGCTGACGATCGACGCCACGCGAACGTTCGACTACCCGGTGCTGATGGGGGTCCTGCTGATCACCGCGATGATCGTGGTCTTCGCGAACCTGATCGCCGACGTCGCGTACGCGGTCGTCGACCCGCGCATCAAGTACTAGGCCGAGGCCGCGACGATGACACAGGACGATCGAGCCGCGGACGTGGCCGTCCGCCGAGGTCGACGACCACGCCGCCGGAGAGGTCCGGCGCGCCGACTACGAGGTCGGCCTCGAATCGCTCAGCCAGTGGCAGCTGGCCTGGCGCAAGTTCAAGAGGCACCGCCTGGCGCTGATCGGCCTGGCATCCTCGGGCGCTGCTCATCGCTCGTCGCGCGATCGTCGGCCCGCTCATCTGGCCCGTTCGACTTCCGACGGACATCCCGCGCCCCGACGAGATCGTGCGCCATCGGCCGGCCGCCGTCGCTCGCGCATCCGTTCGGCGAGACCGGCGGCCTCCAGCGCGACGTCCTGACGCTCGTCGTCGACGGCGCCCGGACCTCGCTGTTCATCGGCTTCTGCGAGCATGATCATCGGCGTGCTCATCGGGACGATCGTCGGCGCGATCGCCGGGTTCGTCGGCGGCTTCGCCGACAACATGCTGATGCGCGTCGTCGACGTGATGCTCAGCCTGCCGCTGCTGTTCGTGATCCTCGTCGTCGCCGACTTCTTCGGCGGCGGCAACGGCTCGCCGATCGATCGTCGTCATCTTCGGGCTCTTCAGCTGGATGGGCGTGAGCCGCCTCGTCCGGAGCCTCTTCCTGTCGATCCGCGAGCGCGAGTTCGTCGAGGCGGCGCGGGCCGTCGGCGTCCGCGACCGGCGGATCATCTTCCGGCACATCCTGCCGAACGCCCTCAGCCCGATCGTCGTCGTCGCTCGCTGATCGTCGGCCGGCGAACATCATCGCCGAGGCGTTCGTCAGCTTCCTCGGCTTCGGGGTCAACCCGACCCACGCCGACGTGGGGCAACATCCTCGTCGAACGCCCTGACGTTCATCCCCCATCGGCAACTGGTGGTGGCCGTTCTTCCCCGGCCTCGCGATCATCCTGACGGTCCTCGCCGTCAACTTCATCGGCGACGGCCTGCGCGACGCCTTCGACCCGCGGTCGCGCGCATGACGGAGACGTCGACGTCGCCCGCGCCGCGTCGGGGCGCCGCCGCCGCGACGACATCCTGCTCGACGTCCGCAACCTGCGGACCTACTTCCACGTCATGGACGGCACCGTCCCCGCGGTGGACGGCGTCTCGTTCACGCCTGCGGCCGGGGCAAGACCCTCGGCATCGTCGGCGAGTCCGGCTCGCGGCAAGAGCGTCACCGCGCTGACGATCATGCGGCTCCTCGACATCCCGCCGGCCGAGATCGTCGCGGGCGAGATCTGGTTCGACGGCCGGAGATCCTGGCCTCCCCGATGGAGGAGATGCGCAAGATCCGCGGCAACGACATCGCGATGATCTTCCAGGAGCCGCTGACCAGCCTCAACCCGGTGTTCACGGTCGGCGACCAGATCGCGGAGCAGGTCGAGCTCCACAAGAAGGTCGAGCAAGAAGGAAGCCTGGGACCGGGCGATCGAGTCGCTCCAGCTGGTCGGGATCCCGACGCCCGGAGCGGCGGGTCAAGCAGTACCCGCACGAGATGTCGGGCGGCATGCGCCAGCGCGTGATGATCGCGATGGCGCTCTCGTGCGAGCCCGAAGCTGCTCATCGCCGACGAGCCGACGACCGCGCTCGACGTGACGATCCAGGCCCAGATCCTCGAGCTGCTCAAGACGATCCAGGAGCGGACCGGACTCGGCGCTGCTGCTCATCACCCACGACCTCGGGGTGGTCGCCGAGATGGTCGACGACGTCGTCGTGATGTACGCCGGCCAGGTCGTCGAGCAGGGCACGGTCGACGACGTCCTGCGTCGACCCGCGACGCCCGTACACGATGGGCCTGCTCGAGTCGATCCCGACCGTGGAGAAGCGGGGCGGCCGGCTGTCGGTCGATCAAGGGCACCGTTCCGAACCCGTTCAACATGCCACCTGCCTGCCGGTTCCAGCCGCGCTGCCCGTACGCGTGGGACCTCTGCAGCCAGGTAGCGCCGGATCTCAACCGAGCCGGCAGCCACGGCCAGCTCGCCCGATGCCATCTCCACACGCCGGCAGGGGAGAGCCGGCTGAGCGCGGCGCTGGAGGCGCATGCCGCGAACATGGCCATTGGTGGAGAGCTCAACGGCCAGTGACGAAGACGGGAGCACAACACCAAACATGACGACGAGCGACCAGAGCTTGTCCAGCGATTTACTCGGGCCGGCGCCCGAGGGGACCGTCGCGCCGAAGATCCGAGGCCGGCTCCGGAGCCGGCTGCCCGGGCGAGTCCGGACGGCACGCGGCCAGCTGATCGTGCTTGCCGGGTTCCTGTTCCTCAGCGCGTTCACATTTGGAATGATCTGGCTCCTCGGCGGCGGGCAGAAGATGAACCTGCCCCCGACCGAGCTGGCGGCATTCACGGTGATCCCGCTCGTGTTCGGCGCCCTGTGCGTGCTGGCCGGACGCCTCCTCCTGCGGCGTTCGTGGGTCGGCTACTGGCTGGCGATGGCGCTCGGGTTCATTGCCGTGGCCTCGGGCACGTGGGCCATCGTCCGCGTCATCACCGGCGCTCAGGGCCTCGCCGGCGATCCGGGCTTCTTCTTCTGTGTCTACCAGGGGATCCACGTGCTCCTCGGAGCCGCGATCCTCGTCAACCTCGTCGGGCTCGTGCGCTCGTTGGCGACATCGTCAGGGAAGCTGATCGGACCGCCGACGGTCTCCACGTCGATCTCCGCGACATCCGGGTCCGGCCGGAGGCCGCCGCCGCGGCCCGGGCCGTCGCGCGACGGCCTTGCGGCGGAGGGTGCCGCCGAGGCCCTCGAGGTCGCCGGCGTGGCCGGCGGGGCCGGCGTGGCTGGCCCCGCGGCGGTCGCGGTTCATGCCCAACCGCTGCCGGCCGTCCCGCCCAGCAAGACCGGCGCGGAGCCACTCCTCGCTGTTCGCGGCCTGAAGAAGCACTTCCCGATCGTACGGCGGCCTGATGCGGCGCCAGATCGGGACGGTCTACGCCGTCGACGGCGTCGACTTCGACGTCTTCGCCCGGCGAGATCTTCAGCCTCGTGGGCGAGTCCGGCTGCGGCAAGACGACGCTCGGTCGGACCGTCCTCCAGCTCACGCCGCCGACGGCCGGGTCGGTCGTCTTCGACGGCTACCAGCTCTCCGAAGTGGACCCCGACGACATGCGGCCGCTGCGGCGCCGGATGCAGATCATCTTCCAGGACCCGTTCGGTTCGCTGAACCCGCGGATGCCGATCCTCGACATCATCGGCGAGGGCCTGCTCGCCCAGGGCATGACCGACCGCAAGGCGCGCGACAAGCGGGTCGAGGACTCGCTCGAGATCGTCGGCCTCCGGCGCGAGTACACCCGGCGCTATCCGCATGAGTTCAGCGGCGGCCAGCGCCAGCGCATCGGCATCGCCCGGGCGCTCGCGCTCGGGCCGGACTTCGTCGTCTGCGACGAGCCCGTGTCGGCGCTCGACGTGTCGATCCAGAGCCAGGTCCTGAACCTGCTGCTCGACCTGCGCCGCGACTTCAACCTGACGTACCTCTTCATCAGCCACAACCTGTCGGTCGTCCAGTACTTCAGCGACCGGGTCGGGGTGATGTACCTCGGCAAGATCGTCGAGGTCGGCGCCGTCGAGCAGCTCTACAAGCGATCCGCGCCACCCGTACACGGTCGCGCTCCTGTCGGCGATCCCCGACCCGAACCCGCGCCGGCGCAAGAAGCGCCTCGTCCTGAAGGGCGACGTGCCGTCGCCGGCCGCACCGCCGTCAGGCTGCCGGTTCCATACCCGCTGCTGGCTGCGCGAGAAGCTCGGCAACCCCGAGCGCTGCGTGACCGAGGAGCCGCAGCTCCGCCCGATCGGCGAGGGCCACCAGACCGCGTGCCACTTCGCCGAGGAGATCAGCGACCGGGGACCTGTCGGCGGTCGCCACCCAGTCGGTCATCGAGACCGCGGTCGCCGACCCGGCATGATCTCAGCTCGGACGATCGGCCGCGACGGCGGCCGGGGCGTCCAGACCCCCGCGACCCTGGTTCCCGCGCGTTCCGGTCGGCGGCGCCGGCGCCCCGGTCGGCCGCGCGCCGCGGCCGCGGTCGTCTTCACACTGCTTGCGGTCATTGCCGCGGCCTGCGGGCCCAGCACCCGACCGGCTCGCCCGGAGCGCCCGCCTCGCCCGGCTCGAGCCCCGTCGCCGGCGCGCGCCCGACTCCGTGGCCCGGCAACGCGGTCCTGGGGATGGAGGCGCTCGGCCTCGCTGACGAACAGATCGGACTGGCGATCACCGACCTGAACCGCGGCGTCACCGACGAGAACCTGTCGCTGATGCGCGAGGCCCGCGGCCGGTCTGGCCGGCGTCGACGCGCTGCTGCCGAACATGGAGAAGATCCGGCTCGAGCCCGGCATGGTCTCGTTCGCGGACCGCTACGAGCCCGCGATCACGAAGATCGATGACGCGGCCACGCGCCTGCGGGATGCGATCGACGCGGGCGACGCCCCGACGATCTCGACCGCCACGAGGGACCTGCTCGCGGGCATGGCCGACTACACGGCGCTCCAGCGGAGCTCGCGGCCTGGCTCGAGCAGATGCCCGAGCAGAAGCGGATGCTCACCCAGAAGCCAGTAGCGTCGCCCGGCGCGGCGGGTATGCTCCGAGCGTGACGCTGCCCCCACCGCTCCGCATCGCGCTCGCCCAGATCGCGCCGCGGCTCGGCGCTGCTCGACGACGAACCTCGCCCGCCACCACGAGCTGCTCGGCGAGGCCCGCGCGGAGCGGCGCCGGCCTGGTCGTGTTCCCCGAGCTCGGCCTGACCGGCTACCTGCTCCAGGACCTCGCCGCGGAGGTCGCGATCCGGCTCGACGATCCGCGGCTGGCCGGCCTCGCCGCGGCGACCGACGGGCCTGTCGGCGGTCGTCTCGTTCGTCGAGGAGTCGGCCGACCATCGCCTGTTCATCGCCGCGGCGCTGCTCGAGGACGGCGAGATCCGGCACGTCCACCGGAAGCTGTTCCTGCCGACGTACGGCCTGTTCGACGAGCGGCGGTTCTTCGCCGCGGGCGATCGTCCTGCGGGCGACGCCGTCGCGGCTCGGGGTCGGGCATCGGGATCGCGATCTGCGAGGACTTCTGGCACCTGACGGTGCCCGCAGCTGCTCGCCCTCGACGGCGCCCAGATCCTGATCAACGTCTCGTCGTCGCCCGGTCGCGACCTCGCGGCGACGCAACGAGGTCGGGCTCGGGACGGCGACGTCGTGGCGGACGCTGATGCGGACGTACGCCCAGCTCACGACGTCGTTCGTGGTGTTCTGCAACCGCGTCGGCGTCGACGAGTCGATCTCGTTCTGGGGCGGCTCCGAGGTCATCGCGCCGACCGGCCGAGGCGCTGTTCAGCGCGCCGCTGTTCGAGGAGGGCCTGTTCATCGTCGACGTGCCGCTCGCCGACATCCGCCGCGAGCGGATCGCGCTGCCGTTGCTCCGCGACGAGCGGCCGGAGCTCCAGGTCCGCGAGCTGACGCGGATCGTCGCCGAGCGGGCCGGGCTCGCGCCCGACTCGACCGCCGACGACGGCGCCGAGCCGGGCCTCGACGTCGCGCCCGGCGATCCGGTCCGCGAGCCGATCGGGTTCCGCGCGGCTGCGACGGCCGCGCCGATGACCGGACGCGCCGCCGCGATCGCCGGCCGGACGCCCGCTCTTCGAGCTGCCCGACGAGCTCGCGATCGACACCGGACGTCGCCCGCCGGGTCATCGGCGAGTTCATCCGCGGCCAGCTCCGCCAGGCCGGGCTTCGAGCGGGCCGTGCTCGGCCTGTCGGGCGGGATCGACTCGGCGCTCGTCGCCTACCTCGTCGCCGAGGCGATCGGCGCCGAGCGGCTGCTGTGCGTCCTGATGCCGTACCGGACCTCGTCGGACGGCGTCGCGGACCGACGCCGAGGCGGTCGTCGCGCCGGCTCGGGTGCCGCGAGCGAGCTCGTCGACATCAGCCCGATGGTCGACGCGCTACTTCGCGCGCGCGAGCCCGATGCGACGCCGCTCCGGCGCGGCAACTTCATGGCCCGCCAGCGGATGGCGGTCCTGTACGACCGCTCGGTGACGTGGGGCGGGCTCGTCGTCGGGACCGGCAACAAGACCGAGTCGCTGATCGGCTACACGACGCTGTTCGGCGACAACGCCTGCGCCTTCAACCCGATCGGCGACCTCTACAAGAGCCAGGTCCGCCAGCTGGCCGCGGCGATCGGCGTGCCCGACGCGATCATCCGCAAGGCGCCGTCGGCCGACCTCTGGCCCGGCCAGACCGACGAGACCGAGGCCGGCTTCAGCTACCCGGTCCTCGACCGGCTGCTGTTCTGGCGGATCGACAACGGCGCCGGTCGACGAGGAGATGGCGGCGCTGGGCTTCGATCCGCGCGCTCGTCGAGCGGGTCGACCGGATGATCGCCGACGTCCGAGTTCAAGCGCCAGGTCCCGCCGATCGCGAAGCTCGGGCCGCGGACGGCGGGCGTCGACTACCTCTACCCGCGGCGGCGGCCCGGGCTCCGCGCGCGGGTGAGCCGACGCCGGCCGAGCGCCCGGCCGGCGGCCGCTGTTCGTCGTCGCGACGCCGATCGGGAACCTCGGCGACGTCACGCTGCGCTCGCTCGAGGTGCTGCGCGCCGTGCCGCTGATCGCCGCCGAGGACACCCGGCTGACGCCGCCGGCTGCTCGACGCGCCACGGGATCGCGACGCGGACGATCGAGCTATCCACGCCCGGAGCGGCCCGGGCCGCCTCGCGGAGCTGCTCGCCCACCTCCGCGGCGGCGCGGACCTCGCGCTCGTGACCGACGCCGGCACGCCCGGCGGTCAGCGACCCGGGCGACGAGCTGGTCGCGGCGTGGGCGGCGGAGGGCGGCGCGCGTCGTCCCGATCCCGGGCGCGTCGGCCGTGCTCGCGGCGCTCGTCGCGAGCGGCGTCGCCGGGCCGCGCTGGTCGTTCGAGGGGTTCCTGCCGCGCTCGGGCCGCGAGCGGCGGGAGCGGCTCGCGCGGATCGCCGCCGACGAGCGGGCGACGGTCCTGTTCGAGGCGCCCGGGCCGGGTCGCGGCGACGCTCGCGCGACCTCGCGGCGGCCTGCGGCGACGGACCGGCCGGCGGCCGTCTGCCGGGAGCTGACGAAGCTCCACGAGGAGATCGTGCGCGGGCGCGCTCGGCGAGCTGGCCGAGCGGGCACGGAGCGGCGAGCTCGACGCTCCGCGGCGAGTTCGCGCTCGTCGTCGGCGCGTGGACCGGGCGCGGACGGCGCGGCCCGACGCCGCCGGATCGCGGCCGCCGACGGCGCTCGAGGCCGCCCTCGCGCGAGGTCGAGCGGCTCGTCGCCGCCGGGTCGCTCGCGGTCGACGCGGCCCGGCAGGTCGCCGCCGAGACCGGCATCCCGCGCCGGCGCCTGTACGTCGCCCCGGACCGTGAGCGCCCGCCGGCACGATCGGAGCGCCGCGCCCCTGCCGAGGCCGCCGGCGGCGGCATCGCCGTCCTCGGCCCGCTGTCGATGCCCGCCCGGATCGCCGTCGTCGCGCACGGTGGCCGTCGCGATCGTCGCGATCGTGCTCGACTGCGTGCATCGACGCCGACCGGACGCCGATCTTCGTCGTCGCGGCCGTGGCGATCCTCGGGCTGGCCTGGATCGTCGGCCTCTCGACCGAGCGGCTCGGCGCGATCACCGGGCCCGCAGGTCGGCGGCATCCTCAACGCGACGTTCGGCAACATCGCCGAGCTGATCATCGCGTTCTTCGCGCTGCAGGCCGGCCTGATCGACGTCGTCAAGGCGATCGCTCACCGGCTCGATCATCGGCAACCTGCTGCTGGTCCTCGGCGCGAGCGTGCTCGTCGGCGGCCTGCAGCAACGGGCATCCAGCGCTTCAGCCAGCAGATCGCGGGCTCGAACGCCGCGCTGCTCGTGCTGGCCGCGGTCGGGCTGTTCATCCCGGCCGTGTTCGCCTCGTCGACCGCGGCGCCGAGCGCAGGGCAGCCGTCGTCGAGGAGTCCGTGCTCGTCGCGCTCGCTGCTGATCGTCGGCTACGTCGCTGTCGCTGGTGTTCCAGTTCACGAACCCGGCCGAGACGCTCGGCGGCCACGAGCCGAGCGAGGGCCACGGCGGGCCCGCGCTGGACCGGCCGGGTCGCGGTCGTCGTGCTGCTCGCGGCGGCCGGTGCTGCTGGCGGTGCTGTCGGAGATCCTCGTCGGCGCGATCGAGCCGTTCATCGAGACGTTCGGCCTGTCCGAGTTCTTCGTCGGCGTGATCCTCATCCCGACGATCGGCAACCTCGCCGAGCACCTCGTCGCCGTCCAGCTCGCCTACAAGAACAAGATGGAGTTCGCGATGGCGGTGGCGTTCGGCTCGAGCCTCCAGGTCGCGCTGTTCGTGGCGCCCGGTGCTGGTGCTGCTCGGGCTCGTCATCGGCCAGCCGATGGACCTCGTGTTCGCAGCCGCTCGAGGTCGCCGCGGTCGGCGTCGCGGTCGGCGATCAGCGCGCTCATCGCCCTCGACGGCGAGTCGAACTGGCTCGAGGGCGCGCTCGCTCGTGCCTCGTCTACGTGGTCCTCGCGGTCTCGTTCTTCGAGTTCGACTGATCGCCGCGGGTCCCGTTTGTAGGGACCGACGTTCGGGCCGAATGGCCCCCCGGACCGGGCCATCCGACTCCTGAAACACGCACCCGCTGGGTGTTTCTTTCACCCGTGAGACACCACAGGCTGGTCCGGCGATGCGCCTCGAGCTGAATTGGGAGTCGCAGTACGCGATCCGCGCGCTCGTCGCTCCTCGCCATCGAGGACGGCCGCCCACTGAGCGGCCGCGAGATCGCCGCCCGGACCGACGTCCCGGAGCGCCTCCTCGCCCGCGTCCTCGGCCGGCTCGGTGCCGCCGGGATCGTCGAGAGCCGCATCGGTCGAACCGGCGGCTATCTCCTGCGGCGAACGCCCGATGGGCTCCCGCTCCTCGAGATCGTGGAGACAATCGAGGGGCCCACCCGCAGCGCCCGCTGCGTCCTTCGCCAGCGCGGCTGCGACCCGGCCGCGCCATGCGCGATCCACCCGATCTGGTCGTCCGCGCAGGACGGCGTCATCGACACCTGGGGGAGACCACCCTTGCCGTGCTCGTCGCCCCGAGCGCGCCATCGACCCCGCGAGCCCACGCGCCTGGTCACGGAAAGGACCGTCATCATGTCCGTTCCCTCGCTCGGCTCGACCGCCGCGGCGGCAGTCGTCAGCCTCAGCCTCACGGGCCTGCGCGGCACCGCGCGAGCCGGGTTGGAGTTTCGCCCCGCCCGCCTCGGGCGGCACCACCGGCGCGGCGCCGGCATCGCAGCCCGGTCGAGCCGGCGCGGGCCAGGCCGCGGGCTCGATCACGATCAAGGCGTTCGACCTGGGCTTCGACCCGCTCACGTCATGGTCGCAAGCCCGGCACGTACACGTCGACGTTCGAGAACACCGGCGCCGTCGCCGCACGACGTCACGTTCGCCGACGGCACGAAGTCGCCGCGAACGGCGGCGAGACCGCCACCGGAACGGTGACCGTCCCCGAAGGCGGCACTGACGTTCATCTGCTCGATCCCGGGCCACGACGCCGCGGGATGCAGGGCGACGTCATGGTGAGCGGCGCGGCCCCGTCGCAGGCGCGGCGGCGACGATCACGGCGGGCCGCTGCCGGCGGCGACGTCGCTGCGGATCCGAACGCGCCGCCGTACAGCTCTACGACGCGACGGCGCCGAAACTCCTGCCGGGCACGGTCCACGACATCGATCTCGTCGATCAGGAGAAGGAGATGACGGTCGCGACCGGCTTCGTCGCAGAAGGTCTGGACCTTCGGCGGCACCGTCCCCGGCCCGGTCATCCGCGTGAAGGTCGGCGACACCGATCCGCGTCCACCTGAAGAACCCGGCGACGAACCAGCTGACCCACTCGATCGACTTCCACGCCAGCCAGGTCGCCTGGAACGACGAGATGACCTCGATCAAGCCGGGCGAGGAGAAGCTCTACGAGTGGACGGCCGAGTACGCCGGCGTGTGGATGTACCACTGCGGCACGGCGCCGGCGCTCCACCACATCGCGAACGGCATGTACGGGATGGTGATCGTCGAGACCGAAGGAGGGCCTGCCGCAGGTCGACCAGGAGTTCGCCATCGTCCAGAGCGAGTGGTACCTCGGTCCGCAGGGCAAGGAGACCGACCTGCGCGAAGGCCGACGGCCGGCGCGCCGGCTCCCGACTTCGTCGTCTTCAACGGCGTCGCCAACCAGTACAAGGACAATCCGATCCAGGTCGGCGACCGGCGAGCGGGTCCGGATCTTCGTCCTCGACGCCGGGCCGAACATGGACAGCTCGTTCCACATCGTCGGCACGATCTTCAACACGGTCATCAAGGAAGGCATCCACCTCGCGCAGGGCAACGACGGCAACTGGGGCTCGCCAGGCGGTCGACCTCTCGCCCGCGCAGGGCGCGATCATCGAGTTCACGACCGCCGAGGACGGCCTCTACCCGATGGTCACCCACGCCTTCAACTTCGTCGGTCGCGGCGCGCTCGGGCTCTTCCAGGCCGGCGACGGCGATCCGAAGAACTGAGAGCACGAAGAGGGGCGGCGGGGAGGCAATCCGCCCGTCTCGCCCTCGGGACGCCAATCGCTGATCTCGCTCAGGCGGCAACGCCGCGCCCTCCCTTCCCATGCGGCGCCTCTAGCCAGAGCCCGCGACGGTTCCTCGCCTCTGGAATGGCTCTGCTCCAACGTCGGGTAGAGTCCCTCCAGGAAGGACGGAATCGTCGATTCCTTGGGATCGGGCGGTTCCATCGTCGACGATGCCTTCTTCCTGGCTACATCGCTCGTCGCCGGGGCGCGCGCTGAGCCGACTGGTCCGACTTCAACCTGTACTGCGGTCGCTCGGCCTGTCGACGGCGACGATCGGCGTCGTGTCGACGACGGCGCCGGCGCCGTCGCTCGTAGCCTTTCCGGCGAGCGCGGCGTCGGACCGGTTCGGGATGCCGGGCGATCATCGCCAGCGGAATCGCCTCGGACATCGCACTGGTCGGGCCGCCGGCGTCGAGCGCGGTCCCGGCGATCCATCCTGTTGCGGACTGTGGCCGTGCGGCGAGCAGTCGCCGGGCGTGGTCACCGCCCCGTACCCGACTGAGCAGAGCGATCCCGACCATTGAACGAGCCGTTCGTGCTCCAGTTGCGATCTCAGCGCCACCAGAACGTCATCGGGCAGTCGTCGGGCGTCGTCGCCGCCGACCTTGCGTCGGCGTCGGATTCATTCGGCCGGGTCTGAGACGTACCGGCTGAATCCTCTGTCTTCATACAGTGCTCCTCGTCGGCCTGGTGACCATTACATCGCGCAACTGATCATCGGCCGCGGACCGCCCAGTGGCCGAAAATCATGGGCCTGGCTCAGCCGGCGGCCTTTCCCGGAGATCCGAGGGCCCGAGGCCCGCTACCGGGTCTGTCTCGTCGTCCGGGATCCGACGGCTCTTCAACGAGATGCTGATCCCGGCTTCCTGACTCCGGTCGGGGCGGCGAGGTCATCCCGTTTCTCGGAAAACTGTTCATCCAGGGCAAGTTCGGCCTCGACCTGGACGGCGCTGAAATGCCGTGTTCGCGTGACGAGCTTGGGGACGCTGCTGTGATCCTCGCCCAGCCCCGACTCGCGAGGAGATTTCGGTCAGATCGACGTCGGCGTCATCGTCCAGTCGGAAGTATCCCGTTTCTGGTGGCCCTGGGGTTCTCGCCGTGCTCATGACCGTGTCGTCTGCGATGGCGGTCCTGAATTCCTTCGATGAACGCCGGCTATCCGATCTTCACGGTGTTCGCGATGGAGCGGGTCACTGTCGCCGAGCGCGCACCTGTCAGCAGTCACCAGGCGTCCTGGTGGCAGGCGGGATGGGGGTGATCCGCGGGATCTGGTACGCGTTGCTGCAGGCGCGGCTCGGTTTCGAAGCGGGCTACGCCGTCAACTTCGTGACGATCATCACGCCGCACTCGATCGCCACAGCGCGACCGGATCTGTTCCGCGGCGTCGACGAACGCGTCCTCGCGGCGCGGCTCGCCGCCTGAACGACGCGGACCGCCGGCCGAGATCGTGCCGAGACGGCCGCGGGCGATCAGCACGAGCCGGCGCTCGGTCGCCGGCGGCGGGGAGGGAAGGGGACCGCCGGCGCCGCGCGGGAAGATCGGTTCCGCGGCTCAGGCGGCGGCGGTCTCGGCCGTCTGTCCTTCTTCGGTCTCGGCCTCGGCCTCGACGCTGATCTTCCTCCGAGTCGTCGACGAGCGGCTCCGCGGCGGCGGCAATCGTGCGTCGTCGGCATCGGCAGTCGGAGTAGCCCGGCTGGCCTGCGCGGCGAAGCGCGTTCGCGGCCGAGGCGTCGGCGTAGTCCTTCTTCCGCCGGCCGGAGAGCATCTCGACGCGGCTCGTGATGACCTGCGTCTTCCAGTGCCGCTGGCCGCGGTCGCGTCCGAGCTGCGCGTCCGGAGCCGGCCCTTTATCGCGACCTGCTGGCCCTTGCCGAGGAAATCGCTGAGGTCTGGGCCAGGCGATCCCAGGTGACGATGTTGTGGTACTCGGCCTTCTCCTTGCCTTGGCCGATGTACTCGTTCGTGGCGATGCTGAACTGGGTCACGGCCTTGCCGCTGACAGGCTGCGCATCTCCGGGTCGCGCGTGAGGCGACCGG
>CAWJUA010000028.1:0-5807 GCA_963845925.1 uncultured Chloroflexia bacterium
TCGGCAGCTGACCGCTGGGCCGGCCGCGCGCCCGGATAGCGGCGGGCGAACGGCGTCGCGGAACCGGGAGGTAGTGGTGGGCGATACTGGATTCGAACCAGTGACCCCGCGGATGTGAACCGCGTGCTCTAACCACTGAGCCAATCGCCCACGGGTGCCGCTAGGGCTCGGGGATCATACCTTCAGGCCCGGCCAGCGGGCAACGATCGCGGCTTCCCCGACGCCTTCCACGACGACCAGCTTCTGGCGGCCGGCCGCGCCCGCGACGATCCGGACGTCGCGCCGCGAGATGCCCAGCTCGTCGGCCAGGAGGCGGACGAGCGACTGGTTCGCGGCGCCGCCGATCGCCGGCGCGGCGACCCGCGCCTTCAGCGCTCCGTCGACCACGCCGTCGACAGCGTCGGACCCGGCCCGCGGGGTCAGTCGAACGGCGAAACGAACGTCGGGATCGGCCGTGAGTCAGCGCTGCCGACTGCGCGTGGGCCGGTCCCCGAGACGGAACTCCACGCGGCCGAGTCTACCAGCGCCTCTCCGGGGCGTCCGCCGGCCGGCTCCCCTCCTCAGTGGCCGTGGGCGGGCTCGCCGGGGCCGTGCTCGTGGTCGTGGTCGTGAACGTGCGGCCGCTCGCCGAACAGCGCCCGCCCGACCCGGACGATCGTCGCGCCCTCCTCGATCGCGACCTCGAAGTCGTCGGTCATGCCCATCGACAGCTCCGGTCCGAGGCGCTCATCTCCGGCGCGCAGGCGACCCGAGAGCTCGCGGAGCGCGACGAACGTGACCCGGGCGTCCTCGGGCCGATCGACCTGGCGGCCGATCGTCATCAGGCCCCGGACCTCGAGCCGCGGCAGGTCGAGGATTGCGCCGAGCGACGCCTCGAGCTCGGCCGGTGGGAAGCCGGTCTTCGACGGATCGCCGTCGACGTTGACCTGGAGCAGGACCGGGACCCGGCCGCCGGGACGGACCTCCGCCGCGATCCGGTCGAGGCGCTCTGCGAGGCCGGCGGAGTCGACCGACTCGATGGTCTCGAAGATCTCGAGCGCCCGCCGGACCTTGTTCTTCTGGAGCGGCCCGACGAGGTGCCACGTCGCGCCGGGAACCTCGCCGACCTTCGACTCGGCCTCCTGGACGCGGTTCTCGCCGAGCGTCGTCAGCCCGGCCGCGACCGCGGCCCGCAGCCGCTCCGCCGGGAAGGTCTTGGAGACCGCGACGAGCTCGACGTCGCGCAGGCGATGCGGCCGGCGCGGGCGCACGCGGCCGCGATGCGGTCGAGAACGGTCCGACGGGCGGCGCGAAGCCGCTCGACGTCGGTCTGGTCAGTCGCCATGGCGCCCGCACCGGCGCGCCGGCGCTACTTGCGGCGGAGGAAGCTCGGGATCTCGAGGTCCTCGGCGTCGTACGCGGCGGAGCGCTTGACCGGGACCGGCTCGCCGACCGACCGCGTCGGGGCGGTCGCGGCCACGGAGCCCGTGTCGTCATTCGGCAGCTGGTAGCCGCCGTCGACCGACTCGGACCGCTGGCGCTCGAGCTCCTCGAGGAAGTCGCGCTCCCGGGGCGCCCGGAGCGAGGTCGAGGTGTCGACGTTCTGGCTGGCCGACGCCGCCCGCGGCTCGCGCTTGCGGGAGCCGTCGAAGCCGGTCGCGATGACCGTGATCATCACCTCGTCGCCGAGGCGCTCGTTGAAGCTCGTCCCGAAGATGATGTTCGCCTCGGGGTCGGCCGCGGCGCGGATCTCCTCGGCGGCCTCGGTCACCTCGAACAGCGACAGGCTCGACGAGCCGGTGATGTTGAAGAGGATGCCCTGGGCGCCCTGGATGTTGACCTCGAGGAGCGGGCTCGCGATCGCCTGGCGGGCGGCCTCGACGGCGCGGTTCTCGCCGGTCGCCCGGCCGATGCCCATCAGCGCCGACCCGGCGTCCTTCATGATCGCCCGGACGTCGGCGAAGTCGAGGTTGATCAGGCCCGGCATCGTGATGATGTCGCTGATCCCCTGGACGCCCTGGCGGAGGACGTCGTCGACGACCCGGAACGCGTCGATGATCGAGGTGTTCTTCTGGACGACGTCCTTGAGGCGGTCGTTGGGGATCGTGATCAGCGTGTCGACCTGGGCCTTGAGCTCCTCGGCCGCCTTCTCCGCGATCAGCTTGCGCTTCGCGCCCTCGAACGTGAACGGCTTCGTCACGACGCCGATCGTCAGCGCCCCGGCCTCTTTCGCGAGCTGGGCGACGATGGGTGCCGCGCCCGACCCGGTGCCACCGCCCAGCCCGGCGGTGATGAAGACCATGTCGGAGTCGACGAGGGCCTGGCCGATCTTCTCGGAGTCCTCCTCCGCCGCCCGCTGGCCGATCGTGCTGTCACCGCCGGCGCCGAGGCCGCGGGTGATCTTGTCGCCGATCCGGATCTTGTGCGGCGCGTCGGACTGGAGGAGGGCCTGGGCGTCGGTGTTGCAGGCGATGAACTCGACGCCCATCATCTCGGCCCGGATCATCCGGTTGACGGCGTTGCTGCCACCGCCGCCGACGCCGATGACGCGGATCAACGCGAAGTTCTCGGAATCGGAACGCAGCGGCATCGCCTCTCCTCCGGTGGCTGTCCGGGGCCTTGAGTGACTGGTCAGACGACCGATCGGGCCGGGGTTCCTCGGGCACGCGTGCGAGGCTCGGTCGGATTGCCGGGAGTCTACCACCGGGTTGCGGCGGGGCGGGTTGCGACTTCCGCGACACCACGCGTGTCCGCCGGCCGACAGCGACGAGGAGTGGTGCGCCGGCGCACAGGCCCGGTCGTCCCGGGACGTATTGGGGTGTTTGCCCTAGTGGACAGCGCGTCGCGGCGGCTGCGATGCTCGGCCGCAGGACCTTCGTACTACTCGGGGAGAGCGCGCGTGATCCGTCGGTACCGTCGTCCGGGGCTGCTCGTCGCTGCCGTCGCGGCGCTCGCGGCCGCCCTGCTCGTCCCGTCGTTCGCCCTCGCCGCGGTCGCGAACGAGACGACGCTGACCGTCCGCTTCGTCGACGCGGTCTCGCTGCTGTCCGTCGACCGGGCGGCCGTCCACGTGACGGCCCACCAGGACGGGGCGGTGATCGACGAGGTCGACGGCGAGACCGACGCGGCCGGGGTGTCGGTGCTGATCAACCTGCCTCACGAGACCGGCGAGGGCGGGCCCGTGACGCTCGACGTCGTCGCCCACAAGAACACGACCTTCACCGACGCCTCGACCGGCTGCACGATGACCGACACGTGGGACGCGTCGCGGCTCGCGGTCCCGGTCGACGGCGTCGAGCTGACCGTCGAGTTCACCGCCGACGAGCAGCAGGCCGTCAGCTCGATCGAGTGCCCGCCGGAGGTCGCGCCACCGACCGGCGAGGTGGGCGGGGCCGTCGGGACGCCGGGGGCCATCGGCAAGGGCGACGCTGCCGCCGACGGACAGCCTCTCGGTGCCCCGATGGAGAACACCGGCGGCGCCGTCGTAGCGGCAGGGCTCGTTGGCCTGTCCGCTAGTCTGCTGATGCTGCTTCCGCGCCGCCGACGCGCCAGGCGGTAACGAGCCGAGCGGCTTTCGGCCAAGTCGGGCCCAGCCCGGATCGCTGACTACTGCCCGCCAGACCTCGATCGCATGATCACGGCTTGGCGTCGGGCGAGGGCTCCAGCCACCCGACATCGGGGAGCATAGTCCGTGGCCACGACCCGACCGTCCTGGATCACCGAAGCCCATCCGTAGATGCACGAGACCCCGGGGTGAATCATGCTCGGCGATATCAGGCCCGATGGCGCGGGGGCCGAGACCCGAGTGTCGACAGCGAGCCGACGGCGGCGCGGCGGGTCGAGCCGTCGATGCCACTCAACCCGATCGTGTCAGGGCTCGATCTTGATCGAGTCCACGATGGCCTGGAGTTGGGCCCGATGCTTCGCCGAGGTTCCTGGGTAGTCCGTGCTCTGGATCACGAAGCGGAGGCCATCCACGTCGAGGATCCACAGGTGCCACTTGTGGCTGGGCCCCTGGGCGAAGATCCCTGGATCCCAGGGGCGGTAGACCTCGCACTTGGTGAGGTCAGCCGGCACCTGCAGGTCGAGGTACTTGCCGGAGTATCCGGCAAGGGTGACGTCGACAGGATCCGTCGCCTCGAGGAGTGGATGATCAGCGATGGCGTTGGCGAAGTCGTCGACGCTCGGTCCGACCTCGATGTCCGGGGGGATCGCGTGTTCGGCCTTGGTACACGGATCGGTCAGCAGCCAGCGCCCCTGCCGACGAGCAGACCGGCTCCGTCGGGCGCTCCATTCCCCTTCCCGGCCAACCAGATCGTGCCCGTGATCCCTTCCCAGCCATCGGGAACGGTGAGCGTCAGTCGGACGGCGTCATGTGCGGGGGATGGGCTACAACCTGGCTGGCGCTCGCCGCAGGCCGTGTCCCACTGCGGGATCCTGTAGGTGCCGGCAGCGAGCGGGCCATCGGGGATCGAGGCCACTGGCGGGGCTGGCTGCCGGGCTGGGCGGGCTCGGCGTCGCGGTCGGGGCCATGCTCGGCGAGCCGAGGCTGGGCGAAGCCGGGTCGGCGAAGCTGACCCGCCGCTCGACGGTTGCCGGCTCGTGCAACCGGTGATGGCGAACAGGGCGACCACGACGACGGCGAAGGAGACGGAGCGATTGATCACGGCTTGATCTGGATGGACTGGATGATTCCGTGCATCTCCGCCAGGTCCTGCGTCAGGTCCTGCGAAGTCCCCGCTCTGGATCACCACGCGGACGCCGTCGACATCCAGGCTCCAGACGTGCCATCGGTGGTTCGGACCCTGGGCATAGAAGGCCGGCGCCCACGGGTAGTAGTTGAAAGGACACTTGGCGACATCGGCCGGAAGCTGAAGGTCGACGTACTTTCCGGAATACCCGCCGAGCGTGGTTTCGACCGGCGTCGTCGAGTTGAGGAGGGGATGAGCGGCGAGCGCGTCGGCGAAGTCGTCGGCGGTCGGGCCGACCTTGACGTCCGGAGGTCCATCGACCGTGAAGCACGGGTCGCTGTACAACCATCCGCCTCGGAGAAGTGAAGGCTCATCCCTCTGGTGCCACGGTGCTCGCGGAGGGCTTCGTGACCGCTACGTCTTCCGCCAGTGCCCAACCGTCCGGCACGGTGAACGTGATGCGGATGGAGTCGTCGTCGGCCGACGGTGTACCTGGCTGGCCCACGCAGACGCCCTCGCGGCCGTTCGCCCACGGTGTCGCCGTGTGGTCGCCGGCCGCGATCCGTTCCCCGATCACCTCGAACGACGGGCTCGGTGACCAGCTCAGACCGCGCCTCGGACGGACTCGCTGTTGGCGTCGGGGCCAGGCTGGACGCACCCAGGTCGGCGAAGCCAATCTCGGCGAAGCGCACCCGCCCACGGACGGTTGCCCGGCCGTACAACCGGTGATGGCGAGCACGGCGACGACGGCCGCGAACCTGCGGTTCATGTGGACCTCGTCTGCGACTGGGGAACGGAAGGTGTCTGTCGGAACAGGCCCTCGGCAGCGTCAGGGGCTCAACCAGCCCGTTTGCCCGTACGGATTGATGTGGATCTGGCCCGGCAGGGGCATCTCAGCCGGCCCAGCTGACGGGCCGTTGTCGGTCCCGGGTTCACGAAGATCGCCCAGGCCGTCCCCGTCGCGGGAAGGAGGAAGGTCACCTCCACGGTGGCGCCGGTGGCACGACGTTCGGGGTCGCGGACCCGACGAGCCGCCCCAGGAGGCCATGCTCGTCTTCCTCGGCGACGAACAGCCTCGCGGGTTCGGCGCTCTTGTTGCTGACCGTGACCTTCCAGGTCCGTGCGTCCGGCGGGATG
>CAWJUA010000029.1:0-178326 GCA_963845925.1 uncultured Chloroflexia bacterium
GATGATCCGCATCCGGTCCTCGAGGACGAGCTGGAGCGGGTCGGTCGAGATCGGCGCGTCGTTGACGGTCACCATGCCGGCGGCGATCGCGTCGCGGGCCTTCGCGAGGAGCGCATCGTCCGGAAACGACTTGGCCCAGATGTCGAGGAAGTCGCCCAGCGTCGGGTGAACCTCGGCCGGCGCCTCGATGTGGACGATCGCGTCGGTGGCGTGGGTGTGGACCCAATACAGGCAATCGGTGCCGATGCCGATGTTTGCCGGCGGCGCGTAGAGCTGGCCGTCCACGCGCACGCCGACGAGGGCGTGGATGTGGTACGCCGCGTCGTGGCCACCCAGGTCGCACTTGATCTCGCTGCTGATCGGCGGCTGGCTGGCGGGCGTCGCCGGCGGTGCGGGCGTGGGCGTCGCCGTCGGTGCGGGCGTGGGCGTCGCCGTCGGTGCGGGCGTGGGCGTCGCCGTAGGTGCCGGAGTGGGCGTCGCCCCGGCAGAGCAGGCGGCGACCGCCAGGCCCAGGAGCGCGGCGGCGGTCAGGCGTCGGAAGGCGAGCACGGCGGGAAACGATACGTCACGCGCCCAAATCGGCTTGCGAGCCGGCGTAGCTGCGGCGCGCAGGTCAGGCTCAGCCGCCCGGCGCCCCCGACGATCGCGGTCGCGACACCGATCCCAGCGTCCGCCGGAGCCGCCGCCACCGCCCGACGGCCCGCAGCTCCTCGGCAGCGGACAGCTCGACCCCGCCGAACCGGGCCAGCGCGTAGTCGGCTGCGAGGAGGTCCAGCGACAGGTCCGCGGCGCCCTTCGTCCTGAGCCGCGCGGCGTGCGCCGCGGGCGTCTCGGCGGGCTCCCGCCGGACCGTCGGGCGCGACTCCAGGTCGCGGAGCAGGCGGAGGTACGCGTCGACCGCGTCTCGCGGCTCCGGCCCGGACCGGAGCCCGAGCCCGAGCCGCCAGCGGGGCGGTCTCAGCGCGTCGCCCTCGTCGCCGCGATCGATCAGCCGGATCTCGTCGAGGTCGTCGATCGTCGGGCCCGACCGTCGGGACCAGATCCGGGCGAGGACGAGGACGAGGATCATCGCGACGACCACGACGACCAGCAGTCCCACCTGGACGACGGGGCCAGCGTCGGTCGTGGCCGGGTCGCCGCCCGTGGCGCCGCCCAGCGAGATCTTCAGGGCAGTGCCGCCGCTCGTGAGCAGCCGGATGAGGCCGAACAGCAGAGCGAGCCCGGCGGCGACGATCGCGATCGTCCGCAACGCCCTCTTGTTGAACCCGAGCACGAGCCCGATGACGAGCAGCGGCCCCACCGCGGAACCGGCGACGAGGGCGATCAGCGGCGACGCGATCGAGGAGGGGACCGCGACCGCGAGCGTCGTCAGCACGAGGACGACGAGCAGGGCGACCCACGTCGGGTTGCGTCGCCAGTCGAACCCCGAGCCTGCTCCCACGGCGCTCAGCCGGGCGATCGCGAGCGCGGTGACGGCCGTCCCCGCGAAGACGACGACCGCGATCGTCGCGTCGGCGAGGAACCGGGCCCGGTGCGGCTCGGCGATCATCCCGCCGGCGAGGGCCGCGAGCGCGAGGCACGGCACGCCGACGCCGAACACCGTCGCGAGCGTGGCCGCCGAGACGGGCAGCTTGCCGTGCGCGTAGCCGCGGAGGACCGCGAGCCCGCCGACCCAGCCCGCGACGTTCACCGCGAGGGCCGGGAAGACGCCCTGCGACTGGAGCGTCGCCATCGCCGCAGGCGACGACAGCCAGCCGACGAGGCCGCCCAGCGCGACGAGGAACAGGGCGATGCTCGGCCAGCGGTCGCCGGCCGCCGGCGCGACGAAGTGGCCGGCGAGGACCCCCACCAGGACGAAGAGCGCGAGGGCGCCGATGCCCAGCGACGGCTCCTGGAGCGTGAACTCCGCGATCAGCCCGCCGGCGACCGCGATCCAGGCCGCCTCGGCCACGATCGCCAGGCCGAGCGGGACCAGGTCGAGGATCGCCCCGAGCCGGCTTCGTGACACCGTCGGAGTCGAACGCGCCTGGGGCGAGACGGCCACGGGCTCCGACGGGGCGGTCACGACGCGACCTCCAGGGCGCTCGCGGTCTGCCACGGCCCGTTGAGCCGCGCCGGCTGGGCGCTGAACCCGGCTGATCGGGCGCGCGCCGCGTCGCCGACCGCGTCGCTCCCACAGGCGATGATGACGACGCGGCAGCCGCCGGCCTCGAGCCGGCGGAACCAGCCCGCAAACGGCGTCGGGTCGCGAGCCGTGACGACGAGGAGCGTCGTCCCCGGCCGGGCGATCCGCCGGACGAGCGCGAGCAACCGCTCGAACGGCGCCGAGGCGTGTGTGGAGAGGCGGGCCAGCAGGTCGAGAACCCGCTCGGCCTGGCCGCCCGACGACGAGATCGGGACGGTCGCGAAGCGCGTCTCGGCGCCGGTGAACCCGGCCGCGGCGAGCCCGAACGCCGCCTTCTCCCCGGCCAGCGCCCGGGCGATGGACGCGGCGACGACGTACAGCGACTCGACATCGTCGGGGTCGTACGCGATGTCCCAGGCCGGGCCGTGGGCCGTCTGGACGTCGAGGACGATCAGCACCTCGCGGTCGCGCGACGGCTCGAACCGCTTCGTGACCGGCGTCCCGAGGCGGGCCGACGCGCGGTGGTGGATCCGGCGGAGGGGGTCGCCCGGCGCGTACGGCCGGACGCCGGCGAACCGCGAGGGGTCCTCGGCCAGGCCGGCCTTCGATCGCTCCGTGCCGCCCCATTGGTCGGGTCGCTCGATGCCGGTCGTCCCGACGGTCCGCGGCCGGACGATGAACCGAGCGCGGTCGTTGCGCTCCTCGACGGCCGCCTGCCGCGCGAACAGGTCGCCGACGGCAAGGTCAACGGGCCCCATGTCGTAGACGCCTCGCCGCTCGCCGCTGACGTGGTAGGTCCGCGTGACGCGCTCGAACGGGGCGAGCGTCCAGACGTTGCGGAGCGCGCCGCTGCCCCGGCTGCCGTCGACCAGCTCGCGCTCGCGGACGACGACGCCGAACGTCGCGTCGTCGTCGGCCCGGAGCCAGGCGAGCGGAAGCCGCTTCTGGTTCCAGACCTCGACCGTCATCGGGATCTCGTCGCCCCACGTCGTCCGGTCGCCGGCGAGCGTTCGGCGGTAGGTCACGCCGCGCAGCCCGTAGCGTGCCCAGACGGCCCGGATCGTCTCGAGCAGGAGCACGACGATCCCGAGGACGACGGCGATCGGGACGCCGGCGAACGCGCCGGCGAGGACGAGGAGGACCGCCGCGAGGGCGAGCCCGCTCATCGGGCGATCAGCCGAGGTCGGGGTGGAGGTCGGGGTCGCCGGCCGCCGGCGTGTCGGCGCCGGTCGAGGCCGCGGCCGTCCCGGCCGGGGAGCCGCCGGGTGGCGCGAGCGGCGGCGCCGGCACCGAGGCGAGGATCGCGGCCATCGCCGACTCCGCGGTCGCGCCGCGGAGGGACCGGTCGAGGTCGACCACGAGCCGGTGGGTCAGGACGGCCGGGACGATGTCGCGGACGTCGTCCGGCAGGACGAACGAGCGACCGTCGAGCAGCGCCGCGGCCTGGGCCGCCCGGTACAGCGCTACCGACGAGCGCGGGCTACCGCCCAGCTGCAGGTCGGGGTGCGCCCGGGTCGCCCGGACGATCGCGACCGCGTACGCCTCGACTTCGTCGCTGACCGTGACCGCCCGGACCTCGTCGCGCAGCGCCAGGATCGCGGCGTCGTCGGCGATCGGCCGGATCGCGTCGAGCGGCTCCGCCTCGGTGCGGTAGCGCCGGGCGATCCGCCGCTCCGCCTCCTCGGCCGGGTAGCCGATCCGGACCCGGAGCAGGAACCGGTCGAGCTGGGCCTGCGGCAGCGAGAAGGTGCCCTCGAACTCGACCGGGTTCTGGGTCGCGAGCACGACGAACGGTTCGGCCAGCACGTGCGTCGTGCCTTCGACCGAGACCTGGTGCTCCTGCATCGCCTCGAGGAGCGCCGACTGGGTCCGCGGCGTCGCCCGGTTGATCTCGTCGACGAGGAGGATGTTCGTGAAGACCGGGCCCGCCACGAAGCGCAGCCGGCCGCCTTCGAAGATGCTCGAGCCGGTGACGTCGCTCGGAAGGAGGTCCGGCGTGCCCTGGATGCGGGCCGTCCGGAGGTCGAGGGCCCTGGCGACCGCCCGTGCGAGCAGCGTCTTGCCGGTGCCCGGGACGTCTTCGAGGAGGACGTGGCCGTCGGCCAGCAGCGCGACGAGGACGAGACGGAGCGGCTCCTCGACGCCGACGACGGCCTTGCCGACCTCGCGCCCGAGGTCGTCCCAGAGGCGTCGTCCGGCGTGGCCGCCCTCGGGCGTGGGGCCCGGCGTGTCCCGACTCACTGCGTCGCCCGGGCCCGGCCCGGCATCGGCGGCGGCCGGCGTCGCGACGTCGACCTCGGCCTCCACGGTCAGCTCTCGGCCGCGAGGCGCCGGAGGACCGCCGGCAGAATCCCGCCCTGTTCGTAGTAGCCCACGTCGATGGGGCCGTCGAGGCGGGCGATCGCCTCGAACCGCTTCACCGCGCCGCCATCGTCGGTGGCGACGACGCCGATCCGCTGCTTCGGCGACAGCCCGGCCTCGATCCCGCCGATCGAGAACGACTCGCGCCCGGTCAGTCCCAGCGACGCGGCGCTCTCGCCGGGCAGGAACTGGAGCGGCAGCACGCCCATCCCGACGAGGTTCGAGCGGTGGATCCGCTCGTAGCTCTCGGCGATGACCGCCTTGATCCCGAGGAGCGCGGTGCCCTTCGCCGCCCAGTCGCGCGACGACCCGGAGCCGTACTCGCGGCCGGCGATGACGAGGAGCGGGACACCCTCGTCCCGGTAGCGCATCGCGGCGTCGTAGATGAACTGCTCCTCGCCGTCAGGGAGGTGGACCGTCCACGGCCCTTCGCGGCCCTCGACGAGCCGGTTGCGCAGGCGGATGTTCCCAAACGTGCCCCGGATCATCACCTCGTGGTGGCCGCGCCGGGCGCCGTACGAGTTGAACTCGAGCGGCCCGACCCCGTGCTCCTGGAGCCACGCCCCGGCGGGCGCGGAGGCGGAGATCGAGCCGGCCGGCGAGATGTGGTCGGTCGTGACCGAGTCGCCGAGGAGCGCGAGGACGCGGGCGCCGTCGATGTCGCCCGGCCGCTCGGCCTCGAGCGTCAGGCCGTCGAAGAACGGCGGCTTGGCGATGTAGGTCGAGGCCTCGTCCCAGGCGTAGCGGTCGCCGTCGGGGATCGGCAGCGTCTGCCAGCGCTCGTCGCCCTCGAACACGACCGCGTACGTCCGGCGGAACAGCTCGGGGTCGATCGAGTCGCCGATGACCTCCCGGATCTCGGCCGGATCCGGCCAGAGGTCGGCGAGGAACACCGGCGCGCCGTCGGAGCCCGTCCCCAGCGGCTCGGTCAGCATGTCGATGTCGACGCGGCCGGCGAGGGCGAACGCGACGACGAGCGGCGGCGAGGCGAGATAGCTGGCACGGGCGAGCGGATGGATCCGTCCCTCGAAGTTGCGGTTGCCGGACAGTACGGCCGCGACGACGAGATCGTTCGATTCGACCGCCTGGGCGATCGGCGCGTCGAGCGGCCCGGAGTTGCCGATGCACGTCGTGCAGCCGTAGCCGGCGAGCGCGAAGCCGAGCGTCTCGAGCGGCGCCATCAGCCCGGCCGCCTCGAGGTAGCCGGTGACGGCCTTCGAGCCCGGGGCGAGTGACGTCTTGACGGTCGGCGCGACGCGCAGGCCTCGAGCGACCGCGTTCCGGGCCAGCAGCCCCGCCCCGACCATCACGGTCGGGTTCGAGGTGTTCGTGCACGAGGTGATCGCGGCGATCGCGACCGAGCCGGTCCGGATCGTCGCCCGTTGGCCGTCGAGCTCGACCTCGACCGGGCGGTACCAGCGTCCGTCGCCGGCCGACGCCGGTGCCGTCTCCGTCGCGGCATCGGCGGGCACCTCGGACGGGTGACTCGTCGCGAACGACGTCGGGTCGCTCGCCGGGAACGACTCCGCGCTCGCCTCGTCGACCTCGCCGTGCGGCCGGCGCCCCTCGATGCCCGCCTGGTCGAGCGCCCGGAGGCCGTCGGGGTACGCCGTCCGGAAGCTGTCGCGGAGCTCGGTGAGCGGGACGCGGTCCTGCGGCCGGCGCGGACCCGCAACGGAGGGGTCGACCGTCGCCAGGTCGAGCTCCAGCTCGGCGTCGAAGTCCGGACCGCGGCCCGGCTCACGCCATAGCCCTTGCTCGCGCGCGTAGCGTTCGACGAGCGCGATCCGCTCCGCGGAGCGGCCCGTCAGCCGGAGGTACGAGATCGTCTCGTCGTCGATCGGGAAGATCGTCGAGGTCGCGCCGAACTCCGGGCTCATGTTGCTGATCGTCGCCCGGTCGGCGAGCGACAGGCCGGCCAGCCCGTCACCGGCGAACTCGACGAACGCCCCGACGACGCCGAACGAGCGGAGCATCTCGGTCACGACGAGGACGAGGTCGGTCGCCGTCGAGCCCCGCGGCAGCTCACCGTGGAGCCGGACGCCGACGATCCGGGGCATCGGCTGGTAGAGCGGCTGGCCGAGCAGCACGGCCTCGGCCTCGATCCCGCCGACGCCGTAGCCCAGCACGCCGAGGGCGTTGATCATCGTCGTGTGGGAGTCGGTCCCGACGAGCGTGTCGGGGTAGGCGATCCGGCCGCTGCCGCCCCACGGGTCCGGCGCGTCGGTCACGACGGTCGCGAGGAACTCGAGGTTGACCTGGTGGACGATGCCGGTGCCGGGCGGCACGACCCGCAGGTCGCGGAACGCGGTCTGGGCCCACCGCAGCAGCTGATAGCGCTCGCCGTTGCGCTCGTACTCGCGCTCGACGTTGAACGCGAACGAGGTCGGCGTCCCGAACTGGTCGACCTGAACGGAGTGGTCGATGACGAGGTCGGCCGGAACGAGCGGGTTGACCTTCGAGGGGTCGCCGCCCAGGTCGGCCATCGCGTCGCGCATGACCGCCAGGTCGACGACGGCGGGCACGCCGGTGAAGTCCTGGAGGATGACCCGGGCCGGCATGAACGGGACCTCGGCCTCGGCCGGCGCGCCCGGGCGCCACGACGCGAGCGTCTCGACGTCCTCGCCCCGGACGATGCCGTGGCCGGCGTGGCGGAGGACGTTCTCGACAAGGATCTTCAGCGTGACCGGGGCCCGGCCCAGGTCGAGCCGATCGCCGACCGCGGCCAGCCGGAAGTGGTCCGGGAGCCCCGGCCCGAGGCTCGCGCGAGCGCCGAAGGGGTCGGTCTGAAGGTCCTGGCTGGGCACGCGTCCTCCGTCTGCGCGATCGGTACACTCGTTGCGTGGAAGAGTACCGCGCGGGGCCCGGCGCCCGGTCCGGCGGCCGATGAAGGCCTGGGGCGACGACCGCGAGGGCGGATCGGCCGCGGGACCCGACGCGGACGCTGGCGAGAACGACGCGGCGCGCGTCGAGACGATCGAGGAGATCGAAGGGGCCGGCATCGACCTCGACCCAGTCCCGCCCGGCCACCACCGCCACGGCGACGAGCTCCACGCGAGCGACCACACCCACCCCCACGTCCGGACCGAGGGCGACGAGCCGCCAGTCGTCGGGATCGTCGGCGCGGGCGCCGTCGGGACCGCGCTCGGCGTCGCGCTCCGGCGGGCCGGCTGGCCGGTCAAGGCGGTGGCGAGCCGCGATGCGGCGCGGCGAGAGCAATTCACGAACCTCGTCGAGGGCAGCCGCGCCTTCGCCGAGGCGACGGCCCTCATGGACGAGGTCGAGCTGATCATCGTCGCGGTCCCGGACGACGCCGTCGCCCGCGTCGCCGGGTCGCTCCACATGTACGGCGGCCAGGCGATGGTCCACACGAGCGGCGCGCTCGACGCCTCTGTCCTCGCGCCGGCCATGGCCGCCGGCACCCAGGTGGGGTCGTTCCACCCGCTCGTCGCCTTCGCCGACACCGAGCGGGCCGTCGCGGCGCTCCACGGCGCCACCGTCGCGATCGAGGGCGACGACCAGCTGGCGGCGCTGCTCGCCCGGATGGCCGAGGCCGTCGGCGCGCTGCCGGTCCGGCTCGCACCCGGCTCGAAGTCGGCGTATCACGCCGCGGCGGTGCTCGCGGCCGGCGGGTTCGTCGCGTTGCTCGACGCGATCGCCGAGCTGGGCCGGGTCGCGGGGCTCGACGAGGCGGGCTCGCTCGCAATCTACGGGCCGCTGATCGAGCAGACGCTCGGCAACGCCCGGGCGCTGGGAATCCGGGCCGCCCTGACCGGCCCGATCACCCGCGGCGATCGGGGGACGCTCGAAGCTCACCTGCGGACGCTGCGCGCTCATGCGCCCGACGTCGTCGCCCTCTACGTCGCCGCCGCGGAGCGTGAAATCGCCCTCGCCGAGGCCCGTGGCGCGCTGACACCGGAGGCCGCTGGCGACCTGCGCAAGTCACTTGCAACGCCGGTCTGACGCGCTACCATTGCGGCCCATGGAACGAAGCATCGCGGCGAAGTACGCGGCCCGTCCGGCGGCCCAATTCGTCCACCCGCCGGCGCGGGCGAAGGAGTCTCGACTGGGCCTCCGCGCGGCCGGCTCGTTCCAGGCAGCGTCCACCCGACCGACGGTCATCCGGCGGCCCGGCGGCAGCGTCCTCGCCCGCCTCCGCGGCGGCTGGCGGGCCTTCCGCGCCGCACGGCCGGCCCAGCCCACCGACGGCCGGCCGCGGCCGGCGACGACGATGCACTGGGCCCGCTCCGGCCGCGCCGGGGACGACCGCCGCTCCAGCGCCGCTACGGCGCCGTGGCGCGGCTGAGGACCTCGACCGCCACTTCCGCAGGCGGAAATCGTCGTTCGCTACCACGAGGGCACGCCCCAGTTCGTCGTCGGCTCCCGCCGGCGCGATCGCGACATCGTGACCTGGACGCTGCCCAAGGGAACGCCGGACCCCGGCGAGACGCGCGAGGAGACCGCCCTCCGGGAGGTCCGTGAGGAGACCGGCCTCGAGGTACGGATCAGCCGGCCGCTCGACTCGATCGAGTATTGGTTCGTCCAGGGCGGCACCCGGATCCACAAGACCGTCCACTACTACCTGATGGACCCGACCGGCGGCGACCTCGGCCGCCACGACCACGAGTTCGAGAGCGTCCGCTGGATCGGATTCGACGAGGCCCAGCACCTGCTGACCTTCGAGACTGAGCGGACCCTCGTCGCCCGCGCCGCGGAGGAGATCGCGAGCCGCGGCTCCGCGCTGGACGCCGGCTCCGCCGCGCCGGCCGGCCACGGAGGGCGGACGTGACCGAGACCGCCGACGCGGTGATCCACCAGACACCGCTCCGCGACCGCCACGTGGCGCTTGGCGCAAAGCTCATCGAGTTCGGCGGCTGGATGATGCCCGTTCAGTACGCGGGGATCCTCGAAGAGCACCGTGCGGTCCGCGAGCGGGCCGGCCTGTTCGACCTGTCGCACATGGGCGAGCTGTTCGTCGCCGGCGAGGAGGCCGGGGCGGCGCTTGCCTTCGCGCTCGTCACGAACCCGCCCGCCCTCCGCGAGGGCCGGGCCCACTACTCGATGATCTGCGCGCCCGACGGCGGCGTCGTCGACGACCTGATCGTCTACCGCCTCGGGGCGGAGCGCTACCTCGTCGTGGCGAACGCGTCGAACGCCCAGGTCGTGAGCGACGAGCTGGCTGCCAGGCTCGTGGGCTTCCGGGCGGTGCTCGACGACCGCTCGCTCGCCACGGCGCTCTGCGCGATCCAGGGCCCGCGCGCCGTCGAAATCTTCACGGCGCTCACCGACGTCGACCTCGGTGGGCTCAAGTACTACGCGATCGCCGAGGGCACGGTCGCCGGGATCCCGGCGCTCGTCGCCCGGACCGGCTACACCGGCGAGGACGGCTTCGAGGTGTTCGTCGAGACGAGCCGCGCCACCGAGCTGTGGGACGCCCTCTTCGCCGCCGGGCAGCCCCACGGCCTGCTGCCGATCGGCCTGGGCGCCCGGGACACGCTCCGCCTCGAGGCCGGGATGCCGCTCTACGGCAACGAGCTCGACCGCGAGACGAATCCGTTCGACGCCGGACTCGGCAGGGTCGTGAAGCTCGACAAGCCAGGCGACTTCGTCGGCCGCGCGGCGCTCGAGAAGGTCGCCACCGACGGCCCCGCGAAACGCCTCGTCGGGCTCGTGATGCAGGGCCGGGGCATCGCCCGCCACGGCTACCCGGTCCACGCCGGCGACCGCCGGACCGGCGTCGTGACGAGCGGCACCCAGTCGCCGACGCTGGGCAAGGCGATCGCGATGGCGTATGTCGCTCCCGCCGATGCCGAAACGGGTACGATCCTCGACGTCGAGATTCGCGATCAGCGGGTGGCCGCCGAGGTCGTCGATCTGCCGTTCTACCGCCGACCGGGCTGACGCCGCTCCCAGGTACGACCGGCAACCAGGAAGAGCTCCCCGTCGAACCGGCGCGCCGCCCTCCGAGGACCGAGGCGACGCTCCGCTAGCCATCGGTCCGAGGAGGAAGCGCCGACGATGGTCCCCACGGATCTGCGCTATACGAAGGACCACGAGTGGGTCCGCGTCGACGGCGACGAGGCGGTCGTCGGGATCACCGACTACGCCACGAACCAGCTGGGTGACATCGTCTTCGTCGAGCTGCCGGACGTCGGCCGCACGCTCAGCCAGGCCGCGACGTTCGGCGTCGTCGAGTCGGTGAAGGCAGTCAGCGACCTGTTCTCCCCGGTCTCGGGCGAAGTCACGTCCGGCAACGACGCCCTTGCGGCGACGCCGGAGCTCGTGAACAGCGATCCGTTCGGTGAGGGCTGGATGATCCGCCTGAAGCTCGCCGACCCGACCGAGGTCGACGAGCTGCTCGACGCCGCCGCCTACGACGCCCTGATCGCGGAGGGCTGAGCCCGGATGCCGTACGGACCGCACGCTCCCGACGATCGCGAGCGGATGCTGACGGCGCTCGGGATCGCCAGCGTCGACGAGCTCTTTGCGGACATCCCGCAGGACCTCCGGGCGAGCGGCCTGGATCTCCCTGAACCGGAGCCGGAGCTCGAGCTGTCCGCCCGGCTTCTGGCTCTCGCGGCACGCAACCGGACCGACCTCGCGTCGTTCCTGGGGGCGGGTGTCTACCGCCACTGGACGCCGCCGGCGGTCGACCAGCTGCTGCTCCGCGGCGAGTGGTACACGGCCTACACGCCCTACCAGCCGGAGATCAGCCAAGGCACGCTCCAGAGCATCTATGAGTACGAGTCGCTCATCGCCGAGCTGATCGACCTCGACGTCGTGTCGGCGTCGCACTACGACGGCGCCGCCGCGACTGCCGAGGCCGCCCTGATGGCGTGTCGGGCGACGCGCCGCGAGCGCGTCCTCGTCTCGCATGCGGTCCATCCCCACTACCGGGGCGCGCTGCGGACGTATTTCGGCGGCGGGCTCCGGCTCGACGAGATCCCGGTCGTCGCCGACGGACCGGACGCCGGCACGACGGACCTCGCCGCGCTCGAACGGCTGCTGGCCGAGGACGACGCGCCGGTCGCGGGCGTCATCGCCGGCCAACCAAACTTCTACGGCCTGCTCGAGCCGGTGGCCGAGATCGGCCGGCTCGCCCACGACGCGGGAGCGCTGTTCGTGTCGGTCGTCGAGCCCGTCTCGCTCGCGGTCCTGGCGCCGCCCGGCTCGTACGGCGCGGACATCGCGGCCGGCGAGGGCCAGCCGCTGGGGATCGCGCCGCAGTACGGCGGGCCGTATCTCGGGCTGCTCGCGTCGACCGACGCGCTCATCCGCCAGATCCCGGGCCGGCTCGTCGGGATGACGACCGACCTCGACGGCAAGCGGGCCTACGTGATGACGCTCCGCGCGCGAGAGCAGGACATTCGGCGCGACAAGGCCGCCAGCAACATCTGCACGAACCAGGCGCTTCTGGCGCTCGCCGCGAGCATCTACGTCGCGACGATCGGGCCGCACGGCCTGCGCGACGTGGCCGCGCTGGGCGCCGCCCGGGCGGCGGAGCTCGAGGCGGCCTTGGCCCGGGCCGGCGCGCCGCGGCTCCATCCCGGGCCGTACCTCAACGAGTTCGCGATCCGCGTCCCGAACGCGCGCGCGGTCCATCGGCGGCTCCTCGACCGGGGCGTGCTCGCGGGCCTCGCCCTCGCCGACGCCGAGCCCGACGACCCGGCCCTCGCCGACGCGCTGCTCGTCTGCGCGACGGAGGTGACGACGACCGAGGAGATCGAGAAGTTTGCGGCCGCGCTCGAAGACGTCCTCGCCGGCCGGCCGCCGATCGGGGTCGAGGCCGGGGCGGGCGCCGATCGGCGCGACGGCGCGCCGGGCGTTCCGTCGGGAGCGGCCCGATGACCGTCGTCGGCGAGCGCCTCCAGGCCACGCTGTTCGAGAAGTCGCGACCGGGCCGCGGCGGCGACAAGATCCCGCATCCGCCCAAGGACGCGCTCGACCGGATCCCCGCGAGCGCCCGGCGATCCTCGCCGCCGGCCCTCCCGGAATTGAACGAGCCCGAGGTCGTCCGCCACTTCGTCAACCTGTCCCAGCTGAACTACGCGATCGACACCGGGTTCTACCCGCTCGGGTCGTGCACGATGAAGTTCAACCCCAAGCTCAACGAGTGGGCGGCCCGCCTGCCCGGTTTCGCGACGCTCCACCCGATGGCGCCCGACGAGGTCGCCCAGGGCACGCTCCAGATGCTGTGGGAGCTCGAGGGCATCCTCGCCGAGGTCAGCGGGATGCGGGCGGTGACGCTCCAGCCGGCGGCCGGTGCGCACGGCGAGCTGTGCGGGATCCTGATGGTCCGGGCCTATCACCGGGCGAACGGCGACACCGAGCGTGACGAGGTCCTCGTCCCGGATTCCTCGCACGGGACGAACCCGGCGACGGCGTCGATGGCCGGCTTCCGGACGATCACGATCCCCTCGGCCGCCGACGGCGGCGTCGACGTCGACGCGTTCCGCGCGGCGCTGGGACCGCGGACGGCGGCCGTGATGATCACGAACCCGTCGACGCTGGGCCTCTTCGAGAAGCGGATCGGCGAGCTGCTCGACGCGGTCCACGAGGCGGGCGCGCTGGCCTACATGGACGGCGCGAACCTCAACGCGATCCTCGGCCGGTTCAAGCCCGGCGAGGCCGGCTTCGACGTCATGCACTTCAACGTCCACAAGACGTTCTCGACGCCCCACGGCGGCGGCGGCCCGGGCGCGGGCCCGGTCGGGGTGGGCGAGAAGCTGCTGCCGTACCTGCCGTCGCCGCGGGTGCTCCGCGAGGACGACGGGACGTTCCGCCTCGAGCGGCCCGACGAGCGCCCGACCTCGATCGGCCGGCTGCCGCTCGTTCGTCGGCAACACGGGCGTCCTCGTTCGCGCGTACACGTATCTGCGAGCCCACGGCGGCTCGGGCCTGCGCCAGGTGAGCGACGACGCGGTGCTCGCGGCGAACTACCTGAAGAAGCGCGTCGGCGAGGCCTACGAGATCCCGTACGACCGGGCCTGCAAGCACGAGTTCGTCGCATCGGCGAGCGGGATCAAGAAGAAGACCGGGGTCCGGACGCTCGACATTGCGAAGCGCCTGATCGACCACGGCTTCCATCCGCCCACGATCTACTTCCCGCTGATCGTCGACGAGGGGATGCTGATCGAGCCGACGGAGACCGAGTCGGTCGAGACGCTCGACGCGTTCGCCGACGCGCTGATCGCGATCGCCGCCGAGGCGGAGAGCGACCCCGACATGGTCCGCGGCGCCCCGCACACCGCCCCGGTGAAGCGCCTCGACGAGGCGATGGCCGCCCGCCAGCCGAACCTCCGCTGGCGGGGGATGACCGGCCGCGAGATGCCCTGCCCCGACTGAGGGCGTGCCTGCGGTGAACGGCTGTCGCGCCAGGACGCCGCTGGGGGCGTTGCGCCCTCCGCTCCGCGCTCACGGGGCTTCGCACCCGCTCGCTTGCGGTGCTCGGGCGCGCCTTCCCAGCGACGCCCGGGCGCGACGAACGCAGTCGCCAGGATTGAACCTTTCCGCTCGACGCCCTGTATCGTGTGAGTAAGAGAAGCCCGGGGGCCAACTACCTGCGCTTGGAGTCACGACGACGAACGACGCTGCGGGAGGCGCTGCGTCGACGGCCAGCCAGAAGAACGATGCGGAGCTGTTGCGCCGTGTCCAGGCCGACGATCTCGACGCCTTCGAGGAGTTCTTCGCTCGCTACCGCAACCCGATCTACCGCACGGCCTATGGCCTGACGGGCGATCGGCAGGCTGCGGAAGAGATCCTGCAGGACACGTTTGCGCGCGCCTATCGCCATCGCCAGACGTTCCACAACGACGTCTCGCCGTTGCCGTGGCTGCACCGCGTGTCGCTGAACCTCTGCTACTCGCGGCTGTCCCGCCGCCGGCTCGACGCGAGCCCGATCGACGAGACCGCCGAGCACACCGTCCCCGACGACCGGCCGCTGCCCGCCGAGCGGGCCGAGCAGTCGGAGCTCCGCCAGATCGTCCGCGAGGGCATCGCCGCGCTGCCGGAGAAGCACCAGAGCGTCGTCGTCCTCTACTACCTCCACCGGCTGTCGCTGCAGGAGACCGCCCAGGTGCTCGGAATCCAGCTGGGCACCGTGAAGTCGCGGCTCCACTACGCGCTCCGCAGCCTGCGCGTCCACCTCGAGGAGGACCGCCGCTTCGGCGGCGCCTACCTGCCCGCCGACGAGGCCGAGGTCAAGGCCACGTGATCGAGTTCCGAGGGGCGTGCGCCCGCCACCGTGCGGCGCTGCTCGACTTCGTCGACCACGGCGAGATCGTCGCCGGCACCGCGCCGGCCCTCGCCCACCTGGAGCGCTGCAGCCGCTGCACGGACGAGCTCGAGTCGACGGTCCTCGCGATCACGGCCCTCCGCCGCTTCGGCGACGAGCTGGCCCGCGCCGAGCCGTCGCCGGAAGCCTGGCCGCGGCTCCGCGCCCGCATCGAGACCCTCCGGCCGGCACGCTGGGCGATCATGTCGCCGAGCGCGGGCATGGTCATGAGCATCGCCCTCGTCGCGGTCCTCGTCGCCCCGTTCCGGGTCGGCACCTCGACCACGAGCTCCGCCTCCACCTACCTGCCATCGAGCCAGCTCGGCGTCTCCCTCGAGGAGCGCCGGGCCGAGGCGGCCTATCTCGCCAATATCCGCATGGGCACGTTCCCCACGAAGGAGCCGGCGAGCCGGCCGGTGGTGACGTACCCACGCAACTACCCCGACAACATCCATCCAGAACGGAAGGAGGTGTACCCGGCCGAACCGAGCGGAAAGCCGCCGGAGGCTATTTGACACCTATGGGCTCCATGCCCATAGTTCCCGGAGCGCAGCAGCCGATCGCTCACCGTAGGCACTCGCGCACCCCTTTGACGACCGGCCCAGTCAGGCGAATCTGAACCGGGCGAATGGCGTCGAGTGGGTGCCGACCTCCGAGATGCGGCGGCCTGCGACCAGCAGTGTGGGGAGACACACTCAGTGGGAGGAGCATTGATGCGGAAACGTCTCGTTGGGTTGCTCGCGGGCGCGGTTCTCGTGTTCGCGGCATGCGGGACAGCAGCGACACCGTCGCCATCGGCGTCGGCCGCTGCGTCGACCCCGCCCGTCTCGGCACCGGCATCGGCGCCGGCTAGTGCGAGCGCGGCGGCGATCGACCTCACGAACACGACGTACAAGCCCGAGGACGGGCAGGACGGCGGTTCGATCATCATCGGCGACTGGCAGGAAGCCAACGCCTTCAACCCGTACTACCTCAGCCAGGTGACCGAGGCCAACGTGGCGTCGGCGGTCTGGTCGACGCTGGTGGTCTTCACCAACGACTACCGCTACGCGCCGGACCTCGCGACAAGCGTCCCGACGCTCGACAACGGCGGCGTCAAGGCGCCCGGCGACGGCGGCGACGCGATGACGGTCACGTGGACCCTGCGCCCCGGCCTCAAGTGGTCGGACGGCCAGCCGCTCACGTGCGACGACTTCAAGTACGCCTATGACTGGGTCCTCGACAAGGACAACGTCGGCGTCGTCACGACCGGTTTCACGGACATCTCGAACTTCGAGTGCAAGTCCGACACCGAGATGGTGTGGCACTTCAAGAACATCTACGAGGGCTACATCACGCTGATGACGGCCCCGCTTCCGAAGCACTACCTCGAGAAGATCCCGATCAAGGATCAGGTCAACGGTGCCGGCATGCGGGCCGAGGAAGTGCCGAACCTGCCGGTCAGCGGCGCGTTCAAGTTCGAGAGCGTGACGCCGCAGCAGGAGCTGCGACTCGCGAAGAACCCGAACTACGCGAGCTTCTCGACGGGCAAGCCGGCCCATCTCGACAACCTCATCTGGAAGTGGTACGGCGACGCCGACCTGATGATCGCCGGCTTCAAGGCCGGTGAGGTCGACTTCGCGACCGACCTCCAGGACAGCGACATCCCGAAGGTCCAGGACCTCGGCGACCAGGTCTCGGCGATCCCGGCCCTGCTCTACGAGTTCCTCCGCCCGAACTGGTCGGAAGGCCCGTTCGACGCGACCAAGAAGATCAGTGGGTGCTCGCGCAACCAGGCGGTCGCCGACCGCGGCACGGGCTGCCCGATGGCCGACCCGGCGATGCGCCAGGCGCTGAGTTACGCGATCGACAAGAACGAGATCAACACCCGGCTCCTGGGCGGGACGGTCCAGGTCGCGAACACGAACATCTCGCCCGGCGCCTGGTTCTTCGCGGACCAGACCCCGGCGACGTTCGACCCCGAGAAGGCCAAGTCGATCCTCGACGCGGCCGGCTGGAAGCCAGGCGCTGACGGCACCCGTGAGAAGAACGGCCTGAAGGCCAAGATCGAGCTCTGCACGACGACCCGGCAGGTCCGGATCGACACGCTCGCCCTGATCTCCGACTGGCTGAAGCAGATCGGCGTCGAGGCGGTCTCGAACCCGGTCGACTCCACGAACATCTTCGCCAACTACAACGAGGCGACCGCGGACACCCCGTGCGCCCTCGCGACGAGCAACTTCGATCTCGCCGAGCACGCGTTCTCGTCTTCGATCGACCCGCTCGGCAACTACTTCAGCTACCACTCGAGCCAGTTCGAGCCCGATGGCGCGAACGACGCCCAGGTGAAGGACACCGGCATCGACGCGGCCCTTGACACCGTCAAGAACAGCGTCGACTTCGCGGTCATCAAGGACGCGATGGCCGAGTTCCAGAAGATCTACGTCGAGAAGACGGTCGAGGTCCCGCTCTACTACCGGAAGAACGTGGACCTCGTTGGCCCGAAGCTCGGCAACTTCTTCGCGAACCCGACCCAGGCCGGTCCGACCTGGAACGCCGTCGACTGGTTCGCCAAGTCATAGCAACCGAGCCCTGATCCCTCCGGGGTCAGTGCCTGAGCGCAACGGCTCGGGGCGCCCGCCCAGCGGGTGCCCCGAGCCATATCTGGACCAGCCGCGACGCATGTGCCACCATCCGAGCACCGGCGTCCAGCACATCCGTAACCATTTCCGCTATACCTAGTGGATCCGGCAGCAATTGTGGTGCGGAGACAGGTGGCGAGCCGATGACCAAGTACATCATCAGGCGGATGATCCAGGCGATCCCCGTGCTGATCGGCATCACGATCGTGGTCTACGTCATCCTGCAGCTCGCTCCGGGCGGTCCCCAGGCGAAGTTCGCCAACAACCCCCGGATGACGAACGAGCAGAAAGAGGCCTTCATGAAGTCATGGGGCCTCGACCAGCCGATCCCGATCCAGTACTGCCGCTGGATGGGCATCTGTGACGCGAACGGCGAGGGCTTCGACTTCCTCGGCCCGACCGGCTGGCCCAACTTCCTGCCGAACGCGATCAGCGGTGCCACGAACGGCATCCTCCACGGCGACCTCGGCTACTCGATCACCTCGGGCGAGAAGGTCAACGACACGATCGTGCGAGCCGCCCTCCCGACGTTCATCCTGGCCACCGCCGCGCTGATCATCTGGATCGGCATCGCGATCGTGATCGGGGTGTACTCGGCGATCAAACGCTACTCGTTGTTCGACAACGTCTCGACCGTCTTCGCCTACGTCGGATTCGCGATCCCGACGTTCTGGCTCGGGATCATGCTCGTGTACATCTTCGGGACCTCCCGGATATTGCCCGTCAGCGGCATGGTCGATATCAGGGTGTCCCCGGCGTTCGGCAACGACGCTTACTGGGTGTACTTCGGGCAGCACCCCGTCAACGCGGTCCTCGACGTCGGCAAGCACCTGATCCTGCCGGTCGTGACGCTCGTCGTCGTGAACATCGCCGGCGATTCGCGCTTCGTCCGGGCGAGCATGCTCGACGCGCTCAACCAGGACTACGTGCGCACGGCCAAGGCCAAGGGCCTGCCGGGCAGGACGGTCACCTTCAAGCACGCGCTCCGGAACGCGCTCCTGCCGGTCGTCACGAACATCGGCCTGGAGATCCCGTTCCTGTTCACCGGCGCGATCATCACCGAGACGATCTTCTCGTGGCCGGGCATCGGCAAGCTCACGATCGACGCCACGACGAAGTTCGACTACCCGGTCCTGATGGGCGTCCTGTTGATCACGTCCGTGATCGTCGTCCTGGCCAACCTCCTGGCCGACATCGCGTACGCGGTCGTCGACCCGCGGATCAAGTACTAGAAGTCCACAGATCGATTCGTGGAAGGCGACAGGTCGGACGCGACGAGGACCACAACGCCGTGCCCGAGGTGGCGGTCGAGGACATCGACACCCGACCGGAGGAGATGACCGCAGCGGCCTCGGTCGACTACGAGGTCGGCCTCGAGTCCCTCAGCCAGTACCAGCTTGCCTGGCGGAAGTTCAAGAAGCACCGCCTCGCGTTGATCGGCCTGGGGATCCTTGCAGCACTGTTCGTGATCGCGATCATCGGCCCGTTCCTCTTGCCGTTCGACTTCCGGACCATCCCCCGGCCCGACAAGATCGTCGCGATCGGCCGGCCGCCGTCGCTGGTCCACCCGTTCGGCGAGACCGGCGGCCTCCAGCGCGACGTGTTGACGCTCGTCGTCAACGGCGCCCGGACGTCGCTCTTCATCGGCTTCGGGAGCATGTTCCTCGGCGTGTTCATCGGCACCGTGGTCGGCGCGATCTCCGGGTTCATCGGCGGCTTCACCGACAACTTCCTGATGCGGATCGTCGACGTCATGCTCAGCTTGCCGCTGCTCTTCGTGATCCTCGTGATCGCGAACTTCCTCGGCGGCGGCAAGGGCTCGCCTCTTCTGGTCGTGCTGATCTTCGCGTTGTTCAGCTGGATGGGCGTGAGCCGGCTCGTGCGGAGCTTGTTCCTGTCGATCCGCGAGCGCGAGTTCGTGGAGGCAGCGCGCGCCGTTGGCGTCCGCGACCGGCGGATCATCTTCCAGCACATCCTGCCGAACGCCCTGAGCCCGATCATCGTCGCCGCGTCGCTGATCGTCGGTGCGAACATCATCACCGAGGCCTTCATCAGCTTCCTCGGCTTCGGCGTGGATCCAACTCAGCCGACCTGGGGAAACATCCTCTCCAACGCCCGGACGTTCATCCCGCAGGGCAACTGGTGGTGGCCGTTCTTCAGCGGCGCCGCGATCATCATCACCGTTCTCGCCGTCAACTTCGTGGGTGACGGCCTGCGCGACGCGTTCGACCCGCGGTCGCGCGCATGACGGAGACGGTCAACGTCCCCGCGCCCCTGGGGGCGCCGCCGTCAGGTGACGCCCTCCTCGATGTCCGCAATCTGAAGACGTACTTCCACGTGATGGACGGGACCGTGCCCGCCGTCGACGGTGTGTCCTTCAGCCTGGGTCGCGGCCAGACCCTCGGGATCGTGGGCGAATCCGGCTCCGGCAAGAGCGTGACCGCGCTCACGATCATGCGCCTCCTAGACATCCCGCCGGCCGAGATCGTCGAGGGCGAGGTCTGGTTCGACGGGCAGGAGATCCTGCGCATCCCGATCGAGCAGATGCGAAAGCTCCGCGGCAACGAGATGGCGATGATCTTCCAGGAGCCGCTGACGAGCCTGAACCCGGTGTTCACGGTCGGCGACCAGATCGCCGAGCAGGTCGAGCTCCACAAGAAGGTCAAGAAGAAGGAGGCCTGGGACCGGGCGATCGAATCGCTCCGGCTGGTCGGCATCCCGCTGCCCGAGCGGCGGGTCAAGCAGTACCCCCACGAGATGTCCGGCGGCATGCGCCAGCGCGTGATGATCGCGATGGCGCTCTCGTGCGAGCCCAAGCTGATCATCGCCGACGAGCCGACGACCGCGCTCGACGTCACGATCCAGGCCCAGATCCTGGAGCTGCTCAAGACGATCCAGCAGCGGACGGGTTCGGCGCTGATGCTGATCACCCACGACCTGGGCGTCGTCGCCGAGATGGTCGACAACATCATCGTGATGTACGCCGGTCAAGTCGTTGAGCAGGGCACGGTCGACCAGGTGCTCATCACGCCGAAAGACCCCTACACGATGGGCCTGCTCGAGTCGATTCCGTCGGTGGAGAAGCGCGGCGGACGGCTGTCGGTGATCACCGGCACGGTCCCGAACCCGTTCAACATGCCACCGGCCTGCCGGTTCCAGCCGCGTTGCCCGTACGCCTGGGATCTCTGCAAGCAGGCGCCGCCCGACCTGTACCGAGCGGGGAGCGGCGGTCAGCTGGCGCGTTGCCACCTTCACACGCCGGCCGGGGAGAGCCGGCTGGGGGCCGCCCTCGAGGTCCATGAGAAGGCGATGAGCGTCGGCCGGTAGCGAGCCGAACCAGACCACATTGACGGGAGCACGACAACACCGATGACGACGAGCGACGACGCTCAGACAGCCGGCGGGATGACCGGGCCGACGCCCAGCGGGCCGGTCCAGCCGAACGTCCGGGGCCGGCTGCGCAACCGCCTGCCGGGCCGGATCCGCACCGCCCGCGGGCAGCTGTTCGTCCTCGCCGCGTACCTCCTGCTCGCCCCGATCATCATCGGGGTCCTCGCGATCAGCGGTGGGCTGGCGAAGATGAACCTGGCGCCCCAGGACGTTGCCGCGGCGACCGTCGGCAACCTCGTCGTGGCGATCCTGTGCATCATCTCGACCAGGCTGCTGGTGCGGCGTTCGCTCTTCGGCTACTGGCTGGCGGTCGCGATGGCCGTGCTGGTGGCTGCGGCCGGCAGCTACGCGATCTACCGCGTCATCACGGGCGACCAGAATCTGTCCGGCGACCCGGGTTTCTTCTTCGTGATGTACCAGGGCGTCCACGTCGTGCTCGGCGCCGCGATCGCGTACAACCTGCTTGCGTCGATCGGTCAGGTCCGCCAGATGGCCTCCGAAGCCGACCGGACCGGCGCTGACCTCCATGTCGACCTGCGCGACATCCGGGTGAAGCCCGGGACCGCGGCGGCGGCGGCGATCGAGGCCGGCGAGATCGCCGAGGACGCGGCGGACGCGCCGGCCCTCCCGACGACGATCGTCGGGGCGCCGGTCGCCCGCCCGGTCGTGCAGGCCCGTGACACCGGCGTCGAGCCGCTGCTCGCGGTCCGCGGCCTGAAAAAGCACTTCCCGATCGTGGGCGGCATGCTCCGCCGCCAGATCGGCACCGTGTACGCGGTCGACGGCGTCGACTTCGACGTGTACCCGGGCGAGATCTTCAGTCTCGTCGGCGAATCCGGCTGCGGCAAGACGACGCTCGGCCGGACCATCCTCCAGCTCACCCCGCCAACCGACGGCAAGGTCGTCTTCGACGGCTACGAGCTCGCCGACGTCGACCCCGACGACATGCGGCCGCTGCGGCGCCGGATGCAGATCATCTTCCAGGACCCGTTCGGGTCGCTGAACCCGCGGATGCCGGTCCTCGACATCATCGGGGAGGGCCTGCGCGCCCAGGGCGTCAGCGACCGCAAGGTCCGCGACAAGCGCGTCGAGGACAGCCTCGAGATCGTCGGGCTGCGGCGCGACTACACCCGCCGCTACCCGCACGAGTTCTCCGGCGGCCAGCGCCAGCGCATCGGCATCGCCCGGGCCCTCGCGCTGGGGCCGGACCTCATCGTCTGCGACGAGCCGGTGTCGGCGCTCGACGTCTCGATCCAGAGCCAGGTCCTGAACCTGCTTCTCGACCTGCGCCACGACTTCAACCTGACGTACCTCTTCATCAGCCACAACCTGTCGGTCGTCCAGTACTTCAGCGACCGGGTCGGGGTCATGTACCTCGGCAAGCTCGTCGAGGAAGGAGCGGTCGAGCAGCTCTATCGCAATCCTCGACACCCCTACACGGTCGCCCTGCTGTCGGCCATCCCGGACGCGGATCCGCGTCGTCGAAAGAAGCGCCTCGTCCTGAAGGGCGACGTGCCCTCGCCGGCCGCCCCGCCGTCGGGTTGCCGCTTCCACACCCGCTGCTGGCTGTACGAGAAGCTCGGTAACCCCGAGCGCTGCGTGACCGAGGAGCCGCTGCTCCGGTCGATCGGCGAGAGCGGCCATCAGACGGCCTGCCACTACGCCGAGGAGGTCAGCGAAACCGTCGTGGAGTCGGTCGCGGCCACCCAGTCCGCCATCGAGACGGCGGTCGCGGAACCGGCGTGATCCCCGCCCGGACGGCGGGTCGCCACGGCGGTTCGCGCGTCCCGACCCCAGCAGCTCACGGCCCCGCGACCCGCGCCGCGGCGTGCCTCGCGATCGCCGTCGTCGTCATTGGCGCGTTCCTCGCGGCGTGCGGCCCCAGCACGGTCGTCGTGCCGACCCTCGCCCCGGCCTCGCTCGGGGGCAGCCCCGGCGCCTCGGGTGACGCCGGCGCACCCAGGTCGACGCCGTGGCCGGGCGACGCGGTCCTCGGGATCGAGGCGCTCGGGATCGCCGACGGCCAGATCGGCTCGGCGACCTCCGACCTCAGCAAGGGCATCAACACCGAGGACCTGGCGCTGATGCGCAAGGCCGCCGACGGCCTGGCCGGCGTCGACGTGCTCCTGCCGAACATGACGAAGATCCGCCTCGAGCCGGCGATGCGGCCGTTCGCCGACAAGTACGAGGCGGCGATCAAGGCGATCAGCGCGGGTGGCAAGTCGCTCCGCGACGCGATCGACAAGGGCGATTCGGCGGCGATCGCGACCTCGACCCAGTCGCTCCTCAACGGGCTGGCGATGTACACCGCGCTCCAGGGCGAGCTCGCCGACTGGATCGAGCAGATGCCCGAGCAGAAGCGGATGCTCACGCAGTAACGTCGGCTCCGGCGGGTATCCTCCGTTCGTGACGCTGCCCCCGCTCCGGATCGCGCTCGCCCAGATCGCGCCTCGTCTCGGCCTCTTCGAGGAGAACCTGGCCGTCCACCGCGACCTGCTGCGGAAGGCCCGGGCCGACGGCGCCGGCCTCGTCGTCTTCCCGGAGCTGGGCCTCACCGGCTATCTCCTGCAGGACCTCGCCTCGGAGGTCGCGATCCGGCTCGACGACCCGCGCCTCGCGTCGCTCGCGGCCGAGACCGACGGCCTCTCCGCCGTCGTGTCGTTCGTCGAGGAGTCGGGCGACCACCGCCTCTTCATCGCGGCGGCGCTGCTCGAGGACGGCGAGATCCGCCACGTCCACCGGAAGCTGTTCCTGCCGACGTACGGCCTGTTCGACGAGCGGCGGTTCTTCGCCGCGGGCGATGTCCTGCGGGCGACGCCGTCGCGGCTGGGGGTCGGGCTGGGGCTCGCGGTGTGCGAGGACTTCTGGCACCTCGCGGTGCCGGAGCTGCTGGCCCTCGACGGCGCCCAGATGCTCATCAACGTCTCCTCGTCGCCGGGCCGCGACCTCGCGGCGACGAACGAGGTGGGGCTGGGCACCGCGACCTCGTGGCAGACGCTGATCCGGACGTACGCCCAGCTGACGACGTCGTTCGTCGTGTTCTGCAACCGGGTCGGCGTCGACGAGTCGATCTCGTTCTGGGGCGGCTCGGAGGTGATCGCACCCAGCGGCGAGGCGCTGTTCACGGCGCCGCTGTTCGAGGAGGGCCTGTTCAGCGTCGACGTGTCGCTCGCCGACGTCCGCCGCGAGCGGGTGACGCTGCCGCTGCTCCGCGACGAGCGGCCGGAGTGGGCGGTCCGCGAGCTGACCCGGATCGTCGCCGAGCGCGGCGGGCTCGCCCACGACACGACCGCCGACAACTGGGCCGAGCCCGGGCTCGACGTCGCGCCGGGCGAGCCGATCGAGCGGCCGATCGGGTTCCGGCCGAAGGACGCCCGGCGGGATGAGGCAGAGGAGGGGAGCGAGGCCGAACGCGGCGCCGGTGCCGCCGCCGAGGCGGCAACGGCCGGTGAGGCCGCCGAGCGATGACCGCGCCCCAGGCGGAGCTCTTCGAGCTGCCGGCCGAGCTCGCGATCGACACCGCCGTCGCGCGGCGCGTCATCGCCCAGTTCATCCGGGGCCAGCTCCGCCAGGCCGGCTTCGAGCGGCTCGTGCTCGGGCTGTCGGGTGGGATCGACTCGGCGCTCGTCGCCTACCTGAGCGCGGAGGCGATCGGCGCGGAACGGCTCCTCTGCGTCCTGATGCCGTACCGGACCTCGTCGGAGGCGTCACTCGTCGACGCCCGCTCGGTCGTGGACGCGCTGGGCTGCGCGAGCGAGGTCGTCGAGATCAGCCCGATGGTCGACGCCTACTTCGCCTCGGAGCCGGACGCGACGCCGCTCCGCCGCGGGAACTTCATGGCCCGCCAGCGGATGGCCGTCCTGTACGACCGCTCCGTGACGTGGGGCGGGCTCGTCGTCGGGACCGGCAACAAGACCGAGTCGCTGATCGGCTACACGACGCTGTTCGGCGACAGCGCCTGCGCGTTCAACCCGATCGGCGACCTGTACAAGAGCCAGGTCCGCCAGGTGTCGCTCGACATCGGCGTGCCCGAGGCGATCATCCGCAAGGCGCCATCGGCCGACCTCTGGCCGGGCCAGACCGACGAGGCCGAGGCGGGCTTCAGCTACCCGGCTCTCGACCGGCTGCTGTTCTGGCGGATCGACAAGCGCCGCTCGGTCGACGAGGTGGTGGCGCTGGGATTCGACCGGGCGCTCGTCGAGCGGATCGACCGGCTGGTCGCCGGCGCGGAGTTCAAGCGCCAGGTGCCGCCGATCGCGAAGCTCGGGCCGCGGACGGCCGGCGTCGACTACCTCTATCCACGGCGGCGGCCCGGCTCGACGCGCGGGTGAGCGGCAGCGCCGATCCCGCCGGCGGGCGCCTGTTCGTCGTCGCGACGCCGATCGGGAACCTCGGCGACGTCACGCTGCGTGCCCTGGAGGTGCTGCGGTCGGTGCCGCTGATCGCCGCCGAGGACACGCGGCTGAGCCGGCGGCTCCTCGAGCGCAACGGGATCGAGACGCGGACGATCAGCTACCACGCCCGGAGCGGGCCGAGCCGGTTCGCGCACCTGCTCGAACACCTCCGGTCCGGCGCGGACCTCGCGCTCGTCACGGACGCGGGCACGCCGCTCGTGAGCGACCCCGGCGCCGAGCTCGTCGCGACGTGGGCCGCAGAGGGCGGAACCGTCGTCCCGATCCCCGGCGCCTCGTCGGTCCTGGCCGCGCTCGTCGCGAGCGGGCTCGCCGGGCCGCGCTGGTCGTTCGAGGGCTTCCTGCCGCGCTCCGGGCGGGAGCGGCGGGAGCGGATCGCCCGGATCGCCGCCGACGAGCGGGCGACCGTGCTGTTCGAGGCCCCGGGTCGCGTGGCGGCGACGCTGGGCGACCTCGCGATCGCGTGCGGCGTCGACCGCCCGGCGGCGATCTGCCGCGAGCTGACGAAGCTCCACGAGGAGGTCGTCCGGGGCGGGCTCGGAGTGCTGGCGGAATTGGCGCGGGACGGGGAGCTGACGCTCCGCGGCGAGTTCGCGATCGTCGTCGGGGAGCTTCGCGGCGCGATCCGTGGCGATGACAGCCCCGGATCCCCGACGGACGCCGCCGCCGAGGCCGTTGCCGCCGCGCGCGCGGAGGTCGAACAGCTCGTCGAGGCGGGCATGTCCCGGGGCGCCGCGGCGAAGCACGTTGCCGCCGCGACCGGCATCCCGCGCCGCCGGCTGTACGAGGCGCCTGACCGCTAGCGGACCGCTAGGATTGGGGGGCGATGACGGCCCCTGCCCAGACCGCCCGCCGCGGCATCCCCGTTCTCGGACCGCTGTCGACGACGGCCCGGATCGCGGTCGTCGTCACGGTCGCGATCTCGCTCGCCGCGATCCTCCTCGACTTCGTCCTCCACGCGAACGAGACGCTGCTCTTCATCGTCGCCGCGGTCGCGATCCTCGGCCTGGCGTGGATCGTCGGGCTGTCGACGGAGCGCCTCGGCGCGATCTCCGGGCCGCAGGTCGGCGGCATCCTCAACGCGACGTTCGGCAACATCGCCGAGCTGATCATCTCGTTCTTCGCGCTCCAGGCGGGGCTGATCGAGGTCGTCAAGGCATCGATCACGGGCTCGATCATCGGCAACCTGCTGCTCGTCCTCGGCGCCAGCGCCCTGCTCGGCGGGCTGAAGAACGGCGTCCAGCGGTTCGACGCGCGCGTGGCCGGCTCCAACGCCGCGCTGCTCGTGCTCGCGGCGATCGGCTTGTTCATCCCGGGCGTGTTCGCCGCGACCACTGACGCAACCGACGGAGGGCAGCCTCGTCGAGGAATCGGTGCTGGTGGCGCTGCTGCTGATGGTCGGCTACGCCGTGTCGCTCGTCTTCCAGTTCACGAACCCGGCGTCGACGCTCGGCGGCCACGAGCCCGCCGAGGGCCACGGCGGCCCGGCGTGGACCGGTCGGACCGCGGTCGGCGTGCTGCTGGCGGCGGCCGCCCTGCTCGCGGTGCTGTCGGAGATCCTCGTCAGTGCGATCAACGGGTTCATCGCGACGTTCGGCCTGTCGCAGTTCTTCGTCGGCGTGATCCTCATCCCGACGATCGGCAACCTCGCCGAGCACCTCGTCGCGGTCCAGCTCGCGCTCAAGAACAAGATGGAATTCGCGATGGCGGTCGCGTTCGGGTCGAGCCTCCAGGTGGCGCTGTTCGTCGGCCCGGTGCTCGTCCTGCTGGGGCTCGTCGTCGGCCAGCCGATGGACCTCGTGTTCGCGCCGCTCGAGGTCGCCGCGGTCGGCGCGGCGGTCGCGATCAGCGCGCTGATCGCCTACGACGGCGAGTCGAACTGGCTCGAGGGGGCGCTCCTGATCCTCGTCTACGTCATCCTCGCGGTGTCGTTCTTCGAGTTCCGCTGAGCGTCGCCCGGGCTCTGTGACGCCGGGGGCCAGATGGCCCTCCGGCGGAGGACCAACGGCACGTGAAACACCCACTCGCTGGGTGTTTCTTTCACCCGTGCAGACCAGCAGCCGGATCCGACGATGCGCCTCGACCTGAATCGCGAGTCGGAGTACGCGATCCGGGCCCTCGTCCTGCTCGCGATCGAGGGCGATCGACCGCTCAGCGGCCGCGAGATCGCGGCGCGGATCGACGTGCCGGAGCGATTCCTGGCGCGCGTGCTCGCGGAGCTCGGCTGGACCGGCATCGTCACGAGCCGGATCGGCCGGTCGGGCGGCTACCTCCTCAGTCGCGATCCGGAGCGCCTCTCGCTGCTCGAGATCGTCGAATCCGTCGAGGGTCCCGCCCGGAGCCGGCGCTGTGTGCTCCGCCAGCAGGGCTGCGACCCCGACCTGCCGTGTGCCATCCACCCCGTCTGGGCCGCCGCCCAGGACGGGGTCATCGACACGTTGGGGGAGACCACCCTGGCCGCGCTCGTCGCCCTCGAGCTCGCAATCGACCCCGCGAGTCCTCGCGCACTCGTAAAGGAAAGGACCGTCACATGCGCCACCCGATCGCGCGCCTGACCACCGTCGCCATTGTCACGCTAGCCCTCACTGCCTGCGCGGCACCCGTCAAGCCGGACTGGACATTCGCCCCGCCCGCCCCTGGCGGCCTGGCTGCAGGCGCGTCGGGCGCCCCTGAACCGACGGTCCCGGACACCGCCAGCGCCGGCTCGTTCGAGGTCAAGGCGTTCGACCTCGGCTTCGACCCGGCCCACGTGATGGTCGACAAAGCCGGGACGTATGCCGTGACGTTCCGCAACACCGGCGCCGCACCGCACGACTTGACGTTCGCCGACGGGACGAAGATCGCGGCGAACCCGGGCGAGACGGGCACGGCGAACGTGACCGTGCCCGCTGGCGGGATTACCTTCATCTGCTCGATCCCCGGCCACGCGGCCGCCGGGATGCAGGGCGACGTCATGGTCAGCGGGAGCGCGGCGGCCTCGCCAGCGGCGTCCGCGGCCGCCTCACCGGCCGCAGGGGGCGACTCCCACGGCGGACCGCTGCCGGTCGGCGACGTCCAGCCCGACCCCAACGCGCCGCCATACAAGCTCTACGACGCGACGGCGCCGGCGCTCCTGCCCGGCACGACCCACGACGTCGACCTCGTCATCACCGAGGAGGAGAAGACCGTCGCGACCGGCTTCGTCCAGAAGGTCTGGACGTTCGGCGGGACCGTGCCGGGGCCGGTGATCCGGGTCAAGGTCGGCGACACGATCCGGGTCCATTTGAAGAACCCCTCGACCAACACGATGAGCCATTCGATCGACTTCCACGCCAGCCAGGTCGCCTGGAACGACGAGATGACCTCGATCGCGCCCGGCGAGGAGAAGCTCTACGAGTGGAAGGCCGAGTACGCCGGCGTGTGGATGTACCACTGCGGCACGAGCCCGGCGCTCCATCACATCGCCAACGGCATGTACGGGATGGTGATCGTGGAGCCGACGGCTGGTCTGCCGAAGGTCGACTCGGAGTTCGCGATCGTCCAGAGCGAGTGGTACCTGGGGCCGCAGGGCAAGGAGACCGATCTCGCGAAGGCGATGGCGGCAGCGCCGGCGCCCGACCTCGTCCTGTTCAATGGCGTCGCGAGCCAGTACAAGGACCACCCGCTCCAGGTCAAGACCGGCGGGACCGTGCGGATCTTCATCCTCGACGCCGGGCCGAGCATCGACAGCTCGTTCCACATCGTCGGGACGATCTTCAACACGGTGATCAAGGAGGGCGTCACGCTCACGAAGGGCAATGCCGGCAACTGGGGCAGCCAGGCCGTGGATCTCGCCCCCGCCCAGGGCGCGATCGTCGAGTTCACGACGGCCGAGGACGGCCTCTACCCGATCGTGACCCACGCGTTCACGTACGTCGGGCGCGGCGCGTTGGGCCTCGTGCAGGCGGGCGACGGCGACCCGAAGAACTAAGCGGACAGCGCGGTTGCCGGCGGCGCGGCAGGAGACGCCGCCGCCAGCTCGCTCGGGGGCATGCGCTGATCTCGCCGTAGGCCCGGCGTGCCTTTGCCGCCCGGCCGGCGGGGCCCATCCGTCGCCCGGCTGGGGCCCGCCGTCCGCGATGGGGTGCTGCGGCGTCCGGTAGAGTCCCTCCGAGGGAGGCCGGACGTGTCATTCCTGGGGATCGGGCGGTTCCATCGCGACGCACGCCTCTTCCTCGTGACGTCGCTTGTCGCGGGCGCCGCGCTGAGCCTGTACTGGGTCGACTTCAACCTGTACCTGCGGTCGCTTGGCCTGTCGACGGCGACGATCGGGGTCGTGTCGACGGCGGCCTCACTTGCCGGCGCTCTCGTGGCCTTTCCGGCGAGCGCGGCGTCGGACCGGTTCGGGCGCCGGGCGATCATCGCCGGCGGCATCGGTCTCGGCACGATCGCCCTGGTCGGGCTGCTGATGGCCAGCGCGGTCCCGGCGATCATCCTGTTCGCCGCACTTTGGTCGTGCGGTCAGCAGTCGCTGAGCGTGGTTACCGCCCCGTACCTCACCGAGCACAGCGATCCCGACCACCGCAATGAGCTGTTCGCGCTCCAGTTCGCGATCCTCAGCGCCACCAACGTCGTCGCGGCGGTCGTCGGCGGCGTCGTCGCCGTCAACCTCGCCTCGGCGCTCGGATTCGATCCCGCCGGACCCGACACGTACCGATTGATCCTCGTTTTCATGGCCGCCCTTCTCCTCGTCGGGTTGGCGACGACGACGTTGCTCACCGATGACCGGCCGCGAACCGCCCAACGGCCGAAGCTCATGGGGCTCGGTGAGCCGGCGGCCTTCCCCGGGGATCCGAGGGCCCGCCGCCCGCGCCTTGGGCTGGTCGTCCGGGATCGACGGCTCTTCACGAGGTTGCTGCTCCCGGGCTTCCTGATCTCGGTTGGGGCCGGCCAGGTCATCCCGTTCCTAAACCTGTTCATCCAGGGCAAGTTCGGCCTCGACCTGACCGCACTGAACGCCGTGTTCGCTTTGACGAGTCTTGGAACGCTCGCCGCGATCCTCGCCCAGCCGCGACTCGCGAGGCGGTTCGGCCAGATCACGTCCGTCGTCATCGTCCAGACGGCCAGCATCCCGTTCCTGGTGGTCCTCGGGTTCTCGCCGGTGCTCTGGACCGTCGTGGTCGCGATGGCGGTCCGGAACTCGCTGATGAACGCCGGCAATCCGATCTTCACCGCCTTCGCGATGGAGCGGGTCACGATCGCCGAGCGCGCCACCCTGTCGGCCGCGATGAGCGTCCTGTGGCAGTCGGGATGGGTAATCGGCGGGATCTGGTACGCGTTCCTGCAGGCACGGCTGGGCTTTGACGCGGGCTATGCCGTCAACTTCGTCACGATCATCGCGCTCTACTCGACCGCCACAGCGTTGTACTGGATCTGGTTCCGGCGCGTCGACCAACGCGTGCTCGCGGCGCGCCTCGCCGCCTGAACCACGCAGATCTCGATCCGGGAGGCGATCGCCGGCGGCGGTGAGGGGGAGACCGCCGCCGGCGACGCGCTGGGCAGATGCGCTGGTGATCGCCTAGGCGGCGACCGTCTCGCCCTCCTCCTCGCCCTCGGCCTCGGTCTCGAGCTCCGCGTCGTCGACCTCGGGCTCGGCGGCGGCGCCCGCCTCCGCGTCGGCGTCGGTGTAGCCCGCGGCCTGGGCTGCAAGCGCGTTCGCGGCCGAGGCGTCGGCGTAGTCCTTCTTGCGCCGGCCGCTGAGCATCTCGACGTGGTTCGCGACGACCTCAGTCTTCCAGTGCCGCGCGCCGCGGTCGTCGTCCCAGCTCCGCGTCTGGAGCCGGCCCTCGACCGCGACCTGCTGGCCCTTGCCGAGGAACTCGCCGCACGTCTGGGCGAGGCGGTCCCACGTCACGATGTTGTGGAACTCGGCCTTCTCCTTGCCCTGGCCGATGTACTCGTTGGTGGCGATGCTGAACTGCGTGACGGCCTTGCCGCTCGACAGGCTCCGCATCTCCGGGTCGCGCGTGAGGCGACCAGTCAGAAGGACCTTGTTCACGGTCCGCGTTCTCCTTCTCGGCCGGCCGACGGGTTGATCGGAGGCCGGCCCTGCGTGTCCGGCGGGACTCGACGCGGCGGGTCACCCGACCCTAGCAGGAGGCTCTTACCCGCAAGTCAACAGCCGCTTCGCTCGGACTTACCTGGTGTGAAGAATGTGCTGCCGAACGCGGTGCATCGAACGCCCGGGTGCCGACTCAAGGCTCACCGCGAGCGGTGCCGTTCGCGCTCGCTAGGATGGCCGCATGGCAACCCCGTATGCAGTTCGCGAGACCCGGTTCGATCGCAACGGCTCCATGGTCCGCTGGACCGAACGCGCGGGTCCCGCGCCCGCTCGCGTGTTCCTTCACGGACTCGGCGGCAACGGCGAAGCGATCCTAGGTGCGGTCGCCGACGAACCGGCGCTGGGCGGGCACCGCTCGCTGCTGATCGACCTGCCCGGCCACGGCGCGAGCGACCGGCCCGCTGACTTCTCGTACTCGCTCGACGACCATGCCGCGGCGGTCGCGGTCGTCTGCGCAGCAGCGGGTGTTCGCGATGTGGACCTCATCGGGCATAGCCTCGGCGCCGACATCTCGATCGTCGTCGCGTACCGGAATCCGCGACTCGTGAACCGCCTCGTCATCTCGGAGGCGAACCTCGACCCATTGCCCGCGGTGTCGAATGGGCGCCTCAGCCAGGCGATCCGGCTCCAGTCGGAGGGCGAGTTCGTGACGAGCGGCTACGACCGCCTTGTGGCGGACAACCCGGGCTGGGCGACCACGCTTATGGCGTGCAGCCCCCTTGCGATCCACCGCAGCGCCGTCGGCCTGACCTCGGGGACCACGCCGACGATGCGTGAGATGTTCGTGTCGATGACCATGCCGCGGATGTTCGTCCACGGCGACCGGGGCGAGCCCCTCCTCGACGCGAGCGGACTGCGGCGGGCTGGGATCCGCGTGGTCACGATCCCGAACGCCGGGCACATGATGATGTTTGACAATCCGGCTGCGTTCGTGGCCGCGATCGCGTCAGGTCTGGGCGAAGCGCCAACACGATAGCCGCCTCGGGCTCCGCTCGCGGCAATTCGACGAGGATCCTTCGAGGTCAGGCGAGCGCCTGAACACATCGGCGAATGGTTGGGGAGGGTTCGATGCTCAGTGACTACAGCGTCCATCCAAGCCTGGCGACCTCGGACATCGACAAGGCCCGCAGTTGGTATGCGCAACGACTCGGTCTGGAGCCGATCTTGGCATTTCCGAGCCTGCTCGCCTACCAGGTCGGGCCGGACATCTTCACGGTCTTCGAGACCCCTGCCGCGGGTACGGCCCAGAACACGGTCGCGATCTGGAGCGTCCCCGATCTTCGGGCTGAGGTCGGCCGCCTCCGCGCGCGAGGAGTGGAGTTCGAGGACCTCGATCTTGGCGGCGATGAGCAGACGATCGACGGCATCATGACCGGCGCGGATGCAGAGGGCCCCGACGTCTTGAATGCGTGGTTCCGCGACGGCGACGGCAACTGGATCTCCATCGTCGAGCAGCCCGATCATCCGGGTGAGCCGCCCGCGGAGATAGGCGTCGGCCTGATGCTGGCAGCTGCCGATCTGGCTCGAGCGATGGCGTGGTATTCCGACAAGCTCGGCCTCGAGCCGTTGCATTACTTTCAGGACGAGGAAATGGTGTTTCGACAGGGCGCGACGCACTTCTCGGTGTACCAGACCGAGTCGGCCGGCACCGCGAAGAACACCGTCGGGGTGTGGCGCGTCGACGACCTTCGCGCTGAGGCGGCAGTTCTCCGCTCCCGTGGCGTCGTCTTTGGCGACTACGAGATCGGTGGTGTCAAGACCATCGATGGGATCTACGCCGATCCGGATGATGGATCACTTGCCGCGTGGTTCATGGACTCCGAGGGCAACACGTTGGGCCTGGTCGAAGACCACGACGAGCCGATTCGCCCGCGGTGAGGGAGCCGGGACCAGCCGCCGCTAGGGAGCCTGAAACCGCTGTCGCTGGAGTCGCGCCATGGCGCGGATCGGAGTCGTTCCCGAGGACACAGCCACCCGCCTGCTCGACGGCCAAATGGGAAGCGACCTGCCCCGAGTTGTGAGGTGCCCCGGATCCGCGATCCAACGACGCCGGCGCTCATGGGCTGGGATAGACCTTTCCCTTGCACTGGAACTCGGCCTTCTCCTTGCCCTGGCCGATGTACTCGTTGGTGGCGATGCTGAACTGCGTGACGGCCTTGCCGCTCGACAGGCTCCGCATCTCCGGGTCGCGCGTGAGGCGACCAGTCAGAAGGACCTTGTTCACGGTCCGCGTTCTCCTTCTCGGCCGGCCGACGGGTTGATCGGAGGCCGGCCCTGCGTGTCCGGCGGGACTCGACGCGGCGGGTGCTGCGGACCCTATCAGGAGCCCCTTAGTCCGAAGTCACAGCCGCTTCGCTCCGACTTACCTGGCCCGTAACGCGCTGCAGCGGCGACGCGCCCTCAATCTCCGCATCGTCGCCACGCGGCGGGCGACGGCTCAGGCTTCGGCCATTGGATCGACGACAGCGCTGCGCGAGGGCGCCCACCGCACCAGCCCGATGCCGACCGCGAGGACCCACACCAAGCAGGGGACGATCCCAACCCCGATCAGGGTCCCGGCGACGGCCACGGCCGCAAGAACGATGCTCGCGACATACAGCCGCGACGAGATCGCCGCGGAAGAGCGCAGTCCGACCGCCGTCGCCAGCATTGTCATTGCGAGGCTGACTATGCCGACGGCCTCGAGATGGTAGCCCGCGGTCGCTCCCGTGAAGGCCGTGACCGCGGTCGGGTCCGCGAAGCCGCTGTAGAAGCCGAATGTCGACGCGGTGGTTGAAGACAACACGCCGCCCGCGGCGGACATGACGAAAAACGCAAGCGCCCCATAACCGGCGAGGCGGGTCGACACTGCATTCGCAGGCAGCCGACCCGCGAGGGCTGCGAACATGCACAGGAAGAGCAGGAGGCCGGGGACGAACAGCAGGTAGACCCCGATTTCGATTGCGTTCTCCTCACGCTGGGCCCAAGCGGCCCACGCCGCCGCCTCGGCGTCCCGTCCCGGAGCCCCCGATGCGCCCATGATGCCGAGGTAGAGCCCGCCGAGGATCAGGACTGATGCCAGCACACCGGCAGCGCCCGAGGCCCGCATCACACGCGTGGTTTCCATGGTTCTGCTCCTGCTGATGACCGCTAACACTGTCGTTCGATCGTCTTCGGAGCGTTAGGAGAACTCCCGTCCGGGCTGACATGTCCCAAGCTGCAAGCAGCCACGTTCGCGTCGCGCGATCCGCTTTGGCGGGCCAGCCCGACCCGCCGACCGGGGCCCATGTGTCCTCTCGCGGTGCCGGATTCCGCCATGTTGTTGCGAATCTGCTCGTCGGCCGAGCGCGACGCACTGGCTTGACACCGCTGGTAAGAACAAGGCGCAGATGGACTACGTGGTCTTACGGCTGGTCCATATTCTCGGCGGTGCCTTCTGGCTAGGTGCAGCCGTGACGATGTTCCTGTTCCTTCAGCCCACCGCGCAGGCGACCGCTCCCGAAGGGCAGCAATTCATGCTGCACCTGCTGCGCAATCGCCGCTTCAGCGAGGTGGTCCTGATCGCCGCCATCCTGACCGGGGTTGCAGGCGCGATCCTGTTCTGGCGCGACACGAACGGCCTCGAGCTTGACTTGATGACTCAGCCGCAGGGTCTCGGGTTCACCGTCGGCGCTGTCGCCGGGGGCATCGCATTGGTGTTTTTCGTGTTCGTGGGATATCCGGCCGGGCGGCGGATGATCGTGATCGGCAATCGGCTCGAGCTGGAGCGGCGCGCGCCAACCGAGGATGAACAGCACATCCTCATGTCGTCTCAGCGCGTCTTGAACCGATTGGGAGCGACGGTCCTGGTGCTCCTTGTCGTCGCTGCCGCGGCCATGGCCACGGCGCGGTACTGGCCGCTGGTGCTCTGACCGCCGCGACGGGAGAGTGGCTCAACCGGACCCCCCATCACCGTAGGGCAAGCGCCGCGCGAGCCGGGCGAACCCATCTCTTCCCGTTCGATGACTGGGCGGAGATGCCCCGGGGCAGTGCCTTGTGGGCTGAGGCTGCGGCGCTTTCCATGACCGCGTTGACGCGGGCCAAACCTTCCCTTGCATTGCTACGCGGCCTTTCCCGGCAACATGCTCGAGAACACGCCGCCTGGGCCTCCGCTGCCTCGAGGTGATCTCGCCGCGGAACGGAGCGCCGTCGTCTTCTGACGCTCCGCATTGCCTCAGATTTCCAAGCCGCATCGGTATCCTGCGAGGATGAATCCCGAGACGCACTACGCCCGCGTCGACGGCCTGTACCTCGCCTATCAGGTTCTCGGCGAAGGGGCGATCGATCTCGTCCTAGCTGACCAGTGGGTGAGTCATCAGGAAGCCCAGTGGGACGTTCCGCCGGTCGCCGAGCTCCGTCGACGGCTCGCGAAGATCGGGCGGCTCGTCACGTTCGACAAGCGTGGCGTCGGCATGTCCGACCCGGTGCCAATTCAGTCTCTGCCGTCGATCGAGGCCTGGATCGACGATGTCGGGGCCGTCATGGACGCGGCCCGCAGTGACCGAGCGGCGCTGATCACGACCCTCGGCGGCGGGCTGATGGGGCTCGTCTTCGCCGCGACCCACCCCGATCGCGTCCGGGCCCTCATCGTGGTCGACGGCTGGGCTCGCGCCCGGGCCGACACCGACTATCCGATCGGGCTATCGCCAGCCGAGGTCGGCCGGCGAGGGGTACCGGAGATGGCCTGGGGTCAGGGCATGCTGCTCGACGCCTTCGCGCCGAGCATGCGGGCTGTGCCCGGCCTGCGCGAGTCCTGGTCACGCTACGAGCGGTTCTCCGCGAGCCCCGGCGTGGCCCGGGCCATGGTCGAGAACCTGCTGGAGCTGGACGTGCGGCACGTGCTGCCGGCGATCCACGTCCCGACGCTCGTCATCTCGCACGCCGACGCGCGACCGCCTTCGGGGCCGGCATTAGGCCGATACATCGCGGAGCATGTCGAGGGCGCTCGGTTTGTGGAGTTGCCCGGGATCGACAACCTCATCTGGGCGGGCGACCAGGCGGCCGTCGTCGCCGAGATCGCAGCGTTCGTGACCGGCGCGAATCCCGTCCACACCTCGGACCGTCGTCTCGCCACGGTGCTGTTCACGGACATCGTCGGGTCCACGAAGCGGGCGGCCGAGATTGGTGACGGCGCCTGGCGGGAGCTCCTCGATCGCCACGACGGGCTCGCCCGTTCGTGCATCGAACGCGCCGGCGGCCGGCTGGTCAAGACGACCGGCGACGGCGTCCTCGCCACGTTCGACGGGCCCGGTCGCGCCCTCGAGGCTTCACGGGAGATCTCGACGAGCGCGCCCGATCTCGACCTCCACGTTCGGGCCGGCCTGCACGCCGGGGAGATTGAGATCACCGCCGACGACATCGTCGGGCTGGCCGTCCACGTTGCGGCTCGCGTCTCCGCGCTCGCCCGCCCGGACGAGGTGCTCGTGAGCAGCACCGTGCGAGACCTCGTCTTCGGGTCGGATGTAGCGTTCAGCGACCGCGGCAGCCACGTCCTCAAGGGCGTCCCCGGTCGGTGGCATCTGTACGCGGCTGAGTTCGGCCGCTCGTGACGTCCTTTCGCTCGTGGCGCTACGGGCCTCAATAAACCCTTCCCTTGAAGTGGTCCGCGGCCTTCGCGCGGCCGCGTGAACAAACGAACGTCCGCACCCCGAGCGCATCGTCCGCCGAGATGGGCAGCCTTGTCACAATCACTCGACGGCCCACTCCTTGAGCCAATGGCTTTTCAACAAGCCCGCACGCCTGAACGGATCCCCCGACGCGAGCTGCTCCGCCAACTCCGGTGTTTCGACGTCGAAGGTGACGAGTCCGCCCGAGCGATCGCCGAAGGGTCCACCCAGGTAGTGATCGAGAGAGGCAGCTTCCCAGTACGTCGCGTGGAGGGGTGCGATCTCGCCCACCCGTTCGGGTTGGTCGGCCATGACATACCCGTACGCGAACCGCATGCGTCACCTCTATCCCGAGGGCCGCGATCTCCAGTCGATGAGCCGGTGAGACGGACCTTCAGCCGCCGTGACGCATGTGCGCCATATGGCCCGAGCGACCCGTGTACTGATCGGCACGTAGCAGCATCGGCACGAGCATGAACGGCATCATCAGGGCGTGCGCGAGGAGCGCCAGCTGGCTCATGGCGACGAGCCCGATGAGGCCAGCCGCCAGGAGCAAGACGGCCTCGATGACCATCGCCGCTGACATCTCATTGATCAGTCGCGAGTCCATGCCACGGAAGCGCATCCAGACGACCATCGGGGCAGTCATCGAGAACGTCACGACGGCGAGCGAGAGCACGGGGAGCTGACCAAACGGATCGTCGTACCCAGCGGCGCGAGCGATCGCGAAGTAGATGACGTCACCGACCGCGATCCCGAGGCACATCGCGATGCACATCTCGAGGTAGTGGCGGACAAAGTTCCAGACCTGATGGGCTGTGCTCACCTCCATGGGAGGTGCGTGAGTTGTGGTCGTGGCCATGCAACCTCCTTCCCGCCTGTGGCGGAAAGAGTCAGGTGTACGCTGCCACGCACCTGCATCAAGGGCCATGAGGCTCACCAGAGGGGGCCGGGCGGCCTCAAATCAATGCGGTTTCGTGGATAGGAAACGCCGTTCGCCTCAGCATCCCGCTAAACCATTCCCTTGCACTGCTTCTTCGCGTTCAAGTCGCAGCACTCGCACTTAGGGTCGGCTTCGCTCTTGGGCTTCTTGTGGCGAGTCGGAGCAATCGGTCCCTTCCGGCTGAGCCGCATTGACGATGGGGCGTATGCGGCCCATACTCGCTCGATGGCCGAGCATGAACGTGACACCCGCAACTCGGAGCCGATTAGCTCCAATTCGCCATGGGTGACCGGTGGGTCCGGCCAGGTCTACGGCACCGCCTTCAGTCACGGACCAGGAGAGCACGGGAACGAGCCCGGACCTCCCAAAGCGAGTGGCGGTCTTGTGGATCGCATCAGGCGTCTTCTCCGCCGCAAGTAGGCGGGAGACCGGCCTCGGCTGATCAGGCGAACTCCACTCAAGTCCGCGTTCTCCTTCTCGGCCGGCCGACGGGTTGATCGGAGGCCGGCCCTGCGTGTCCGGCGGGACTCGACGCGGCGGGTGCTGCGGACCCTAAGAGCCCCTTAGTCCGAAGTCACAGCCGCTTCGCTCCGACTTACTTGGCCGCCATGTCGGGCGGATTCCGCCCACGTGCGGACAGCCCGAACCAGCCGACCGGGGGCATCGCGGAACTGGCTGCTGCAAGGCCGCGGCAATCGCCGACCGGCGGTACTGCCGACGTGAGGCGTTGGCGGCGGATCCGAGAAGTCCGATCTTGGGGACAGGCCTCACGAGGGCAGTGGTGAGGCCATCCGAAGCGCCCCGTCGTCTTCCAGCGGCGGGGCGTTCGGCTTGTCTGGACGCGATGGATCTCTCCTTCCGTCGGGCAAGGAGCTTTGCGCGGGCCGTCGAGCCTCGTTAGGGCCATCTCGAAGTCATCCAGCCGACAGGCATGGGGAGGCTTGCTGGCGCCTATGCTCGGCGCCTAGGACCCGCAGGGCTGAAGGTCACATCTGCCCGCTGACCGTTGGCAACTGGTTCACATCAACCGGATCTGCCCAACGGAGGTTCTCATGTATCGACGCATGCTCAGAGCAATGGGTCTGGCGACGGCGCTTGCCTTGCTGACGGTAGGAGCCGCGCTAGCCGCCAGCCCCAACGGCCAGACCGTGACCGTGACCGACCACGTCCACGGCGTGTTCGATGACCCCCAGGCCACCAACCCCTGCAACGGCGATGCCTTCGTGGCACCCGACGGCGGGGCCGGCGTCCAGGTGACCGGCAACGTCGTCAGCCACGTGACGTTCTTTACGAACAGCGACGAGTTTTGGGCCACCTTTACCGAGACCGGCAAGATCGTCGGCACCGACGTCGGCACGGGCGCGACCTATCCGGGCATGCCACGGTCTGGGGCAACTTCAACCAGAACGAGCGGAACGCGAACACCGAGTTCACGCTGACGATCCACCTCACCGGCGACGATGGCTCGGTCATCACCGCTCACCAGACGACGGTGATCGTCATGAACGCCAACGGGACCATCACGGCCAACTTCGACCTGCGGAACCTCACCTGCGGCTGACGCCGCTGGCGCGATTCCATTGCCCACCCGCCATTCGCGGGTGGGCATGACTCGACCGTTCGTTGTTGGCATCGTCGTCGTCTGGATCGTCGCCTGGTTTGGGTCTTACTCGATCCGAATCTGATCGCGAGGATCGCGAACCGCGTACCACCGGATCAACGCGACGACGACGCTGGGTCGGTCCCGGCTCCGCGAGCAGGATCCCCGCGCAGAGAGCCAGTTCGTTGACCGGGCCGAGTCTCGGACTACGATGACGAGGCGATGCCGCGCAACGTCGCCTCAAGATGCGCCCTCACAATCGTGGCAGCCGCCACGATCCTCGCCGGTTGCATCAGTGGCTCCGCCACGAGCCCAGCGGCGACGACGCGGACGGAATCTCCAGGCACCTCGGCGGACGCGCAGGAGACGACGCCTTCGGCCGCCACGACCCAGGCCGCGAGCCAATCGATTGTGGCTTCCGCCGTACCGCCAGATCTGGCAGCGGCGTTCGCGGCGACTGGCACCCACCTCTCGGCGCCCGCGGCAGGCGTCCCGGCACCGAACGCCGAGGCCCTGAAAGCCGCGATCGATGTCGCTCGCGCGAAGTTCGGTCCGGCAGGCAGTGCGGTCACGATTCCGGCGATCCTCACGGTGGACGGTTATCACCTTGGCGATGAGAACTCACCGCTGGCAATCGAGGACCGACCGGTGATTGCCGTTCAGATCACCGGGCTCAGCATGCCGCCCATGGGGGGCGGCTACGGCGATCCGCCGGCCGATCCGAGCGAGTACAACACCGAACTGGTCGTGTTCGTCGACGCCGCCACCGGGAAATACTTGTTGGCCTCGTCTGTTCGCTAACCCGACAGAGTGCCGATGTGGATCCGCGCGACTTCGCCTCGGCGGCCCCGATCCGGCCGAAGCGGGGCTTAGGGCAGAAAGGATTGAGCCGCGTCCCAGAAGCGGAACGCGGCTCAATGAGTGCGCTCGAGACCGGCGGACGGTAGAAGCGTGCAGCGCTCCTCACCGGGACTCGAAGAGATTGGCCCTGGATGAATCTGTGCCGGAGGCAACATTCGCGGTACTGCCTCCGAGACGTCAACTAGGGCGATCGGCGTAATGCTGCCCAGCCCGTCCGCTCCCTCGTGACAGGCACGGCAAAGGGTCCTACTCCATGGCGTCCTCCGCAGCGGCCGTCTGCGGTGTGTACAGCGGCCGACGGCGGGAGCATGATGACTGCGTCCGCCGGCGGCGGAATGACGGGTCCCGGACCGCGGACGTCGACGTGACGAACCATGGAGGTCCATCGTGGACGACAAGAAGGAGAAGGCACTCCACGGCGACTTCGCCGGCGGCGAGCGCACCCAGCCGATGACACCGGAAGCCGAGGAATCAGCCCTCCTCGAAGGTGATTTCGCGAAAGGCGAGCGGAAGGTGCCGTTAACCGAGGAGGAGAAGCGCGAGGCGGAGATGCACGGCGACTTCGCCGGTGGCGAGCGGACCGAGCCGCTCACCCCCGAGTCCGTCGAGGAAGGAAGCTTCGCGTCCGACAAGAAGTAACCGACGCCGAGGACTGTTGGTGGCATCCATACAACCGCGGACGCCGGCGGGGAGGCGCTCACCGCCAGGCGGCGATCGCCCGGCTCCGTGCGTCCGCTCCCTCATCACGGCGAGACGGATGGCGACCGGGGCGTTACTGGAACATCCCGACGATGACATGCCGCCGAAGAAGGCCGCTACGTAAATCAGGACGGCGATCCTGAGGATGCGCAGATTGGTCGCCCGAGCGGCAGCGGGGGGAGTATTCGGTCCCTACGGCTGAGCTGCGATGACGGCGGGGGTATCGGCCCATCTCGCTGGATGGCAGAGCAGAACGTGACACCGCAACTCGGATCCGAAGAGCTCCAATTGGCCATGGGTCACTGCTGAGTCCAGCCAGATCTACGGCACCGCCTTCAGCACGGACCAGAACGGCACGGGAATGAGCCAGGTCCCGAACCGAGGCGCGGTCTTGTGGACCGCATCAAGCGACTTCTCCGTCGCAAGTAGGCGCGACATGGGCGGACACCGGACAGGGGTTTAGACCCCCGTTGTCCGTCTCCGTTGTCCGGGCGGGGCGGACAATTTGTCCGCGCTGAGCCGCTGACCCCGGGCTCGGAATCCCCACAGCTCGGCCGGTTGGGATTACTTTCGTTCCGGCGCGAAACCTCCGGACTCCGCATCGCCGGCCTCTTGTCCCGAATTCGATTATCCCGGCGGAACTCTGCTCAGCCGATACACCGTTCCCTTGCATAGGAACTCGACCTTTCCTTGCTCGAGCATGTCCTCGTCGGTGGCGACGCTGAGGCCGTCGCGCAGCGACGCGCTGGTGTTAGTGCCGGCCCCCTCGGCGGGGCCCGCCTCGGAGCGGGTCGGCGGACCCGAGGGTCTGCGATTCCGTCGGTACGGCGGTCGGCGGGGCCGGCTGGTGCGTGGCGGGCACAACGGACGCTAGCAGGCGCGGCTTCGCTGGCGATCACCCACCGCTTATCGGCGGCTCACCGGCCGATCACCGTGCGGTTCAGCCCGCGGCGGACTCCGGCGTCGTGCCGTCGGCCAGCGGGATCTGGGCGGTTTCGCCAGCCACCTTCGCGCCGCGCCGCCGCCGCGCCGCCTTGGCGGCGGTCGTCCCGGACGTGCCGGTGATCGCCTCGACCCGCTTGTCGGGCAGCGGCGCGTGCGACGCGAACAGGTCGCAGAACAGCGACACGAGCTCCGGGTCGAACTGCGTCCCGGCGTGGCGCCGCAGCTCGCGCACCGCCGACTCGTGGTCCATCGCCCGCTTGTACGGCCGGTCGTGGGTCATCGCGTCGTACGCGTCGGCGATCGCGACGATCCGCGCCCCGAGCGGGATCTCGGAGCCGCGCAGCCCGAACGGGTAGCCGTGCCCGGAGAACCGCTCGTGGTGGTGGAGGATGATCGGCACCGCGTCCTTGAGCGCGGCCGCCTGCTCGAGGATCACCTGGCCGATCCGCGGGTGCTGGACGACCGCCCGCCATTCCGACGAGGTCAGCGCGGACGGCTTCTCGAGGATCTCCTGGGGCAGGGCGACCTTGCCGACGTCGTGGAGGAGCGCCGCGGTCCGGATCCGGTCGATCTCCACCTCGGGCAGGGCGAGCGTCCGGGCCATCGCCTCGACGATCGTCGCGATCAGCGGCGAGGGCTGGCCGCGGTAGTGGGGGAGCGGCGCGATCACCGACGTCAGCGACGCCGTCGCCGCCTCGCGCGCGGCCATGCCGATCTCGAGCGCCCGCATCCGACCGGCGGCGGAGATCGGCGCCCGCGGCACCCGGGCGTCCTCGTCGGGCTCGGCGAAGATGTACGTCTGGTTCCGGCCGAGCGACTTCGCCGAGTACATCGCCGCGTCGGCGTCCCGGACCAGCGCGTCGCTCGTCAGCCGCGCCCCGACGCCGCCGGCGATCCCGATCGAGATCGTCACCGACAGCGACTGGCCCTCGGCGGTGAACCGCTGCGCCGCCACGATGTTCCGGAGCTTCTCGGTGAGGACCGCCCCTTCCTCGACGTTCGTCTCGGTCAGGATCAGCATGAACTCCTCGCCGCCGTACCGGCCAACCATGTCGGTCGCCCGCAGGTTCGACTGGATCGCCTGGGCGACGCCCCGGAGGACCTCGTCGCCGACGGCGTGGCCGTATGTGTCGTTGACCGCCTTGAAGAGGTCGATGTCGACGAAGGCGACCGACAGGGGCCGCTCGTAGCGGTTCGACCGTTCGACCTCGTTGAACAGGTCGACGAGCAGGGCGCGGCGGTTCGCGACGCCGGTCAGCTTGTCGGTCTGGGCGGCGTCGGTCGTCTCCGAGAGCTTGTCGGAGATCGTGTTGATCGCCCGGGCGAGGCGGTTGTCGAAGCCGCGGCCCTTCGTCGAGGCGTTGACGCTGACGCCCAGTCGGCCGGCGGCGAGCGCCTCCGCCGCCTTCACGAGCCGCCGATAGCGGAGCGTCACGTAGATCAGCGTGATGATCGCCGTCAGCCAGACGCCAATCGCCGCCGCGCCGACGGCGACGACGATCGACCGGGAGCCGTCGTCGACCCACGACACCATCGCCGCGGGCGCGGCGAAGAGCAGGATCAGGAACGCGACCGGGGCGAGCAGCCCCAGGCCCCCGAGTAGGCGCATCACGCACGAAAGCGTACCGGCGGGTCCCGCCCGCACCGACCTACCGGACGTACCTCGGCGGCGTCCCACAAAGGTCCCGATGCGGTCAACACCCGGCGCACCACCGCCCGGCCGGCAGCGCGGCGCAGCGCGTCCTTGGGCGCCCGTCGGCGCCGGTCGCGCTGCTATACTCGCGCCGTTCCTCGACACCTGCGGAAACGCATCAGGAGGTCGGCCGTTGCTCGAGGAAGGCGCGTCGTTCGTCCCGTGAGGCGGACCCGAGTCTTCGACAAGCTCCGGCGCCGGAGCGCCGGCGCAACACGGGAGATATGTACCCAAGTCCCAGGGCACCGGCCCGGGGGCTTTTTGTTTGCCCAGGCGACAGCGCGGCGAGGTCGCCGCTGATGCCCGCGACGGTGATCGTCGGGCTCCAGTGGGGCGACGAGGGCAAGGGCAAGACGACCGACTTCCTCGCCGAGCAGGTCGCGATGGTCGTCCGCTACCAGGGCGGCGACAACGCCGGCCACACGGTCGTCAGCGGCGACGAGGTCTTCAAGCTCCACCTCGTCCCGTCGGGCGTGCTCTACCCGCACATCACGTCGGTCATCGGGAGCGGCGTCGTCGTCAACCCGGCGACGCTGATCGGCGAGCTCGACATGCTCGCGGCGCGCGGGATCGACACGAGCCGAGTCCGGGTCAGCTCGTCGGCGCACGTGATCATGCCGTACCACGTCGCGCTGGACCGGGCCCAGGAGGCGCGCCTCGGCGACGGCAAGGTCGGGACGACGGGGCGGGGGATCGGGCCGGCCTACGCCGACCGGGCCTGGCGGGTCGGGCTGCGGATGGAGGACCTGCTCGACGCGGAGCTCGTCCGCGAGAAGCTCGCGAAGGTCCTGCCCGACAAGAACCTGCTGCTGTCCTCGTCGATCGGCGCGACGACATTCGGGGCGGACGAGCTCGTCGAGCAGGCGGCGGCCTGGGGCGAGCGGCTCCGGCCCCACATCGCCGACGCGACGTGGCTCGTCCAGGACGCGCTCCGGCGGCGCGATCACGTCCTGCTCGAGGGCGCCCAGGGAACGCTGCTCGACCTCGACCACGGCTCCTACCCGTTCGTCACCTCGTCGAACCCGGTCGCGGGTGGGGCCTGCACCGGCGGCGGGATCGGGCCGCTCCAGGTCGACGAGGTCATCGGGGTGATGAAGGCGTACTCGACCCGGGTGGGCTCCGGGCCGTTCCCGACCGAGTTGCTCGACGCGATCGGCAAGGGGATCGCAGCGCGGGGCCACGAGGTGGGCACGACCACCGGCCGGCCGCGGCGCGTCGGCTGGTTCGACGCGGTCCCGCTGCGCTACGCGGTCGCGGTCAACTCGGTCAGCGCGATCATGCTGAACAAGCTCGACATCCTCTCGGGCGTCGACCCGATCCGGATGTGCGTCGCCTACGAGGTCGACGGGCGGCGGCTCGACGCGTGGCCCTCGTCCGCGACGGTGCTCGCCGGCGCGACGCCGGTCTACGAGGAGTTCGAGGGCTGGGAGGAGCCGATCAACGGCGTCCGCTCGCTCGCCGACTTGCCCGAGAACGCCCGGCGCTACGTCTCGGCGCTCGAGGCGCAGGCCGGCGTCCCCATCGTGCTGCTGAGCGTCGGGCCCGAGCGGACGCAGACGATCGAGCGGGCCTGGCGGCCGATCCGCCAGCGGGCCGCGGTGGCGGGCTAGCGATGGCAATCCCCGTGATGCCGACGCGGATCCTCATCGTGGGCGGCGGTGGCCGCGAGCACGCGCTCGCCTGGAAGCTCGCCGCAGAGCCGGGCGTGAACGAGGTCGTCGTCGCGCCTGGGTCCGACGCGATCGCGCGCGAGGCTCGGGTCCGTCTCGCAAACGTCGACCCGCTCGACCCGCGGGCGATTGTCGAGGTCGCCCGGCAGCGAGCGGTGGAGCTCGTCGTCGTCGGGCCGGAGGCGCCGCTCGCCGCCGGCGTCGCGGACGCGCTCACCGACGCCGGGATCCTCGTGTTCGGGCCCTCGGCCGCCGCCGCGCGCATCGAGAGCTCGAAGGCGTTCTGCCACGAGGTCGCCGAGGCGGCGGGCGTCGCGATGGCCCGCGCGGCGACGTTCGACGACCCGGCCGCGGCCGCCGCGTACGCCCGCGACGAGGCCGCCCGCAGCGGTGGCAGCGTCGTCGTCAAGGCCGACGGCCTCGCGGCCGGCAAGGGCGTTGTCGTCGCGTCGAGCGCGGACGAGGCGGTCGCCGCGATCGACCGGCTCTTCGCGGCCGGCTCCGCCCGGGTCGTCGTGGAGGAACGGCTCCACGGCCCGGAGGCGAGCCTGATCGCGCTGTCGGACGGGAGCGGCGGGCTCGTCGCGCTGCCGCCGGCCCGCGACCACAAGCGGCTGTTCGACGGCGACCGCGGCCCGAACACCGGCGGCATGGGCGCCTACACGCCGCTGCCCGACCTCTCCGAGTACGCGCGTCGAGCCGATCCTCGACCGCGTCCACCGGCCGATCCTCGCCGAGCTCCGGCGGCGCGGCACGCCGTTCGTCGGGTTCCTGTACGCGGGCCTGATCCTGACCGCCGACGGGCCGCGGCTGCTCGAGTGCAACGCCCGCCTCGGCGACCCCGAGGCCCAGGTCCTGATGCCGCAGCTCGCCACCGCGCTGGGGCCGCTACTGCTCGCGGCGGCCCGCGGCTCGCTGCCCAACGTCTGGGGCAGCCGCGTCCCGGCGCTCGGCGGCGCGTCGGTCGGGATCGTCCTCGCGAGCGCCGGCTACCCCGATGCGCCGGCCGGGCCGGAGCGGATCGAGGGGCTGGACGAGGCGGCCGATGGTGGCGCGATCGTCTTCCACGCCGCGACGAGGGCCACGAACGACGGTGAGGGGCTGGGAGACGGCAGGCGGCCGCGTCCTGACGGTCGTCGGGCGGGGCGAGGACCTGGCGGCGGCCAGCGAGGTGGCAGAGAAGGCAGCCGACGCGATCAGCTGGCCCGGCATGCAGCGGCGTCGCGACATCGGCTGGTCGGGCGGATCCGGCGCCGCTACGGCTGCGCCCGCGGGAGCCGCGTCGTGATCCGCCGCTACACGCTGCCCGAGATGGGCGCCGTCTGGACCGACCGGGCCCGCTTCGAGCAGATGCTCCGCGTCGAGATCGCGGTCGCCCGCGCCCAGTCGAAGCGCGGCCTCGTCCCCGCCGACTCGCTCGCCGCGATCGAGGAGCACGCCACGGTCGACGTCGACCGGATCGCCGAGATCGAGGCGACGACCGACCACGACGTGATCGCCTTCGTGAGCCAGGTCGCCGAGTCGGTCGGGCCGGACGGGCGCTACCTCCACCTCGGGCTGACCTCGAGCGACGTCGTCGACACGGGCCTCGCGCTCCAGCTCCGGGCCGCCGGCGAGCTCCTGCTGAAGGACTGCGACCGGCTGCTCGTCGCGCTGATCGCCCGGGCCCGGATCGAGGCCGAGACCGTGATGATGGGCCGGACCCACTCGGTCCACGCCGAGCCGATCACGCTCGGCCACAAGCTCGCCGGCTGGGCGTTCGAGCTCGACCGTGGCCGCCGCCGGCTCGCGGAAGCCGTCGACGAGGCCGGCACCGGCAAGATCTCGGGGCCCGTCGGGACGTACAGCCACCTCGGCCCGGACATCGAGGCCGACGTGCTCGCGGAGCTCGACCTCCACGTCGACCCGGCCAGCACCCAGATCGTCCAGCGCGATCGCCACGCCGCGCTGCTGACGTCGATCGCGATCGTCGGCGGCAGCCTCGAGCGGTTCGCGACCGAGATCCGGAACCTCCAGCACACCGAGATCGGCGAGCTCCAGGAGCCGTTCAAGGCCGGCCAGAAGGGCTCGTCGGCGATGCCCCACAAGCGCAACCCGATCCTCAGCGAGCGGATCGCGGGGCTCGCGCGGCTGCTCCGTGGGTATGCCGGCGCGGCGCTCGAGGACCAGCCGCTCTGGCACGAGCGCGACATCAGCCACAGCTCCGCGGAGCGGGTCATCCTGCCCGACGCGACGATCCTCCTCGACTACATGCTCGTCCGGATGACCGGCCTCATCGAGGGCCTCGTCGTCCGCGGCGAGCGGATGCGCGAGAACATCGAGCGGGGCCTGGGCCTGCACGCGAGCAGCCGCGTCCTCGTCGCGCTCGTCGAGCGCGGCGGGCTCTCTCGCGAGGACGCCTACGCGATCGTCCAGCGCGCCGCGCTGAAGGCCGCCGACGAGCGCCGCCCGCTGCGCGACCTGCTCGCGATCGACGCGACGGTCGCCGCCAAGCTCACGCCTCACCGACCTCGACGCCTGCTTCGACGACGCAGGCGTTCCTCCGCCACGTCCCCACCGTCATCGCCCGACTCGACAGCCTGGAGGCAGAAGTCCATGTCGCCCGTTAGCTCGACCGCCGGCTCGTTCGTCCGCTCCGGCAAGGTCCGCGACCTCTACGCGATCGGGGAGGACCGGCTGCTGCTCGTCGCCTCGGACCGGCTGTCGCGCGTTCGACGTCGTCCTGCCGACCGAGATCCCCGACAAGGGCCGGGTGCTGACGGGCCTGTCGAGGTTCTGGTTCTCCAGGACGGAGTCGATCGTGCCGAACCACCTCCTCGCGGCCGCGCCGGAGGACCTCCCCGCCGAGATGGCCTGGGACCAGGACGCCTCCCGCGAGCTGCGCGGCCGGATGATGCTCTGCCGCCGGGCCGACGTCCTCCCGATCGAGGTCATCGTCCGGGGCTACATCGCGGGCTCCGGCTGGAAGGACTACCTCCGGACGGGCGCCGTCTGCGGGATCGCGCTCCCGGCGGGCCTCAAGCGAGAGCGAGCGCCTGCCCGAGCCGCTGTTCACGCCCTCGACGAAGGCCGAGGTGGGCCACGACGAGAACATCGACCTTGCCGAGGCGGCGCGGCTCGTCGGCGCGGACATGGCGCTGCGGGTCCGCGACGTCGCGATCGAGCTGTACAAGTTCGGGTCGGCGGTCGCGGAGCCGGCCGGGATCATCCTCGCCGACACGAAGTTCGAGTTCGGGATCGACCGCGAGACCGGCGAGCTGCTGCTGATCGACGAGGTCCTCACGCCGGACTCGTCGCGCTTCTGGGACGCGTCGGACGTACGAGCCAGGCCGGGCCCAGGCGAGCTTCGACAAGCAGTTCGTCCGCGACTGGCTCGAGACGCAGGCGTGGGACAAGACGCCGCCCGGCCCGGAGCTGCCGTCCGACATCGTCGATGGGACGCGCGCCCGCTACGTCGAGGCGTTCGAGCGGATCACCGGCGCCAGCTTCGATGACTACCTCGACCGACGACTCGGTGAGGTCCTGAGCGTGGACGTCCGCTTCGCGGTCAACGTCGCCCCGAAGGACGGGATCCTCGACCCGCAGGGCCGCGCGGTCGAGGGCAGCCTGGGCCACCTCGGGATCGAGGGCGTGTCGGCGGTCCGGGTGGGGCGGCGGGTCGAGCTGACCGTGACGGCGGATGACGAGGCCGCGGCGCGCGCCGTCGTGGAGCGGCTCGCGAGCGAGCTGCTCTCGAATCCGCTGATCGAGCGCTACGAGGTCGAGGAGCTGGGCGCGGCGTCGTCGCTCGCTGGGTGGCGCCGCGTGACGACGCGGATCGGCGTCGTCATCTTCCCCGGCTCGAACCGCGACATCGACGCGTTCAACGGGCTCGCGCGTCGCCGGCGGAGAGCCGGTCGAGCTGTGGCACGAGCAGGCCTCGCTCGACGGCGTCGCCGCGGTCCTGATCCCGGGCGGGTTCGCGTACGGCGACTACCTCCGGGCCGGCGTCATCGCCCGGTTCAGCCCGGTCATGCGCTCCGTTGCCGCGTTCGCCGCCGACGGCGGCCTCGTCCTCGGGATCTGCAACGGCTTCCAGGTCCTGACGGAGGCGCATCTGCTGCCCGGCGCGCTGCTGCGGAACCGGGGCCTCCGGTTCGTGGGTCGCCAGGTCGCGATCACTCCGGAACGGCTCGACACCCCGTTCACCCGCCTCGTGGGTGAGCGGAGGCCGCTGCGGATGCCGGTCGCCCACGGCGAGGGCTGCTACTTCGCCGACGCCGCGGAGCTCGACGCGCTCGAGCGCGACGGCCAGGTCCTGTTCCGCTACGTCCACCCCGACGGGACGGCGGCCGGCGAGACCGGCGACCGGGCCAATCCCAACGGCTCGCTGCGGGCGATCGCCGGCGTGATGAATGCGGCCGGCAACGTGGCCGGGCTCATGCCCCACCCGGAGACCGCGGTCGAGGCGGTGCTGGGCTCGGACGACGGGCTCGGGATCATCCGCTCGTTCGTCGAGAGCGCGGCCGAGCGCGCCGCCGGTCGCGGCGCGAGCAACGGGACCCCGGTCGCGGTGGGGGCTCGATGACGCTCGTCGAGGCGGCCGCCGCGCCGCCCGTGGACGAGCCGCTCCACCGCCGGCTAGGCGTCACCGACGACGAGCTCGCCGCGATCCGCGACCGCCTCGGCGGCCGCGACCCCAACGACCTCGAGCTCGCGATGTTCAGCGTCATGTGGTCGGAGCACTGCTCGTACAAGAGCTCGCGGCCGCTGCTGCGGACGCTCCCGACCGGCGCGACGGGGGACGCGCTCCTGGCGGGTCCCGGCGAGAACGCCGGCGTCGTCTCGATCGGCGACGGGCTCGCGGTCGCGTTCAAGATCGAGAGCCACAACCACCCCAGCGCCGTCGAGCCGTACCAGGGCGCCGCGACCGGCGTCGGCGGGATCCTCCGCGACATCTTCACGATGGGCGCCCGGCCGATCGCGGTCCTCGACGCGCTGCGGTTCGGCGATCCGTCGTCCGCGCGGACGCGGCACCTCGTCGACGGCGTCGTGCGGGGGCGTCGGCGGCTACGGCAACTGCGTCGGCGTGCCGACCGTCGGCGGCGAGCTCGTCTTCGACCCGAGCTACGAGGGCAACCCGCTCGTGAACGTCATGGCGATCGGGCTGCTCGAGGAGCGGCTGCTCACGCGGGCCGCGGCGCCGGGTCCGGGCAATCTCGTCGTGCTGTTCGGCTCGACGACCGGGCGCGACGGGATCGGCGGGGCGAGCGTCCTCGCGTCAGCCACGTTCGGCGACGACGACCCATCGAAGCGGCCGAGCGTCCAGGTCGGCGACCCGTTCGCGGAGAAGCTCCTGATCGAGGCGTCGCTCGAGCTGATCGAGCGCGGGCTCGTCGAGGGCCTCCAGGACCTGGGCGCCGGCGGGATCACCTGCGCGACCTCCGAGACCGCCGACCGCGCCGCGACCGGGATGCGGATCGAGCTGACCGCGATCCCGCGACGCGAGCCCGGCATGGTCCCGTTCGAGGTGATGATCTCGGAGTCGCAGGAGCGGATGCTCGCGATCGTCCGGCCTGACCGCCGGGCCGACGTCGAGGCGGTCTGCCGGCGCTGGGGCCTGCCGGTCGCGGTGATCGGCCGGGTGACCGACGACGGCGACATTGTGATCGTCGACGGTGACGCGGAGATCGCCCGGATCCCGGCCGCCGCGCTGACGAGCGACGCGATCGTCCACGAGCGGGTGGCCGCGCCGCCGCCGCGACGTCGGGCCGCGCCCGCGCCGGGCGTCCCGGATGCGGGCGGGCGGGCCGGAGGCCTGCCGGAGCGCGGCATGGACCCCGGCGCAGTCCTGCTCGCGCTCCTCGGCAGCGCGAACCTCGCCTCGCGCCACGCGGTCTTCGAGCAGTACGACTCCACGGTCCAGGCGAACACCGTCGCGGGTCCCGGGCACGGCGCGGCGATCGTCCGCATCAAGGGGACGAGCAAGGCGCTCGTCGCCTCGACCGACGCGAACCAGGCCGTCGGCGCGCTCGACCCATGGCTGGGCGCGGCGCTGAGCGTCGCGGAGGCGACCCGGAACGTCTCGATCACCGGCGCGCGGCCGCTCGGCGTCACGAACTGCCTGAACTACGGCGACCCCACGCAGCCTGACGCGTTCTGGCAGCTGAGCGAGGCCGTCCGCGGCCTTGGCGACGCGTGCCGGGCGCTCGGCCTGCCGGTCACCGGCGGCAACGTCTCGCTCTACAACGAGTCGCCGACCGGCCGGATCGCGCCGACGCCGGAGATCGGCGTCGTCGGGCTGCTCGAGGACGTCTCGCTCAGGGTCGGGCCGGCCTTCGCGGCCGCCGGCGACACCGTGCTGCTCGTCGGCGAGGCGGTGCCGGGCCTGGCGGGCAGCGAGTACGCGGCGCTGGCCGGGATCGCGGCGGAGGACGGACCGCCCGGGCTCGACCTCGCGACGGAGGCGCAGACCCAGGCGTTCGCCCGCGAGGCGGCGGCGCGCGGCCTGCTCGCGAGCGCCCAGGACGTGTCGGGCGGCGGCCTCGCGGTCGCGGTCGCGGAGGCGGCGATCTGGGCGGACGACGACCGCGGCCTCGGCGCGACGCTCCGGCTGCCGGTCGCGAACTCGCCGGCGGTCGACCTGTTCGGCGAGAGCCCCTCCCGGCTCGTCGTCTCGTGCCGGCCGCGCCACGCCCCGGCGCTGACGCTGCTCGCCCGGCAGCACGGCCTCGCGGTCGAGGAGTCTGGGCACGGTCGGCGGCGAGCGGCTCGTCGTCGATCTCGCGGGCGCCGGCGCGACCGGCGCCGCGGAGGAGCGCGGCAGCCGCGTCGCGGACGCGCTCGACGTCGGTCTGAAGGAGCTCCGCCACGCCTGGGACACCGGCCTGACGCGGGCGCTCGGCTGGGAGAACGGCTAGGTGTGCGGCGTGTTCGGGGCGGTCGTCCCGGCCGGCAGCGGCACGCAGGCGGCGGCGATCGCGTCGCTCGGGCTGTTCGCGCTCCAGCACCGCGGCCAGGAGTCGGCCGGGGTCGCGGTCAGCGACGGCGAGCAGCTGATGCTCTACAAGGACCTCGGGATGATCAGCTCGGTCCTCGACGAGCGGCGGATCCCCTCGTTCCGGGGCGACCTCGCGATCGCCCACTGCCGCTACTCGACGACCGGCTCGACGGTCTGGGAGAACGCCCAGCCGACGTTCCGGCTCGGGCCCGCGGCGGGCGCTCGCGATCGGCCACAACGGCAACCTCGTGAACACCCGCGAGCTGCTCGGCCAGCTGAGCGGCGGCCGCGGCCGGCTGCCGGCCTCGACCGACACCGAGCTCCTGACCGCGCTGCTCGCCGACGAGCCGGCAACCGACACCGTCGATGCCCTCGTCCGGGTCCTGCCGCGGGTCCACGGCGCGTTCACGCTCGTCGTCCTCGACGAGAGACGGGTGATCGGCGTCCGCGACCCGTTCGGGTTCCGGCCGCTCGTGCTGGGCCGGCTGCCGATCGAGGAAGGGTCGCGGGGCGACGCGGGATCCAGCCTCTGGCCCGACGACGAGCCCGGCTGGTGCCTCTCGTCGCGAGACCGCCGGCCTCGACATCGTCGGCGCGGAGTACGTCCGCGACGTCGAGCCGGGCGAGATCGTCATCCTCGAGCCGGGCCGCGCGCCGCGCTCCGTCCGCTACGCGCCGGCGAGCCCCGCGCTGTGCGTCTTCGAGCTGATCTACTTCGCCCGGCCCGACTCGTACATGGAGGGCCGCAACCTGTACGAGGTCCGGCGGCGGATGGGCGAGCAGCTCGCCCGCGAGCACCCCGCGGACTCCGACCTCGTCATGCCCGTCCCCGACACCGGCGCCGCGGCCGCGGCCGGCTACGCCGAGGCGTCCGGGATCCCGTACCGCGAGGGCCTCGTCCGCAACCGTTACACGCGGCCGGACGTTCATCCAGCCGTCCCAGACGATGCGCCAGCGGGGCGTGACGATCAAGCTCAACCCGCTCCGCGAGGTCGTCCGCGGCAAGCGCCTGACGGTCGTCGACGACTCGATCGTGCGGGGCACGACGACGAAGCAGATCGTGGCCCTGCTCCGGAAGGCCGGCGCGACCGAGGTCCACGTCCGGATCAGCGCCCCGCCGATCTACCACCCGTGCTTCTACGGCATCGACACCCAGGTCGAGACGGAGCTGATCGCCGCGACCCACAGCGAGGAGCAGATCCGGGAGTTCATCGGCGCGGACACGCTCGGCTACCTCTCGATCGGCGGCGTGCTGGCCGCGCTCGAGCTGCCGTACGAGGGCTTCTGCTTCGCCTGCTTCGACGGCCGCTACCCGGAGCCGGTCCCGTACGACTCGGCGTCGCGGAAGTTCCTGCTCGAAGAGCCGGTGATCGCCGGTGCCTGAGGCGGTTCGGAGCGCCTACGTCGCGTCGGGCGTCGACGTCGACGCGGGCGACCTGGCCGTCGAGCTGATGCGCGACGCCGTCGAGAGCACGCGCCGACCCGAGGTGATCGGCGGGTCTCGGCGGGTTCGGCGGGGCGATCACGATCCCGGCCGGCTACCGCGAGCCGGTGCTCATCTCCTCGACCGACGGCGTCGGCACGAAGACCGCGATCGCGGCGGCGCTCGGGCGCTACGACACGGTCGGCGTCGACCTCGTCGCGATGTGCGCCGACGACGTCGTGTGCGCCGGCGCCGAGCCGCTGTTCTTCCTCGACTACGTCGCGGTCGGGCGGCTCGACCCGCCGCAGGCCGCGGAGCTCGTCGCGGGCGTCGCGGCGGGCTGCCGCGAGGCGGGCTGCGCGCTCGTCGGCGGCGAGACCGCGGAGCATCCGGGCCTGATGGACCCGACATCGTTCGACCTCGCCGGCTGCTGCGTCGGCGTCGTCGAGCGGGACCTGCTCCTCGACGGATCCGCGGCGCGGGCGGGCGACGCGATCATCGGCATCCCATCGTCGCGGGCTCCATGCGAACGGGTTCTCGCTCGTCCGCGGCGCTGCTCGCGAGCTGGGACCTCAGCCTCGAGCGGCCCTACCAGGAGCAGCTGACGCGGACGCTCGGCGGCGAGGCGACGGCGGCGGCGATGGGCGCGGAGCCCGAGCACGCGCTGGCGACGCTCGGCGAGGTGCTGCTGACGCCGACGCGGATCTACGCCCGGGCCCTGCTTGCCGCGCGCGCTTCGCTGCTCGCGGCCGGTCAGGACGTCCGCGGAATCGCCCACATCACCGGCGGCGGGCTGCCCGGCAACGTGCCACGGGCGCTGCCGCCGGACCTTGGCGCCCGGCTCGACCCGCTCACGCTGGCGGATGCCGTCGGTCATGCGGCTCGTCGGCGCGCTGGGCGGGCTCGGCGACGACGAGGTCCGGGCGACGTTCAACGGCGGGCTCGGGATGGTCGTCGTCGTCGCCCCGGCGGCGATCGACGCGACGGTGACGGCGCTGCGGGATGCCGGGCTCGAGGCGACGGTCGTCGGCGAGGTGGTCGCCGCGCGAGCGGCTCGGCGGCGGCGCGCTACGCGGAGGGCGCGATCGCGTGACGAAGCGGATCGCGGTCGGGGTGTCGGGCGGCGGGCTCGAACCTGCGGGCGCTCCACGCGGCGGCGGCGCGCGGCGAGCTCGGCGGGGAGATCGTCCTCGTCTTCGCCGACCGGGCCTGCCCGGCGCTCGACTGGGCCGCCGAGCAGGGGATCGACACCGCCCTGATCCCCGGCGGCGCCGACGACGCCCTTGCGCGAAGCCCTCGCCGGCGCCGCGCCCGACGCCGTCGTCCTGGCCGGCTACATGCGGATCGTCGGGCCGGCGGTGCTCGGCGCGTTCGCGCGGCCGGATCCTCAACACGCACCCGTCGCTCCTGCCGGCGTTCCCCGGCGCGCACGCGGTCCGCGACGCGCTCGCCGCGGGCGTTCGCGTGACCGGCGCGACGGTCCACCTCGTCGACGAGACGCTCGACGGCGGCCCGATCGTGCTCCAGGAGGCCGTCGAGGTCCTCCCCGGCGACGACGAGGCGACGCTCCACGAGCGGATCAAGGCGGTCGAGCATCGGCTGCTGCCGCGGGCGGTCGCGCTGCTCCTCGCCGGGGCGGTCGGAGTCGCGAGCGGACGGCCGCCACGTCGCGATCGACACCGCGGCGGCGGACGCGGCAGTCCCCGTCCCGCGCCGCGCGCTCCTCTCGGTCTCCGACAAGACCGGGCCTGGCGGCGTTCGCCCGGGGCCTCGTCGGCGAAGGGTTCGAGCTCGTCTCGACCGGCGGCACCGCGCGAGCCCTCCGCGAGGCGGGCCTCGCCGGTCACGGACGTCGCCGCGGTGACGGGCTTCGCCGAGATGCTCGACGGCCGGGTGAAGACGCTCCATCCCCGGGTCCACGCCGGGATCCTCGCCGACCGCCGCCTCGCCGACCATCGCGAGCAGCTGATCGCGGCGTCGATCGCCCCGTTCGAGCTCGTCGTCGTCAACCTCTACCCGTTCGCGGCGGCGGCCGAGCGGCCCGGGCATCACGCTCGACGAGCTCGTCGAGGAGATCGACATCGGCGGGCCGTCGATGGTCCGTGCCGCCGCGAAGAACCACGCCAACGTCGCGATCGTCACGTCGCCGGCGCGCTACGACGCCGTCCTCGAGGCGGTCGGCGACGGCGGCCAGGTCCCCGACGGGCTGCGGGCGGCGCTCGCGATCGAGGCGTTCCGCCACACGGCCGCCTACGACGCGCGGATCGCCGCCGAGCTGCCGGCCCGGATGGCCGCGGCAGGCGTCGACGCTGCCCGACGAGCCCGGCCTCCCCGGCTCCGACGACCCGTTCCCGCCGAGCCTGACGATCGGCCTCGAGAAGGTCGAGACGCTGCGCTACGGCGAGAACCCCCACCAGCCCGCGGCCCGCTACCGCCGCGCCGGGGCCAGCGCCCGCCGACGGCCCGTTCGCGACCGGCGCCGCGGCGCTCCAGGGCAAGCCGCTCTCGTACAACAACGTCCTCGACGCGTCGGCGGCAGCCGCGATCGCCCGCGCCCTCGACGGCCCGGCCTGCGTGATCGTGAAGCACATGAACCCGTGCGGCGCCGCGGAACGCGCGACGCTCGTCGAGGCGTGGGAGGCGGCGCTCGCGGGCGACCCGGTCTCGGCGTTCGGCGGCGTCGTGGCGCTCACCGACGAGGTCGACGACGCGACCGCCCACGGCCTCGCGAGCCTGTTCCTCGAGGTGATCGTCGCGCCGTCGTTCGGGCCGGCCGCCCGGGAGATCCTCGCCGCGAAGCCGAACCTCCGCCTCGTCGAGGACCCCTCGATCGCGAGCCCGCCGCCCGCCCCGGACCCGCTCGGCGCGATCCGCTCGGCCGGCGGCGCCGTCCTCGTCGACCGCCCCCGACACCGCGCCGGACGACCCGACGACGTGGCAGGTCGCGACGACCCGCCACCCCACCGACGGCGAGCGGCGCGACCTCCACCTCGCGTGGCGGCTCGTCCGCGCCGCCACGTCGAACGCGATCGTCCTCGTCCGGGACGGCGCGCTCATCGGCCTCGGATCGGGCCAGACGAGCCGCGTCGACGCCGCCCGCCAGGCGGTCGAGAAGGCATGCGCGATCGCCGGCGAGGCGAGGGTGCGGGGAGCGGCCTGCGCCTCGGACGCGTTCTACCCGTTCCCGGACGGCGTCGACGTCTGCCTCGGGGCCGGCGTGAGCGCGTTCGTCCAGCCCGGCGGCTCGATGCGCGACGCCGACGTGATCGCCGCAGCGGAGAACGCCGGGGCGACGATGCTGCTCACCGGCGTGCGACACTTCCGCCACTGACGAGCGGAGGGCGCGCGCGATGTCCGGTCCAACGAACGAGGAGATCGTCCGCGAGTACGCCCGGGCGTCGGTCGAGTTCGATCTCGACACCCTTGCCCGCCTGCGGCATCCGAAGTGGAGCGTCGTCTGGCCGCAATCGGGCGAGCGCGTCATGGACACCGAGTCGTTCGCCGAGATCGTCAAGCGCTACCCGGGCGGCGGCCCCAGGTCGACCGTCGAGCGGATCGTCGGCGGCGAGGATCGCTGGATCGTCACGGCCTCGAATACGGTCGTCCGCGTCGCGGGCACTGGCGACGCGTGGTGGGGCGAATGGCGGGTCACGTATCCGGACGGCCAGGTCTACGACTGCGTCGACCTGCTCGAGCTGCGCGACGGCAAGGTGTTCCACGAGACCGTCTACTGGGCGCCGCCGTTCGACGCGCCGGACTGGCGGCGGCCGTTCGTCGAGCGCGCCGAATAGGCCGCTCGTGGGCATCGCCGGAGAAGCGGTCGAGATCGGGGGCCGGCCGACAACCGTCAACGACATCGTCCGGATCGCCCGCGGCGCGCCCGCGGTCCTGGCCGACGAAGCCGTCGCACGGATGGAAGCGTCCCGGGCTGTCGTCGACGAGCTGGTGGATGGCGAGGCGCTCATCTACGGCCTGAACACGGGCCTCGGCCACATGCGCGACCAGCGCATGCCCGCAGAGACCCTCGGCCTCTACCAGGAGGCGATGGTCGCCAGCCACGACGGAGCCTTCGGGGACCCACTCCCCACTGAGGTCGTCCGGGCCGCGATGGCGGTTCGGCTGGCGGGCCTCGCGCTCGGCGGGGCGGGGGCGAGCCCCGGCGTCGCCCGGCAGCTCGCCGCCATGCTGGAGCACGGCGTCCACCCGGTCGTGCCGGCGATCGGATCGGTCGGCGCGTCCGACCTCATGCACATGGCCGCGATCGCCAAGGTCGCGATCGGGCGCGGCACGTGCAGAAGTCGATGGCGAGATCCTCGACGGCGCAGAGGCGCTCGCCGGGCCGGCATGGAGCCGCTCACGCTCGGCCCGAAAGACGGCCTCGCCCTGATCTCGGCCAACGGTGTGTCCGTCGGCTGGGCGGCGCTGCTGGCGGCCCGCGCTGCGCTCCTGGCCGACGTCGCCGACCTCGTCGTGGCCCTGAGCCTCGAGGCGACCGAGGGCAACCTCTCGATCGTCGATCCGGCTGCCGCGACTGCGAAACCGGTGCCCGGCCAGATGGTAGCGGCCGGCCGGATCCGGGCCCTGCTCGCGGGGAGCACCCGCTGCGTCGGCCAGCAGCGGTCGGTGCAGGACCCTCTGTCGTTCCGCGTCTCGCCCCAGGTCCACGGCGCCTACCGCGAGTTCGTCGGGATCCTCCGCGGCGCCGTCGAGATCGAGCTCGCGGCGATGGACGACAACCCGCTGGTGGTGACGGCCGAGCGGCGGATGGTCAGCAACGGCAACTTCCATCCGATCGCGCTCGCGCTCGCGGTCGACGCTCTCCGTCCTGCGATCGCCCATGTCGGCCAGCTGAGCGACCGTCGGATGAACCACCTCTGGCCGGCGCTCCTCAACCGAGTCGACATCACCAACCCGGCCGTGATGCTCGCCGAGTCCGAGCAGGGCGGGCCACTGCTCCGGTACGCGGCCTCGGCGCGCGCCGCGGAGCTCCGCGAGATCGCGGGCCCATCGACGTTGGACATCGGGCCGCTGGACCTGGGGGTTGAGGATCACGCTACGAACGCCGTCGGCGCGGCCCACCGCACGCACCAGGCGCTGAATCGACTGCTCGACGTCCTGGCGGTCGAGGCGATCATGGCCTGGCAGGTCCTTCGCACCGAGTCGGGCACGCTGGCCACGGGGCTCGGAACGCGGCCTGCCGTCGACGCCCTCGACGCGGAGATCCCGGTCGGGCCGGTGCGCGGCGCCTCGCAGCGGTTTCATGCCGCGGCCCGGTCCGCGCTTTCCGGACCAGCGCTTGCGGCCGCCGAGGCTGCCATCGGCCCATGACGAGCGCTGCGATGCGGGGTCCTCTGCGCTTGACCGTCTCTCGCCGCGTCCCGCATCATCGGCCGATGGCGCGACCCGGGAGCTCGATGGCGATGCCCCGGCGGCCCCGCTCCGGCCGGTCCTAGCCAAGGGACCCGCGGGCGGCGGCCGCCTCGCCCACCTGCCCGCCTCGCCCAGCGCGCCGCGCCGCGCCCATCCCCTCGACCCGGGACTTCGACCATGCCTGACCGCTTCTACCTCACGACATCGATCGCCTACGCCAACAGCAAGCCCGGAATCCACACGCTCTACGAGGTGATCGGCGCCGACGCGATCGCCCGCTGGTACCGGATGAAGGGCGTCCCGACGCGCTACCTGACCGGCACCGACGAGCACTCCGTGAACATCGCCCAGTCCGCGATCGACGCGGGCCGCCCCACGCGCGACTTCGTCGACGAGCATGTCGGCCGAGTTCAAGACGGCCGAGGACGCCCTCGCGATCGCCGCCGACCGCTTCATCCGGACGACCGATCCGGACCACGTCCGGGCCGCCCAGGAGATGGTTCGCCGGGCGTACGCGAACGGCGACATCTACCTCGGGACGTACGAGGGCTGGTACTGCCCCAACGAGGGGTTCCGCAACGCGACCGACGTCCAGGAGACGGCCCGCGGCACGATCTGCCCGAACCATCCCGACGTGCCGCTCCAGTGGCTGACCGAGCGCAACTGGTTCTTCCGGCTGTCGGCCTACCAGGAACGTCTCGAGAACCACTTCGCGGAGCACCCGGACTTCGTCCAGCCGGCCTATCGGCGCAACGAGATGCTCGGCTTCATCCGCGGCGGCCTCGAGGACTTCTCGATCAGCCGCGAGCGGACGCCGGGTAACTGGGGGATCCCGTTCCCGATCGCCGAGAACGGCGAGACCGCGGAGCGCGAGGACGGCTCGTGGGACCCCGAGTCCGGCAAGATCTACGTCTGGTTCGACGCGCTGATCAACTACATCACCGGCGCCGGCTTCCTCGAGAGCCCGGCGGAGTTCGAGCGGTGGTGGCCGGCCGACCTCCACGTGATCGGCAAGGACATCGCCCGCTTCCACACGATCTTCTGGCCGGCGATGCTGTGGAGCGCCGGGCTCGAGGCGCCGCGCCACGTCTGGGTCCACGGCTGGCTGCTCGCGGCCCATGGCGAGCGGATGAGCAAGAGCCGCGGCAACTTCCTCGACCCCAACGATTTCGTCGCGGCGTTCGGCACCGACGGCGCGCGCTACGTCGTGCTCGCCGAGGTGCCGTTCGACAAGGACGCCGAGGTGTCGTGGGACGGCTTCGTCCGGCGCTACAACGCGGACCTCGCGAACGACTTCGGCAACCTCGTGAACCGGACGGTGTCGATGGCCAACCGCTACCTCGGCGGGGAGCGGCCGGCGCCCCGCTCCGAGACGGAGTCGCCGCTCGGCAACGGCTGGTCCGACACGGTCGAGCGCTACGTCGACGCGATCGAGGGCTGCCTGCTCCACGACGCGCTCGGCGAGGTCCTCGGAGTTCGTCGGCGGCGCGAACAAGGTCGTCGACGCCGAGCAGCCGTGGACGCTGGCGAAGGCCTGGAAAGCCGGCGACGAGGCTGCCGGTGAGCGGCTCCGGGGCGTGCTCGGCGACCTCGTCGAGGCGTGCCGGCTGATCGCCCTCGCCGCCGCGCCATTCCTCCCGACCACCGCGCCGCGCGTCCTCGAGCAGCTTGGCTACGCGTATCCCTACGGGCCCGACGGCAACGGCGGTCCGCCGCTCCTCGACGAGCTGCGCTGGGGCGCCCACGCGGCCGAGCCCGGAACGTTGACGGAAGCGAAACCGCTGTTCCCGCGCCTCGATGTCGAAACCGCGGCATCCTGATCGTCGATCCAGCAGACCCCCAATCGCGAAGGAGGACTCGACGATGCCACACGGCGAGTACAACCACATCGAGATCCCGTACGACGACGAGGACCGGGCGAAGCGCTTCTACTCGGGCGTCTTCGGCTGGCAGTTCAGCCAGATGCAGGGCTTCGACGGCTACGACCTCTACACGGCCGGCCCGGGCGAGCTCGGCGGCGGCCTCGGCAAGCGCGGCGAGTCGGCCGGCGAGACGACGCGGAACTACATCCTCGTCGACTCGGTCGACGAGGCCGTGAAGAAGATCCAGGAGCTCGGCGGCACGATCAAGACGCCGAAGGAGGAGATCCCGGGCATGGGCTGGTTCGCGGCCGGCACCGACAGCGAGGGCAACCCGCTCGCGGTCTACGAGGCGCTGCCCCGCTAGCCGCGCTCTCCAGGAAATGGTTGCAACGGACTGCCTTCATGCGTAAGACTTGCACCATGCGCTGCACCTTCTCGACCGAGTCGAAGAAGAAGCTCTTGCGGCCCTGCCGGGAGGCACGGGCCCTGGGGCTCTAGAGCGGCGCGCAGACGACCGACAGAGGGCCTCCGGGACCGGAGGCCTCGAGGGCCGCGGACACCACGACGGTGACCGCGGCCTTTTTGTGTGTCTCGACCGGTGCCGGTGCCCCCAGACAGCTGGAGGGACCAGACGATGCAACTTGCGATCCTCGGCGACGGCGGCCTGGGCAGGGCCGTCCACGACGCCGGCTCGACGGGTGGGCACGGCGTCCGGATGTTCGGACGGCCCTCCTCGGGAACTCACCTGCCCGGGCTACTTCGCGGCGCCGACGTCGTCGTCGAAGCTTCGCGGCCCGACCAGGTCCTGCCGAACGTGACGGCGGCCCTCGACGGCGGGTGCCGGCGCCTGGTCATCGCGACCACGGGTTGGGCCACCGACTGCCGGGCGGTCGAGGAGATCCTGCTCGAGCGCGGTGCCGCCGCGGTGGCGGCCTCCAACTTCAGCATGGGCGTCGCGTTGTTCGGCCGACTGGTCGACGCAGCGGTCGACCTGTACGGCGCACTGTGCGAATTCGACCCCTTCCTCCTCGAGTGGCACCGCCAGTCGAAGGCCGATCGGCCATCCGGAACCGCAACCGACCTCGCCCGCCGGATCGCCGAGCGGCACCCCCGGAAGCGCCGGGTTGCGCATGCGCAGACCTCGCCACCCGCCCCAGACGAGCTCGAGGTCGTCAGCCTCCGTGCCGGCGCCTCGCCCGGGATGCACGTCGTGGGGTTCGACTCCGCCGGCGAGACCGTCGAGCTCCGGCTGACGGCTCGCGACCGATCGGCCTACGCGGCCGGGATCCTCGCTGCCGCAGCCTGGCTCCATGGTGCGCCGCGGTCGCCGGGCATCCACCCGTTCGAGCCGGTCGTCGACGAGCTGCTCACGGCAGCTCCGATCGCGCCTGTCGCCGCCTGACCGTCGTTCCCGAAAGGAGCCAACCATGACTCGCATCACTCGCAGCGTTCCCTCGGCCCGACCGGCCATCCGTGGAGCGCTCACCGCCCTCGTAACACCGTTCACCATAGACGGCTCGATCGACGAGGGCGCGTTCCGACGCCTCGTCCGCTGGCAGGTCCTCGCCGGCATCGACGGGATCGTCCCATGCGGCACGACCGGCGAGGCGCCCACGTTGACCGCCGAGGAGCGTGACCGCCTCATCGCCCTCACGGTCGAAATGGTCGCCGAGCGCCCGTCCCATGACCGCGTTGCGGTCGTCGCCGGCACCGGCACGAATGACACGGCTGCGACGATCGCCGCGACCCGCCGCGCGGCCGCGCTTGGCGTCGACGCCGCGCTCGTCGTCGCGCCGTACTACAACCGACCGGACGGTCGGATGCTCGAGGCCCACTTCCGGGCGGTCGCCGACGAGGGCGAGCTCCCGATCGTCGTCTACAACGTTCCATCACGAACGGGTTCGAACGTCGACGCCGACACGTTCCTGCGGCTCGCCGAGCACCCTCGCGTTGTCGCGGTCAAGGAGGCGAGCGGCAGCCTCGAACAGATCGCCCGGATCTGTCGCGACCGGCCGCGTGACGTGGCCGTCCTCGCCGGTGACGACGCCTGGACGCTGCCGGTCTTGGCCCTCGGCGGAGACGGGGTCGTGTCGGTGGCGTCCAACGAGATCCCAGCCGAGATGGCCTCGCTCTGCGCCGCGGCCCGGGCCGACGACTGGGCCGAGGCGCGCCGGATCCACGAGCGATGGCTGCCGCTCTTCCTGGCGAACTTCCGGGGCGGGCCGAATCCGGTCCCGGTGAAGGCCGCGCTGGCCTGCATGGGCCTGATCGACGGTGACGCGGTTCGGCGGCCGCTGCTGTCACTGGGCGACACGGCGAGCCACGAACTGGCGGCGACGCTCCGGGGACTCGGTCTCGTCGACGGCGGCGGGCGGCAGCGGGCCGTAGCTCCCAGTCGGGAGTCCGTCGCATGACGGCCGCCGGCGTCACCACCGACACCGTGCTCACGGACCTGGAGGCCGGCCGCGTCCGGGCCGCGTGGCCAGACGACTCGGCGGCGGACGGCTGGCGGATCGACCCGGCGGTCAAGCAGGCGATCCTCGGCTGCTTCGCCGACCGGACGACGACCACTGGTCGGTCGGCCCATTCCAGTTCCGCGATCGGGCTGCGTTCCCGCCGAGGGCCCTCGCGGACGGCCCGTGGCGGATCGTGCCCGGCGGCACGTCCGTTCGCGCCGGGGCGCACCTGGAGGCGGACGTCGTCGTGATGCCGCCGTCGTATGTGAACGTCGGGGCCTGGATCGGTGCCGGGACGATGGTCGACTCCCACGTTCTGGTCGGGTCGTGCGCCCAGGTCGGGGAGCGGGTCCATCTGTCCGCGGGCGCCCTCATCGGTGGCGTCCTCGAGCCGCCGGGCGCCCGCCCGGTGATCGTCGAGGACGACGCCTTCATCGGGGCCGGATCGGTGCTCCTCGATGGGGTTCTCGTCGGGCGGCGGGCCGTGGTCGCGGCCGGCGTGACACTGATGGGGACTTCACGGCTCTTCGACCTGGTCGGGGAGCGCGTCATCGAGGGAACGATGGCGGAGCCGCTTGTCGTCCCGGCGGGCGCCGTCGTCATTCCCGGCACGAGGACCCTGGATGGCGCCTTCGCCAGGCATTACGGGCTCGCCGCGTCGACGGCCGTAATCGTCAAGATGCGAGACGAAGGCACCGACGCCAGGGTCGCGCTCGAGGGTGCCCTCCGGTGAGCGCGCTGCGCCTGCCGGTAGCGCCGGCCAAATCCCCACGCCGTGGCCGTCCGCCAGCCCGCAACGAGATCCTTCGGGCGGGTCGGCTCGGCGGGTTCGCCGCAGAGGCCCTTGCCGGCCAGTTCGGCACTCCGTTATACCTCTACGACCTCGACGTCGTGACACGGCAGGTCGACGCGCTCCGGGCGGTCCTGCCGCGGCGGTTCGAGGTGGCCTACGCGGTGAAGGCCAACCCTGCCCTCGGCGTCGTCGCCCACATGGCGTCCCTCGGCCTCGGCGCCGACGTGGCGTCGGCCGGCGAGCTCGCGACGGCGCTCAGGGCCGGGATCGCGGCCGATCGGATCGTGATGACGGGACCCGGCAAGCGCGACGACGAGCTGCTGGCCGCCGTCCGCGCCGGCACTCGGGCCGTCACGGTCGAATCACCGAACGAGCTTCGTCGGCTGGAGACGATCGCCGCCCGAGAGGAGCGGCGCGTCCCGATCCTGCTCCGGGGCCCCGTGTCGGCGGCGGCCACGCTCGAGCGCGTCCGACTGGTGGGCGACAACGGGGCTGGCAAGTTCGGGATGGATGCGCGAGACCTGCTGGCCTGCGCCGAGCACGCGGCCGGATCTCGCCATCTCGACCTGCTCGGGCTCCATCTGTTCGGGGCCTCGAACGTCCTCGATGCCGTCGCCGTCGGCGACCACATCGAGGCCACGGTGGCGGCCGCCCGCGAGCTCGCCCGGGCCTGCGGCGTCTTGCTCCGCCTGGTCGACGTCGGTGGCGGGCTGGGTATCCCGTACGAGTCACATGACGAATCACTTGATCTGGCGGGCCTGGCGCGGCGGCTCGCGGCACTCGACAATTCATGGTCGCGTGACCCCGAGGTGCGCGATGCCACGGTCCTCATCGAGCCCGGCCGCTTCCTCGTCGGCCCGGCAGGCGCCTACGTGGCGCGTGTCGTCGATCGGAAGAGCGTCGGCGGGCGGGACGTCGTCATCCTCGACGGCGGGATCCATCACGTCCTCCGCCCGGTCCTCGTCGGCCAGGAGCACCGCGTTCGGCGGCTCGGTTCCGGCGCCGAGGGCAGCGCCCGGTTCGTGCCGGTGACCGTCGCCGGTCCGCTGTGCTCGGGCCTGGACGTCCTCGCGACCGAGGTCATGCTCACCCCGCCCGAACCGGGCGATCTCGTCGCTGTCCTCGACGTCGGCGCATACGGGTTCACCGAGTCGATGCCGCTGTTCCTGTCGCATCCGATTCCGGCCGAGGTCGCCCTCCGTGGCGGGCGCGCGGCCGTGCTTCGTCCACGCGTCCACCCCGATGCGTGGCTGCAGGCCCAGTCCGCTCCGGTCTGGTGACTCGCGCTCATCGGCGACAATCCGGCCGATGCGCCTCGTCGATTCGCACTGCCATCTCCAAGCCGACCGGTTCGACGCCGACGTCGACCAGGTGATCGGCGCCGCTCGGCTGGCGGGGGTCGAGCGGATCCTTGTCCCCGGCTGGGACCTGGAGTCGTGCACGTGCGCGCGCTGGAGCTCGTCGATCGGTTTCCGTGGCTCCACGCCTCGGTCGGGGTTCATCCCCACGATGCCGAGCGGGTTGACGATGCCGAGTGGATTGCCGTGGCCGCGCTGGCGTCCGACGATCGCGTCGTCGCAACCGGGGAGACCGGTCTCGACTACGACCGGCTGTTCTCGTCAGTCCCGGCGCAGCTCGGGAACCTGCGGCGGAACCTGAGGCTCGCCGCGGAGACCGGCAAGCCGGCGATCCTGCACTGCCGATCGGCTGCGGGCCGGCGCGACGCCCAGGACTCGCTGCTCGGGGAGCTCCAGGCGTTCGGGGCGACGCCGCCGCCCGTCGTGATCCACTCGTTCAGCGGCCCGGTCGACTACGCCGAGAGCGATGCTCGACCTCGGCGCTGCGATCTCATTCTCCGGGCTTTCGTTCCGCATCGGCGAGGAGGCAACCGCCGAAGTCGCCCGTCGGACGCCGGCCGACCGGATCCTCGTCGAGACCGACTCGCCGTTCCTCTCACCGCCAGGCGCACCGCGCCGCCGCAACGAGCCGGAGTGGGTCAGGGTCACGGCCGCCTGGATCGCCGACCTCCGCGGCCAGGACCGCGACGCGTTCGGCGACCAGCTCGTCGCGAACTACGACCGATCTTCCAGCGGCCGCCGCAGCCGGTCGCGAACAGTTGACACGCCGAACCGCCACGGACTACAGTTAGCACTCTCGCATTGAGAGTGCTAGCGAAGCGGGTCCGGCGATCCGCGAAGGGTCTGAATGCGGCCCAACGGATCGGCCAAGCGACCGTCGCGGCGCTCCAACCACATCGTCTCGGGACGCGCTCGCGGCGCCCATCGCGGCGTGCCGGCGTCCCGGGTCCACAACGAGGCAGACGGGGAATCCCACCCACGTCACCAGGAGGAAGGCACGTTGGCCACCGCCACCGCATCCGCCACGAAGCTTCGCCCGCTCGGCGACCGCGTCGTGATTCAGCCCACCGCCCGCGAGGAGATGACCAAGAGCGGCATCGTCCTGCCGGACACCGCCAAGGAGAAGCCCCAGGAGGGGACGATCCTCGCCGCCGGCCCCGGCCGCATCCTCGATGACGGCAAGCGCGAGGCCATGGACGTCAAGAAGGGCGACAAGGTCCTCTACGCCAAGTACGCCGGGACCGAGTTCAAGATCGACGACGAGGACCTCCTCATCGTCAGCCAGAAGGACATCCTCGCGGTCGTCGAGGCATAGCCTCGGCCGCGACCACGATCAGGACCCCACGAGTCTCCAGGAGGGACACGGACATTGGCTAAGCAACTTACGTTCGACGAGACCGCTCGTCGCTCGCTCAAGAAGGGCATCGACCGCCTCGCCGACGCCGTCAAGGTGACGATCGGCCCCAAGGGCCGGAACGTCGTCCTCGACAAGAAGTTCGGCTCGCCCACGATCACCAACGACGGCGTCACGATCGCTCGCGACATCGAGCTCGAGGACCCGTTCGAGAACATGGGCGCCCAGCTCCTCAAGGAAGTCGCGACGAAGACCGACGACGTCGCCGGCGACGGCACGACCACCGCGGTCGTCCTCGGCCAGGCGATGGTCAACGAGGGCCTCCGGGTCGTCACGGCCGGCGCCAACCCGATGGTCGTCAAGCGCGGCATCGAGAAGGCGGTCGACGTCGTCGTCGCCGAGCTCGAGAAGCACAGCGTCCCGGTCAACAGCCGCGAGCAGATCGCGGCGGTCGCGGCGATCAGCGCGGCCGATCCCGAAGTCGGCGAGATCATCGCCGAGGTGATGGACAAGGTCGGCAAGGACGGCGTCATCACCGTCGAGGAGGGCCAGTCGCTCGGCCTCGAGAAGGAATACACCGAGGGCATGCAGTTCGACCGGGGCTACATCTCGGCGTACTTCGTGACCAACCCCGATCGGATGGAGGCGGTCCTCGAGACCCCGCTCATCCTCATCACCGACAAGAAGATCTCGAGCGTCCAGGACATGCTCCCGGCCCTCGAGAAGGCGGTCCAGCAGGGCAAGCCGGTCCTGATCATCGCCGAGGACATCGACGGTGAGGCGCTCGCGACGCTCGTCGTGAACAAGCTCCGCGGCACGATCCAGGTCCTCGCCGTCAAGGCGCCGGGCTTCGGCGACCGCCGCAAGGAGATGCTCCGCGACATCGCCACGCTGACCGGCGGCACGGTCATCAGCGAGGAGATCGGTCGGAAGCTCGACTCCGTCACGCCCGAGGACTTCGGGTCGGCCCGTCGCGTCGTCGCGACCAAGGACGACACGACGCTCGTCGACGGCGACGGCTCGGCCGACGCGATCAAGGCGCGGATGACCCAGATCAAGGCCCAGATCGAGGAGACGACCTCCGACTACGACAAGGAGAAGCTCCAGGAGCGCCTTGCCAAGCTGTCGGGCGGCGTCGCCGTGATCAAGGTCGGCGCGGCCACCGAGGTCGAGCTCAAGGAGAAGAAGCACCGCATCGAGGATGCCCTCTCGACGACCCGCGCGGCCGTCGAGGAAGGTCTCGTCGCCGGCGGCGGCACGGCGCTCCTGCAGGCTCAGCCCGCGCTTGACTCGCTCAAGCTCGAGGGCGACGCCCAGGTCGGCGTCGACATCGTCCGCAAGGCGCTCGAGGCCCCGGCCCGCCAGATCGCCGACAACGCCGGGCAGTCCGGCGAGGTCATCGTCAGCGAGGTCCGCAAGGCCAAGATCGGCTACGGCTACGACGCGCTCGCCGGCGAGTACGGCGACATGTTCAAGAAGGGGATCGTCGACGCCCGCAAGGTGACGCGGTCCGCCCTCCAGAACGCGGCCTCGATCGCGGCGATGGTCCTCACGACCGAGACGCTGATCACCGACATCCCGGAGAAGCAGGCCGCAGGCGCGGCCGGCGGCCACGGCCACGGCGGCCCGGACATGGACTTCTAGTCCGTTCCTCCGCAACCCTCGAAGGCCCCTCCCGGCGACGGGAGGGGCCTTTCGATTTGCGAGGCGCGCTGGAGTACTACCGAGAGCATTTGACAGCCTCGCGCGGCCCGGCGACCCTTCACGCCGCAATCAGACCGTCATTCGGGGAGAATTCGTGACTCGTCGTCCGCTGCTTCACATCGCTTCGATCGCCGCGACCCTCATGCTCGTCATCGCCGCCTGCAGCAACGCGGCCTCGCAGGCGCCGGCGCTCACCGATCCCAAGGAGATCCTGGCCCAGACGGCCGCGAGCCTGAAGGACGTCAAGACCGTCGAGCTGGTCGGGTCGCTGACCGGCAAGGTCCAGGCGGCCGAGCTCGGCGGATCGCTGGACCTCTCGTCCACGAAGATCGCCGGCGCGTTCGACATCCCCAACCAGAAGGGCAAGCTCACGATCGATGCGCCGGCCCTGCTCTCGACGAAGGTCGAGGCGATCGTGGTCGACGGCTTCGCCTACGTGAAGATCGACGGCATGCTCGCCGGTCTTGCCGGCCTGCCGTCGGGCAAGTACGTCAAGACCGCGGTGCCCCAGGAGTCGGGCAAGCCGGTCACGAACCCGAGCGAGATCGCCCAGGGCGTCGAGGACATCAAGGCCCAGCTCGACAAGCTGCCGACGCCGCCGACGAAGCTGCCCGACGAGAAGTGCGGCGACGTCGACTGCTACCACGTTCAGATCGTGGTCAGCGCGGCCGACCTCGCGAAGCTCAGCCCCGAAGCGGCCACGCAGGCCAAGGGCGACTACACGATCGACATCTGGTCGCGCAAGAGCGACCTCCGGCCCGCCAAGCTCGACATCTCGGTAAAGACCGAGGAGATGGGCACGATCGGCGCGACGTTCACCTTCAAGTACGACGGCACGGTCGACGTGAGCGCGCCGCCGGCCGACCAGGTCACCGACATGCCGTTGCCGTCGATCACCGCCCCGTAACGTCCCTTCGCCACCAGGTTCGAGCCCGGAGCGCCGCTCCGGGCTCGTTGATTCGGCCCCCGGATGAGGCCGCGTGCAGGGCCCCGACCTACAATGACCCGGTGAGTCCCGCAAGCCGCCGGAAGCCGTCCGGCACCCGGCCCGACGACGCCCCGGAGTCGGTCGGAACCGCCTTCCTCGACGTCCCGGCAAGCGCCGGAACCGGCCCCGACGAGCCGGAGTGGCTGAGCGAGGCCCCGCTGCCCGGCGAACAGCCGCCGGAGCTCTCGAAGGACGAGCGCCGCCAGCTCGAGGCGGAGCAGCAGGCGACCCGCGAGCGCAACGCCCAGCGCCGCGCCGAGGAGATCGTCAAGCGCCTGAACCCCGAGCAGGCCCGGGCCGTGACCACCACCGAGGGGCCGCTCCTCATCCTCGCCGGGGCCGGCAGCGGCAAAACCCGCGTCCTCGCCCACCGGATCGCGTACCTCATCGGGGTCAAGAACGCCCGGCCCTGGTCGATCCTCGCGGTCACGTTCACGAACCGCGCCGCCGGGGAGCTCCGTGAGCGGATCATCAGCCTCGTCGGCGAGCCCGGCCGCGACGTCCAGGCCGGCACGTTCCACTCGCTCTGCGCCCGCGTGCTGCGGCGCCACGGCGAGGCGATCGGGATCAGCCGCCGCTTCGTCGTCTACGACACCGACGACCAGCAGGCGCTGATGAAGCAGATCCTGCGCGAGGAGGACCTGCCGCTGACCGGCGAGTTCCGGCCGAGCGCGGTGCTCGGCGCGATCAGCCGGGCGAAGAACGAGATGCTCGACGCGACGTTCCTGCGGGACAACGCCGTGAACCACCACGAGCGGACGATCGCCCGCCTCGCGACCCGCTACGCGGAGCGCCTCAAGCAGTCCGGCGCCCTCGACTTCGACGACCTCCTCCTCGAGGCCGTCCGGCTCTTCGACGAGTCGCCCAAGACGCTCGAGTGGTACCAGGATCGGTGGCGCTACCTCCACGTCGACGAGTACCAGGACACGAACCGGCCGCAGTACCTGTGGGTCCGGGCGCTCGCCGCGAAGCACCGGAACCTCGCGGTCGTCGGTGACGACGACCAGTCGATCTACCGCTGGCGCGGCGCCGACATCCGGAACATCCTCGACTTCGAGCGCGACTACCCCGACGCGACGGTCGTCAAGCTCGAGCGCAACTACCGCTCGACGCAGCTGATCCTCGACGCCGCCCACGCCGTCGTCTCCCGCAACTCGGAGCGGACCGACAAGAAGCTCTGGACCGATCTCGCCGGCGGCCGCCCGATCCAGCGCTTCGAGGCGTACAACGAGGAGGAAGAGGCGGAGTGGATCGCCCGCCAGATCGAGGGTCTGACCGGCGGCCGCGGCTCGGTCCTCACCCGGCGGGCCGACGACGGCGACGGCGAGGACGGCCAGCCGTTCCGGCCGCGCGACATCGCCGTGATGTACCGGATGAACGCCCAGTCCCGCTCGATCGAGGAGGCGTTCCTGCGCTACGGGATCCGCTACCAGCTCGTCGGCGGCGTCCGGTTCTACAGCCGGCGCGAGGTCAAGGACGCGCTGGCGTACCTCCGGGTCCTGCGGTCTGACACCGACTCGGTCAGCTTCGAGCGGATCATCAACGTCCCGGCCCGGGCGATCGGCGACAAGACGATCGAGGTCCTCCGCCTCGCTCAGCGCATCGACGGCCTCACGACGTGGGAGGCGATCGAGCGGGCGGGCCGGGGCGAGGTCGAGAGCCTCCAGCCGCGGACGCGGGTCGCCCTGGCCGAGTTCGCCGCCCTGATCACATCGGCTCCGGACGCGCGTCGGGGTGCTTCCGCTGCCCGAGCTGCTCGACGAAGTCCTCGAGGCGTCGGGCTACCGGGCGATGCTCGCGGACGGCTCCGAGGACGGCGAGGAGCGCTGGGCGAACCTGCTCGAGCTGCGCTCGGTCACGACCCGCTACGACGACCTCGCCCCGGACGACGCGCTCGACCGGCTGCTCGAGGAGACCGCCCTCGTCGCCGACCAGGATTCGTACGAGGGCGACGCCGACGCCGTGACGCTGATCACGCTCCACGCCGCGAAAGGCCTCGAGTTCCCGGTCGTGTTCATCGCCGGCCTCGAGGAGGGCCTGTTCCCGCATAGCCGGGCGCTCGACGACGAGAAGGAGCTCGAGGAGGAGCGGCGGCTCGCCTACGTCGGGATCACCCGGGCGAAGCGGCGGCTGTTCCTGTCGCACGCCTGGCGGCGGGCGACCTGGGGGATGGGCCAGATCTCGGTGCCGTCGCGGTTCCTGCTCGAGATCCCGGCCGAGCTGATGGTCGGACCAGACCTGAGCGCGGCCGGTCGCGGAGCCGGCGCGTCCGACGACGCCGGGCTCGACCTCGATCTGGACCTCGCGTTCGGCGCCCGCCGGACGACGCGCTTCGGGATGCCCGTCCGGCCGTCTTCGGGTGTCCCGGCGTACCGGCAGGGGAGCGGCCGGCCCGGCGCCCCGACGGCAGGTGAGGCGTTCCGTCCCGCCCGTGACCTCGCCGCGAAGCGCGATGCGTTCGCCTCCGGCGCCCGCTCGGGGATGCTCGCCCCGGAGCCGCCCGCCGCCTCGTCCGCGGCCGAGCCCGGCACCGTGCCGGCTCGCCCGGTCGTGCCCGGCGAGCGTCGTTACCGCGACGGCGACCGCGTCCGGCACGCCCGCTGGGGCGACGGGATCGTCGTGATGTCGAAGCTGACGCGGAGCGACGAGGAGATCACGGTCGCGTTCAAGGACCCGTCCGTCGGCCGGAAGACCGTGCTGGCGAGCCTCGCCAACCTCGAAGTCGTCGGCTGAGGTCAGGGCCGGGGCAGGACCGATGAGGAACCAAGAAGGGGTGGCACGTCCGTCCTCGTCGCTCGCGCTTTTCGAAAGGACGGGGGAACCGTATCGCTCGCCAGCGTGCCATACGCTATGAACGCGACCGGCGTGGCCGTGCCGAATTCGAGGCACCGATAGCCCAGGACGAGCTGGTCAGGCGAGCCGCCCGAGGGGATCAGGAGGCCTTCGCCGTGCTTGCGGCCGAAGCGTTCCCGAGGGTTACCGGTGTCGCCCAGCTGATCCTTCGGGATCCGGAGCTCGCCCGCGACGCGGTGCAGGAGACACTCATTCGCGCGTGGCGCGATCTCCGGAGCCTGCGCGACCCCTCACGTTTCGACGCCTGGCTCCACCGGACCGCCGTCCGGACCTGCCTCAACGTTGCGCGCCGGCGGCGCCACCGGCCCATCGAGGTCGAGCTCTCGCCGCTCGACGCCCCGGGAGTCCCCGACGACTCGACACGCATCGAAGATCGCGAGGTCGTCGATGCAGCCCTGCGCCGGCTCACCCCCGAAGGGCGAGCTGTGATCGTGCTCCATTTCTACCTCGGCTTGTCACTGCCGGAGACGGCGGCCGCGCTCGGCGTCCCGGTCGGGACGGTGAAATCTCGACTTCACCGGTCGCTCGCGACGAGGCGAGTTGCGATCGGCGTCGATGACGGGCCGGGCCACGCCCCGCTCACCGGAGGGCAGGTCGCATGACGCGAGCAGAACGCTTCGAGCGTGACCTGCCGGACCTTCTGGCCGACCTCGTGTCGCCCGTACCGCCCGAGGATCTCGCCGACGCGCTATCGGCGATGGCGACTGTTCGTCAGCGTCCTGCGTGGACTTTCCTCTGGCGATGGCTTCCCGGCAGGCTCGAGATTCCCATCGCACCGCGGATGTCCTGGACGCTCGTCGGCTTGCTGGCCATCGTCGCGATCGTTCTGGCGGCCATCGTGATCGGGGCGCTGCTGGCCGGGTCGAGCCGCCCATTGCCGCCGCCGTTCGGGCCGGCGGCCAACGGCTTGCTGATCTATGACACGGACGGCGACATCTTCACGGCCGATCCTGTCACCGGCGCGACGCACCGCATCGTCTCGGGCCCCGACATCGACACCCGTCCAATCTGGTCACGCGATGGCACGCGCTTCGTGTTCGAAAGGACGCGAGCAGACGAGAGGCCGATGGGCCGGCTAATCGTTGCCGACGCCCGAGGCGATCACCTCGTTGTCGCCTCGACCGAGCCGCTGCTCCACCTCCACACCTATGGCTTCTCGCCCGACGGGCGTTCGGTCATCGCGACGGCCACGGTCGGTTTCATGGAGTCGATCGTCGTCGCTCCCAGCGACGGAAGCGGGCCGACGCGGGTTCTCGACCTGGGAGGCAACGTCGTGATCCGCGGCGATCTCGATCCGGGACCCGCCTACCGGCCTCCCGACGGCGACGAGATCCTGTTCATGGCGCAGCGTTCCGACGACAGCCCCGGCATCTATGCCGTGGATCTCTCGACGGGAGATGTCCGGACGATCGTTCGGGCGAGGGATCCGATCTACCTGTTCGATCCCACCTGGTCGCCCAACGGCGATCGTGTCGCGTACGGGTCCTTCAGAAGCTCGGACAACTGCACGGCGAGGCTTCATCTGATCGACGCGGACGGGAGCGACGACCGCCGCGTCGACCGGCGGACCGACACGCAATGCGACGGACTTGGGCACGTTTGGTCGAACGACGGGTCTCGCCTCGTGTACTCCAGAAGCCGCTCGAGGCTTGGCGATCTGAACTGGGCCGTCGTCCCGGTGGACGGCAGCAGCTCTGGGGTCGAGATCCCGTGTCCCTTGGGTTACACGTCCTGCTGGTCGAGGTGGGAATGGGCACCCAATGACTCGATGCTTGTCGGTGTCATCGCCGGCGGCCGCGTCGTTCCCTCCTTCACCGACCGCGGAGCGCTTATGCCTGAGGCCGACCTGATGGTCGATCCCGGTACCGGCGTCGCCACACCGATCCCCTGGACGACCGCCACCGGCCTGAGCTGGCAGCGGACGGCGCCCTGATCCGCGAAACCCATGGGAACCAGTCTTGCCCAGCAGGTGCCATAGACAGTACCCGGTGGCGTGGGCCGCTCGAGGACTCGAGCACGGGCGGAGCCATCGGAGCGACTGGTGGAGGCCGTCGCCGGTGATGGGCGAGACGGCCGGGGGCCAATGGAGGGCTCGGTCTGCCGAGCCCGGGACACGCCGCTCCTGACAGGAGGACATCCATGAGAGCCATGCGTGCGGCGGCGGTCGCGATTGCCGCCGCGCTCATCGTAGTGCTTACCGCGCGGGGGCCTGTCGGCGTCCAACGCGTTGCCGCCGCCGGGTCCAACGCCGTGACGGACTGGGCCTTGATCTCGCAGAACGCCGTGATCGTCGGAAGGCCGGCCGGCAGCGGCTTCTATCTCCAGGCGATCGTCCTGGTCGCCATCAACGACGCGGTCGCCGCGGTGGACGGCGGCACCCGGCCTCTCGTCGGCTCGCCGCCGGTCAGCCGTCCCGCGGACGCCGACGCGGCCGTCGCGGCCGCGGCCCGCGACGTTCTTGTTGCCAGGGTTCCGGGCCAGGCCGCCACCGTTCAGTCGGCATACGACGCCTATCTGGCCGGGATCACCGACGGGGCCGCGAAGACGAACGGCATCGCCGTCGGTCATGCCGCCGCGACGGCCGTGCTCGCCGATCGCGCGGACGACAACTTCGACGTCGATCCGCCGTACGTCCAGCCGACGCCCGGGCCCGGCGTGTTCGAGCCCGTCCTGCCGACGAAGCCGGTCGACATCAAGATGGGCGACGTCAAACCCATCGTGCTACCGAACGCCGAAGACTTCGTTCCGGGGCCACCGCCGGCGTTGACGAGCGAGGAGTACGCCGTCGACTTCGCCGAGGTCAAGGCGCTCGGGCGCAAGACGGGCTCGACGCGGACACCGCAGCAGACCGAGACGGCGCTGTTCTGGTCGGAGAACACCGTCGTCCAGCTCAACCGCACGTTCCGCGAACTGGCGCTGGAACGCGGGTCTCAGCAGGGCCGAAACGGCCCGACTGATGACGATGACCTTCGTCAGCGGCGCCGACTCCGTGATCGTTTGCCTGCGCGCCAAGTACCACTACATGCTGTGGCGCCCGGTGCATGCGATCCAGCGGGCCGACACCGACGGCAACCCCGCGACCGAACCCGACCCGGAGTGGCAGTCGCTCCTCGTCGTGAACCATCCGGAGTATCCGTCGGCCCACTCCTGCATCACGGGCGCGGTCGTGCCGGCACTGGATGCGTACTTCGGCACGGATCGTGACCCGATCACGGTGTCAAGCACGGTTACGGGCACGTCGCGGACCTACCCGTCGTTCAAGGCGATGGGCCGTGACGTGTTCATGGCCCGCATCTACGGCGGGCTCCATTACCGGTTCACGATGGGCGAGGGGTTCAACCTCGCGAGGCACGTAGCGCGCTATGTGATCAGCCACGCGTTCGAGTGATCGATCGTGGGCGCCGGCGCCGCGCGCGCCGGCGCCTGCTCCCGCGCGTCCGTGGACTTCTGATCTGGGTTCACAGAGCGGTCCGGCTGCGCCCGGCCGTCGAGATCCTGCCCTTCGACGGGTCTGAGCGGGTACGCTCCGCTGCGATGAGCCTGAAGCGGACCGATTCCACTCCGACACGCGCGACGCCCGGAGAGCTGGCCGCGGCCGTCACGGTGTCAGACTTCCGGGCCCTCGCCGAGCGGTCGGTCGAGGCCGGCGCCTGGGACTACATCGAGGGCGGCTCGTGGGACGAGGTCAGCCTCGCCGAGAACGAGGCCGCCTGGCTCCGCTACCGCTTCCGGCCGCGGCGTGCTCGTCGACGTCTCGCGCGTCGAGCCCGCGACGACGTTCCTCAGCCGCGCGGCGTCGATGCCGGTCGCGATCGCGCCGATGGCCTCGCATGGCCTCGCCCATCCCGACGCGGAGCTGGCGACCGCCCGGGCGGCGGCCGCCGCCGGGATCCCGTTCATCCCCTCGACCATGTCGAGCGCCTCGATGGAGGAGATCGCGGCCGCGGCCCCGGGCGCCACGCGCTTCTTCCAGCTTTACGCCCAGGTCGACCCGGGCCGGACGCGGAGCCTCGTCGAGCGCGCCGCGGCGGCCGGCTACGGGGCGATCGTGCTCACCGTCGACCTGCCGGAGCTGGGCTATCGCGATCGCGACCGGCGGTCGGGCTTCTCGCTCGACGTCCCCCACGGCAACTTCCGGGACGGCGCCGAGCCGACGCACGGCAGCCACGCGCCGGGCGCCGAGGACGGCACGGGCGCCGACCCCGGCGAGGATGTCGAAGCCGTCGACCAGTGGATCGCGAAGAACCTCACGTGGGACTCGCTCGCGACGATCCGCTCGTGGTCGCCGCTGCCGCTCGTCCTGAAGGGGATCCTGACCGGCGAGGACGCCCGCCTGGCCGTCGACCACGGCGTCGATGCGATCGTCGTCTCGAACCACGGCGGCCGCCAGCTCGACCGGTCGCCCGCCGCGATCGAGGTGCTCGGGGAGATCGTCGCGGCCGTCATGGACGGCGCCGAGGTGTGGGTCGACGGCGGCGTCCGGCGCGGCCTCGACATCGCGATCGCGTGCGCGCTGGGCGCGCGGGGCGTGCTCGTTGGCCGGCCGATTCTGTGGGCGCTCGCGGCGGGCGGTCAGGCCGGCGTGGAGCGGGCGCTCGCGATCCTGCGCGAGGAGTTCGAGCTGGCGCTCCAGCTGCTCGGCGCGCCGACACCGGCGGAGCTGACCCGCGACCACATCGCCTGACCGTCGCGCCGCGCGATAACCGGTCGTGCCGGCATCAGGGTCGTGCGCCGGCCGCTTCGAGCGCCCGGGCGATCTCTGCCTGGCCGCGGTTCCGGGCGTGGGTGAGCGGTCGGACGCCGTCCTTGTCGGCCAGGTCCACGTCCGCGCCGTTCTCGATCAGGAGATCGACGACCTCCTGATGGGCTTCATCGCCATCGCCGAGGACGATTGCCTCGAGCAGGGCCGTCCAACCGAGGCGGTTCACGTGGTCGACGTCGACATCGGTTTCGTTCAGGAGATACCGGACGACCTCGACATGGCCGCGCTCACTGGCCGGGATCAGGGCAGTACCGCCGAAGCGGTTCGTGAGGGTCGGGTCGGCGCCGGCTTCGTTCAGGAGTCGCAGGATGTCGAGCATGCCCTCGGCGCCAGCGTAGAGGAACGGGTTGTCCTGTCGGTCGTCCTGAAGGTCGACGTCCGCGCCTGCCTCAAGAAGCGCCCGCACGGCGTCGATCCGGCCCGCCATCGTCGCGGCGAGCAGGGCCGTGCGCCCGGTGGCGTCGCGGGCGTCGACGTTCGCGCCGCCGTCCAGCGCGGCCGTGATCGCGGCAACGTCGCCCGCAGCCGCGGCGGCGAGGAGCTGATCATCCATGGCCGGTACCTCCCGTCGATGTGGCGGCCGGGCCGGAGCAGGCCGTCGCGAGGGCGATCAGCAGGACCGCCAGGAGCCGCAGGTGCACCCGGAGAGGATAGGTGCGCCCCTCGCACGCGGGCGACTCAGGCGATGCTCGACGCGCGGGCCGGCCGGGTCAGCTGCTCGAGGTGCTCGTCGATATGCTCGTTGGCGTTGGCCGTGACCCACTCGACGAACGGGTCGCCCTGGGTCCAGGCGAACGCGTCCGCGTCGAACAGCTCCTCGTCGGTCATTCCCTCGACGGCTGCCACGAACCGGTCCCAATCGGCGGTCTCGCGACGCAGCACGTCGCGGAGCGCGCGATCCTGGTCGTCCGCAAACATCCTGGCGTTCAGCTCGTCGGTCTCGACCTCGTCTTCCGGCCACTCGCCGCGGCGGAGCCGCTCGAGGAGGTCCACGAGGCGACGCTCCCAGGCGCCGATGTGGGCGATCACGTCCTTGCGGGTCCACTCGTCGTCGACGCGGTCGAGCAGCGCCGGCTCCGGCAGCGACGCGAGCGCGGCCCGGAGCCGCTCGCGCCCGGCGTAAAGATCGATGAAGAGCGACGTGCGATCCATGGCCGCACGGTAGACCGGCATACCTGTCGGATTGCGTCGGGAATCCTTCGTATCCTTGGCCCGATGACCGACATCGCCGAGACCCGGCCCGTCGACCCGGCGCTCGTCGAGGCCGCCGAGGCCCTGACCGCGGACGCCGCGGTCGCACGCCACGCGGAGCTGGCCGAGCAGGTCGACCGGGCGAACCGCCTCTACCATCAGGAGGACGCACCGGAGCTCACCGACGCGGAGTACGACCAGCTGTTCCGCGAGCTCGTCGCGCTCGAGTCCGCTCATCCGGAGCTCGTCACCTCGGACTCGCCCACCCAGCGCGTCGGCGGCGCGATCAGCACGACCTTCGAGGAGGTCCGCCACCGCCGGCCGATGCTCTCGCTCGGCAATGCGTTCAGCCACGACGAGCTGCGGGCGTTCGACACGAGAGTCCGCCGCGGCCTGGGCCTGGCCCCGGCGCCGGAGCCCGCGGAGGACCTGCGCTACGTCGCCGAGCTGAAGATCGACGGCCTCGCGATCACGCTCCGCTATGAGCGTGGCCGGTTCGTCCAGGGCGCGACCCGCGGCGACGGCATGACCGGCGAGGACGTCACCGCGAACCTCCGGACGATCTCGGCGATCCCGCCGAAGCTGGCTGAGCCGGCGACGCTCGACGCCCGCGGCGAGGTCTTCATGCCGAAGGCCGAGTTCGCCCGGATCAACGCCGAGCGCGAGGAGGCCGGCCTCGCGCTCTACGCGAACCCGCGCAATTCCGGCGCGGGCTCCCTCCGCCAGAAGGACCCCCAGGTCACGGCGAGCCGCCAGCTCTCGACGTGGACGTACCAGCTGCTCGAGGAGGACGGCACGGCCGCCGCTACGGGCGTGGCCAGCCAGTCGGCGGCGCTCGATCGCCTCGGGAAGCTCGGTTTCGCGGTCAATCCCAACCGCGAGGCGGGCCTCGACATCGAGGGCGTGATCGCGTTCACCGAGGCCTGGCGCGAGCAGCGTCACGAGCTGCCGTACGAGACCGACGGGATCGTCGTGAAGGTCGATTCGTTCGAGCAGCAGGGCCGGCTGGGGTTCGTGAGCCGGACGCCGCGCTGGGCGATCGCCTACAAGTTCCCGCCGGAGCAGGTCGAGTCGGTCGTCGAGGACATCGTCGCCTACGTCGGGCGGACCGGGACGCTGACGCCCGTCGCCCACCTGACGCCGACGAAGGTCGCCGGCTCGACGGTCGCCCGGGCCACGCTCCACAACCTCGACGAGGTCCGGCGCAAGGACATCCGCGTCGGCGATCACGTGATCCTCCAGAAGGCCGGCGACGTGATCCCGGAGGTCGTCCGGCCGCTGCCCGACAAGCGAACCGGCGACGAGCGGGAATGGGACATGCCGGCCGCGTGCCCCGTCTGCGGGACGGCGATCGTCCGCGACGAGGGCGCGGTCCGCCACTACTGCCCCAACACCGCGTGCCCGGCCCGCGTCAGCCAGGAGTTCGGCAACTTCGTCGGCGGGATGGACATCGAGGGCGCCGGCTGGAAGACGCTCGAGCAACTGCTCCAGACGGGGCTCGTCTCGAAGCGCGGCGACTTCTTCCGGCTGTCGGTCGAGGACCTCGAAGGCCTCGAGCGGTTCGGCCGGAAGAGCGCCGAGAACCTTCACGCCAACATCCAGAAGGCGAAGCACCGGCCGCTCGAGCGGATCATCGCCTCGCTCGGGATCCCCCAGGTCGGCTGGACGACGGCGATCGAGCTGGCTCACTGGCTGGCGGCCGAGGTGCCGGACGGGGCCGGCGAGCCCGATTGGCTCGTCGGGGCGGCCGCCCACCTGCAGGCGGTCGCGCGCGACGCTCCCGAGCGTTTCACGGAGATCGAGGGCATCGGCCCGACGGTCTCGGCGGCGCTCGCCGCGTGGTTCGCGCCGGGCGGCCCGGGCGAGGGCGTCCTCGAGGACCTCGCCGACGCCGGGGTCGTCGCCGAGCTCCCGGCGCCCCGGGCCAGGGCGGAGGCCGGGCCCCTCGCCGGCAGGACGGTCGTCGTCACCGGCTCGATCGAGGGCTTCAGCCGCGAGTCGGCGGAGGAGGCGATCCGCGCGGCGGGCGGCAAGCCGGCGGGCTCGGTGTCGAAGAAGACCGACTACGTCGTCGCCGGCGAGGGCGCGGGCTCGAAGCTGGCGAAGGCCCAGGAGCTGGGCGTGCCGGTCCTGGACGGTGATGGCTTCGCCAGGCTGCTCGCGGGCGAGTCGCCGGAGTAAGGTACGGCCATGAACGAGGCCGACGAGCTGTTCGCTCAGCGGCTGGCCCAGGACCTGGAGCAGTATCTCGGGCCGCAGCTCGCGCTGGCGAGCGTCGAGCTGAGCGATCCCAGCGGCTATCCGGCTCGGGTCACTGCGACTTGTGTCTTCGACGCCGGGTCAGAGGTGCTCGAGGCATACGGAGACACCCGGATCGAGGCCTACAACCAGCTGATCCTGCGGGTCGCGGAGCTGCGACTCGTGATGGCCGCGCGCGGGCTCGACAGCGAAGAGCTCGCCGGACTCGCGGCGGCATGGAAGGCGGGATTCAGCCAATCGCCCCGGTGAACTGGCCGTAGATCCAGTCGGGCCGCCAGTCGAGCGGCTCGCCTCGGAGCAATCGCGGCCCGCCCGGCCGCTCCGTCCAGCCGGCTTCGGCGAGGCGCGCCCGGCCGGCGGCGTTCTCCTCGAAGATGCCGATCGTGACTGGCCGGTCGACCGACGCCCGCCGCCGCGCGTCGAGGAGCGCCACGGCCAGATCCGGGTCCGATGCGATCAGCGCTCGGCCGCCCCACGACGCGCGCATCACGAACGCGCCCACCGTGCCATCGCGCCGCAGCGCCACGAGCCCCGTCTCGGGGGAGGCGAACGCCCGAAGGATCGCCGACCGGTCCTCGCCCGTCGCCCGCAGGTCGAGGTCGGCGATCGCGTCGATGTCGCCGGGGGCGTATGGCCGGACCGTGCCGTCGTCCGGGGCCGCGGCCGCGTCCGGGGCCGTTTCCAGGACGTACCGCGCATGAACCGTGAACCCGAGCCGCTCGTAGATCGGCCGGCCCTCGTTCGTCGCGATGAGGACCTGCGTCACGCAGCCCTGCCGCTCGAGCTCCTCGACGACCGCCCGCGACAGGGCCGTGCCCAGCCCGGTCCGCCGGCGATCCTCCGCGACGAAGATCGCGCCGACCCAGCCGACGCGCCCGTTGACCGTCGCGACGCCGGTTCCCACGACGCGGCCGTCGGCCTCGGCCACGAGCGGGAAGCAGGTCGGGTGGGTGATCGCCCACTCGAAGAAGACCGACCGGTCGCTCCAGCCGCCGTCGAGAATCACCTGCGTGGCCTGCGCGATATCGGCGGCGAGCATCGGCCGGATCCTGGCGGTGGCGGTCGTCTGGGCCATCCGCTCACGATACCGAGTCGGCCCGATCGGGGCCTCGGCTATCATCGGGCCGTGGCCACGCTCTCCCGATCCGACGTCGAACACGTCGCCTACCTGGCTCGCCTTGGCCTGACCGACGAGGAGCTGGCGCGCCTCCAGGGCCAGCTCAACCACATCCTCGACCAGTACGTGATCCTGAGCCAACTCGACACCGAGGACATCCCGCCGACGGCCCAGACGATCGAGCTCGAGAACATCCTCCGCGACGACGTCGCGCGCGAGTCGCTGCCGGCCGAGGCCGTCCTGCGCAACGCCTCGGCAACCGACGGCGAGTTCATCGTCGTGCCCGCGATCCTCGGCAACGAGTAGGCGACGAGGCCGACCGCCGTGACCGCCGCATCTGCGCTGACCCGGCTCCATGCCCACGAGATGGCCTCGCGCCTGCGCCAGGGGGAGCTGTCGTCGCACGAGCTGGCCGAGGCCCACCTCGACGTCGCCGAGCGCGAGAACCGGGCGCTCAACGCGTGGCTCACGATCGACCGCGAGAGTGCGCTCGCCCAGGCCGACGCCGCCGACGCCAGGCTGGCCGCCGCTCGCGGCGAGGGCGATCACGCGATCCGGGCGCTCCACCCGCTGCTCGGCATCCCGGTCGCGCTCAAGGACCTGATCTCGGTCGAAGGCGGCCAATGCACCGCCGGATCGCGGATCCTCGAGGGCTACATCGCGCCGTACGACGCCCACATCACCGAGCGGCTGCGGGATGTCGGGGCGGTCCTGCTCGGCAAGACGAATATGGACGAGTTCGCGATGGGCTCGTCGAACGAGCACAGCGCCTACGGGCCCGTCTCGAACCCGTGGGACCTCGAGACCGTGCCGGGCGGGTCGAGCGGCGGCTCGGCGGTGGCCGTGGCCGCGTACCACGCTGCGGTCTCGCTGGGCACCGACACGGGCGGCTCGATCCGCCAGCCCGCCGCGCTGACGGGCATCGTCGGGATGAAGCCGACGTACGGCCGGGTATCCCGCTACGGGATCGTCGCGTTCGCCAGCTCGCTCGACCAGATCGGCCCGCTCGCCCGCGACACGCGCGACGCCGCGGCGCTGCTCCACGCGGTCGCCGGCCGCGACGAGCGCGACTCCACGTCCGCCCCGATGCCGGTACCGGACGAGCTGCTCGAGCTGCCGGCGAGCGACGACGAGGCGGCGTCGCGTCTCAAGGGCAAGCGGCTGGGACTGCCGCGGGAGTACTTCGTCGCCGGCATGGAGCCCGACGTCGAGAAGCGGATCCACGAGGCGGTCGCCGCGCTCGAGGCCGCCGGCGCGAGCGTCGAGGAGGTCAGCCTGCCGCACACCGACTACGGCCTCGCGACGTACTACATCGTCGCCCCGGCCGAGGCGTCGGCGAACCTGGCCCGCTACGACGGGATCCGCTACGGCCCGCGGCTGGGCGACGGCGACTACATCGCGAACTACCTCGCGACCCGGGGCCAGGGCTTCGGGGCGGAGGTCAAGCGCCGGGTCATGCTCGGAACGTACGCGCTGTCGGCCGGCTACTACGACGCCTACTACGTGAAGGCCCAGAAGGTCCGGACGCTGATCAAGCGCGACTTCGACGTGCTGTGGGAGCAGGGCTTCGACGCACTCGTCGCGCCGACGTCGCCGACGGTCGCGTTCCAGTTCGGGGCGAAGATGGCCGACCCGGTCGCGATGTACCTCTCGGACGCCTGCACGCTGCCGGTGAACATGGCCGGGCTGCCCGGGATCTCGGTGCCGTGCGGGCTCTCGGAGGGATTGCCGGTCGGGCTCCAGCTGATCGGCGCCGCCTGGTCCGAGGCGCGCCTCTTCGAGCTGGCCCGCGGCTACGAGGCGCTGACCTCCGGCGCGGAGTGGCGCGACCTCGAGCCGGCCGCAGCTCGCGATGGCAGCGGACCCCGCGACGCCGACGCCCCTTCAGCGCGTTGGTCGGCCCGGTGGAGGCGACCATGCCTGACGCGGACGCGGCGGCTGGCGCGCGCGACGATGCCAGCCCAGCTCGACGCCATCGATGTCTGGCGGATCGTCCTGGAGCAGGGCGGCCAAGACACCGGCCCGGACGGACCGTACGGCGAGTTCACGCCTGCGATCCAGCAGCTCCACGCGATGTCCCGGCTCGACGGCGAAGTGAGCAACGGCGGCTTCAGCCAGTTCTTCTTCAACGGCGGCGGCGAGTGGCTGGACGAGGCGATCGCCGGTTTCGCGGCGGCGGGCCTGGACGATCACCGCCGGCTGACGATCGAGGCGGCCGATTCGGTCATGCCTCGGATTCCCGAGCTGCGAGCGGCCCGAGAGGGCGCCTCTCTCGAGGCATACGCGGCCTGGGCCGAATCGTCTGACCTGGGCGAGTACGACGATCGCTGGTACGACCTGCCGTCCGTCTACGAAGCTCTCGACCGATTCGTCGCAGACCACGTCGAGGAGATCTGGGACCCATGACGACCCAGTCGAGCCGCCCGCCGCTCGCCGAGCGCGCGCTGGCGGAGCGCGTGAACGCCGTCCCGCCGTCTGGGATCCGGCGGTTCTTCGACATCCTCGCGACGATGGACGACGTCATCAGCCTCGGGGTGGGGGAGCCCGACTTCGACACGCCCGAGCGGATCGTCGCGGCAGGCGTTCGGTCGCTCCACAACGGCCGGACCCACTACACCTCGAACTACGGCACGATCGAGCTCCGGCGCGCGCTCGCCGACCACCTCGATCGGCGCTACGGCGTCGCGTACGACCCGGCGACGGAGCTGCTGATCACGGTCGGCGCGCAGCGAGGCCGTCGACCTCGCGCTGCGGGCCACGTGCGACCCCGGCGACGAGGTCGATCCTCCACGAGCCGTCGTACGTCGCCTACATCCCGGCCGTCGTGTTCGCCGGCGGAGTGGTCCGCCTCGTCAGCACCCACGTCGACGACGACTTCGCGCTCGACCCGGCCGCGGTCGAGGCGGCGATCACGCCGCGGACGAAGGCGCTGTTCCTCGGCTACCCGTGCAACCCGACCGGCGCCGTCCTCCCCGACGACGTCCAGGAGCGGCTCGCGGACATCGCCCTGCCGCCACGACCTGCTCGTGTACAGCGACGAGATCTACGACCGGCTGGCGTACGGCTCGTACCGCCACCGGCCGTTCAGCGCGCTGCCCGGGATGCGCGACCGGACGATCCTCATGGGCGGCTTCTCGAAGGCCTACGCGATGACCGGCTGGCGGGTCGGCTGGCTCGCGGCGCCGGCGGGGATCCTCGAGGGGATCGTCAAGGTCCACCAGTACGGGATCATGTCGGCCGGGACGACGGCCCAGGACGCCGCGCTCGAAGCGCTGCTCAACGGCGAGGCGGACGTCGAAAGGATGGTCGCGGAGTACGACCGCCGGCGGCGGCTCGTCGTCGACGGCCTCAATGCGATCGGGCTCCGGACGTTCGAGCCGCGCGGCGCGTTCTACGCGTTCCCCGAGGTCACATCCGCGACGGGACTGAGCTCGGAGGACTTCGCCCAGGGCCTGCTCCAGGAGGAGCGGGTCGCGGTCGTGCCCGGCTCCGCGTTCGGGCCGAGCGGCGAGGGCCACGTCCGGGCCTGCTACGCCACGAGCTACGAGCAGCTCGAGGAAGCGCTGGCCCGGATCGGCCGCTTCGTCGACCGCAACCGCGCCGGAGCGGCCCCGTGACGAGAACGGTGATCCGGTCGGCCGCGATCGGCTCGGTCGTCGTGTTCCTCGCGGGGCTCGCGATCATGCTCGTCGGCGCCCAGCTCGCGGGCGACTGGTACGCGCTCCAGCTGCCGTGGAGCGACATCGGAATGATCCTGATCACGGTCGGGCTCGGCGGATCGGCGATCTTCGTCGTGCTCGAGGACCTGATCGAGCCGATCGGACGCTGGCGCTTGCTGGCGGTCCCCGGAGTTGCGATCGGCGCCTGGTTCTGGTTCGTCCTCGTCGTGTTCGGCCTCGCGTCGACGGGCCGGGGCGGGACCGATTCGCCCGTCTTCACCCTGCTGTACTCCGCCCCGCAGTACATCGCGGTTCTCGCGATCGCTGTCGCGGCATCGGCGCTGCCGCTCCTCATCGTTCGGCCATGGGCGCGGAGCGAGGGATGACGGCGCCTGCGACGCCCCGGACGGATGCCCTCGAGCGGTACGAGCCGGTCATCGGGATCGAGGTCCATTGCCAGCTCAAGACCGTCTCGAAGATGTTCTGCGCCTGCTCGACCGCCTACGACGGCGCCGCCCCGAACAGCCACACCTGCCCGGTCTGCCTCGGGCTGCCGGGCGCCCTGCCGACGATCAACCGGCGGGCCGTCGAACACGTCCTCGCCACCGGCATCGCAATCGGGGCGACGACGCCCGACAAGACCCGCTGGGACCGCAAGAACTACTTCTACCCGGACCTGCCGAAGGGCTACCAGATCAGCCAGTACGACCTGCCGCTCGCGTCGGCCGGGAAGCTGGCCTTCGAGACGTCCGAGGGCCCGGTCACGATCGGGATCACCCGGGCCCACCTCGAGGAGGACACCGCGAAGCTGATCCACGCGAACGGCCCGGACGGTCGCCGCGTCAGCCTCGTCGACTTCAACCGCTCGGGCGCGCCGCTGATGGAGATCGTCACCGATCCGGACGTCCGCTCCGCCGAGCAGGCCCGCCGCTACGCCGAGGAGCTCCAGCTGCTGCTCCGCGCGATCGGCGCGAGCGACGCCGACATGGAGCGGGGCCAGATGCGGGTCGAGGCGAACGTCTCGCTCCGCCTTCGTGGCACGGAGCCGTTCGGGACGCGGGTCGAGGTCAAGAACATGAACTCGTTCCGCTCGGTCGAGCGGGCGATCGCGTTCGAGATCGAGCGCCAGGCGGCGGCCCTCGACGCCGGCGAGACGCTGACCCAGGACACGCGCGGCTGGGACGAGGACCGAGGTGAGACGTACGTGATGCGGTCCAAGGAGGACTCGCACGACTACCGCTACTTCCCGGAGCCCGACCTGCCGCCGCTCCGCGTCGACCCGGCGTGGCTCGACGAGATCCGGACCCGGCTGCCGGAGCTGCCGGCGGCCCGCCGGGCGCGTTACGCGTCGGCCTTCGGGCTGTCGGCCTACGACGCGCTGGTGCTCGTCGGCGAGCCGCGGGCGAATGAGCTGTTCGAGGGCGTCCTCGCGGCGGGCGTCGAGGGCGTCGAGGCGAAGGCCGCCGCGAACTGGGTGACCGGCTCGTGGCTTGCGCTGCTCCGGTCCGATCCCGAGGCCGCGGCCCGCGTCGACGCAGGCGAGCTCGCCGGCCTGATCGGCCGTGTCGCGGGCGGCGAGCTGTCGGGGACGAACGCGAAGGAGGTCTTCGCCGAGCACGCCGCAACGGGCAGTCCGGTCGCGTCGATCGTCGAGCGGAAGGGCTTCCGGCAGATCTCGGACGCGGGCGCGATCGGCGCGGTCATCGACGAGGTGGTCGCGGCGAACCCGAAGGCGGTCGAGGACTACCGGGCCGGCAAGCCGGTCGTCGGGTTCTTCGTCGGCCAGGTGATGAAGGCGACGCGCGGCCAGGCGAACGCGGCCGTCGTCCAGGAAGCGGTCAAGGCGAAGCTCGACGAGGTGGTCCGCGGATGAGCCTGATCAACGTCGTGCTGTGGGTCGGAGGCGTCGTTCTCATCGTCATCGGCTACCAGCGATTCCGCGGCCCCTGGTCGCGCTACCAGGCGATGAAGGAAGAGGACGCCAATGCCGAGCGCTACGCGGCGTGGCGTGGCGGCGTCCGCGGCCTCGTCCGACACGACGGGAGCCTCGGTTGCGATGCAGATCCTGCGGCGCCAGGCCCAGATCGGCGCCGGGATCGCGATCGCCGGACTCGTCCTCGTCTTCCTCGGCTTCCTGATCAAGTAGGCCGCGCGCCGTCCAGGCGCAGATCGCAGCGTCCCTCTCCGGTCTCGCGGTAGAGCAGAGCGACGTCGCCACCTGGCGGGACCTGGATTTCCACCGCGCACACCTGCGCGGGACCTAACGTCGGCTGGAAGCAAGTCGCGTTCGGCGGACTCGGCTCACCGATCGGATGGCCGCAGACCAGGGTGTCGCTCAGGAAGACCGTGAACGCCTCGACGCGATACGCGCCGGACGGAACCTCGACCGGAACGCCGCCGGCCGACTTCCACGACACGACGACCGTGCCATCGGAGTCGATCGCTTTCGCCCAGTGAACCGGCTCGAAGAGGGAATTGGTCCCCACCGCGGATCCCACGCTGACGATGATCCTGCCCGTCGGACCGGCGGAGGCGGCCTGAGTTCCGCACGCGATCAAGGCCTGCACGCAGGCCGCTAGAATCGCCGTAGCGATCCCTCTTCTCACAATCGGAGTCCGCGTGAGCATCGTCGACAAGAGTAGTGCCGGCCTCGGCGTGCGCCAGTTCCACATCGACGTTGCTCCCGGCGAGGTCAGCACGGTCGCGCTCCTGCCGGGCGACCCGTTCCGCGTCCCGCTCGTCGCGGAGTACCTGGACAACCCCCGCGACGTCGCCCACAAGCGCGAGCATCGGACGATGGTCGGCACGTACAAGGGTCGCGACGTCACGGTGACCTCGACCGGGATGGGCTGCCCCTCGACGGCGATCGCGGTCGAGGAGCTGGCCCGCGTCGGCGTGACCTCGTTCATTCGCGTCGGCAGCACGGCCGCCCTCCAGGCCGGGATCGAGCCAGGCGACCTGATCGTGAGCGAAGGCGCCTTCCGGAACGACGGCACGACCGACATGTACGTCCCGAAGGGCTATCCCGCGGTCCCTGACCTCGAGCTGACGCTGGCCCTGACCCGCGCCGCCCGCATCCACGGCCCCAAGCACGACCTGGCCGTTCACGCCGGCCTGAACGTCAGCGACGACGCGTTCTACGCCGAGTCGCCCGAGTGGACCCAGAAGATGACGTCGATCGGCCTGCTGAACGTCGAGATGGAGGCGTCGGCGCTGTACGTCGTCGCCCGCCAGCGCGGACTGCGGGCGGGGATGATCTGCGCGACGTCGAGCAACCTCGTCTCGGGCACGAGCGTGTACGACGACGAAGCGCACCGGCGGCTCGCGGTCGGCTGGGGGGCGAGCATCGAGGCCGCCCTCGACGCGATCGTCGAACTCGGCCTCTGAGCGGCGCCCGAGCCGCTGTGGGCCTCAACCTCCACACCCACCTCGAGGGCTGGGTCCGTCCCGAGACGGCCGCCGACCTCGCCGCGTCGATGGGTGCGCCGACGCCCGACGGCGGCTGGGAGCACGCCCTCCGGATGAGCGAGCCGGCCGACCTGACCGTGTTCCTCGCCCACGTCGCCGCCGCGTACCCGGTCCTCGGCTCGGCCGACGCGATGCGACGGGTCGCCCGCGAGGCCGTCGAGGACGCCGCCGCCGACCGTTGCGACTACCTCGAGCTCCGGTTCGGCCCCTCGACCCACGCCCGGCCCGGGTTCGGCATCCCGGACGTGATCGCGGCCGCCTGCGCCGGGCTGGAGGAGGGGAGCCGGGCGACCGGGCTGCCGGTCGGGCTCGTCGTCTGCCTGCTGCGTCACCTCGACGATGCCACGAACCTCGCGATCGCCCGAGCCGCAGCGGATGCGGCGGGCCACGGCGTCGTCGGCCTCGACGTCGCCGGCGACGAGCTGCTGTATCCATCGCTCGAGCCGTATCGCGAGCCGTATCGCATGGCGGCCGCAGCCGGCCTCGGGCTCACGGCCCACGCCGCCGAAGCCGGCCCTGCCAGCGCCGCCCGCGACGCGGTCGAGATGCTGGGCGTGACCCGGATCGGGCACGGGTCGCACATCGCCGACGACACCGCGGCGCTCGCCTGGGCCGCCAGGGAAGGCGTGGCGATCGAGGTCTGCCCCACCTCGAACGTCCTCACCGGCGCCGCGCCATCGATCCGTGAGCACCCGATCCACGCGTTCCTCGAGGCCGGCTGCCGGGTCGTGATCGGCGACGACAACCCGATCAACATCGGGACGCGGCTCGCGGCAGAGGAGCGGCGGCTCGTCGAGGAAGGCGGCGTGTCAGAGGAGGACATGGACCGCATCCACCGGACCGCAGTCGAGGTCGCGTTCGTCGACGAGGCGACGCGCGCTGCACTCAGGGCGAGGTTCGCGGCCGCCTAGCCGCTTGTGGGGCGGACCCTCCGCCACTCGATCGCCGTGCAGCGGTCCATCACGACCGACAGCCCTGCATCGGCGGCGATCTGGGCCGCCTCCCAGCTCACGACGCCCAGCTGGAGCCACAGGCAGCGGGCGCCGATCTCGACGGCCTCGCGGGCGTGTGGCACGACGAGCTCGGAGCGCCGGAAGACGTCGACCATGTCGAACGGTCCGGTCGCGTCGGCCGCCTCGCGCAGCGACCGGAAGGCCGGGATCCCCAGGACGCTCCGCTCGTTCGGGTTGACCGGGACGCAGTCGAAGCCCTCGTGGACGAGGAACCGGAACACCCCGAACGAGGGTCGGACCTCCGACGCCGACGCGCCCACGACCGCGATCCGCCGCGTCGAGCGCAGGATCGCGCGCGATCTGGTCGTCGTCGGCGACCGCGACCGGCCCGCGTTGCTCCTCGAGGTCGAGGAAGGCGACTGTCCGCTGCCGCGCCTCGCGATCGGCCGTCCGCCGCTCGTCGTCGGTCAGCTCGAGCCTTCCTTGACGTACGGCTGCCCGTCGGCCGCCGGGGCGACGCTCCGGCCGACGACGCCCGCGAGGACGATGATCGTCAGGACGTACGGCAGGGAGCTGAAGAAGTTGTTGTAGAGGCTGGGGTAGCTGGCCTGGATGCCCGACAGCCAGACGCCCAGGTCGCCGGGTGGCGGATCGGACCGGATCGCGACGCCGAGCGCCTCGAAGAAGACGAACAGCAACGCTCCGCCGAACGCGCCGATCGGCGTCCACCGGCCGAAGATCACCGCAGCCAGGGCGATGAAGCCGCGGTTCGCGGTCATGCCGTTCTGGAACGAGGCGTTGAACTCGAGCGTCAGCCACGCGCCGGCGAGGCCGGCGAAGATGCCGCCGAGGATCACGTTCTTGTAGCGCAGGGCGATGACGTTCACGCCGACCGTGTCGGCCGCGCGGGGGTGCTCGCCGACGGCCCGCGTCCGGAGGCCCCAGCGAGACCGGAACAGCCAGATCTGCATCCCGACGACGAACACGATCACCGACATCGTGATCGGGCCGACCGAGAGGAACGTGTTGAAGAGCCAGCCGACGAGCGGCAGGTCGATGAGCCACGAGGGCGGGTGGAACGAGTCGAAGGAGCCGGCGCTGCCGCTCGGCTTGATCAGCCGGTTGAGGTAGCTGGTCAGCCCGAGCGCAAGGATGTTGATCGCCGTTCCGCTGATGATCTGGTTCGCCTGGACCGAGACCGATAGCCAGGCATGCAACGCGGAGACGAGCATCCCGGCGAGAACCGCGGCGATGACGCCGATGACGAGCGCCGGCGTCGCTCCGAAGATCGAGCTCGGCGTCGCGTCCGGCATCGCCTGGCTGACGAGCATCGCGACCATGAACCCGACGAACGCCGCCGTCAGCATCAGGCCCTCGATCGCGATGTTGACGACGCCGCTCCGTTCGCACATCACGCCGCACAGTGCGCCGAGCGCGATCGGCGTGGCCAGCTGCAGCGTCTGCGGCCCGAGGAACTGGAGATGGTTGATGACGTAGAGGATCAGCTCGAGGATCCAGCCCAGGATCGGGATGTTGAGCAGGGCGTCCATCAGGCCTGCCCCGACCCGTAGCTCGCGGTCACGGACTTGAGCTCACCCGGCGTCGCCCGTTCGGCCCGGATCCGGAAGACCTGCCGGATGACGACCTCGGCGGCGAGGAACACGCAGGATCAGGCCCTGGATGACGTCGATGATCTCGATCGGGATCTTCGCGGTGATCTGCATCGCCGGCGCACCTGCCCGCATTCCGCCGAGCAGGAGCGCCGCGAGCAGGATCCCCACCGGGTGGGCCCTGCCGAGGAGCCCGACCGTGATCCCGGCGAAGCCGATCGCCGTCCCGAACACCGCCGGGTAGTAGCCCAGGTCGAGGATCTCGATCGTGCCGGCGAGCCCGGCGAAGAGCCCGCAGAGGCTCATCGTGAGGATGATCAGCCGCTTCGGGCTCATGCCGGCGTAGCGCGCGGCGCTGGGGTTGGCGCCGGCGGTCCGGATCTCGAACCCGAGCGTCGTCCGGTAGATCAGGACGTAGGCGATCGGGACGACCACGAGGGCGATCAGGATCCCGAGACTGCCGTCGCGACCGAAGATGATCGGCAGCGCGGCATTGCCGACGTCGGCGGTCCGGGCGAACGTCGGTCCGGTGATCTTGAAGACGTCGTTCACGAGGCCGACGATCGCGATCGCCGCGAGCGAGTTCAGCATGATCGTCACGACGACCTCGTGGGCGCCGGTGAACGCCTTGAGGAAGCCCGGGATGAACCCGTAGGCCGCGCCGCCGAGGGCGCCGGCGGTGACCGCGATCGTGACCGCGATCGGGACCGGCTGGTCCGCGACCGCGGCCCCGACTAGCGCCGCCGTGAAGCCGCCGACCAGCACCTGCCCGGTGCCGCCGATGTTGAACAGGCCGCCCTTGAACCCGAGGCCGACGGCGAGCCCGGTCAGCACGAGTGGCGCGGACGCCTGCATCGTGTTCGTCAAGGCCCGGGCGGCCTTCTCCGGGTCAACCGAGATCGCGAACGTGATCGTGTCGCCCTTGACGTCGAGGAACGAGAAGCCGGTCGCGCCCTGGAGCAGGCTCTCGTAGGCGACGATCGGCAGCATGAGGTTGAGCTTTCCCTGGATGACGCTCGAGATGATGATCAGGACCGCGCCGAGCAGGAGGGCGAGGACGATCGAGATGATCGGGACGATCGAGAGCGCGTAGAACCGTCGCACGAGCGTCACTCGGCATCCCCTCGCTGCGTTGGGTCGTCGGGTACGGGCGGGGACGCATCGGCCGCGGGGGGCGCCACGGCCGGGGCGGACGGACTCGCGGCTGGCGTCTCGTCCGCGACCGTCGCCGCGACCAATTCGACCGGCTTGGCCTGGATCTCCGCCGCCGCCGACATCGACGTCGCCGCGGCCGCCAGCGCCTCCGCGTCCCGGCGCCCGGTCGCCATCAGCAGGCCGATTTCCTCGCGTTCGGCCGTCGGACCGTCGACGAGGGCGACGATCTCGCCGCGGTACATCACCGCGATCCGGTCGGATAGCTCCATGACCTCGTCGAGCTCCGCCGACACGAGCAGGATCGCCGCGTTGCCGTCGCGCTTCGAGATCACCTGGCGGTGGATGAACTCGATGCTGCCAACGTCGAGGCCGCGCGTCGGCTGGTCGAGGATGAGCGCCGTCAGGTCCCGGCTGAACTCGCGGGCGACGATCGTCTTCTGCTGGTTGCCGCCCGACAGCGTGCCCGCGTTCACGGTCGGCGACGGCGTCCGGATGTCGTACTGCTCGATCGCGCGCTTCGCCCATTCGCGGATCGCGCCGTCGTTCCGGAACGGGCCGCGGGCGAAGGGCGCCTCGTCGTATTGGGTGAGGACGAGGTTGTCCTCGAGCGGGAAGCTGAGCACCAGGCCGAAGCGGTGGCGGTCGCCGGGCACGAACGACATCCCGGCGTTCTGGAGGGCTCGCGGCCCGGCGCCGGTGATGTTCTTGCCGGTCAGCTCGACCCGCCCCTGCGCCGGCTTGCGCAGTCCGGTCAGCGCCTCGACGAGCTCGTCCTGGCCGTTGCCCGCGACGCCGGCGATGCCGAGGATCTCGCCGGCCCGGACGTCGAACGTGACCCCCTTGACCGCCTCGTGGCCGCGATCGTCGAGCACGCGGAGGTCGTGGACCGACAGGGCCGGGCCCTGCGGATGTGATTCGCCGCGATCGACGACCAGCTGCACGTTGCGCCCGACCATCAGCGCCGCGAGGTCATCCTCGTCGGTCTCCGACGGGATGCGCTCGCCGACGACCTTGCCCCGCCGGATGACCGTGATCCGGTCCGCGATCTCGAGGACCTCGTAGAGCTTGTGGCTGATGAAGATGATCGAGTGGCCCTCGGCGGCGAGCCGCTTCAGGACCTCGAAGATCTCCTTCGTCTCCTGCGGCGTGAGGACGGCCGTGGGCTCGTCGAGGACGAGGATCCGCGCCTCGCGGTAGAGCGCCTTGAGGATCTCGACGCGCTGCTGCCAGCCGACCGACAGCGCCTCGACCTTGACGTCGGGATCGATCTCGAACCCGAACCGCTTGCCGAGCTCGATGATCCGGCGCCGGGCCTCCTTGCGGTCGAGGAAGATCGGGTTGGCCATCGTCTCTTCGCCGAGGAGGATGTTGTCGGCGACGGACAGGACCGGCACCAGCATGAAGTGCTGGTGAACCATGCTGATGCCACGCGCGATCGCGTCCGACGGATCCTTGATCGTGACGGCCGATCCGTCGAGGAGGATCTCGCCCTCGTCCGGGGCCGCCAGCCCGTACAGGATGTTCATCAGGGTCGACTTGCCGGCGCCGTTCTCGCCGAGCAGGGCGTGGATCTCGCCTGGCCGAATCTCGAGGTCGATCCCGTCGTTGGCCACGACGCCCGGGTAGCGTTTCGTGATGCCGCGCATCTCCAGCGCGGGCGCGCTCACGGTCTGGGTCACGGCGGCCTCAGGCTGCTGGTGACGGATCGGGACGACGCGGGGTCACCGCATGATAAACGGCCGTGAAAAAGACCGAGAGGCGGTCTTGCGACCGCCTCTCGGAGCTGAGCGCGTGGGGTGGAGCGGAAGCTAGTTGCCGCTAACGGTGCACTTGGTGGGCGCGCACGGGTCGAGCGACCCGTCCACCATGCCCTGGAGCGCCGTGTCGATCTTCGACTGGATGTCGGGGGTGATCAACGCTGCGTTGTCGTGGTACGGCGCCAGGCCGATGGCCGGCGGCGTCGAGGCCGCGTTGTAGGCGACCGTGCCGGCCTTGAAGGTGCCGGTTGCGGCGCTCTCGACGACGGCCTGGACCGTGTCCTTGAGCTTCTTCTCGGCGCTGGTCACGATGCACGGGGCCAGGTTCGGCAGGCTCACGGCCTGGTCGACGTCGACGCCGATGCCGTGCTTCTGCGCGTCGCAGACGGCCTCGAGGACGCCCTGCCCGGTGAGGCCGGCGATCTGGAAGATCACGTCGGCGTTCTGGCTGAGGAACTGCTCGGCGATCGCCCGGCCCTTGGTCGGGTCGTTGAAGCCCTTGGTCGGATCCGGGTCGGTCTCCTGGTAGAGGACCTTGACGTCCGGCTTGATCGACTTCGCGCCGTTCTCATAGCCGCGCCAGTAGTTGACGACCGCCGGGACGTTCGTGCCACCGACGGCGCCGATCGTGCCGCTCTGGGTGATGCTCGCCGCAACGATGCCGGCGAGGTAGCCGGGCTGCATCTCTGCGAAGACGATGCCCTGGTAGTTCGGTAGCAGCGTCGCCGCGTCACCCTTGCAGGCGAACGTCGCGTCGGGGTCACCCTTCTCGTCGACGCAGACGCCCTGGTCGACGCCGACGAACTTGATGTTCGGGTTGGCCTTGGCGGCCTTGGCCGTGTCCGTTCCGATGAGGAAGCCGACGGTCACGATGACGTCGAAGTCCTGGTCGACGAACTGCTGGATGTTCGCGCCGTAGTCCGAGATGCTCTGGGTGACGATGACGTCATGGCTGCCACCGGTCGCGGTTGCGGCCGCCAGCGCGCCTTCGTTCGAGGACTGGTTGAACGACTTGTCCTCGAGCTGGCCGACGTCGGTCACGACGCCAACCTTGAGCGGCTTCATCGAGGCGGCTGCCTGCGACGCCGGCGCGGACGCCGGGGCCGAGGCCGGCGCGGACACCGGTGGCTGCGACGCCGCCGAGGCCGACGGACTCGGCGTCGCGCCGCCGCCGCAGGCGGAGACGATGATGGCCAGACCGGCGAACACGGTCAGACCGAGGGAGCGCTGTCGCATGTGTCCTCCTCGCAGCATCGAGATCGTTCGTCGCCGGCCGGGCGTCGGGTGCGCGATGGTCCGGCGAGGTCTCGAAGAACGTTCGCCCCGCAGGGCGACCATTGGCGCGCATCCTACCGACGGGCGAACGGCCGGGCAAGTGCAATTCCTGCAGGTCCGAGCGGCCGTCGATCCCAAATGCGCCGCCGAAGGATAGGGCTTTTCGGGCCCGCCCGTGCATACTCGGCGGATGATGGACTCAGCAGTCGTGGGCCGCACCCAGGGCGGCCTCGCGTACGACATCGCAGGCGTCGGCCCGCCGATCGTCCTCGTTCATGCGGGCATCGCCGATCGCCGGATGTGGGACCCCCAGTGGCCGGCGTTCGCGTCCGTCGGCCGGGCCGTCCGCTACGACGCCCGAGGCTACGGCGAGACCCTGCCTCCGGCCGGGCCGTGGTCGCACCACGCCGACCTGCTCGCCCTGATCGACGAGCTGGGGCTGGGCCGGGTGGCTCTCGTCGGGACGTCGATGGGAGCGGGGATCGCGGTCGAGGCGGCCCTCGCCAGGCCCCGTGCGGTCGCGTCGCTCCTGCTCGTGGCCCCCGGCGGCGCGCTCCTGGGGGAGGGCGCGAATTCGCTGCGCCAGGTCTGGCACGAGGAGGTCGAGGCGCTCGACCGGGGCGACGTCGACGGCGCTGTCGAGGTCAACCTCCGGGCTTGGGTCGACGGCCCGACACGCGGCGCGGACGCCGTGAACCCCGAGGTCCGGGCGTTCGTCGGGCGGATGCAGCGCGACGCGTTCGAGCTGCCCGAATGGGATCCGGAGACAAACCCGGAGCATGAGCTCAGCCCGGCCGCGGCCGACCGGCTCCCCGAGATCCGCTGCCCGACGTTCGTCCTCGTCGGGGACCTCGACCAGCCCGCGACGAAGGACGCAGCGACCCGGATCGCGACCGAGGTCGAGGGGGCACGGCTCGAGGTCTGGCCGGACGTCGCCCACGTGCCGACGCTCGAGCGGCCGGCCGACTTCGAGCGGCTCGCGCTGGCGTTTCTCGCCGGGCGGTGACGCCGCCCACCCACGCCGCGCTGCGGTACGTCGCGCTCGGCGACTCGTACACGATCGGCACCGCGCTCGACTCCGCCACGGAGCGCTGGCCGGAGCAGCTCGTCGAGCGGCTGCGGTACGTCGACGGGTCGCCGCTCCTCGAGCTCGTCGGGAATCTCGGCGTGAACGGCTTCACGTCGGGCAACGTGATCGACGTCGAGCTGCCCCAGCTCGGCCGCCTGGAACCCCAGTTCGCGTCGCTGCTCGTCGGGGTCAACGACGTCGTCCAGGGCGTTCCGGCCGAGACGTACGAGGCGAACGCGGCGGCGATCCTCGACACCCTCCTCGCCACGCTCGAGCCATCCCGGATCGTGACGGTCGCGACGCCGGACTACACGGTCACGCCGCAGGGCGCGAGCTACGGCGACCCGGCGACGCAGTCGGCCGGGATCCGGCGCAACAACGGGATCCTCGAGCGCCTCGCCGCGGAGCGGGGGATCGCGTACGTCGACACGTTCGACATCTCTCTTCGGGCCGGGACCGACCGCCGCCTCGTCGCCCGCGACGGACTCCACCCGTCCGGCGCCCAGTACGCGCTCTGGGTCGACCGGATCGCGCCGATCGTCGAGAAGCTGCTCCGGGCCTGAAGGGGCCGGCAGCCAGGCGACTATCGCTCGGCGAACTGCCAGCTCCGCTTGCGGTCGAGGGCCTCCCAGTCGGCCCGCAGGATCGCCATCCGGACGTCGTCCTGGAAGATGCCGTCCTGGTAGAACGCCCGGCGCAGCCGGCCCTCCTCGACGAGCCCGGCCCTCCGGTACATGCGTTGGGCCCGCTCGTTCACGGAATCGGTGACGAGCCAGACCCGTTCGAGCCGGAGCTGCCCAAAGCAGAAGTCGAGGATCGTGTTCACGGTGTCGCTGCCGAGGCCCTGGCCGCGCCAGCGGTGCTCGCCGATCGCCATGCCGAAGCCGGCCGACCCGTTCAGCCGGTCGACCTCGAACACGTCGGCCCGGCCGATCGGCTCGTCGTCCTCGAGGCGGCAGATGATGAACGCGAACCAGTCGCGGCCGGTCTCCTTGACGGCCGTCTCGGCGTCGAGGCGGCGGCGGGCGAGGCTGCGCGGCCACTCGCCCATGAGGCGGGCGGTGTCGGCGTGGCCGTACCAGCGGTGGATGTGCTCCGCGTCCGCCGGCTCGAGCGCGCGGAGGTAGACGCGCTCGCCGCGGATCAAGGGATTGGGGCGTTCCGGAACGTCAGGCATCGCCGCGGATGGTACGCCGCCGCCGAGGGCCGCTTAGTGACGCTGGAGCTCGCGCAGCCGATCGTCGTCGATGCCGAAGTGATGGGCGATCTCGTGGAGGAGCGTCTCCTCGATCCGCCGGGCCAGGTCCGCGGGCGAGGTGCTGTGCCGGACGAGCGCGCCGCGGAACAGCGTGATCTTGCTGGGCACCGCCACGTTGTCGACGCCCCAGCGCGTCCGCGGCACGCCCTGGTAGAGCCCGTACAGCCCGTAGGCGCCGACGCTCGCGAGCTGGGCGGGGTTCGCCTCGTCCTCGACCACGATCGCGACCGATCCCAGCTGCGAGAGGAACGGGTCGGGCAGCGACTGGAGGGTCGTCTCGATCACGCGATCGAAGAGCGCGTCGAGCTCGTCGGCGGGCTGCTCAGCCATGTGCGGTCACGAGCCCCGTTCGAGGCTTCACGATTCCACTCCCCAGGAGGGTGCCCGCATCGTCGTCGATCGCCACCCAGCGGACGCTGGCATCCGGCCCGGAGACCGTATCGAGCGATCGCCGGTACCAGATCCGCCTGGGTGGTCCGTCGTTCGGCCCGATGCTCGATGCTGCAGCAGGGTCGACGCGGCTGAGTGTCTCCGCATCGATGAGGGTCTCGAGGAGCAACGGCTCGGACGGCGCGGTGGCCTCCGACGCGAGCCGGTCGCGGATGCGCGAGGCCAGGCGCGGGCCGACGCCGTGCAGCGCGGGCTCGACCGAGGTCGCCGGCGCGCGCCACAGGCCATTGGCCCACACGAGTCGGTCGGCCTCGAACCGCTGGTCGCATCGGTCGACGTTGCCGCAGCCGTCGGCTGCGCCGGACACCGTCCCGACGAGAACGACCGGGACCGGCAACCCATGCGAAGCGGTGACGGCATCCGGCAGCACCGCACCGAAGGTCATCGCGATGTCGAGGCGGTGGATCACGCCGCGCCGATCCGCCGCCGCCGGGGACCGGAGCGTGCCGCGGCGTTCACAGAACGGGGCCGGCGAAGCGGCGAACCCCTGCTCCTTGGCGAAGGCCGTCCAGGAAACGTCAATGCGCCCGGCCTCCTCGCAGCCGGGCAATGGAGGCGCCATCGTCAGGTAGCCCCGGACCGCGAGGACGGTGCCGGACGCGCCGTCGACCAGAGCATGGGCGCTCTCGACGTCGACGACCGGAAGGCCCAGCGCCCGCGTCGGGAAGTCGACGCGCGCGACCGGGTCAGCGGGAGGTTTGCCGGACGCCGGGATCGACGTTGCCGACGGAACGACCGCGACGCGCTGAGCCGGCGAACCGACGAGCGCGGCTCCGACGACGGCGACGAGCACGGCGGGAGGCACGGCCACGGCGAGCAGCAGTCGGAAGCGTCCGCGGGGTCCTCCCTGGCCGGCGACACGGCGCGGTTCGGTGACGATGCCTGCGTCGCGCTGGTCGGCCGCCGGCTCAGCCATTCGGCGTCGCGAGCCTCTCCAGCTCGTCGCGGACGCGGAGGTCCTTCGGCCGACGCGACCCCAGCTTCGAGGCGACGAGGTGCTCGGCGTCCGCCACCCGGACGGCCCGGCCGCCGACGTCCACGAGCCGCGCACTCCCGATCAGCGAGGTATACGAGAGGTCGTCGCTGGGCTTCGGGCCGAGCGGCCGCACGATCAGGTCGAGGTCGCCGAGCGCGGTGTCGAAGTCGTAGTCGAGCGCTTCGAGCGTCGGCTCTGGCCGCCAGGCGGCCCGCTCCTCCTCGGTGATCCAGCCCGGAACGCCCATGCGCGGCCGCGCCTCGAGCTCGCGGAGCACGGCGGCGAGCCGGGCCAGGTTCGCCGGATCGAGGTCCGGGCTGATGTCGAGGTCGCCGGGTTCGACGTCCGCCCCGAGCAGCGCCGCCCCGGCGCTCCCGACGACGACGAAGTCGACCTTCGCGTCGAGGAGGCGGGCGAGCAGCCCGGGGATGTCGGGCGGGAGCCGGTTGTCGGGGCGTTCGATCGGCTGGAACGTGCCGTCGCCGTCGCGCTGGATCGGCCGGACCTCCGTGACCGCCGCGCGATCGAGCGGGCCGTAGACGTGGGGATAGCGTTCGTCGCCGTCGTACCGCCACGGCGAGGTCAGCCAGCGCAGCGCGATCGTCAGCGCGTTGTAGGGCCGGGGATCGTCGCGGTAGTAGCGGTTTCCGACGTCGGCGAGGTCGGCCATGCCGTGGGTGAGGTGGACGAAGCCCTCGTCGTCGAGCGAGGCGACGCGGAACGGCTCCCCGACCGGTGCCGCGTCCCAGATCTCCGCCGGGACGAGGTGGTACGCGATCGGGTTGCGCGTTTCGGTCACCGGGGGATCGTAGGCGACTCGGCTGGACACGACGCGGGGCCAGGACGAGATTGGGGCCGTTGGCCCAGGGACGCGGTTCGCCGTCGTCGTCTCCGTCGTTTGCCTTTCGCACAAGGCCGGCTCGCATCGCAAGCATCGCCTCGGGACCTAGAGTGACCGCATGCGCGAGAGCCTGACGCCCGTCTCCTTCGCCGACATCGAGGCCGCCAAGGCTCGACTCAACGGCATCGCCCTGCGAACGCCGCTGGTGCGCCTCGGCCTGCCGGACGCCTCGCCCCAGATCTGGCTCAAGCTCGAGAACCTGCAGCCGGTCGGCTCGTTCAAGCTGCGGGGCGCCGCCAACGCAATGGCCGTCGCGGGCCCTGCCGCGCTGACGAACGGCGTGTACACGGCGAGCGCAGGAAACATGGCCCAAGGGCTGGCATGGGGCGCTCGGCAGATTGGGGTGCGCTGCCGGGTCATTGTCCCGGAAACGGCGCCGCGGACCAAGATCGCGGCGATCGAGCGGCTGGGCGGCGAGGTGATCAAGGTGCCGTTCGACGCCTGGTGGCAAACGATGCTGGACCACCGCTATCCCGGGATCGATGGCCTGTTCATCCACCCGTTTGCCGACGCCGCGGTGATGGCCGGCAACGGGACCATCGGGCTCGAGATCCTCGAGGATGCACCGGACGTCGAGGCGATCCTCGTTCCGTATGGCGGCGGCGGCTTGTCATGCGGCGTTGCCTCGGCAGTCCGATCATCGAGGTCGGACGTTCGCGTCTACGCCGTGGAGGTGGAGACAGCGGCTCCGTTCAGCGCCGCGCTCGCCAATGGGCAGCCGACCACGATTTCGTCAACGCCGAGCTTCGTCGACGGGATTGGCGGCAAGAACGTGTTCGCGGAGATGTGGCCGTTGGCCAAGGAGCTGCTCGCGGGATCGCTCGTCGCCTCGGTGCAGGAGGTCGCCGCGGCAGTCCGCCTGCTCGCAGAACGCAACCGCATCGTCGCGGAGGGTGCCGGAGCGGCGCCCGTCGCTGCGGCCTTGAACGGAACGATCGACGCCAAGACCATCGTGTGCGTCATCAGCGGCGGCAATATCGACGGCGACACGCTTGCGACGATCCTCCGTGGGGAGGTCCCGATCAAGGAGCATTGAGGATGGAATCAGTCGAATACTTCCCCGTAGCCACGACGCTTGATTCACTCAAGCTTCCCTTCTCGGAGGCCGTCCGGGTGGGTCCGATGCTCTACCTGTCGGGCGCGATGGGGATCGACGACACCGGCGCGCTGGTACCCGGCGGCATCGAGGCGGAGACACGCCGGGCCCTCGAGAACATCCGGTCCGTGCTTGAGCGCCACGGTTCATCCATGGATCGGGTGATCAAGTGCACCGCGATGCTGGCCGACATGCAGGAATGGGCGGCGATGAACCGCGTCTATGTCGAGTACTTCTCGACGAATTTGCCTGCTCGCAGCGCGTTCGGCGCCTCCGGCCTCGCCCTCGGCGGTCGGGTCGAGATCGAGTGCCTCGCCACGATCGAGTAACTCCGAGTCGACCCGCCCGCCCGCGCGTCGGGGGCCCGCGCCGCTACCATTGACGTTCCGTGACGACCCTCGCCCCCAACGACTTCACGCACCTCCACGTCCACTCGGAGTTCAGCCTCCTCGACGGGCTCGGACGGATCACGGACCTCGTCGATTCGGCAGCCGCGCAGGGGTTCGACAGCCTCGCCCTGACCGACCATGGCGCGCTCTACGGGGCCGTCGCCTTCTACCAGGCCTGCGTCACGAAGGGCATCAAGCCGATCATCGGCGTCGAGACGTACGTCGCCCGCCGGTCGATGCTCGAGAAGGAGGGCAAGGCCGACGCCCAGCCCTTCCACCTGATCCTGCTGGCGAAGAACGACGTCGGCTACCGCAACCTCTGCCGGCTCGTCACCGACGCCCACGTCGACGGCTACTACTACAAGCCCCGGATCGATCGAGAGCACCTCGCCCGGCACTCTGAGGGGCTCGTCGGGCTGTCCGCCTGCCTCGGCGGCGAGATCCCGCGGGCGCTCGAGACCGACGACTGGGACGAGGCCCGCCGCCTTGCCGGCGAGTACGGCGACATCCTCGGCAAGGGCAACTTCTTCCTCGAGCTCCAGGACCACGGCCTGCCCGAGCAGCGGGTGCTGAACGAGAAGCTGCTGCGCCTCGCGCCCGAGACCGGCCTGCCGCTCGTCGCGACGAACGACCTTCACTACGTCCACGAGCCCCAGGCCGACGCCCACGACGTCCTGCTCTGCGTCGGCACCGGCAACAACATCGACACGCCGGGCCGGATGAAGTTCGAGACCCGCGACTTCTGGCTGAAGAGCGCGGCCCAGATGGCCCAGCTCTTCCCGGACCAGCCCGAGGCGATCCGAAACTCCCGCCTGATCTCGGAGATGACCTCGATCGAGCTGCCGCTGGGCCAGCTCCGCATCCCGCACTTCCCGGTGCCGGACGGGGAGACGATCGAGAGCTGGCTCCGCAAGGAGTGCCAGCGCGGGCTCGTCGATCGCTACGGCGGGGTGACCGCGGAGCTCCAGGCCCGCCTCGACTACGAGCTGGGCGTGATCATCTCGATGGGCTACGCCGGCTACTTCCTCATCGTCGCCGACTTCATCCGCTTCGCCCGCGAGCAGCGGATCCAGACAACCTGCCGGGGCAGCGCGCCGGGCTCGATCGTGACCTACACCCTCGGGATCACGCCGGTCGACCCCATCCACTACCAGCTGCCGTTCGAGCGCTTCCTGAACCCCGACCGGGTGACGATGCCCGACATCGACGTCGACTTCGAGGACGGCCGGCGCGACGAGGTCATCGCCTACGTCACCCGCAAGTACGGCAACGACAAGGTCGCCCAGATCATCACGTTCGGCACGATGCTCGCCCGGGCGGCGATCCGCGACGTCGGCCGCGTCCTGGGCCATTCCTACGGCGACGTCGACCGGATCGCGAAGGCCGTCCCCAACCAGCTCGGTATCAGGCTCGACGAGGCGATCGAGATCTCGCCCGAGCTCCGCCAGATGGTCGAGAGCGACCCCGCGGTCAAGCGGATCACGGACTTCGCCCGCCAGCTCGAGGGCGTCGCCCGCAACGCCTCGACCCACGCCGCCGGCGTCGTGATCTCGCGCGAGCCGCTCACGGAGCTGATGCCGCTCCAGAAGGCGACGAACTCCGACGCCCTGATGACCCAGTACGAGATGCACGGCATCGAGGCGCTGGGCCTGCTGAAGTTCGACTTCCTGGGGCTGTCGAACCTGACGATCCTGCGCCAGGCCGTCGACCTCGTCCGACAGGAGCGGGGGATCGAGATCGACCTCGACACGATCCCGCTCGACGACGCCTCGACGTTCGAGCTGCTCGCCTCGGGCGAGACCACCGGCATCTTCCAGCTGGAGTCGGCGGGGATGCGGCGCTACATCCGCGAGCTCCGCCCGACGTCGGTCTACGACCTCGCGGCGATGGTCGCCCTCTACCGGCCCGGGCCGATGGAGAACATCCCGGCCTACATCCGCCGAAAGCACGGTCAGGAGAAGGTCACCTACCTCCACCCGCTGCTCGAGCCGTACCTCGAGAAGACGTACGGGATCTTCGTCTACCAGGAGGACATCATGTCGGCCGCGGTGGCCCTCGGCGGGTTCACCGGGCCGGAGGCCGACACGCTCGGCTACGCGATCCGCAAGAAGAAGTCGAGCGTCCTGCGCGCCCAGAAGGAGAAGTTCGTCACCCAGGCCGCGGAGCGCGGCGTCGCGCCCCAGGTCATCGACCAGGTCTTCGCCGCGTTCCAGCCGTTCGAGCGCTACGGCTTCAACAAGGCCCACGCGACGTGCTACGGGCTGATCGCCTACCAGACCGCGTACCTGAAGGCGAACTACACGGTCGAGTACATGACGAGCGTCCTGACCGCGTTCCGGTCGAACGAGGAGAAGGTCGCCGCCGCGATCGCCGAGTGCCGCCGGATGGGCATCGAGGTCCTGCCGCCGGACGTCCACCGCTCGGGCGTCGAGTTCACCGTCGAGGGCCAGGCGATCCGGTTCGGGCTGCTGGCGGTGAAGAACGTCGGCCAGGGCGCGATCGAGTCGATCATCGCCGCCCGCGAGGAGGCCGGGCCGTTCCGCTCGCTCGCCGACTTCTGCTCAAGGGTCGACCTCCGCCTCGCGAACCGCAAGGTGCTCGAGTCGCTGGCCCGGGTCGGGGCGATGAACGCGTTCGGCCACCCGGCGCAGATCCTGCTGGGGCTCGAGGACGCAACGGCCTCGGGACAGGTCGCCCAGCACGACCGGCTCACCGGTCAGACCTCGTTGTTCGACATGGGCGCGGAGGAGGTGAGCGGCCTCGAGCGGCCGCTGCCCCAGACGACGGAGGTTCCGGTCCGCGAGCGACTCCGCTGGGAGAAGGAGCTGCTGGGCCTCTACCTCTCGGAGCACCCGATCGGCGAGATCGCGTCGCAGGTCGCCGACTACGCGACCGCCTACAGCGGCGACCTCAAGGACGAGTCGCTCGACGGCCAGCGGGTCGTGATGGTCGGGATCGTGACCGGCTTCCGGCGGGTGATCACGAAGGCCAACGCGACGATGGGCGTGGCGACGATCGAGGACCTCCAGGGCTCCAGCGAAGTCGTCGTCTTCCCGAAGATGTACGAGCAGACCGCGGCGACCTGGACCGAGGGGTCGATCCTCGCGGTCGCCGGCCGGGTCGACCATCGCGGCGAGGACGTGTCGCTGCTGGCGGACCTCGCGACGGAGTGGGACGCGGCCGTCGCGAAGGGCCCCGAGGCGTTCGCCCGCGAAGTCGCGGCGGGCGATCGCGGTCGCGGGCCGCGCCGCCAGCCGGTGGCGGTCGGGCCGGGAACGGCCGCGCCGGTCAACGGCAACGGGTCGGGCGCCGGGAGCGTGAACGGGAGTGGCCATGGCGCGCCGCCGGCCGCAGCGCCGGCGCCGCGAGAGATCCCCTACGTCTCGCCGCTCCGCGCCGAGTTCCGCCGGGAGGCCCCATCGCCGAGCGCCGCTCGATTCCGCCGCGATCGCCACGGTCGCCCGTGCGTCGCCCGCGCCGGCCCCCGACCGCGCCGCTCCGTTCGGCCCCGCCGAGCCGATCCCGACCTACCAGGAGCCGCCCGGCCTCGAGCGCCTAACGCCCGACGACGATCTCGAGCCCGCGCTGCCCGACGAGGCCCGCGACCGGGCCGCCGTCGCCGCCCGCGCCCCGACGCCGCCGCTCGACCCGTCGCCCACGGCGATCCTCCACGTGACATTCGCGACCGGCGCGGGCAGCGACCGCGTCGTCGGCGCGATGGAGGCGTTCAAGGGCCTGCTCGTCGAGCGGCCGGGCTCCACCCGCGTCGTGCTCCACGTCCCGGCCCCGTCGGGTGGCGCGTCGCTGCCGATGGAGCTCCGCCGCGGCGTCGCCTACGACGCGGAGCTGCTCGCCGAGGTGCGGCGGCGCCTCGGGGAGGGGATCGTCGAGCTCAGCCTCAGCTGAGAGCCGCGGCCGTCGCCGTCAGGCCCCGCCGCTGACCTGTCGCAGCGCCTGGACCGACGAGAGCTGCTCGTGGAACTCGTCGCGGACGCGGTTCAGGTCGGGCCGCTCGATGTCGAGTTCCCGGGCGATCTCGTTCACGACCGACGCCTCGTCGGCCGTGATCGTGCCGTCGGCCGCCTCGACCGCGAAGCAGCAGCGCAGCAGCGCCAGCCGCTGGTCCATCGTCGAGATCTCGCGGAACTCGCGGGTCACGACGTAGTCCTCGGTCGCGCCCTCGATGCTCGCCTGGAGCTTCGTCATCCCGACGACGAGCACGGCCTGCGATTCGTCGAGGCCGCCGTACTGGACCGCGAACTGCTCCATCAGCGCGGTCTCCTCGGGGCTGATGCTCAGGTCGGCCTGGGCCGCGCGGCTCATCACGTAGGCGAAGCAGGCGAGGTAGCGAGCGTCGGTCGGCGGCATCGCGTCGAGGCGGGCGACGATCTGGCGCGCGGTGGCGGTCTCGGCGGCCGAGCCGGCGACGTCCGGCTGCTGGATTCCGGCCGCCGTGTCCTGGGCGGCGCGCTCGGGACTCGGTGAAACGCTTGAACATCGGATCTCCTACCAGCGGTCGTATGCGGGATGGCCCGGTTGCACGGCGACGAACGTGCCCCGGCAGGTGGCGGTCACCTCGCCGCCGGCCTCGAGCGTGGCCTCGACCGTGGCCCGGTCGTCGGCCGCCTCGACGACGCGAGCGGTGAGCCGGAGTGGCCCACCGGACGGCGTCGGCCGGCGGAAGCGCACAGCGTAGTCGAGGGTGACGGTTGTCGGCGGCCGAGCGACCCCGCGAGCACCCATCAGGTGGTACGTCGCGGTCCAGTTCGAGTGGCAGTCGAGCAGCGCGCCGATGATCCCGCCGTTCACGACGCCCTCGAACGCCTCGTAGCGGGGCTCCGGCGTCCACTCGGCGACGATCGTCGCGGGATCCTCGGCCGAGGGGAAGCTGCGGACGTGCAGCCCGTCGGGATTGGCCGGACCGCACCCGAAGCAGCGACCCTGTGGCGCGTAGCGCTCCTGAAGGCTCGGGGCGGTGTCGATGGCGGTCATCGGGGCGATGGTAGCGGCGAACGCCTTACGGCCCCTCGACGTACCACTCCTGGTACTCGACGCAGCGGCCGTCCGCGTCGAAGTCGACGACCCAGCAGGTGTCGTACCGGCTCTCGACCGAGCCGTCTGTGTCGAAGTAGGTGATCCGCCGGCGGACGACGGCCCGGCCGCCTTCGATCGCCAGGATCTCCGTGTCGGCGCTGAAGCGCTCGCCCTCGATCCCGCCGGCGAGCCAGCCGGTCGCGATCGTGTCGCGGCCGCGGAACGGACCATCGAGCCCGCGCCACGGTGCGTCCCACGGTCCCAGGTGGTAGACCGCGTCCGGCGAGAACAGCTCGGCGATCGCGGCCGGATCGGCGGCCCGCCAGGCTGCGTCGTGGCGGTCGACCCAGCGGAGGACGTCGTCGCGGCCGATCGTGAAGCCGTTCACCACCACCTCCGACTCGTGCCCGCAACGGTCCGGCAACGACCGAGAGCAGCGTCTGCAACCCGAGCCGGGCGAGCATGGCACATGCACTCCGAGCCGACCGCCGGATCCCGACTCGACGTCCACCTCCCGGACGGCGGTCACGTCAGCGTCGCGGTCGAGGTGGACGGGGACGGCTCCGACGACGCCGAGCTCGCGGTCGCGACGGCCGTGGTGTTCGGTGGCGACATCGAGGCCGAGGTCGTGACGGCGGTCGAGGCGGTCGTCGAGGAGCTCGGGCTCACCCTGGCCAGCTCGAAGACGAATCGGATGAACCGGACGCGGGAGATCGTCATTCGGTAGGTCCACGGGCTCGACGTCGCGAGACGGCCAGCGGATACCGTTATGGCAGCTGTCACACGAGGGGAGAGCATCGGGTGGAACCCCGTCGGGCCGGGCTGTTCGCGGCCGTCCTGCTGCTGGGCGTCGTCGCGGCCTGCGCCGACGAGCCCGAGGCCCCCATCGGTCCCGTTCCGGCCACGCTCAACGAGCTCACCGGTCCGTGGCGGGCGGCTCCCCTGAGCCTCGACCCGGTGATGTGGTCGACGATCGAGGGCGTCTGCCGCCGGGACATCGAGTTCCCCGCCGGAGCGCACGCCCTGCACATCGAGGTCCGCGGCGGTGGCGTCGCGATCGTCCGGATGACGGGTGCCCAGTCGGGAGGCTGCGACGCGCTCCAGATCACGCCCGACGGCCGGGTCAACGGCGCCGGCGGCGGCCAGCGGAGCGAAGCCTCCGAGCTCTGGGTGGTCGCGCCTGGCAATCTGCTCGGACCGATCCAGCAGCAGACCGTCGAGGGCGGCGACCTGAAGCTCACCGGCTGGTCCGTCAGCGGCCCCGTGGGGGCAGGGATCCAGACCGTGATCGTCCAACCGCTCGGCCAGCCGCAGATCGTCGCGACGGTCATGAACGGCTGGTTCTCGGCGTGGTGGCCGGCGCAGCCGGCGGATCCCAATGCGCCCGCGGGCGGAGCGCTGCAACCGCACATGCGAAACATGCCGGCGGTCACGATCCAGGGCCTCGACGCGAACGGCGAAGTCGTCAACCAGATCCGCGGTTAGCCGGCTGGTGGTGCCAAAGGTGGGATTCGAACCCACACGAGGTTGCCCTCAACGGTGTTGAGCCGAGCCAATTCGTCGGGACGGCTCAGTCGTCGCCGACGATCGGCAGCGCCCGCGGGATCAGCTCCGGGATCCGCTCGAGGAGGCCCCACAGCGTCTCCAGGAACGGCCACGCGGGGCGCGAACCGGGCCGTTCGACCGCCACGATACGCCGCCGGATCGTGGCTGCGCCGGCGAGCTCGATCTCGCGGAGCGATCCGCCTGACAGGGCATCGGCAACCGCCGTCCCGGGAAGGAGCGCGACTCCGAGGCCCCGTTCCACCATCCGCTTCGCCGCCTCGATGTTGTCGACCTCGGTGACGCCGCGGGGGACGACACCGGCAATACGGAACAGGGCGTTCGTCACGTCGTAGTAGCTCGACGTCCGGTCGAACAGGATGAGCTGCGCGTGGCGGATCTCCGAAACGTCGACCGCGCCCGCAACGGCAAACGGGTGGTCCGGCCGAGCAACCAGGAGGAGCTCGTCCTCGTACAGGGGTCGGCTGCGGACTCGCGCGTCGCGGAGCTCTCTGACGATCCCGAGCTCGACCTCGCCGCGAGCCACGAGATCCACGATCTCCTCCGAATGGCCGGTCCGGACGAGCAGTCGAACGTTCGGGTGACGCTCCGTGAAGCGGACGAGGATCTCCGGCAGCACGTATGCGCTGACCGCCGGCGCAACGGCAAGCGCAAGCTCGCCGATGACCCCGTGCTCGAGCTCGCGGACGAGCGAACCACCGCTGCGGATCGCGTCCATCGCCCGTACCGCGTGCGGCAGGAAGGCCCGACCTGCCGGTGTCAGGACCATGCCCGTATGCGTTCGCCTGAAGAGGCTTGCGCCCAGTTCCTCCTCGAGCCCCTGGATCCGGGCCGTAAGGGCCGGCTGGCTGATCGAGAGGGCGTCCGCGGCGCGACGCATGTTCCCCTGTCGGGTGATCTCGACGAACCCTTCGATCTGAGCAAGGAGCACGACGGGGTCCCTCCGCGACGATCGATCAGACTGATCATACCGTCCAGAATTTTCGATTGGACGGATGATCCGGCGAATCGTAAGGTCTCGTCCCAGGCCGCCGCAACGAGGTCATCCGATGGAGCTCATCGTGGAAGTCCGGCATCCAGCTCGAGAGCCTGCTCCCTCCCTGGATCGCTCCATCGATGGGGAGTCCGCTCGAGTCCGCGACGACGCGGGCTCGCTCGGCGAGCCGCGGACGCGGCCGTACAGCTTCGTGGCCGAGTGCGAATGCCCGGATCACTGCCCCCGGGACCACGCGAACGAGTGACGATCCCGATGACGGTGTCGACATCCGTGCCGGAGACGACCCCATACGAGGGGCAGGTGGCAGCCGCGCGCGACTGGTTCGATCAGCCCCGGTTCGAAGGGATCGTGCGTCTCCATACTGCCCGCGAGGTCGCCGCCCAGCAGGGAACGCTGCAGCCTGACTACACGGTGGCGCGAACGGCCGCCGAGGGGTTCTATGCACGACTTCGGGAGCTGTTCGCCCGGGGCGAGCAGATCACGACCTTCGGCCCCTACTCACCGGGTCAGGCCGTGGTGATGAAGCGGATGGGGATCGAGGCCATCTATCTCGGCGGCTGGGCCACCTCGGCAAAGGGTTCGGTTGCCGAGGATCCCGGCCCCGACCTCGCGAGCTACCCGCTCAGCCAGGTCCCTGATGAGGCGGCCGGGCTGGTTCGGGCGCTGCTGACCGCCGACAAGAACCAGCATTTCGCCCGCACCCAGATGGACGAGGAGAAGCGTCGATCGTCGCCGGAGGTCGACTTCCGCCCGTTCATCATCGCGGACGCCGACACGGGTCACGGGGGCGACGCGCACGTCCGGAACCTGATCCGCCGATTCGTCGAGGTCGGGGTCCCGGGCTACCACATCGAGGACCAGAAGCCCGGCGCCAAGAAGTGCGGCCACCAGGCCGGCAAGGTTCTCGTGGGCCAGGACGAGCAGAACCGGCGGCTCAACGCCGCGCGCCTCCAGCTCGACATCATGCGGGTCCCGGGAATCATCGTTGCCCGGACCGACGCCGAGGCCGCGACGTTCCTCGACAATCGCACCGACGAGCGGGACCAGCCGTTCATCCTGGGGGCCACGAATCCGGACCTGCCGAGCTACCGCGTGGGTTTCCTGGCGATCCTGAAGTCCCTGCACGACCTCGGGCTGGACGACATCCGCGGCCACCTCCTGTTCGAGGTCCCGGAGACCGAGTTGCGGCAGGCCACGACCTGGCTGGTCCGGGTCGGACTCATGTCGCTGATCGAGCGGAATGCCAATGTCGCCCGCGATGCGGCGGCCGGAATCACGGTCGAACGCTTGCTCGACGCGATCGACACCCGATACTCGGAGGTCTGGCAGGCAGAAGCGGGCCTGAAAACGTACGGCGAGGCCGTCGGGGACGTCCTCGAGCTCCGGATCGGCGAGGGCGAGCGATTCGAGATGACGCTCGAGGAGTGGCGCGGCTTCGCAGGCCGGGCGGCGTTCTCCAAGGTCCGCGAGATGGCGGCCTCACTCGACATCCAGGTCGCGTGGGATCCGGAGCTGCCCAAGACGCCGGAGGGCTATTACCAGGTCCAGGGCGGGATCGACTATGCGATCGCAAAGTCGCTCGCGGCCGCTCCGTTCGCGGACCTGCTGTGGATGGAGACCAAGACGGCGAATCTCGACGACGCCCGGCGGTTCGCGCAGGCGATCCACGCCGAATATCCCGACAAGATGCTGGCGTACAACCTGTCGCCCTCGTTCAACTGGGACACGACCGGGCTGAGCGACGACGAGATGCGCCGATTTCCCGAGGAGCTCGGGAAGCTGGGCTTCGTCTTCAATTTCATCACGTACGGGGGCCACCAGATCGACGGACTCGCCGCTGAGGAGTTCACGACGGCGCTGCGTGACGATGGGATGCTTGCCCTGGCCCGCCTCCAGCGGAAGTTCCGGCTGCTCGAATCTCCGTACAGAACGCCGCAGTCACTGGTCGGCGGTGACCGGCTGGATGCGGCGTTAATGGCGGCTTCCGGGCGCACCGCGGCGACCAAGGCGATGGGCAAGGGATCCACGCAACACCAACACCTGGTGCAGACCGAGGTGCCGACCAGGCTGCTGGAGGAGTGGCTGGCAGCATGGGCGAGCCACTGGGATCGGCCGGGGACGATCCGCGTCGAGCTGCGGCCGCACACGTCGGGATCGGACCTTCTGGAGCTTCGCGTCGTCGATGGCTCGGAGGGCCCGCTCGCGACGGTGATCTTCGCCAGCATGCTGGATCGTCACGGCCTCAGCATCCTCTCGATTCGCGACCAGAACACCTCGCCGACCGTCCGCAGGCGGCGGCTGATGACGCTCGTCCAACTCTTCCTTGTCCATCGCTACCATGCGGGCTCAGTGCACTACGTCACGCCGACCGAGGACAACCTCTCCCAGACACACCGGATGAAGGACCTCGGCATCTTCACGGTCGTGAGGAGCGAGATCGGGCAGATCATCGTGGCTGACGTCGACCGGCTGCGCGTCGCCGAGCTCTTGCTCCCCGACGGAGAGCAGCTCGCGGAACTGATCAGGAAGCCGATCCCTCAACCGGCGTAACGCTGGGGCGCATCGACCGCGCGCCCGATCGCACGAGCCGCCCTGCCGTCTGTCCTCGCGCCCAGGGCCGCGCGACGCGGCGCACTCGACGACCGACGGCGGATAATGCCATCCCGGTACTCGTCGCGACAGCGAACGTGCCCGACCACGAACGAGCCATGTTTCCCGAAAGGAGGCCGGCACGTGGACCAACGGTATGAGTGCCTGGACGGCAACGAAGCAGCGGCCCGCGTCGCCTACGCCGTCAGCGAGGTGATCTCGATCTACCCGATCACCCCCGCCTCCCCAATGGCCGAGCATTGCGACGACTGGTCCGCGGCGCGCCGGTCGAACCTGTGGGGGAAGGTGCCGGACGTCGTCGAGATGCAATCCGAGGCGGGCGCTGCTGGTGCCCTGCACGGCGCGCTCCAGAAGGGGGCGCTCGGGACGACGTTCACCGCGTCGCAGGGACTCCTGCTGATGATCCCCAACATGTTCAAGATCGCCGGAGAGCTGACACCGGCGGTGATCCATGTCGCCGCCCGGACGGTCGCGACCCATGCTCTCTCGATCTTCGGCGACCACAGCGATGTGATGCACGCGCGGACGACCGGTTGGGCGATGCTCGCGGCAGGCTCGGTCCAGGAGGCACACGACTTCGCGCTCGTGGCCCATGCGGCGACGCTCCGCGCCCGGATCCCGTTCCTCCACTTCTTCGACGGCTTCCGCACCTCGCACGAGATCAACAAGATCGCGGTCCTCGACGAAGACGACATCCGCTCGCTGGTGCGCGACGATGACGTGCTGGCCTTCCGCGCCCGCGGGATGACGCCGGATGCTCCAGTCGTTCGGGGGACGGCCCAGAACCCCGACGTCTTCTTCCAGGCTCGCGAGGCGTCGAACCCCTTCCACCTGGCTGTGCCCGGGATCGTCCAGGAGGTCATGGACGAGCTCGCCGCGCGGACCGGCCGCCAGTACGGGCTGGTGGATTACCACGGCGCCCCGGACGCCGACCGCGTGGTCGTCGTGATGGGCTCTGCCGGCGGGGCGGTGGAAGAGACCGTCGATGCGCTTGTTGCCGGGGGCGAGAAGGTGGGGATGCTCCGGATCCGCCTGTTCCAGCCGTTCCCCGCCGAGCAGGTGATGGCCGCCCTGCCGCCTACGGTTCGGGCGATCGCGGTCCTCGACCGGACGAAGGAACCAGGCTCAGTCGGCGAGCCGCTCTACCTGGCGATCGTCGCGGGCATAGCCGAGGCGATGGACGGCGACGCTCCGCCGTTCGCGATGGCGCCCCGGGTCATCGGTGGCCGTTACGGGCTGTCATCCAAGGAGATGACGCCATCGATGATCAAGCCGATCTTCGATGAGCTCTCGGCGGCGCGGCCCAAGCGGCATTTCACGGTCGGGATCTACGACGACGTGACACACCTCAGCCTGGCGATCGACGGCGAGTTCCGGCACCCACGTCCGGCCGGCGAGGTGCAGGCGGTGTTCTTCGGGCTCGGCTCGGACGGCACGGTCGGCGCGAACAAGGCGTCGATCAAGATCATCGGGGAGAGCACGGACCTGTTCGCCCAGGGCTACTTCGTCTACGACTCCAAGAAGTCGGGCTCGGTCACCGTGTCGCACTTGCGCTTCGGGCCCGAGCCGATCCGCTCGACCTACCTCGTCGAGGACGCCGACTTCGTCGCCTGCCACCAGTTCGGGCTGCTGGGCAAGACCAGGGTGCTGGAGTCCGCGAAGCGTGGGGCGACGTTCCTGCTCAACGCCCCGTACGGGCCCGACGAGGTCTGGGATCACCTGCCGGGCGGTGTCCAGCAGCTGCTCATCGACAAGGAGATCGACTTCTGGGTGATCGACGCGCTCGCGGTTGCCGACGAGGCCGGGATGGGCAGCCGGATCAACACCGTCATGCAGCCGTGCTTCTTCCAGCTCGCCGGCATCCTGCCGGCGGACGAGGCAATCACCCGGATCAAGGGCTTCGTCGAGAAGACCTATTCGAAGCGTGGCGAGGCGACCGTCGCCCGCAACTTCGCCGCGATCGACCACTCGCTCGAGCGCCTCGCCCATGTCCCGCTCGGCGGCACCGCCAACCGTCGCGAGACAACACCGCCCGTGCTGGACGACGTTCCCGAGTTCGTCGCCCGGATCACGTCGCGGCTGATCGCCGGCGACGGCGACCTCCTGCCGGTCAGCGCGCTCCCGGTCGATGGGACGTTCCCGACCGGGACCACGAAGTACGAGAAGCGGGCGATCGCCCAGATGATCCCGATCTGGGATCCCGCGATCTGCATCGACTGCGGCAAGTGCGCGATGGTCTGCCCCCACGCGACGATCCGGATGAAGGTGTTCCCGACGTCCGCGGTCGAGTCGGCGCCGGCCGACTTCCTCCACAAGGAATTCCGCTCGCGGGATCTCCTCGACCACCGGCTGACGATCCAGGTCGCGCCCGACGACTGCACCGGCTGCGGCGTCTGCGTCGACGTCTGCCCGGCCAAGAGCAAGACCGACACGAGCCACAAGGCGATCAACATGGAGCCCGTGGCCGACCACCGCGACGTCGAGCGTCCGCGCTGGGACTTCTTCCAGTCGATCGCGCCCCTCGATCGAAGCCTCGTCCCGCTCAATTCGGTCAAGGGCTCGCAGATGCTGGAGCCGCTGTTCGAGTTCTCGGGCGCCTGCGGCGGCTGTGGCGAGACGCCATACATCCGCCTCGTCAGCCAGCTCTTCGGCGACCGGATGATCGTCGCCAACGCGACCGGTTGCTCATCGATCTACGGGGCCAACCTGCCGACGACCCCGTGGACGGTCAACGCGGCCGGTCGCGGCCCGGCCTGGAGCAACTCGCTGTTCGAAGACAATGCCGAGTTCGGCCTCGGGATGCGGCTCGCCCTGGACGCCCAGACCGACCACGCGCGACGGCTGGTCGAACGCCTCGCCCCGGAGCTCGGCGCGGATCTCGTCGGCGGACTGCTCGGCTCCGCCCAGGACACGGAGACCGAGATCGTCCTCCAGCGCGAGCGGGTGAGCCAGCTGCGCGACGCGCTCGCCGGGCTCGACGGCCCACTCGGGTCCGACGCCAGACACCTGCTTGCCCTCGCGAGCGATCTCGTTCGCCAGGGAGTCTGGATCATCGGCGGTGACGGCTGGGCATACGACATCGGGTTCGGTGGCGTCGACCAGGTCCTCTCGTCCGGTCGCAACGTCAACATCCTGGTCCTCGACACCGAGGTCTACTCGAACACCGGCGGCCAGGCATCGAAGGCGACCCCGCGCGGCGCCGTCGCCAAGTTCGCCGCCGCGGGCAAGGGCACGGCCAAGAAGGACCTCGGCGCGATCGCCCGGTCGTACGGCAACGTCTACGTCGCCCAGGTCGCGATGGGCGGGAACGACCTCCAGACGACGAAGGCGCTCCTCGAGGCGGATGCCTGGCCAGGTCCGTCGCTCGTCATCGCCTACAGCACCTGCATCGCTCACGGGATCGACATGAGCAAGTCAATGACGCACCAGAAGGACGCGGTCAAGAGTGGCTACTGGCCCCTGTACCGCTTCCACCCCTCCGAGATCGAGGGCGGCAAGCCATTCAAGCTCGACTCCGCCAGCCCATCGATCCCGATCGCCGACTTCGTTGCGACCGAGACGCGCTTCGCCGTTCTCCAGCGGACTCACCCGGAACGGGCGGCGGAGCTGGCGGCCCTCGCCCAGGCCGACGCCGACGAGCGCTGGCGCTACTACGAACAGCTCGCGGGCATCGAACGCACCGTTCCCCACGTCCATCGACCCGACCCGGAGATCGTGCCCGACGTGGACAGCGACGCGGGCTACCGCTACGAGGGCGAAGGGGACGAGGGATGACGGTCGACCTGAGCACTCGGTACCTGGGTCTCGAGCTCCGCTCGCCAATCGTCGCCTCGGCCGCGCCGCACAACGGGGAGATGGCGATGGCGGCGCGTCTCGAGGCCGCGGGCGTCGGGGCGATCGTCCTCCCTTCGCTGTTCGAGGAAGAGATCGTGACCGAGGAGCTGGAGCTCAACCGGTCGTTGGAGCAGGGCACCGAGCACTTCGCCGAGGCCCTCGATTATTTCCCGGCGGTCGATCAGTTCATCGGCGCGGCCGACCGATACCTTGCCGCCGTCGAACGGATCAAGTCCAGGGCCGCGGTTCCGATCATCGCCAGCCTCAACGCGACAAGCACTGGGGGCTGGGTCCGGTACGCGCGGCTCATCCAGGACGCCGGTGCCGACGCGCTCGAGCTGAACCTCTATCACGTCGCGGCCGATCCGCGCAGGACGGCCACCGACATGGAGGCCTCCGACCTGGATCTCATCGCCACCGTCCGCGCGGCGGTCGCGATCCCGCTTGCCGTCAAGCTGAGTCCCTTCTACTCGGCGTTCGCCCACTTCGCTGCGGCAGCAACCGCGGCAGGCGCTGACGGTCTCGTGCTGTTCAATCGGTTCTACCAGCCGGATATCGACCTGGAGTCGCTCGAGGTCGTGCCGCGGCTCGATCTGAGTCAGCCATGGGAGATGCGACTACCGGTGCGCTGGATCGCGATCCTGCGACCGCAGCTCGGCCCCGGCGTGTCGCTGGCCGCAACCTCCGGCGTACAGGCCGGGACGGATGCCGTCAAAGGACTGATGGTCGGCGCGGACGTCGTGATGATGACGTCGGCCCTTCTCCGCTACGGCCCCGAGCATGTCGCGACCGTCGAGGCGGAGCTACGGACGTGGTTGATCGACCACGAATACGAATCAGTCGACCAACTCAGGGGCAGCGCCAGCCAGGCCACCACCGAGGACCCGTCAGCCTTCGAGCGCGCCAACTACATGCGCACGCTTCGATCGTGGGTCGCGCCGCCAGGCCTGACGCCCACGGCGCCGTCCCGGCCTGCGGACTCCGTCCGCGTGACCTGACCCGGCGCCTGGTCGACGCATGGCCGCGGCGATCAGTCGTGCGCGCTGAGCCAGGCGCCGACCTTCGGCCACAGGTTCTTGCCGGCCAGGAAGGACGCGATCCGGCGACGGTACGCTCGCTCGTGACGCCTGACCGCGGACGCGCCGCCGCCCGTATGATCGACTTCAGGTGAGAACGATCCAACCTCTGGGGGGCCGGCCCCTGAGCGTGCGCCGACCGGTCCGCACGCCGGTCGGCATGCTCGACGACGCGGAGCCGATCGTCTCGGAGCTGTTCAGCGTCGAGCGCCTCGAGCAGCACGCGAGGTCGTTGGCCGACGCCCAAACGATCACGAGCGAACCTCGGCGAGGCCGCACGATCCGACCGCGCGTGGCCGAGAACGGTCGGATCCTCCTGGAGTCGTACCGCACCCTCGCCGGGGCGATCAGGGAGGAACGCTCGATCACCCCGGCCGCGGAGTGGCTGGTCGACAACTTCCACATCGTCGACGAGCAGATCCGCGAGATCCGCGACGACCTGCCTTCGCACTACTACGGCGAGCTGCCGAAGCTCGCCGAGGGCCACCTCGAGGGCTACCCGCGGGTCCTCGGCATCGCCTGGGCCTACGTCGCCCACACGGACAGCCGGTTCGACCCGGACAGCCTGCGGAGGATGGTGGCCGCGTATCAGGAGGTCGAGCCGCTGACCATCGGCGAGCTGTGGGCGGTCGCGATCAGCCTGCGGATCATCCTCGTCGAGAACCTCCGCCGCCTCGCGCAGCAGATCGTGCGCAGCCGGAACGCGCGGCAACGAGCGGACGAGCTGGCCGACAGCCTGCTCGGCATCGGCCGGGAAAGTCCGGAGGCAGCCGCGGCCTCCCTGCGCCGGCACTCGGAGGTGACGCTGCCGACGGCCGGTCGGGTCCAGCTCTTCCAGCGGCTGCGCGACCAGGACCCGGCTGCGACCCCCGCGCTCGGCTGGCTCGAGGAGGTGCTCGCCGCGCAGGGCACCACGGCCGAGGAGACCGTCCGCATCGAACACCAGCGGCAGGCGGCGATGAACGTGACCGTCCGGAACGTCATCACGAGCATGCGCCTCATCTCGTGGTTCGACTGGTCCCGGTTCGTCGAAAGCGTAAGCCTGGCCGACGAGGTGCTCCAGGCGCACGGCCTGTTCGCGGGCATGGACTTCGTCACCCGCGATCGCTATCGGCACGCCGTCGAGGTGCTCGCCCGCGGCTCAGGACGGCCGGAGCTCGAGGTCGCCCATGCCGCCGTTGCAATGGCCGAGCGCGCGGCTGGCCCCGACGCCCCGACGTCCGCCAGCGAGGGGGGCGTCGTCGATCCCGGCTACTACATGATCGGCGGCGGTCGGCCGGCCCTGGAACGCGCGCTGAACGTCCGGATACCGCTGTCCGGCCGACTGCGGCGGGCCTATGTCGGCGCGGGCATCCTCGCCTACGTCGGCACCCTCACGCTCGTGGCGGCCCCGATCCTTGCGGTGCCGCTCGTGCTCTCGGCTCGGGGCGGCGCGACGGGGCCTGCTCTGCTCCTCGTCGCGATTCTCGCCTTCGCGCCCGCCTCCGACCTGGCGCTCGCGCTCGTCAACTGGGTCCTGACCACCCTCCTCGGCCCCCGGGTCCTTCCGCGGCTCGAGCTGGCCGGCGGGGTGCCCGCCGACCTGCGGACGCTGATCGCCGTCCCGACGCTCCTGACCGACGAGGCGGACGTCGAGGAACAGGTCGCCCGCCTCGAGATCCACTACCTCGGCAATCCCGAGGGCGACCTGCGGTTCGCGCTCCTGTCCGACTGGCTGGACGCGCCGACCGAGAGCGTCCCCGGCGACGACGAGCTGCTCTCGACGGCCTTGGCGGCCATCGACCGGCTCAACGCCCGTCACGGCGACGCGCCCGGTGGAGGGGCCCGCTTCCTGCTGTTCCATCGCCGGCGCCGCTGGAACGAGGCTGAGGGTCGTTGGATGGGCTGGGAGCGCAAGCGCGGCAAGCTGCACGAGCTGAATGCCCTCCTGCGAGGCTCGACCGCGACCGACTTCCTCACGACAGCGCGCGCTGGGACAACCCCGCCCACTGATGTCCGCTACGTCGTCACCCTCGACGCCGACACCAGGTTGCCCCGGGGCGCGGTCGATCGCCTCGTCGGAACGATCGCCCACCCGCTCAACCGCCCGGCCTTCAACGCGCAGTCCGGGCGGGTCACCCATGGCTACGGGATCCTCCAGCCGAGGGTCACCCCGACGCTCCCCGCCGAGCGGGCAGCATCGTTGTTCCAGCGGATCTTCTCCGGCTCGGCCGGGGTCGATCCCTACGCGTCGGCCGTTTCGGACGTCTACCAGGACCTGTACGGCGAGGGAAGCTACACGGGCAAGGGCATCTACGACGTCGACGCCTTCGAGGCTGCGCTGGCTGGCCGCGTGCCCGAGAACGCGATGCTCAGCCACGACCTCTTCGAGGGCACGTTCGCCCGGGCGGGACTCGTGACCGACATCGAGCTGTTCGACGAGTTTCCGTCCCACTACCTCGAGGCTGCGGCCCGCCAGCATCGCTGGGCGCGCGGGGATTGGCAGCTCTTGCCGTGGATCCTGGGTGGGGCGCGCGACGCCGCGGGCCAGCGGAGCCAGAGCCCGCTACCCGGCATCGCGCGCTGGAAGATGGTCGACAACCTCCGCCGAACGCTGTCCGCCCCGCTCACGCTGGCAACCCTCCTCGTGGCCTGGACGGTCCCGTCCGTGGCGGCCGACGTGTGGACCGCGTTCGTGCTGGCGGCCGTCATCATTCCTGCCGCGCTGCCCGTCCTGGCCGGCCTGCTGCCGCGGCGGCGTGGCATCTCGAAGCGCAGCCACCTGCGAGCTGTCTCGGCCGACGTCACCGATGCCGCCGCCCACGTCGGACTGGGTCTCACGTTCCTGGCCCATCAGGCGACGCTCATGGCGGACGCGATCGGTCGGACACTGGCGCGCCTGCTCGTCACGCGCCGCAATCTGCTCGAATGGACGACCGCCTCGCAGACGAAGGGCAGCCTGGACCTCGACCTGGCCGGCTTCTACCGGCTGATGGCCGGCGCCGTGGCGATCGCGGCCGTCTCTGGCGCTCTCGTCCTCGTCCTGAAGCCGGCCGCCATCCCGCTGGCCGTGCCGTTCGTGGGCCTCTGGCTGCTGTCCCCGGCGATCGCGCGGTGGGTGAGCCTGCCGCCGCCGGAATCGGCTGGTCGCCAGCTGTCGGCGGCCGATGCCATCGCGCTCCGCCTGATCGCCCGCCGCACGTGGCGGTTCTTCGAGCGGTTCGTGGGACCCGACGACCACGCCCTGCCGCCCGACAATTTCCAGGAGGATCCACAGCCGGTCGTCGCCCATCGCACGTCGCCGACGAACATCGGCCTGTACCTGCTGTCGATCGTCAGCGCGCGGGACTTCGGCTGGATCGGCACGCACGACATGGTCGATCGGCTTGAGGCCACGCTCGCGACCATCGTCACTCTTCCGCGCTTTCGCGGGCACCTCTACAACTGGTACGACACCCGCGACCTAGCGACGCTCGAGCCCGCCTACGTGTCCTCGGTTGACAGCGGCAACCTGTGCGCGGCGCTCCTGGCAGTTTCGAATGCCTGCCACGAGCTGCTCGAACGACAGCCTCCAGTCGAGGCTGCCCTCGCGGGGATCGACGATGCCGTCCGTCTGGCGCGCGAGGCGGCCGACGCGATCGGCGACGAGCGCCGGACCCAGACCGTCACCAGGCGGGACCTCGAAGAGGCGCTCGTGGCCCTCGCGCCCGGTGACGGCGTCGTCACGCGCGCGAAGTGGGCCGCCAGGCTGACCGCACTCGCGCCCGAGGCCCGCACCCTCGCCGATGTCGCCGCGGCCCTCACGGCGGAGCGCGGTGAGGGTGCCGACAACGAGCTCGTGACCTGGGCCGAGGCGGCGTGCCGCACCGTCGAGAGCCACCTTCGGGACCTGGTCCTCCCCGACGCGGACGAGGAGAACCCGGCCTTCGTCGCCCTTGCACGGCGGCTCCAGGCGATCGCGGACCGGTCCCAGCAGCTGTTCCGGGAGACGGACTTCAGCTTCCTGTTCGATCCCACGCGGCAGTTGCTCTCGATCGGCTTCCGCGTCCGCGATGGGACGCTCGACCCCAGCTTCTACGACCTGCTCGCGTCGGAGGCGCGGCTGGCGAGCTTCCTCGCGATCGCCAAGGGCGACGTCCCCGCGGAGCACTGGTTCCGGCTCGGTCGGGCGCTGACGCCCGTGGGCCGCGGATCGGCGCTCATCTCATGGTCCGGCTCGATGTTCGAGTACCTCATGCCGGCGCTTGTCATGCACGCCCCCCCTCGGAGCCTGCTCGACCAGACCTGCAGTCTCGTGGTCGCGCGCCAGATGAGCTACGCGGCCGAGCGCGGGGTGCCGTGGGGCATCTCCGAGTCCGCGTTCAACGCGCGCGACCTCGAACGGACGTACCAGTACGCCAGCTTCGGCGTGCCCGGCCTCGGGCTCAAGCGTGGCCTCAGCGAAGATGTCGTCGTGGCTCCGTACGCCACCGCTCTCGGCGCGATGATCAATCCGGAGGCGGCCGTCCGGAACTTCGCCCGGCTGCGCACCGCCGGTGCGCTGGGGCCGTACGGCTTCCGTGAGGCGCTCGACTACACAGCGCGACGACTGCCGGAGGACGAGACCGTCGCGATCGTCCGGAGCTACATGGCGCACCACCAGGGCATGGCGCTGGTCGCGATCGGGAACGTCCTTCACAACGATGCGATGGTCGAACGCTTCCACGCGGAGCCCATCGTTCAGGCGACCGAGCTTCTGCTCCAGGAGCGCATGCCGCGCGACGTCCTCGTCGCGCGCCCGCGTGCCGAGGAGGTGAAGAGCGCGGCCGACGTGCGCGACCTCGTCCCGCCGGTCCTGCGCAGGTTCAGCTCGCCGCACGACCTCACGCCGCGGACGCACCTCCTCTCGAACGGGCGGTACGCGGTCATGGTGACCGCCGCGGGCTCCGGCTACAGCCGCTGGGGCGACATTGCGGTGACCCGCTGGCGCGAGGATGTCACCCGCGACTCGTGGGGCAGCTACCTGTTCCTGCGTGACACGAAGAGCGGGGCGGTCTGGTCCGCCGCGCACCAGCCGAGCGGGGTCGAGGCCGACAGCTATGAAGTCCGCTACTCGGAGGACCAGGCCGAGTTCGACCGGCGGGACGGCTCGATCTCGACCGCGATGACCATCGTCGTCTCCGCCGAGCACGACGCGGAGATCCGCCGCGTCGCGCTGAGCAACCTTGGCTCGCACGACCGCGAGATCGAGCTCACGTCGTACGCGGAGATCGTCCTTGCGCCCCAGGCAGCCGACGTCGCGCACCCGGCCTTCCAGAACCTGTTCGTGCAGACCGAGTTCGCGCCGGAAGTCGGAGCCCTCGTGGCGACCCGACGCCCGCGCTCGCGCGACGAGCGGCAGGTCTGGGCCGCCCACGTCGCCGCGATCGAGGAGCAAGCCGGCGAGGTCATCCAGTACGAGACGGATCGCGCCCGCTTCCTCGGCCGGGGCCGGTCGGTCCGATCTCCCGTCTCGGTCATCGACGGCCGTCCGCTCTCGAACACCGTGGGCGCGGTGCTGGATCCCATCTTCAGCCTTCGATGTCGCGTGTCACTCGCCCCGGGAGCCACCGTCCACGTGATCTACTCGACCGTCGTCGCGGAGTCACGCGAGGACGTTCTGGACCTGGCGGACAAGTACCGCGAGGCGGCCACGTTCGAACGGGCAGCCACGCTCGCCTGGACGCAGGCCCAGGTCCAGCTCCACCACCTGGGGGTGGAGGCGGACGAGGCCCACCTCTTCCAGCGCCTCGCCAATCGGATCCTGTACTCGGACCCGACGCTTCGGCCGTCCGCGACCCTGCTTGCCCGGAACGAGCGCGGCGCACCGGGGCTGTGGCCCTACGGGATCTCCGGCGACCTGCCGATCGTGCTCGTCCGGATCGACGAGGCCGAGGACATCGACATCGTCCGGCAGCTGCTCCGGGCCCACGAATACTGGCGGCTGAAGCTCCTCGATGTCGACCTCGTGATCATCAATGAGCACGGCGCCTCGTACGGCCAGGACCTCCAGGATGCGCTCGCGGCGGCCGTGCGAACGAGCCAGTCGGCGCTCGTCGACGAGCGACACGCGGCGCATGGCGGCGTGCACATTCTGCGCGGCGAGCAGCTTTCGGCGGAGGATCGGACGCTGCTCCAGGCGGCCGCTCGAGCCGTTCTCCTGAGCCGGCGGGGCACGCTCGCCGATCAGGTCATCCGCCTGGAGCGGCCGGCCAGGATGGTCCCGTCGGCTCCGCTGGTGCCGGGCGAGCGGCCGGAGCGGCCGGACGCCGCCGGATTGTCGCGGCCGGAGGCCGCCGGATTGCCGCGGCCGGGGCTCGAGTTCTTCAACGGCCTGGGAGGCTTCGCCGACGGCGGGCGGGAGTACGTCGTCGTCCTGGGGCCGGGTCAATCGACTCCCGCGCCCTGGCTGAACGTGATCGCCAATCCGTCGTTCGGCTTCCAGGTCTCGGAGTCGGGCTCCGGCTACAGCTGGTCCGAGAACAGCCGGGAGAACCAGCTCACCCCTTGGTCGAACGACCCGGTCGGCGACCCGACCGGCGAGGCGATCTACGTCCGCGACGACGACACCGGGGAGTTGTGGGGGCCCACGGCGCTACCGATCCGTAGCGCGGAGTCGACGTATATCGCGCGCCATGGTCCCGGCTACAGCCGGTTCGAGCACGCGCGCGACGGGATCGGCCTGGGCCTCGTCCAGTTCGTGCCGCTCGACGCGTCGGTCAAGGTGTCCGTGTTGACCATCGAGAACCGCTCCGGCCGCGCCAGGCGACTGTCCGTGACGGCCTACGCGGAGTGGGTGCTGGGCGCCGCGCGAGGCGTGGCCGCGCCGCACGTGGTCACCGAGCTCGACTCGGAGACCCGGGCCATCCTCGCTCGCAACCCGTGGAACACGGAGTTCGGCGGTCGGGTCGCATTCCTCGACATGGGCGGCCGTCAGCGGTGGTGGACGGGCGATCGGACAGAGTTCCTCGGCCGCAACGGTTCGCTGGCCCGCCCGGCCGGCCTCGATCGACGACATCGTCTCGGAGGCGCCGTCGGGGCGGCCCTGGACCCGTGCGCTGCGCTCCAGACGAGCTTTGAGCTGGCCCCCGGGGCGCGGGCCCAGCTCGTCGTGCTGCTCGGCGAGGCGGACGGGGCCGCGGCGGCGACCGAGCTGATCCGGCGCTGGCGCGCGGCCGACCACGAGGCAACCCTGCAGACCGTGAGGACGTACTGGGACGACGTCCTCGGCGCCCTCCAGGTGCGGACGCCGGACCGCTCGATGGACATCATGATCAACACCTGGCTCCTCTACCAGGCAGTGTCCTGCCGGCTATGGGCGCGGACCGCCTTCTACCAGGCCGGTGGCGCGTACGGCTTCCGCGACCAGCTCCAAGATGTCGTCGCGCTCATGACCGCCAAGCCCGAGCTGACGCGCGAGCACCTCCTGCGTGCCGCGGCCCGGCAGTTCCCCGAAGGCGACGTCCAGCACTGGTGGCATCCGCCGTCGGGCCGTGGCGTGCGGACGCGCATCTCCGACGACCGCCTGTGGTTGCCCTACGCCGTCGACCGCTACGTGGCGGTGACCGGCGACGTCGGCGTGCTCGACGAGATCGTGCCGTTCATCGAGGGACAGGCGCTCCGTCCCGACCAGGCGGATGCCTACTTCCAGCCGGAAGGCTCGTCGCAGTCGGCGACCCTGTACGAGCACTGCGCCCGGGCCATCGAGGTGAGCCTCGCAGTCGGCAGTCACGGGCTGCCGCTGATCGGGTCCGGCGACTGGAACGACGGCATGAACAGGGTGGGTTACCAGGGGCGCGGCGAGAGTGTCTGGCTGGGCTTCTTCCTGTTCGGCGTGCTCGCTTCCTTCCAGCCGATTGCAGAAGAGCGTAGCGACGCCCGCGCCGACCGCTGGCGCGGCCAGATGCGAAGGCTGCGATTGGCCCTCGAGCGCCACGGCTGGGACGGCGATTGGTACCGCCGCGCCTTCTTCGACGACGGGACGCCGCTCGGATCGGCGAGCAACGCCGAGTGCCGGATCGACTCGATCGCCCAATCGTGGAGCGTCCTGTCGAAGGCCGCGCCCATGGACCACGCGCGGCGGGCGATGGCCGCTGTCGAGCAGTATCTGATCCGCCGCGGCGACGGGCTCGTGCTGCTGTTCACGCCGCCGTTCGACCAGTCCGATGTCGATCCCGGGTACGTCAAGGGCTACCTGCCCGGCATCCGCGAGAACGGCGGCCAGTACACCCACGGCGGCATTTGGACAATCCTCGCCTTCGCGGCCCTCGGCGAGGGCGACAAGGCGGGCGACCTGTTCTCGATCCTGAACCCGATCAACGACGCGAGCACCCGGGCCGGCGTCCATCGCTACAAGGTGGAGCCGTACGTCATGCCGGCCGACGTGTACGCGGAGCCGCCGCACGTGGGCCGTGGCGGCTGGACCTGGTATACCGGCTCCGCCGGCTGGATGTACCAGGCCGGGGTGGAGTCGATCCTCGGCTTCCGGCTGCGCGGCTCGACTCTCGTGGTTGACCCGTGCATCCCGCGAGCGTGGCCGAGCTACGAGCTCACGTTCCGCTACCACTCAGCCCGGTACGAGATCGTCGTCGAGAACCCTGTCGGCGTGAGTCGCAGAGTCGCCTCGGCGGAGCTCGACGGACGGACGCTGGAGGGCGAGGGCGGTGAAGGCGCCACGGGCGCCGCCATCCCGCTCGCCAACGATGGCCTGACGCACCGCGTCAGGGTTGTCCTCGGCTGAGCCTCACCGGGTCTCGGCCGCACCTCCATCCGTCCCACGTTGGGCAAGCCAGAAAGGGCCCTCTGGCAGTTGCCGGCCGCCCACCTCTCGATGCTCAATGGAGGGTGGAGGAATCTCGCAGAGCTGACATCTGAACGACGCTCTGCACGGGCGGCAGGAGGAAGAGCGATGACACACGAGGTGTCGACTGCGGACCATGGCGGCGTCACTCCTGTCCGGGGTGCATCGCCAGCGCGAGACCAGGCGACGGCGTCTCGCGCGAGCACCGAACAGGTCTGGGCCAGGATCGGCAAGGCCTCGTTCGCGATCGTCAGCTACGTCACGCCGGCCGGCGAGCCGCGATCGAGCGGCGTCGTGTACGCCGCGGAGGGGCGCCACCTGTACCTGGCCGTCGCCCCTGACGGCTGGAAAGCGCGCCAGATCAGAGATGGACAGCAGGTGGCCGTGACCGTGCCGGTACGGCGGGGTGGCATGCTGTCGCTGCTGATGCCCATCCCGCCGGCCACCATCAGCTTCCACGCGCGTGCGATCGTGCATCCGGCAGGTTCACTCGATCTCGGTTCGGTGTCGAAGTCGCTCCTGTCACTCCTCCCCAAGGACCGGCGCGAGGCCACTGTCCTCGAGCTCGTCCCGGAGGGCACGTTCCTGACATACGGGATCGGCGTGTCGTTGATGGAGATGCGAGATCCGGTCGTCGCACTCACGCACGTACCGATCAGGTAGCCGCTTTATACGCGCCCTGCGTCCTGGCTGATCGGGTCGGATCGGCGGGCCGAGGGGGCGAGAACCGACCGGTCAGGATCTCCGGCCGGTCGGCTCAATCATGGGCGTGGAGCCAGGCGCCAACCTTCGGCCAGAGGTTCTGGCTGGCCGATCGGCCGACGACGATCCCAACGTGGCCGCCCTCGACGATGATCTCCGAGGCGTCCTTGCTTCCGACGCGTTTCGTGACGACGCTCGTCGTCGCCCGCGGCGCGATCTGGTCGCGGCTGGCGGCGATGTTGAGGACCGGGCACTGGATGCCCGAGAGGCGAACCGGTTGGCCGTCCATCTCGAGCATGTCCCGGGTCAGTCGATTGTCCTGGTAGAACTCGACGATCCACTGCCGGAACGCCGCGCCGGCGAATGGGACGCTGTCGTTCACCCAGCGGTACATCGCCTGCCAGGCACTCACGTCGAAGGCGGGATCGCCGAGCCTCTGCCAGAGGTTGCGATAGGTGCCCACGTAGTTGGCCATCGGGTTCAGGAGCTTCGACCCAACATCGGGCATCTGCCCGGGAATCGTTGGGTACGTGTCCGTCAGGAGATCGATGGGAAAGACACCTCGCGCGGTCATCCGACCGAACTGACCAGCCTCGGCGAAGTCGAGCGGCGCCGTCAGGAGCACCAGGTTCCGGACCACCTCGGGATGCAGAGCCGCGAAACACGTCGCGAGCGCACCGCCGATGCAATAGCCGAGCACCGTCATCTGCTGCGCTCCGGTCGTTCGCTGGATCGCCTTCGCGGCGCGCGGCAGGTAGCGCGTCACGAGGGTTGTCACGTCGAGTGCCCGATCTTCGTCGCCGGGGATTCCCCAATCGATCAGGAAGACGTCGAAGCCCTCGCCGAGGAGGAACTCGACGAAGCTCGCCCCCGGCCGCAGGTCCAGGATGTAGGCACGGTTGATGAGCGGGAGCACGAGGAAGATCGGCGTCCGCTGGGTCGCCGGCTCGGATCGAACGTAGCGGTACAGGCGTGCCTTGTTCTTGCGCCAGATGAGCTCCTTCGGCGTGAGGCCGACCGGCGCGTCCATGGAGCCGAGGACGACACGCGCCATCTCCAGGGCGCGGTCCGTCGAGGACCAGACGTTGGCCGCGTCCGGGATGGTGAACGCCGCTGGGGTGGTCATTCGACGGCGCTCGTCTGCGAGGTCGCCGGCTTGGCGGTGGTGGTGGCCTTGGCGGTGGTGGCGGCCTTGGCGGGCCCGGCCGGCTCGGCAGCCGCGGCGGCTGTGGCCGGTTTGGCGGCGACCGCGCGGGCGGCGCGCGCCGCAGGCTTGCCGGCTGCGACCGTTCGGCTGCGGAGCGAGCGGTCGATCGTGTCGAGTCGCTTGGCGATCCGATCGATCTTGGCGGCCTCGGTGGCGCGGCTGCGGAGCGAGCGGTCGATCGTGTCGAGTCGCTTGGCGATCCGATCGATCTTGGGGGCCCGGGTCGCCTGGCTCCGGAGTGAGCGATCGATCGTGTCGAGTCGGCCGCCGATCTGATCGATCTTTCCGGCCTCGACCGACTGGGTGCGAATGACGTCGTCGAGGGCGTCGAGTCGGTCGGCGATCTGGTCGCTCTTCTCCTCGAGCCCAACGACGAGCTCGCCGAGCCGAGCGATGTCCTCGCGGGTCGGCACGTTCATCGCCTCGAGGTAGGCCCGCATGTTGTCGCGGACGGACTTCTGGGCTGCGAGCATTGTTTCGAGCAGCCGACCGCTCGATTCACCGAACTCCGAGGATCCCATCGCCTGCTCGAGGGCCGTGTTCCAGGCCTTCTCATTCGCGTCATACATCTCGCGCCAGACCAGGAACACATCCGCTTCCTCGCTGGCTTGTTCCGTCTTCGTCATCGGAGCGTCTCCTTCTGATCCGTCGCCGTCTTGTCCGTTTCCTGATCGTGTGTCCGCTTCTTGTCGGTCGTCTCGTCGCCATCCGAGCGGCTCGCGCCCGGGCCGGCGCCGTACAGATCGAGGAAGCGGTCGATCGTCTGGCGATAAGCGTCGAGCAACGCCGCCGAGGAGTCCAACCAGGTGTGGCCGGCGTCGGTGATCGTGTAGACCCGCCGCGCGGGCCCTGTGGGCCCGGGCTCCCAGGTTGATTCGAGATACCCGTCCTTCTCCATCTGGCGCAGCGTCCGATAGAGCGTGCTCATCGTGATCCCGAACAAGCCGAACGCGCGCAGGTAGTCCTCGATCACATAGCCATGCGCCCGTTGCATCGAGACGGCCAGCAGCACGAACGGCGCGAGGAAGTCGCGCGGCGGCCAGCCGGACAACGGCTCGCGCTCGGGCTCCCGCTCGTCGAGCGGCTCCGGCGAATCGGACGGTGACCTGGCTCCGGCGTGTCCGTCAGGCATGCTCACCTCGATGTCCTCTGCTCCCTGGTCGGTGCGACCCTTGACAGTTGTCGCAGCTAAGTGCAGAATGCACTTAGAGTCGATGTGCAGGTAGCGTCAACCAGATCATAGATCGAAGGAGGCCACCGTGTCTACCACCACGATGAATGACATGCCGGAGTCGGCGACTGCCGCAGTCGCTGAAGCCACCCGGATCGCCGCTCAGGCAGCCCGCACAAACACGGAGAACGCCAAGGCCTCGATTGAGGCGGCGCGCTCATACTTCGACGAGGCGAACAGCCTCGGCCGGGACCTCCTGAGCACCTGGTCCGTCCAGAGTGAAGCGGTTCTCAAGACCGCCTTCGGCGCGCAGAATGCCGCGATCGACGCAGGTCTGAGCCTGTTCGACCTGAATGTGAAGAGCAACAAGCAGGCGGTCGCCCAGTTCAGCGAGCTTCTCAAGCGAACGCAGCAGGCGACGCTCGAGACCTGGCAGTCCACCATCAAGGCCACCGCGAAGGCGACCGAGCCCACCAAGCGCTGACAAGCAGCCGAATGACAACTCCATGGCCGGCGACCGGGTCGCCGGCCATTTCCGTTTCGCTCGAAACGAGGAGGTTTCCGCGATGACAACCACGTGGCCGGCGACCGGATCGCCGGCGATCTCCGCTTTGGCGCGAACCGAGGAGCGTCGCGCGACGGCCGACCTGAACGGCAGGGCCTGCCTCGTGACCGGCGGATCGCGCGGCATCGGCCGGGCGATCGCGCTCGAGCTCGGACGATGCGGCGCGTCGGTTGCCGTGGGCTTCGTGAGCAACGAGGAGGCCGCCGAGCAGGTCGCCGCCGAGATCGCGTCTCACGGCGGCACGGCGTTCGCTTTCGGTTGCGACGTCCAGGACGCGGAGGCCGTCGAGAAGGCCGTGGCGAACGTAGTCGAACGCTTCGGGAAGATCGACGCTCTTGTCAACAACGCCGGGATCACTCGCGACCGGTCGCTCGCCAAGATGTCGCCCGAGGAGTGGGGCGCCGTCATCCAGACGAACCTGACCAGCGTCTTCCAGATGACATCCCAGGTGCTGCCGCACATGGTCGAGGCGGGCTACGGCCGGATCGTGAACATCAGCTCGGTGATCGGCATCCATGGCAACTTCGGCCAGGCGAACTACGCCGCGGCCAAGGCCGGGATCATCGGCTTCACCAAGTCCGCAGCGCTCGAGCTGGCCCGCAAGGGCGTCACGGTCAACGCCATCGCGCCGGGATTCATCGAGACCGAGATGATTGCGGCGATGCCGGAGGAGGTCCGCGCCAAGATCCTCGCGAAGATCCCCATGGGTCGCTTCGGGCGCCCCGAGGAGATCGCGCAGGCGGCCGCGTTCCTGATCTCGAGCGGCGACTACATCACCGGGCAGGTGATCGCGATCGACGGCGGGCTGTACACCTGATCGCCCGCCTGTCGGCCCTGCCGAACTAAGACCTCCAGAGGAGACCCACGATGACTGATACGACTCACCTCGACCCCAATGGCGGGGTCTACCTCGTGAGTGCGGCCCGGACACCGATCGGCAAGTTCGGCGGCGCGCTGGCCGATGTGCCGGCGGTCGAGCTGGGAGGGGTCGCCATCCGCGCGGCAGTCGAGCGCAGTGGCCTCCCGCCCGACGTCACGGTTGACGAGGTCCTCATGGGCCAGGTGCTTCAGGCCGGCGTCGGTCAGGCGCCAGCCCGCCAGGCTGCCCTCCGCGGTGGGCTGCGGGTCACGACGAGCGCGACGACGATCAACCGCGTCTGCGGCTCGGCTCTCAAGGCCGTCATGCTCGGCGCCGCCGAGATTCGGGCGGGTGACGCCGAGGTGGTTGTCGCCGGCGGCATGGAGAGCATGAACGGCGCGCCGTACTTCCTGCCAAAGGCTCGCTTCGGGTATCGCCTGGGCAACGGCACGCTTGTCGACGGCACAGTTCAGGACGGCCTGTGGTGCGCGGTCGAGGGCTGCCACATGGGCACCCACGCAGAGCGGGTGGCGATCTCCAACAAGGTCAGCCGCCAGGCTCAGGACGAGTTCGCCCTGCGCAGCCACCAGCTGGCGGTCGCCGCGATCGACGAGGGCCGATTCGAGGCCGAGATCGCGCCCGTCACCGTTCGCGACGCGAAGGGACGGGAGACGGTCGTAGCCGTGGACGAAGGGCCACGACGGGACTCGACGCTCGAAGCGCTAGCGAAGCTCAAGCCGGCCTTCGACCTGCCGACCGGGGAGGATCGCGGTGACGCGACGATCGGCACCGTCACGGCCGGGAATGCCCCGGGCATCACGGACGGCGCTGCGGCGACGGTCGTCGCCAGCGAACGGACGGTCGAGCGTTACGGCCTCAAGCCACTCGCCAGGATCATCGGCTACGCCCAGGCCGAGGTGGAGCCGAAGTGGCTGTTCCTCGCCCCGGTTCAGGGTGTCCGCCGGCTCCTCGATCGGATCGAGATGCCAATCGAGGCGTTCGACTTGATCGAGATCAACGAGGCGTTCGCGGCCCAGACCCTGGCCGATGGCGGCGAGCTTGGCTTCGATTGGGACAAGGTGAACGTGAACGGCGGGGCGATCGCGCTCGGTCACCCGATCGGGGCGTCCGGAGCCAGGATTGTCGCGACCCTCCTCCACGAGCTTCAGCGACGAGGCGGTCAGTACGGGCTGGCAACCCTCTGTCTCGGCGGCGGCGGGTCCGTGGCGATGGCCTTCGAGCGGGTCTGAGCGACCGGGCCAAGCGGAGGGCGATGCGATCGCCCTCCGCGCCCAGCCAAGGGCTCAGGAAGTCGCCATTAGCTTGGTCCGATCAGGGGCCGGGCTCCAGCGGCACGTAGTCGGGCCACCACATCGCGGCATCGACCGCTGCTTCGATCTCGAGATCGGAGCGATCCCGTCCGTGCCCGCCATCCCGTGCCTCGCGGGCTACCGCGACGGCGATCGCCCGCGCGACGGCCCGCAGGCCTCCGATGGGCGGGTAGAGCGCGCCAGTCCGCAATCGGTCGGCCGACACTAGTCCGGCCAGCTCGTGGGCGGCGACGAGGAACATCCCGTCAGTGATCTCGCGGGTCTCGGCAACGATCGCGCCAAGCCCCACGCCCGGGAACACGAAGACGTTGTTCGCCTGGCCGATCACCCTCGTCCCGCCGGGGCCCACGACGTCGCGACTGGGCCCGCCGGCTGCGACCAGGGCCCGGCCGTCGGTCCACGCCAGGATGTCCTCGGGCGACGCCTCGGCACAGGCCCCCGGGTTCGACAGTGGCAGGATGATCGGCACGCGGTCGTGGAGCGCCACCTCCCGGACGAGCGGTTCCGAGAATGCGCCTGCAGAGGCCGTCGCGCCGATCAGGACCGTCGTCCCGGTGGCGCGCGCGATGGCGACAGGATCGGCGAACTGGCCCGGCCGGAGTCCGGCCTCCAGGAGTTCGGCCGGTATGACGGCAAATGGCCGCTGATCATCGGCGAGAGCCGGACGATCGGCATGAACCAGGCCATGGGTGTCGAGCATGACCATCGCCGCGGCGGCCTCCCCGCGGTCCATTCCTTCGGCGACCAGCTCGCGCTGCAGAAGGCTGGCGATGCCGATGGCCGCTCCTCCCGCGCCGAGGAACATGAAGCGGTCGGACGTGAGACTCCCTCGCTCCCGCCGTGCGGCGAGCAGGCCGGCGAGTACGACCGCACCCGTGCCCTGAATATCGTCGTTGAAACTCGGCTGCCGATCGCGATAACGATCGAGGACCCGGACCGCGTTGTGTCCCTTGAAGTCCTCCCACTGGATGATCGCCCGCGGAAAGGTCCCGGCAACGGCCTCGACGAACGCCTCGACGACCGCGTCGTAGTCCGTGCCGCGCAACCGAGGCGCCCGGTGACCGACATAGAGGGGGTCGTCCAGGAGCTCCCGACGGTCGGTCCCGACATCGAGCGAGACGGGCAGGGTGTGGGCTGGATAGATACCCGCGGCCGCGGTGTAGAGCGCCAGCTTGCCCACCGGGATCGCCATCCCGCCGGCCCCCTGGTCACCGAGGCCCAGGATGCGCTCGTTGTCTGTGACGACGATGAGGCGGATGTCATCGCCAGCAGATCGAAGGATTGCGTCGATCCGGCCGACGTCATCGGGAGTGATCCAGACGCCCCGCGGGCGCCGGACAATGTGGCTGAACTGCTGGCACGCGAGACCGACGGTCGGCGTATAGACGATTGGAAGGAATTCCGCGAGGTTCTCGAGGAGAAGCCGATAGAAGAGCGTCTCGTTACGGTCCTGGAGTGCGGCCAGTCCGATGTACCGTTCGAGGTCATCGTCCTTGCGGCGGACGTGCTCGAGCTCCAGCCTGAGCTGCGCGTCGATCGTCGCCACACCTGGCGGCAGCAGACCGTGCAGGCCAAAGGCGTCGCGCTCGCGGATCGTGAATGCCGTGCCCTTGTTCAGGAGAGGATCAGCGATCAGATCGTGCCCCCGGCTCCGGACGTCGGGGTGGCCGGGCGCGTCCGCCAGCGGGACCATGCCCGTCGCGAGACTCACTTATTCGTTGACGCGGAGTCCGTCCGGGTCACCTCGACTGGAGGGCTCAGATGGGCGAATCGGTACGCGACGAGGTTCGCATGCGAGACGACGCCCACCAAGGCACCGTCGCCGTCGACAACCGGCAGGCCTGTGATGATCGTGGAGCGAAGGACGAAATCCGCCTCTTCGAGGGACGCATCGACCGTCAGTACAGCGGGCCGGGTGGTCATCACGTCTGCAACCAGGGGTTTCTTGAGGGTCATGTCTACCTCGTTCCAAGGCTGGCAGCATCGTCGCCCTTGCTCGTGGACCGCGATAGGGCCGAGTGGACCGAACCTGAGCTGAGGGCGACCCCTTGCCGGCGACCTGGACATCCATGCCGCGAGGCACCACTGCGAAAAGGACGTCCCGTCTGCCCGGGGTGGGCGTGCGACGCGACCCGGCGCCGATCCCGTCGGAGTGCAGCAACAGTGGTCTGCGTGGCAGGCTGGCCGGGGCACAGGACGGTGGCGCGCTCCGCGGCCCGTTGCCTTCAGGCGCGACCGGAGCTGAGGCCCCGCGGGCGGAATCCGCCGCTCGCAACCGATCCGCTGCCGCCCGAGCTGCAGGCCATCCGCGCTTATCGCGTTGCTTCTAAGTGGTGCCGAAGGTGGGATTCGAACCCACACGAGGTTGCCCTCAACGGTGTTTGAGACCGCAGCGTCTGCCATTCCGCCACTTCGGCGCGGAGCGCCATCCTAATCGACGCCCGCGGCAGGCCCGCATCGCGCCCGCGGAACCAGAGCCGCGATGCTGACGTCACGCCGCGGAACCGATGCTAGACTCGCCGCGCCTCGAACTCGCCGTCCGGAGGGGCCCCCTGCCCGTGGAGGACCTTCGCTCGACGACTGCCGTCGACGACCCTGTCCAGCGCCGTGACCTCATCCTGCTGGAGCGCGCCCGCGAGGGCGACCTCGGCGCATTCAACGACCTCGTCACGCTCTACCAGGACCAACTGTTCGCGCTCGTCGTGCGGATGGTCCCGGACCGCGACCAGGCGTCCGACGTGACCCAGGAGGCGTTCTTCAGCGCCTTCCGCAACCTCGCGGGCTTCCGCGGCGGCATCGTGAAGTCGTGGCTGAACCGGATCGCGGTCAACGCGGCGATGGACACGCAGCGTGCCCGCAAGCGCCGCCCGGTCCAGCCCTACCCGGAGCTCGAGGACGAGAGCTGGCAGCCGCCGGCCGACGAGGCCGCCGACCCCGTGACGACCGCACTGACGAGCGAGCGCACGAACGTGCTCAACGCCGCCCTCGCGACGATCACGCCCGACCAGCGGACGGCGATCGTGCTCTTCGACGTCGAGGGCTACGACTACCAGGAGATCGCCGACATGACCGGCGTCTCGCTCGGCACCGTGAAATCCCGCATCCACCGCGGCCGGCTCGCCCTGCGCGACCGGCTCGCCGACCGCATGGACCTGTTCCGTGGCTGATCGGAACCATGGCCGATGGAGGGCCGTCTGACTCGTATGCCCCACGTCAACGAGCTGCATGAGCAGCACGACCAGATCCTCGTGGTCTCGTTCGCCAGCGGCGATCTCGCTCCTGACGACCGCGACCGCGCCGTCGCCCAGTCCCTCGTCAATTCCTGCGCCGAGTGCGCCCGACTCCACGATGACGTCCTCGCGATCGCCCGCGCGACCAGAGCCCTCCCACCCGCGGTCCGGACCCGCGACTTCCAGATCAGCCCCGAGCAGGCCGCGAAGCTCCAGCCGGGCGGCTGGCGCCGGTTCGTCGCGGCCTTCGCCGCACCCGGCTCGATCTTCAGCAAGCAGCTGGGGGTCGGCATGGCGACGCTCGGCATCGTCGGGCTGCTGATCGGGGCAGCGCCGTCGATCCAGCTTGGTGGTCTCGGCGGGTCCGCCGCCTCGGCTCCCGCAGCGTCGATGCCGGCGGCCGCAGCCGGGAACCAGCCCGGTGCCGTGGAGCTCCGCGGGCCCGAAGCGTCGCCCGCGGCGTCTGCAGCGGCGGCCCGCGCCGCCGCAAGCCAGGCTCCGCCTGTCGCGTTTGGCGAAGCCGGCTCTTCCCCGAGTGGCGGCTACGACACGATGGCTTCAGAACCGACCCATATCGTCCCTGGCATCGCCGGCTCGAAGGCGACGGCCGCGCCGACGTCACGGAACGTCACGGCCGCCAACCCGATCGGCCAGGACGGCGGCGGCGGACCGGTCGTCATCCCGGCTCCGGAACCGACACCGGTCCCCAGCCAAAGCAACGGCCCATCGGGCCTCGTGATCGCCTCGTCGATCCTGCTCGCGGCCGGCCTGCTGGTGCTGCTCCTGCGGTCGATCGGACGGCGGGCCGCCGCCGGCTGACCTCGCCGGGCGCCGCCACAGGCTCGCGGAGCCCGTTCAAACTCGTCAGGTCCGGACCGGTCCGCCGGTACACTTTCCCCGTGCCCACCGAACGACTCATGCTGCTCGACGGCTACGGGCTGGTCTACCGCGGTTACTTCGCCCTCCCGCCGCTGACGACGTCGAAAGGCGAGCTCGTCAACGGCGCATTCGGCTTCGCGAGCATCGTCCTGCGCGGCCTCCAGGACCTCCAGCCCGACTACCTCGCGGTCTCCTTCGACCTGCCCGGGCCGACGTTCCGGCACGAGCAGTACTCGGAGTACAAGGCGACCCGGACGAAGATGCCGGACGACCTCCGCGACCAGTTCCCGAAGGTCCGCGAGATCGTCAAGGCCCTCCGGATCCCGGTCTACGAGATGCAGGGCTACGAGGCCGACGACGTCATCGGGACGATCACGAAGCAGCTCGACTCACGCGACGACCTCGAGACGACGATCGTCACCGTCGACCTCGACATGCTCCAGCTCGTCACGCCCCGGGTTCGCCTGATGACGACGCGCTCGGGCGTCGAGAACACGGTGATGTACGACGTCGCGAAGATCGACGAGCGGTTCGGGCTGCGGCCCGACCAGATGGTCGACTACAAGGCGCTCAAGGGCGACCCCACCGACAACATCCCGGGCGTGCCCGGCGTCGGCGAGAAGACCGCGGCGAAGCTGATCCGCGACTTCGGCACGCTCGATTCGCTGCTCGCCCGCCTCGACGAGGTCACGCCCCCGAAGCTCGGTGACAAGCTCCGCGAGCACGTCGACCAGATCCTCATGGGCCGCGACCTGTCGCGCATCGTCCGCGACCTGCCGATCCAGATCGACCTCGAGGCGGCCAGGCTCGGCGACTACGACCGCGACACAGTCGTCCGGTTGTTCCGCGAGTACGAGTTCCGGACGCTGATCGAGCGCCTGCCGCCGATGGCCGGCGAGTCGCCCCAGGAGCGGTCCGACAGTCTCAAGGCGGTTGTCGAGAGCGGCTACGTGCCGGCGGCCCGGGTCGTTGGCCGGCCGGATGGCTGGGGCGCAGCCCGGCCCGGCGCGCGTCCCGAGAGCGGCGAGCTGCAGCTCCGCCTCGATTTCGACTCGGTGAACGCGCCACGCCCGGCGGCTGGCGATGGCGGCGCCACTGCAATTGGCGATGGCGGTGGCGACGGTCAGCCGACCTCGATCGAGCCGATCGGCGACCTGCCCACGGCGCTCGCGGCGGCGATCGTCGACCCCGGCCGGATCGAAGTCCGCGGCGCCGACGGGATCGAGGACCTCCGCGCGTGGCTCACCGCCCAGCCCCTCGTCGGGGCATCGCTCGTCGCCGACGACCCCCGGCCCCGACGCGGGACGCCGCTCGCGCTCGCCGTCGCCGCGCCCGACGGCCGTGTCGTCGCCGCGGACGGCGCCGGAGGCCGCGACCGCGCTGCGCCACCTCGTCGAGGCGCTCGGCCTGCCGCTCGTCGGCCACGAGATCAAGCCGATCCTCGTCGCCCGCTTCGGCGAGGACGACCACGCCCTCGTGACGCCGGTCGCGTTCGACACGCAGATCGCCGCGTACATCCTGAACGCGGCGTTGCGCAGCCAGACGATCGCCGACGTCGTCGCCGAGAACCTCGACCAGATCCTGCCGCCGGCGACGGAGCTGCCGGCCACCGCGCGGGCCGGTCTCGAGGCGCTGTCGGCGCTAGCCGTCAGGGAGCCGCTCGAGCGCCGCCTCGCCGACACGAAGCTCGACCGGCTGTTCCGCGAGATCGAGCTGCCGCTGATCCCGGTCCTCGCCCGGATGGAGGCGATCGGGGTCGCCCTCGACAGCGAGGCCCTCGCGGCACTCGACGAGGAGTTCCGGGGCGAGATCGAGCGGCTCGAGCGCGAGATCTACGTCGACGTCGGCCACGAGTTCAACCTCGGCAGCCCCAAGCAGCTCGAGCAGGTCCTGTTCTTCGAGCTGAACCTGCCGAAGGGCCGCAAGACGAAGACCGGCTTCTCGACCGACGCGTCGGTCCTCGAGGAGCTCCGGCCGGCCCACCCGATGATCGACAAGCTGCTCGAGTGGCGGATCTACACGAAGCTCCGCTCGACGTACGTCGAGGCGCTGCCGTCGCTGATCTCGGAGCAGGACGGCCGCCTCCACACGACGTTCCACCAGGCCGTCGCCTCGACCGGCCGCCTGTCCTCGTCCGATCCGAACCTCCAGAACATCCCGATCCGGACCGCGCTGGGCCGCCGGATCCGGCGGGCGTTCGTCGCCGGATCGCCGGACCAGACGCTGCTCGCCGCCGACTACTCCCAGATCGAGCTGCGGATCCTCGCCCACGTCTCGGGCGACGAGCACCTGAAGGACGCGTTCGCCCGCAAGGCCGACATCCACCGCGAGACGGCGGCCCGGGTGCTCCACAAGGACCCGGCCGACGTCGACGTCGGTGAGCGGTCGATGGCGAAGATGGTCAACTTCGGCCTGGCCTACGGGATGAGCGACTTCGGGCTGGCGTCGCGGGCGAACATCCCCCGCCAGGAGGCGCAGGAGTTCATCAACAGCTACTTCGCCGCGTACTCCGGGATCAGCTACTACATGATGGCGATCAAGGAGCAGGCGAAGAGTCAGGGCTACGTCGAGACGCTGCTCGGCCGGAAGCGCCAGATCCCGGAGCTGCGGGCGAGCAACCCGACGCTGCGCGGGGCGGGCGAGCGGATGGCGATCAACATGCCGATCCAGGGGACCGCCGCCGACATCCAGAAGATCGCGATGATCCGGACGGCCGACAAGGTGGCCGAGGAGGGCCTCCGGGCGCGGCTCCTGCTCACCGTCCACGACGAGCTGCTGTTCGAGGTGCCGCGCGACGAGGTCGAGCGGCTGGCCGCGCTCCTGCGGGAGACGATGGAGGGCGCGCTGCCGCTGTCGGTTCCGCTCGTCGTCGACGTCAAGGTCGGCGACAACTGGGAGTCGATGACGCCGCTCACCCGCGAGGACGCGGTCGCCGCGGAGGCCGACGAGCTGCCGCTCGAGGCGCCGGTCGCTCCCATCGCCTCGTAGCGGTCGCGGATCGTGCCGGAGCTGCCGGAGGTCGAAACCGTCGCCCGCGACCTCCGCGGGCGGATCGTCGGCGCGACGATCACGGACGCGACCGTGCTCTGGGAGCGGACCCTTCGCGAGGGGACGCCGGAGGCATTCGCGGACGGGCTGGCGGGGCGCCGGGTCGAGGCGGTCGGGCGGCGCGGGAAGCAGCTCGTCGTCGATCTCTCCGGCGACGCGTTCCTGACGATCCACCTGAAGATGACGGGGCAGCTGTTCGTCGTGCCCCAGGGCGGCCCGCCGGATCCGTACGTCCGGGTCGTGTTCGAGCTCGAGGACGGCCGCGAGATCCGGTTCCGGGACGTCCGCAAGTTCGGCCGGATCGGGCTGTACGGCGCGGACACGGCCGATCCGTTCGAGAAGACGGGCCCGGAGCCCCTGTCCGACGCGTTCACGGTCGCGGCGTTCCGGCGGCGGCTGCGGGCTCGCAAGGGCCGTCTCAAGCCGCTGCTCCTCGACCAGACGTTCGTCGCCGGCGTCGGCAACATCTACGCCGACGAGGCGCTCTGGGCGGCGAAGCTCCACCCGTTGCGGACCGCCCGGACGCTGCGCCCGCCCGACGAGCGGCGTCTCTGGGCGCACCTCCGGCGGATCCTCGCCGAGGCGGTCATCCGGCGCGGCTCGTCGATCGACGACTACACGGCGCCCGACGGCGACGGCGAGATGCAGGAGCACCTCGCCGTCTACCAGCGGACCGACGAGCCATGCCTGCGCTGCGGCCGGCCGATCCGGCGGATCGTCGTCGGCGGGCGGGCGACGCACTTCTGCTCGTGGTGCCAGCGGCTGCCGGCCGCGGATCGTGCCGGCGCGCGGCGGATCCTCGCGACGGCGTCGTCGCCGGAGCGGCGCGGCGGGCGGTGGACGGAGCTGCCGGCCGGGGAGGGGAGCGTCGGGCTGACGCAGGCGGAGCGGACGGCCCGCGAGGCGCGGACGGAGCGGACCCGGAAGGCGGCCGCGACCCGCCGGGCGGCGGCGCGCGCCTCGGTCGGGGGCTGAGCGGTGTCGATCCTGCGGCTGACCGGCGTCCGGCGCGAGGTCGGGACGTTCGTCATCCTCGACTCGATCACGGCGGCGATCGCGGTCGGCGACCGCATCGGGCTCGTCGGGCCGAACGGTGCCGGCAAGACGACGCTCCTCCGGATCGCCGCCGGCGTCGACGAGCCCGACGGCGGCGAGGTCGTCCGGAAGCGGGGGCTGACGCTCGGCCTGCTCGCCCAGGAGTCGCACTTCGACGCGGCATTCATGGCCGCGCCCGACCTCCGGGCCGCGGTCCGGGCCGGCGCGGCGCATCTCGACACGATCGCGGCTGAGCTCGCCCGATACGAGCAGGAGCATCGCGTCGAGGAGCGCCGCTACGCCGACCTCCAGCACGAGTTCGAGGTCCTCGGCGGGTACACCGTCGACCAGCGCGTGGACGAGGCGCTTTCCGGGCTGGGATTCGATCCGGGCGACTGGATCCGGCCGCCGTCGGCGCTGTCGGGCGGCGAGCAGACCCGCGCCGCGCTTGCCCGGCTCGTCATCGCCGACCCGGACCTGCTGCTCCTCGACGAGCCGACGAACCATCTCGACATCGGCGCGCTCGAGTGGATCGAGGAGCACCTCCGGCGACGCCGCGGCTCGCTGCTCGTCGCCTCCCACGACCGGGCGTTCCTCGACGCGACCGTGACCCGGGTCTGGGAGCTGCGCGACCGCCGCCTGACCGCGTTCCGCGGCGACTACAGCGCCTACCACCGCCAGCGGGAGGAGCGCGACGCCCGGGCCGCGAAGGACGCCGAGAGCCACACCGAGTCGATCGCCCGCGAGCGAGAGCTCGTCCAGCGCTACCGGTCCCATCGGAAGTTCTCGAAGATGCACGAGCACGAGGCCCGCCTCGAGCGCCTCCTCGGCGAGCGGGTCGAGGCGCCGAAGAGCTCTCGCAAGCTGCGGCTGCCGGGCGGCGCGTTGACCGGCGGCGGACCGGCCCGCTCCGGCGAGATCGTCGTCCGGATCGAGGACCTCGTCGTCGGCTACCTGCCCGGCCGCGGGGCGACCGACGCGGACGGACGGCCGTCGGCGGTGCCCCGGCCGGTGGCCCGGATCCCGTTCCTCGCCGCCCAGCGGGGAGACCGCATCGGGATCGTCGGCCCGAACGGGGCCGGGAAGACGACGCTCCTGCGGACGATCGCCGGCGAGCTGCCGCCGATCGACGGCCGGCTGACGTTCGGCAACGCGGTCCAGCTGGGCTACCTCGCGCAGCTGCGCGGCGCGGCGATCGGCGGCGCGACGGTCCTCGACGCCCTGCTCGACGCGATCCCGCTGACGCCGGGCGAGGCGCGTGCGTACCTCGCCCGGTTCCTGTTCCGCGGCGACGACGCGTTCAAGGAGGTCCGATCGCTCTCGGGCGGGGAGCGGTCGCGGCTCGAGCTCGCGCTGCTCGGGATCATGCCGTCGAACGTGCTACTGCTCGACGAGCCGACGAACCACCTCGACATCCCGGCCCGCGAGGCGATCGAGTCGTTCATGCTCGACTCGTCGGCGACGCTGCTCGTCGTCAGCCACGACCGGCGGCTGCTCGAGACGATCTGCACGAAGCTGTGGGTCGTCGGCGACGGGGTCGCCGCGGCGTTCGACGGCGGCTACCGCGCTTGGCGAGCGGCGGTGGCGTCCGGCTGGACGGTGACCGAGGCGGCGGAGCGTCCGCCGGCGGCACGGGGCGTTGCGCTTGCCGTCGGAGCATCTGCGCCGTCCGGGGCGCGTGAGGCGACCGCAGGACCGTCGTCACCGCCCAAGGCCGGCGTCCGCGCCTCAACGGCCCGCCCCGCGAAGCGCGAGCGGCTCTCGAAGGACGCCTACCGGCGCCAGCGAGTCGTGCTCGACGCCGAATTGAGCCGGCTGGGGCTGCGCAAGAGCCACCTCGAGCTGGCGATGGGCGATCCGGCGGTCGCCGCGAACTTCGTCGAGATGCGGCGGGTCACGAGCGAGCTGGCCGACGTCGACGCGGCGCTGGCGGTCGCCGAGGACGCCTGGCTGGAGCTCGAGGAGCGGGCCCCGTGACGCTTCGGATCGGGCTCACCGGCCCGATCGGCTGCGGCAAGTCGACCGTCGCCGGATGGCTCGTGGAGCTCGGCGCGCACGCGATCGACGCCGACGAGGTCGCTCGCGCCGTGACGGCGCCCGGCGAGCCGGCGCTCGACGCGGTCATCGGCCGGTTCGGAGAGCGCTACCGGCGGTCCGACGGCGGCCTCGATCGGGCGGCGCTCGCGGCGCTCGTGTTCAGCGACCCGGCGGCGCTCCGCGACCTCGAGGCGATCACCCACCCGCACGTCCGCGAGCGTATCGGCCGGGCGCTGCGAGCGGACGAGGACGCGGGAGTGGCGGTGACCGTGATCGAGGCGATCAAGCTCATCGGGGGTCCGCTGGCAGATCTGTGCGATGAGATCTGGCTCGTGACCTGCGACTCAGGGGCGCAGCGCGACCGGCTGCTGGGCCGCGGCACGGACGCCGCCGACGCGGACCGCCGGATCGCGGCCCAGGGCGACATCACCGAGCGCCTCCGGCCGGCCGCGACGCGGGTCATCGACACGTCGGGCGATCCGGGAGCGGCCCGCGAGGCCGTCGTCGCCGCCTGGCACGAGCTCAGGCCTGCCTGAGCGGCAGAAGCGGGTCGGCCACCCGGCCCGCGGCGGCGGACCGGGTGGCCTGGGAGGCGCGCCGGGTCAGCGGCGCGGCGGGAGAGGCGCCATGGGCGGGCGCGCGGGGACCGGGGGGCGTGGCCGGCCGCGACGGCGGCCGGCCGCGGACATGGAGGCGGCACCCAGCCGCGAGCTGACGCGGCTGGTTACGGAGCCGGGCTGGCGCTCGGAGCGGGCGAGGAGCCCGGGCTCGGCGACGGCGTCGGCGCCGGCGTCGGGATGGGGCCATGGCCGGGCGGGAAGACCTCCGGCACCGGCAGGCCGTACTTCGAGATCAGCTTGTTCGTCGTCTCGCCTAGCTTCGACACGTCGACCGTCCTGATGTCGGCCTCGGGCCGCATGATCAGGCTGAACGTCGCGTTGCCGGCGGCCATGAGGTGGCTGATCTCCTCGGCGACCTGCGAGCGTCGCCTTGACGACGTAGAACTGGCCGGTCTTGGCGAGGATCACCATGTTCTGGTACGTGAGCTTCGTCGACTTGTCGGTGTAATAGCGGCCGGCGTCGAGCAGGTCCTGCGGCACGTTGACCGTGGCGCTCGTCAGGACGTCGACGGTCATCCCCGGCTGGAGCAGACCCGCCGACCGCCCGCTCGTCGGGCACGGTCAGCGAGACGGCCCGCCACGCCTCGGAGTCGGGGGCGATCGTCTCGCCCGGCTGGAGGATCGAGAACTGGGCGCCCGCCGCCGCGCCGGCGAGCATGTTCTGGGTGAGGATCTGGTCCTGCAGGACGCGTGACCGCGAGCACCCGGCCGATGACGTCGTCGGGCTGCTTGAAGACGATCGCGTCCGAGTTCGACGGGTCGAGCGGGACCTGGCGGACCTCGATGTCACCGGCCTCGACCGGCTTGCGGGCCGGGATCGGCTGGACCGCGACGACGACGTCGGTCTTCTGCAGGGTGCCCTGGCCGGCCTTCTGCTGGGCCTGGTTGATCAGGTAGAACGCCGCGCCGCCGGCCGCGAGGGCGAGGAGGACGCCGATGACGACGATCGCCTTGCCTCGCTTCGAGGGGTCCCGGTATTCCATCTCCATGGTGTCGCTGCCTCCCAGTTCCCGGTCCGACGCGCGTGACGGCGCGCCGGCCGGCTGTTCGATGTGCCGTGCCCGTACCGGCTAGTTCCAGGGCACCAACCGCGCCGCCTGACCGCGGAGCAGTCGGGGGTCGTTGGGATCGGCGATCACAGGGGTGATCGCGTAGGCGCTGACGGTGTTCGTGTCGGCATCGCGACGATGCGCATGACCGCGAAGCCGACGATGTCGACGTACTCGCTGTTGCGCCGGCCGCCGGTGGCGACGTCGACCCAGACCTGGAGGAGGTGGGTGACCGGACGTGGCGTCGAGTCGCCGTTCATGCCGGTTGCGCGGATCGACGAGCCGGTGCCGGCCGGGCGCCATCGTCCCGGTGTTGATCGTGAGCGTTGAGGTCGTGCCGTTGCCGTTCGTCGGCGTGACGGCTGGGGCGCTGAAGCTCGTCGCGCCGATGCCGCGTGGGGAGCGGCGCCGTCGAGCGACAAGGCCACGGGCCCGCCGAACGCCGTGCCGTGATCGGCGTTCAGGTTGAGCGTGAAGGTCACCGTGTCGCCGGCGTCGGCGGCGGCCTTGATCGAAGCGTCGGCGGTGATCGTGAAGTCGCGGTTCACGGTGCCGATCTTGACGGGGATCGGCTCGAACTTCGTCGTGAGATACGGGGCGCCGGCCTGGCCCTGGACCCAGAGCGTGTAGATGCCCGGCGCGGCGCCTGCCGTCGTCATATTCGTGAGGCTCGACCGTCTGGCCCGAACCGAGCGGCGGCGTCACCGGGTTCGGCGTGTAGGTGATGGGCGTGACGCCGGTCAGCGTGCCGGTCAGGCAGCGGGTTCGTCGGCGTCGAGCGTGTCGGCCAGCGTCGTGAGGCGTGACCTGGCTGCCGATGAACTGCCTGGTTCCTGGAGACCTTCATCGAGCCGGCGGCGCCGTGGTCCCGGTCGTCGGCAGGGCGATCGTGGCCGGTGGCGACGATCGTGAAGTCCGGGATCGACATGACGTTGCCGGGGTAGACCGCGATGAGGATCTCGTCGCCGGGGACGAAGCGCTTGAGCGACCTCATCGATCACGACGCCGGTCGAGTTGCCCGATCATCGTTGCAACCTGGTCGTTCGGGTCGGGTGGCGTGATCGGCCGGGAACAGCGGGCCCGGATAGCCGCCGATCGTGACCCAGTTCGCCTCCATCGCCTTGAGCGTCGTTGGGTTCGTCGCTGGCGGTCACGCCGTTGTAGTAGAGCTGCGTGCCCGAGTCGCCGCGAAGTTCCGGATGTCGAGGGCGATGAACCCGCGGAAGTCGGCGCCGTTGTTCGGTTGCGCGCCCTGGCCGAGGATCGCGACCACGGGGCCGTGATCGATCGGGTCGCTGGCGGGGTTTGCCGTGTCGAAGTGCGGCCGACAGACGGCTCAGTGCGGAGCGCGGCGACCGAGTCCGTGCCGAGGCAGGAGGTGTCGGCGGTCGCGAAGAAGTCCATGAACTGCGTCTGGTCGTGCGGGCATGGACTCGTCGGCGCCGGCGTGTCGGGCCGGGCGGGTTGACGAAGCGGCGGACCGCAATCGGCAGGATGTTGGCACCGTGCTCGTGTTCACACGTGCGCGGCCGCCGATCGAGTTCCGGGTCAGGCCCGACGATTCGCCCGAACGTGTAGTCGACCGGGTTCTGATGACGGCGACCCGGACCTCGCTTCCGGTGATGAGGATCCCGTTGATCAGATACTCGGGATCGCCGGCGTGGCCCGTCTCGTACACCGGGCGTCGTCGGCGGCAGCGCCGGCGCCACGCCGGAAGGGCGAATGGCTGAAGTTCGGTCGCGAGGACTTGCGCGGGCGCGGGCGTCGGCCTGTGCTGACGCTCTCGCCACGGATGAGAGCGTTCGCCGCGGCGAGCGCCGCGGCGTCGGCCGCGTTCTGCAGGAAGCGCCTCTCGCTGTAGAAGCGGCCGACGTCGAAGGCCAGGCCCGGCAGCCGTGAAGAGGACTATGATCGCGACGGCGAAGACGACGAGAACTTGGCCGCTGTCCCTTGTTGTGGCGGACCTCTCCAGCTGCGACCGAGACGCGCGCACGGGACATCAGTTGATCACCATCGTGACTTCGCCGATGAGCAGCATCCGGCCCTTCGGGTCCTTCGGCAGGAACAGGCCGAGATCAACGGGATGATCAGGTCCTGGTGGTAGACCGCGCGGACGCTGAGTCTGCTGGCCGATCCGCGGTCTCGCTGTCCGTGATGCCGGTGGGCAGCGCGTAGGTGACGCGGAGGTCGCCGTTCGTGAATGTCGTCCCGCTCTGGGTCCACGTGGCCCCGGTCGCGAACTGCGGCGCGGTCTTGCCGAGCAGGTTCATCGGAGCTGAGAAGCTGAGGCCTTGATCGCCTCGTTCCGGAGCGAGGTCGTTCGGCGCCTTGGTCTGGCCGTCGCGGTCGTAGACGTAGATCGTGCCGCATGCGGGCAGCGTCGCGGGCGGCGTTCGTCATCGTCACGTAGGTGTTGAAGATGAACCCGAACTGGATGATCCCGAGCAGGACGCACGAATAGCGGGAATGAGGATCAGCGAGAACTCGACGAGGCTCTGACCAGCCTCGCCGCGCGTCTCGCCGCGGATCACGCTGAAATCGGTTGGCGCGCACGTGCGCGGACACCTCCGAACTTGGTCCCCGGATGGGCCGAGTCTCGGGCTGGCAGGGCCGGGGTCGGTATGACCCCTTGGTCCCACCGGAGTCCGGCGTTCGGCGCGACGGCGGGCCGGGCGTGGCTGGCGCGCGCCGCCGAGGCCGACGATGGGGGCCGAAATCCAACCGAACGCCCGTTCGGTCTTGGCGAGCGGCGGTGTATCATTTGCCGCCCATGCCCGACTTCAAGTTCGTCGCCCCGTTCCAGCCCACGGGCGACCAGCCGCAGGCGATCGACCGGATCGTGGACGGCCTCGAGCGCGGCGTCCGCCACCAGACGCTGCTGGGCGCGACCGGCACCGGCAAGACCGCGACGCTCGCCTGGACGATCGAGCGCTACCAGAAGCCGACGCTCGTCCTCGCCCACAACAAGACGCTCGCCGCGCAGCTCTACAGCGAGTTCCGGGAGTTCTTCCCGGACAACGCCGTCGAGTACTTCGTCAGCTACTTCGACTACTACCAGCCGGAGGCGTACCTGCCCCGGAGCGACACCTACATCGAGAAGGACTCGTCACGGAACGACGAGATCGACCGCCTCCGCCACGCCGCGACCCACGCCCTCTTCGAGCGACGCGACGTGATCATCGTCGCCAGCGTCTCGTGCATCTACGGCCTGGGCGCGCCGGTCGACTACGGCGCGACGGTCGTCCGCCTCCGGAAGGGCGGCTCGTACCGCCGCGACGCGGTCCTCCGCCAGCTCGTCGACCTCCAGTACCAGCGCAACGACCAGTCCCTGACCCGGGCCCGCTTCCGGGTTCGCGGCGACACGCTCGAGTTCCAGCCGGCGTCGGAGGACCACCTCGTCCGGGTCGAGTTCTTCGGCGACGACGTCGAGCGGATCACGGAGCTCGACCCGCTCACCGGCGAGCTGCTCGCCGAGCGCAACGAGGTCAACGTCTACCCCGCGAGCCACTACGTCACCCCGGCCGACAAGATGAAGGAAGCGATCGTCGACATCGAGGCCGAGATGGAGGAGCGGGTCGGCCAGCTCGAGGCCGAGGGCCGGATCCTCGAGGCCGCCCGGCTCCGGCAGCGGACGACGTTCGACCTCGAGATGATGCGCGAGCTCGGGTTCTGCACCGGCATCGAGAACTATTCGCGCCATCTCTCGCGGCGCGAGGCGGGCTCCCGGCCGTGGACGCTGCTCGACTACTTCCCGCCGGACTGGCTGCTCGTCGTCGACGAATCGCACATGACCGTGCCGCAGGTCGTCGGGATGTACAAGAACGACCGGACCCGGAAGGAGATCCTCGTCGACTTCGGGTTCCGACTGCCGTCGGCGCTCGACAACCGGCCGCTGACGTTCGAGGAGTTCGAGGGCCACCTCAACCAGGTCGTCTACATGAGCGCGACGCCCGGCCCGTACGAGCTGGAGCGGAGCGAGCAGGTCGTCCAGCAGCTGATCCGCCCGACCGGCGTCGTCGACCCGACGATCGACGTCCGCCAGACCGACGGCCAGATCGACGACCTGCTCGAGGAGATCCGGATCCGCGTCGAGCGCGGCGAGCGGTCCCTCGTCACGACGCTGACGAAGAAGATGGCAGAGGACCTCGCCGACTACCTGAAGGAGCTGGGCGTCAAGGTCCAGTACCTCCACAGCGAGGTCGACACGCTCGAGCGGGTCGCGATCCTGCGCGACCTGCGGCTGGGCGTATTCGACGTGCTCGTCGGCATCAACCTCCTCCGCGAGGGGATCGACCTGCCCGAGGTGACGCTCGTCGCGATCCTCGACGCCGACAAGGAAGGGTTCCTGCGGAGCTCGTGGTCGCTGATCCAGATGATCGGCCGGGCGGCCCGGAATATCGGCGGCAAGGTGATCATGTACGCCGATCGGACGACCGAGTCCATGGCGGCCGCGATCGAGGAGACGAACCGCCGGCGGGGGATCCAGACGGCGTACAACACCGAGCACGACATCGAGCCGACGACGATCGTCAAGGGCATCCACGACCTCAACGAGCGACTCCGGGTCGTCGCCGAGGGCACGGTCGTCTACACGTCCGAGCGCCAGGAGCTCGCCGGCCGGGCGCTGACGCTCGAGAATACGGCGGCGATCGAGAAGCTCGTGACCCGGATGGAGGCCGAGATGCGATCGGCGGCCAAGGAGCTCGAGTTCGAGCGGGCGGCCGCGCTCCGCGACGAGATCCAGGGGATCCGGCTGCGGGTCCTCGAGCAGGACCAGTCGGTGATCGTCGGCCAGGCCGCGGAACGCGCGGCGCGCGGCGGCGGTCTCGTCGACGCGGCCGACCGGAAGCGCAGCGCCGTCGCGGCGGACGCGGAAGGATCGCCATTCGAGGTGACCAGCGTGACGGTCCTGCCGGCCGACGAGGAGCCCGCGGCGACGCTGGACGGCGAACCCGGCATCGATGAGAACACGGCCGCCGATTGGCTGCCCGGCATCCGCGACGAGCACGACGACGACACGGGCTGGCAGGCCCGCTGGCTCGACCGGCCCACGTGGGATCGGACGGTGACGCCGAACGTCCGGCGCCGGACCGGAACGCGGCCGGGACGTCGCCGCCGCTGATCGATCCGCGGGCGCGTGCCCCCTGCCACCGTGACCGGCGGCTTCGTCACGCCGGCTCGAGAACCGCCAGCGATCGCCGCATCCGCCCCCGCGCCCGGCAGATCAGGGCCCGCGTCGCGAGCTCCGTCCGGCCCAGCTGCGTGGCGATCTCGCGCGTCCGGTAGCCGCTCGCCGCGAGCAGGATCGCCTCGCGGTCGTCCGGTCGCGCCTCGGCCAGCGCCCGGAACACCTCGGCATCGCGCTCGCGTCGGACGATCGAGTCCTCGGTCGAGCGGACCTCGTCGGTCGCGACGAGCTGGTCGGCGCGGCGGTCGGCGGTCTGGCGGCGTCGCGCCCCGCTGACGACGAGGTTGTGGGCAACTCGCGACATCCACGCGCCCGGCGAATCCGGCAGGCCGTCGGCGCGGGCGGCGAGCAGCAGCCGGACGTGCGTCTCCTGCACGATGTCGGCCGCCTCGTCGGCGTCGCGCACGAGCGAGCGGACGTACCGCTCGAGGGGGGCGCGGTGGGCGTCGATCGCCTCGACCACCGCCAGGTCCACGTCGTTGGTCTTGCTGCCCATCGTTCGGTCCCTCGTGTCGGCGGTCGATCGACCGCCTGGCCGAGGTATCGATGGGCGTGAGTCCCGGACGCATGAGGCACGCGTCCCGGGCAGTCGGGCGAAGGCCCGGGCGGCTCACCGCCGGGCGGCGCCTAACGGGGGGCCGAGCCGGGCCCTCAGGAGGTGCGATCGCCTCCGCCCAGGCCCGCCTCGCGGGCCCGGACGATCGCCTGGCTGCGATCGGCGACCTCGAGCTTGTTCAGGACGTTGGCGACGTGGTTCCGGACGGTCTTCGGGGCGATCGCGAGCCGCTGGCCGATCTCCGCATTCGACCGGCCGGCGGCGATCTGCTCGAGGATCTCGAGCTCGCGCTCGGTGAGCTCCGGGAAGGCGGCCGCGGACCGGGCGCCGCCGGCGAAGAACGACATCAGGCGAGTCGCGATCGAGGCGCCGAAGATCGCCTCGCCAAGGGCCGCCGCACGGATCGCCCCGAGGAGCTCCTCAGCGTCGGCGTCTTTCGGGATGTAGCCGCGGGCGCCGGCGCGCATCGCGGCGAACAGCGAATCGTCGTCCTCGGACATCGTCAGCACGAGGACGCCGACGGCCGGATCGGCGCCGACGATCCGGCGGGTCGCCTCGATGCCGGACATCTCAGGCATCCGCAGGTCCATCAGGACGATCGCCGGGTGGCGCTCGGCTGCGAGCGTGACTGCGGCGACGCCGTTCTCGGCCTCGCCGACGAGCTCGAGGTCGGGCGCGCGCTCGACGAGGCCGCGCAAGCCGTCGCGATAGACCGGGTGATCGTCGACGATGAGGACCCGGATCGGCTCGCCCACGTCAGGCGCCCCGCGGCGAGAGGTCGACGGGCAGGCGGGCCAGGACCCGCGTCCCGCCGCCGGCGCTCGTCTCGATCGTCACCTCGCCACCCACCTCGGCTGCTCGCTCGTGCATCGCCCGCGTCCCGACACCGGTCGGGCGCCCGTCGCTTCCCTGGCCGTCGTCGACGACGTCGATCTCGAGCTCGTCGTCGCCCAGCGAAAGCCTCACTTCGCAGTGCTGGGCCGCAGCGTGACGCACGACGTTCAGCAACGCCTCCACGGCGATCCGGTAGGCCGCCACCTCGACCGCCGCCGGCAGCGGAGGGAGCGGCTCGGGCACCTCCACGATGATGACAGGCGCATCACCCGACTGCGCCGCGAGGCCGGCCGCCTGCTCACGAAGGGCGCCCTCCAGCCCCAGCGCGTCGAGCGTCGGCGGGCGCAGGTCCCTCGCCATCCGGCGGATCTCGCCGATCGCGGTGCGGACGTCGGAGCGGGCCTCGTCGATCAGCCTGTCGGCCCCCTCGGGGTCGTCGCGGACGCTCTGCCGGGCGAGATCGAGCTTGATCCCGGCGCCGGCCAGCGTTGGCGCCAGCCCGTCGTGAAGCTCCCGCCGGAGCTTCCGTCGCTCCTCCTCGCGGGCGGCGACGATCTGCTCCCGGCTCCGGGAGAGCAGGCCGACCTGGAACAGCCGGTCCCGGATCACGGCAACGGCGAGCGCGATCGGGACCGGCAGGACGAAGAACGACACCGTGGCCCGCGGCACGAGCGGCCGCCCGTTGAGCACGATCGGGAGCGTCAGCAGCGCGAGGGTCGCGCCGGCGGCGAACAGCATCGTGGCGGCGATCCAGCGGATCTGGCGGCGCCGGACGCCGGACGTGCGGCGATATCCGGCGATCGTCGCGACGATGATCAGGACCAGCATCCCGGATCCGACGATGGCCATGCAGGCGGCGAGCCGGTCGACCCGGTCGAGGGTCGTCCCGCCGGCGAGCCAGGCCGCCGCCACGAGCCCGAAGAACGCGAGCAGCGGGCCGGCGTAGAGAGCCGGGATCACGGCTGGCCGGCGCCCGGCGAGCGGGCTCCGGACCGGGTAGATCACGAGGATGTGGACGATCGTCGCCCAGAAGACGATGTTGAAGAGGGAAGCGGCGCCGAAGACGAAGAGCGTCGGCCCGGGCAGGCCGAAGTCGGTCGGTTGCAGGCCGAGCTCCCACGCCGCGATGTCGGCCACGTTCGCGGCCGCCCCGACGAACAGCAGCCGCAGCGCGGTGGCGCGCGTCCGGCGCAGCATCAGGATCAGGGCGAGGACGAGGACGCCGGCCCCGAAGACGATCAGGCTGATCGGCGCGCCGCCGAGGCGCTCGAGCGGGAAACGGCCAAGCGGCACATCGAGCGTCGTCGTGGCGCCGTCGCGGATCACGCCGAACGCGACCTCCTCGCCGAGCTGCCCCGGCGGCGGCTGCCACGGGGGCCCGATCGCCCACGAGACCCAGGTGTCCATCGGGACGCCGTCCATGGCGACGACTCGATCGCCGGCCCGGAACTGGGTGTCGAAGCCCACCCCGTCGACCCCGACGCTCTCGCTCGACCAGGGCCAGGCCTCGGTGGGGATCACCGCGAGCTCCGACGGGCCCAGCAGGCGAAGGAGCAGGATCGCCGCCGCGAGCCCGAGCGCGGTGCAGCCCGCCACGACGGTGGCGAACCAGCCGGGATCCCGGAAAGGGATCCGCACGTCCCGTCCTCCTCCCTCCCCGGCGACAACGAGCCCAGCATAGAGCCGGGATTCGCGGCCGGCGGAACGGCGTCGATGCGGATGGGCCAGACTGGCCGCAGCGCGCGGCCGCCCAACGATCGCGCGCCTGGCAGATGCCCAGCGGGTGGAGGGATCGGACCGATGACGGGATTCAAGCGCACGACGGCCGCGGCGTTGACCGCGATCCTCCTGACGATCGCGGCGTGCAGCGCCCTGCCCGGCGTTGGCGGCGGCAACGATCCCGTGAGCGCGGCGAACAACGCCCTGGCCGCCGCGGAATCGGGTGGGTTCGGCAAGCTCACGGAGTTCGCCTGCGCCGCGCAGAAGGACAACATCGCGAGCGCCTTCGGCTCAGGCGACATGAGCCAGCTCACGAGCATGGGGATCGACCCCAATGAGCTCTTCAACGCCATGAAGGTCGACTTCCAGGACATGACGGTGACCCCGGTCAGCGTGTCCGGGTCGGACGCGACCGTCCACATGAAGGGCAAGGTCGGGATCACCGTCGATCCGGCCGCGGCGCGGAACCTCGTGAAGAAGATCCTCGAGGCCCAGAACATCACGGCGACTGACGCGATGATCGATGGGCTGCTCAGCCAGATGTCCGGGCAGTTCTCCCAGACCAGCGACATCGACGAGGACGTGAAGATGGTCCAGGAGGACGGCAAGTGGCTCATCTGCAGCTGACGGAGCCGCGCTGAGGCTGCCCGCTCGGCAGGTCGGCCCCAACCTCTACACAGACGGCCCACCGGACGTGACCGCGAGCTACGCGAACGTGGTCCTCGTGGGGCTGCCGGCTGGCGCTCGTTGCGACACACATAGCGGTTTGACGGGGCCCGGTTGTCGCTGGGGCGCGACGGCCTTGGACCCGTCCTAACCGCACTGCAGGATGCGGTGCGGCTCGGCACCGCTCCGGACTACGCCTCTTGGTCCCTCATCCATACTTAGTGCACCGGGATGTAGCAGGAGGCAGGCGCATCCCCGCCTTATAGCCGCCATCGCGCCACGGGGGGTGGAAGTTGCAGGGCGATCGGCAAGGGTCCGACATCGTGCTAAGCGGCGCGTCCGGCCGACGGGCGACCGTTGTGTATTACCCGTCGGTCGCGCTCGCCGCAACGGCAAGGCGATCCGTCGAGACGCTGGTCATGACCGCGGCCGTCGTGACGCTCACCGTCGCTCAGCTCCTGGACCTCGGCACGTTCGTCAGGATGATCGACCGGCACGGCTTTGCGGTTGAGGCGAATCCGCTCGTCTCGCACCTGATGTCGGAGTTCGGGCTGCCATTTGTCGCCGTCGCGAAGATCGTGGCCCTGAGCCTCGTCGTCGCGGTCACGGTCGTCCTCGCCGAGTCGACAGCGGATCGGCCGGGCCATCCGCGTCTCGCCCGGCTGGTCGTGGCAGTCGCGGTCGTCGTCGGGTTGGTGGGCGGCTGGACGAACGCCGCGACGCTGATCTGACAGCGCGCGGGAACGGCGAACGCCCACCCCAGTCCCGGCGCACACTCCGGATAGGGCTGAACGTTCACGAACGCCTGTTCCATTTGGTCGTCGTCGCGTACACTTGACCGGAACATGCCCCAGGACCAGCTCGTCGTTCGCGGTGCCCGCGAACACAACCTCAAGGACGTCACCGTCGCGTTCCCGCGCGACCGGCTCGTCGTGATCACCGGCCTCTCCGGAAGCGGCAAGAGCAGCCTCGCGTTCGACACGATCTACGCCGAGGGCCAGCGCCGTTACGTCGAGAGCCTGTCGGCGTACGCCCGCCAGTTCCTCGGCCAGATGGAGAAGCCCGACGTCGACCAGATCGACGGGCTCTCGCCGGCGATCTCGATCGACCAGAAGGGCGCGTCCCGGAACCCGCGCTCGACGGTCGGGACCGTGACCGAGATCTACGACCACCTCCGGCTGCTGTTCGCCCGGATCGGCATCCCGCACTGCCCCTACGGCCATCCGATCGAGCGCCAGAGCGTGCAGCAGATGGTCGACCAGGTCCTGACGTTGCCCGAGGGGACCCGGCTGCTCGTCCTCGGGCCGCTCGTGAAGGACCGCAAGACCGAGGGCGACCGCGTCTTCGAGAGCGCCCGCCGCCAGGGCTTCGTCCGGGTCCGGGTCGACGGCGAGATGTACGACCTGACCGACGCGCCGACGCTCGACAAGTACAAGCGGCACTCGATCGAGGTCGTCGTCGACCGCTACATCGTCCGCCGCGCGGAGGCGCCCGAGGACGCGGAGCGCGACGCCGCCGGCCGGCCGATCGACCCGGAGACCGGGCTGGCGGTCCCGGATCCGGACGCCTCGCGCCTGGCCGACTCGATCGAGACCGCGCTCCGCCTGGGCGAGGGCGTCGTGCTGATCGCGCCGGCGGCCCGCGACGGCGAGGGGCCGTCGTTCGAGGAGCGTCGCTACAGCGAGCGCTACACCTGCCCCTACGACGGGACGACGATCGACGACCTCGAGCCGCGGAGCTTCTCGTTCAACTCGCCCCACGGCGCCTGCCCGGCCTGCACGGGCCTGGGGACGCGGCTCGAGATCGACCCGGACCTCGTGATCCCGGACCGCTCCAAGAGCCTCGCGAAGGGCGCCCTCGTGCCGTGGGCGAAGATGCCGAACGACGCCTCGTGGCGGCTGAAGATCCTCGAGGCCATCACGCAGTCCCACGGCTGGTCGTACGACGCGCCGGTCCGCGACCTGCCGAAGGAGGCGATCGATTACCTCCTGTACGCCCAGAAGGACGAGAAGGTCCTCGTCCGCTACCGCCACGAGCGGGGCGAGAACACGTACAAGGCGACGTTCGAGGGGATCGTCACGAACCTCGAGCGGCGTTACCGCGAGACCGACTCGGAGTACATCAAGACCGAGCTCGAGAAGTACATGGTCACGCGGCCCTGCCCGACATGCGGCGGGAAGCGCCTGAAGCCGGAGATCCTGGCGGTCACGGTCCAGGGCGCGACGATCTGGGACGTCTCGATCATGTCGATCACCGACGCTCTTGCGTGGGTCGCCGCGCTACCCCGGAAGCTGTCGGACCGGGAGCGGACGATCGCCTACCAGATCCTCAAGGAGATCACGGCCCGGCTCGGGTTCCTCGTCGACGTCGGGCTCGACTACCTCGCACTCGACCGGGCGTCGATCACGCTGAGCGGCGGCGAGGCCCAGCGGATCCGGCTCGCGACCCAGATCGGGACGACGCTGATGGGGGTTCTCTACATCCTCGACGAGCCCTCGATCGGGCTCCACCAGCGCGACAACGCGAAGCTGATCGCGACGCTGACGCGGCTCCGGGACCTCGGCAACACCGTGCTCGTCGTCGAGCACGACGAGGAGACGATCCGGACGGCCGACTGGGTCGTCGACATCGGGCCGGGAGCGGGCGAGCACGGCGGCGAGATCATCGCCAACGGGCCGCTCGAGGAGGTCCTCGCCGAGCCGCGGTCGATCACCGGCGCGTTCCTTCGCGGCGAGCGGGCGGTGCCGATCCCGGCCAAGCGCCGCAAGGGTAACGGCAAGAAGCTCGGCGTTCGCGGCGCCCGCGAGCACAACCTCCGGAAGCTCAACCTCGACGTCCCGCTCGGGACGTTCACCGCGGTCACCGGCGTGTCGGGCAGCGGCAAGAGCACGCTCGTCACCGACGTGCTGTACCGGGCGCTGGCACGTGAGCTGAACGGGTCGCGGGAGCCGGTCGGGGCGCACGACAAGCTCGTAGGCGCCGAGCACGTCGACAAGATCGTCGAGATCGACCAGAGCCCGATCGGCCGGACGCCGCGCTCGAACCCGGCGACGTACACGGGCCTCTTCGGGCCCATCCGGGAGCTCTTCGCCGGCGTCCCGGAGGCGCGCGTCCGCGGCTACTCGCCGGGCCGGTTCTCGTTCAACGTCAAGGGCGGCCGGTGCGAGAACTGCAAGGGCGACGGGATCCTGAAGATCGAGATGCAGTTCCTGCCCGACGTCTACGTGACGTGCGAGGTCTGCAAGGGCAAGCGCTACAACCGGGAGGCGCTCGAGATCCACTTCAAGGGCCGCTCGATCGCCGACGTCCTCGAGATGACGATCGCCGAGGCGGTCGAGTTCTTCTCGGCGGTGCCGAACGTCCGGGTCAAGCTCCAGACGCTGTACGACGTCGGGCTGGGCTACGTCCATCTCGGGCAGCCGGCGACGACGCTGTCGGGCGGCGAGGCGCAGCGGGTCAAGCTGGCGACCGAGCTGTCGCGGCGGGCGACCGGCCGGACGCTGTACGTCCTCGACGAACCGACGACCGGGCTCCACTTCGCCGACGTCGAGAAGCTGCTCGAGGTCCTCCACCGGCTCGTCGACGGCGGCAACACGGTCCTCGTCATCGAGCACAACCTCGACGTGATCAAGACGGCCGACTGGATCGTCGACCTGGGTCCGGAGGGCGGCGCCCGCGGCGGCCAGATCATCGCCGAGGGCACGCCCGAGAAGGTCGCCGCCACGAAGGGCTCCGCGACGGGGGAGTACCTGGCCCGGGTGCTCCGCGGCGAGCCGCTCGTGCCGCTGTCGGACGTGTCGTTCGCCGAGGCGGCGGGGCGCGGCAACGGTCATGCCCACGCCGCCGAGGAGCCGGTGCCGATCCGCCCGAGCCGGAAGCGCGCGGCTGCGGTCGCGTCATCGGGGAGCGGCGCGGGGGAGTAGCCGTCGCCCGGCTGATACGCAGGGCCCTGAAGGCCTCGGTATCCGCGACGCCGATACCCCGCGCACAAGAGGGGCTCATTTGGGCAGGCCACGCTCCGGCTTCGAGCGTGCCTCACGCGAGACTGGACGAGCGATTGGTCGCCTTCGGCGGCCGCACGAGCCTGAGCGTATCGATCCGACAGATACGCGTGGCAACCGGGCGCGGCAAGCACTCCGACCGTTCACAAGCCCGGGCCAAGCAACGCGTTACCAATCGTGAAAACGCTCTCTTGACACGCTGTGTTACGGTTCTCGTTGAGTTGTGAGAGCGCTCTCACGAGAACGGATCACGACGGACGAGGGAGATGGTCTTGGCCAACCGGCTGGACAACGGCAACGGGCGCGGCGCGACCCTCGAAGAGGTGGCCCGCGTGGCCGGCGTCTCCCGGGCCACGGTCTCCCGCGTCGTCAACGGCAACCCCCGCGTCAACCCCGACGTCAGGCGCGCTGTCGAGCGCGCCGTCGATCGTCTCGGCTACGTCCCGAACCCCGCCGCCCGCAGCCTCGTCACCCGCCGCAGCCAGTCGATCGGCCTCGTTATCGCCGAGCCGGCCGGCCGCCTTTTCGAAGACCCCTTCTTCCCGCGTCTCCTCCGCGGGATCGGCGCTGCGCTCTCCTCGCGCGACCTGCAGCTGGTCCTCCTCATGCCGCAGTCGTCGGGCGAGGAGACGCGCGCCGAGCGCTATCTCACCGCGGGCCACGTCGATGGCGCCCTCCTGGTCAGCCTCCACGGCAACGACCCGCTGCCTGCGGCCGTCGCTCAACGGGGTGTCCCGGTGGTCGTCGGCGGACGTCCACCGCGCGGCACCCAGGTGAGCTACGTCGACATCGACAACGTCGAGGGCGCCCGCTCCGCCGTCGAGCACCTGATCGCCACGGGTCGCCGCGTCATCGCGACGATCGCCGGGCCCCAGGACATGTCGCCGGGCGAGGATCGCCTGACCGGGTACCATCAGGCCCTCGAGTCAGCCGGAACCGCCCGCGACGCGAAGCTCGAGGCCGACAGCGACTTCACGCAGCAGGGCGGTTCTGAAGCCACGCGACGAATCCTCGCCGCGCGACCCGACGTCGACGCGATCTTCGCCGCCTCGGACCCGATGGCCGCCGGCGCCTTCCAGGTGCTGCGCGCTGCCGGCCGGCGCATCCCTGACGACGTCGCCGTTGTCGGGTTCGACGACTCGCCCATCGCCAAGACGTTGGATCCGCCCCTCACAAGCGTTCGACAGCCGATCGAGGAGATGGGCCGCGAGATGGTCCGCCTCCTCGTCGAGCAGGTGGCCGATCCCGGCTCCGTGCCGCGGACGGTGATTCTCGCCACGCAGCTTGTGCGTCGGCGGTCGAGCGAGGGGGTGCAGCCGGGATAGAGAGGAAGTGGAGAGTCGGCTGCCCCGGTTCTGGGGACATGCAGTTGGAGGAGTCATAGAACATGCTCGAGAAGCGCAGGTTGGCTCGGCGCGGCACGTCCCGCGTCCTGGTCCTGATCGTAGGGTTCATGCTCGTTCTTGGCGCGTGCGGCGGCGCGGCCTCACCGGCCCCCGCCAGCACGTCGCCAGCCGCATCGCAGGCCGCGGCCGCATCACCGACCGCCGCTCCGGCGATCACCGCCCCGCCGATCGATACGACCGCCCCGGGTCCCAACGGCGGCGTCGTCGTCCGCTGGTTCGTCGGACTGGGCGCGGGCGGTCAGCCTCAGCAGCTCCAGAAAGAGGCGGAGTTCGTCGACGCCTACAACAAGTCGCAGAAGGACGTCTACATCGCCCTCGAGATCTACAACAACAACGTCGCGGCGAACATCCTCAAGACCCAGATCGCCGCGGGCAACGCGCCGGACCTCATCGGGCCGGTCGGCGTCGAGGGCCTGAACCTCTTCCGTGACCAGCTCCTCGACCTGCAGCCGCTCATCGACAAGACCGGCTACAAGGTCGACGGCGTCGACCCCAAGCTCGTCGACTTCTTCAAGCTCGGCGAGGGCGGCGCCACGATCGGCGTCCCGTTCGCGACCTACCCGTCGTTCCTGTACTTCAACAAGGACCTCTTCGACGAGGCCGGCCTGCCGTACCCGCCGACCAAGGTCGGTGACAAGTACCAGGGCAAGGACTGGGACATGGCCGCCGTCCGCGAGCTGGGCATGAAGCTCACCGTCGACAAGGCCGGCAACGACGCCACGAGCCCCAACTTCGATGCGAAGAACGTCGTCCAGTGGGGCTTCGACATGCAGTACGCCGACAACAGCCCGCTCGCCGAGGCATCCCTGTTCGGCGCCAGCTCGTTCCTCGCCGACGACGGCAAGACCGCCCAGATCCCGGACCAGATCCGGACCGGCGAGAAGTGGTACAACGACGGCGTCTGGAAGGACCACTTCATCCCCAGCGCGGCCCAGATCAACAGCGACCTGCTCGATAAGGGCAACGAGTTCGAGTCGGGCAACCTCGCGATGAACGAGTCGCACAGCTGGTTCACCTGCTGCGTCTACCCCGCGGCCCCCGCGGCGCCCAAGGTCAAGCAGTTCGGCTTCGCGATCGCGCCGTCCTACAACGGCAAGATCACGGCCAAGCTTCACGCCGACACCTTCAGCCTGCTCAAGTCGACCAAGGTCCCGGATGCGGCCTTCAAGGCCCTGACGACCCTCGTCGGCTCGAGCGAGCTGCTCACCCTGTACGGCGCCTTCCCGGCCAACCCGGCCCAGCAGCAGGCGTTCTTCGACGCGACCAACAAGAACTTCCCGGGCGTCACGCTCGACTGGACCGTCCCGCAGGCGATGCTCGCCTATCCGGACGTCCCCAACCATCAGTCCTGGGTTCCGAACTACGCCAAGGCGAAGCCCGCCTGGCAGAAGTTCCAGAACAACTACCGGACGAACTCCGGTGTTGACATCGACAAGGCATTGGACGAGCTGAAGACGACCCTCCAGGGCATCTTCGACGAGGTCCAGTAACCGACGGCTCCACCACGAGGCCCCCTCGGACTTCCCCCAGGCCCGAGGGGGCCCCTACGATCTACGCGGATGGGAGCCGCTCCACCGATGACCGACACGACCGAGGCGCTCGTCGTCCCGCTCGAGCGGGTCGACCGCCGCAAGCCCCGCTGGCATCTCACGCCCGGCCGACGCGAGACGGTCTGGGGCTACGTCTTCATCAGCCCATGGCTGTTCGGGCTCGCGGTCTTCACCGCCGGCCCGATGATCGCGGCGTTCATCCTGTCGCTGACGAACTTCGACCTCATCCATCCGGAGTCGATCCGGTTCATCGGCCTCGACAACTACGTCCGGATGACGACCGACCCGAACGTCGCGAAAGCGATCCAGGTGACGTTCGTCTTCGCCGCGATCGCGATCCCGCTGACGATGCTCTCGAGCCTCACCTTCGCCGCGCTGCTCAACAGCCGGCGGCTGTTCGGCCGGGGCATCCTCCGGACGCTCTTCTACATGCCCGTCCAGATCCCGCTCGTCGCGAGCACGCTGGTCTGGGTCGGGTTCCTCAACACCGAGACGGGCTGGCTGAACGCGATCCTCGGGTTCTTCCACCTGCCTCAGCCGGACTGGATCAACAACGAGGTCTGGATCTACCCGGCCCTCGCGATCATCGGCCTGTGGGGCGTCGGCAACTTCATGCTCATCAACCTCGCCGGCATGCAGACCGTCCCGACGGAGCTCTACGAGGCGGCCCGGATCGATGGCGCCGGGGCCTGGAAGCAGTTCCGGCACATCACGATTCCGATGATCTCGCCGATCCTGCTCTACAACCTGGTCATCGCCCTCGTCGGGACGTTCCAGTACTTCACCCAGGCCTACGTGATGACGAACGGCCGGGGCGACCCGAACAACGCGACGCTGTTCATCAATCTCGATTTGTTCCGCGAGGCGTTCGTCTTCAACAAGATGGGCTACGGCGCGGCGATCGCGTGGCTGCTGTTCGTCCTCGTGATGATCCTGACGCTCGCGATCTTCGGCCTGGCCCGGGGCCGGGTCTACTACGCCGGTGGCGGGCGATGACGGGCGTGCCTCGATGACGACTTCGGCACAGCGCGTCCGGGCGATCACTGACGCCGGGCCCGTCTCGCGGAGCTACCGCCGGTTCCTGGGCAAGGCATCGATCACGATGCTCGCGCTGATCATCCTCAGCGCCTACCTCCTGCCGCTGCTGAACATGGCGATGACCGCGTTCCAGCAGCCCGGCCAGGCGTCGACGCCGGGCGCCCCCGTGTACCCGGCGAAGCCGCTGACCGGGATCTACCAGGGCCAGGAGTACCCGATGTACACCGTCACGATCGACGGCGTCGCGCGCGAGCTGATGCTGATCAAGAAGGGCCGCGAGGAGAGCACGTTCGTCGACCCGGCCGACGCGGCGGCGACGCGAGATCCCGTGGGTCGGACGGTGGCGGACGCTGCCCCAGTCCTGGCAGTTCGCGCCCGAGATCAAGAACTTCACGACGGCCTGGAGCCAGCTCAACTTCCCGAGGCTCCTGTTCAACACCGCGGCGATCGCCGTCCTCAGCACGCTCGCGGCCGTCGCGTCATCGGCGCTCGTCGCCTACGGCTTCGCCCGGTTCCGCTTCCCGGGCCGGAACATCCTGTTCGTCATCCTCCTGGCGACGATCATCCTGCCGTTCCAGGTCACGCTGATCCCGACGTACGTCATCTTCACGAGGCTCGGCTGGAACGGGACGTGGCTGCCGCTGATCGTGCCCCACCTGTTCGCGAACGCCTACAACGTCTTCCTGCTGCGGCAGTACTTCATGACGATCCCGCGCGACCTCGACGAGGCGGCCCTGATCGACGGCGCCGGACCGTTCCGCGTCTTCCGGTCGGTGATCGTGCCGCTGTCGATCCCGGCGATCATCGCGGTCTCGCTCTTCCACTTCTTCTTCGCCTGGAACGACTTCTTCGTTCCGCTGCTGTACCTCGCCGGCAAGCCCGACCTCCAGCCGCTGTCGGTCGGCATCCAGAAATACAACGAGCTCTACTCGACCCAGCCGACGCTGATCCAGGCCGCCGCGCTCATGACGATGGCCGTGCCGGTCGTGATCTTCTTCCTCGCCCAGCGCTTCTACATGCAGGGCGTCGTCGCGACCGGCGTCGAGAAGTAGGGGCGCCATGACGACGGACGCGGGCATCCCGGCAGCGGCGTGGTCGCGGCCGCTCGGCGAGGGCTACGAGCCGGCGCCGCGGCCGCGCGTCGACCAGCCGCTCATCGACGACGGGCCGTGGGCCGGCGCGCCGATCGGCGGGATGGGCGCGGGCAGCATCGGGCGGACGCAGCGCGGCGACTTCGCCCGCTGGCACCTCGACGTCGGAACGCACCGCTTCGAATCGATCGCGGCGAGCCAGTTCTCGCTGTTCGTCGCGGGCGCGGGCGGAGCGAAGGGCGGCGCGGCGCCCGGCGCGGCCCACGTCCTCTCGACGATCCGACCCGAGGGGCTGCCGTCATGGGGCTTCGATCTGCCGACCGGGGCGGGGACGTACCGCGCGCTCTACCCCTACGCCTGGTTCGACGTCGACTGGGCCGAGCTGCCGGTGCGCGTCGTCCAGCGCCAGTTCAGCCCGGTCATCGCCCACAACTACCGCGAGTCGAGCCTGCCGGTCGGGGTCTTCGAGACGACGATCGAGAACCGGTCCGACGAGCCGCTGACGGTCGGGCTGATGTTCAGCTGGCAGAACGTGCTGGGCCGCTCGAGCGGTCTCGACGTCGCCGGCGGTCAACGTCACGAGGCGGTTCGGCGCGACGGGCTCGCCGGCGTCGTCATGGGCGGTCCGGGCGCCGCGGCGGGGACGGCCGGCGACGGCACGTTCGCGCTGCTCGGCGTCGAGGGGCCGGGCGTCGAGCTCACCGCGACGCCGCTGTTCGAGGTCGCGGACGGCGCCGCGGGGCTGTGGGCGGACTTCGCGGCCGACGGCCGCCTCGGCGCCGATCGACGGGTCGCCGAGCGAAGGACGCGCCGTCCGGCGGGCCGGTCGGCGGCGCGATCGCCGCGACGATCTCGCTGGCCCCCGGCGAGTCGCGGACGATCCCGTTCGTCCTCGCCTGGGACGTCCCGCAGGCGCAGTTCGCGACCGGGACGCGCTGGCACCGGCGCTACACGGCGTTCTTCGGGACGTCCGGGCGGAACGCCTGGGCGATCGCCGCGGAGGGCGCCCGCGTGCCGCGAGGAATGGGCGGCCGCGATCGACGCCTGGCAGGCGCCGATCCTCGCCGACCCGGCCCGCCCCGACTGGTACAAGGGCGCGCTGTTCAACGAGCTCTACTTCATGGTCGACGGCGGCACGCTCTGGACCGACGGCCCGCCGATCGCTGCCCGAGCGGCCCGACGGCCCGACGCCGACGACCGGCCCGACCGACGCCGGCGGCCCGTTCGGCCGGTTCGCCCAGATCGAGTGCTTCGACTACCCGTTCTACAACACGCTCGACGTCGACTTCTACGCCTCGTTCGCGCGGCTCCAGCTCTGGCCCGAGCTCGAGCGCGCGGTCATCCGCGAGTTCGTCGCCTCGGTCGATGCCGACGACCCGGCGATCGTCAAGATCCAATGGAGCGGCAAGCTCGCCCCGCGGAAATGCCCTGGCGCGCTGCCCCACGACGTCGGCGGGCCGCTCGACGACCCGCTGTTGCGGGTGAACGCCTACCGCTACCAGGACATCAACATCTGGAAGGACCTGAACTGCAAGTACGTCCTCCAGCTCTGGCGCGATGCGAGGGCGCTGGGCGACGAAGCGCTGCTCCGCGACGCGTGGCCGGGGATCGTCCGGGCGCTGGAGCACGTCGCGGCGTTCGACCGGGACGGCGACGGGCTGCCCGAGCACGACGGCGACCCCGACCAGACGTACGACACGTGGCCGATGACCGGGCCGAGCGCCTACTGCGGCGCCCTCTGGCTGGCGGCGCTCCGGGCCGCGATCGAGATCGGGGCGCGGGTCGGGGCCGGGCGAGACGAGACGGTCGACGCCGCCGTGGCACGCTTCGAGAGCTGGCTCGTGACGGGGACGGCGGCGTTCGAGTCGCGGCTCTGGGCCGGCAGCCACTACCGCTACGACGACGGCGGCGGCGTGTCGTCCGACTCGATCATGGCCGACCAGCTGGCCGGCCAGTGGTACGCCGACGCGACCGGCCTCGGCGACGTCGCCGACCCGGCCCGGGTCGAGCAGGCGCTGCGAACGGTCCACGCGATGAACGTCGTCGGGTTCGGGGGCGGCGAGATGGGCGCGGTCAACGGCGTTCGCCCGGACGGCTCGGTCGACCGATCGAGCGAGCAGTCGCCAGAGGTCTGGGTCGGGACGACGTACGCGCTCGCCGCCTTCATGCTCGGCCGCGGCCTCGTCGACGAGGCGTGGCAGACGGCCCGCGGCGCCTGGAACGTCACCTACAACCGCGGCCTGTGGTTCCGGACGCCCGAGGCCTACGACGAGAACGGCAACTACCGCGCCTCGCTCTACCTGCGGCCGCTGGCGATCTGGGCGATCGAGCACGCCCTGGCGACGAGGCCCTCGCCGGAGCGCTGACGCCCGCGTACGATTGGCCCGTGCCTGAGATCGAGTACGCGTTCCTGGCGGACGCCGCCGAGACCCCGCCCGGCCAGAAGTTCCACGTGCTCGGCGGCGGGATCGCGAGGATCGGCGGCCGGACGTTCCCGCTGCGCCATCCGCACCTCGCGCTCGTCGTCGGCCTGCTCGTCACCGCGCCCGAGACCGAGCGCGAGCACGAGATCCGGTTCGTCCTGCTCGACCCCGACGGCGGCGAGGTCGCGGGCGCGACCGGGAGCCTCACGGCGCGCGGCTCGCACGACGGCCGCGACAGCATCCTGACGTTCTCGATCGACCTCTGGAACGTGACGTTCCCGACGCCCGGCGACTACTCGTTCCGGATCCTCGTCAACGGCTCCGAGCGCAAGCGGCTGCCGCTCGTCATCACGGCTCCGGATGCCTGACGCGGCCGCGCCGCGGAGCTCGCGCCGGCCGCCGGGCCCGCCCCGGCACGAGCTGCCGGCAATCGACGAGGCGGCGTTGCTCGCCGCCCGCCACACCGACCGGATGCTCGAGGCGGCGCGCGCGTCGGGGTTCACGCGCTGGGTGACGTTCCTCGAGCCGTTGCCGGACCGTCTTCGCGACGGCGACCTGCGCGACACGCGGTCCGCGGCCCTCCGTGTGCGGGCGGCGTACGGGCCGAAGGACTCGATCCGGGACTCGCTGCCCGAGGATGTCACGGAGCCCGTGATCGGGGCGATCGACCGGCTGCTGAAGGTGATCGCCCGCCACGAGGCTCGCTCCGACCACTGACGTCGTGGGAGCCCGAGCCTAGCCCGCTGCCGCCTCGGTCGCGCGGCGGTCCGACCACTCGGAGCGAAGGATCGCCATCCGGTGGACGTCGTCGTACCGCCCGGCCCGGTAGACGCCGTGGCGGAACGTCGCCTCGTGGACGAACCCGAGCCGCTCGTACAGCCGGCGGGCGTCCGGGTTCGCGGCGTACACGTCGAGCCAGACGCGCTCGAGGCGGAGTTGCTCGAAGGCGAAGTCCAGGAGCGTGCCGATCGCGTCGCCGCCGTAGCCCTGTGACCGATCGGCGGGGTCGCCGATCACGATCCCGAGGCCGCAGCCGCCGTTGGTCAGGTCCAGCTCGTGGAGATCGAGCGATCCGACCGGGCGGCCGTCGAGCAGCCGGCAGATCACGAACAGCCAGCGGTCGCGGCCGTGGTGGTCGAGCAGGTCCTCGAACCAGCGCTCTTCCATCGCGAGGCCGATCGGGCTGCGCAGGTCGAGGTTGCGGGTCGTGCGCTCGTCGGAGAGCCAGCGGACGAAGGTCGGGATGTCGGTCCGCTCGGCCGGCCGGAGGTACACGAGCCGGCCGCGGTGCATCGGAACGGGGGCGTCGGTCTCCTGGGCGGGCATCTCGCGCAGTCTATCGCCGCGTCAGGTCGCCTCGGCGGCCGCCAGGGCGGGGCCGGCCGCCGCGATTCCGGCCCGGACCGCGTCCGGCTCGACGCCCAGCTCGTCCGCCCCGAACGCCTCGAGCATGAACAGCGACGGCGCGAGCGGGTCGTAGACGAGGGTCAGCGTCCGGCGGGCCCGCGTCCACGCGACGTAGGCGAGGCGCCGCTCCTCCTCGAGCGCCCGGGCCGGCTCCGGCGACTCGGTCACGGAGCGGCGGCTCGGGAAGCGGCCGGCGTCCATGCCGATGACCGCCACGTGGTCGAACTCGAGGCCCTTCGTCCCGTGGGCCGTCGCGAGGCGTCAGCGGCGCGTCGTCGCGGCACAGCTCGGCGAGCGCGGCTCGTCGTTCCGCGACGGCGGCGCGGAGGTCGGCGAGCGCCGCGAACGGCACGGACCACGCGATGAGGGCGCGGGCGATGTCGGCGGGCTGCGGAGCGTCGGGGTCCGGCTCGAGATCGGTCTCAATCATCGGAGGAGCGGCCGCCCACGCCCGGCGGACCGCCTCCAGCCGGGCGGGCAGTGGCAGCGTGCCGTCGGTCGCCTCCGCCGCGTCGAGCGCGCGGTCGACGAGCGGCGAGCCGACGAGGAGCTCCGCCGGCCGGTGGCCGGAACGGGAGGCGCCGGTCGAGGCAGACGGCGATCGCCGGCAACAGCTCCCGGTTCGTCCGGGCGAGGATCGCCCGCGTCGCGTCGTCGTCGGGCCAGGCGTCGACGACCCGGCCGATCCGGACCGTCTCGTCACTCGAATCGCGCGCGAGGACGATCGAACCCCTCGCCGACGGCCCCGCCCGGATCGTCTTCGACGAACCGCTCGCGGTTGTGCTCGACGAGGCGGACGGCGCGCCCGACGACGGTCGGCGGGCAGCGGTAGTTCACGACGAGGTCGGCCCGGCGGAGGCCCGGCAGCGCGTCGGCGAGCGACAGGACGCGCCGCACGTCGGCCAGCCGCCAGCCGTAGATGGACTGATCGTCGTCGCCGACGAAGAAGACGCGGTTCGCCGGCGCCGCGAGGAGCAGCGCGAGCCGGAGCTGGGCCCGGTCGAGGTCCTGCGCCTCGTCGACGAGGAGATGCCCGCACCGGGTCCGCCACCGCCCGAGGACCGCCGGCGACGATTCGAGGAGCGCCAGCGCCCGGGCCACGAGGTCGTCGAAGTCGAGCCCGCCCGTCGCGGCGACTGCCCGCTCGTACTCGACGAACGTCCGCGCGGTCGGGCCTGCTTCCTCGTCGGCCGCGACCTGGTCGGCGGTCACGCCCAGGTCGAGCTTCAGGCGCGAGATCGCCGTGTCGAGCGCCCGCCAGCCGGCCGGGCCGGCCGCCGGCGCCACCTGGCGCAGGATCGCCATCCGGTCGACGAGCGGTTCCACGACCGCGCCCGAGTCGCGCAGGATCTCGAGGCCAAGCGCGTGGAACGTCCGGACGCGGACGGCGCCGGCCTCGACGCCCAGTGGAGCCAGCGCGGACGCCAGCCGCTCCCGCAGCTCCTCCGCGGCGCGGGTGTTGAACGTGATCGCGGCGATCTCGCCAGGCGTCGCCGTGCCGGAGGCGATCAGCCACGCGACGCGTGCGACGAGCGTCGTCGTCTTGCCGCTGCCGGCCGGGGCGACGCAGAGCAGGGGACCGGGCGGCGCCGTCGCCGCGGCACGCTGGTCCGGGGCGAGCCGGGCGAGCCGGTCCGCGACCGACGGGTGGAGCTCCATCGGCCGACGATGGCGGTCGCCGCTCGACGCCGGCTCACCGCGATCTCACCCCAGGCTCACCCGCCCAACGACACGAATCGGTGCACCCGCGCACCGGCCGAACGTGGCGCCGCCGGGATACCCGCAAAGGTTCGTTAACAATCCGCCGCCGGTCGCGGTATCGTGGCGGTCCATCGTCGTTTGGTGCGGTTCAGGGAGGTTGAGACCGCACGGCGCCGCGCCCAAGCGCGCTACCCGCGTCCATCCCCAACGTCGCGTGCCTGTTGGTTCTTGGAGGTGCCCCCAATGCCAAGGTCCACCGTGCTACGGCCGGTCGTCCTCCTCTCCGTCCTCGCGCTGCTGCTGCAGCTCATCGCGGCGCCCGTCGCCGCCGCCCCGCCGCCAGGCAAAGGCCCCGCGAGCGGCACGGCGGTGTTCTTCGTCGCCGACGGGATGCGCCAGGACATCGTCGCGAAGTACGCGGCCCAGGGCCTCATGCCGACGATGGCGTCGTTCCTCAAGAACGGCACGCAGGCGAGCGGCAACGGCATCCTCACCGAGGCGCCGCCCAACACCGGCGCCGGCTGGTACTCGCTCGCCACCGGCGCGTGGCCCGGCGTCCACGGCTCGACGAACAACACGTTCCACATCAACGGCAGCACGTTCGCGAACAGCACGTCGTCGTTCGCGCCCGGGATCCTCAAGGCCGAGAACCTCGCCCAGTCGGCGGAGCGCGGCGGGCTCAAGGTCGCCCAGGTCGAGTGGGCCGGCGGCGCGAACGCCACCATCCAGGGCCCGACGATCGACTTCCAGTCGTTCTTCTCCGGCCGTGGCGTCGCGACGAACTACGTCTCGTCGGCGGATATCGCCGCGAACGTCGCGGCGTTCGGGGTCCAGTACGACCATCCCGCCGGTTTCGCAGGCCAGGCGCCGTTCCCCGGGGCGGCCCCGACGACGGCCACGGGCTGGACCGGCGCGCTGCCCGCGACGTTCAGCCCCGCCCAGGAGATGCGCCTGCGCGTCATCGACTTCGGCACCGACAAGTACGGGCTCAACGCCTGGATCTTCGACAGCACGAACGACGGGACCACGAACTACGACAAGGTCCTGTTCTCGCGCACGAAGAGCGCGGCCGACGCGGTGGCGACACTGGCCAAGGGCCAGCTCGCCGACGTCAAGGTGAAGATCGTCGGTGGGGCACTCGACGGCAAGACCGCGGGCATGCTCGTGAAGGTCGAGCAGCTGACCGCGGACCTCTCGCAGGTCCGCCTGTTCCACACGTCGGTCAGCCGCGCGATCGCGACGTGGCCCACGTGGCCCGGCGAGACCGGCTTCACCGGCGACTTCGCCGAGTACCTCGCCCAGACGTTCCCGACCTCGACAGCGGCCGACTTCGCCGTCCTCGAGTCGGGCGTCGTCAGCGAGGAGACCTACGTCCAGCAGGGCCTCTACTGGCAGACCGGCCACATCCCGATGCTGACGTACGTGATGAACAAGTACCACCCCGACCTCCTGATGGCCGGGTTCCCGACGACCGACGAGTTCCAGCACCAGTTCCTCGGCCTCGTCTCGCCGAAGCTGCCGAACGGCGCGAACAACCCCGCCTACGACGACGTCGAGAGCAACGGCACGCCCGACGGCCGCGTCGCCCAGCGCGAGGCGTTCCTCCAGGCCGCCTACAAGGGCGCCGACGCGACGCTGACGACGGCCCGCGCGCTCGCCGGCGGCAACCCGACGACGTTCATCTCGTCCGATCACGGCTTCGGGCCGCAGTTCCTCGCGATCGACGCGAGCAAGCCGCTCGTCGACCTCGGCTTGCTGTCGACGCCGCAGACGTCGAACTGCCGCTAACCGGCCACCGGCGAGACGATCGGCAAGGCGAAGGCCTGCTGGGCCGGTGGCGCGCTCCAGATCTACCTCAATCTCGCGAGCCGCGACCCGGCGAGCTCGTTCTCGCAGGTGGCGCTGGCCGACCAGACGGCGACGGTCAACCAGATCCGCGCCGCGTACCAGAACCTCGTCGACCCCAACGACTGGACCGGCGACGGCCAGCCCGAGGGCTGGAAGGTCATCGACCGGACGTTCACGAAGGCCGAGGCGCGGTACATCCCGAACGGCCCGAACTCGACCGCCGACATGGCCCACCCGACGAGAACCGGCGACCTCGTCGTCTTCGCCTACCCGCCCTACCAGTTCGACGCCGCGACGCCGGGGACACTGATCGCCCGGTCGCAGTTCTTCGGCCAGCACGGCTACGTGCCGGACGTCCAGAACCTCGCGGCGAACATCAACATGCGGGCGACGTTCATCGCCGGCGGCCCGGGCATCGCCAAGGCCAGCGTGACGGCGCGGACGATCGATCTGGCACCGACCCTCGCCTACATCCTCGGCGTCCCGGAGCCCCAGCAGAGCCAGGGCCGGGTCCTGACCGAGATCCTCAAGGGCGGCAACTCGATCAAGCCGATCTCGATCGTCGGCCTCACCGACTTCCACGGCCAGCTCGAGCAGTCGACCCTCAACACGTTCGACAACGCGATCAACGTGCCCGTCGGCGGCGCGGCCGCCCTGGGGACGATGTTCGACGAGGAGTTCGCGACCCTGCCGGGCCCCGGGCTCCTGGTGGCGTCCGGTGACAACGTCGGCGCGTCGCCGGCGAACTCGGGCCTGCTCCAGGACAAGCCGGCGATCGACGTCGAGAACGCGTGGGGCCTCGACGCCACGTCGCTCGGCAACCACGAGTTCGACTACGGCGTGGCGCGGCTCCAGGAGCACGTCGCGCGCGCGCACTTCCCGTTCCTCGCGACGAACGTCGTCGAGACGGCGACGGGCAACATCCCCGACTACCTCCAGCCGTCGAAGGTGTTCACGATCAACGGCATCCAGGTCGGCGTCATCGGCGCCGAGCTGAAGTCGACGCCCGAGCTCGTGTCGGCCAACGCGACGGCCGGCCTGACGCTTCCTCGACGAGGCGACGCGGATCAAGGCCGAGTCGCGAGCGGCTGCGAGGCCCTCGGCGTCGAACGTCCAGATCGTCGTCATCCACCAGGGAACGAACGGTCGGGTTGAACCCGATCGGCAACGCCGCACGGCGTCGCCATGGGACGGCCCCATCCTGCCGATCGCCGACGCCCTCCAGGACACGACCGTCGACGCGATGTTCGTCGGCCACACCCACCGGATCTCGAACCTCGTCCGCGGCCGCCTCCCGATCTTCGAGGGCTACAACGCCGGGATGAGCTACTCCGTGGTGCAGTTGATGGTCCGCGACGGCGACGTCGTGTGGGCCGGCTGGCGCGACCCGCGTGGCGAAGAACCTCGGCGTCGCCCAGCGGGCCGACGTCAAGGCGATCGTCGACGACGCGAACGCCCAGACGGCCGTGCTCCGGAACCAGGTCATCGGCACGCAGCTCAACGACATCACCCGAGCGCCCGACCGCCTCCACGAGTCGGAGATGGGCAACATGGTCGCCGACTCGATGCGACTGAAGTACCCGGGCGTCGACGCCGCGTACACGAACTCGGGCGGCCTCCGGCAGAACCTCATCTTCATCCCGCCAAGTGCCGGCGAGCAGCCGGGCGAGATCACCTGGGGCGAGGTGTTCGCGGTCCTGCCGTTCGGCAACCGGATCGGTGATCAGACGGTGACCGGAGCCCAGCTGCGGACCGCGTTCGTCAACGGCTTCACGCCCTTCTGCGATCCGGGGTTCGCGGCGGCACCGGCCGGTTCCCGCAGATCTCCGGCCTCAAGGTCCAGTTCCACTGCAGCGGAACCACGCCCGTCGTCGATGGGATGTGGAAGACGCCGAACGGCATCGCCGGGACGCGACGCCGATCGGCGACGACTGACCGATCCGGTTCGTCACGAACGACTTCATGTATGGCGGCGGCGACGGCTACACGATCGTTCCTGCGCAGGGCACGAACGTGCCACAACCCGGCGACGACCTGCTGCAGGTGACGATCGACTACATCACCGGCCATTCGCCCGTCGACCCGGCTGGTCGAGGGGAGGGTCGTCGGGCCGTAACGGCCTCGCTCGACGCGATCCAGGGAGAGCCGGTCCGAGAGGGCCGGCTCTCTCGCTGTGGCATCCGTACCAGGACCTGGCGAGTCACCCACGTTGCTCATCGGCACCGCAAGTTCCGGTGCCGGTCGGTTGGGGATGGTCCGGTGTTGAGGGTGCATGGTACGGTCGGCTGGTCCTGTATGGGACACCGTTGCCCAGCGGCCGTATGGCCGACCGTCATCATCCGGCAGCGTCGTCGCTGCCACTAGCGCGCACCCAGACGTCGGCAGGGGTTTCTTCGGCGTCGGGTGGGGGAGTTCGCGTCGAATGTTCGGATTCGGGTCCGCCGACCGGCGGAGCGAGTCGTCTTTGGCGACTTCTGATCGGGCTGCAGGTCAGCCTCCTTGTCTTCGCCCTGGTGGCGCCCGCCGGAACGATGGCCGCCGACCCCTCGGATCCACCGGCCTCGCCGCCGCCGTCCGAGGAGCCGAGCGCTCCGCCACCGCCCGACCCGTCGCCGACCGCTGATCCGTCCGCGGAACCGACGGCCGAGCCTCCAGCCGAACCCCCGGCCGAGCCGACCCCGGCGCCGACCTCCGAACCGACTGCCGAGCCCACGCCCGGGCCCACCGCGGAGCCGACCCCGGCCCCGACGCTCGAGCCGACGAGTCCCTTCATCGTCACGTTCGCGACCGGCGTGTCCGCCACCAACCAGGCCGCCGCGATCGCCGCGGCCGGTGCGACCTCCACCGACACGATCGCCGCCCTTCGCATGCATGCCGTGAACGCGGGCCCCAGCGCCGTCGCTGCGCTCAATGCGGATTCGCGCGTCACGCGCGTTGAGCCGGACCGCAGCCGCGCGACGGAGGCCGATCCCTCCGACCCCGGCTACGCCTCGCAGTGGGCGCTGCCGAAGATCGGCTGGGATTCCGTCTATGGCTCGGCCATCGCCGGCTCGGCGACCGTGGCCGTTCTCGACACCGGCGTTGACGCTTCACAGCCCGATCTCGCCGGCAAGCTCATCGGCGGGACGTCGCTCGTCGGCTCAGCCCGCGACGTCCGACCCGAACGGTCACGGGACCGCGATGGCCGGTATCGTCGCCGCTGCTGCGGACAACGGCATCGGCATCGCCGGCGTCGGGTACGACGGCGTCTCGATCATGCCGGTCAGCGTGCTCGGCGCCGACGGCACGGGTCGTGACAGCGACGTCATCGAAGGCCTTGTCTGGGCGACCGACCACGGCGCCGACGTCGCGCTCATGGCGTTCTCGGCTTCCGGATACTCGGCCGCGCTCCAGGCCGCGGTCGACTATGCCTGGTCGCATGGCGTCGTCCTCGTCGCGGCGACCGGCAACGACGGGTCGTCGGCGGCCCAGTTCCCGGCCGGCGACCGCGGCGTCGTCGGCGTCTCGAACACCGACCAGTCCGACGCCCTGAACGCATCGTCGAACTACGGCGCGGACACGTTCCTTGCCGCGCCCGGGACGGGGATCCTGACGCTGGCCGCCGGCGGTGGCATGACATCGATCACCGGCACGTCCGCGTCCGCAGCGCACGTGGCCGCGGCAGCCGCGCTGCTTCGCGCCGCCGACGGCTCGCTGTCGAACGGCGCGATCGTCGGTCGCCTGGCGCGGACGGCGGATGCCGCCGGAACCGCGGCAGAGACCGGCAACGGCCGGCTGAACCTCGCGCGCGCGTTCTCCGATACGTCGACCGGATCGGTCCAGCCCGCGGGCGCGGCGCCGGTCGGGGACGGGGGACCGTTCGTTGGGCCGTATGTAGCCGCCGGGTCGGGAGTCGTGGCAGTTACCGTCCGCGACGCGGTCACGAACGCGCTGATCTCCGGAGCCAATGTCACGTGCACTAGTAACTGCACAGGTGCCGGGAACTCGGGTACGACGAATGCCTCAGGCGTTGCGCAATTCACCGTGAACTACTCTGGCAACTCAAGCTCTGTGACCTTGGAGGCCACGGCCGCCGGATACAACACGAACTCCGGGTCCGTGGTTGTCGCCAACTCGAACAACGCCGGCAACCCCGCGACGCTGACGATCCTGCTCAGTTCTGCAAACGCTACCCCGGTCGTCACGCCACCCGCGAACAACACGGCTAGTGAGGGCACCCCGAAGTCGTTTCCCCTCGGCTCGTTCACCGACGCCGGTCCGTCGCCGTGGGCTGTTGACGTCGATTGGGGCGACGGCACGCCCCACACGACGTTCTCGCAAGCGAGCGCCGGCACGATCACGGCCCAGAACCACACCTTCGCCGACGGTCTTGCGACGCGAACGGTCACGGTCACGGTCACGGACACGGGCGGCACCGGATCCTCAGGTCAGGCGACATTCACCGTCGCCGTCAGCAACGTCGCGCCGACGATCAGCCCGACGGGCGCGGCCCACGTCAACGAGGGTTCGCCCTACAGCCTGACGCTCGGCTCGGTCACAGATCCCGGCGCCGACACGGTGTCGAGCTACATCGTCCACTGGGGCGACGGCAACACCGACACGTACGCGACCAACGTTGGCGCCAAGACCCACACCTATGCAGATGGGCCGGCCACGCGGACCATCACCGTCGACCTGGTCGACGAGGACGGCACGTTCCTGGCTGCCGGCACGACCAGCGTCATCGTCGACAACGTCGCGCCGACAACGACATTCCTCAGCGGCGACACGACGGTCGACAAATCCGACGTGACGGTCCACACGTACGTGTTCTCGATCTTCGATCCGGGCGCCGACACGATCATCGGCACCGGGACCAGCTGCGGTGTCGGTGGCACCCCGGACGGCAGCGTCACGTCCACCAACACAAGCGTGACGTTCAGCTGCAAGTTCCTGAACGGTCCAGCTGACCCACAGCTTCAGGCGAACGCGACCGATTCCGACGTCGGCACCGGCCCGTTCACGTTCCAGACGGTGCACGTCAACAATGTCGCGCCGGCTGCCACCAATGACACCGGCACGACGAATGAGGACTCGAACCTCGTCGCCGCCGCCCCGGGCGTTCTCGGCAACGACAGCGACGTCGCCGCCAATTCACTGTTGGTCGCGCAGATCAACGGCTCGGCTGCGAACGTCGGCCTGCAAGTGACCCTCGCCTCGGGTGCCAAGGTCACGCTCAACGCCGACGGGTCCTACACGTACAACTCGAATGGCGTGTTCGAGTACCTCGACACCGGCGAGTCGACCACCGACTCGTTCACCTACAAGTCGTCCGATGGCACCGCCCTGTCGAACAGTGCCACGGTCACGATCACGATCACCGGCGTCAACGACCCGCCGACTGCGGCCAACGCGTCGGCATCGGTCGGCCACCAAAATCCAGCCGGCGTCGACGTGACACTGAGCGCGACCGACGTCGACGGTGAGGCGCTGACGTTCTCGATCGTGGTGTCACCGAGCCACGGCGCCCTCGGCGCGATCGGCAGCGTGACCTGCGACAGTCTCACGCCGAGCACCTGCTCGGCGCTCGTCCACTACACGCCGAACTCGCCGAGTGGCGACTTCGTCGGCACCGACACGTTCACGTATCGCGCGAGCGATGGCGACGCATTCAGCAACACCGCGACTGCGACGCTGACGCTGACGAACGCCGCGCCGACGGCAACGGTCGACCTGGCGCCGACCGCGCCGACGACCAATCAGACGCTGACCGCGACCGTCACCTCGTCCGACGCGGACGGTGACGCCCTGACGCATACCTTCGTCTGGAAGAATGGGTCGACCATCGTCCGTACGACGACTGGCACGAGCTCGTTGACCGACACCCTCGATCTGTCGGCCGCTGGCAACGGCGATAAGGGCGACACGATCACGGTTGAAGTCACGCCGAACGACGGTCACGTCGATGGCGCGCCGGCGACGGACAGCGAGACGGTCGCGAACAGCAATCCGGTGATCGACTCCGTGACGGCGCTTCCGGTCTCGGTCGACGAGGGCAGCGGCACCGTGGTCTCTGCGGTCGCGCATGACGACGACGGCGATCCGATCACCTATGAGTTCAACTGCACCGCCGACCTCGACACGACCTACGAGGTGGGGCCGCAATTCACCAACAGCACAACCTGCACCTACGACGACGGCCCCGATGGCCACCTCGCCGGTGTCCGCGTCTCCGACGGCACCGGGCTCGACAGTGCGACGACCCCTGTGACGGTCCTGAGTGTCGCGCCGACCGGCACGTTCTCCGCGAGCACACCGGTCGATGAAGGCAGCGCCAGCACGCTCGGCTGGACTGGCGTCACGGATCCGTCCGGTGCTGACACGTCCGCCGGGTTCCACTACAGCTTTGCGTGCACCAGTAATCTTGCCGACCTCGACTTCAACTATGCAACTGCCGGGACCGGCTCGACTCACCCGTGCACGTTCGACGACAACGGCTCGTACGGCGTCGAGGGTGCGGTGATCGACAAGGACAACGCCAGCTCGACGAGCGGGGGCTCGGTCACGGTCCTCAACGTCCCGCCGACGCCGCACATCACCGGCGCGCCGGCGTCCAGCCCGGAGGGCACCGCGATCTCGCTCGGCTCGAGCGTCACCGACCCCTCGACCGCCGACACGACCGCCGGCTTCACCTACGCCTGGAGCGTCACGAAGAACGGCTTGCCGTTCGGCTCGGGAGGGTCCTCCTCGACGTTCAGCTTCACGCCCGACGACAACGGCTCGTACGTCGTCACCCTCGACGCAACCGACAAGGACGCCGGCACGGGCACGACGACAGCGACGATCACTGCCACCAACGTGGCCCCGACCGCGACGTTGGGGAACAACGGGCCGGTCAACGAGGGCAGCCCGGCCACGGTCAGCTTCACCAGCCAGTCCGACCCGAGCTCGGCCGACACGACGGCCGGCTTCCACTACGCGTATGACTGCGCCGACGGCGACCTGAACGGCGCGACGTACGCCGGCTCCGGCACGTCCGCGAGCGCGACCTGCACCTACGACGACGGGCCTAGCAGCCACACGGTCAAGGCCCGGATCATCGACAAGGACGGCGGCTTCAGCGAGTACACCACGTCCGTGTCGGTCCTCAACGTCCCGCCGACGCCGCACATCACCGGCGCGCCGGCGTCCAGCCCGGAGGGCACCGCGATCTCGCTCGGCTCGAGCGTCACCGACCCCTCGACCGCCGACACGACCGCCGGCTTCACCTACGCCTGGAGCGTCACGAAGAACGGCTTGCCGTTCGGCTCGGGAGGGTCCTCCTCGACGTTCAGCTTCACGCCCGACGACAACGGCTCGTACGTCGTGACCCTCGACGCAACCGACAAGGACGGCGGGACCGGCACGACCACGGTCACGATCAGCGTGACCAACGTCGCCCCGGCCAGCGTCAACCTGACGCTCAGCGCGACCACGATCAACGAGAACCAGTCGACAAGCCTGAGCGGCACGTTCACCGACCCGGGCACGCTCGACACCCACACGGTCGTCATCAACTGGGGCGACGGCTCGGCGAACACGACGATCGACCTGGCCGCCGGCGTCCTCGCCTTCGGCCCGACCAGCCACCAGTACCTCGACGACGACCCGACCGCCACCAGCTCGGACGTCAAGACGATCTCGGTCACGGTCACCGACGACGACGGCGGCTCGGGCAGCGGCTCGACGACGGTCACCGTCAACAACGTCGCGCCGTCGGCCCTGACCGCCTCAGCACTGCCTGCCGCGATCAACGAGAACGGCTCGACGACCGTCAGCGGCGGCTTCACGGACCCGGGCACCCTCGACACCCACAGCGTGGTCATCACATGGGGCACGGGCGAGGGCAGCACGACCCTCAACCTCGCGGCGGGCGTCCTGACCTACAGCGCCAGCCACCAGTACCTCGACGACAACCCGACGGCGACCAGCTCGGACGTCTATTCGATCGGCGTCAGCGTCACCGACGACGACGGCGGCTCGGCCTCGACGACGACCTCGGTCACCGTCAACAACGTGGCGCCGACAGTTACCAGCGTCACCATCGGCTGGGATCAGTTCACTCATGTGGCGACGGGGACGGCTACGTTCACCGACCCGGGCACACAGGACACCCACACCGCCAGCTTCGTCTGGACCGTGAACAGCGTCGCCCTGCCGGCGGTTGCCGGGACGGTCTCGGAGTCCAGTGGCAGCGGCAGCGCCTCGAATTCGTTGATCCTTGGCCCCGGTTGCTACACGCTCCGGGCCGACGTCACCGTCACCGACGATGACACGGGCTCAGGCACGAACTTCGGATCGGGAGCCGCGTTTGACGCATACGACGTCCAATTCCGGCCGCCGATCAAGGATGACGTGCGCAATATCGCCAAGGCTGGAAGCACGGTTCCGGTCAAGGTCGTGATCAACAAGTTCTGCGGCGGCGCCGGAACGGTGACAAGTCTCGACCTCTATCTCGCGGTCGCCAACGGAGCGGCGGCGAGCGAAGTCCTGGATCCAGACTTGAACGTCGTCCAGGACGCCGGCGCGTCGAACGACAACGGCCTCAAGTTCCGGGTCGCCGATGGCGGCTACATCTACAACTTCTCGACGAAGGGCTTGTCGAACAACAGCGACTACACGCTGCGAGTTCGAGTCGGTAGCGCGACCGGCCCGATCATCAAGACGGCAGTGCTTCGAACCCAGAAGTAACCAGACGCCCCACGGGGCACCCACGCGACCCGAAGCCGGCCGATTGGCCGGCTTCGGTGTGTCGGTGCACCGGTACTGTCGGGGGGCGCGCGCCCGCACCGTTCGGTCCGATCAGCCCATCGACGGGCCTACATGGACCCGGGACGATCCTCCCGGGATTTATTCCGCCTTTTTCACTAGAGATGGCGAGGCACCGAACGATGGACAAGAAAGTGATCCGGCGGGCCGCGGCGCTTGCCGTCGTCGCGTTCCTGATCTCCGCCACGGCCGTCTTCGCCGACACGGTCCCGGCCGACGGCGACTTCACGCTGCCCGGCAACCAGGCGACGATCGACCTCGGCGCGATGGGCCCCGGCCAGACCGTGACCCGGTCCGTGAACTTCAGCCTCGTCTGTGGCGGCACGTCGCACCCGGCCGTGAACGCGACGCTCACCATCCAGCCCCAGAACTTCCAGAAGCCGCTCGATGGCGCGATCTCGTCGACGTCGACGACGATCGGCCCCGTGCCCGCCGGCTGGCCCACGAACCCTAACGCGTGCCCCTCGCCCGGACAGCCGACGCTCCCCGCGAACGGCCCGGTCACGATCACCCTCACGACACCGACGACGGCCGGCATCGACTACCAGTACACGATCATCTACGCGCGCCTGGGTGCGAGCGGCCTCACCGGCACGACCGCGATCAACTTCATGGTCGACGTCGTCGTGAACGCGCCGCCCTCGCTGTCGCTTCCCGGCCCGATGACGGTCGAGGCGGCCAGCGCT
>CAWJUA010000030.1:0-8920 GCA_963845925.1 uncultured Chloroflexia bacterium
CGCCCAGCTGGCCGGTGAGGATGAAGTCCTCCTTGCCCTCCATCTTGGTGACCTCGATCGCGATGACGTCGCCACCGACCTCGGTCACGACCAGGCCCGTCGCCGAGCCCGTCTGGTCCTCGGCCTCCAGCTCGCCGTACTCGAAGCGCGGCGGGCCGAGGTAGTCGTCGAGCTTCTTCGAGGTCGACGACGGTCTTGCGCTTGCGGCCCTCGGCGACCTGCCGGGCGACCTTGCGCATGACGTTGGCGATCTCGCGCTCGAGGTTCCGGACGCCGGCCTCCTTGGTGTAGGCCTGGACGAGCTCGATCATCGCCTCGTCGGTGATCTCGATGTTCTTGGCCGTCAGGCCGTGGTTCTCCATCTGCTTGGGGATGAGGAAGCGCTTGCCGATCTCGATCTTCTCCTGCTGCGGTGTAGCCCGGCAGCTGGATGATCTCCATCCGGTCGCGCAGCGGCGGCCGGGATGGGATCGAGCAGGTTGGCCGTGGCGATGAACAGCACCTTGCGGGAGGTCGAACGGCACCTCGAGGTAGTTGTCCTGGAAGGTGTTGTTCTGCTCCGGGTCGAGGACCTCGAGCAGCGCCGACGACGGGTCGCCCCGGAAGTCCATGCCGATCTTGTCGACCTCGTCGAGCATGAACACCGGGTTGTTGGAGCCCGCGGTCTTGACGTTCTGGATGATCCGGCCGGGCAGCGCGCCGATGTAGGTGCGCCGGTGGCCGCGGATCTCCGCCTCGTCGTGGATGCCGCCGAGGCTCATGCGCACGAACTTGCGGCCCATGGCCCGGGCGATCGCTCTTGCCGAGCGACGTCTTGCCGACGCCGGGCGGCCCGACGAACGCCAGGATGGGGCTGCGGATCGTGTCGGCGAGCGTGCGGACCGCGAGGTACTCGAGGATCCGCTCCTTGATCTTCTCCAGGCCGTAGTGGTCCTCGTCGAGGATCTGGGCGGCCTCCTTGATGTCGAGCTGGTCGTCGGTGGACACGTTCCACGGCAGCGCCGACGAGCCAGTCGACGTAGGTCCGGATCACGCCGACCTCGGGCGAGGCGGACGGGATCCGGCTCATCCGGTCGACCTCCTTGATCGCCCGGGCCTTGACCTCCTCCGGCATGCCGGCTGCCTCGACCTTCTCGCGAAGCTCGTTGATCTCGGCCTGCTGCGGGTCGTCCTCGCCCAGCTCGCGCTGGATGGCCTTCAGCTGCTCGCGGAGGATGTACTCGCGCTGGGTCTTGTCCATCTCGGACTTGACCTCGGACTGGATCTGGCCCTTCAGCTCGAGGATCTCGATCTGGCGGGCGAGGAAGCTCGCAGACGAGCTTCAGGCGCTCGATCGACGTCGACCGTCTCGAGGAGCTCCTGGCGCTGCTCGGTGGTCATGTCGGGGCTGTAGGCGACCATGTCGGCGAGCAGCCCGGGCTCGGTGATGTTGCGGGCGGCGACGGCCGCCTCCGGCGGCACCGGGCGCGCCGTTGGCGACGTACTGCTCGATCTGGGCCTGGACGCGTGCGCATCAGGGCCTGGACCTCGACGCCGGCCGGGATCGTCGTCGGAAGCTCCTCGACGCGCCGCGCGAGGTACGGCTCGGTCGTGGCGAAGCCGTGGAGGCGCAGGCGGGCCTGGCCCTGGACGATGGCCCGGACGGTGCCGTCCTGGAGCTGGACGACCTGGGCGATCTTCGCCAGCGTGCCGACGGCGTACAGCTCGGACGGGTCGGTGATGTCCTCCTGCTCGGCCTGGCGCTGGGTGACGAGCGCGATCGGGCCGCCGTCGGCGACGGCGGCGTTGAGCGCCGCGACGCTCTTCTCGCGGCCGACCTGGAGCGGCACGATCATCTCCGGAAAGATGACCGTCTCGCGGAGGGCGACGAGCGGCAGCTCGCGCGGCCGTCGGCTGCTCGGCTTCTCGGCCGGGGTCGACGGTCGCTTGGCCATCAGGGTCTCCTTGGTGCTCGGCTCATAGGCGCGCTGGTGCGTGGGTTCGTGTCGGTTGCCGGTCATCTGTGGGTCGGCTGGATCGGGACCGCGTCGTTCCGGGCTCGGCGGTCGGCGGCGGTCGGCTTGCCGGCGGCAGGCCGCCGCGGCCTCGTCGGCTTCGTCGGCCTTGTCCCTCGATGCCTTCGTCGTAGAGGGCCTCGAGGATGCGCGTGCCGAGCCGCTCCTCGAGCTCGAACAGGATCCGGACGCCGGCGAGGTTGACGCCCCGGTCCCGGGTGAGGTGGCGGATCCAGGGGATCCGGCGGATGTCCTCCTCCGAGTAGAGGCGGATGTTGGTCGGGGTGCGAGCCGGGACAGACGAGGCCCTCGTCCTCGTAGATCCGGAGCGTCCGCGGATGCGCCGCGACGAGCGTCGCGGCGACGCTGATCACGTAGACCGGGCGGGTGGGGTCCCGTTCCGGTCGTCGAAGGGCCATCGGTCAGGCCTCGTAGCGGGTCATGCCACAGGCTAGAACCTTGACAATGGCGTTGTCAAGATGAGTGTCCGCAATACTCGGTGCCCCGGAGCGGTGCCGGCCCGCGTTCAGGGGAGGGCCGTCGTCCGCCGCGATCGCCGTGTCGACCTCGCCACCGGGCTTGAGGACGTACGCGAACAGCTCGAGCGCCTTCGCCCGCGTCGCGTGGCCGACGTCGGGGTCGAGGAGCACGCGACGCGCGAAGTCCGCCAGGTCCTGGACGGCCCAGTCGATCCGGTACCACGCGATCAGGAGTGGATCGGCGTCGCCTGTTCCGTAGCCCAGCTCGAAGGCGGTCGCCTGGCGGTCGGTCACGACCCCGGCGACGACCGCGCCCCGGACGAACATCAGGTCGCGCTCGGGCGGCGCAAGCAGCACCTCGTCCCAGTCGATGATCGCGAGGCCGCCGTCGGCCAGCACCAGGACGTTGTTCGTGTGGAGGTCGGCATGGCAGACGACCCGTCGCGACGCGATGCCTGTCGCCTCGCGCTCCCGGATCCGGGCGCCGAGCTCCTCGCTCCGCCGGACCAGCCGCTCGATCGCCTCAACGTGGCGGTTCCAGGTCTCGACGAGGTGGCGGGACGTGTCGTCGAGGGACGCCGTGTCGGCGATGGCCTCGACGTGCCGAGCCACCTCCGCCTCCATCGCGTTCGACTTGGGCTGGAAGTCCTCGCGGGGCAGGACGGACGCAAGGTCTGGCGGCAGCGCGGTGGCGTGGAGGCGGGCGGCGAAGGCCCCGAGGCGCGTCCAGCCGTCGTCGTCCAGGCCGGCCCACATCGCGCTTGGCGCCTCGATCAGGGGTAGACGAGGATGCACCACCCGTCGAGGTCGAGCCACGCACCGCCGTCTCGCGTCGGCAGGGCGGCGACCACTTCGGTCAAGCCCTGCGCGCGAAGGTACCGCGGGACCAGGACGCCGGCGGGTCGCGGTTGGCGCCGCACCTTGACGAAGTACTGGTCGCCGGCCGACGTCCCGGCACGGTAGGTCCAGGCGGCTGAGTCGTTGCCCCCCGGGTCGAACGAGATCCTGTCGACGGCCAGCCCGAACCCTTCGCTGAGGCCTCCGAGGATCGCCGCGTCATCGAGCGCGGGCCGGTCGAGCACGGCGGCCTCAGGCTTCGGCGGGCTCCCCGATGAGCTGCTGCCGGAGCACGACCTCGCAGTCCGGCCGGCCGATGGCGATGACCTTGTCGCCCTCGGCGAGCACCGTGTCCGTGCGCAGCGGCGTCGGGACGCCCTCGCGGATGACGCCGAACAGCGAGCAGCCGCTGGGCACCGACAGGTCGAGCGCGATCTTGCCGATCGCCGGCGATCCCGCCTGGAGGTGCGCCTCGATGATCTCGAGCTCGCCGACGCCGAGCGCGGCGAGGTGGAGCAGCTCGTGGACCGGGATGTCCTGCTCGATCGAGCCCAGGACCATGCGGGTCGGGCTGATGATCTCGTCGACGCCGAGGTGCCGGAACAGCGCCTCGTTCTTGGGGTTGTTCACGCGCGCGATCGTCCGCGGGACGTCGAAGTGGTGCTTGGCCATCTGGCAGATCACGAGGTTGTCCTCGTCGTCGCCCGTGACCGCCGCCACGATGTCCGCGCGGTTCGCGCCGGCCTCGTTGAGGTACTTGCCCTCGCAGCCGTCCTGCGCGATCACGACCGACCCGATCTCGTCGGTGATCTGCTGCGCGCGCCCGCGGTCCTTCTCCATCAGGGCCACCTCGTGGCCCGACTCGATCAGCTCCTTGGTCAGGTAGTAGCCGACCTTGCCGCCCCCGACGACCAGCACGAACATCGGTCAGCCCTCCGAGCCGGTGGCCCGGCGCCTGGCGTGCGGTCGCCGTCGAGGCGCCCGCCGGCCCGGCGGAACCCGGGAGCTCGTCCCGCCGGGTGACGCGGCGTTCGCGAGCGACGCGACGGCTCGGCGTCGCCGACGTGCACATGCGGGTTCTCCGGCGCGTAGATCCCGGGTGGACCGGCGCCGCCTGGCCGACGTAGCCGAGGATCGGCGGTCGACATCAGGTTCGTTCGACACAGCGCCGCGATGCCCAGGTGGGCATAGGCCTCGGCGCGGACCGGGTCGTTGATCTTGGCGACGCAGCGCCGGGCGCCGAGCGCCTCGATCGCGAGCTGGGCCGCCATGACGTTCCGGTTGTCGCCCTCGGTGAGGGCGAGGAACAGGTCGGCATCGCTGGCGCCGTACTGGCGCAGCGTGTCCTCGTCGGTGCCGTCACCACGCTGCGCGGTCCCCATGAAGGTGGACGGCAGCCGGTCGAAGGCGGACGTCGAAAGGTCGATGATCAGGACCTGCCAGCCGGCTCGGTCCAGGTCGACGGCGAGCGCGGCGCCGACGCGGCCGCAGCCCACGATCACGGCTTTCATGCTTGCTCCTCGGGCATGGCCTCGCGGACGACCCACACGGCGCACGGGGCGTTCTTCAGGATGTACGGGATCGTGCGCCCGATGGCGAAGTCTCCGCCGAACCGGCGGCGAAACGGGAGGCCCGCGATGACGAGGTCCGCGGCTCGCTCGGTCGCCTCGTCGACGATCGCCGCGCCGACGTCGCGAGCCTGCAGCAGCACGGTCTCGAGCTTGTAATGGCCGGCCTCCGCCGTCGTCTCGGCGATGTCGAGCACGCGCTGGGCGTCCTCCGACTGGCCGGCGACGTCGGCGTCGAGGGGCAGCGTCCAGTCGATCTCGACGACGTGGATGCCCACCAGCTCGGCCTGGCTCTTGTGCGCCAACGCGGCGGCAAGGGCGACGATCGGCCGGTCGGTTCGGCCACCGGACAGCGCCACCACGGCGCGCCGGAACTGGGGTGCCGCCAATTCGGCCACGTGCGAGGGTGCCTCCGCGCTTGGGACGACCTTGGCTCGGAAGCCTCAGGCGGGCCTCGACCGGTCGTCGCGCCGGGTCACGATACCACCGGATCAGGCGCCATCCGGCTCGCCGGCGGAGGGACCATCCGCGTCGTCGTCCTCCTCGACCAGGCCGATGGCAGGATCCGCCCCGCCGCCCTTGAGCCGGTCGGCATCGTCGCGCCGGTAGGGCACACCGACGATCACCGTATGCGGTCGCCCGAGCAGCACGCTCCGCAGACGTCGCGCGGACTGGTTGTAGAGGATCCGCTCCCACCAGCTCCGGGCGACGTACTCGGGCAGGACGACGAACGTGATCGGGGCCGGCTTGTCCGGCGGCCAGGCCCGATCGAGGACGTCGAGGTAGGCCACGAGGGGCCCGACGAGGGCCCGATACGGCGACTCGACCACGACCAGTGGCACGCCCGGCACCTGGCGCTGCCACCGCTCCCGCAGGTCGGCCGCTTGTTCCTGGTTGTCCGTGATGTATACGGCCGTCACCTGCTCGGAGATCGAGCGGGCGACGTTCACCGCCTGGACGGCGGCACGGTTCAGCTCGGGGATGGGAACGATCGCCCGCTCCTCGCGGGTCGGCGGCGCGACGACGTAGGACTTCTTGATCGCGAGCTGGCGCCGCGACTGGGCGTACTGGCGGTGGATGAACAGCATCATCCCGACCAGCAGCGGGATCAGGATCACGACCACGAACGCGCCGCCGGAGAACTTCTCGGTCACGACGATCGCCAGCACGACGAGCGTCAGCAGCGCGCCGAAGGCGTTGACCGAGCCACGCCACCGCCACCCGGCGGCACGGGTCCGGACCCAGTGGCGGACCATGCCTCCCTGCGAGAGCGTGAAGCACACGAACACGCCCACGGAATACAGCGGGATCAGGCTCGTCGTGTTGCCCTGGAACAGGACATACAGCCCGGCGGCGATCCCGGCCAGCAGGATGATCCCCCAGCTGTAGGCGAGCCGGTCGCCGCGGAAGCTGAACTGGCGCGGGAAGTAGCCGTCCTCGGCGAGGATCGCGGCCAGTCGCGGGAACGCGTTGAAGCTCGTGTTCGCGGCCAGGAACAGGATCAGCGCGGTCGCGATCTGGAACAGGAAGTACGGCGGGGTCGAATCGCCGAACGCGGTCTGGGCGACCAGCGCGATCACGGTCGGGCCGCCCGACAGGGCCACCGACGGCACGATGTCGTATGCGCGCGCCACGAGCGTGACCCCGATGAAGATCACGCCCAGCAGGACCGCCATCGCCACCAGGGTGTTGGCGGCGTTGCGGGCCTCCGGTGGCTTGAACGCCGGCACGCCGTTGGCGATCGCCTCGACGCCGGTCAGCGCCACCGAGCCGCTGGCGAACGCGCGGAGGACCAGCACCAGGGTCAGCGCCTCCGCCCCGTACGGGACGGCTTGGGGCTGGTGCGGGAGCGGCACGACCGTGCCGCCGACGATGTGGACGAGGCCTGACGCGACGATGACCAGCGCCATAACGACGAACAGGTAGGTGGGGATCGCGAACAGGTTGCCCGACTCCCGCAGCCCGCGCAGGTTGCCGACCGTGATCAAGGCGATCACGGTGACCGCGACCGGCAGGCGCCACAGCTCGAGGCCCGGCAGGATCGAGATCAGCTGGTCCATCGCCGATGACGTCGACACGGCGACCGTCATCACGTAGTCGATGAGCAGGGCGGCCGCGGCGACGAGCCCGAGGATCGGCGACAGCTCCTGGCGGGCCACGGCGTACGCGCCGCCGCCGCCGGGAAAGGCGTAGCAGACCTGGCGATAGGAGATGGCGACCACGGCCAGCAGCACGGAGATCGCGATCGCGACCGGGATCGACAGGAACAGGGCCGCCGCCCCGGCCAGGACCAGGACCCGCAGGATCTCCTCGGTCGCGTAGGCCGAGGACGAGATCGCGTCCGAGCTGAAGATCGGCAGCGCGAGGCGCTTGGACAGCCGCTGGTCGATGTCCTCGACGCTCGCCAGCGGGCGCCCGATCAGCCACTCCTTGACCGTCGCGACGGCGCGCTCGCTCCCCGTCCGGGGCCCCGAGGCGGCCGGCTTCGCGACCAGCTGGCCGGGCCCCGTGTAGCGGAAGTACGGCGCGTGCGGCCGCTCGACGCGGACGCGCCGGTCCGCGGGCTTCCGGCCCTTGATGGGCCGCCGTCCTCCGATCATGGTTGGGCTGGGGTCCCTCGTGCTGGCACCGCGTCAGGCGTGCGGGTGCTCGCTCCGTCGATAGGGTACGTCCGCGATGACGGTGTGCTCACGGCCGACCAGCGAGGCCTTGAGACGCTTGGCCGTCTGGTTATAGAGCACGCGGTCCCACCAGTGGCGCGCGACGTATTCCGGCAGGACGACGATCGTGGTCGGCGTCGGACGGTCCGGCGGCCACGCACGGTCGAGGACGTCGAGGTAGGTCACCACCGGGCCGACCAGCGCGCGATAGGGCGACTCGACGATGACCAGCGGGATGCCCGGCAGCTGCCGCTCCCAGCGCTCGCGGAGCGCCTCGGCCTCCTCGGGCTCGGTGGTCACGAACATGGCCTGGATCATCGACGGGTCGGTCGCCAGCGACCGGCCGAACATCACGGCCTGCACGACGGAGCGGTTGATGCCGTTGACGGGGATGACGACCCGCTGCTCGCGGTGCGGCTTGTCGAACACGAGGTCGGCGCGGACGTCGAGCTCCTTGGTCTGGGCGTCGTACTCGCGCCGGATGAACAGCATCACGCCCACGAGCGTGGGGATCAGCAGCAGCACGAGCCAGGCGCCGTCGATGAACTTCACCGAGGTCACGACGACGGCGATGATGCCGGTGAGCACGCAGCCGACCGAGTTGATCGTCAGGCGGCGCCGCCAGCCCTGGCTCTTCGTCCGAAGCCAGTGGCGGACCATGCCCGCCTGCGAGATCGTGAAGTCGATGAACACGCCCACCGCGTACAGCGGGATCAGCGCGTGGGTCGAGGCGCCCCCGGCGATGACCACGGCGCCAGCGACCGAGCCCAGCAGGATGATCCCGGTGGAGAACGCGAGGCGGTCGCCGCGGAACGCGAACTGGCGTGGGATGAACCCGTCCTGGGCCAGGATGGCGGCCAGCCTGGGAAAGGCGGCGAACGAGGTGTTGGCGGCGAGGAACAGCAGCAGGGCCGTGAATGCCTGGAACAGGTAGAAGCCGATGCTCCCGCCGCCGTAGACGTGGCTGTGCGATCTGGGCGATGACCGTGGTCCGGGGCTCCTCGATCGGCATGATCTGGAACCGGGTCGCGAGGAAGGTGATGCCGACGAACGGAGCCGGAGAGGATGCTCGCCATCACCATCAGCGTCCGGGCCGCGTTCTGGGCCTCGGGCAGCTTCCGGAAGGCCAGGGACGCCGGGTCGCGGGCGGGTCGGCCTCGTAGTTGCGCGACCGCGCGGGCGGCGAACGCGCGGAGCATGATCAGGATCGTCACGTCCTTGCCGTCTGGGTCGTGGCGGCGATGACCTCGGGCGTGGGCGCGGGGCCCGTGTCGCCCTGGAACACGATCCGGAACGTCCCCGCGGCGATCATCAGGAACGCCGAGCCCAGGAACAGGTAGGTCGGGATCGCGAAGATGTTTTTTGCCGGCCTCGCGCAGGCC
>CAWJUA010000031.1:0-17214 GCA_963845925.1 uncultured Chloroflexia bacterium
GGCAACCGCCACAGGATCGCGGCGATGACCGCGAACGTCGCTGCGTTGATCAGCAGCGCGAAGACCGCTCCGCCGCCGGCAACAAGCAGCCCGCCGATCACCGGCCCGACCACGTAGCCCAAATTGTCGAGGCTCGCCCATGCCCCGTTCGCCGGCCCCAGCTCGCGCTCGTCGCGGACGAGGTTCGGGATGTAGGCGCCGATCGTCGGATAGAAGAATGCCGAGCCGCACGCCGCGAGAACCGCGAACCCGACGATCCCCGCGATCGGGCCGTCGATCGCGACCAGCCAGGCCATCGCGACCATGCAGGCGCCGCGGAGCAGGTCGGTCACGAGCAGGACGAGCCGCCGGTCGAAGCGGTCGGCCGCAAACCCGGCGGGGATCGAGAGCACGACGTACGGCAGGCTCCGCAGCGCTCCGAACACCCCGAGAACCAGCGGGTCGCCGGTCTCGCTGTAGATCACGATCAGGATCGCGACGACGTACAGCCACTCCCCGATCGCGCTGACGAACTCGCCGCCGAGCAGCAGCGAGAGCGGTCGGTTCGAGAGCAGGCCGCGATAGGCCGCGAGCGCGTTCATGGGTCTCCACGAGCAGGGCGCGACGGTTCGCGGGCGCTAGCTCACGGTAACGGAACGCAACGTCGACGTGGCGCGTGGCTGGACGGACGAGCGGCGTAGTCGAGCCGGAGCCGTATCGGCAGCCGACCGACCGATCGACAGCTGCTAATCGACGACGGTGTGGCTCTGTTCCCTCAGGAACTGCGCGACGTAGTACATCGACAGCCCGGCCTTGCCGGTCGAGCCGGAGCCCTTCCAGCCGCCGAACGCCTGGACGCCCGGCCACGCGCCGGTCGTCGCGCCGGCCCGCCGGTTGACGTAGAGGACGCCCGCCTGCGAGCTGTCGAGGAAGCGCTGGACCTCGCCCTGATCCTCGCTGTAGACGCCGGCGGTCAGTCCGTAGACCGTGTCGTTCGCGAGCCGGATCGCCTCATCGAACGAGTCGACCGCGTGGACCGCGGTGAGCGGCGCGAAGATCTCGTCCCTGAACAGCCGATGGTCGCCGGCAGGTTGCCCACGACCGTCGGCTCGACGTAGTAGCCGCGGTCCATGCCCCTGTCGGTCAGCTGCTCGCCGCCGACGAAGACGCGGCCGTCGCGCCGCGCCTCGGCGACCGCCTGCTGGTGGCGGTCGACCGCGCGCTGGTCGACGATGGGGCCCAGCCAGTTCTCGCGCAGCAGCGGGTCGCCGATCGTGATCGCCTCGGTCTTCTCGACGAGGAGCTTCACCAGCTCGTCGTGGACCGGCTTCTCGACGTAGACCCGCGAGTTCGCCGAGCACTTCTGGCCACCGAACCCGAACGCGCTGCGGATGATGCCCTCGGCCGCCTCCTCGAGGTCCGCCTTGCGCGAGACGACCGCCGGGTTCTTGCCGCCCATCTCGACGATCGTCGGCTGCGGGAACGTCGACGAGAACGTCCGGAACAGGTCGCATCCCGACGTCGTACGAGCCGGTGAACACGATCCCGTCGATGCCCGGGTTCTCGCGGAGCTCCGCGCCGACGGTGTCGCCCGGGCCCATGACGAGGTTCACGACGCCGTCCGGGATGCCAGCGTCGCGAGTACGCCTCGATGAGCTTGACGCCCGACATCGGCGGCGGCCGAGGACGGCTTGAAGACGACGGTGTTGCCGGCGATCAGCGCGGCCGCCGTCGGGCCGGCGGCGAGGGCCATCGGGAAGTTGAACGGGCTGATGACCGCGAAGACGCCGTGGGGCCGGAGGATCGAGCGGGTGTGGACGGCGCCGTCCCCGAGGTTGTCCATCGGGTGGTCGTAGCCGCCGTTGTCCTCCATCGTCTGCGAGTAGTAGCGGAGGAGGTCGGCCGCCTCCTCGACCTCGCCGAGCGCCTCGAGCCGGTTCTTGCCGACCTCGATCGCCATCAGTCCGGCGTAGCGCATCTGGCGCTCGCTGATCAGCTCGGCGGCCTTGCGGATGAGCGCAAGGCGATCGCGCCACGGGGTCGCGGCCCACGCGGGCTGGGCGCGGCGGGCGGCGTCGACCGCCTCCTGGACGTCGCTGCGCGAGCCCTTCGCGAAGTGGCCGAGGATCAGGTCCCGGTCGATCGGCGAGGCGACGGTCGTCTCGGCCTGGGCCTCGCGCTCGAGGCCGTCGATGAAGTTCCGGTGGTGCCCGCCGAGCTCGCGCTTCGCCTCCTCGAGGCCGGCCTCGTAGGCCGCGTGGAGCTCCTCGTTGTCGTTGCGGAGCGTCGCGTAGGTGATCTTGAACCGAGGTCGCGATTCGGTGGTCATTCGGCGGGTGAACCTCGTGTGGGCAAGCGGTCGTGAAGTTCCGGTCAGTCTAGCGCGGCGACCACCTCGGCCAGCGAATCCGGCGACGAGGTCCGGCGGCGTTCGGCCGCGCCCGGCCGCCGTTGCGAGGTCCGCGCGGGTGTGCTTGCCGGTCAGCACGAACGCGCCGCGGAGGCCGGCCCGCTGGGCGGCGCGGATGTCGGTCTCGAGATCGTCGCCGACCATGAGGATGTCGCGCCGCCGGAGCGGCGGCTCGCCGCGCGACCTGGCCTCGACGGCAAGCGCGTTCGCGGCCTCCGTGAAGAACTCGCGGGCGGGCTTGCCGACGATCCTCGCCTTGACGCCGGCCGAGAACTCCAGCCCCGCGACGAACGCGCCGGAGTCGATCGTCGGGCCGTCGGGCGTCAGCCACCAGCGGTTCTTGTGCATGCCGATCAGCTCCGCGCCGTTGCGGATCAGGCGGAAGGCGCGGTTGAGGTTGTCCCAGGTCGCGGCCTCGGGCGAGTCGCCGACGACGACCGCCGCGGCGCGGGCGTCCGGCTTCGACGCCTCGTCGTCGCTGAGGAGGCGCTGGCCGGCGAACTCCGTCCGGGCGTCGTCGGAGGTCAGGACGTAGAGCGGCTGGCCGGGGAACCGCCGGGCCGTGTAGGCGGCGGAGACCGACAGCGCCGACTGGAACCGCTCGGCGGGAATCGCGGCGCCCATCGACGCGCCCCAGCGCGAGAGCGTCGATCGGCTGACGAGCGAGGTGTTGGTCACGATCCGGAACGGGATGCCACGCCGCGCCAGCTCGCCGATCGCCCGGGCCGAGCCCTCGACCGGCTTCTCGGCGAGGACGATCACGCCGTCGAGGTCGAGCAGCAGCGCGCGGACGCCGTCGAGGGGTCGGGCTGGGGTGGGCACGGGCAAATCCTAGCGATCGCGCGGCGTATCCTCGGGCCAGGGAGGTGCCCATGGGACTGCTCGACGGGAAGAAGGCGCTCGTCTTCGGTGTCGCGAATGACCACTCGATCGCGTGGGGCATTGCCCGGGCGTTCCACGAGCAGGGCGCGACGCTCGGGTTCTCGTCGGTCGAGTCGCTGATCGAGCGCCGGGTCCGGCCCCTCGCGGACTCGATCGGCTCGACGTTCGTCGAGCCGTGCGACGTCCAGGACGACGCCCAGATCGCCCGCGTGTTCGACCGCTGGAAGGCCGAGCAGGGCGACCTCGACATCCTCGTCCACGCCCTCGCATTCGCCCGCCGCGAGGATCTGGAGGGCGCGTTCCTCGACACGTCCCGCGACGGCTTCGCGCTCGCGCTCGACGTCAGTGCCTACTCGCTCGTCGCCCTGGCCCGCGCCGCGCGTCCGCTGCTGAAGCCCGGCGCCAGCATCCTGACCCTGACCTACTACGGCTCCGAGAAGGTCGTCGCGAACTACAACGTGATGGGTGTCGCGAAGGCGGCGCTCGAAGCGTCGGTGCGCTACCTCGCCGCGGATCTCGGACCGGACGGCATCCGGGTCAACGCGATCTCGGCCGGGCCGATCCGGACGCTGGCGGCGTCCGGCATCGGTGGCTTCAAGAAGATGTACGGCTCGTTCGCCGACGTCGCGCCGCTCCGCGCGAACATCACCCCCGAGGACGTCGGCGGGACCGCGGTCTGGCTGGCGAGCGACCTGGCTACGCGCCGTGACCGGCGAGGTGGTCTACGTCGACGGCGGGTTCAACGTGGTCGGAGTGCCGCTCGGCGATGACTGTGACGCCGAGGCCGCGCGCCCGAGACCCGCCTGCGCCGGACCTAGAGGTCGCGTACCAGGTAGACCACTTCACCGAGCTCATCCGTGGTGGTGTGGTCCCGGCGGAACCCGATCTTCTCGAGCACCCGGAGTGACGCCACGTTCCAGGGCCGCACGGTCGACCAGAGCCGGTGTCGACCGGTCGCCGCCGCGGCATCCACGAGGGCCTGCGCCGCTTCCGTTGCGTAGCCGCGTCCGTGGAACCGCCGAAGCAGCTCGTAGGCGATCTCCGGTTCGTCCAGGCTGCAACGCCCGACGACGAGAGCGCAGTAGCCGATCACGTCGCCTTCCGCGCGACGACAGATCGCGAGTGCGCCGATCCCGATCTCCATCGTGAGATCCCGGAATCGCGCGAGGCGCGTCGTCGCCTCTTCGAGCGTCGGCGTGGCCTCGCCACGTTCGCCGATGAGCTCCCGGTACCAGGCCGCGTCGCGCTCGTCGCGAAGCCGGAGGGTCAGTCGCTCGGTTTCGATGGCGAGCGACATCGGTCGCCAAGTCACGGATTCAAGGTACAGCCGCTCGCGCGTTGACACGCAACACTATCGCGATATATCGTGATGCAGCGTGATACAACGCCCAGAGGAACCACACCGATGTTCGATTCAGTCAACCACCAGTCATCAACCCGCCACCACCACCGCCCACCCCGCCGCCAGATGGGCGTCGACCCGCGCCACGACCTCGACACGCTTCCCGCCCCGCTTCGTCGCCTGTTCGGACGCGGCCGCCCCGGTCACGGAACCGTCCGGCGCGGCGAGATCCGGCCGCTGATCCTGGCCGTCCTGAACCTCCGCCCGATGCACGGCTACGAGGTCATCCAGGAGCTCGAGGAGCAGAGCGGCGGGCGCTGGCGCCCGAGTGCCGGCTCGGTCTACCCGACGCTCCAGCAACTCGCCGACGAGGGCCTCGTCACGAGCGAGGAGGTCGACGGCCGGCGGACCTACACGCTGACGACCGAGGGCCAGGCCGCCGCCGCGGCCGTCCCGCCACGCGCCGATTGGTCCGCCGAGTCGGGCCGCGGCCCGGACCTCCGACGACCCGCCCTTGAGCTGGCAAGAGCCGCCCTCCAGGTGGCAGCGGTCGGCACGCCCCGCGCCCGCCGCGAGGCCGAGCGCGTCCTGGTCGACGCCCGCCGCGAGATGTACCGGCTGCTCGCCGACGACGAGCCTGCGGACGCCGGGAAGGGCGACGACACCTCGCCTGCCTGACGCCGAGCCGGGCACGGATCGCCACGCCCGCTCCACGACTCGTTCACATTCGGCCGCGATGCTCGCGACCGAACCTCAGCCAACGACCACGAGGGACCGATGGACCCCATGATCCAGGTCAGCAACCTGACCAAGCGCTACAAGAAGGCCGACGTCCCGGCCGTCGACGACATCAGCTTCGACGTCAAGCCGGGCGAGCTCTTCGCGTTCCTCGGCCCGAACGGCGCCGGCAAGACGACGACGATCTCGATCCTGACGACGACGCTGGCGAAGACGAGCGGCACCGTGACGATCGCCGGCCACGACCTCGACCGCGAGGCGAAGGCCGTCCGCCGCAACATCGGGATCATCTTCCAGAACCCGAGCGTCGATCAGCACCTGTCGGGCGAGGAGAACATCCGCCTCCACGTCGCCCTCTACGGCCTGTACGCGCTACCGGCCGTTCTACCGGATGATGCCGGCCGAGTACCGCCGGCGCGTCGAGGAGCTGGCCCACGTGGTCGGCCTCGACGGCGACATCTTCAAGCCGCTCCGGACGTTCTCGGGCGGGATGAAGCGCAAGCTCGAGATCATCCGCAGCCTCATGCACCGCCCGCGGGTGCTGTTCCTCGACGAGCCGACGTCGGGCCTCGACCCGGTCAGCCGGCGCGGCCTCTGGGAGTACCTCCGCGAGGTCCGCAACGCCGACGGGACGACCGTCTTCCTGACGACCCACTACCTCGACGAGGCCGAGGACGCCGACCGGGTCTGCGTCATCGACCACGGCCGGATCTCGGTCATCGGGTCGGTCGACGAGATGAAGCGCGAGCTGCTCGACCGCTCGATCCTGCTCGACGCCGCCGACCGCGAGGCGCTTCGCGCGGAGCTCACCGCGGCTCGGCCTCGCCCCGACGATCGAGGCGGACGGGCTCCTCCGCGTCTCGTACGCCGAGCAGACCGCCCAGGAGCTGATCGCCCGGATCGGGACGCCGTTGTCCGTCCTCCGAATCCATGAGCCCAGCCTCGAGGAGGCCTACGTGGAGCTCCTCCGCCAGCCCGAGGAGGCCGTCGCATGAGCGCCGTCACCGCTACCCGCCCGGAGGCCGTCGCCGGCACTCTCGGCTCGACCATGGCCCGCGAGGTCAACGCCACGTTCGCGATCGCCTGGCGCGAGGTTCTGCGGGCCGTCAAGAGCCCGGTGTCGCTCGCGTTCACGGTCATCTTCCCGATCCTCTTCATCGGCATCCTCGGCGGCAGCATCAGCGCCAACCTCAGCGGCGCGCTGCCGTACGCCTACCTGCCGTTCATGCTCATCGGGATGATCGCGAACTCGATGTACCAGGGCACGATCACCGGCGTCACGAACCTCGTCGAGGAGCGCGAGAACGACTTCACCGCGGAGCTGTTCGTCGCCCCGATCTCGCGCTACGCGGTCCTGCTCGGCAAGCTGATCGGGTCGGGGATCGCGGCGCTGGTCTCGCTCGTCGGGATCGTCGCGATGATCTTCATCATGCAGATCCCGATGAACGCGGGCGACCTGCTCCGGGTGTTCGCACTGACGCCGGTGCTGGCCCTCGCCGGCGGCGCGCTCGGCGTGTTCTTCATCGGCATCACCCAGGATCCGAAGGTCGTGGCCGTCGGGGTGCCGCTGCTGATCTTCCCCCAGATGTTCCTGTCGGGGGCCCTGATCCCGGTGGCGGCGTCCGCGGGCCTCCTCGGCTTCCTCGCGAAGATCATCCCGATGACCTACTCGATCGACCTCGCCCGGAACATCTTCTACTGGGGCAAGCCGGAATACGCCCTGGCCGTGCTCCACCCGTGGACGCTCGACCTGGCGGTGACGGTCGGGTTCTTCCTCTTCTTCACGATCGTCGGGACGTTCCTCTTCGTCCGCGCCGACCGGAACCGCTGAGGGCTACTCGGCGACGCTGTTCGTGAAGTCCTTGACGTAGCGCGTCCGGCCGGGCTCGGGAGCCTCACCGGCCGCCTCGTCGACGAACGCCGTCGACTGGAGGTCGATCCACGTCGCCCGGGCGCGGTTGACGAGCACGGTCGGGAATGTCTCGGTCACCGGCGTCCCGAGCCGGTCGTACGTGACCTCGGCGTCGGTCAGCGGCACGAGCAGGTCGCGGGCGGCGAGGACGACGGCCGGATCGGTCAATTCGATCAACGGCGTGTCGCTCGGGTAGCCGAGGTCGCCCTCCACGGCGAACCGGCCGATCCCCAGCGACGCGCGGCGCTTCAGCCAGCGCTTCCGGAGGTGCTCGTTGCCGCGCGGCCCGGAGCCGACGACGACGAGCATCTCGCCGACCGCGATCGTGACGTCCGCCGGGCGGGGACCACGTTCGTCGTTCAGCTCCTCGACCTGGGCGTCGCGAATGACGAGGCGGGCGACCGCGTTCAGCATGTCGCTCAGGCGGTCGTCGGCGAGCATGATCCGGCCGCTGATGCGGCGGTCCGAGGTGAACGCGAGGAAATCGATCGGCATGGTTGCGATCGTGGCCGAGCGACGGCGAGCGTGCCACCGGTCGTTGGTCCCGGTCGGGATTGACCCTCCGGTCCCCTACTCGGCCCCGCGGACCTCGTAGCGGGCGAGCCGGAGGCTGCCGATCGCGAGCGCGAGGACGAACGCGACCACCGCGTAGAGGAACCCGGCGCTGCCGACACTGGACGCCGGCAACGCCTCGGGCGCGAACGTCGTGACGATGCCGGACAGGTACTCCCGGACGCTGAAGACCTGGCTGCCCGGCAGGAGCCCAGCCACGATCCCCTCCCAGATGATCGCGTAGCCCAGGCCGATCAGCAGGCCGCGCGTCGTGAACACCGACAGGACGAGGAAGATCGCCGTGTAGACGTACGACCCGATGAGGGTCGCCAGCGCGAACGCGAACGTGACCCCGATCGCGTCCCGCCCCAGCCCACCCATGAGGAACCCGCTGATGACCGTCGAGGGGACGAGCAGGACGGCGGTCAACGACCCGGCGACGATCGTCTTCGCGACGACGATCAGCCAGCGGTCGATCGGCTTCGTCAGGAAGTGGACGCCCGTCCCGTCCTCAAGCTCGGAGCCCAGCGCCGCGGTGCCGAACACGATCGCGACGAGCGGCAGGACCGTCCGGGTCACGATTCCGTCGATCGTCTGGCCGAGGATGTGGAGGCTCAGATCGTCGTCATTGGCGCGGACGATCAGGCCGAGCAGGATCGGCATCGAGGCGAGCAGCACCATCAGCAGCGTCCGCCGCCGGCCGAGCAGGGCGCGCAGGGTGACCGAGGTGATCGTCGCGAAGATCGTCACCGGCCGGCGACCAGGTAGGCGAAGACGCTCTCGAGCGAGTCGTCGGTCGGGGCGACCTCGAACAGCGACACGCCGGCGTCGCGGGCGACGCGGGCGACCGCCCGGGTGAAGCCGGCGAACTCCTGGACGCGGACCGTCAGGCGGCCGTCGCGCAGCTCCGTGCCGAAGACCGCCGGCTCGCTCATGAACGCGGCCGCCAGCCGGCGGTCGTCCGACGAGCGGACCACGAAGGTGTGCGGCCGGTCCGTCATGAGGCGGCGGATCTCGCGGAAGTCGCCGGCGGCGGCGAGCCGGCCTGCGACGATGACGAGGACGCCGTCGGCGATCCTCTCGACCTCCTCGAGGATGTGCGACGAGAACAGGATCGTCCGGCCGGCCGCGGCCATCGTCCGGAGCAGGTCCATCATGTGCAGCCGCTGCCGCGGGTCCATGCCGTTGAACGGCTCGTCGAGCAGCAGGATCGAGGGCTCGTGGACGAGCGCGGCCGCGATCTTCGCCCGCTGGCGCATCCCCTTCGAGTAGCCGCCGACGGCGCGGTCCGCCGCCGACTCGAGGTCCACGGTCCGGATCGCCGCCGCGGCCGCTTCCTTCGGGTTCGGCAGCTTCTGGAGGCGGGCAGCCATCTCGACGAACTCGCGGCCGGTCAGGAACGAATGGACGGCCTCGCGCTCCGGGACGAGCCCGATGAAGCGGTAGACCGACGGGTTGCGCCAGGCCGGTGTCCCGCCGATCAGCACTCGGCCGCTCGACGGGCGGAGCAGCCCCGACAACAGATGGAGGATCGTCGTCTTGCCGGCACCATTTGGGCCCAGGAGGCCGGTGATCCCCGGGGCGAGCGCGAACGTGATGTCGTTGACGGCCACGACCTGGCCGTACCAGCGCGAGACGCCGTCGAGGACGATCGGCGCCGTCGGCTGGCCGGCCGGGGCATCGGCGGAGGGCAGCGGGGCGAAGGTCGGGACCGTCACACGCTGATCGTCCGGAAGCGGCGGATGCAGATCGCGAACGACCCGACGATGGCGACGAGGACGGCCGCGAAGTAGACGACGTCGGGCAGGCCCACGAACAGCGTGTCGAAGTCGCCCTGGACGCCGAACAGCACCGCGTTCGTTCGCTCGAGGACGAAGCCGGGGCTGATCAGCGTCAGCACGTCGCCGACCGTCGAGGAGCCGAGGCTCGTGACGACGCCGGTGATGACGCCGGGGATCGTGAAGAGGGCGATGATCCCCGCGACCGCGTACGCCCGGCGCGGCGTGTACGCCGAGACCGTCATCGAAAGGCCGCCGTAGAGCAGAGCCACGAGCACCCCCTCGGCGATGACCGGCGGCAGCGACGGCAGGTCGGCCCGGAACGCCGCGACCACGTCGGAAGCGAGCAGGACGCGGCCGAGGAACAGCACGAACTGGGGCAGCAGGTAGAGGATCAGCAACGCCGCGACGAACCCGAGGATCCTGGCGAGCGTGTAGTCGGTCCGGCGGAGGGCGCGGGCGAAGTACAGCGAGAGGATCCCGTGCCGCTGGTCGCGTCCGAACAGCTCCGGTGCCTGCGCGGCGCAGAAGAGGCTGATGATCGCGGCACCAGTCAGGACCGAGAACATCGTGTCGTAGCGGATCGGCGAGTTCGCGCCGACGATCTCGCTGACCTGCCCGCCGAAGCGGGCCACGAGGACGAGCGCGGCGATGATCGAGATCGACGGCAGGACCGCGAAGACCAGGAGGAACCACGGGGCCAGCTTCGCCCGGGTGGTCCGTCCAAGGCCGTAGGTCGTCCGGAGGCTGTGCGTGAACAGCGACCGGATCGCGAAGCCGCGACCCAGCCGGGGTCCGGTGTAGCCGCGATAGCCCAGGTCGTAGATCGAGCCGGTCGGGCTGTCGACGGGCAGCGGTGCGGTCATGCCGGCGGCCCCGACGTGGCTTCTGGCGCTGGAGGCGGAGGAGGCGGAGGAGCGTCGACGGCGACGACGGCGGCGGCGCCGTCCTCCGGCGCGTCACGGAACAGGTCCTCGAGGCGGTGCCGCCGCTGCTCGATCCGGATGAGCGGGAGGCCGAGGTCCGCCACCGTGTCGCGGACGAGGTCGTACGCCCGGTCGCCGTCGAGCGCGATGAGGACGGCCCGGCCGTCGACGATCGTGGAGAGTCCGGCGGCGGCGAGGCCCGCCGCGAGCGCATCGCTGCCGTCCTCGACTTCCACCGCGAGCGTCCCGGTCTGCTCGGTGAAGTCGCCGAGCGGCGCCGCTCGCAGGAGCTTGCCACCCTCGATCGCGACGAGGAAGTTGCAGACCCGCTCGATCTCGCCGAGGAGGTGCGAGGCGACGATGACCGCGATCCCGAACTCGCGGCCGGTTCGAAGGATCAGCTCGAGCATCTCGTCGCGGCCGGCCGGATCGAGGCCGTTCGTGGGCTCGTCGAGGAGCAGCAGCCGCGGATCGTGGACGAGCGCCTGGGCGAGCTTGACCCGCTGCTTCATCCCCGTCGAGTAGCCGCCGATCGCCCGGTATCGCTCCTCGTACAGGCCGACGTGGCGGAGCACCTCGGCGGTCCGCTCCCGGGCCGCGGTCCTGGGCAGGCCGGACATCAGCGCGAGATGCGAGACGACGTCGGTCGCCGAGGCGTCCGGCGGCAGGCAGTCGTGCTCGGGCATGTAGCCGACGTACTGGCGAATGTCGGTGCCCTTGGTCCGGACGTCGAGGTCGAAGACCGTCGCCGAGCCGCTCGTGGGGTCGATGAGCCCGAGCAGGATCTTGATCAGCGTGCTCTTGCCGGCGCCGTTCGAGCCGACAAGGCCGACGATGCCCCGGTCGATGTCGACCGTGAGACCTTCGAGCGCGGTGACGCCGCCGGGGTAGCGCTTTGTCAGTGCCCGGGCAGAGATGAGTGGCACCGCCAGAGGGTACCCGAGGCGGCAGGTCGTCCGGGCGCTAGAGCCGGTCGGCCTCCAGCTCGCCGGCGCGAACCCAGCGCTCCGCGCGACGGAGCAAGCCGGCGGCGGTCTTGCGGGCCTTGCGAACGACGGTCCGGCGGCGAGCGCGCGGTCGGGCGACGATCGCTGCGGCCGCCGACGGATCGACGGCGTCGGCGACGGACGCGATGGGCATCGCGTCGAGGACCGGCCCCTCGGAATGTCGCCTCGATCGACGCGACGGACGCGGCCGCCACCGACGAGATCGCGGCCTGCGGCGCCTCGAGCGCCGCCGCCGGGGAGGTCGCGGCCACCTCGACGGCACCGCCGTCCGGAGTCGACGCGATCGGGGCCGCGTTCGCCACCGCTGCGACCGGCAGGGCCGCGGGCTTGATCGCCGCGCTGAGCCGCCGCGCCGCGAGGTCGACGACGTCGCCCCAGTCGCGCGGCCGCGACGTCGCCGCCCGCCACTCTTCATCGGCCTTCGCGACGGCCCGCCGGCCGTCGAACAGCTCGTCGAACGTCTCGCCGTCGACCCGCTCGTGCTCGACGAGATAGGCCGCGAGCCGGCGCAGCGTACCGATGTGCGCGACGAGCGTGGCGGACGCCTCCGCGTAGGCGTCGTCGAGGATCGCCCGGATCGCCCGCGTCGCCGCCGCCTGGACGTCCGACGGGAGGGACCGCTCGCCGGTCGGGACGAGGAACGAGAGCGAGCCGCGGCCGGAGATCCCGCCGTCGGTCGCCTCGGGGTCGCGGCCCATGCCCCAGCGGGTGACCATCGCCGTCGCGATCTTGTTGGCCGCCTCGAAGTCGTTCGACGCGCCGCCCGTCACCTCGTGGAAGAGGATCTCCTCGGCGGCTCGGCCGCCCATCAGCGCGACGAGCCGGGCTCGCAGGTCCGACTCGGACGGGAGGTCGTTGTCCTCCTGGCTGCTGACGGTGACGCCGAGTGCCTCGCCGTGGGCGAACAGCGAGATCTCCTCGACCTTGCGCTTGTCGCCGTGGACCTTGCCGCAGATCGCGTGGCCCACCTCGTGAGCGGCGATGATCGACCGCTCCCGCTCGTCCATCGAGCGCCGCCGCGACGTCCCGACCGCGACCTTCAGCCAGCCGCCGTGGACGTCCTCGGGTCCGATCATCTCGGCGCCCCGTCGCGCGGCGAGGATCGCCGACTCGTTGAGGACGTCGGCGAGCATCGCGCCCGAGAAGCCGTACGTCTTGCGGGCCGTGTCCTCGAGGTCGACCGTCTCGGCGAGCGGCTTGTTCCGGGCATGGACCACGAGGATCTCGCGGCGGCCCTGGACGTCCGGCAACCCGACATGGATCTTGCGGTTGAAGCGGCCCGGCCGGAGGACGGCGGAGTCGAGCGTGTCGAGCCGGTTCGTCGCGGCGATCACGACGACATCGTCGGTCGTGCCGAAGCCGTCGAGCTCGACGAGCAGCTGGTTCAGCGTCTGCTCCCGCTCCTCGTGGCTGTTGGGGCCGCCGCGCGTCTTGCCGATCGCGTCGAACTCGTCGAAGAAGATGACCCCGCGGCCCATCTTGCGGGCCTGGGCGAAGATCTCGCGGACCCGCTTCGCGCCGACGCCGACGTACTTCTCCACGAACTCCGAGCCCGACGCGTGGTGGAACGGGACGCCGGCCTCGGCGGCGACCGCTCGGGCGAGCATCGTCTTGCCGGTGCCGGGCGGGCCGTACAGCATGATCCCGCGCGGGATCCGGGCGCCCAGCTTGTGGAACCGCTCCGGGGTCCGCAGGAACTCGATCGTCTCGGTCAGCTCGAGCTTCGCCTCGTCACAGCCGGCGACATCCGCCAGCCGGATCGTGGACGACGGCGCGCCCGTCACGGAGGTGTCGGCGGCCGTGGTCGCGGCGGCGTCGGTTGACGGGGTCGCCGGCATGATCGTCCGGAACGAGGCGCTGTCGCGCTGGGCCGGGCCGGCCCGCCGCGAGAGCCGCAGCACGAGCACGACCATCACGGCCAGCATCGCGAGCGGGAAGATGATCGAGAGCGGGCTGGGTCCGTCGCTCGACCCGGACGGCGCCGAGACCGACATTGCCTCGTCGGTCAGGAGCTTGCCGTAGCCCATCGCCGCGAGCGCGTCGACCGCCTCGCCGGGCGAGACCGCGAGATCGACCGGGACGACCTGTCCGGACCTGGTCCGGGCGAGGAGCTGCTCCGAGGTCCCGCCGACCGCCAGCGGCGACCCGCCGTTCGTCGCGGTGATCGCCTCGACGTCGCCGGCCTCGATGTGGCGCTGGAGCTCGACGAGCGTCCAGCCGCCGCTGAACGTGAACGTCGGTCCCGTCGGCCCGGCGACCCGCGCCGGAGTCCGCCCGACGGCGACCCAGGCCCCGCCGAGGATGACGAGCAGGAGGACGAGTGCCAGGCCGGCGGCCACTCGCGGGCGCTCCCGGACGGTATCGACGGGGTGCGCGGCCGCGGCGCGGAGAGGGCGGAACAGGGGTCGCGGATCAAGCTTCATGTGACGGACCAACCGAGCTGTGACGGGAGGTGACGGAGGGGCGCGTCCCGGATGCTGGCCGATCTTCGATCGGATCTCCATCACCCGAATTGGTGATCTTGGTCCTGATACGTCTGGCGGCGCACGCAGGATCACCGAGCTCCCCACCCCCAGCCTCGGCGGAGATCAACGAGGCCCGAGGATACCGCGACAAACGCTACAACCGCATTACAAAACCCGCCGCCATTCCGGGTGGCGGTACCCTCGTCGCGCCGAGACCGCAGACCACGAGGTGCCCAGCCGATGCCGCTCGCCGACCGCGTCGTCCTCATCACCGGAGCCAGCGGCGGCGTCGGCGCCGTGGTCACCCGCAGGTTCGCCGAGGCCGGCGCGCGCCTCGGGCTCGTCGGCAGAGACCGGGAGCGGCTCGTCGCGACGGCAGCGGCGGCGGGGCTCGCCGACGATCGCTGGGCCGTCGGCGTCGGCGACCTGACCGACCGGACGGCGGCCGAGGCCGCAGTCGCCGCCATCGTCGATCGGTTCGGCCGGGTCGACGTCCTGCTCCACCTCGTCGGCGGCTACGCCGGCGGCGGTCCGATCGCCTCCTTCGCCGACGACGACCTGGACGCGATGCTCGGCCAGCACCTGTGGTCGACGCTGCACGTCGCCCGGGCCGTCGTGCCGGGCATGGTCGAGCGCGGTTGGGGCCGCGTCGTCGCGGTCAGCGCCTCGACCACTTCGACGACGCCGCCGAACCTCGCCGCCTACTCGGTCGCGAAGGCCGCCGAAGAGACGTTCCTGCGCACGCTCGCGCGCGAGGTCGCCGCGAACGGCGTCACGGTCAACGTCCTCGTCGGGCGCAAGATCGACACCGACCACGAGCGGGAGACCGCGCCATCGCCGAAGAACGCGCCGTGGACGACGCCCGAGGAAGTCGCGTCGGCGATGCTCTTCCTGTGCGCGGACGAGGCGGCCGCGATCACCGGCGCGAGGATCGCCCTCGACGGGCGCGCCTAGATCCCAACCGAGTTGACGGCCAGGAGCGCGACGCGCCGCCACGTCATACCCGGCCCCGAATCAATCGCCATCGCGGCCATTCTCGCTGTCGGGATCATCCGGCTACCCGCCCGGGAGCAGCAACCGCGCGCCGTTTCCCGTGCGAGCCATCTCGTCGTCACGGTTCTGCAGTCGACACGATGTGAGCGACAGGCAGCCGCAGCCGATGCAGCTGGTCAGGTCATCGCGGAGCCGCTCGAGATAGTCGATCCGGCGTATCGAGGTGATGGCGCCAGCTGCGTGACAGCCGGGCCCAGTCGGCTTTGGTGGGTGTCCGGTCGGACGGCAGTGTCGCGAGCGACCCGCGGATCTCGTCGATCGACAGGCCGATCTCGCGTCCCGCGCGCACGAATGCGACACGTCGGAGGGTCGACCGTGGGTATCGGCGGTGGCCGGCGCCGGAACGGGTCGCCGAAATCAGCCCTTCCGTCTCGTAGAAGCGAAGGGCCGACGTCCGAGTCCCGGACCGCGCGGCCAGTTCGCCGATCGTCAGCAGGTCCGTCGCGTGCTTGGTCAGGGGCGATGCCATCCTGTCTCGATCCTCCCGCTGGACACGGCTTGACTTCAAGTGCACTTGAAGTCTGACCCTGCACGGATGACAGACCCGACGCCATCTCCGACCGCACCGATCGCTGCCGACGTCGCCCACGCTCGGCTATGCCGAACTGTCGATGTTGATGGCCCGGATGACCGGAGACGAGAAGCACGACCTGGCAGTCGAATTCGACGATCGACGTGCTCTGGGTGCTCTACGACCGGATCCTGCGCGTGTCGCCGGCGACGGTCGACGACCCCGACCGCGACCGCTTCCTCCTCTCGAAGGGCCACGGTCCGATCTCCTACTACGCGGTGCTTGCCGCGAAGGGCTTCATCCCGCTCGAATGGCTCGACGGATTCGCCACGTTCGACTCGCCGCTGGGTCACCACCCTGATCGACTGCTGATCCCTGGCGTGGAGATCAGCTCCGGGTCGCTGGGGCACGGCCTGCCGCTCGGGGTCGGGGTCGCGCTGGGGCTGCGCGCCCAGGGGCGCGCCGCCCGGGTCGTCGTCCTGGTGGGCGACGCGGAGCTCGACGAAGGCACGAACGCCGAGGCGATCGCCTTCGCCCGTGCCGCGAACCTGGGCAGCCTCACCGTCGTCGTCATCGACAACCGCTCGTCCACGCACGGCTGGCCGGGCGGGATCGCGAAGCGCTTTTCGGTCGAGGGCTGGGGCACGCACGAGGTCGACGGACATGACCGCGAGGCCCTCGAAGCCGCATTCCGCGATACCCGTTCGGATCGGCCGACGGCGCTCGTCGCCGTGACGGAGGGCAAGCGATGATCACCATGCGTGAGACCTTCGTCCGCGTCGCGAGCGAGCTGCTCGTCAATGATCCGCGCGTCGCTGTCGTCCTGGCCGACATCTCGACGGATCGATTTGCCCGGGTGGCACGGCGGTATCCGGATCGTGTCATCAACGTCGGGATCCGCGAGCCGTTGCTCATCTCGGTGGCCGGCGGGCTGGCGTTGGCAGGGATGCGCCCGATCGCGCACACATACGCACCGTTCCTCGTGGAGCGCCCCTTCGAACAAGTGAAGCTCGACCTGGTCCATCAGGGCGTCGGCGCGGTCCTGGTGAGCGTGGGCGCTTCGTACGACGCAGCAAGTTCGGGACGGACCCACCAGGCGCCCGAGGATGTGGCGCTGCTCGACACCCTGCCCGACTGGACCATCCATGTCCCCGGCCATCCCGACGAGGTCGACGCGCTGCTGCGCGCAGCCGTGGCGAGCAACGGGCCCGTCTATCTCCGTCTTGACGAGACGAGCAATCGCGACGCCCAGACCAACGGGACCCACCTGGTGGTCGTTCGGCGCGGACACGGACCAACGATCGTGGCCGTGGGGCCGATGCTCTCGCCCGTCCTCGACGCCACGAAGGATGTCGACGTGTCGGTGCTGTATACCGCCACCATCCGACCGTTCGACGGCGACACCTTGCGTGCCATCGCCGCAACCCCGGAGATCATCCTCGTGGAGCCGACCCTGGCCGGGACCTCGGTGCGCGCCCTGACCGACGCCCTACGCGATCGCCCGTCCAGGATCCTGTGCCTGGGCGTGGGTCGTCGGGAGTTGCGCCGCTACGGCGAGCCCTGGGAGCACGCGCGCGCCCATGGTCTCGATGCCTCGGGGATCCGCGCCTCGATCGACGCGTTCCTGGCCGCCTGAGCCGCCAATACGTCGCGGGGAGT
>CAWJUA010000032.1:0-246670 GCA_963845925.1 uncultured Chloroflexia bacterium
GCTCTCGTCGTCGCCTCGATCCTGGTCTTCTTCGGCCGGATCCTCTTCCGTCCGAACGGGATCAGCATCGAGGATCTCCTCCGCCGGACGGACCTCGACTGGCCTCGCGGCGTGCAGGAGGAGGAACCAGTCCGCTGGCACACCGAGCGCCTGCACCCGCGCTCGCACAGTTGACGAGCGCGCTCCCTCAGACCGCCGGTCGGCCCCGGCCCATGCCCGCCTTGTAGCCGATGAGCGCCGCCTCGACGCGACTCCGGGCGTCGAGCTTCCCCAGCACACGTCATGTAGTGCTTCACGGTCTTCTCGGCGATGCCCAGCCGATCGCCGATCTCGAGGTTGCTGAGTCCCTCGGCGACGAGGTCCAGGATCTGGCGTTCGCGCTCGGTGAGGTCGGCGATGGGGTCGACTAGATCAACGCCATCAATTGCGGAACGCCGGCCCTTCGGGGTCGGCGTTTCGCGTTGCGCCCGGATGCCCGACCGTGCAGGCAGTGGGACAAGTTCAATGGCACGTCGAGCGCTTGGACCCACGCTCGCGGCTACGTTGAGTACGGCGCCGCCAGGCCGGGAACCATCGGGAAGTGGCGGACGTTGAGCGTCACCAGCTCAAGGTCCAGCTCGAGCGCGCTCGCGGCGATGATCAGGTCGGCCGTCGCGAGCCCTCGGTGACTTCGACGGTAGCGTCGACCCAGCTCGCCGGCCCGCCGGGCGATCGACTCGTCGACGGGCGCCCAGCGGATCGTGCCCAGCAGCCGTTCCGTTGTCCGCCGCTCGTCACTGCGAACGCCGCGAAGGATCTCGACACGGGTGATCTCCGAGCACGTCGGAGGTTCGGTCAGGCCCCGTGCGTATTCGAGCGCCGGCTCGGCACCTCGAAGGACGTCGATCACGATCGAGGTGTCGAGGAGCACGCTCACCGCGGCTTGCGCTTCTTTGGGCGCCCACGCCGCGTTTCGAGCTCTTCGTCGCGTTCGGCGTCGGCCGCTCGAATGGCCTCCACGTACCCGGCGCCGTCCGGTAGATCGACGGGCCGCTCGCTCGCCGCGTCGAGTGCCGCCCGGAACCGCGCGAGCTCGTCCGACTCGTCAGCGCTCGAAAGGTACGAGGCGATCACCTCGCGGATCACGGTCGACTTCGAGACGCCGCTGGAGCGTGCCCGGCGACCGAGCTGCTCGCTCTGATCGGCGTCCAGGTAGATCTGCGTTCGACGCATGATGTACGAATCATACATCGTGTGGTGGACAAGCTCCAAACCAAATGCGGGCGGGAGCCCTGGTGGTAGAGATGGACACCTGATGCTATAGCCAGTAGCATCACACATCATGTCCCGCACGACGATCGATCTCGACCCGGCCGTCCTTCGCGAGCTGCGGCGCCGCGGCGCGCGCGAGGGGAAGAGCATGGGTCAGGTCGCCTCAGAGCTCCTGGCACGCGCCGTCAAAGATGACCGCGATGTGCCGGCCCCGGAATTTCACTGGTCGACCGCGAAACTCGGCCCGCCACGCGTCGATCTCGAGGACAAGGAAGCGGTCCGGCGCATCCTCGACGGCGCGGAGTGAGCGCCACCTTCGACACGAACGTCCTCGTCTACGCCTCGAACGCCGACGACCCACTTCATGAGCCGGCCCGATCGCTTGTCGAGCGACTCGCAGCGGGGCCGGAGATCGTCTACCTGTTCTGGCCGGTCATGCTCGGCTACCTTCGGATCGTGACGCATCCGTCGATCCTCCCGAAACCCCTCTCCCCGAAGATCGCGATGCGCAACGTGGAGGCGCTGCTCGATCGACCCCACGTCCGGGCGCCCGGTGAGGCCGACGGCTTCTGGCCGATCTTCCGCGCGACGGCGGGCGAGCGGCCCCGCGGCAACGAGGTGCCCGACGCCCATCTCGCCGCCCTGATGCGCCAGCACGGTGTCCGTCTGATCTGGACGCGCGACCGCGACTTCCGGAGGTTCGACGGAATCGAGGCTCGAGATCCCTTCGACTGATCGGCCAGCCGATCTCGCCGCCGTCCACTGGATCCACGGCGCGCCCGACTGCGACCGCTCGACCGACCCGCCCATCCAGGTCGTCGCCTACGACGAGGACACGTTCGTCCTCCGCCAGAGCAAGTGCGTCAACTACGAGGCGCCGTTCATGTACCTGCTGTTCGGCAGGGACACGGTGCTGCTCCACGACACCGGCGCGACGGCCGACCCAGGCCTCTTCCCGATCCGGCGGACCGTCGACGAGCTCATCGCCGCGCGAGGGCCCGCGTCACGGTGCGCTGCCCCGGCTGATCGTCAGCCACTCGCACGGCCACGGCGACCATCGGGCGGGCGACGGCCAGTTCGCCGACCTCCCGCCGGGCTCGGTCGCCGGGATCGGCGCCGACGAGGTGGCCGCGTTCTTCGGGATCGCCGACTGGCCGGCGGGCCAGGCAACGCTCGATCTGGGCGACCGCCCGCTCGACGTCCTGCCGACTCCCGGCCACGCTCCGGACCACGTCATGCTGCTGGACCGGGAGCGCGGGCTGCTGCTCAGCGGCGACGCGCTCTACCCGGGCTGGCTCTTCGTCCGCGACTGGCCCGCATTCCGGGACAGCACGCGGCGGATCGTCGGCGTCGCCCGCGCGTCGGCCGACGCGAGCCAGCCGATCCGGCAGATCCTCGGGGCGCACATCGAGATGAGCTCCAGGCCCGGCGTCGCGTACGAGTACGGCGCCACGTATCACCCCGACGAGGCGCCGCTGCCCCTCACGGTCGACGACCTGTTCGCGCTCGACGCTGCCCTCGAGGACGCCGGCGACACGCCGCGGCAGATCGACTTCGACCATTTCACCGTCGAGCCCGTGCCACCGGGCTGAGCTGCCGATCGGAAGACGGTCTCCGGCGGATTACGGGCCGAAGTGGACCGAGGCGGCCATCGCGTCCTGCACCGATCGGGTGTCTGGTGGGTTGTACGCCGGGAAGTAGGCGGCCGCGATCAGCACGCGCGCGCCGTCGACGTCGATGATCCGCAGCACATTCGTCTCACCCCCGCCGACGCCGTTCACCCGGTCCGTTGTCGCCCACGTCTTGAGGGCGCACAGGGTGAGCGGCGTGACGAGGTCGAACTGCTTGCCGTGGTAGCCATCGATGACGACCTCGACCGGTGCCGTCGCCTGGAAATCCTTGAGGTTGCTGATCGCGGCGACGAGGTCATCGACGGTCGGTCCGACAGGTGGGTCAAGGAGCGTTTCCTGACAGGGGCTGGCGACCACGTTCTCGACGATCGAGAACACGAAGCCCGGCTCGCCGCGACCCGATGGGTTCGGGCCGCAAACACCTTGTTCGAAAGGGCTCATGAAACAGGGCTCCCACCCCGCCGGAACCTCGAACGACACGTCGACCGGAAACCCGGCTAGCGCGTACCGGCCCGCCTCGATTGGGGCGACGTTGCCGCTGCTGTCCGGCGTCGGGAACGAGCGCGGACTGGCGGTCGGCGAAGGGCTGGCATGCGCGCCAGGACCCGTGCCCGCCGGTCGAAAGGTCGCCAGTCCGATCGTCCCTATCGCGACCGCGAACGCGGCCACGAGTGCCAGCCTGGCGTAGCTGTTCAGGCCCGGGAACCGCCACGGCGCGCGGATCAACCGGCGCCGCTGCTTCGTGTGGTCGATCGTCTCGAGCGCAGTCGCGAGGACGCGGTCGGGCGCCCGGACGTTGGCCTCGGCGGAGTAGAGATCGGTGAGCCGTCGCTCGATGTCGCGGTCGACGTTCATGCCGGCGGGTCCTCGCGCAATGCGCCAACCGGGGTCCGCTCTTCGGCGGCGACCGCCGCCCGCAGCGCCTCGATGGCGTAGTGGAGCCGGGATCTGACGGTCCCGACGGGAATCTCGAGGGCCTCAGCGATCTCCCCCGCTGACAGCCCGACGTAGAAGTTCAGGGAGAGGATCGTCCTCTGTGTGTCGTTGAGACGGCGGAGCCCACGTTCGAGCTGGTCGCGATCGGCGAGCTCGGACGCCATGTCGGCCTGTGCCGGTTCAATGGGCAGGACGGTGATATCGGCGCGAAATCGTCGGCGGTGGCGGCCGACGTCGGCGCATGCGCGGGCGGTCAGGCGATACAGCCAGGCGTCGAACCGTTCGACGTCGCGCAACGTCGGCAGGTCTCGCCAGGCGCGAACGAGGGCCTCCTGGGTTGCATCCTCCGCGAGATCGGCGTCGCGCAGGATCATCCGGGCGATGGCGTACAACCGATCGACGGCGCCGCCAGCAAGGACGCTGAAGGCCTCGCGGTCTCCGCGTCTCGCCCGGTCGACGAGTTCCGCCTGCACGTCCCCTCCGCTAGCGCGGCGACCGACCTGGTCACCTACACGCTACGGCGGACGAGCAGCCTCGATTCATTCAAACTTGCGAGTGTCGCGGGAGGCACGACACCGGGATCGACACGCAGGATGGCGTCGGCGCAGACTCCGCGCATGACCGAGCGGTTCGTCACGCGCGGGTTCGTCGGCCGGCAGGGAGCGGCCGGCCCGGCTGGTGACGTCGGCGTCGCGGATCCCGCCGGGCCAGTACCTGACGACCGACTTCCCCGTCCTCTCGGCCGGCCCGACCCCGCGGACCCCGCTCGATCAATGGTCGTTCTACATCGAGGGCCTGGTGCGCGAGCCGGTGACGTGGACCTGGGACGCGTTCACCGCCCTGCCGGCCCGCGAGTGGACGGTCGACATCAGCTGCGTCACGAAGTGGACCAAGCTCGACATGCGCTGGCGTGGCGTGAGCGTCGACACCCTGCTGGAGGCAGTCGATCTGGAACCGACGGCCGCCTTCGTGATCGCCCACTGCGACGGCGGCTACACGACGAACCTGCCGATCGGCGACGTCCTGAACGGCCAGGCGTTCGTCGCCTGGGAGTACGACGGCAAGCCGCTGGCGCCAGAGCACGGCGGCCCGGCCCGGCTCGTCGTCCCGGGCCGCTACTTCTGGAAGAGCGCGAAGTGGATCCGCGGCATCCGCCTGATCGACCGCGACGTGCCCGGCTTCTGGGAATCGCTCGGCTACCACAACCGCGGCGACCAGTGGCTCGAAGAGCGCTACAGCGGCGACTGAGGGATCGTCAGTGACGCTCGCCTCCGCCCCGGCCGCCCGCCGTCCCAGCCCGATCGCGTGGCAGATCGCGACGGTCGCGGCCATCCGCGACGAGACGCCGACCGTCCGATCGTTCACGCTCGCCGCGCCGGCATGGGCCGGTCATCGGGCCGGCCAGCACGTCGACCTGCGGCTGACCGCCGAGGACGGCTACAGCGTCGAGCGGAGCTACTCGATCGCGTCCGAGCCGGAGCGGTCCGGCGGGTTCGACATCACGGTCGAGGAGATCGAGGGCGGCGAGGTGTCGCCGTTCCTGCACGAGGTGGTGGTCGTCGGCGACCGGCTGGAGGTCCGCGGCCCGATCGGCGGCTACTTCGTCTGGGAGGCGATGGGCGCGGCGGCGGCGGAACCGCTGTTCCTGGTCGCGGGCGGCTCCGGCGTCGTGCCGCTGATGGCGATGCTCCGGCACCGCGCCAGGGCCGGGGCGCGCAACCCGGCTCGACTCCTCTTCTCGTCGCGTCACTGGGAGGAGGTCATCTACCGCGAGGAGCTCGAGGCGCTGGCCGCGGCCGGCGACGGCCTCGAGGTCGTCCACACCCTGACGCGGTCGAGGCCGGCCGGCTGGATGGGCTACGACCGGCGGATCGACGACCGGATGATCGCGGAGGTGCTCGAGCCGCTGGGGGCCGGGGCGCACTGCTTCGTCTGCGGCCCGACGGCGCTGGTCGAGGTCGCCGCCAACGCACTGGTCCGGCTGGGCCTCCCGGCCGACCGGGTCCGGACCGAGCGGTTCGGCCCAACCGGCACATGAGCGAGGGAGCGCCACCGATGGACGACGAGGCCGTTCTCGACGGCAACGCGGTGGCTGGAGTGCTTGCCTCGGCGTTCGGCGTGGAGATGACCGCGGTCCCCGGCCAGTGCGCCCACTGCCACAACGTCAATCTCACGGCCGAGCTTCGCGCCTACACGCGCGCGCCCGGGATCGTGCTGCGCTGTCCGACGTGCTCGGGCGTGGTCCTGCGCATCGTCGAGACGCCGACCGCGACGCTCGTCGACGCGAGCGGCATCGCCTGGCTCCGGTTCGAGCGAGGCTGACTCCGGCCCAGTCAGAGCCGCGGAGGCGTCACGGCCGGAGGCCGACGCTCGCCAGCTCGGCCTTGGCAAGCCGATCATGGCGCCCGGACGTCCAGTCGCCGATCGGGTCCGGGGTGAAGTCGAGGAGCGTCTCGTATTCGAGCCGCGCCATCGCCCGCATCGCGAGCGTCGTCTCGATCCCGGCGTCGGCGTCGGGCGCCTTCCGGATCGCCTGATGCGCGGAGCGCACCCGGCGCAGCCGCTCCCACCGCCACGGCACGTAGCGGATCAGCCACGGGCCCAGGGTCACGAGCGCGAGGAGCAGCGCGAGGACGACCGAGACGATCGTGACGAACTGCTCCAGCCCCGTGCCCAGGTCCGAGATGGGCCGGCCGCCGGCGGCGAACGCGTTGCTCGCGAGGTCGCGCGCCTGGCTGCCGACGATCGGCAGGCCCGCCGAGGGAGTCGCCGAGGCTGCGCCCGCCCTCGACCATGTTGTCGCCGCCCTCGTGAACGGCCCGGCCGACGCCGGCGAACCCGATGAGGAACTGGAAGAGCTGCCAGACGACGTTGCCCCAGAACACGACCCAGATGAGCGTCGCGACGTCGGCAAGCTGCTCGCGCGTGCGCGAGACGGGCAGCTCGCTCCAGATCTTGATCATCGGTTCCGACCTCCACTCCCGAGCCGCCTGGATCGCTCCACAGCATGCCTTCTTCGGCGGCGGAGGCTCGGAGCTGGGTGGCGGGGCTGACGCGGTCAGCGTGGAGGCGAGCCGAGGTGACGAACGGTCTTCACCGCGACGACCAGCGCGCCGATGAAACTCGCGACGGAGATCGTCGCGAAGACCCACCAGAACTCGGCGATCCGGCCGGCGAGGGCGATGTCCGCGGCCGAGATCGAGACCGTGTAGTGCTGGGCGATCGGGACGGCGAGCGCGAAGGCGAGTCCCAGAGCGAGGAAGGTCACGCCCGAGACGAGCAATCCGAGGACGGCGGACCCGGCAACGAGGGCGATCGCGAGCGTCACAACCGGATTGCGACGTCCGGTGAGATGGCTCTGCAGGTGTGGCGAGTAGGTAGTCATGACGAGCTCCTGTCTGGTTGCGTGGTTGGAGTGACCGCTGGGTATCCAGAGGCCCTCGGATCCTGTCCGAGGGCCTCTGATTGGGACCTCTGATCCGGGGCTAGAGATCGGTCGCGTTCAGCCGCGCTCGAGCGAGGAAGAACAGCAGGGCCATGCCGCCAAGCCAGGCGACGGGCGTCACCAGCGACGCGGGACCGCCGATCGAGACGGTCACGGCCCAGTCGAAGATCGAGCCGGGGAAGAACGGTGTGACGGCAGGGACGATGCCGCCGATGATCTGGGGCGCCAGCAGGACCGCGAGGCCGATCGCCCCGACGGCGGCCTGACTCGGAACGAACGTCGCCGCGGCGAGCGCGACGGCGACGTAGAACGCCGGCACCGCGATCAGCGTGACACCGAGAGTGATAACGGTTGCGAGATCGGGCAGGCCGTACAGGACGGTCACGAGGACCGTCGTGACGGCCATCGGGATGACGACCGCGGCGACCCAGAGGACGAGCGTGGCCGTCAGCCACTTGCTCACCAGGACGCTGGTTCGAGACACGGGCTTGGAGATCGTCCAGGCGAGCGTCCCGCTGTCGCGCTCGGCGAGCAGCAGGCTCATCGTCGCGAAGATGGCCGCCAGGACGATGAACTGGGTGCCGATCGCGAAGAGCAGGTTGTCCATCGGCAGGACCGACAGGACCTTGGCGGGCCCGTCACTTGGATCGGGCGGCAGGTTTTGAATGGCCCACGCGGTGATCCGGGAGTTAGCGGCCGCGAGGGCGAAGACCGTGGTCGTAATGCCGACGACGAGCCACGGCCGCTTGCCGTGCATCCACTCGGCGAGGTCCTTCCGGACGAGATTGCGAATGCCGAGCAACCGCGGCCGGCCGAGGTTGGGCTGCGCGACGGCAGCCGGATCGAGTGTCGTGGCGTTCATGCCGCACGCTCCTTGGAGTCGATGAGCCGGAGGAAGACCTCTTCGAGATCGACCGTCTCGGGGGAGTTGGTGACGAGGGTGAGATCGGTTTCGACCGCGTACCGGGTCACGGCTCGCTGGACCGCGTCGGTCTCGCCGGCACGTGCCTGGATCAGGAAGGTGGCTTCGTCGTGGTCGCGACCGGCGAGCTCGACGGAGGCGACGCCCGGGAGCGCAGCGAGACCGCCGGCGGTCGCATCGGTGACACGGCGCACGACGACCCGCAGGCGATCGCGGGTGAAGCTGGCGAGCAGCTCCTGCGTGGGAGCCGCGCGGACGAGGCGCCCCTGGTCGAGGATCGCGACGTGGTCGGAGACCCGCTGGACGTCATCGAGGATGTGGGTGGAGTAGAAGATCGTCGCCTGCGAGCGCAGGCCTTCCATGAGGTCGAGGACGTCGCGCCGGCCGATGGGGTCGAGCGCGCTGGCGGGCTCATCGAGCAGCAGCACCTGCGGCTTGCCGATGAGCGCCTGGGCGATGCCGAGCCGCTGGCGCATCCCGCCCGAGTAGGTCCCGGTCCGGCGATCGGCGGCGTCCGCGATCCCCGTCAGATCGAGGGCCTCGTCGATCCGACGCTCGATCGGATCCTGCACCCAGGGGTAGAAGCCGGCGACGTAGCGCAATGTCTCGCGCGCGGTCATCCAGTCGTAGAACCGGGGCTCCTGGCCGAGGTAGCCGATCGCCTGCTTGTAGGACTCCCCCGCCGCGAGCGGGATGCCCGCGACGGTCGCGCTGCCACTCGTGGGCCGGGTGAGGCCGGCGAGGATCTTCAGGGTCGTGGTCTTGCCCGCGCCGTTGGCGCCGAGGAAGCCGTAGATCGAGCCCTGCGGGACGTCGAGAGTCAGGTCCTCGAGGGCGTGGACGCCCGCATAGTGCTTGGTGAGACCGGTGGTGCTGATGGCTGAGGGCACGTGAGCTCCTTTCGGTGGGGACCTTGTGGTCTGGTTTCCACCGTGGGGGCTCAGGGGCTGCAGGCCATCCGGGCAAACACGGACGCCGACACCGGTTCTGTCCTCAGGTCGGCGCGGCCACCTGCGTGCTCGCGAACCAGCGCGGCATCGAGCCGTGGCGTAGGAGGTACGCGGGGACGGGGTCACGATTCCGTGTCGGGCTAGGTGTTGGTCCGGATGGCGGCCTGGGAGTGTGTGCCCAAGGTGATGGAAGACCCCCAAGGTCGACCGTCAGCCAAGGAGAATCACCATGCGCTCGTTCATGTCCCGCCACCCGGTCGCGTCGTTCCTGGCCCTGTTCTACGGGCTTGGATGGGCGGCCTTCATCCCGTCGTTGCTCGGCAACCAGGGCTTCGGGATCCTGAAGGCGGACATCCCGCTCGATCCATTCAGGCTGCTCAGCATCGTCTTCTTCGCATTCGTGCCGTTCGTGGTCACCAGGATCGTCGACGGTCCGGGGTCGGCAGGGCGCCTCTTCAGGCAGGTCCGGCACGTTCGTGTCCGCCCGCAGTGGTACGTCGTCGCCTTCTTCGGTCCGCCGGCCGCGCTGTTCCTGGTCGCGATCCTGCTCAAGGGCGTGGCGCCGATCGAAGGCCTCGCCGCCAACGTCGCGAGCATCCCGACCGCATTCCTGCTTGGGATCGTCCTCCTCGCGCTTGCTTGGCAACCTCTGGGAGGAGACGTCCTGGTCCGGGTTCGTGACCGCGCGGCTGCAGGCTCGCTACGGCCCGCTTCGAGCGAGCCTGATCGTGGCTCCCCTCTTCGGCCTGTACCACCTGCCGCTGTTCTTCATCATCGGCGGCCTGAGCGACAGCCCCGATCGCCTTCCGATCGCGCAGTTTCCGCTCTACGCGACGTTCCTCCTGATCGTCTTTTCGGGACCGATGCGGATCCTGCTCACCTGGATCTACAACTCCACGGGCCACAGCATTCCGGTCGTCGCCCTGTTCCACGCCTCGATCAATGCGACCGGTGGCGCGGCCATCCTCGCGGCGTACTTCGCCGGCGTCGACGGCGTACTCCTGTACGCGGCGCTCGCCGTGTTCGCGCTCGTCGTCGTCGTCGCGACTCGCGGGCGCCTTGGGCTGCCCCGAGCAGACCGGGTGGAGGAGATGCCGCCATCCAACCTGCCACTGCCCGCGGCGACTCCCAGCAACGCCTAGGCGAGAACTCCCGCGATATCCGAGTGGGCCCGCCGAGACGACGGGCTCACTCACAATTCACGGCGGATGGCCCAGAGTCGACCGTGTCAGGCCGTCGCGATCACCTGCGTGCTCGCGAACCAGCGCGCGACCTGGAGGCGCGTGTCGAGGCCCAGCTTGTTGAAGATGCTGGCCATGTGACTCTCGACGGTCCGCTCCGAGATGAACAGGCGCGCAGCGACCTGGGCGTTCGTTGCCCCGTCGGCCACGAGACCGGCGACTTCCATCTCGCGCCGCGACAGCGGGCCTTCCGGTGTCGGCGGCGCAACCGCGCGCGTGGTGGGAGGCCGGGAGTCGACGGCGTACTCGACGATCTCGTCGCGAGTCATCTCCAGCCCGGCGGCGTAGGCGGCCAGATAGCCTGATTCCCCGAGCGCGGTCCGGGCATCGTCAATCGCTTGCTGGTGAGCAGCTCGGAACGGCTCCATGAGCGACGACGGGATCGACCGGAAGATCGCCTCGGACCCGCCGAGCAGGGTGGCGGCCCGCGTCGCCGATCCACGTGACATCTCGGCGGACGCGAGGAGAGCGAGGGTGTGCGCCAGGCCAACGCGATCGTCGAGGCCGTGCTCGAATCCCGCGGCGCGCCGAGCGTAGTTCGCCGCGTCATCGTGATCTCCGCGAGCGAGGCTGGCGCCTGCGAGCAGTTGGAAGAGGATCCCGCGTTCCCACGTCTCGCCGAGATCCTCGCTGAGGCGCACGCCCTCGTGAGCGATCGAGATCGCGCCATCGAAGTCTCCACTCCCGAGACGGGCGTATCCGCGAGATGTCAGGGCCCGGAGCGTCGCACCACGAAGGTGCATGGACCGGGCAAGGCCGACGGCTTCGTCCCCAAATGCCACGGCATCGACAGCCTTGCTCTGCACCCACGAGACCGAAGACAGGAATGCCAGCGAACGCGCGACGATGTCCGCATCGCCCACCGCTCTGCCGATCGCCACGGCGTCATCGAACATCCGTCGGGCGAGCGAGTAGTCGTTCTGGACGAACGCGAGACTCCCCGCCGTATATAACGCCCGGGCTCGCGGCCGCGTGGCCTCGGGGATCGACGGAAGCAGGTCCGCGAGGACTCGGCGAATGTCATTGACTGGTCCCTGAGCGGCCCAGTAGACCCACAGGTCGCTGCAGATCGTGGCGCCAGCCTCGGCCTCGGCCGGATCAGCGAGACAGAACTCGATCGCGGCCCAGAGGTTGGCTCGCTCGGCGCGGACTCGCTCGAAAAGCTCGACCTGGCGCGCGTCCTCGTGCGCGCCAACGCGTAGGCAAGCTCGCCGACCCAGTCTCGATGGCGTGAGCGAAGCATCGTCTCATCGCCGGCCTCGCCGGAGCCGCTCGCGGCCGAACTGGCGAAGCGGTTCGAGGAGCCGGAAGCGGTCGGCGACACGCTTCCCGCCGGCGCTTGACCACGGACTTCTCGACGAGCGACCCGACGAAGCGCCGGGATGTCGGTCGGCGTGCAGCCCGTCGCCGGCACAGACGGCCTGCGCCGCGTCGAGCTCGAAGCCGCCGGCGAACACGGACAGTCGGGCCCACAGCAGGCGCTCGTGCTCGCTCAGCAGCCGGTAGCTCCAGTCGATCGCCCCTCGAGCGTCTGCTGCCGGGGCGAGGCGCTGCGGTCGCCCGTGCCCAACGCGCCGAGCCGGGCAGCGAGCCCCCGGTCGAGGGCGTCGAGGCCGAGGGCGCCGAGCCGGACCGCCGCCAGCTCGAGCGCCAGCGGGATGCCATCGAGGTGGCGTGCAGACGCTGCAGGATCGCGGCGGCGTTCGCTGCGTCGACGGCGAAGCCCTGCTGGACGGCGCCCGCGCGCTCCACGAACAGGGCCACGGCGTCCGATCGGAGGAGGGCCTCCGGCGACGCAGCTCCATCCTCGGGCAGCGACAGCGTCGGCACGTCGACGACGACCTCGCCGGTGACCCCGAGGGCCTGGCGGCTGGTGGCGAGGATCCGCAGATCGGGACAGGCGCGCAGCAGCGTTCCCGCCAGGACGGCCGCGGCGTCGTGGACGTGCTCGCAGTTGTCGAGGATCAGCAGGGGCCGCTTGTCGGCGAGATAGTCGCTCAGGGTGGAGACCGCCCAGCTCGACGAGTGGTCCTGGAGCCCGAGTGCCGTGAACACAGCCTGCGGGACGAGTTCGGGGTCCTGGATCGGCGCCAGCTCGACGAACCACACGCCGTCGGGGTACTGGCGGGCGCTCTCCCGTGCCGCCCGCAGGGCGAGCTTGGTCTTGCCGACGCCGCCGGCGCCGGTGAGCGTCAAGAGCCGGGCCGTGGCCAAGGTGCGCTTGAGGTCGGCCAATCCCTGACGCCGCCCCACGAAGCTCGTCAGTTCGACTGGCAAGTTGCCGGCGTGCTCGTTGGCTCGTGTGGGCGCCAAGGTCCGCCGAGCGTAGTCCCCCGCACGGCATGGGAGCAAGGCGGGAACGGTTGCTCGTGCTACGTCAGGGGAAATCCGTGTCGGTCTCAGTACTGACCCCGATGGCAGGGCTCCCACGTCGGTCGACAGTGGACCCACCGACGGACCGGACTCCCGGAGCCCGATCGGACGAAAGGACGACCACGATGCCCGCCCTCGAAGCCGCCGAGATCATCGAGACGACGAACATTTCGGCCAGCAAGACGTGCCCCACCACGGGCTGCTCATGCCGGGACGCGCGGATCGTGTCGTTCCGCCGGGCCGCGTTCTACGCGGCCGTCGCCCGAAGCTCCGGCCAGACCGCCGACCGGGTCATCCCGGCCGATCCCGACTGGCGAATGCCCGCGGCGGCTGCCGACCTCGATGAGCGCCGGGCGCTCGCGGACGTCAAATCGCCCGCCATGCCGTCCGAAGACTGTCGGCCCGCCGGGGCCACCGTGACCGAAAGGAACGCCCGATGATCACCCATGCGGACATCAGCTTTGCAACGGCTCGCCAGGCGGCCCTCCGGCGCGAGGCAGCCGACACTCGACTGGCGCGGATCGGCAGGGCGGCGACGCCTCGCCGGAACCCGATGGCCGCCACCGTGCGGCCCCTTAGCCAGATCTCGAACGGTCGGCGCGATCTGGGCTTCGCCGGTGGGCTACGGGATGAACCGTGACGGCGCGACCGGCGAGTTCCCGTCGTTCCCGTAGATCGATCCGCCGACCGATGAGTTGCGGGGCCAGAATCGGTTCTAACGAGCATGGCTACCTACGTCCTGATCCCCGGCGCCGGCGGCGACGGCTGGCAGTGGCACCTCGTCGCGCGTGAGCTCGAGAAGCGCGGTCATGACGCGATCCCGATCACGCTCCCATCGGGCGACGACGCGGCCGGGTGGAAGGAGTACGCCGACACCGTCGTCGAGGCCATCGGCGGGAGGCGCGACCTCGTGCTCGTCGCCCAGTCGCTCGCCGGCTTCACGGCGCCACTCGTCTGCGAGCGGCTCCCGGTCGACCTCCTGGTCCTCCTCAACGCGATGATCCCGAAGCCGGGCGAGACCGGCAACGACTGGTGGGGCGACACCGGCAGCGGCGCGGCCCAGCGGGCGTACCTCGCCGAGCTCGGCCTGACCGACGAGGAGGCCCGGGACGACCGGACGATCTACTTCCACGACGTGCCCGACGACGTCGTCGACGAGGCCTTTGCCCGAGGCGAGCCGCAGCAGTCGATGACGCCGATGTCCCAGCCGTTCCCGCTCGATGCCTGGCCGGACGTCCCGACCCGGGTCATCGCCGGCCGCGACGACCGTCTCTTCCCGCTCGAGTTCCAGCGCCGCGTCGCCCGCGAGCGTCTGGGCATCGAGGCCGACGAGATCCCCGGCGGCCACATGCTCGCGCTGAGCCACCCGCACGAGCTCGTCAGAGCAGCTCGAGGCATATCGGCAGACCCTCGCCAGTCCGGCCCTGGAGTCGTAGCGTTGACGCTCGGCGCTCCACGGATGCGCGCCGAGGAGGAACCAACGATGAAGTGGGTCACGCGCGAGCACCCCAAGACCGACCGGATCGCCTGCCCGTGGCTGATTCGCAAGTTCATCGACCCGGAGGCGGAGATCATCTACGTGCCGCCCGCCGACGTCCTGGCGTTCGCGGAGCGCGAAGGCGCCCGGAGCTTCGACGCGCCGGGCGCGATGTACACCCATCGCGACGGGAAGTGCTCGTTCGAGACACTGATCGAGGAGTTCCGGATCGACGATCCGGCCGTGGCCCTCATGGCGAGCGTGGTCCACGGCGCGGACGTGTCGGAGGACGTCGGCCAGACGCCGCAGTCGGCCGGCCTGCTCGCGATCGCGGACGGCTTCGCCTTGCTGGACGTCGACGACCAGCGCCAGCTCGAGCTCGAGCTCCCGGTCTACGACGCCCTGTACGCGTGGGCCCAGGCCGAGGTCGGTCGCTCCTGACACCCTGACCGCGGCGGCTGCAAGGCCCCGTCGCCGCGTCGGTAGTAGGGTGGCGGCCTCTAGGCCCCGCATGGATGCCTGCCCGGTCAGATCGGGCTCGACGGGAGCGAGCTCGACCATCCATTGCCGCGCGGACGCCCGTGCCCAGCGGAGGACGCTCCTGTGAGAGCACGCACGCCAATCGGTGCCGCCTTCGTCGCGCTCCTGTTGTTGAGCCTGGCGTTGCCACCCGCCATCGCCGCGTCACCCAAGTACGACATCTCGACGCTCGCCGGCAAGGTCGCGTCGCTGCGCGGAACGGCCGGCCTCCAGGTCCGCTTCTCGGCGTTCCTCGAGGAGGAAGCCGGGGAAGACGAAGACGCCCCGCCGCCCGGCCCCACGGACCCGATCGACGCCAACATCGTCCTCTCGAGTCCGCTCGACGGCACCTCGATCGCGTCGCCCAACGTCCTCGTCAACCGGGACACGGCGGGCGCACCCCAGAACGAGACCTCGATCGCGGTCGACCCCAACCGTCCCAGCCGGGTCGTGGCCTCGGCCAACGACTACGTCACCCGGACGTGGGCCTGCACGATCAACGGGACGCCATGCAGCGCCCTGGGCGATGGCTATTCCGGCACGTACTACTCGAACGACGGCGGGGCGACGTGGTGCTGCGCGAGCAGCGACCCGAACCATCTCGGGACGCTGATCCCGGGCGTCACCCGCCTGACGGGCGGCCAGTACGACGCGGGCGGCGACCCGGCGGTCGCGTTCGACTCGCATGGCAACGTCTTCTACGCCGGCCTCGGGTTCAACCGGACGTCGGCCCCCAACACCGTCGCCGTCAACAAGGGCACGTTCAGCGCCGGCGGCGCGCTCTCGTGGGGCCCGCCGGTCTTCATCAACCAGACGACGGCGCCGTCGACCCTCAACGACAAGGAATGGATCGCCGTCGACAGCCACACGTCGAGCCCGTTCCGCGACAACGTCTACGTCACGTGGACGCGGTTCCTGTTCAACGGCCACAACGGGGCCTACACGCCAGTCACCGATCTTCTTCGCCCGCTCGACCGATGGCGGCGCGACCTTCAGCGCTCCGAAGTCGATCTCCGGCAACGTCCTGTACGACCAGGGCTCGCGGCCCGTCGTCGGGCCGGACGGCACGCTCTACGTGTTCTGGGACGGCTCGACCCGGCTCGCATCGCTGAACAGCACGTACGTCGCGAAGTCGACCGACGGCGGGGAGACATGGAGCAAGCCGCTCGTCGATCTCGCAGGTGACCAATACCGACGTCCTGAAGGACACCGCGTTCCGGGTCAACAGCTTCCCGGCCGCCGCCGCGGCGCCGAACGGCGACCTGTACGCGACGTGGACGACCGAGGTCCTCGTCGACGGCACGGCGAAGTACGACGGTGAGCCTGCCTGCGCCTCGTGGCTGGGCGGCGATCCCGAGGAGTGCTACTCGGTCGCCGTCTACAGCAAGTCGACGGACGATGGCGCGACCTGGACGGACGCGGCACCGGTGTTCGGCGCGGCGACGCGCACGCCGATTGGCTACCCGGTGACCCAGCCGAACGGCGACACGTTTGGTGCACCCGCTGCTCTGCCGGTCGAGCAGGTCTTCCCGGCCGCGGCGGTCGCGCCGAACGGGCGGGTCTATCTCGCGGCGTATTCGGCCGACGCGGTCTCGCCGTGGCAGACCTGCGCCGCCGGTCCGCCGCCACCTCCGGGGCGGATCACCTGCGACACGCTTGGCAACTACATCCACAACGCGCGCCTCGACTACAAGGTGCGCGACCTGACGACGAACGTGACGCAGAACGTCAACAGCCACCTCATCAATACCCGCCACGGCTTCGGCGGCGGGTTCTTCGGCGACTACACCGACATCGCCGTCGGCTCGGACAATGTCTTCCACGCCCTCTGGACCGACAGCAACAACGTCCAGAGCGTGGTCTGGTTCTACGGGTTCGAGTTCACCCCGACCCCGATCAACCAGGAAGAGATCGTCACCGCGACGGGCAACTTCTAGCCCGGCGCAGCCTGTCCCGCGGTCGTCGCCTCCGGCGGCGGCCGCGCGGACGAGGGTCGCCCGAGACCGCCGGTGGACCGATCCGGGGCAGACCGCACCTGACCCACCATCGGGTCGTTCGCGGCGGTTCCGGGGCGCACCGGATTCACGGTTTCCCCGTTGTCCGCACTTGACGGCGGGCAGTACATTCGGGCGCCTAGGGGTGGCTCACATGTACCAACACCACGACTCCAACGGAACCGCCTCCGAGGCGCCCGACACGCCCGTCGGGCTCCCCGAGGATGGCGCTCCAGCCGAGGCGGCCGGCGTCGCCGACGCGGGCCGGGCAGACCTGACGGCTTCCTTCCTCGCCGAGATCGCGCGGGCGATGCGGTCGACGGCGATCCAGGAGCGGGAGCGAATCGCCGTCGCCGTCGCCGACACCACGGCGGCCCACGAACAGAAGGTTCGCGAGCGAGGCGCGTCGGAGGCCAGCGAGCTGCGAAAGATGGGCGACGACGACGTCGCCGGGATCGAGCGCGCGGCCGCCGAGGAGATCCAGCGGATCAGGACGGACGCCGAGCGCCGCATCGCGGAGCGCCGCGCCGAGCTTTCCGATCATCTCGAGCGACATGCCGCTCTGATCGAGACCGAGATCAGCCGGGTCCACGGCGCCGTCGACGACTACGGCGCCGAGCTCGACGGCTTCTTCGGACGCCTCGCCGAGGAGCAGAACCCGGCAGAGATTGCCCGGCTCGCCGGGCTGCTGCCCGAGGCGCCGGACCTCGACCAGGTCGGCGCGAACGCGCGGGCCGACGCCGTCAGCGAGATCGCAGGCGAGACGACTCAGGCGACCCAGGCCGACGGCGATGTCGTGGGCGTCATGGGCGCCGAGGCCGGGACACCGGTCTTCGACGACTCGCCGGAACCGGACACCGCCGAGCCAGTTCCCGCGGGTGTGATCGCCGACAGCGAGGCGGCTGAAGACGCGACGGCCGAGATGCCTCGCACAACCGGCATGTCGGCCGCGACGCTCCTGCGCAACCTCGCTCCGTGGACGAGCCCGGATCGGCCCTCCGACAACAACCCCGACTGACCCAATTCGCCCGGACGGCGGCCGCGGACGCGACGGCGGATTGACGCGAGCCCCGTACCCTCGCTGGCGTTGACCACGAGCGAGGATCGAGGGCAGTCATGGTCAAGACGAACGTTCCGTCGGAGTTCCAGTTCGGCAACAACACGATCGCCACGAACGCGCTGCCCGACCCGTTCGACGCCCTCGACCTCCAGTACCGGCCAAAGCTCCAGATGCTGCCGCCGGTCCTCGATGGTCGCGCCGGCAAGGTCCTCGACCAGAAGGGCCAGTCGTGCACCGGCCATGCCGTGGCCGCGCTCATCGACACGGTCAATTCGCTGCCCACTCGCAAAGGAGCCGCAGAACGGCCCGCCCCGACGCCTGACGATCAAGCCCAGCTCTCCGTACATGCTCTACGCACTTGCCCGCAAGTACGACGAGTTTCCCGGCAACGCCGACGTCGGGTCGTCGCTTCGAGGCGCGCTCAAGGGCTGGTACCACCACGGCGTCTGCACGGCGAGGATCTGGGGCTACACCACCTCCCCCGAACCCGACCTCGACGACCTCGGCTTCATCGCCGAATGCATGAAGACGCCGCTCGGCGCCTATTACCGGGTCAACGCCCGCCGGCTCGACGACATGCAATCGGCGCTGACGGAGCTCAACGCGCTTGCGGCATCGGCCGCGGTCCACGAGGGCTGGCGAACGCCCGTCCGCGAGATGCACCACGGCCGGCCGATCTGGGTCATCCGCCGCCCCGAGGGCCGCGAGCCCGAGCCGCTGGGCGGCCACGCGTTCCTGCTCGCCGGCTACAACGACGTCGGCTTCCTCGTCCAGAACTCGTGGGGCACGACGTGGGGCCGCAAGGGTTACGCGACGCTGCCCTACGCCGACTGGCTCGACAACGCGTACGACGCGTGGGTCGCCCGGCCCGGCGTTCCGCAGGTCGGCATCGTCTCGCGACGGCGACAGGTCATTCCGGCGGGCGGCGGGCTTCGTCGTCGGCGCCGGCATGGACCTGGTTCGGCTCAAGTCGTACGTGGTCAACGTGACGGCGGGCGGCCGGATGGACACGAAAGGCAAGGCGACGAGCGACCCTGCCCAGATCGCGGCGCTCGCCGCGAAGATGACGACCGACATCGAGGCCTGGGCGACGCCCGCGCAGGGCAGCCACAAGCGACGGCTGGTGCTGTACGCCCACGGCGGGCTCGTCGGCGAGGAGCTGGGCATCCAGATCGCCGACCGGATGATCAACTGGTGGCGCCAGAACTACATCTACCCGGTCCACATCGTGTGGGAGAGCGACGCCCTCACGACGATCTTCGGGTTCCTGCAGCAGCGCCAGCAGGGCCTCCCTTACGGCGGTGCCGCTCGACGGAGCCTTCGAGGCGCTCGACTCGCTACTCAGAGATCCGGCCGGTCGATCCAGGCCTGTGGAAGGAGATGAAGGCCAACGCCCGCCTCGCGTCGGCGCCGTGGTCGAAGCCGATCGACGCGACCGCGCCCGGCGTGACGGCGTTCATCAAGCACCTGAAGGCGTATCAAACCGCCCATCCCGACCTCGAGGTCCACCTCGTCGGCCACAGCGCGGGCTCGGTGATGCTGGCCGGGGTCGTGGAGCGGCTCGCCGCCGAGGACATCCCGGTCGAGTCGCTCCAGCTCATGGCCGGCGCGATCAGCATCGACGAGTTCCTGTCGGACGTCGCGTCGCACCTCGTCGGCGTCCCCGGGTCCAACGGCATGGTCAAGCGGTTCACCGCCTACGACCTCGAGGAGAAGTGGGAGCTCGACGACGTCTGCCCGGGCCCACCGACGCCGGCCGTGTACCACAAGTCGTTGCTGTACTTCGTGGCCCGCGCGCTGGAGCCCGACTCCTTCTGGGAGTTCGAGAAGCCGATGGTCGGGCTGGCCCGGACGATCAGCGCGAGGCTGAAGTCAAACCCGTCGAAATCCCTGCTCGACCTGATCGGCGGGCCCTCGAACCTGGTGCTCGCGCCGAACAGCGCGCTGCGACCCAATTCCCGGTCAACGGCCCAAGGTCACGGGGACTTCGACGACGACGCGGCGACGATGACGTCGGTCCTGCTCCGGATCCTCAACCAGAACGTGCTGACCGGCACCGTGCCGTACCGACGGGGCGGCTGGCCGTCGGGCTGATCAGCGCTCGAACGGCGCGTTCCGGACCTTGTCGGCGAAGCCGTTCTGGAGGTAGATGTCGACGAGGCAGCCGGGCTTCCGTCGGGCCTGGTCCTCGCAGAGGGCGAGGAACCCGTCGGTGAAGTCGAGCCACGGGATGCCCGCGACGACTTCGCGGGCCAACTCCGGGTCGAGCTCGCCGACGCGGTGGCCCCGGCAGTCGGTGCCGGTCGCCTCACCCAGCAGGTAGCCCTCGGCGCCGTCCTCGGGCACGACCCGCGGGTGCATGTGGAGCCGGATCGCCTCGGCGAGGCGCTCGGCGCGGAGCGCGTCCCAGCCCTGGTCACGGGCGAACGCGGCGGCCGCCGCCCCGCCCTCGTTCTCGAAGCAGCGCGGCCCGTCGAACCGCGGGGTCAGCCCGATGTCGTGGAGGATCGCCCCGACGTACAGCAACTCGCGGTCGTAGGCGATGCGGTCCTTGTCGGCGATCAGCAGCGCCCAGGCGAACGTCCGCGCCCCGTGGTTGAAGAGGAACGGCGGCGAGGCGTCACGGGCGAGGTCCGTCGCGGCGGCCGCGATCGCGCTGGATGGCGTCGCGAGGTCGATCTGTGTCGTCATGACTCCACCACGATATCGGGCTGGGCGGCTGGCAGGCTCGAGCGTCTCAGCCGGGCGGGCAGCTCGACGCCGCCACGCGTCCGGAACGCCCAGGCGACGAGCGGCAGCAGCAGCATCGGGACCTCCAGAGAGGAATACAGCACTCCCCCACCCTGCGAGTTCACGACGGACGTGACCCAGTCGACCCACAGCGCCCCGAACGGGATCGACGCGACGACGAGGACACCCGCGGCGACCCACCACGACCGCCGCCAGACGCCGAACAGCGCGAACGGCCCGAGGCTCGGCTTGAGCACGACGAAGACCGACGGCCACGCCCAGAGCACCCCGAGCGCCAGCGCCGCCGCGCACCAGATGACGGGATTGCCGGTCCACGTCTTGAGCAGCGTCGTCGGCCAGGCGACGCACAGCGCGATCAGCGGCCACGACGCCGGCCGCGGCTGGAGCAGCCACACGGCGAAGACGACGGCGAGGATCGGCAGCGCCCACCACAGGAGCGCGGCGATCGGCAAGGGCAGCAGCGCGAACGGCACGAACAGCCAGAGCGCGACCGGCGGATAGAGGACGTCGCCGGCCGAGATCTGGTACGGCCCGGCGAGCTGGTACGGCTCGAAGTACGGCCCGCCGTCGAGCCAGCGGATCGTGACGTCGCGGTAGAGCGTGAAGTCGACCCCGAACGGCTGCTCGAGCGGGTGCGGGATGAGCAGCACGAACACGACCGGCATCGCGAAGACGAGCGCCGACAACGCCAGCGCGACAGTCCGCTGCCGGGAGGCGGTCATCCCGGCGCGGGCCGCTGGTCGAACCGCACGTCGCGGTCGGGGAGCTCCGGCGCGAGGAACGCGGCGAGCGCGATCGCCTCGGCCTCGACGTCCCGCCGCGCCGCTGCCGACAACTGAACGAGCGGGATCGCGACGACCGTCGCCCGCCCCGCCTTCGCGTCTTGCTCGAGTCGCCAGCCGCCGACGACGTAGCCGTCGACCGCGAACGATCCGCGTCGGAAGGTCTCGTTGAACTGGCCGGGCGCGGTCATCCAGGACGCGTGCTCGTCGAAGATCCGGGCGCGGTCCTTGTGCGACAGGAAGATGTTGTCGTACGTCGGGAAGAACCGGACCGGGGCCGGCGTGTCCGGGTCGGGCATCGGCGCGTCCGGGACGTCGAACAGCTCGCGGCCGGCCTCGTCCCGGAACGTCCGGAGCTGCGGCCGAAGCCGCTCGAGTACCGGCCCAAGCCTCGTCCGCCAGCACCAGGTCTGGACGTCCGCCGCAGTCGCCGGCCCGAACGCGGCCAGGTAGCGAAGGACCATCGCATCGGGCTCGTCATCGGTCCCGATCGGCTGACCGAGCCACGTCTCGCCCGAGGCGAGCACGGGCCCGCCGCGCTTGCCCCAGAGGCCGCGAGGCGGAATCTGGACGACGGGCACGCGGCTCCGGACCGCGTAGCCCAGCGACGCCGGGTCGCGGCCGGGCCACCGTTCTGCGAGCGCCTTGCCCAGGTCGTTGCCGCTGCGCGGCCGCTCGTCGAGGAGTCGTCGCCCCTCGGCCCCGACTTCGTCGAGGTCGACGCCCTCGAGATTCCGGAAGAACGGGCTGCCGCGGAAACCCTGCTCCTGGACGACCTGCAGGACGGGCCGCAATCGAAGCCAGTCGCGGGCGGTCACGAGGTGGATCGTCGTCCGCAGCATCGACGGCGCGCGGACGGCCCGTCTCGTCTCGATCAGATCGCTCAGCTCCCCGGGCTGGAAGCCGGCGAGCCGCGACCACAGCGCCGTGTACGGGTCAAAGGGCTCCTGCGCCTGCATGGCGACGAGGTGCTCGATCGTCTCCTCGGCCGTCGCGGCACGCCGCTCGAGCAGCCACTGGCGGGCGAGCAGCGACCAATTCAGCTGGCGTCGCGTCAGGACGGGAGCGGTTTGGGTTGCGGGCATGCATCCTCCCGAGTCGGTCGGACGTAGAGTCTGTCAGTGATGGACGAGGGCCGCCCTACCGATCCGGCGCCTGAGCCGGCGTTCGCCCCCGCGGAGTCGTTCGGGCCGCCGGAGCCAACCGAGTCCCCGCTCGCGACGGAGCCCGTCGACCCGGTCGACGTCGAGCCGATCGTGCCGCGCCGCCCGGGTCGGGCGACGATCGCCCTCGTCATCGTCCTGATCCTCGCGTTCATCTCGTTCGCCGTCGTCGGTGGCCGGATCCTCATCGCGGGTCCCGAGACACCGCCGCGGCCGGAGCCCCGCCTCGCGGTCACCGACGCCGCCGGTCACCTCCACACGATGGACGCGAAGGGCGGCGACGGTCGTCGACTATCCCGTCGCCGGCGTCGAGTTCGGCTTCCCGACCTGGTCGCCGGACGGAACCCGGATCGCGGTCACGGGCGACGACAAGGACTCGACGGCGATCTACGTGTTCGACGCCGCAGATCCCTCGAAGAAGCCCGTCGTCGTCTACGACAGCGCCGACGTGCCGCCGTTCTACGCCTACTGGTCGCCGGACGGCCGCCAGATCGCGTTCCTCGCCCAGGAACCGGCCCGGATCGCGCTCGAGGTCGCGCCGGCCGACGGCTCGGCGAAGGCGAAGGTCGTCCGCGAGGGCGCGCCGCTCTACTGGGACTGGCTCGGCAGCGAGCACGTCGTGGCCCACATCGGGTCGAGCGGGGCGGATTCGTTCCTCGGCGAGGTCGCGCTCGACGGGACGTCGGCCGAGCAGGTGCCGCTCAGCGCCGGGCTCTTCCGCTCGCCGGCAGTCAGCCACGACGGCGCCTACCGGGCGTACGTCACGACCGGCAACGACTCGGCCGGCGTCGTGACCGTCGAGGCGGCCGACCGATCCCGCCGCTCGACCGCGCCGGCATTCGGTTCCACCGCCGTCTCGTTCGATCCGGTCGGCGCGATGCTCGCCTTCGTCGCGAAGACGCAGCCGGTCGCGAACGACCTGGGCTTCCCGCTGGGCCCGCTGCAGGTCATCGATCCGCAGACCGGGCAGACCCGGACGCTGCTCGAGGGCGACGTCATCGGGTTCTTCTGGTCGCCCGACGGGAAGACGATCGCGGCGCTCACGCTGAAGTCGACGGGCAACGAGGTCGTCGGCATCGGCGGCGCCGATCTGGCGTCGTCGGTCCGTCCCACGACCGGCGCGTTCGGCGCCGACGCATCCTTGGCCTACGTCCCGATGACGCTCTCGTTCGTCGACGTCGCCTCGGGGAAGGCGCGGGCCCAGCGCGCCGTCGCGCCGTCGAGCAAGTTCGTGAACGGGATCCTGCCCTACTACGACCAGTACGCGCTGAGCCACCGGATCTGGGCGCCGGACAGCTCCGCGATCGCGCTGCCCGGCTTCGGCAACGGCGGCGACGAGCTGTACGTGAACCCGGCCGACGGCTCCGAGCCGACCGCCCTGCCCGGCGCCGTGTTCGGCTTCTGGAGCCCTTGATCCGGGCCGATTTCCGGACAGATCCCGGCGCTCGACGCGTGGGATGATCCGAGCATGCCCCACCCGCTCGTCGACCAGCTCCGATTTACCCGCTCCGAGTGGAGCCGCGCGCTCCGCGGCACGCCCGAGGAGGATGGCCTCAAGCGACTCCAGCCGATGAACTCGATCGGCTGGATCGTCGGCCACCTCGCCTGGCAGGAGCAGCGCTACTGGCTGACGCGGGCCCAGGGCGAGACGCCGGTCCCGGTCCTCAACACGCTCGTTGCGAACGGCGCACCCGCGTCGACGCCGCCGCTCTCCGAGATGCTCGAGGCGTGGCGGACGATCACGACCGCGTCCGACCCGTGGCTCGACGCGCTCACGACCGCCGATCTCGAGGCGAACGTGCCCGGGACCGGCCCGACGCGCCGCTTCGGCGACCTCGTCCATCGCGTCACGTACCACTACTGGTTCCACATCGGCGAGATCCTCGCGATCCGCCAGATCCTGGGCCACGAGCGGCTGCCGGAGTTCGTCGGCGATATCGACGGCAAGGCGCCGTACCGGCCCGATCCGAACGGGCCCGGCCAGCCGTCCTGACCGGATCCGTCGCTCGGATGCAAGCCCGGGCCCGATCGTCCCATTCCCCCGTTCGACGGTTCGGGGCTAGGCTGGGACCATGGCGAAGACTGTCCTGTTCGGTCGATACCGGCTCGACGAGCCGCTCGGCGCGGGTGGTTCGGCCCAGGTCTGGCGAGCGACCGACAAGCGCACCGGCGACGTCGTCGCAGTCAAGCGCCTCCACCCGCTCGTCTTCGCGGACCAGCTCGGCCGGGAGCGGCTCCTGCGCGAGTTCCGCGCGCTGCGGGATCTCGATGAGCCGCACGTCGTCCGGGTTCGCGACCTCGAGCTGACCGACGACGACGGGGCGCTGATCCTCGACTACGTCGCAGGCCCGTCGCTCGCGACCCGCCTCTCGAGCGGTCCCCGGCTCAGCACGGCCGAGGCGGTCTCGATCGCGCTCGACGTCGCCGCGGCGCTGGGAGCGGCCCATGCGGCGGGCATCGTCCATCGCGACGTGACGCCGGGCAACATCCTGCTCGACCCGGACGACGGCGCCCGGTTGACCGACTTCGGGATCGCGCTCGGTGGCGCGGGCACGGCCGGGGAACCGGCACTGACGGTGACGGGGCAGCTCGTCGGGACGCTCCGCTATCTCGCGCCTGAGCAGCTCCGCGGCGCGCCTGCGACCCCGGCGAGCGACGTCCACGCGCTGGCCGCGGTCACGTACGAGATGCTCGCGAACCGCCACGCGTACGAGGCCGCGACCCCCGTGGCACTCGCGGAGGCGCAGGCACGCGGCGTCGACCCGATTCCATCGGTCCCGCCCGCGCTCGACGCGACGGTCCGACGGGCGCTCTCACCGGATCCGGAAGATCGGCCGGCCGATGCGACCGCGTTCGCGGCCGAGATCCGCGCAGCGCTCGCCACGGACCGGACGGAGCCCGTCGCGATCGGTGCGGCGGTCGCCGATCTCACGTCGTCGATGGCCGTTCCACCGCCCACCCCGGCTCCGCGTCCGGTGGCGCCCTTCCCGGTCATCGCGCCGGACGCGCCGCTGTGGGAACCCGAGCCGGCGGCGGTCGCCTCCCCGGCAGGCCCCGCAGCCATCGCCGCCGCGGCGCCCTCGAACCCCGGTCGTCGGAGCCGGCTGCCGGTCCCGCTCGCGGCGGTGCTGGCGCTCGTTCTGGCCGGGCTCGTCCTGGCGGCCCTCGCCCCGTCGGCCGCGCCGGGTGCCGCGATCACGGAACCGCCGCGGACCCCGGCGGCACTCCCCGTCGCGACGGCCGCTCCCCACCGCCGAGCCGACCCAGCCGCCGAGCGAGGACGGCAACGACAGGGCAGGCAAGGGGAAAGGCAAGGGCCACAAGGACGGCGGCTGACATGAGAATGCCCGCCGCGCAGTAGGCAACGCGCGGCGGGCGGGGCGACGGTGCGGATCCTCGCGGACGGTTCGACCGTTGGCGAGTGCCCATCGCCGACGGTCTACGCGATGTCTCCATCGCGCCCCTCGACACGTACATTCGCACCCTCGGGCGTGATTCGTGCATCGGCTACTTGCCCTATTCAGTGTCGCGTTCGACACACCCGCGACACGCCCGACGGTTCGCCTCGCAACTAGTAGGATCGCGGTCCATGAAAGTCGGCCTCCAGATTTCGTCGTTCTCGTGGCCCGGCGGCGCCGATGCGATCGGACCGACCCTCGCCCGCGTCGCCCACCAGGCCGACGACATCGGCTTCGACTCGATCTGGGTGATGGACCACTTCTTCCAGATCCGGGGCGTAGGGCCGGCCCGAGGAGCCGATGCTCGAGGGCATGACGACGCTCGGCTTCCTCGCGGCGAACACAGCGAACGCCCGGCTCGGGCTGATGGTCGGAGGCGTCCACTACCGCCATCCGGGCCTGTGGGTGAAGGCGACGACGACGCTCGACGTCCTGTCCGGCGGCCGGGCCTGGCTCGGGATCGGCGCGGCCTGGAACAAGGACGAGTCGCGACGCCCTCGGCTTCCCGTTCCCGCCGCTCGGCGACCGGTTCGAGATGCTCGAGGAGACGCTCCGGATCGCCCACGGGATGTGGACCGGGCGAACGGGGCTCGGAGGAGGCGTTCCGCGGCCGCCACTACACGGCGACGCGGCTGCTCAACTCGCCGCAGTCGATCTCGCGGCCGCGCCCCCCGATCATGATCGGTGGCGGCGGCGAGCGGAAGACGCTCCGCCTCGTCGCCCAGTACGCCGACGCCTGCAACGTCTTCGGCGGCCCGATCGCGATCCACCACAAGTACGAGGTGCTCCGGGAGCACTGCGCGGCGATCGGTCGCGACCCCGACGAGATCGAGCGGTCGACCCTCCAGTCGGTCAGCCTCGGAACGGAGACGCCGGCACAGGTCGTCGACCGCTTCGGTGAGCTGTCCGACGCGGGCGCGCAGCACGTGATCTTCAGCGTCGAACGACGTCGACGATCCGGCGGCGCTGGAGACGATCGGCCGGGACGTGATCCCGCAACTCCACGGCTTCTGATACTCCCTGGGGGTATCGACTGCGTGCTACGATTGGTGCGATGACAGACGACAAGACGGCCACGAACGGCGGCAGCAGCGACAACCCGTTCGGCGGCCTCACGATTGACCTTTCCGGCGGGTTCGGCGGCCCCGTTGCGGAGGTTCCGGCCCCGACGTCGACGACCGGCAGCCGCGGCGGCCGGACGAAGTCGAAGGTCCTGATCATCGGCTCGGGTCCGGCCGGGCTGACCGCCGCGATCTACGCGGCGCGGGCCAACCTCGAGCCGATCGTCCTGGCCGGCTCGGCGCCGGGCGGCCAGCTGATGATCACGAGCGACGTCGAGAACTACCCGGGCTTCCCGCTCGGCATCCAGGGCCCGGAGCTCATGGCCGCGTTCCGCGAGCAGGCCGAGCGCTTCGGCAGCCACATCGTCGACGTCGACATCGACCGGGTCGACTTCTCGGCGCGACCCTTCCGCGTCTGGGCGCGCGGCACCGAGTACTCCGGCGAGGCGGTCATCGTCGCGACCGGCGCGTCGGCGCTCTGGCTCGGCCTCGACAGCGAGGCGCGCCTCCGCGGCCGCGGCGTCAGCGCCTGCGCCACGTGCGACGGCTTCTTCTTCAAGGACAAGGAGATCGCCGTCGTCGGCGGCGGCGATACCGCGCTCGAAGAGGCGACGTTCCTCACCCGGTTCGCGACCAAGGTCCACCTGCTCCACCGCCGCGACCAGTTCAAGGCGAGCAAGATCATGATCGACCGGGCGATCGCGAACCCCAAGATCGAGATCCACACGAACACCGCCGTCGACGAGGTGATGGGCAGCGCCAAGGTCGATGGCCTTCGCCTCCGCGACACCGCCACCGGCGAGCAGCGCGAGGTCCCGATGGAGGGCCTCTTCATCGCCATCGGCTACCGCCCCAACACCGAGGTCCTCCGTGACTGGCTCGACGTCGACGAGAAGGGCTATCTCGTCGTCCACGACGAGACCGGCTCGAAGATCGACGGCGTGTTCATCGCGGGCGACGTCCACGACCACCGCTACCGCCAGGCCGTGACCGCCGCCGGCGACGGCTGCAAGGCCGCGATCGACGCCGAGCGCTGGCTCGAGGCCCAGGGAATCGCCGAAGCGGCGACCGCGACTGCCTGGTAGGCGGCACCCTTCTCCGCCGGCCGGCCGCACGCCCGGCCGAGCCAACGCCCAACGCCCAACGCCAACGCCAAACGCCGAGCTCCGCCAGAAATCTCGACTGCTGGTTTTGATGCGAGTCGCGGGAATACTTCCTCCGGCCGGGCGCGGCCGGGCACAGCTCCGCCGCAGCCGGGCAGAGCGCTGATGCGAGTCGCGGGAATACTTCGGCGGCCGGGGGCGGCCGGGCGCGGCCGGGCACAGCTCCGCCGCAGCCGGGCGGAGCGCTGATGCGAGTCGCGGGAATACTTCGGCGGCCGGGCGGCGGCCGGGCCGGCGCCGCGATCCGGAAAACGGTCGAGGGCGGGGCTTCCGGTCAATACGGATCGACGACCGAGAGCGACTCGAGGGCGGCGACGATCAGGGCAAGCTTCTTCAGCCGGATCCCGTTGAGGCGACCGCGCTCCAGGCGCGAGATCGTCGACTGGTGAACGCCGCAGATGTAGGCGAGCCGGCGCTGCGTCAATCCCGCCCGACGGCGGGCCTCGTACAACGCGCGCCCGATGATCTGGAGGCCGCGCAATGTGACGGCGTCGGCGTCGGTGAGCCCGGTCGACTTCGGATGCATCGGGCCGACTTCACCACATGGCGCTTCGCCCGCGCTTCTTTGGCCCTCTTCTGGCGCTCTACCGCCGGCGCGATATTCCCGCGACGCGCATCACAACCAGCCGATGAAATTTCTGGCGGAGCGTGGATCGCCCGGAAGAGCCACGGGTCGGTTGCAGAACGCAAGTTACCGCGTCTCGTGATAGCGTCGGACTGATGAGTGGACGTGGCGGTGGGTTCGGCCGCCTGGGAACGGCAACGGGGTCGACGGGGGCGGCGGCACCGCGCCGCAGCAGCGGTGGCGGTGGCGGTTGGCGTGGGTTCGGCGGTTCGGCCGGGCCGGTCGAGAAGCTGCCAAAGGAGCGTCGCGACAAGACTCTGCGGCGGATGCTGGGCTTCTTCGCGCCCTACAAGGCGAAGATCTCGGTCGTCCTGGTCGCGATCCTCGCGACGAGCTTCATCGGCCTCATCAACCCGCTGCTGCTCAAGCAGCTGATCGACGTCGCGATCCCCGAGAAGAACTGGCAGCTCCTGCTGCTCTTCGTCGGGCTGATGATCATCCTGCCGATCATCTCGGGGCTGATCGGCGTCGGCCAGAGCTACCTCAACAACGTCATCGGCCAGAGCGTCATGCACGACCTGCGCACGGCGCTCTACACGCATCTCCAGGCGATGCCGCTGCGGTTCTTCACCGAGACGAAGACCGGCGAGATCCAGAGCCGGCTGGCGAACGACGTCGGCGGGATCCAGTCGGTCGTGACGGACACCGCGGCGTCGGTCACGAGCAACGTCGCGATCGCGGTCAGCACGATCATCGTGATGTTCCTGATCGACTGGCGGCTGACGCTGCTGTCGCTGGGGCTGCTGCCGTTCTTCATGTACCTGACGTTCCGCGTCGGGAAGGCGAATTGCGCGGTCCGTGGCGAGACGCAGGAGTCGCTCGCGGCGATGACGGCGGTCACCGAGGAGACCCTGTCGGTTTCGGGGATCCTGCTGTCGAAGACGTTCGGTCAGCAGCAGGCGGCGATCGGGCGGTTCGGCGAGCTCAACCGCGACCTCGCCCGGCTGCAGGTCCGCCAGGCGATGGTCGGTCGCTGGTTCTTCATGATCATCGGGACGATCTTTTCGATCACGCCGGCGTTCGTGTACTGGCTCGCCGGCTACCTGACGATCCAGGGCGACCCGACCGCGCCGACGATCGGCGACATCGTCGCGTTCACGACGCTCCAGAGCCGGCTGTTCTTCCCGCTCGGGCAGCTGCTGAACGTCCAGGTCGAGATCCACGGCGCGCTCGCGTTGTTCGACCGGATCTTCGAGTACCTCGAGATGGAGCCCGAGATCAAGGACGCGCCCGACGCGGTGGCACTCGACCGTTCGACGGTCCGTGGCGCGGTTCGCTTCCGTGACGTGTCGTTCGGCTATCCGGTCGCGAGCGTGACGCCGTCGCCGCTGAGTGCCGAGGGCGCCGAGGTTGAGGCCGAGCTCGAGGAGGAGTCGCAACCGATCGCGATCGCCCCGCCGTTCCATCTCGAGGGCATCGACTTCGACATCCAGCCGGGACAGCTCGTCGCGCTCGTGGGCCCGTCGGGCGCCGGCAAGACCTCCACCACCTACCTCGTGCCGCGCCTCTACGACGTCGATGCCGGGGCGGTCGAGATCGACGGCCGCGACGTCCGGTCGGTGACCCTCGCCAGCCTCGGCGACGTGATCGGATTCGTGACCCAGGAGACGTACCTCTTCCACGATACGATCCGGGCGAACCTGCTCTACGCGAAGCCCGATGCGACCGAGGCCGAGCTCGAGGCTGCGACGCGGGCCGCGGCGATCCACGGGCGGATCGCCGAGCTCCCCGATGGCTACGACACGGTCGTCGGCGAGCGTGGCTACAAGCTGTCGGGCGGCGAGAAGCAGCGGATCGCGATCGCGCGGGTCCTCCTGAAAGATCCGCGGATCCTCATCCTCGACGAGGCGACCTCGGCCCTCGACACCGTGTCGGAGCGGCTGATCCAGGCTGCGTTGGAGGGGCTGATGGAGGGCCGCACGACCCTCGCGATCGCCCACCGCCTCTCCACGATCCTGCGCGCCGACCAGATCCTCGTCTACGAGCGTGGCCACATCGTCGAGCGAGGCACTCATCGCGAGCTCGTCGCCCGCGGCGGGCTCTACGCCCGGCTGTACCGGGAGCAGTTCCTCGCCCAGGACGACCAGCCCTCGCCCGAGGCGGTGCCTGCAAGCGCGTAGCGGTCGCTACGATGGACCGGTGAAGCTCCGCACGGTCACGCTCGTCCACCAGCACGGCGAAACCTTCACCTCGAAGACCGGGACCGGGCGCGCGTATGTGTTCGGCGACGTGCTGGCGAAGAACGAGTACTCGCCCGTCGAGTCGGTCGTGGCGTCGCTCGCCGCGTGCACCGGCATGGACGTCATCTCGATCCTCCTGAAGAAGCGCCAGCGGATCGACCGCTACGAGATCGAGGGCCGGGCCATCCAGCGCACGGAGTACCCCCAGGTCCTGACGGAGATCGAGATCGTCCACGTCGTCGAGGGCCCGGTCGTGCTCGAGCACGCGGTCCGGCGGGCGATCGAGCTGTCCGCGACGAAGTACTGCCCGGTCAACGCGATGCTGTCGGCAGGCGCCACGGAGATCCACCACCGCTACCGGATGCACTGCACCGGCCTCGAGGAGAAGGAGGCCGAGGGCGAGGTCGTCGTCACGGGGCCCTATCGCCGCCCCGACGTCGTCGAGTAGCGGCTAGCGCTTCCGAGCGAGCGTCACCCCGTCGGCCAGCGGCAGCATCGCGATCGTGACGCGCTCGTCGGTCGCGAGGCGGTCGTTCAGGCGCCGGATCGCGAGCGTGTCCTCGTCCTGCTTCGACTCGTCGGCCACCGCGCCGCCCCACAGCACGTTGTCGTAGGCCGCGAGCCCGCCCGATCGGAGCAGCCGGATGACCCGCTCGTGGTAGTCGGGATACTCCGACTTGCGGGCGTCGACGAACGCGAAGTCGAACGTGCCCTCGGCGCCGTCGGCGAGCAGCGCGTCGAGCGTCTCGAGCGCCGGCGCGAGCCGGAGGTCGACGCGGTCGGCGACGCCGGCCTCGGCCCAGTAGCGCCGCGCGACCGCCGTCCACTCCTCGGAGACGTCGCAGCACACGATCGTCCCGTCCGGCGGCATCGCCAGTGCCACGATCAACGAGGAGTAGCCGGTGAACGTCCCGATCTCGAGGCAGCGCTTCGCGCCGGTCAGCTCGACGAGGAGCGCGAGCAGCGCGCCCTGCTCCGGGGCGATCTGCATGTTGTGCTGCGGGATGAGTGCCGTCTCGTCGCGGAGGCGGGCGAGGATCTCCGGCTCGCGGACGCCGTGCTTGACGAGGTATTGCTCGAGGTCGGCCGGGAGGCCCATCGACGCGTTCGCCATGGCGGCCACGATACCCCGACAGACGGAGGGCGGTCAGCGACGGCGCCGACCGCCCATGCCGCTATCCGTACCGGATCGGCTGCGCCTGGATGACCTGGCGGCGCGCGCCGCGGGTCCAGATCGACGTCACGACGTCCGGGATCCACCAGCGCAGGAAGTACATCCTGCAACCGAGGCAGTAGCCGGTGATCCCGAGAACGCCCTGGAGGCCGGCGACGCCGAGGGCGAGGACCCAGCCCAGCGTCGACGCGCCGAGCGCGAACGCGAGCAGCGAGGCGATGAGCGCGATGCTCCCGAGCGTCTGGGCGAACCGTGGCGGGTACTCGTGCTCGGGCTCGGTCTTGCCGAGGTGGGCGACCTTCACGATCCGGCGCCAGATCACGCCGTAGATCGAGTACTTCAGCCCGAACGCCGCACTGACGCCGATCGAGAGCAGGACGAGGACCACGCCCGGGACCCACCCCGCGACGAACGACCCGATCAGGATCAGCGACGACGTCGCCGCCCCGAAGCGGTGGCCTCGCGGATCGATCATCCTCGCCGGCGGCAGCTGGGCCGCGGCGACGGCGGGGACGGCGTTGGGCATGGTCTGGGCACTCCCTCGATGCTTCGGCTGTGAAACCCCATCCTAGAGTATTCCTAGTGATTTAGTCGAGATTAAGGATCGGGCCTTCGCGCCGGGACGCCACCGGCGCAAGATAGCGAGAGCGATGGCGGATGACGGCTGCGCGATGGCCCAATGAACGGACCGTCCTCCACGATCGTGGGACGCGACCGCGAGCTCCGTGACATCTCCGCGTTCCTCGATCGCGTCGAGGCGGGGCCGGGTGCGCTCCTGCTCGAGGGGTCCGCCGGGATCGGCAAGACCACGCTGTGGCTGGCCGGCGTCGGCGAAGCCGCGAGTCGCGGGTACCGCGTTCTGCAGAGTCGAGGCGCGGAGTCTGAGGCCCGGCTGTCCTATGCCGCGCTCGGCGACCTCCTCGGTGAGGCCCCGGATACGCTGCTCGCGGGCATGCCGACCCCGCTCCGCCAGGCCCTCGATGCGGCTCTGCTCCGAGCCGAGGCGCCCGGTGGCTCGGTCGATCCGCGGGCCGTCTCGCTTGCTGCCGCTCACGCCTTGCGCAACTCTCGCCGCAGATGCGCCTCTGGTCATCGCGATCGACGATCTCCAGTGGATCGACGGGCCTTCGGCCCGCGTCCTGTCGTTCGTCCTGCGGCGCGTCGCCGACGAGCGAATCGGCGTGCTCGCGTATCAATCAGGCACGGATCGGGCTCCAAGGGCGATCCAGTCGATCTCGACCGGGCCCTGACGCCGAACGACCCATCTCGCGCGTCGGCCCGTTGCCGCTCGAACCGCTCGGCCGGATCCTTCGCGACCGAACGAGCCAGCCGCTGCCTCACCCGGACGTGGCCCGCCTCCACCGGATCACCGGCGGCAACCCGCTGTTCGCGATCGAGATGGCCCGGGCGGCTTCCGGCGATGGCCTCCGGTCGGATCCGCGACGGTGTCTGGGCGGTGCCGGAGGACCTGCAGCAGCTCCTGTCCGCGAGGCTGGCCGCCTTGCCAGCCGGCGGCTCACGAGCCGCTGCTCGCAATCGCCGCGACGTCCCAGCCAACGTGGGAGCTGGTGCTCGAGATCGCCGGATCGAGCGAGCGGACGCTCGCGTCCCTCTCCCGGGCCGAGAGCGCCGGCGTCATCGAGCGGGCGAGTGGCCGCGTCCGGTTCTCGCACCCTCTGCTGGCGTCCACCGTCTACGTGAATGCCCCGGCGGGCGAGCGGCGCGCGCTCCATTCCCGCCTCGCCACCATGACGAGCGACCCCGAGGAGCGGGCCAGGCACCTGGCCCTCGGCGCCGAAGGGCCCGAGCTCCGGAGGTCGCCGCGGCCCTCGATCAGGCGGCCCGGCAGCGCCCGCGTGCGGGGAGCGCCGGACGCCGCAGCCGATCTCGCCGACCTCGCCTGTCGGATGACCGGGCCGGACGACATCGCCGAGCTGCGACGGCGACGGCTGGACGCAGCCGAGTACCGCTTCGATGCCGGCGACGCGACGCGAGCCATCGAGTCTGCTCCGGGAGACGATCGCGACGACCGACGCCAGGGCCCGAGCGGGCGAAGATCCTCTACCGCCTCGCCTCGATGAGCTGGATGAACCTCATCAACGGCGTCCGGAGCCCCGTGCGAGCAGGCTCGCGCCGAGGCCGGCGACGATCCCGAACTGCAGACCGGGATCCATCAGGACCTGGCGTGGGTCGCGTTCTACCTCGGGGACCTCGACGAGGCGATGGCGGAGGCTCGAGTCGGCCGTCGACTGGGTCGCGAGCGAGACCGGCACGATGGCGCGCGCCGACGCCATCGCGACGCTCGCGTTCATGGAGTTCGTCCGCGGCGATGCCGACCCGGCCGCGCTGTCCGAGGCCGTCGCACTCCAGGAGATCGCGATGTCCACGGGCTCGTGGACGGAAGGCTCGGTCTATACGCCGCCCGGCTTGATGCTCGGACTCGAGCTCATGTGGACGGGCCGGCTCGACGAGGCCCGCGACGTTCTCGAGGGCGAGCTCGCCCAGTACGAGCTGCGCGGGATGTACATCGTGCGGCAGGAGGTTCTCTGCTACCTGGCGGAGCTAGAGTGCCGCGCCGGTCGGTTCGAGCGGGCCGTGCGGTTCGCCGACGAGAGCATCGACATCGTCCAGGAGATCGGGCCAGGCCGCAACGCAGAGCCATGTTGTCCTCTTCAACCAGGCATGGCCGCGGGCGCTGCTCGGGACGGATCGACGAGGCGACGGGAGCAGGCGACGACCGGGGTGCGACTCGCCGAGGCCAACGACGACCGGTTCAACGCCGCCTGGAATCACGCCGTGTCGGGGTTCATCGACCTCTCGCTCGCCGATCTCGAGGGCGCCCGGACGGCACCTCGAGCCGGCCGTGGCGTGGCTGGACCGGCTGCATGCGGCCGAGCCGGCGATCATCCCGTGCGTGCCGGATCTCGTCGAGGCGCTCGTCGGCCTCGGCCGGATCGACGACGCGGAACGGCACCTCAAGCGTCTCGAGGAGCAGGCCCAGGCGCTCGACCGGGTCTGGGCGACGGCGACCGCCCTCCGTTGCCGGGCGCTCATCGCCGCCGCCGCCGGCGATCTCGACGCCGCCCAACGCTCAGCCGAGGCATCGGTCGAACTACTGGAGCGCGGGCCGCAGCCGTTCGAGACCGCGCGGTCGATGATGGTCCTTGGCCAGATCCATCGGCGGGCGAAGCGGAAGCGTCTCGCGAGGGACTTGCTCGGGCGCGCACGTGACGCATTCGCGGAGCTCGGGGCGCGACTGTGGGTGGACCGTGCCGACGCGGAGCTCGCCCGGATCGGCGGGCGGCCGTCCACGCCATTCGCGCTGACGGAGACCGAGCGGACCATCGCATCGCTGGTCGCCCGCGGTCACACGAACCAGGAAGTCGCCGACGCGCTGTTCGTCAGCCCGAGCACGGTCCAGGCCAACCTCAAGCGCGTCTACCAGAAGCTCGGCGTCCGCTCGCGGACGGAGCTGGCAGCGAAGGTCGACCTCTCCCTCGAGTCCTGACCTCACCCGGTTGCGGTCATCAAACGTACCCGTCCGGGTGGTTCCTCCGGGGTCCGTCCGTGCCTAGCGTCATCGATGAGCCGAGGCACGGCTCGCAGACACGGAGGGCTCCCGATGAAGACATCCGCAGGCGATCGCGGCCGTTGGCATTTCGCTCCTGCTCGCCGTCGGACTTGCTGCGCCGACGCTCGGCGCCGACAGGCACTACACCGTTCATTGCGCCGTTGCCGACGCCACGTCGGTCGTGGCCCGGGCGTACGACTCGAGCGTCATCGAGCGGGCCGGGGGCAAGGCCCACGCGATCGAGCTGTTCAAGCAGGGGCATCCGGGCGCGACGTGCTGGATCACCGGGCCCACCCCGAACGTCCGCTAGCCTCGGCCTTCGAGCCGCCGTCGGGCATCAAACGTACCCGCCCGGGGGGTTCCTGCGGAGCCTCGCATCTCTAGCGTCGGGATCGGAGCTAGCAGACGCCTAGCAGACGAACGGAGGCTCCAGATGAGGAAGCTCGTACTCGCGGCGGCCGCCGGGGCATTGGTCCTGGCGACCGCCCCCTCGACGCTGGCCGGACCCAATCGCGCCGATTCCTACTACACCGTGCATTGCACCGACCCGGATGGCAGTCCGACGGTCAACGAGTCGGTCGATGCCCACGCGATCGAGCAGGGCGGCAAGCTCGGCGCGATCGCCAACTTCAACGCCAACCACGAGGGCTGGACCTGCTGGGTCGAGGGGCCGTTCGGCAGCTAGCCAGCCAACTCAACGGGCGGGCCCGCCGTCTGCTGCGGGCCCGCCCGCCCATCCAGAGAAAGGCAGGCGCAGACACATGCACGGTTCTCCTCTTCGTCGCGCGCTGGTGTTCCTGGCTTCGGCGATCGCGTTTGCGGTCGTCGTGCCGGCCGCCGCCGCGGATTCCGTTTACCAAACGGAGAAGCTGCCGTTGGCCTCCGTTGGCGGGGCACCGCTGCGGTCTGGCTTCGTTCTGAACATCAAGGCCAATGGCCCGACGATCTACGCCCACGAGATCTACGTCCTGGACGGTGCCGCGCCGGGCGAGACCTACACCGTGACCAACAACTTCTACGACGGCGATCGCTGCGTGGGTGATTTCTTCCCAATCGACACCGCGACATTGATCGCGGGCCCTCGGGGCAACGCGACGGGCGACGTGTTCTTCGTCCCGGCCGATGTCGAGGGACTTGAGGGTGTCCACGGGGTGTTCTGGACGGTCCGGGACTCGAACGGGGACCTCGCGTACCAGACGACCTGCACCGCGGTCACGCTCGACTAGCCCTGATTGTCGGGTTGCACCCGGCCGTGGTCTTGCATGACTATGCAGTTTCGCTGTATAGTCATGCGCCCATGACGGCGGTCCATCCGATCCCAGGTCTCGGCCAGAGGCAGCCCTCCGCGAAGGGCCTCGCGCGCCCGTGAGCGCGAGCCTCCAGCCCGGTCCTGCGATCGCGACGGACCGCCGGCCTGGTCCCGAGCTCCGGGTCCGCGTCGGGATCGTCGGCGCGACCGGCTACGTCGGCGCGGAGCTCGTCCGGCTGCTCGCTCGCCACCCGTTCGTCGAGATCGTCGGCCTGACGGCGCGAAGCCGGAGCAACGAGCCCGTCGGCGGGACGCATCCCCATCTCGCCTCGACCGGCCTCGCGATCGACGCCGCGACGCCCGACGACGTCGACGCGCTCTTCCTCGCCCTGCCCCACGGCACAGCTGCAGAGATCGTCCCGCCCGTCGCCGCGGCCGGCACGACGATCATCGACCTGGGCCCCGACTTCCGCCTCCGGAACCCCGCCGACTACCCGCGCTGGTACGGCTTCGACCACCCCGCTCCGGAGCTCCTCGACGACGCCGTCTACGGCCTGCCGGAGCTCCATCGTCCGGAGCTCGAGGCGCTGAGAACCGCGCCCCGGGCCATCGTCGGCTCGCCCGGCTGCTACCCGACGACGACGCTCCTCGCCCTCGCGCCGCTCGCCCGGGCCGGCCTCATCGGCGACCTCGTCGTCGACGCCAAGAGCGGCGTCTCGGGCGCCGGCCGCGACCCCAAGCCGGACATGATGTTCGGCGAGGTCAACGAGAGCGTGAAGGCCTACGGCGTCGGCGGCCACCGCCACGTCGCCGAGATCGAGCAGGAGCTCGCGTGGCTGGGGGCGAGCCGCGCCGTCGACAACCCGGGCGCCGCCGGCGTCGACTTCCTGCCCCACCTGATCCCGATGACGCGGGGCATCCTCTCGGCCTGCCACGTCCGACCGACGCGGCCGATCGACCAGGCGGATCTCGACGCCCTCTACGCCGAGGCCTACGACGACGAGCCGTTCGTGACGGTCGTGGCGGCGCCGCCGGCGACGAAGCACGTCACCGGCAGCAACCACGTCCGGGTGCACGTCTCGGCCGACCCGCGGACCGGCCGCATCCTCGCGATCGGCGTCCTCGACAACCTCGTCAAGGGCGCCGCGGGCCAGGCGATCCAGGCGTTCAACCTCGTCCACGGCCTCCCCGAGACCGCCGGTCTCGAGCAGCTCCCGCTGGCGCCGTGACGACGATGGCGACCCGGGGGCAGGGGCAGTCGGAACCGGCGGCGACAACCGACCGGCCGGAGGGCCTGTCTGCCGCTCCCGAGCGGGCTTCCCGCAGTCGAGCGTCGGGCAACGATCCCGCAGGGCTTCCGGGCCGGTGGCGCGCGTCGCCGGGATCAAGGCGTCGGGCCGGCCGGACCTCGCGATCGTCGCCACGCTGCCCGGCGCGGCGCCGGCGAGCGCGGCGGCGGTCTTCACCCCGAACGCCTTCGCGGCCGCTCCGGTCCGGCTCTCGCGCGAGCACCTCGAGCAGACGTCCGCCGGGCGGAGCAGCGCGTTCGGGCTGGCCGAGGCGATCGTGTCGACGAGCGGCTCCGCCAACGCCGCGACCGGTGCCGCCGGCGACGCCGACCAGGCCGAGGTCGCGGGGTTCCTCGCCCGCGCGCTGGGGATCGCCCCGGAGCGGACGCTCCTCCTCTCGACCGGCGTCATCGGCACGCGGCTGCCGCTCGACAAGGTCGCCGCCGGCATCGACGCGCTCGCGCCGCGCCTCGCGGCGTCCGACGACGCGCTCGCCGCGGCCGCGGAGGCCCTCCGAACGACCGACACGCAAGACGAAGGCCGCGACCGTGACGATCGCCCTGCCCGATCCCGACGGCCTCGCGGTCCGCCGCGTCCGGGTCACCGGCATCGCCAAGGGCGTCGGGATGATCCACCCCAGGATGGCGACGATGCTCGCGATCGTCCTCACCGACGCGACGATCGAGCCGGCAGCGCTCCACGGGCTGCTCCGGCCGGCGACGGCGCGGACGTGGGACCAGCTGAGCGTCGACGGCGACACGAGCACGAACGACACGGTGTTCCTCCTCGCCTCGGGCGCGGCTGGGGCGATGCCGCTCGAAGGCCCGATCGCGCGAGGCGCGCGAGCTGGGGCACGCGATCGAGGCCGTGGCGCGGGAGCTCGCCCGCCAGCAGGCGGCCGACGGCGAGGGCGCGACGACGCTCGTCACGTGCCAGGTCTCGGGCGCGGCCGATGACGCCGACGCGCGGGCCGTCGCCCGGGCCGTGGTCTCGTCGTCGCTCGTGAAGGCTGCCGTCCACGGCCGCGACCCCAACTGGGGCCGGATCGCCGGGGCGGCCGGCAACGCCCGCCTCGCCGACGCGCCGGTCCTCGAGGCCGCGGGCCTGTCAACCGATGACGCCGCCCGCCGTGGCGGCACGCCCGCCGCGCTCGATCCGGACCGGCTCCGGATCGCGATCGCGGGCCATCTGGTCTTTTCCGGGGGACACGGCGGCCCGGTCGCGTTCGACCGGGCCGCCGCTCGTTCCGCGATGGACGCGCCGGAGCTCCTGATCCGGCTCGATCTGGGGCTCGGCGACGGCACCGGCGAGGCGTTCGGCTGCGACCTGACCGAGGAGTACGTCATCGAGAACTCGGAGTACACGACGTGAGCGACGCGGAGCCGGATCGCGTCGAGCGAGATCCTCGTCGTCAAGCTCGGGCGGGACGACGATCGCGCGACCAGGCCGCAGGTGCCTCGACGAGCGAAGTGGCCGCGATCGCGCGTCACCGGCCCGTCGTCCTCGTCCACGGCGGCGGCCAGCCGGATCACGGAGTGGCTCGAGCGGATGGGCGTCCCGTCGCATTTCGAGAACGGCCTCCGCGTCACCGACCCGGCGGCGCTGGAAGTCGCCGCGGCGGTGCTGCGCGGCGTCGTCAACAGCGAGCTCGTCGCAGGGCTGCGCGACCTCGGCGTCGACGCGGTCGGGCTGTCGGGGGTCGACGGCGGGCTGCTGATCGCGGAGCGCGTGCCGGCAGTCGGGCTCGTCGCCCATGTCGTGGGCCTCCGCCGCGACCTCCTCGACGCGATCCTCGTCGGCGGCCAGGTGCCGGTCGTCGCGCCGCTCGCCCGCGACGAGGACGGCATCGTCTGCAACGTCAACGCCGACGACGTCGCCGCGGGCATCGCCGCCGGGATCGGCGCCCGCCAGCTCGTCCTCCTGACCGACGTCGACGGCGTCCGCGACGCCGACGGCCACCGGCTCGACACGCTGACCGTCGCCGAGGCGGAGACGCTCATCGACGCCGGCGTCATCGGCGGCGGCATGGTCCCGAAGATCCGGGCGGCGCTCGCCGCGCTCGCTTGGGACGGCGCCGAGGCGGTCATCGCCGACGCCTCGGCCGACCGCGCCCTCGAACGGGCACTCAACGACCCGACGTTCGGGACCCGGATCACGGCGATGCGGAAGGCGGTGGGTGCGGCATGAACGCGGGACCGGCAGCGAAGCGCGACCGCCAGCGGGCGATCCGCGAGATCATCGTCCGCGACCCGATCGGCAACCAGCAGGAGCTGGCGGAGCGGCTCGTCGAGCGCGGCTTCGCGGTGACGCAGGCGACGGTCAGCCGGGACATCGCGGAGCTCGGGCATCGTGAAGGTCCCCCGCGGCGACCGCCACCTCTACGTCTCGACCGAGGACGTCGCCGCACCTCCGCGGGCCACGTCCGACGAGCGCCTCCGGCGGATCCTCGCGGACATCCCGGTCACGGTCGGGCGGAGCGGGCTGATCCTCCTCGTCACCGGGTCGCCGGGCACGGCGAGTGTCATCGCCCAGGCGATCGACGAGTCCATGAGCCAGCAGGAAGGCACGCTCGCCGGCGACAACACGCTGCTCGTCCTGTTCGCGGACGAGGCCCGCCTCGAGCGCTGGCTCGAGCGGTTCGAGGAACTCAGGTTGGAGCCGGCGCGCCCGGCCGCGCTGGAGGTCTAGACATGAAGAAGGTGGTGCTCGCCTACTCGGGCGGGCTGGACACGTCGGTCGCGGTCGCCTGGCTGCGGGAGCAGTTCGACGCGGAGGTCGTGACGCTGACCGTCGACGTCGGCGGCGGCTCGCTGCGCGAGGGCGTCGAGGCGCGGGCGATGTCCGCGGGCGCGTCACGGGCCTACGTCGTCGACGCGCGCGACCGCTTCGTGCGCGACTTCGTCTGGCCGCACCTCCAGGCGAACGCGGTCTACCAGGGCGCCTACCCGCTGGCGACGGCGCTCGCCCGGCCGCTGATCGCCCAGCTCCTCGTCGAGGTCGCCGCCCGCGAGGGCGCCGACGCGGTCGCCCACGGCTGCACCGGCAAGGGCAACGACCAGGTCCGGTTCGACGTCGCGGTCCACGCCCTCGACCCGGGGCTCGAGGTCGTCGCCCCGATGCGCGTCGGGATGGGCCTGACCCGCGACGAGGAGATCGACTTCGCGATCGAGCGCGGGATCGAGATCCCGATCACGAAGGCCTCGCCGTACTCGATCGACGTCAACCTCTGGGGCCGATCGTGCGAGACCGGCATCCTCGAGGACCCGTGGATCACGCCACCGGCCGACGCCTACGAGTGGACGGTCGAGGCGTCCGCCGCCCCGTCGCCCGTCGAGATCACGATCGAGTTCGAGGGCGGGATCCCCGTCGCGATCGACGGCCAGCGCCTTCCCCCGGTCGAGCTCGTCGACCGGCTCCACGACCTGGGCGGCGCCCACGGCGTCGGGCGGATCGACCACGTCGAGGACCGCCTCGTCGGGATCAAGAGCCGCGAGATCTACGAGGCGCCCGCGGCGACGATCCTCCACGCGGCGCACGGCGCGCTCGAGGGGCTGACGCTCACGAAGGACACGCTCCGGTTCAACAACCTCGTCGCGAACGAGCTGGCCCAGCTGACCTACGACGGGCTGTGGTTCAGCGCGCTGCACCGCGACCTGCGCGGCTACGTCGCGTCGTCCCAGCGCGTCGTCAGCGGCGAGGTCCGGGTTCGGCTCGACCACGGCTCGGCGGTCGTGACCGGGCGGCGCTCGCCGCTGTCGCTCTACGACAAGGACCTCGCGACCTACGACAAGGGCGACGCGTTCGACCACGCGGCAGCCGTCGGGTTCATCGGCATCTTCGGGTTGCCGCTCCGGGTCGAGGCGGCTCGCCACGGCGCGGTCGGGGCGCGCCACGGCGCGGCCTGGTCGTGGACGGACCCGCTGCTCGAGGCGCTGCCGACGACGGTGACCGATCGGGAGCCGGTCCCCGCCGGCTGACGCAACGCCGCCAGGCTGATGCCCCGCGTCGGGAGCCGGCACGGGGCATTGGTGGTGGCGAGCACGCTCAGCTGAGGGGAACGCCGCAGCCGAGCGCGAGATAGCGACCGGCCGAGACGACCGCCGCCACGATGCGTCGTCGAAGCATCACGCAGCCTCCTTTCCTTCAGTGACCGATGGAGCCACGCTGCGACCGAGCGCGGACTCGACTGCCGTGGTCAGCGCGGCCGCGGGATCCGCGGGCAGGCCGACCGTTCGCCAGGCGACGACCCCGTCGGGCCGGACGAGGGCCGCGCCGCCGTCCTCGAGGCCGAACGCCTTGGCGAACGACCCGTCCGGGTCGGCGTCGCGACGCACGGCTCGGACGGCGAGCGACAGCCCGGGCGCGTCGATCGCGAGACAGTCGGCGGCCGTTCGCCACGCCCCGCCGGACCCGGCGGTCAGGAGCACGAACCCGCGCCCGAACAGGTCGAGCGTCGAGATCCGCGAGCCGGCCACGTCGAGCCAGGCGTGCGGCGCCCGCGACCCGGGCCGCCCGTCGGGCGGGAACGCGATCGCCGCCGACGAGACGAGCGACCCGAGGTCCTCGGCCAGGCCGTCGTCCGAGCCGCCGCCCGCCGGCGCCATCGACAACGCGACGTTGCGCCGGCCGATCGGCCCACGCTCCGCCTCGTACGAGTCGAGCAGCGCCGGATCCGCGATGCCGCGGGCCACGAACGCGAGCTTCCACGAGAGGTCGAACGCGTCGGCGATCGCGGTGTTCATCCCGCGGCCGCCCCGCGGCGTCATCCGGTGGGCAGCGTCGCCGACGAGGAAGACCCGCCCGTCCCGCCAGCGCTCGGCGACCTGGGCGGAGAACGCGAACGCGGCCGTCGCGAGCAGCTCGACCTCGAGCTCCGGCCGGCCGGTGGCCTCCCGGATCAGCGCGACGCAGCGCTCCGGCGGGTACATCGCCGCGACCGTCGCGTCGTCGATGCCCGGCGGCAGCGGGATCGCGTGGACGTAGCGGTCGTCGGTGCCGCTCGGGACGAGGACGCGGGGCGGGCCGTCGACCGCGAGCGCGTACAGCCCGTAGCGCGTCTCGCCGAGGACGTCGGAGAGGTCGGCCCGGAAGAGCATGCTGAAGTACTGGCCGAGGTCCGGCGGCCCCTGCATCTCGATGCCGAGCTGGGCCCGGACCGCGCTGCGATGGCCGTCGGCGCCGACGAGATAGCCGGCGCGGATCGTCCTCGACTCCCCGGTGACGCGGTCGCGGATCGTCGCGAGCACGCCGTCGGAGCCCTGGGCGAACGAGACGAGCTCGGTCGAGAACCAGGCCTGGCCGCCCAGCTCGCGGTAGTGGTCGAGAAGCACGGGCTCGAGGTGGTCCTGCGGGCTGACGGCGCCGGTCGTCGGGCTCGACGGGTCGGGTGTCGTCCTCCGACGGGAAGCCCAGCGCCGCCTCCACCGGCGAGCGGTCGTCGAACCGCTTGACGACCGCCATCCGCGGGATCACCCGCCAGCCGCCTCGCCGGACGGCCTCGTCGAGGCCCCAGCCCCGGAAGATCTCCATCGAGCGCGTGCTCACGCCGGTCGCCCTCGGGAAGATCGAGGTCGTCGGGTGGCGCTCGACGAGGATCGAACGGACACCGTGGCGGGCGAGGCCGATGCCGGTGACGAGGCCGGCCGGGCCGGCGCCCACGATCAGCACGGGAACGTTCGCCGCCTCGTTGCCGGATGTCGTGTCGATGGTCTGCATGTCGTCGCTCCCCTATTTGGCCGGACATCCTGTCCGATGAGTGGACACACTGTCCGATGAAGTAGGATGGAGCGACATGGACAAACGTCAGTACGTGCAGCGCGTTCGCGCCGAAGCCGCCGACGCGACGCGGCGACGGATCCTCGACGCGGCGCGGGGCACGCTCGAGCGAGGGCCCAGCGGCGCGCTGCGGGTCGAGGAGGTCGCCCGGACCGCGGGCGTATCGCGCTCGACGGTCTACCTGCTGTACGGCTCGCGGGCCGGCCTCTTCGACGCGCTCGCCCGGCATCTCCGCCTGGAGGCCGGGTTCGACGAGCTCATCCGCGAGTTCCGCCGGCCCGACGCGCTCGAGGCGATGCGCGGCTCGCAGCGGGCCGCGGTCAGGATGTACGCGAAGATGCCGGAGCTTGCCCGGGCGATCTTCACGATGGCGGCCGTCGATCCCGACGCGGTCGCCGCGATCCGGGCGATCGAAGACGGCCGGCGGCCGGGTCAGGCGGAGATCGCCCGGCGACTCGCCGACCAGGGCTACCTGCGGGACGGTGTCGACGTCGAGGAGGCGACCGATATCCTGACGGTCATCACGAGCTTCCAGGCGTTCGACGAGCTGTTCAGCGGCAGCGGCCTGCCGGCCGCGGTCGTGGCCGACCGACTCGTCGCGATGGCCGAGCGTTCGATCTGCCGGCCCGATGTCTAGGACCCGCGACGTCGTGGCCGCGCCGGGCGATCCGGCGCCGGGCGGCGCTGTCCCGACCGAGCGCCGCCTCCGAGAGCTCGCCTTCGTCCACGACGTCGCCCAGCTCGCGACCCAGGCCCGCGACTGGGACGAGCTGATGCGGGCGATCGTCGACGGCACGACAACCGCGTTGGGCGTCGAGGTCTGTTCGTTCTACCTCGCCGACCGCGACCAGCCGCGACTGACGCTCGCCGCGACGAACGGCCTCGACCGGAGCCAGGTCGGCCGGGTCAGCCTGGGGTTCGGCGAGGGGATCACCGGCCGCGTCGCCGACTCGCGCAAGCCGATCGCCGTCGAGGACGTGACCGTCGATCCCCGGTTCGCCTGGGTCCGCGGCTTCGACGTCGAGGGCCTCCACGCGATGCTGTCGGTGCCGCTCGTCTGGCACGACCGGGTCATCGGCGTCCTGAACGTCCAGACGCGGGACCGGCGGCGGTTCGGCCCGGAGGACGTCGAGCTGCTGCTGACGATCGGCGCACTGCTCGCGGGGATCGTCGAGAAGGGCCGGCTCCAGGCCGAGATCGAGGGCCGCCTCGCGGAGCTGACCGCGCTCGACGCGGCCCGGGCCGACCTGATGTCGGTCGTGACCCACGAGCTCCGGACGCCGCTCGCCGTGGTCCGGGCGTACGTCGAGCTGCTCGGCGACGCCTCAGCCGCGAATCCCGCCGCCGGGGAGTGGCAGGCGTCGGCGCTCGAGCAGGTATCCCGGCTCGACCACCTCGTCGACTCGATCCTCGCGTCGGTCCGGGGCGAGGGGCTGACCGGCCTCGCCCGCAACCCGTTCGACGCGGTCGCCGCCGTCGACGACACGGTGGAGACGCTGCGGCTGCTGCTCCGCGGCCACCCGATCCGCTGGCAGCGGCCGGCGACGCAGCTGGTCGCGATCGGCGACCCGGCGCGGTTCAAGCAGGTCCTCGAGCAGCTGCTCGAGAACGAGTCGAAGTACGTCCCGATCGGCGACGGCGTGAGCATCGGCGTCTGGCGGGAGGGCGACACGGTCTGCGCCTACGTCACCGACGACGGGCCGGGCGTCCCGGCCGAGGACTGGGAGAGCGTCTTCGAGCCGTTCGTCCGGATCGAGGGGCGGGGACGATCGCGCGGGTCCGGGATCGGGCTGTTCGCGGCGCGGCGGCTGATGGACGCGATGGGCGGCCGCGTCTGGCTCGAGCCGAACGGCTACGGCGGGAGCCGGTTCGTCGTGGAGTTGCCGGCGGGCTGAGTCGCAGCAACGCCCGCGTCAGAAAACAAGACTGCCGGTTGTGATGCGAGTCCCGGGAATATCACCGCGGACGGATCGGGCGCGTCGATCAGCCCCGTCCCGAGTATTCCCGCGACACGCATCAGAATCGACCGCTCGATTTGACCGTGGTGTTACGCGCTCGCGACCGCCGACGGCACGCCCTGCTCGCTCGCGACGAGCCGCCCCTCGGCGGCCAGGCGGCGGTAGATCTCGGCGGATGCGGCGATCCCGTCGCGGTACGGCGTCTCGGGCACGGCGCCGAGCGACGCGAGCGACTCGTGGGCGATCTGCGACGGGAACGGCAGCAAGGTGTCGGCGATCGTGATCAACCCGGCCGCCGACGGCACCGCGGCCTCGATCCCGGCGACCCAGTCGGCGATCCTGACCGGGTCGCCGCCGAGGTTCGAGACCCGCGCCCCGTCCGGCGAGGAGCGGCTCGCGAGCAGCAGCGTCTTCGCCACGTCCTCCGCGTACTGGAAGACCGTCGCGCCGCCGAAGCTGATCTCGAACGGCTGCCCCAGCACCGCCGCCGCGATCGCCACCGTCGGGCTGCGACGTCATCCCCTGGTCGCGCCCGACGCCGTAGACCGTCATCGGCCGGAGTCCGATGCTCGCCACGCCGGAATCGGCCCAGTAGATCCGGGCGTTGCCCTCGTTCGCCAGCTTGTAGACGCCGTAGTGGTTGCCGGGATGAGCGACGGCGTCCTCCTCGAGTCGGCCCGAGACCGGGTCGACGTCGGTCGGGATGAACATCCCCATCGAGCTCGCGTAGACGAGCGGCGCATCGCGCAGCCCGAGGCGCCGGACGGCCTCGAAGACGTTGACCGTGCCGACGACGTTGACCGCGGCGCCGAGCGGCGGGTCGGCGCGGCTGAACGGCACCTGCAGCGCGGCGAGGTGGATGACGTTCGTGATGCGCTGGTCGTCGAGCACGCGCTCGAGCGCCGAGAGGTCGGTGATGTCGCCGGTGATGAAGGTGATGCGCCCGATCTCGTCGGGCGTCAGGATCTGCTCGAGCCGCCGGGTGTTCGTGCCGAGGTCGAACGCGACGACCGGAGTGCCCTCGCGGACGAGCTCGCGCACGGTCCACGCGCCGACGCAGCCGAGTGCGCCCGTGACGAAGAAACGCTCCTCGGTCATCGGGCAGTCGTCGTGGTCGCCGCCGTTTCGGTCCCGCGGCCCGCGCCGGTCGTGCCCGTTTCACCAACTTCGAACCGGCACGTGTTCACGAGCCGGCCAATCCGCTCGATCTCGACCGTGACGACGTCGCCGTCGCCAAGGAACCGCGGCGGGTCGCGGAAGACGCCGACGCCGCCGGGCGTGCCGGTCGCGATCACGTCGCCGGGGTCGAGCGTGAACGACCGCGAGAGGTAGCTGATGATCTCGGCCACACCGAAGTACATCCGCGAGGTGTTCGAGTCCTGGAGGACCTCGTCGTTCACCCGGCAGTCGATCGCGAGGGCCTGCGGGTCGGGGATCTCGTCGGCGGTGACGAGCCACGGGCCCATCGGGCAGAACGTGTCGAGCGACTTGCCGCGGACCCACTGGCCGTCGCCGAACTGGATGTCCCGCGCTGACACGTCGTCGAGGCAGGTGTAGCCGAAGACGTGGTCGAGCGCCTCCTCGACCGACACGTTCCGTGCCGTCCGGCCGATCACGACTGCGAGCTCCGCTTCGTAGTCGACCTGCAGGGTCAGCGCGGGATCCCAGCGGATGTCGGCGCCCGGACCGACGACCGAGCTGGGCCACTTCGCGAACACGAGCGGCGCCGGCGGCGGATCGACGCCCTCCTCGTCGGCGTGCTCGCGGTAGTTGCGCCCGATCGCGACGACCTTGCCGGGGCGCGGCAGCGGGGCGAGGAGGTGCGTCTCCGCGAGGACGTGAGACACAGGCGGGGCAACCGGCGACGCCGGCGACGAGGAGGAGATGTTCGTCGCCGACGCCGCGGCCGCCGCGAGGTCGATGAGCGTGTCGGGTCCGGCCGCCAGGAGGTCCGCCATCGTCCGGGGACCGCCGTCGAGGAGCTCCGCTGCCGCTCGCCAGCCATCCCCGGCGACGACCCCGAGGGTCTCGCCGGCGGCGGTTCTGGCAGAGATCAGGCGCACGTGGGCTCCCGGCGTTCAGTATTCTGGCCAGTGGACGAGGGACTGGACGATACGATACGGTGATCGTCGCGTCAACCATTGGAGGGAGCGGCCGGATGGCCTTCGACCCCGTCGCCCGCGTCCCACTGGGCAGGACCGGCCTCAGCGTCACGCGCCTCGGCTTCGGCGGCGCGTCGATCGGCGGCATCTACACCGCGGTCTCCGACGCCGACGCGCAGGCGACCGTCCGCCGGGCGTGGGACCTGGGAATCCGGCTCTTCGACACGGCACCGCTCTACGGCTACGGCGCGTCGGAGCGGCGGTTCGGGGCGGTGCTCCGGGACGAGCCGCGCGACTCGTTCGTGCTGTCGACGAAGGTCGGCCGCCTCGTCCGGCTTCCCGAGGAGATCCCGCCCGGCGCCGACATCGACCACCAGCGGTTCGATGGCCGGGATGACGCGTTCTACGTTGTCGACGGCCCGGAGCGGATCGTGTTCGACTACTCCGCCGACGGCGTCCGGCGGTCGATCGAGGAGAGCCTCGTGCGACTCGGCCTCGACCGGATCGACATCGCCCTGATCCACGACCCGGACGATCACTGGCAGGCGGCCCTCGACGGCGCGTACCCGGCGCTGGCGAGGCTCCGCGAGGAGGGCGTGATCCGGGCCGTCGGCGCGGGGATGAACCAGTCCGAGATGCTCACAAGGTTCGTCCGCGAGACCGACATCGACGTCGTCCTCCTCGCCGGCCGCTACACGATCCTCGATCAGGGGGCGCTCGACGAGCTGCTGCCGGCCTGCCTCGAACGCGGCGTCGGCGTGTTCACGGCCGGCGTGATGAACAGCGGCGTCCTTGCCGAACCCGGCGCCGAGAGCCGCTTCAACTACACGCCGGCGCCGCCGGCGATCGTCGAGCGGGCGAGGCGGATCGGCGAGGTCTGCGCGCGCCACGACGTGCCGCTCCGCGCGGCGGCCGTCCAGTTCGCGATGGCCCATCCAGCGATGACGGCGCTCGTCACCGGCGTCCGGACGCCCGCCCACCTCGAGGAGTACCCGGCGCTCGCCGAGCGGGCGATCCCGGCAGACCTGTGGGCCGACCTCCGCGCGGAGGGCCTCATCCGGCCCGACGCCCCGACGCCGGCCTGAGGACGCGAGCCGTGATCGTCGACGCCCACCACCACTTCTGGGACCCGGCGACCGCCGACTACCCGTGGCTGACCGACGACCTCGCCCCGATCCGCCGGGCGTTCGGGCCGGCCGACCTCGAGCCCGACCTCCTCGCGGCCGGCGTCGATGCCACCGTCCTCGTCCAGACCCGCTCGAGCCTCGAGGAGACGGTCGACTTCCTCGCGGTCGCCGGCGAGACGCCCTTCGTCCGCGGCGTCGTCGGCTGGGTCGACCTGACCCAACCCGGCGTCGGCGACACGATCGCGGAGCTGCGGGAGCGGCCGGGCGGCGGCCACCTCGTCGGGATCCGCCACCAGGCCCACGACGAGCCCGACCCGGAATGGCTGACCCGCGACGACGTCGTCCGCGGGGTCGCGGCCGTTGGCAGGCCGGGCCTCGTCTACGACCTCCTCGTGCGCTCGCGCGAGCTGCCCGCGGCGCTCGACCTCGCCCGCCGCCTGCCGGACGTCCGGTTCGTCATCGACCACGTTGCGAAGCCGCCGATCGCGTCCGGCGCGCTGGAGCCCTGGGCGTCGCTGATCGCACAGTTCCGGGACCTCGACCACGTCGCCTGCAAGCTCTCCGGCATGGTCACCGAGGCCGACTGGGCCTCGTGGACGTCGGCGCGAGCTCCGGCCGTACGTCGACCATGTCCTCGAGACGTTCGGTCCCGACCGGCTGCTCTTCGGCTCGGACTGGCCGGTCTGCCTGCTCGCCGCGAGCTACGGCAAGGTCGTCGACACGACGCGAACGTTGCTCAGCGACCTGGATCGCGACGAGCTCGCCGCGGCGTTCGGCGGGACGGCGGCCCGCGTCTACCGGCTCTGAGCGCCGGCCGTCTCGGCCGGCTCGACGTGGAGCGGGTCCGACATCCGGCTCGCGAGCAGCCGCAGGTCGCCGACGAGCGCGGGGATCCGCTCGGCCGTCGCCCGCGCCTTCAGCAGCGTGATGCTCGCGGCGTACGGGCCCTCGCCGGGACGCCTGCCCGGGACCGCGACCCCAAAGCAGACGACACCCTCGACGGTCTCCTCGTCGTCCATCGCGTAGCCCCGGTTGCGGACGACCGCGAGCTCGGCGACGAGTGCGTCGACGGTCGCCAGGGAGCGTCGCGTGAAGACCGGCAGCTCGGCGCCCTCGTAGCGCCGCCGAACGTCGGCCTCGCTGATGAACGCGAGCGCGGCCTTGCCGGTGGCCGTGACGCTGGCCGGCAGCCGCCGCCCGATCTGCGAGGTCAGACGCACGGGCTGCTTGCCGTCATGCCGGGCGAGGTACGTCATCTCGATCCCGTCGAGGATCGCGAGCTGGACCGTCTCCTCGGAGCCGGTGGGCAGCTCCGTGCACGCCTCGTAGAACTCCTGGACGAGATCGACCGACGTGAGGTAGGCGCCGCCCAGCTCCGCGAGCCGCCGGCCCAGGGCGAACCCGGTCCCGACGCGCCGGACGAGTCCAGCGTCGGCGAGCGCGCCGCAGATGTTGGCGATCGACGACTTCGGCAGGCCGAGCCTGCGGGCGAGCTCGCTGGGCCCGGCGGCGACGCTGCCGTTCTCCGCGAGCAGGTCGAGGATCGCCGCCGCGCGCGTGACCGCCGGTGCGAGAGAGTCGCCCTCCGGGACGGCGCCGTCGCCGGTTCCGTCGTTGCTCACGTGTCGCTCATCGCCGCCGCTCGCTCACCGCACTCCCGATTTCGGGCCAACCTGCTGAACCGCGTGCCGTATCTTGACTCAGCATACCCTGCTGCGCATACTGTCCAACCTACCGCCATCTGTTCAACATACTGGACGATGGCACGGGTCACATGAGGAGGATCCACCGGTGGAGTCGCGCATCCGACTGGTCGCGACAGCGATCAGCGCGATCCTAATCGTCACGGCGTGTAACACGGCGGCCAGCCCCTCACCGAGTGCCTCGTCGCCCGCAGCGTCCGTTCCGGCGGCATCCGCCCCGGCGGCGAGCGGATCGGCGGCCGCCGGCGGACAGCAGTTCGCGGGCGTCACCGTCCACCTGCTGACGTTCAACGGGCCCCAGATCGCGGAGCCGCTCCAGCGGCGCGCTCCGGACTTCCAGAAGCTCACCGGCGCGACGATCAACGTCGACGCGGTCGGCTTCCAGGACATCTACGACAAGGCACTGCTCGACATGTCGGCCGGGACGAACAGCTATGACGCGTTCGTCTTCAACCCGCAGTGGATGGGCGACTTCGTCGGCCCGGGCTATCTCGAGGACCTCACGAGCAAGGTCACCGCCGACGCCACGCTCAACTGGAACGACATCGGGCCGTTCTTCCGCGACTTCAACGCGACGTACGGCGGCAAGGTCTACACGATCCCGCTCGACGGCGACTTCCACATGGTCTACTACAAGTCCGACCAGGTGAAGACGGCGCCCAAGACGTGGGATGACTACCTCGCGACCGCCAAGGAGTTCAACGGCAAGGACCTCAACGGCGACGGCACCCCGGACTACGGCTCGTGCATCGCCAAGAAGAAGGGCCAGCAGAGCTACTGGTGGATCATCTCGATCGCGGGCGGCCTGCTCCAGTCCCAGGGCACCGGCCAGGGCGTGTTCTTCGACACGACCAACATGAACCCGCTCTTCAACAATGCCGCCTTCAAGAAGGCCCTCGAGACCTACAAGGCGACGATGCAGTACGGTCCGACCCGACGAGATCAACCTCGGCGTCGGCGATACGCGCGGCCTGTTCACGACCGGTCGCTGCGCGCTGACGATGGACTGGGGTGACATCGGGACGCTCGCCCTCGACCCGGCGACGTCGACCGTCCAGGACAAGGTCGGCACGACGATCACGCCCGGTTGGAAGGAAGTCCTCGACCGCTCGAGCGGCAACCTCGTCCCCTGTGACGCGACCTCCTGCCCGAAGGCGGTCGACGGCGTGAACTACGCGCCGTTCGCCTCGTTCGGTGGCTGGTCCGGCGCGATCAACGCGGCCGCCGACCAGGCGAAGAAGGACGCGGCCTTCGCGTTCCTCGCCTACATGAGCGCCCCCGCCCAGTCGGGCGAGGACGTGACGCTCGGCAAGACGGGCTTCAACCCGTACCGGACGTCGCATTTCGAGGACCGCGCGCCGTGGACGGCCGTCGGCATGAGCACGGCCGCCCAGGACAACTACCTCGGGGCGATCAAGGACAGCCTCAACAACCCGAACATGGTCCTCGACATGCGGATCCCGAAGACCAAGGAATACGAGCAGGACGTGCTCGACACCGCCGTCTCCCAGTATCTTGCCGGTGAGCTGAGCGTCGAGGAGACGATGCAACAGATCACCGACGGCTGGAACCAGATCACCGACCAGGTGGGCCGTGACGCGCAGCTCAAGGCCTACCAGGACAGCCTTGGCGTCAAGCGATAAGCCCATCAGACCTCGACGATCCCCGCGGCGTCGCGCCCCCCGACGCGACCCGCGGGGACTCCATCTCTCGCCGGGCGTTCGGCTACGTCGGCGCCTGCGAAGTCCGATGGCGCCGCTCGATGGACCTTCATCTGGCCGAGCGTCGTCATCATCCTGTGCCTCTCGATCTTCCCGCTCTTCGCCTCGCTGACCCTCGCGTTCGGCAAGCTGGTCTTCCAGAAGGGCAAGGTCGACGTCGACTTCGTCGGCTTCTCGAACTTCACGAACCTGCTGTTCGGGACCGAGCGGACCCACATCCTGGGTCTCGCCCGGACGCCGACGCCGCTCGGCTGGGCGTTCCTGATCGTCGTCGCCGGGCTCTCGTCTGGGCACTCCTCAAGAGCCTGCGCAGCGGCCGGGTCGGGGATCGGCTGGCGCGATCGTCCGCGTGGCCGGCGCGCTGTTCGCCGTCGGCCTCGCCTGGCTCGATCGCCCAGACGATGCTGTCCGAGGGCGGCCGGCCGGGAGTCGCTCGTCGTGACGCTGTTCTACGTCTTCGCCGGGATCGCGGTCACGTACGTCCTGGGCCTCGGCCTCGCGATCCTCGCGGTCCAGCCGCTCCGCGGCCGGCGGTTCTTCCGGGTCGTCTTCCTGCTGCCGCTGACGATCACGCCGATCGGCGTCGGCTACATGTTCCGGATGATGACCGACACCGGGAAGGGCCCGCTCGAACCGCTCTTCGCTGCGCTCGGCCTGACGCACTACACATGGGTGACGGACCCGTGGGCGGCCCGGATCGCGGTCGTCATCGGCGACGCGTGGCAGTGGACGCCGTTCGTGTTCATCGTGCTGCTGGCGGCGCTCGAGGGGCTCGACGTCGAGGTCCGCGAGGCGGCGTTCGTCGACGGCGCCTCGAAGTGGCGGTCGTTCCGCCACATCACGTGGCCGGCGATCCTGCCGGTCAGCGTGACGATCGTCCTCATCCGCCTGATCGAGGGCTTCAAGATCGTCGACATGCCGAACATCCTGACCGGCGGCGGGCCGGGCACCGCGACCCAGTCGCTGACGCTCGAGGCGTACCTCGACTGGCGGACGCTGAACCTCGGCAGCTCCGCGGCGATCGCCTACATCCTGCTGATCCTCGTCACGATCATCGCCTCGGCCTACGTCGCCTGGTCGCGGCGCTGGGTGGAGCAGTACTGATGCAGAACCCGCTGCGGCGCCGCTCGCCGCTCGACCTTGGTCCCGGCGCGAAGGTCGCGTCGTACATCCTGCTGATCGCCTGGTCGATCGTCGTGCTGTTCCCGCTCTACTGGCTCGCGGTCACGTCGCTGAAGCTGCCGGTCCAGGTCGACAAGGGCCCGCTACTACATCCCGTTCGTCGACTTCCAGCCGACGCTCAACGCCTGGAAGAACATCCTCGTCGACCTCGGCAACGACACGCTCCGGCCGTACGTGAACACCGTGATCGTCGCGTTCTCGAGCGCGATCATCACGACCGCGATGGGCGCGAGCGCGGCGTACGCGCTGGTGCGGTTCAACTATCGGCCGCGGGTGGGGCTCATCGTCCTCGGCGGGTTCTCGATGGTCGGGGCGTATGCCGCGATCCTGGGCGGCGTCCCGTGGCCGCTCGCGCTCGCGTCCGCGCTGGGCGTGTTCCTGATCCTCGCCCAGACGATCGGCCGGCGGTTCCGGCGGACGCTCGGCAACGGCGACATCGCGTTCTGGCTGATCTCGCAGCGGATCCTGCCGCCGATCGCGGTCGTCGTCCCGCTCTACGTGCTGTACCAGCAGATCGGCCTGCTCGACACGCAGCTCGCGCTCGTCCTCACGTACATCGCGGCGAACCTGCCGATCGTCGTCTGGCTGATGCGCGACTACTTCGCGGCGCTGCCGATCGAGCTCGAGGAGGCGGCGTCGGTCGACGGCGCGTCGGTCTACCGGATCGTCCGGTCGGTCGTCCTGCCGATCGCGGTCCCGGGCCTCGTCGCGACGTTCCTGATCACGCTGATCTTCTCGTGGAACGAGTACCTCGTCGCGCTGATCCTGACGAGCGCGAAGGCCCAGACGATGCCGCTGCTCGTCGCCGCCCAGGACGCGACGCGCGGGCCGCAGTGGTGGGCGATGTCGGTGCTCGTTCTGATCATGATCGTGCCGGTGATCGTCATGGCGATCGTGCTCGAGCGCTACATCTCGCGCGGGATCCTCATCGGCGCGGTCAAGGGCTAGGTCCGTGGCAGGGTCGCCGGTCATCAGCGCGCTGGACGTCCTCGACATCCGCTTCCCGACGTCGCGCAACCTCGACGGCTCCGACGCGATGAACCCCGACCCGGACTATTCCGCGGCGTACGTCATCGTCCGGACGTCCGACGCGGACGGGCCCGAGGGCCACGGCCTGACGTTCACGATCGGCCGCGGGACGGAGGTCGTCGTCGCCGCCGTCGAGGCGCTCCGGCCGCTCGTCGTGGGCCGGCGCGTTGACGAGCTCTTCGGCGACATGGGCGGGTTCTGGCGGACGCTCGTCGGCGACAGCCAGCTGCGCTGGATCGGCCCCGAGAAGGGCGTGATCCACCTCGCGACGGCGGCCGTCGTGAACGCGGTCTGGGACCTTTTCGCGAAGACCGCGGGCAAGCCGCTCTGGAAGCTGATCTGCGACATGACGCCCGAGGAGCAGGTCGCGCTCGTCGACTTCCGGTACATCTCCGACGCCCTGACGCCGGAGCGGGCCCTGGAGCGGCTGCGTGGCGCTGGCCCCAGTCGCGCGGCCGAGCGCGAGGCCGAGCTGCTGCGGGACGGCTACCCGGCGTACTCGACGTCGGTCGGCTGGCTCGGCTACGACGACGCCAAGATCCGGCGGCTCTGCCGCGAGGCGCTGGCCGAGGGCTGGACGGCGTTCAAGCTCAAGGTCGGGGCGGACGTCGACGACGACCGACGGCGGGCGGCGATCGTCCGCGAGGAGATCGGGCCGGACCGGATCATGGCCGTCGACGCGAACCAGCGCTGGGGCGTCGCCGAGGCGATCGCCTGGATGGACCGGCTGCGCGAGTTCGACCCGTACTGGATCGAGGAGCCCACCTCGCCCGACGACATCCTGGGCCACGCGGCGATCGCCCGCGGCGTCGCCCCGATCCGGGTCGCGACCGGCGAGCACGTCCACAACCGGGTGATGTTCAAGCAGCTCTTCCAGGCCGAGGCGATCGGGATCTGCCAGATCGACGCCTGCCGCCTGGGCGGCGTGAACGAGGTCCTCGCCGTGCTCCTGATGGCGGCCGAGTTCGGCGTGCCGGTCTGCCCCCATGCCGGCGGCGTCGGGCTGTGCGAGCTCGTCCAGCACCTGTCGGTCATCGACTATGTCTGCGTGTCGGGCTCGCTCGACGGCCGGATGATCGAGTACGTCGACCATCTCCACGAGCACTTCGTCGACCCGGTCGTGATCCGGGACGCGCGCTACGTCGTGCCGTCGCGGCCGGGCTACAGCGCGGAGATCCTTCCGGCGTCGCTCGCCCGCTACCGGTTCCCCGACGGCGAGGAGTGGCGGGCGATCGCGGACGAGGTCGCCGCGGCAGCGGCGGCGTCGGCGGCCGCGGGGGCTGCCCGCTGAGGTGACCGTCCGGCGGTTCGGCCAGCGGATCCGGGTCAAGCCCGAGGCGATCGAGGAATACGAGCGCCTCCACGCCGCGCCGTGGCCCGGGGTCCTCGACCAGATCCGCCGCTCGAACATCCGGAACTACACGATCTGGCGCGACGGCGAGGACCTGATCGCCTACTTCGAGTACGTGGGCGACGACTTCGCGGCCGACATGGCGGCGATGGCCGCCGACCCCGAGACGCAGCGCTGGTGGAAGCTGACCGACGCGATGCAGGAGCCGCTCCCCGACCGCGAGCCGGGCGCGTGGTGGAAGACGCTCCGCGAGGTCTTCCACACCGACTGAGTGGCCGACCCCGCGGCGGCCGGAACTTGGCCAAACGTTCACCCGAGGACCGTTAGAGCACCTGCTCGCGCCCCAAGTGCCGATTGGGACGCCTCGATAGCCCTACAAGGCTAACTTTCGACCAAATCCCCTCGGAACCTGCGGCACCAGGCGCATCGAACGCGCCCAACAGTCTCCCGATGAACATCTGGCCAAGTAGCTGACGACCGCCCTTCAGGCGGTGACCACCGACGACTCGCGCGTCCGCAGTCGGGCGTAGCCCGGCTTCACGACTTCGTTGATCAGCCGCAGCCGCTCGTCGAACGGGGCGAACGCCGACTTCATCGCGTTGATCGTCATCCACTCCATCTCGCCCAGCCCGATCCCGAACGCCTCGTCGAGCGCCGCGAACTCCGACGTCATCGACACCCCGCTCATCAGCCGGTTGTCGGTGTTGAGCGTCACCCGGAAGCGGAGCCGCCGGAGCAGGTCGATCGGGTGCTCCCGGATCGAGGCGACGGCGCCGGTGTGGATGTTCGACGTGGGGCACATCTCGAGCGGCACGCGCCGGTCGCGGACGAACGCCGCGAGCCGCCCCAATTCCACGGAGCCGTCTTCGAGGACATGGATGTCGTCGACGATCCGGACGCCGTGGCCCAGGCGCTCAGCGCCGCAGAACTGGAGCGCCTCCCAGATCGAGGGCAGCCCGAACGACTCGCCGGCGTGGATCGTGATGTGGAAGTTCTCGCGCCGGACGTAGTCGAACGCCTCGAGGTAGCGGGTCGGCGGATAGCCCTTCTCGGGGCCCGCGACGTCGAACCCGACGACGCCCGCGTCGCGCCAGCGGACGGCGGACTCGGCGACCTCGACGGACCGGGCGAACTGGCGCATCGCGGTGACGAGCACCTTCATCACGATCGGGTTGCCGGCCGCGGCGGCCCGCTCGGTGCCCACGCGGAAGCCCTCGAGGTTCGCCTCGATCACCTCGTCGAGCGTGAGGCCGCGCTCCGTCGAGAGCTCTGGGGCATAGCGGACCTCGGCGTAGACGACGCCGTCGGCGGCGAGGTCCTCCGCGCACTCCGCGGCGACCCGGACGATCGCGTCGCGCTCCTGGAGGACGCCGACGGTGTGGGTGAACGTCTCGAGGTAGAGCTCGAGCGACTTGCGATCGGCGCCGCGGCGGATCCACGCCGCGAGGTCGTCGGGATCGGTCGTCGGCAGGCCGTCGTAGCCGAACTCGGACGCCAGGTCGATGATCGTCGCGGGCCGCAGCCCGCCGTCGAGGTGGTCGTGGAGCAGCGCCTTGGGCGCCTCGCGGATCGCGTCGAGCCTGAGCATCGTCCCTCCCGGTCGGTGGCGCCGATGGTAGCGCGCTAGCATCGGCCGCATGACCGTGACGACCAACCGATCCGACGGCGGGGTCGACTTCCGGCTCGACCTCGACACGGACCGCCTCCTGCCCGGTCGCGTCGCGACGGGCAGCGTCCATATCGCCTTCGGCAACGCGATCGAGGTCCGGGGCATCGTCGCGAGCCTGATCGCCACCGAGACGTGGCAGCACGAGGACACGACGACCGACGCGGACGGGACGCGCCACACCGAGACCCACACGGTCAGCGAGGAGCTCCAGCGGTTGCCGGTCATGCTCGCCGGGCCGGGTGCCTTCGCAGCGGGCGAGTCGCGCGACTTCAAGGTCGAGCTGCCCGTGCCGCCGCTGGGGCCGGCCACGTTCCAGGCGACCGTGAGCCGAATGAACTGGCGGGTCGAGGTCAAGCTCGACGTCCCGGGCATGGACCCCGACGTCACGGCCGACGTCGTCGTCCTCCAGCCGACCGGGCTGCTCCGGGCCGGGGTCATCGACCTCCCGGAGTTTGCTCTCTACGAGTCCGCCGACACGGTCAGCGGCGACGCGACCGGGTCGATCGCGCTCGACCCGGTCCCACTTTGCGTCGGTGCGCCGTTCCGCGGCAGCGTCACGATCGCGACCGGGCGGCAGACGCTCCAGGAGGTCCGCCTCGAAGTCCGATCGCGGGTCGAGGCGACGGTCGCGTCCGGCAAGGACGAGCAGGTCACGTTGTGGACCGGCCGCGTGGCCGGCGAAGGCGAGTTCGGCGGCGGCAACGTCACGTTCCCGTTCGAGGGCGAGCTGCCGGAACTCTGGCTGCCGACGAGCCGCCTGCCACACGGCCGGGCCGGCGCCCAGTTTCACGTGATCCTCGCGAAGGCCTGGGCCCAGGACACGCATCTCGTCCGCGACGTCGCAATCTGCTCGACGACCGAGCTGTGAGCGACCCAGCCTCGGCCCGCTTCCCGGCTCCGGGCACGGAGCTGACCCACCTGCTCGTGGTCTCGGACGTCGAGGCGTCGCGGCGCTGGTACGAGGGGGTGCTGGGCGCGACCGTACATCGGACGTACGGCGGGACGTCGGTCGTCCTGCTGTTGCTTGGGCAGTGGCTGCTGCTCGTGACCGGCGGCGAGCCGACGGCCGACAAGCCGACGGTGACGTTCGCGCCGCCGCCCGAGCCCGACGTCGCGTCGGCCGAGATGATCTTCGGCGTCGCCGACTGCCGGGCGGTCTACGGCGAGCTCGCCGCGCGCGGCGCGGAGTTCCTGGCGCCGCCGGTCGAGTACCCGTGGGAAATCCGGGCGTTCTTCCGCGATCCCGACGGGCACCTGTTCGAGATCAGCGAGGCGCGGAACCGCGGCTGAGGGCCGCGGGCCGGGCGTGTGGTGAGTCGTCAGGTGGGACGCCGAGGGGTCGTCTCGGGCTGCCAATGGCCGAGCGGGGGCCCAACTTGGCCAGATTCTCGCCCCGGAACCCTTAGCCGAGGAATCCGGCGCGTGGAGGAGCCAGAGCCCGCCTGAATCGGCCTCGATGATGCGCGGATGCGCATCAAGCTCGCCGACGGAGCCCGGAACCAGTCCGCGTACACCGGTTAAGGATCACCCGGCGGGAATCTGGCCAGGTCCGGGGCCGCGCGTCGGCGCTCAGCCCTCCTCGAGCCTGGCCTTCGCGGCCGCGAGTGCCGCCGCGACGCGGCCAGGCGCCGTTCCGCCGATCACATCGGCCGCCTCGAGCGCTCCTTCGACGGACGCGGCCGCCCGGATCTGGTCGCCGATGCCCGGCTCCTCGGCGAGCGCGCGCGCCGTCTCGTCGCCGGCGGCCCCGAGCGCCAGCCCAATCATCGCGTCGGGGACGTCGTCGAGGCCCAGCCCCTCCGCTTCCGCCTGTGCGACGAGCGACCCGACGACGTGATGGGCCGTCCGGAACGGCACGCCGCGGCGGACGAGCGCGTCGGCGACCGCGGTCGCGGTCGTGTAGCCCTCGCCCGCGGCGAACCGCATCCGCTCGCGGTCGACGGTCAGGCTGGCGATCAGCCCGGCCATCACGCCAAGCGATGCCTCCCACGTCGCGACCGCCTCGAACAGGGGCGGCTTGTCCTCCTGGAGGTCGCGCTGATAGGCCAGCGGAAGTCCTTTCAGCAGGGCCAGCACGGCGGTCAGCGCCCCGATCACCCCCGCGGTCCGGCCGCGGACCAGCTCGGCCGGATCGGGGTTCCGCTTGTTCGGCATCATCGAGCTGCCGGTCGAGAACGCGTCGGCGACCCGGACGAACCCGAAGCGCGGGTTCGACCACCACGTGATCTCCTCGGCGAGCCGGCTCAGGTGGACCATCCCGAGCGCCGCCGCGGCGAGGGCGTCGACGACGAAGTCGCGGTCGCTGACGGCATCGAGGGAGTTCGCGGTCACGCCGTCGAAGCCAAGTTCGGCAGCGACGCCCTCGCGGTCGAGCGGATAGCCGGCGCCGGCGAGGGCGCCCGAGCCCAGCGGGCTGACGTTCGCGCGACGCCGGGTGTCGGCCAGGCGCGATCGGTCGCGCTCCAGCATCTCGACGTACGCCAGGAGGTGGTGGGCGAGGAACACCGGCTGCGCCGGTTGGATGTGCGTCATCCCGGGCAGGATCGCCTCGCCGTCCCGCTCCGCCAGCTCGACGAGCGCCCGCTCCATGTCGAGGAGTGCCGCGTCGAGCCGGTCGATGGCGCGTCGCAGCCAGAGCCGGAGGTCCGTCGCGATCTGGTCGTTCCGCGAACGACCGGTGTGGAGCTTCCCGGCGACCGGCCCGACCCGCCCGACGAGCGCAGCCTCGACGTTCATGTGGACGTCCTCGAGGCTTGGGTCCCACTCGACCGTGCCCGCCTCGACGTCGCGCGTCAGCCCATCGAGCCCCTCGACGAGCATCGCGACCTCCTCGTCGGTCAGGATCCCGGCCCGTCCGAGACCGCGGACGTGGGCGACCGAGCCGCGCAGGTCGTCGAGCGCGAGCTCCGCGTCGACCTCGATCGAGCGCGTGAAATCCGCGACCCGCGCGTCGTTCTCCTCGCCGAACCTGCCGCCCCAGAGCCGCATCGATCCTCCTCGCGTCGTGCATGGGCATGGTACGTGGCGAGGAGGCTCAGCCCGAGCGACCCGCGCGCAGCACCGGGACAGCGAACACGACGATCAGCGCGACCGCGATCGCGGCGGGCAGCCACGGCCCGCCGCGGCCGATCGCCAGCACGACCGCGCCAACCGCGAGGACCCCGACGACGCCGGCGGCGATCCGCCAGTCGTCGCCGACGACGAAGTCGTACCAGAACCGCCCAAAGGCGACGACGAAGCGCATCGCCGCCCTCAGGCCGCGGCCGGCTGGGCGGGCTCGGCGGCGCCGCGACGGAGCGTGAACACGAGCGCCCGTGACACCGCGAACCAGGCGACGAGCACGACGACGATCGCCAGCTCGCCGCCGGGCCACTCGAGGCTCTCGCCGCCCGGCGCGAACACGCCCAGGCCCTCGACCGCCCAGAACGTCCCGAACGTCGTCAGCAGGATCCCGACGCCGTGCTTGATCGTGTTCTCCGGCACGCGCGACAGCGGCCGATGCAGGACCGCGCCGACCGCCAGCACGATCGCCCCGGCGATCGCCGCACCCGCCGCCGCCAGCGGCACGTTGCCGGCCGTCAGCCCGAACGTCAGGACGATGAAGACGACTTCGAGGCCCTCGAGCAGCACGCCCTTGAACGAGACGACGAACGCGAACCAGTCGAGGCCCATCACCGTCTCGGTGCCCGCGCCCTCGGCCGCCGCGGCCTCCGTCCGGAAGATCGCCTCCTCGTCGTGGAGCGCCTTCAGCCCCGCCGAGCGCAGCACGGCCTTGCGCAGCCACTGCAGCCCGAAGATCAGCAGCAGCGTCCCGACGACGAGCTGGAGCAGCGACTCCGGGAACCACTGGACGAGCGCGTAGCCGGCGACGATCGTGACGAGGGCGAGGACGACGAGCGCGGCCGCGGTGCCGGCGAGCGTCGAGCGCCAGTCGCGGGTGATCCCCATCGCGAGGACGATCGTGAACGCCTCGACGAACTCGACCGCGGCGGCGAGCATGACGGCGACAAGGAGACCGAGCTCGCTCGCATCCATGCCGACATCATCGCCCAATTCGCCACTCCGCACCGCGAAACTGGTCCGGTCGCCGACGGCCGAATTGGATCAGGACGCTAATCCAAGAGCCGCGTAGTATTCGCCGGTGACCGACACCGCCCAGCCGACCACCCCTCCGACCACCTCCCCTCCCCCGCCCTCGGCGCCGGCCGCACCGAGCACCGCCCGGATCGATCTGGGGCTGTTCGCGCTCCTCGGCTTCTTCTGGGGCAGCAGCTACCTGTTCATCAAGATCGGCGTCGAGGACGGCCTCACGCCGTTCACGCTGATCACGTTCCGGCTGCTGATCGGCTTCCTGCTGCTGCTCACGGTCGTCCTCGTCGCCCGCGAGCGGATCCCGCCGTTCGGGCGGATCTACGGCCACCTCTTCGTGATGGGCGCGATCAACATCGCGGTCCCGTTCTCGCTGATCACGTGGGCCGAGCAGAGCGTCGACTCGTCGGTCGCGGCGATCCTGAACGCCGCCGTGCCGCTGTTCGTGCTGCTCATCGCCGCCGTCTTCCTCAAGGACGAGCGCCTGACCGCGAACCGCGTAGCCTGGGCCTGGTCGTCGGCTTCGTCGGCGTCGCCGTCCTCGTCGGCTTCAACCCGGCCGACCTCGCGAGCGGCAACCTCGCCGGCGAGATCGCCCTGATCGGCTCGACGATCTCCTACGCCTGCGGCGCGGTCTACGCCCGGCGCAACATCCACGGCCTCCGGCCGATGATCCCGGCGATCTTCCAGGTGGGCTTCGGGCTGCTGATCGTGTCGATGCTCGCGTTCGTCTTCGAGAACCCGCTCGCGACGCACTTCACGACCGCGTCGCTGTTCGCGGTGATCTGGCTGGGGCTGCTGGGGTCGGGCCTCGCGTACCTCGTCTTCTTCCGGCTGCTGGGTCGCTGGGGCGCGACACGGACGTCGATGGTCGCCTACCTGCTGCCGCTGTACGGGATCGTGCTCGGGGCGATCGTGCTGAACGAGCCGGTGGATGGCCGGCTCGTTCTCGGCACTGCGCTGATCATCGGCGGCGTCGCGCTCGTGAACGCGCGCCTCGGCTCGCGGCCGCAGCTGAGGCGGCGCGCGAGCGTCGAGGCGACGGATCCCGGCTGACGCGGAGCGCTACGGCTCGATCGTGATCGAGTCGATGATCGCCTGGGCCTCGGCGCGGTCGGCCTCCGACGTGCCGTCGAAGTAGTTGTGGAACACGACGATCCGCTGGCCGTCGACGTCGAGGATCCGGAGCGTGCGCCGCTCGCCCGGCCCCTGGACGTAGATATTGCAATTGCACGATTCGTTCGTGGCCCACAGCCAGAACGTCCCGAACGACGTGCCCGTGAGCTTGTCGCACGTGGCCCGGAAGTCGATGTCGGGCGAGTGGATCTCCATCTTCTTGCCCGGGTAGCCGTCGAGTACGGTGTCCGCCGGGGCGGTCGACGTGTAGGCGGTCTGGCTCGCCAGTGCGGTCGCAAGGTCGTCAACGGACGGGCCGATCGCGATGTCGCCGACGTGGGGGTTGCCGCCAGTTCCGTTCGTGTCCCAGTGGCAGGGGTCGCTGAAGACCGTCGACGCGGCCAGGAAGCCGATGCCGCTGCCGCTTGGTTCCGTCGACCCGCGCGGCGAGATGAGGGCAAACCCGCCGAACGATCCCCAGCCCGAGGGGACAGTGAAGTTCACGCGCAACGCGGGCGCATTGGTCTCGAACGGCCTGAACGAGTAACGGCCGGGCTGCAGAACCGCATCGGCCAGCACGGCGACGGGCGTCCCGGTTGGCGTCGGCGAGGTGGTGGGTGCGGGGGATACGAGGACGCCCGGCCCGTTCGTCCGGGGCAGGAGCAGGAAGCCGCCGACGACCGCGACCACGATGGCCGCCGCCGCAACGGCAATGCGCATGTTCATCGGTGACTGCCTCCACGCCGGCCAAATGACCCGGCGCTGATTGGTATGTTCGAGGTGGCGACGAGTTGAATCGATCAGGCGCTCGGAAGCGCCGTCGCGGGCCTCGTCGACGAGCCACGCGGTGATCGCCAGGTCCGGATCGGATCGCACGTTCATGCCATGACCTTCTGGGTGCTGCCGGTCCGGGCGTCGGCGTCGAGCGCGGCGCGCAAGGCATTGGTTGCGTAATGGAGTCGGGATTTCGCCGTCCCGAGCGGGATCCCGATCGTGGCGGCGGCGTCCTCGACGGTGAAGCCGAGGTAGTGGTGAAGGACGATGATCGTCCGGTGCTCGAGCGAGAGCCGAGCGAAGGCCCGCGACAGCTGATCGCGGTCGGCCACGACATCGCTGCCATCGGGCTCGCGCGGCTCCGAACGAAGCACGACCATGCTCGCCATTTGACGGCGACTGCGCCGAGCCTCGTCGGTGACCGATCGGAGGAGGAGCCGGTTCAGCCAGGCGTCGAACCGGTCCGGGTCACGCAGCGTGCGCAGGTCGCGCCAGCATCGGACGAGTGCCTCCTGGACGGCGTCCTCGGCTCGATCCGTGTCCCGGAGGATCAGTCGCGCGATCCGGAAGAGGTGGTCGATGACGGCCGTCATCAGGAGATCGAACGCGTCTCGATCCCCTTCCCGCGCCCGTCGGACCAACTCGACCTTCTCCACCCGATCCCTCGCAGCTATCTTCGACCGCGCGGAGCTCCCGCGGTCAGCCGTATTGGCGTGCGACACGTCCCGGATGGTTCAAAGAAGGGCGTGGCGCCTTTCCGACGATCAGCCGTCGAGGGCCAGGAGGATCGCCCCGAGGACCACGAACACCGACGCGGTGATCCGTCGGGCGGCCTCGCCCCGGTCGCCGCCCTCGCCCAGGCGCAGCGTCCCCCAGGCCGACGCGATGACGATCGCCGACTCCCGCAGGGGAGCCACCGCGGTCAGCGGTGCCACACTGAACGCCGCGAGGATCAGGAGATACGCGGCAAGCGTGATCAGCCCGCCGACCGCCGCCCGACGCGTGTTGAAGCGTGCGTCCGGGTTGGAGTTCATCGCAACCGCGGCGTCATCCGCACGCCAGCGCCGGGCCGCGCCGGTCGCCAGGACAAACCCCCACAGGAAGACCACGCACGAGGCCCAGAGGAGCCCGGCGTAGAACCACGGCTCGACGAGCCGGGTGCCGACGCTGTCGACGGCGGAGTACGCAGCGATTGTCACGCCAGTCAGGAGCGCGAACCCGACCGCCGGGTCGAAGCCGTCGCCGCCGGCCGAGCGCCGAAAGAACCGCCACGGCCGCTGGAGCATCAGCAACCCGACGAGCAGGAACGCGACGCCAAGGAACCCCTCGGGTCCGAGGCGCTCGCCGAGGATGAAGATGCCGACGGCGACCGCGAGGAGCGGAGCTGTGCCGCGGGCGATCGGGTAGACGACCGACAGGTCGCCGCGGCGGTACGCGGCCGCCAGGAAGACGAAGTACGCCGCCTCGAGGGCGCCCGATGCGACGCCGAGCGCGATCGCTTCCGGCGCGGACGGGCGGCCGGCCGATGAGGAGCCAGCCGACGATCGCGGCCGGGATGATGACGAGCGCCGCGGTGGACATTCCGACCGTCGCGGCCCGGAGCGGCTCACCGGCGGTCTTGAGAAGGACGTTCCACGCGACATGGAGGACGGCGGAGCCCGCGACGAGGACGAAGACGATGGGCTCCACGGCGCGATCCTACCCGCGGGACCTGGGCGTCGGGACCGGGTTTCGTGCCACAAGTCGAGCGGATGGACCCTGGGCTCGGAAGGTCGCGCTCACGTCATGTGGTCCATCTGATCGCCAGCGTGCGCGAAGGCCGCCGACGCTCGATCCCGAGTCATCGGCGGCCCGGTCGCGGCCTCAGCCCTTCAGATCGCGCCGATTGAAGCCCCACGCACCCACGAGGATCCCGCCGACCGCGAGCACGACCGACGCCACGATCCCGATCGGGTCCCACTGGCCCAGCATCGTGAAGCCGTAGTGGGACGTCAGCGCCAGCTGGTGGACGACGTCCGGGAGCTTGAAGGCGGGGGCCAGGATGTCGATGAGCCACGTCACGATCGTGAAGAGCGCCACCGCTGGTGCCGCCCAGCTCGTCCGAAACAGCCCACCGATCGCCACGCCGATGCCCGCGAGGGCCGCCGCGTAGAGCCCGAGCACGAGCGACCCGACCACTGGCTGGACGATATCGCCGCCGGCGATGACCGCCCCGACCGCGATGCCGAGCGCCGCGACGATCGTGACGACCACGATGCCGACCAGGATCGCGACTCCGCCCGACGTGACCCAGCGGATGCGCGAGAGCGGCGACGCCAACAGGAACTCGAGGCGACCTGATGTCTCATCCGAGCCCCAGACGGCGACGAGCGTCGCGGCGGCGAGCCCGGCCAGGATCAGCCCGAACTCCACGTAGAGCAGCTGCAGGAACCCGCCGACCGACCGGATGTCGAAGCCAGGGAAGACGTTGTTGAGCAACTTCACGAAGTCGGTCGCCTTGCCCAGCTCGTCGATGAACGACTTGCCTGAGCCGGCGATCGCGAGCCCGAACAGGCCGATGCCGATGCCCCAGGCGATCGACGTCGGGAGGTTCTGGCCAACGGCCCTGCCCGTGGGACCGCGGAGGCCGATCAGTGCCCGTGGCAGGCTCGGCGTGGGAATGGGCGACGTGGCGCCGATGTCGCGACGGGCGAACGCCTCGACCCCGATGGCGAACAGCACGAGCGCGACCACAGCCACCGGCAGGAGCGTCAGCCAGTCGAACTCGCCGGCGAGTGGGACGTGATTCGACGTCCACCCGAACCACGTGAGGTTCGCCAGCGGGGCGAGCGTTGGGATCGCCGCCTGGTAGCCGTTGACGATGAACCCGCCGAACAGGACCGCTCCGGCCACGCCGGCCGCCGAGCCTCGCCCGACGAACGGCGCGAGCGCGAACGCGACGGACCCGGCAGCGATGCCCAGCAGGAACAGCCAGAGGGCGTATCCGGCGGCCATCTGGACGGTGATGGCGTCCCCCGGGAGACCCTGGACCGAGCTGCCGGCGAGCAGAAGGGCCAGGAACACGACGATGGCGACGATCGCCTGGCCGGTCAGGTGGGCGAAGAGCTTCTCAAGCGCGACGCGGCGTCGTGTCATCCCGCTCGCGGCGACGAACTCCAGGCTGCCTCGGCGTGCCTCGGCGGCCAGCGTCGCCGACAGCGCGAGGATCGCCCAGAGGCTGACGATGATCGGGAAGAACGAGCCGTACTTGTACTGGAGGTACCCGCCGAGCGTGCCGACGTTGACCGCCTTACCGGCCAGTCCCGCGAGGATCGCCGGGACAGCCGCTACGACAGCCACGAGTTGCTGGCGCGACTCTGGGGTGTTGAACTCCTGGACGATCGCGTAGCTGACGGCGACGAGCCCCAGGCCCATCACCAGCGAGATCGCGATGACCGCGCGCCGCGAGTCGCGCATCGTCTTGCCGTAGATGCTGCCAAACCCGTAGATCCGCGAGAACAGCGACGGCCCCGTGATCGTCGGGGCCACCGGCGCCGGGCGCCGGCCGACTTCCGAGGTCATGTCAGGCCGCCTCGGCCGTCCCGCGGCCGTACTGCGCGAGGAACGTCTCTTCGAGCGAGGGCTCGCGACTGACGAAGTCGAGCAGGTCGTAGTTCGCGGCCTCCCGGACGACCGGCGTGATCGAGCCCGCGACGCGAAGCTTCAGGACGCTGCCTTCTGCGACGACATCGCTCACGCCGGGCAGCACCGTGAAGGCCCCGATCGGCGGGTCTCCGGGGAACCGGAGCTCGACCTGGTGGTGGGCGAGGTCGCGGAGCGCTTCGACGCTGTCGACCTTCACGAGGAGCCCGTCGCGGACGATCGCAACGCGGTCGCAGGTCTTCTCGACCTCGCTGAGGATGTGGCTCGAGAGGAAGATCGTCCGTCCGTCGGCCTTCGCCTCGCGAATGAGCTCGTAGAACGTCTGCTGGACGAGCGGATCGAGCCCCGACGTCGGCTCGTCGAGCATCAGCAGGTCCGGTCGATGCTGGAGGGCGACGATCAGCCCGACCTTCTGCTTGTTGCCTTTCGAGTACTCCTTGAACTTCCGGCTCGGGTCGAGGTCGAGTCGCTGGATCAGCTTTTCCTGGTACGCGGCCTCGACGCCGCCACGGAGGTTCGCGAAGTACTCGATCGTCTGGCCGCCGGTCAGCTTGTCGTAGAGCGCGAATTCGCCCGGCAAGTAGCCCAGCCGGCGGTGGATCTCGACGGGGTCGACCGATGTCTCGATCCCGAAGATGGTCGCGCGGCCCGAGGTCGGCCGGATGTGGTCGAGCAGCGTCCGGATCGTCGTGGTCTTGCCGGCGCCGTTGGGGCCGAGGAATCCGAACGCCTCGCCTTCGGCGACCTCGAGGTCGATGTCGATGATCCCGCGGTGCGAGCCGTACGCCTTGGTGAGCTTCTCGATCTGGATGATCGCGGTCACGATGACCCCTTCCCGCCGGCTGGCACCGGCACTGCCTTCCCGCGCGTCGACGGCGGCGGGACCCGTTCCATGGCTGCTTCCTGTGCAGCGAGCCGTTCGGCGAAGAACTCATCGATCATCCGCGGCAGCTCCTGCTCGATGAACGTGATCACGTCGCGGAACTCCTCGAGCCGGGCCTTCGCGCTGGGCGAATCGCCGGCGGCGGCGACGCCGTGCTCCGCGATCTCGCGGAGGCGGCGGTAGACGACCCCGGCGTTCGAGAGCATCGAGTCCATCGCCTCCGGCGGCGAGCTGAAGTACTCGCGCCGGTCGCCGCGCCTCGTGGTCCGGCGGATGAAGCCGGCCGATGACAGGATCCGGGCGGTGCCGCTGATCGCGCCGCGACTCGCACCGAGCGCGTCCGCGATCTGCGCGGCCGTCTGCTCCGGCGGGTCGCAGAGGAGCAGCCAGCCCCACATCCGGCCCGCCATCGGGGTCATGCCGTAGCCGCCGAGGAACTGGCCCATCTCTTCGATGAACGCGCTCTGCTCGGGCGTCAGGGTGGCAGCCACGCCCGGCATGCTACGTCGTTCGGAAGTTTCAGTCAATACTGAACGTACAGTACTGGGCGGATATTGAGCGCCTGTTGAGCGCTACGCCGCGGGCCCGGCGGCCGCCTCCGCGCTGCTCTCGGCGAGTTCCTTGAGCGCTCTGAGATGCGCCTCGGCGAGCTGGCCGATCGACTCCCGTCCCAGCCGGACGAGCACGCCGGCCCAGCGATCGCGCGTCTCGAACCAGCCGTCGTGGATCACCCGCGTTCCGCCGGCGAGCGGCGCGAGCCGCCATGCCCAGCCGATCTCGAACTCCGGGGCGACGATCGCCAGGCTGAACGTCGACTCCGGCCGGGCCTCCATGCTCTCCACGAAGACCGACGTCCGGAGCAGCCCGAGATGGACGTCGCCGGGCCGGGTCGAGCCCGCGGCAGGCCACGTCGAGTCGCCCGGGCGGAGCGACAGCTCGGCGAAGAGGCGGCGCTGGAGGGCCTCGTCGTGGAGCGTCGTCCAGACCCGCCGCGGCGAGGCCTTCACCCAGACGCGCCGCTCGACCGACCGCCGGTCGTCTTCGCCGCTCCCGGCACCCCGCTGCAGCGCCCCGATCGCCATCTCAGACCCCGATCGGATGCCAGACGGTCTTCATCTCGAGGAACGCCGCGATCCACTCGGGGCGTTCCGCGGCGCGGTCGTCGAGCCAGTCGAACTTCGCGTCGACGGCGCCAGCGGGCCGGCGGGCGAGCCGCTTCACGTTGTCGGCGGCCACAAGCTCGACGTCGGTCCGGAGGTCGTCGGGCACGCCCCAGACGTCGATCGCGTCGACGTCGACGTGGCCCGCGAGGACCGGCACGAGCTCCGCCTTCAGGCCGGTCAGGACGTTGACGACGCCGCCCGGGACGTCGCTCGTCGCGAGGACCTCCGTCAGCGTGACCGCCGGCAGTGGCCGCGTCTGCGAGGCGAGGACGACGACCGTGTTGCCCGCGACGAGCGGCGGCGCCAGCCGCGATACGAGGCCCAGCAGCGACGACGCCTCCGACGCGACGACGCCCACGACGCCGGTCGGCTCGGGGATCGTGAAGTTGAAGTAGCTCGAGGCGACGGGGTTGGACGAGCCCAGGACCTGGGCGATCTTGTCGGCCCAGCCGGCGTACCAGACCCAGCGGTCGATCGCCCGGGTCACGACCTCGCGCGCTTTCGCGTCGCGCAGCCCCTCGGCCTGGGCGACCTCGGCCGCGAACTGCTCGCGGCGGCCCTCCATCAGCTCCGCCACGCGGTAGAGGACCTGGCCGCGGTTCATCGCGCTCTTGTCGGCCCAGCCCTCGAACGCCTTGCGGGCGGCCCGGACGGCGTCGCGGAGGTCCTTGCGCGACGCCCGGCAGGCGTTCGCGAGCGGCGTGTCGTCGGCGGCGCGGACGACGTACGAGCGGCCCGATTCGGAGCGCGGGAACGCGCCGCCGATGTAGAGCTTGTACGTCTTGCGGACGTCGATCCGGTCGGCCATCGCTGGGCTACCGGTCCTCGAGGCGGACGTAGGCGTGGAGGCCGTGCATGCCGCCCTCGCGGCCGTAGCCCGACTCCTTGTAGCCGCCGAACGGCGAGGTCGGGTCGAAGCGGTTGAACGTGTTGGCCCAGACGACGCCGGCCTTCATCCTCCGGACCATCGCCAGGATCCGCGAGCCCTTGTCGGTCCAGATCCCGGCCGACAGGCCGTACGGCGTGTTGTTCGCCTTCTCGACGGCCTCGTCGGGCGTCCGGAAGGTCAGCACGCTCAGCACCGGGCCGAAGATCTCCTCCTTCGCGATCCGGTGGCTCTGGGCGACGTTCGTGAAGAGCGTCGGCCGGAAGAAGTAGCCCCGATCCGGGAGGTCGCAGGCCGGCTGGTAGAAGTCGGCGCCCTCGGCCTTACCGGCCTCGACGAGCTCCGTGATCTTCTCGAGCTGCTGCTTCGAGTTGATCGCCCCGACGTCGGTGTTCTTGTCGAGCGGGTCGCCGACGCGGATCGTCGCCAGGCGGTCCTTCAGCTTCTCGATGAGCGGCTCGACGATCGACTCCTGGGCGAGCAGCCGCGACCCGGCGCAGCAGACCTCGCCCTGGTTGAAGTAGATGCCGTTGACGATCCCCTCGACCGCCTGGTCGAGCGGCGCGTCGTCGAAGACGATGTTCGCGGCCTTGCCGCCGAGCTCGAGCGTCAGCGCCTTGTTCGTGCCGGCGACGCCCTTCGCGATCTTCTTGCCGATGTCGGTCGAGCCCGTGAACGCGACCTTGTCGACGCCCGGGTTCGTGACGAGCGCCATCCCGACCTCGCCGGGTCCGGGGACGATGTTGACGACGCCCGGCGGCAGGTCGGCCTGGCGGCAGACGTCGGCGAAGAGCAGCGCGCTGAGCGGCGTCGTCGAGGCGGGCTTGAGGACGACGGTGTTGCCCGCGGCGAGGGCCGGGGCGACCTTCCAGGCCAGCATCAGGAGCGGGAAGTTCCAGGGGATGATCTGGGCGGCGACGCCCAGCGGCTTCGCGACGCGGCCGGGGAACGCGTACTCGAGCTTGTCGGCCCAGCCCGCGTAATACCAGAAGTGGGCTGCGGCGAGCGGCACGTCGACGTCGCGCGATTCCTTGATCGGCTTGCCGGAGTCCATCGACTCGAGGACCGCGAACTCGCGGCTGCGCTCCTGGAGGATCCGGGCGATCCGGAACAGGTACTTCGCGCGCTCTCTACCGGCCATCCCGCCCCACGACTTGCGGAACGCGGTCCGGGCCGCCCGGACGGCCTTGTCCATGTCGGCGGCGGTCGCGCGGGCGACCTGGGCGAGGGGCTCCTCCGTCGCGGGGTTGATCGTGAGGAACGTCTGGCCGTCGGACGCGGCGACGTCCTTGCCGCCGATGAACAGCCCGTAGCGCTCCTTGATCGTGACGACGTCGCGCGACTCGGGCGCGGGCGCGTACTCCCAGGGGATCGCGGCGCCGTCGCCGAGCCCCCAGCTCGACGGGGAGCTGCCGTTCGCGCGGCTGACGCTGCCCGTGCGGGAACCCGGGCGCTCGGTCTCGGTGGCCATCGTCTGCATTATGTCACTGAGCGTGGTCCGGCCCTGATCTGCGCTCCGCCGCTCGTCGCTGTGCGTCTAATCGCCGACACTGTCATTCCCCCCTGACGAGGCGCACACTCGCGGCCGGCGGCAACTTCATCCCGGAGTCCGCGATCTCTTGATCGAGGAGACTCGGATGAACCCGTCACCCCGTCTGATGTTGCGCGCGCCAGGCGCGTCCGTCATCGCGGCGCTCATCTCCGCCCTCGCCGTCGCGGCATGTTCCGGCGCCGCACCCGCGCCAACCGGCGTCACGGCGACCGGGTCGCCTGCGGCGGCCGCGACTGCGAGCACCCGACCGTCGGTCGAGGCGTCCCTCGCTGCGTCGCCGTCGGCCGCGCCCCTGATCACCGCCATGCCGAGCGCGCCCGACAGCGGCGTGACTCGTGACCTCGTGGCCAACAAGGGCCTCTTCGTCCCAACAGCCCTATCCGCGCCCGCCGGCCAGGTATGGCATATCAAGTTCGACCAGCAGGACAACAAGGCCGGCGAATTGATCAAGCACAACTTCACGATCGCGTCGATCGTGACAACGCGAGCGAGTGAGCTGACGGTTGAGCAGCGCATCTTCCAGAGCGACAGCTACAGGCCCGGCACGTACACGATCGACGTGCCGGGGATCCCTGCCGGCACCTACACGTTCTTCTGCACCATCCATCCCGGCGCGATGACCGGCACCCTGACGATCAAGTAGTCAGCGTTCCGGACCCTCTGCGGACTCGCCTCAGCAGCGGTAGTCGCGATCCGGGTGGCCGACCTCGCAGAAGTGGACATGCAGGTGGTCGTCGTGACCCGCCTGGTACCGGGTCAGGCCCTCGGCGATCAGCTGCGGGTCGTTGAACAGGATGAACTTGACGTGACCGGGCGTCGCGGCCTGGATCGCGTTGATGAGCGCCCTCGTGGCGGATCGGTCGTAGGCGGCCAGCCGCCAGTTCGAGCCGTGGGAGCACTGATCGTTCGCCTTGCGCATCGGCCGGAGGTCCGCGTCCAGGCCAACCTCGTGGGCAACGTGGAGCGGCGTGTCGCCGCCGAGCTCGAGTGAGAGGTCACCGACCGCGATCTGGCCGTAGCCGGCCTTGACCATGACCGACCCGGCCGTCGCGATCGCCGCGACCGTTTCGGCCGTGCCCCAGTTGTGGCTGACGACGTCGTAATCGCACAGCGCCGACGCCGAGAAGCCGCGGCTGCTCGTAGTGCCAAACGAGGGATCGCCACGTCGCGGCGTTCGCGAACCCCGTCTGCGGCAGGCCCATTCGCGCCTGGAAGGCGGTCACCGCGGCGGCCGTGGTCGCGCCGTAGACACCGTCGAGCGGTACGGACGTCGCTCCGCGCTTCTCGCGCAGCTCCCGCTGCAGGGCGATCACGGCGGGGCCGGTGGAGCCCGGACCCAGCGGGACGACGAACGCGTCCCACGTCGATGGGTCGACGACGCCGGTCTGGCCGAGGCCACGGGACGACTGGAACGCCTTGATCGCGAGCGTCGTGGCCGGGTCGAAGACGCCGTTGACCTCGAGCACGATCGGGTTGCGGGCACCGGCCACGACGCCGCGCTCATTGACCCGGGAAGTCCCGCCCTGCGCCGCCCGGAACAACAGCTGGATCGCGGCGACGTCGGTGCCTCGATCGCCGCCGCTCTGGGTCGGGTAGAACGGGGCGAGGGCCGCCGACGCGCGGGTAGCGGGCGCCGCGAGCAGCGCGACGAGCACCGCGGCCGCGACGGTCGTACGGGCGAGGGCGGGCCGGCGCGTGCTCGGACGGGCCATCCCGACGAGAGTACCAGCCGGGTGTCGCCGCGAACCGGCCCCGATGTAGCCTCTGCCGATGGAACGGCTAGCCGGCGTCGAGGAGATCCTCGACGGGCCGCTCGACGATCTCGACGCGGTGGCCGGCAATCTCCGGGACCTGCGACGGGTCAATCGGCTGCTCGGCGGGACGCAGCTGAGCCGGCTGGCGATCGACCGGCTGTGGCCGGATGGCACGTCGCTGTCGGTGGTCGACGTGGGGACCGGCGGGGCCGACATCCCGGTCTCGCTGCTCGCCGACGCGGCCCGCCGCGGACGGTCGCTCCGGGTCGAGGCAATCGACAGCCGAGGCGAGGTCATCGAGGCGGCGCGGCTCGCGCGGCCCGCCCTGGACCTGGTGGCCGGACTGAGCCTGCGTGTCGCCGACGGGCTGGCGCTCCCCTACCCCGACGGGGCGTTCGACGTCGCCCACTGCTCGATGGTCGTCCACCACCTCGAGCCCGCCGAGGCGGTCGCGCTGCTGCGGGAGATGGCGCGCGTCGCCCGCCTCGGCGTGGTCGTCAACGACCTCGTCCGCGGCCGGCTCTTCTGGGCGGGCGCCTGGGTCATGAGCCACGGCGCGACGCGGAACCGGCTGACCCGGACCGATGCGCCGCTGTCGGTCCGCCGGGCGTACAGCCGTGACGAGCTTCGCGGCCTGGTCGACAAGGCGGGCCTCCGGACCGTCGGCGAGGTCGGCGGGTTCATGCGGCACCGGGTCGCGATCGTGGCGGTCCACGCGTGACGGTCGACGCGGTCGTCGTCGGGGGCGGGCCGGCGGGGGCGTTGACGGCCGCGCTGCTCGCGAAGCGCGGGCGGCGGGTCGTCCTGCTCGAGCGGTCGCCCGCCTATCGCTGGCGCGCCTGCGGCGTGTTCGCGTCGCCGGCGGCCGTCGACATGCTCCGCAAGGCCGGTCTCGAGGAGGCGGACATTGCCCGAATCGCCCGGCCCATCCCGGCGATGCGGGTCGAGACCGCGGCCGGGACGTCGTTCCGTCTGACGTACGGCGACGACGGCCAATTCGTCGCATCGGCCGTCGGGTTCGACCGGTCGGCGCTAGACCCTCTGCTCGTCGACCTGGCCGCGGCGTCGGGAGTCGTTGTTCGGCTCGGCGAGACCGTCACGTCGGTCGAGGAAGGGCGGGTGATGCTGGCCGGAGGCGTTTCGATCCGGGCCGCCATCATTGTCGGCGCCGATGGGCTGAGGTCTGTTGTCGCCCGCTCGTTTGGCGTGGACCGGCCCGCCCGGCTCGCCCCGCGCGTCGGCCTCACGTTCCATGTCACCGATCAGAGACCGGAAGGGCGCGATGACGCCCGGATCGTGCTATTCGACGGCGGCTATGTCGGGCTCGCGCCGGTGCCCGGGCGCCGCGTCAACGTCGGGATCGTGCTCGGCGGCCCGTGGCTGGAGCGGCTAAGGCGGGAAGGCGCAGAGGCGACGGTCGGCGCCGTGCTTGGAGCGGTCGCGCCGGCGCCCAACGATCCAGTCGACTGGTCGACCGCCACCAGGTGCGACTCGATCGAAGGGGCGTCGCCACTCGGCGTCCGGGCCGAGCGGCGGGCCGGTCGGGGCTGGCTGCTCGTCGGCGATGCGGCCGGGTTCCTCGATCCCTTCACGGGCGAGGGGCTGCATCGGGCACTCATGTCAGCGAGCCTCGCGGCCGCGGCCGTCAACCGGGCACTGGACGGAGACGCTGCGGCGCTCACGGCGTACGACCGCGCCATGACCGCGCGATTCCGGTCGAAGGACGTTCTCAGCCTCGTCGTCCACGCGTTTCTCGCCCGTCCCGCCCTCTTCGACCATGCCGCTCGCCGCCTCGCCGCTCGTGGCCGGGTCCGTGAGACGATGGGCCTCGTGATGGGAGATCTCGTGCCCGCGACGCGCGCTCTCGACCCGCGGTTCGTCGCTGCATTGCTCCGTCCGTGAGCGCCGGCTGATGACCGATCCGGCGGTCACGGAATCGGAACCGCCGCGCGGCCGAACACGCCTCGGCGCGTATTCGATCTGTCGAGACGACGAAGGCCGGATCCTGCTGGCCCGGCTGTCGGCGATCGAGGTCGATGTCGGTGCCTGGACGCTGCCCGGCGGCGGCGTGGACTTCGGCGAGCACCCGGATGCCGCGGCGATTCGCGAGCTCGGCGAGGAGACCGGGCTCGACGGCGAGATCGAGGCGATCGCGGGCGTCTTCTCCCACGTGTATCGATGGTCGAGGTTCGCCGAGGGTGCCGACCTTCACTTCATCGGCATCGTCTACAAAGTGCGGATCGTCGGCGGCGAGCTGCGGGACGAGGTCGACGGCTCGACCGACACGTGCGCGTGGTTCGGCCCCGACGACCTCGCCGGCATCCGGCTCGTCGAGCTTGCCCAGTACGCCGTCGGGCTGACCTACCCGGTCCGAGCCTGATGAGAAGCACGATCGGGATCGACGTCGACGCGCCGGCGGAGCTCGTCTTCCGGCTCGCCCGTGACGTCGAGCGCTGGCCGCGGCTGCTCCCCCATTACGTCGCGGTCCGGCCGATCCGCCGCGAGGCCGGCGGCGCGCTCGTCGCCCAGATGATCGCCCGGCGGCCGCTCCTGCCGGCGCTGGGCCTCTCGCTGCCTGTCGCCTGGCGGGCGCGGACGTGGAGCGACGAGCCGACGCTCCGGTTGCGGTTCGTCCACCAGGGCGGCGCGACCGACGGCATGGACGTCACGTGGCGGATCGAACCGCGCGGCTCGGGCAGCCGGGTCGAGATCGACCACGACTTCCGACCGAGCCTGGGCGCCTGGGCCGCCTTCATCGACCGCGGCTTCACGCGCCCGATCGCGTCGCGGACGCTGGCGACTTCAAGGCGATCGCCGAGGCGGTGGCCGACGTGACCGGCCGTCGCGTCTTCATCACCGGCATCGGCGTCGTCACCGCGATCGGGACCGGCGTCGACCCGTTCCGGGCGGGGTTGCGGGCCGGCCGCTCGCCGATCAAGCGGATCGACCGGTTCGACCCGTCGGAGTTCCGCTCGCAGGTCGCCGCCCAGGTCGACGACTTCGACCCGCTGGCATGGATGCCGCCGAAGACCGCCCGCCAGCTCGACCGGTTCAGCCAGTTCGGGCTCGTCGCAGGGACGCTGGCGCTCGACGACGCCGGGATGCGGCCGGGCGAGGCAGGCGCCGCGTCGCCGGAGCGGATCGGGATCTACCTCGGCAGCGCGCTCGGCGGCATCGTCTACGCCGAGGAGCAGCACGAGCGGTACCTCGAGAAGGGCATCCGCCAGGTCGCGCCGAACCTCGCGCTCGCGGTCTTCGGCGGCGCCGCGCCGGCGAACCTCGGGATCGCCCTCGGCGTCCGCGGGCCCGATCCTCTCGACCGCCAACTCCTGTGCCAGCGGGGCGGTCGCGATCGGCGAGGCGCTCGGGGCGATCCGGGCCGGCGAGATCGACGCGGCGATCGCCGGTGGTGTCGAGATCCCGCTGAGCCCGCTCGCGTTCGGGGCGTTCGACATCATCCGGGCGCTGTCGGGCGGCTCGAACGACGATCCCGAGCACGCCTGCCGGCCGTTCGACGCGAAGCGCGACGGGTTCGTCATGGGCGAGGGTGCGGCGCTGCTCGTGCTCGAGGCGGAGGACGTCGTCCGCGCGCGGCGCGGTGCCGAGCCGTACGCCGAGGTCATGGGCTACGGCTCGACGTCGGATGCGTTCCACATGGTCCAGCCGCGGGCCGACGGGTCGCGAGGCCGCGCGGGCGGCGTCGATCGCCATGGCCGACGCCGCGGTCGAGCCGGAGTCGATCGACTTCGTCAGCGCCCACGCGTCGTCGACGCCGCTCGGCGACATCGCGGAGGCACGCGCGATCGCGCTGGCGCTGGGCGCGGACGTCGCGGCGCGCGTGCCGGTGAGCGGCACGAAGGCGCTGTACGGCCACCCGCTCGGCGCGTCGGGCGCGATCGAGGCGGCGATCTGCGCGCTCGCGATCCGCGACGGCTGGGTGCCGGCGTCGGCGAACCTCGTCGAGCCGGAAGCCGGAGATCGGCGCGTTGCTGCCGGGGCTGCTGTGCGAGGGCCGCGAGGGCACGTACCGCCGGATCCTGTCGACGTCGTTCGGGTTCGGCGGGCTCAACGCCGCGCTGGTCTTCGGCGGGCCCGAAGGGGTCTGACCGGCCGCGTCGGCGCCCCCGCTCGAGACGCCGGCGAGACGGTCGCGAGCGATTGTTCGCCTGCCCCTGGCATCCGTCGATCGATCGGGGAGGATCCGGCCCAGATGCACCATCGCCGTTCGCTCGTCGCACCTGACGCCGCCCGGCCGACCCCCGAGTTCGTGACCTAGCGGCATGCCCCACGCGTTCCCCGGCTTCTCGATCACCCTTCGTCGCCCCGCGGACCACCTCCTCCTGCACCTGTCGGGCGTCGGTCTCACGATCGTCCCGGGCACGGCGACGGAGCCGGCCCGCCTCGTGCGAACCAAGGACGCACAGAAGGCCCGCCTGATCGTTGGCTTCGGACCGCAGCACACCGCCGAACAGGTCTTCCAAGAGAAGGACAAGGACGGTAACGTCGAGACGCCAGCACTACCGGCGGGAGCCCGCTCGCCGCGCCGTCGAGGCTGGCCTTCGACGTCGGCGATGGCGTCGAGATCGAGCTGACGTCGGAGGGCGTCCTGCGAGCGATCTCGAGGCTGCCGCTGGCTGTCGTGCCCCTGGCCAAACCTCGAAGGCCCCGACTGTTCAGGTTGGACCGGGCGATGTAGGACCGGCCATGATCGATGCACGGCTGGCCGAACTCGAGGGGCATGCGCCATTCGTTCCGGAGGCCCGGGTGCTCGGCCGCGCGTCGGCGGCAACGAAGCAACGCGTGCGCGCGACGCAAATCCTGGCCGCCTCACCGCTCGGCTCATCTGCTCGGACATCGATCCTCATCTGCGGGTGGGCCTCGTCGACCTCGTGGCCGCAGATCGTTCCGCCGTTCTCGTGGATTTGACCGAGCAACGTGATCGACCAGTTCGACCTCTCGCGCTGGCTCCGGAACCCGGAACCGCGACCGGCCGCCGCGGACGAGACCGCAATCGAGAATTCCCAGCCGCCTGCAGCTCTCGCCGAGCAATCGCGGTGCATGGGCCCACGCGATCGCCGTGACCGAAGGGCGAGGCGACGGAAGCGGCCCGGTCGAACTGTGGCACACGCGACTTGGAGTTCGGGGCGAACTGAACGGCCAACCGACCGTCGACGAGACCGACCCCGACCAGCGAATTGTCCGTGGCATCTGGACGCGCGATCTGACGACGTGGAGCGAACCGTCACCACCACCGCCCCTCTCGCCGCCGGTGCCTCCCCCGCCGTTCACGATGTCCACGTCGTCCGACGACAGATACCAGATCGTCGGCCGATCCACGGGTGCGGGCACGTCGATCCTGGCCCCGGCCAATCCGGTCGATGTCAATCGGCTGGCGATGACCTCCATCGGCACGTTCCTCGACGTCCGTGGGGTCTGGCCGGAGAGCAACACCTGGTCGCTGCTCGAATGGCAGCACCGAGCGACACTCGGCCGGGACCAGTACGTCAAGGTCGTCACCGACGGGTATCTCTACCCATTCGGTCATCGCGCAATTCTTGTCAAGGAGACCCGCCGCAAGGTCGATCCGACGCTCCCGCAGAGCGCCGACACGGCGATCCTCTGGCAGCGCAAGTTCCTGGTCCTCAAGGAGCGAACCCGCGACTATCCGGGTCGATCGATGCCGTTCACATCGATCACGTTGTCACCGAGCACCACGCCGGATATCAACGATCCCGGCGATCCCAACCCGGCGTACCTGTGGCCGCGCGTCGGCGGCGATGTCTTCCAATTCACCGTGACGGGCGTCGACCAGGACGGCGAGGTGCACGTGTTCCCGGCTCCGCTGCTGTGGGTTCAAGCTCCCAGCCAGGGGGCGGACGACCTGATCCTCGCTACCTACGGGCTCGCCAGAGATCCAGCGGGCGGGTTCAAGCACACAACGGCAAACCAGGCGCTGACCAAGATCGGCCTGAACGGGCGGCGAATCGCCGTGGCGCCGTCCGGACCGTCGGGCGAGGCCAAATACGAGACCCAGGTGCTCCAATTCGCGGCGGAGCCAGATGTGCATTCGTCCAACCCGATCCTGCTGTTCGGAGACCTTCTGGTTCCGGCCGTGTCGGCGATGACCGGGCAGCGAGTCGTCCACACGCTCACGTACGCCGATCAGTACCTGAGCGCGGGCTTCGACGCGACGGCAAACGCAGGTGAGGTCGTACTAGGCCTGGCGAAAGGGGTCGCCGCGAAGTCGTACTCCTTCGCGTCGAGCGACCAGTCGGGTGGGTTCCTCAACCCTGGCCAGGTCGTGGAGGGCCTGTCGCGCCGGCTTGGCCCGGTCGCGGACCTTGCGAACGTCGCCGCGAGCGGTGCCACCGTAGATCCGTCGAAGCTGTTCGGGAGCGTCGGCAAGCTCTTCGGGCTATTCGACATCGCCGATTTGCTGCAGGCGCTCGGGCTGGACGACATCCCTGCGTACGTGTCGCAGGTCGTCGACATCGCGACGGCGCTCGACGGTGATCTGACGCGCGTCGTCGACCTCCTGCCGAACGCGCCACCACAGGTCGCCGCCGCGAAGTCCAGCTGCAAACGGCGGCCGCGAAACTCGACGTCCTGATGACGACGCCGCCGCCGGACGTCGAGGCTCAACTCCACACCGTGATCGCGAACGAACTGCTTCCGGCGATCGCGAAGGTCAAGACCGATGCCCTGAACGAGCTGGAGAAGGCCCAGCAGGCGATCGTCGGCCGGACGCTGGAGACGCTCGAGACGCTGCTCAAGCCGCCCGCCGGACTGCCGGTCCCCGCGCCCGCGCAGGCGCTTGCGAGCCTCGCCCGCGGCGAGCCGGTCGCGAATCTCCTCAACCATGTCCACCTCGAGTGGTCGCCCCCACTCAAGAAGTCGCCCGACGCGATCTTCAACCCGACGCTGAACGGCCAGCCCGGACGACTCCTGCTCGCGGTCGACGTCAGGAGCGGCGACCTCGTCGCGGCTCCGTCCGCCGACATCGTGGCCCAGCTCACGAACTTCAGCCTCGACCTCATCCCGGGCACGCCGCTGCTCTCGATCGGCGTCGAGCGGATCATGTTCAAGGCGACGACGGCCAAGAAGCCGGACGTCGACGTGGCGATCGGCGACCTCCAGTGGAAAGGCATCCTCGGCTTCGTCGACGATCTTCGACAACTCATCCCGCTCGACGGATTCAGCGATCCGCCGAGCATCAGCGTCGACGAGAGCGGGATCTCGTCAGGCTTCAGTGTCGAGCTGCCGAACCTCTCGGTCGGCGTGTTCAACCTGTCCAACCTGTCGTTGGCGGCCGACCTGAAGTTGCCGTTCCTCGGTGACGCGCCGAGTGTCGGATTCGCGTTCTGTAGCCGGGAGCGGCCCTTCGTCCTGGCCGTGATGATCTTCGGCGGAGGCGGCTTCTTCGGGATCCGGCTGAAATCCCAAGCAGGGCGTCGTACTCCTCGAGGCGGCGCTCGAGTTCGGTGCCTACGCCGCCATCGACTTCGTGGTCGCGTCCGGCTCGGTCTCGTGCATGGCCGGGGTCTACTTCCGGATGGAGGCCGGCAATGGGTCGCTCACGGGCTACCTCCGGATCCGGGGTGAAGTTGACGTCCTCGGCCTGATTTCAGCCGCGATCGAGATGTACATGGGCCTGACCTACGAGTTCGGCTCGGGCAAGGTCGTTGGCCAGGCGACGATCAGCGTCGAGGTCGAGGTGTTCATGTTCTCGAAAACCGTGAAGATCTCGGCCGAGCGGCGGTTCGCCGGCTCCGGCGGCGATCCCACGTTCGAACAGGCGCTCGGGCCGTACAGCAACGACGGCCCCTGGGTCGCGTACTGCCAGGCGTTCGCCGGGAGCTGAGGGATGCAGCAGACGGTCGTCGTCACCTTCCTGCCGCAGGACCGGCACAAGTCCGGCCAGGCCTGGCGAGCGTCGCTGTTCGTCTCACCTCGCCTCACACCTGACGGACCCAATGCCAAAGCCGCCGACTTCCCGGCGTTCGCGAACTGGCCGAAGGTCGTCCGCGAAGCCAAGGTCCACGTCGAGCGGCGCGGCGGCCAAACCCTCACGGTCGACGCGGCCGACACGACGCCGGACGCCGATCTCTGGGAGCGTTACCTCGCGCCGCAACCGGTGCGCGGCTGGGAGTACGAGGACCTCTCGTCGACGGACATTCGATCCTTCCCGGCCCAGTCGATCCTGGCCCTGGCCCAGGGCCTGTACACGGCGGTCGCCACGGCGAGTGGCGGTGGCCATCCGGATCCACTGGCAGGCGGGCTCCGCGACCTCGGCGCCGTCTATACGAAGATCGTTCCCGGTACCAGCAACAACCTGGCGATGGTTCCCGAGGCTCTGCAGGGCGCGATCTTCGCAGACGACGTCATTGCCGAGCGGGCGATCGAGCGCTCTCGCAGGGCGCTCGGCAAGCGGCCAATGGAGCCGGGTGGGATGGCCCCCAACGTGGCGGCTCTGACACCGGCCGCTGCCCTGGCGGACGCCTACGGCGCCGCCCTGGACCTCGCCGAGGCGCGCCGGTTCTACGATCGGCTGGAGGCGCGCGATCCCGACGAGGCCAAGTACCCGCTCCCGGACCCGACGTTCGCTCCGGCGCAACTCGACAAGCCGGACCCGGACTTCCACGACGTCCTTGGGGCGTTGTCGGACCATCCGGAGCTCCTCGAGGCCCTGGGGATCATCATCCGTGTCCGGTTGCCGGACGCATTCGTCGGACAAGGCGGCGACTTCCGAGCGTGGCTCGAGCACCCCGCCCTTGCCGGGAACGCGATCACGGAGCAGGCCTGGACGAGAACGGTCGTCGACGGCCGCTACTTCCAGCCCGTGAGCGAGACCGGGGACATCGAGAACGGCCAGCTCCTGCTCAGCGATCCCAATCGCTTCGACGTAGCCCAGACCGACGTCGACTCGACCGCGCTCCTGGTCGAGCAGCGCGTCGCCAACGTCTACGCGATCGCAGACGCCGTGATCAGCGATGAGCCGGTCAGCGGTGACCTTCCGGCGCTTCGCTCGAGCGGGTTCACGGTCACCCGTCTCGCGCGCTCCGAGCTCCTGGTCGACCGCATCCAGCGCTCGAAGTCGAACGCCGACCTGCTGGCTGCCGGCCAGGGCGACGAGGTCGTGCTGTTCGCGGAGGACCTGACCCGCGGCTATCGCGTGGACGTTCACGACGGTGGGGCGTGGCGATCGCTGATGCGGCGGAGCGTGCGCATCGTCGACCGCGACACCCGCAAGCCGCGTCTCGCTGTCGCCGACCAGGAGGCCTACATCAAGGCATCGGCGCTGGGCAAGGTCCCGAACGCCAACCTCGACCGCCAGTATCTGCATGAAGCGGTGTTCGGCTGGGATGGCTGGTCGCTGGCGGTCCGGCGCCCTGGCAAGCACATGCCGACCGACCCGAGCCAGGCCGACGCGGTGACCGACGACGACGTCAAGTTCCCGGGCAACCTCGAGCTCGAGGTCGAAGTCGGGCTGGTGAAAGGTACGCTGCCGCGGCTCCGGTACGGCTCGCAGTACCGGTTCCGCGCCCGGAGTGTGGACCTGGCCGGCCATTCGACCGACTTCCCGCGGGCGGCTCCGTCGACCACCCGGCGGCCCTTCCGGCGGTTTCAGCCAATCTCCCATCCCGTCACCGTCCCCCGCCACGGTTTCACGGAGGGCGAGTCCGCTCACCGGCTCGTCATCCGGACAGGCGTCAAGGCCGACAACCTCGACGCGTCCAAGCCGCTGACAACGGTCGATCCCTCGGCGTACGCGGCTACACTCGCGGCTGCGACTCCGCGCCAATATTCAGGCTTCCGAGCCGACAGCCAGCGACACCTGGCTCCGCCGAAGACCAGCCAGCTTGAAGCGGAGCTGCACGGTCAGTTCGACGATGCCATCGGGGTGACCGGTCCCGGCTCCATTCCTGCCTATCGGGCCGCGTTCGCTCGCGCCCGCCGCGAGGAGGGAACGCTGGCCGACCGGGTGATCCTTGATGCGACAAACCCCCAAGGCAGCAAGCCCGTGGCCGGGATCGCGCTCGTGCCACCGCTCGCTCGTGACGGAGAGTTCACGCCGCAGCAGCTCAAGGCGGTGCTTGAGAACCTCAAGCGAGGCGAGGCACCTGAGGCAGGGTTCGCGATCATCCACGACTCGAACTCACTCGCCACGCCGTACTTGCCGGATCCGCTCGCGTTCGGAATCGCGCTGCGCTTCACCGGCGGTGGCACCGCGAGCGGCTGGAGTCACACGGAGCTCGTCCAGTACTCGGGCAGCTGGCCGGATCTCGAGACCTTCCGGCTCGTCCTGCAGGGCGGCAACACGCCCGCCGTGTCCGTTGCAAGTCGAGTGATCACCGTGCGCCTGCCGCCGGGCGGAACCGCGACGGTCCGCGGCTCGAGCCGCCTGGCCGACACCGCGACACTCGACCGGTTGGGCATCTGGGAGTGGATCGTCGGTACCGTGCCGGCGGGCTCGGTCCAGGACGTCGTCGATGGCGGGCACCAGATGGTGACGCCGGGCGAGGACCTCGCGCTCGTCCACGCAACCCAGCGACCGCTCGCCCGTCCCGCGTTCGACGACGAGTTCGCGGCCGAGCGGAGCTACGGCGACACGTTCACTCGCTTCCGGGGGATCCTCCGGTCGCAGGCAGCAACGACAGGCCGTCTCGACGTCGAGGGGCGCTGGGCGGAATGGGTTGACGATCCCGCCATCGGTCCGCCGGAGCTCATCGCAGGACGATCGGGGCACGCATTCGATCTGGTCCTGCCGGACGGCCTCGATGATCTCGACCTGGCCGCGGGAACCCCGGGCGATCTCAAGGACGAGTTCGGCGATCACAAGCACCGCGTCGTGGCGTACTCGGCGATCGCAACGACCCGCTTCCGCGAGTACCTGCCCGAGGCCGAGACGGCGAATGCCGGAAATCTCCAGGTCACCGGGCCGGCGACCACAATTCACGTCCGCAACTCGATCCGGCCTCCGGTGCCGGTCGTGCACTCGATCATCCCGACATTCGAGTGGCGCGACGAGGATGCCGATCCGCTGGATCCGGTCGCGCGACGTCGCTCACGGCTCGGCGGCCTGCGGGTCTGGCTCGAGCGGCCGTGGTACCCATCGGGCGAGGACGAGATGCTCGGCGTCGTCCTCTCCGGCGCTGACGCGATCATCGCGAATACAGATCTCCGGCGGCAGTTCGTCTCGCTCTGGGGCAAGGATCCGATCCGCCTCAATGGCGCACTCCCGGCCGCCATGCCGCGACCCCGTGACTTCTCGGCAGACGGACTGTTGCCGATGGACCGCCTCACGATCGCCGAGACCGGCAGCGGCCACCCGGGCGTGAGCGTCGTCGGCCACCCGGTCCGGTACGCCACTGGCCGCGACATGTGGTACGCCGACCTGCGGGTCGACCCGGGCGAGGCATTCTGGCCGTTCCTGCGCCTCGCGTTAGCGCGATTCCAGCCGTGGTCGGTGGCGAACGCGCACCTCTCGAAGGTTGTCGTGGCCGACTTCGTGCAGCTGCTCAACGACCGCACGGCCGCGATCACACGCCCGGCCGACGACGTCGTTCGGGTGACCGTCACCGGGATCGAGGAGCGCCGCCCGACCAGCGGGGTCTTCCCGTCATCGGGTGGCCCCGGCGGCGCCCTCGTGAATGACGAGCTGCTCGCGGAGGTCATGCTGTTCGCGGCGACTTCCTCGACCGCCCGCCCGCGGGGCGTCCGGGCGTGGGTCGAGCATCGCGGGCCGACGGCGTCGGATCTCGACTGGGACCGCGTCGGCGACGTCGTCGCGCTCGCTCGGATCGACGAGGACGAGGTCATGCGAGTCTGGTCCGGTGACGTGCCGCTGTCCGAGCCGCTCCCGATCCGCCAGCCCGGGCTCGACCAGGAGGGCGCCGGGTCTGACTGGCGGCTCGTCCTTGAAGAGTGGGAGTCGCTGCCACTGGATGTCCAGCCGGGCCGAGCAAGCCGGTCGAACGGACCGTCTACATGGACCGGTTCCCGCTCTAGTCTGATGCGAGCACTGCCTGCGCCGCAACGCTGGCACACGGCCAGAACCTGGCAGCTAATCGAGTCGCGGTAGAGTCGCCGAACACGCTCCCGGAGGACCACCCATGGCCGTCGCCACGCCAAGTTTCACAGGCTTCCGCCCGGAGGCCATCCAGTTCCTCGTCGACCTCGCCGCGAACAACGAGCGGGCCTGGTTCCAGCCGCGCAAGGCCGAGTACGAGCGGCTGCTGAAGGAACCGCTGGAGGCGCTCATCGCCGCGCTCGGCGAGCGGTTCGAGAAGCGCGGCATCCCGCTCCGTGCCGACCCGGCGAAGAGCCCGTTCCGGATCTACCGCGACGTCCGCTTCTCGAAGGACAAGTCGCCGTACAAGACGAACCTCGGGGCGAGCTTCCCGTACGTTGCCGACGCGGCGGACGCTGGCGACGCGACCGCCCGATCCCACACCTCCGAGGTCCATTCGAGCGGCGGCTACTTCCACCTCCAGCCGGGCGAGATCTATGTCGGCGGCGGGATCTGGCATCCCGACAAGCCGTGGATCGACGCGTTCCGGCGCCACGTCGCCGACGACCCGAAGGCGTTCCATGCCGTCGTTGACAGGAAGGCCTTCGTCGACGCGTTCGGCGGCGCTCAGCAGCGACGGCCACTCGCTCCAGCGCGTCCCCGCCGGCTACGCCGCCGACCACCCGGAGGCCGAGACGCTCAAGATGAAGGACGTCGTCTTCGGCCGGCGGCTCTCGGACCACGAGGCGATGTCGCCGCACCTGCCGGACGTCATGGCCGACACGTTCGAAGCCGCGATGCCGATGTTCCGGTACCTGGCGACCGATCGGCTGAGGCCGTTCAGGCGCGGGGCATCGGCTTGCGGTACGCGGTCTCGAGGCTGACCCGCTCGAACCCGACGCTCTCGTAGAGGCGGAGCGCGCCGCTCGGGTTGTCGATGTCGACGCCGAGGGCGCCTTCGGTCATGCCGCGCTCGCGGAGGCCGTCGATGCTCGACGCGATGAGCGCCCGCGCCAGGCCGCGCCGCCGCCATGGCGCCCGGATGAGGATGTGCTCGACCCAGCCGCGCTTCTCGCCGAAGCGCTCGTTGTCGTCGTGATTGATGAACGCCCGGACTTGGCCGGCGATCTGGTCGCCGTCCCAGGCGATCCGCCAGAGGGATCGCTCGGACGACTCGATCGGGTCGGTGACGAACCAGTCGAAGTCGGCCTCGGTCGGCTCCGTGTAGCCCCACAGGCCGCGAGCGGCCTCGACGGCGGCGTCGAAGATCGGCCGCAGATGCTCGTCCTCGACCGGCCGGATCTCCAGCCCGTCGGGCATCCGCGCGTCGGGCACCGGGTCGAGGTTCGGCCGGACCATGACGTAGTGGTAGCGAACGGGGACGTAGCCCGTCGCCGTGAGCAGTGCATCGGCGCCCGGATCGCCGAGCGTCTCCGCATTGAAGAAGACGGGTCGATCGGTCGGGTGGTCCGCAGCGACCGCGATCGCCCGCTCCTCGATCGCTTCGAGCATGGCCCGGCCGATCCCCTGCCGCCGGAACGCCGGACGCAGGAAGCAGACGAGGTAATGGACCCGCGCGACTTCCTCATCCGCCCACTCGGTTCGGGCGTAGCCGGCCAGTTCGCCGTTGACGTCGACCATGACCAGGTCGCGGTCCAGCGCGCAGTGGTCGGGGTCGATGTGCGCGTAATAGCTCGCGAACGCGTCTGGATCGGTGATGTTGTGGACGCCGTTCGCCTCGCGGGCGTCGTTCGCCACGTCGTTCATCGCCGGGTAGTCGGTCGGGCCGGCGAAGTGCCGGAAGCGCAGGCCGGGGATCGGCGGCAGGGTCGCCGAGGTCTTGAAGTCGGGCGCGGAATCGACGGCCATCGGTTCCCCCTGCGGTCGGTCGCTAGTCGAGCGTGAAGTGGTCCGGGCCCTGATAGCGGCCCGTTCGCTCCTTCTCGATCTGCATCAGCACGTCGTTCAGCAGCGACGACGCCCCGAACCGGAAGTACTCGGGCGTCATCCAGCGCGGCCCGAGCGTCTCGTACAGGACGACGAGGTACTGGATCGACTCCTTCGCGGTCCGGATCCCGCCGGCCGGCTTGATCCCCACCTGGCGCCCGGTCTGGCGCTCGAAGTCGCGGGCCGCCTCGAACATCACGAGCGTCACCGGGAGCGTCGCCGCCGGCTGGACCTTGCCGGTCGAGGTCTTGATGAAGTCGGCGCCGGCCGCCATCGCGAGGACGGATCGCGCGCCGGACGTTGTCGTACGTCTCGAGCTCGCCGGTCTCGAGGATGACCTTGAGGTGGGCGTCGCCGCACGCCTCCTTGACGTCGACGATCTCCTCGAAGACCGTCAGGTAGTCGCCGCTCAGGAACGCGCCGCGGTCGATGACCATGTCGATCTCGTCGGCGCCGGCCTCGGCGGCGGCCCGCGTCTCGGCGATCTTGATGTCGCGGAACGTCTGGCCCGACGGGAAGCCGGTCGCGACCGAGGCGACCTTGACGGTCGAGCCCTTGAGGGCGTCCTTCGCCTCCTCGACGAGCGCCGGGTAGACGCAGAGCGCGGCGACGCTGGGGATCGACGGGTCGCCAGGCTGAGGGTGGATCGCCTTGGCCGCGAGCGCCCGGATCTTGCCGGGCGTGTCCTTCCCCTCGAGCGTCGTGAGGTCGATCATCCGGATCGCGAGGTCGAGGGCCCACAGCTTCGAGGCCTTCTTGATCGAGCGCTTCTTCAGGCTGTCGACCCGCTCCTCGACGCCGACCTGGTCGACGCTCGAGACGCGGCCGAGCAGCGGCCCGAGCGCGCCCGGCCGGCCGTCCCACGAGCGGACGAGCTCGTGCGCGCGCTCGCGGGCGAGGGTGTCGGGGCGGTGGGTGGTCGCCATGGGACGGTGAGGATACTCCCGTCGACTCGACGGTCCAGCGCGAGAACCGATCGTCGCGAGGTCGACGTACCAAGTCGAACCGGGGGCAGCAGGGAGGGTTTGCCGTGGTCACGCGTCGTCTTCGCGCTCGTTTTCTGGCCGGCACGGTGATGGCGATTGCCGCCATCGCCTCGATCGGCGGAGGTGCCGTCCTCGCCGCGGACCACGCGGTGGCGATCGCCGGGTTCGCGTTCGCGCCGCCCGACGTGACGGTGACGGTCGGCGACACGGTCACGTGGACGAACTCCGACGCGACGGCACACACAGCGACCGCCGACGACGGGTCGTTCGACACGGGCACGATCGGCGCCAACGGCACGGGGACGGCGACGTTCTCGACGGCCGGGTCATTCCCGTACCACTGCAAGATCCACTCGTCGATGACCGGGACGATCACGGTCGAGGCCGCGGCCGGCGGCTCCGGATCCGGGTCCGGCGCCACGACGCCGCCGAGCGACACCGATCCCGCGATCGCGGCTTCGGCCGAGGTCCCTCTCGGCTCGCTCCTTGCCATCGTCGGCGCGGGGCTGGTCGCGTTCGTCTTCGCCCGACGCCGCTTCGCCCGCGACTAGCCCACCCCCTCCGAGCGGCGGGCGCGCCGATGGGAGTCAGGCGCGCCCGACCCGCTCGTCGCCCTGCCAGTTGCTCAGATGTGACCTGACCTGAGCGTTAGCCAAGGATGGGCCGCCTCGCCGGGGCGATTCGGGGCAATTTGTTGCCCTCCGTGGCTAACTGCAGCCCAACGCGATCAGAACGGCGCCGTGCCAGTTAGTCATCGTTGGACTGATAGGCCGCGTTCGCCACGCCGCGGCATCGTCCGAGGCCCTCGGCCGGACCCGTGGTTGACGCTGACGGCTAACGGACGGCTCCAGGCCCTCCTGACGAGCGCTCCGATCCGGCCCGATCGCGCCTAACAGTCCCGCGATGAATGGCTGGCCAGGTTGGCCGCGCCGCGGTAGGCGACGACCTACCGCCCCGCGCGGACCTTCGGCAGCGGCGGCAGCGTGCGCTTGCCATCGACCAGGAAGTGCCGGAACCAGTCGCGGACCTGGATCAGGTTCTCCGCCCGGCGGAACGGCGTCCCGGAGCGGGTCAGCTCGTGGGTCTCCTCGGGGACGCGCATCAGCCGGACCGGCCGCTTCTTCGACCGCAGGACCGTGAACAGCGCCTCGGCCTGGCCGACCGTCGTCCGGATGTCCCGCTCGCTGTGCTGGATCAGCAGCGGCGTCCGGATCCCGTCGGCGTAGGTCAGCGGCGAGATCTCGTGGAAGTACGCCGGGTCGTCCCAGGGCGTCGTCCCGAACTCGATCTGCGCCCAGTCGCCGCCGCTGATGTCGCCGGTCAGGAACAGCATCTGCATGTCGCACACCGAACGGCAGGTCATTGCGGCGGCGAACCGCTGGTCGTGGGCGATGATCCAGTTCGTCAGGTAGCCGCCGTACGAGCCGCCGGTCAGCCCGAGCCTCTTGGGGTCCGCGAGGCCGTCCTCGACGAGCACGTCGACGCCGGCGAGGACGTCGCGCATCGGGCCGTGGCCCCAGTCACGCAGGTTCGCCTCGTTGAACTCGCGGCCGTAGCCCTCGGAGCCACGCGGGTTCGAGTAGTACACGCCGATCCCGTTGGCGGCGAGGATCTGGAACTCGAGGACCGGGCTCCAGCCGTAGAGCGTGTGCGGGCCGCCGTGGATCTCCGTCACGAGCGGCAGCGGGCCGTCCTTCTTCGAGCCGTCGGCCCCTCGCCCCGGCAGGAACCAGCCCTGGACGTCGCGGCCGTCGACGGTGACGTGCCGCTCCTGCGGCTCGGCCAGCTCGATGTCCGCGAGGGCCTCGTCGTTGAACGACGTCACTCGACGGAGATGCGCCCCGGCACCGTCGCGGACCCAGACGTCGGCCAGCTCCGTCGGCGACGAACGGATGAAGGCGGCGCGCGAACGAACGCCGCGGCCGTCGACCTGGTCGAACGCCGAGAGGAAGTGGCGGCCCTCGGTCAGCTGCTCGAGTGAGCCGTCCTCGACCGCGATCCGCCACAGCTGGTATGCGCCGTCCCGTGGCGCGAGGAATGACAACCAGCGGCCGTCGGCCGACGGGATCAGCCGCGACCCTTCGCCCGGCGTGATGTCGCTGTTCATCGCCGAGCCCGGCATGATGTCGTGCCGGTCGGAGAGGTTCGTGCCGCCGCCGGGCGTCGCCTCGGTGCCGTCGGCGGCGAAGAGCCAGATGTCGTTGCGGTAGCCGTTGGCGGGGATCCTTCCGCCGATCGCCGCGATCGTCGAGCCGTCGGGCAGCCACGCCGGGACGAAGAACGTCGGCTCCGGACCGCCGGTGATGCGGGTGCGGACGCCAGTCGCGACGTCGACGACGACGATGTCCGACCGGAACTTGAGGTCGTGATCGCGATCGAGCTGCGTCGAGAAGGCGATGCGCGTGCCATCGGGCGACCAGGCCGGGTCGTCGTCGCCGGCCGCGCCGTCGGTCAGGCGCGTCGCCTCGCCCGTGGCGACGTCGACGATCCAGAGATGGGCGACATGGTCGTAGATGAACCCCGGCCCGTTGAGCATGTAGCCCAACCGGTCGATGTAGCGGTAGTCCGACTCGGGCGGGTCGCTCGGCTCGCGCTTCTGGTCGAGGCCGCGAGCCTTCCGGTCGTCCTTGCGGTCCGCCCGGTGGGACGTCGAGACGACGACGAGCTTCGTGCCGTCGGGCGACCACTCGAAGCCGTTGACGCCGCGCGGCAGGTCGGTCAGCCGGCGGGCCTCGCCACCGTCCAGGGAGAGCAGGTGGACCTGGCTGCCGTCCTCGCGATCCTTCTTGTCGCCGGCGTCCGGCTCCTCCTCGACCAGGTGCCGGCGGTCCGAGACGAACCCGACCGTCCGACCGTCCGGCGACCAGCGGGCGTGGCCGTCGTTCTTCGCGCCGAGCGTCAGCTGGCGAGGCTGGCCGCCGTCGCCGCCGTCGCCGTCGAGCGGCACGAGCCAGATCGCGTGGCGGTAGCCGTCGCCCTTCGGGGCAGCGGTCTGGAGCGTGACCAGGGCGTGGCGGCCGTCCGGCGAGACGCGCGGGTCGGTCGCGATGCGGAGCTTGTACAGGTCGTCGGGGGCGAGCGCTCGCGTCACGAAATCCTCCGTCGGTCGGCGGCTGGGCTGCGCGGCGCGATGCAGGCGCGGCGACGAGGCCGAGTCTAACGGCTACCATCGGGCCACGATGCGCGACCAGCTGTCGCTGCGGCTCGAGCCCGACGTCCCGGTCCTCCCGAACCTCCCGGCCACGCTCCGACCGATGCTGCCGCGCCCCATCGCCGAGCCGTTCGACTCCGACGCTCACCTCTTCGAGCCGTCATGGGGCGGATTGCGGGCGCTCGCGTTCATCGGGCCGGCCGAGGTCGCCGGCAGTGGCGACGTGACGTTCGTCGATGGCGCCGGTCGGGAGCTGCCTGCGCTACCGGAGCTCGCGGGGCTGGCGGTCCGGGTCGACGCCCGATCGGCGGTGCTCGACGGCGAGCTCGTGGTCGTCGGCGCGAACGGCCTGGCCGACGCCGACGAGCTGGCCCGACGGCTGGGTGGCGCGCGCGGCCGGCCTGTGGCCTACCTCGCGTTCGACCTGCTGCACATCGACGGGCGGTCGATGATCTCGGCGCCCCTTGCCCGCCGCCGGGAGACCCTCCGGAAAGTACTGCGGCCCGGCGACGAGGTCGTGGCGGTGCCCGCGATCGCCGGCGAGGGCCGGGCACTCCACGAGGCGGCCGCGGCACAGGGGATCGCAGGCGTGATGGCCCGCCAGCGGTCGTCGCCGTACCTGCCCGGGATCAAGAGCCGGCTCTGGCGGTTCATCCCGACGCTCGCCCCGGGCGCCGTGATGCTCCCGGTCGGCGACGCGGGCGAAGCCGAGGTCCCGACCGGGGCGTCCGCGCCAGTCGTGGCGCTCATCCGGCGGTTGCCCCTTCTCTTCGAGGAGTGAGGGCAGTCATCGCTTCTGCGATCGTCGCGGCTGGGCGAGGCTGGCAAGGCGGACCCGAGCAGCGGAGCGAGCGGGTGCGAAGCCCCGTGAGCGAGCAGCGCAGGGTCCAACGCAGTCCAGCGTCGTCCAGGCGCGACAGCCGAGGATGCGGGGCTTACCTCCCGCGGGCCGCTGCGACGTACGCGCGCAACCCGGGCCGTTGCCCGTAGAGCAGCACGCCCGCCCCGTAGATCCGGATCGCGACCACACCTACGAAGCCGATCGTCGCTACGAGCAGCGCCACGGACAGCAAGAGCTCCCACGGCTCCACCCGCCCGACGGATAGCCGGGTCAGCATCACGAACGGGCTCCAGAACGGGACGTACGACGCGAGCCGGATGAACCCGGTGATCCCGCCGGTCAGGGCCAGCAGCCCCATCCCGTAGCCGGCGATCGCGACGATCGAGAGCGGCAGGGCGATGATCTGGAGGTCCTCGGGCCGGCTCACGAGGGATCCGGCCGCCGCGTACACGAGCGAGTACAGGGCGAATCCCAGCACGTAGAACAGGGCGAACGCGAGCAGCAGGCCGGGCGACAGCGACGACACCGACGCCGCGAACCCGACGCCCTGGCCCAGCACGAGGCGGGCGATCGCCTCTTCTCCGGCCAGCACGAGGAGCGCCGGCACGAGCACGATCGTCGTCTGCGTCGCGCCGGCCAGCCCGATCCCCAGCGTCTTGCCGATGACGAGCTGCCGCGTCGACGCCGCGCTGACCAGCAGCTCCATGACCCGGCTCGCCTTCTCGGCGACGACGCCCTGGGCGACCCACATCCCGTAGATCACGATCGTGATGAAGATCAGGAACCCGAACACCGCCCCGACGATGAGCCGGCTCGCGAACGCCGACGCGTCGAACGGCTGGTCGCCATCGATCGCCGCCGACGGACCGGAAGACGTCGATCGTCGGCTGCTGGAAGCCCGAGACGGGGTTGTGCGCCGCGTAGTCGAGGACCGCGACGCCGAACACGCCCAGCGAGAGCGTCCCGACCTGCTGCTGGCCCATCGTCTCGCCGAGGTGGAAGCTGAACCCCAGCTGGCCGTCCGGGCGGCGGTTGGCGATGACCGCGGCGTCGAGCTCGCGATCGGCGACCTGGGCGATCGCGGTCTGCTCGTCGGACCCGGCGATGAGGTCGAAGTCGCTGCCCGATGACTTCAGCATGCTGGTCAGCACGTCGCGCGTCTGCCGGGACAGCTCCGGGTCGGTCGAGACGACCGCGACGGTCGTGGTGCTGCCGCGGTCGATCAGCTTCGCCGCGACCGGCAGGACCGCGACGAACATCGCGAGGCCCGCGAGGACGAGCGTCGAGACGAAGAACAGCCGGCCCCGAACGAGCGCGGCGTACTCGCGCCGGGCGACGAAGCCGACGTTCGGCATGAGCGGCTCGGTGCGGCTCGGACGCTCGTCCATCGTCAGGCCACCGGCTCATCGCCCGCGACCGGGGAGCGACGGACCGCAGCCGCCGCCGCGACCTCGTCGCCGTCGACCGGCGGGACGTCACCCGGGGCGAAGTGCTCGTCGTCATCGGCCGGCCGGCCGACGTGGTCGATGAAGATCTGCTCGAGCGACACCTCGTCGATCTCGAAGTGCGTCACGGACGCGCCGTTCGCGATCGCCGCCGAGAGCACCGCGTCCGGCTCGACGCCCTCGTCGAGCTCGACCTCGGTCCGGCCGACGCCGGCTCGCAGGATCCGCGCCCCCTCGACGGTCGCGAGCCACGGCAGCCGGTGGTCGCCCTCGACCGAGATGTGGAGCAGCCGCCGCCCCGCCGCGCGGCGGATCTCGCGCAACGACCCGCCGACGACGACCCGCCCCCGGTCGACGATCGCGATCGACTCGCAGAGCGCCTCGACGGTCTCCATCTGGTGGGTCGAGAAGATCAGCGTCTTGCCCTGCTCGCGCAGCTCGAGGAACGCCTCCCGGAGGATCGCCACGTTCACCGGGTCGAGGCCGGTGAACGGCTCGTCCATGAGCAGGACCTCGGGATCGTGGAGGACCGCGGCGATCAGCTGGATCTTCTGTTGGTTGCCCTTCGAGAGCTCGTCGGCGCGGCGCTCGGCGAGGTCCGGGACGCGGAAGCGTGCGAGCCAGTGCATCGCCTCGCGCCGGGCGCGGTCGGGCGGGATGCCGTAGAGCTCGGCGAAGTAGATGAGCTGGTCGATCACCCGCATCCGCGGGTAGAGGCCGCGCTCCTCGGGCAGGTAGCCCCACGTCGCCCGCGACAGGGACCGGCTGTCGGCGCCGCGCCAGGTCACCGTCCCGGAGTCGGCCTCGAGCACGCCGAGGACGATCCGCATCGTGGTCGTCTTGCCGGCGCCGTTCGCGCCGAGGAAGCCGAACACCTGGCCGCCCGGCACGTCGAACGCGAGGCCGTCGAGCGCGACGACGTCGCCGAAGCGCTTGTGGAGACGGTCGATGGACAGGGTCACCCGGCGAACGATAGCCCGAGACCCTCGCCTGCGTGACTGGGCCGATCGTCCGGGCTTCGTGAAGGTGCGATCATCAACGCGTGACAACGCCGCCCGTCGCGCCCTCGCCGACCGTCGCGACCCGCATCCACGCCGACCGCACCGCCAGGACCCTCGACATCATCTGGCAGGACGGCCACACGACCCGTTACGACTTCACGCCGCTCCGCTGGCTCTGTCCCTGCGCCCACTGCCGCGGCGAGGCCGGGATGCCCGGCTGGCTCGACACCAACCCCACGCTGACCGACGAGCAGACGCGGATGGTCGACATCCAGCTCGTCGGCAACTACGCCGTCGCCCCGTCCTGGGCCGACGGCCATCACACCGGGTATTACACGTTCGCGCTCCTGCGTGACCGCTGCCCGTGCGCGATCTGCGCGGCGGAGCGGTCCGCCCGGGAACACGACCACCACGACCACCAGGAGGGGTCCAGATGATCGTCGCCACCTCGCCGTTCATTGCCGGCCATCGCATCACCGAGACGAAGGGCCAGGTCTTCGGGCTCGTCGTCCGGAGCCGCGGCTTCTCCGGCAACCTCATCGCCAGCCTCCGCTCGATCGGCGGCGGCGAGATCCACGAGTACACCTCGCTGCTCGAGGACACCCGCCGCCAGGCGCTCGACCGGATGGTCAAGAACGCGACGCTGATGGGCGGCAACGCCGTCATCTCGATGCGCTTCGACAGCTCGGAGCTGGCCGGCACGATGTCCGAGATCGTCGCCTACGGGACCTCGGTCGTGATCGAGCCCGACGCGAACGCGCCCCAGCCGCCGTCCGAATAGCCGGGGAGCGAACGACGATGCTCTCCTCCACGACCCGGGTCGTCCTCGGCGTCGTCGGGACGCTGATGGTGATCGGCGGGTTGAGCGCGGTCGCGGTCGGCGGCCCGTTCGGGACCGGCGGGCTGTGGCTCGTGATCGCCGGCGCGGTCCTCGTCGTCGCGGTCGTCCTGGAGCGCCAGCGCTACCGATCGGACGAGGCCGATCGGGCGTTCGAGCCGATCGGGCCGGGCGGCGGCGAGCCGTCGGGCCAGCTCGAGCCGCGCTTCCGGCGGACCGACGAGCGCTTCGTCGACCCGACGAGCGGCCACACGATGCGCGTCTACGTCGACCCGCGGACCGGCGAGCGGCGATACCTCGCGGAGCAGTGAGCGGCACGCGCGACGCAAGCAACGCGCGAATCCGGCATCCGTACCAATTGCCCGAACGTGGGCAAGTGCTATTCTCGGCGACCCGATCCGATCGCCCGGGCGCCGAGCGTCTCGTGACGATCCTCGCAGGAGCTCGAACCACCCGATGACCGCCGTTGCCTCGTCCGTCGGCAGCGCACCTCCCCGGCCACGATCGGCCCGGCCGGCCCGGAAGCGCGCCGCACCGGAGCGGCCGTACATCAACCGCGAGCTGTCCTGGCTGGACTACGCGGCCCGGGTGCTGTTCGAGGCGCGGGATCCCCGCAACCCGCTGCTCGACCGGGTCAACTTCCTGACGATCTTCGCGAGCATGCTCGACGAGTTCTTCCAGATCCGCGTGTCCGGCCTGCGCCAGCAGCTCCACGCCGGTTCGACGAAGACGTCGCCGGACGGCCGGACCGCCGGCGAGCAGCTCATCGCGGCCCGCAAACGGGTGCTGGAGCTCGTCCCCGCCCTCAGCGCCACGTGGGCCGAGATCCGCAAGTCGCTCGCTGGCGAGGGTGTCGAGATCGTCCGGTACTCCGCGATCCCGGAGCACCACGCCAGCCTCCGGCAGCGGTTCATCGACGAGATCTACCCGGTCCTCACGCCGCTCGCGGTCGACCCCGGCCACCCGTTCCCGTACATCTCGACGCTCAGCCTCTCGATCGCGGTCGGGCTGCGCGACCCCGAGACCGACGAGCGGCGCTTCGCCCGGGTCAAGGTCCCCCAGATCCTGCCGCGGCTCTACCAGATCGAGCCGAACCGCTTCGTGCTCCTGGACCAGATCATCGAGGCCAACCTCGACCTGCTGTTCAGCGGCATGGAGATCATCGAGCGCCATATGTTCCGGGTCACCCGCAACGCCGACCTCGCGATCGAGGAGGACGAGGCGGACGACCTGCTGCTGGCGATCGAGGAGGAGCTCCGGCGACGGCGCTTCGGCGAGGCCGTCCGCCTCGAGGTCGAGCGTTCGATGCCGGCGACGACGCGTGCGATCCTGCTCCGCGGGCTGGGCCTGGGCGAGGACGACGAGTACGAGGTCCGGGGCATGCTCGACCTGACCGGCCTGCGCGATCTCGTCGACCTCGACCGGCCGGACCTCAAGAGCGAGCCGTGGCTGCCGGTGACGCCGCCGCGCCTCGTCCCGCTCGACGAGGACGAGCCGGCCGACGTCTTCGCCGCGATCCGCCTCGGCGACCTCCTCGTCCACCACCCCTACGAGAACTTCGCGACGTCGGTCGAGCGGTTCATTCGCCAGGCGGTCGACGATCCCGAGGTCCTCACGATCAAGATGACGCTCTACCGGACGTCGGGCGACTCGCCGATCGTCCGCGACCTGATCCGTGCCGCCGAGCGCGGCAAGCAGGTCGTCGTCCTCGTCGAGATCAAGGCCCGCTTCGACGAGGAGGCGAACATCGTCTGGGCCCGCAAGCTCGAGCAGGCCGGCGCGCACGTCGTGTACGGGCTCGTCGGGCTGAAGACGCATTCGAAGGTGGCCCTCGTCGTCCGCCGCGAGGGCGCCGCGGGCCTCCGCCGCTACGTCCATATCGGCACCGGCAACTACAACCCGAAGACCGCGCGCCTCTACACGGACCTCGGGCTGCTCTCCTGCCGGCCGGAGCTGGGCGCCGACGTGACGGACCTGTTCAACGTCCTGACCGGCCTCTCCCGGCAGCGCGACTTCCGGCGGCTGCTCGTCGCGCCGCACAGCCTCCGGTCGCGGTTCCTCGAGCTCGTCGAGCGCGAGATCGGGCACGCCAAGGTTGGGCATCAGGCCCGGATCGTCCTCAAGCTCAATGCGATCGTGGACGAGCCCTCGATCGACGCGCTCTACCGAGCGTCGAAGGCCGGCGTCCGGGTCGACATCATCAGCCGCGCCGGCTGCTCGCTCTTGCCGGGCGTCAAGGGCATCTCCGAGAACATCTCGGTCCGCTCGATCGTCGGCGAGTTCCTCGAGCACAGCCGGATCTGGCGCTTCAACAACGGCGGCCTGGCCGACTGGTACATCGGCTCGGCCGACCTGATGGACCGCAACCTCGATCGGCGGGTCGAGGCGATCGTCCCGGTCGAGGATGCCGAGGCCCAGGCGCGGCTCCAGGAGTTCGTCGAGGTCCTGCTCGCCGACGACCGCCGGTCCTGGCAGCTGGGCCCGGACGCCGTCTGGCGCCGGACCGAGGAGATCCTCGGGGTGCCGGGCACGATCGATGCCCAGGAGGAGCTCAAGGAGCGGGCGCTCGCCGCCTCGACGGTCATCGCGGTCCCTCGCCGGCCGGCCATCGGTGCCGGCTCGCTCGACCCGCGGGCATGAGCGCCGCACGATCGGCCGCGTGAGCCCCACGCCCGCCGCCCCGCGACCCGTCGAAGTCGAGCTCAAGTACCGGCTCCGGGACGAGGCCGCCGGCGATCGCTACCTGCTCGCCGAGGAGCTCGCGGGCTTCCATCCGATCAGCCCCGTCCGCTCGACCCAGCTCGAGGATCGCTACCTCGACACGGCCGACGGAGCGCTCGCCCGGGCCGGGTTCGCCGCCCGCCTGCGGCAGAACGCGAAGGGGACGACGGTCTCGGTCAAGTCGATCGGCCGCCGCAACGGCGATGGCAGCGGCGGCGCGACACATCGCCGGGAGGAGCTCGAGGGACCGGCCGACCGGACCGCCGGCCCGCGCGACTGGCCGCACTCCGATGCCCGCTCGCTGATCCTCGAGCAGTGCGGCGACGCGCCGCTCGTCGAGCTCGTCACGATCCGCCAGCTGCGACGCAAGCGGAAGCTCCAGCTCGACGAGACGATCGTCGAGGTCAGCCTCGACGAGGTCGACGCGGTCTCCCGGAGCCGGGTCGTCGAGCGATTCGTCGAGCTCGAGGTCGAGCTGCTCAACGGCGATGAGGCCGCGCTCGCCCGGATCGAGGCCGTCGTCGCGTCCGACCCGGCCCTCACGCCGTCGACGGGGTCCAAGCTCGAGTCTGCCCTCGCCGCGATCCGCGCGACGACGACCAAGCGGGGCAAGCGGGCATCGGCGCTGCTGCCGGAGCCGGAGGCGGGGGCCGAGGAGGACAGGATCAGTTCCGACAAGCGTGCGCCCGAGGCGGCGGCGGTCATCGAAGCGGTGACGAACGCCGAGATCGAGGTGGCGGTCGACGCCGATCTCGCGCAGGCGGCGCCGGAGTCCGACGAAGCGGCGGCGAAGCCATCAGCCAAGGCGGTCGCGAAGGCGCTCGCCGCGGCCGATGCGGCTGCCTTGGCGACCGACGGCGGTCCGGCGGCGACCGACGCCGACGCCGACACCGGCGCCACGCGTCTCGCCGTGCCGCGCACGCCCGGCGTCATGCTCGACGACCACGTCGCCGAGGCCGGCCGGAAGGTCCTCCGCTTCCACCTGGCGCGGATGCTCGCCAAGGAGCAGGGACCCGCGACGGCAACGATCCCGAGGACCTCCACGCCATGCGGGTCGCGACGCGGCGCCAGCGGGCGGCGTGGCGCGTGTTCGGCGACGCGTTCCGCGGCGGTCGCACGAAGACCTACCGCCGCGGCCTCCGCGAGATCGCCTCGCGGCTGGGCGCGGTCCGCGACCTCGACGTGCTGCTCGAGGCGGCGGATGCCTACCGGGCCGACCTGCCGACCACGGAGCAGCGGGCGCTCGAGCCGCTGCTCGCCGGCTGGCGGCTCCACCGGGAGGACGCCCGCCGGTTGCTGGTCCGCGAGCTCGACGCCGACGACTATCGGCGATGGGTCGACGACTACGGCGAGTTCGTGCGCCACGAGGGCCTCGCGGTCGCGCCGGTCGGGCCGACGCAGCCGCACCGCGTCCGCGACACCGCCGGCTCGCACATCCTGACCGCGTACGAGGGCGTCCGGGCCTACGAGCCGGTCCTGCGCTGGGCCGACGTCGAGACGCTCCACGAGCTGCGGATCGCCGGCAAGTGGCTCCGCTACACGCTCGAGTTCAGCCGGGAGGCCCTGCCGCCGGAAGCGGCGACGCTGATCGCCCGCGTCACCGCGCTCCAGGACCATCTCGGGCTGTTGAACGACGCGAACGTGACCGCGAACATGGCCCGCTCGTTCCTCGTCGAGAACGCCGGCTCGATGAGCGCGCTCGAGAGCTCGGCGATCGGGCGCTATCTCGTGAGCCGCGAGCGAGAGGTCGCCCGGCTCCGGAGAACCGTCGGCGGGCCGTGGCGGGGCGTCGCCGGCGTCTCGTTCCGGCGGGCGCTCGGGCGGACGGTCGCCGGACTCTAGCCCGCGGCGCAGACCACCTCGACGACGCGGATCTCGATCGGGTCCTGCTCCCAGCGCCGTTTCAGGAGGAATCGCAGGTCGAACCGGCCCGGGTGGCTCGCGACGAGCCGGAAGACCTGCGGGCCACCGTCCGGTTGGGCCTCCACGTCGCCGCGAAGCAGCTCAACGCCGGGCGGCACGAGCGCGATCTCCCAGCCGTAGCCGGTGGGCGGCGCCGCTCCGAGGCGCACGTCGAACGGGTCGCCGACCCGGGCATTGACCGACGAATCACTCTCCTGGGTCAGGAAGGCCATGGGCTCATCCTCGTCAAGGTAGGGGCAACCGGCCGCGCGCAGAACTCTCGCCGTGACGGTATCGAGCCGCCGTCTCGGGCGCGTCTGGATCTGGCGCGTCTGGAGCCGTTGGACGCGACTCGAGCGGTCAGCCCGCCCAGCCGTGGGCGAGCGCCTCGAGCCGGTCGCGCCACGCCGGACCGGCGCGGTCCGCGGCGATCAGTGCTCCTTCGCGGATGCCGCTGTCGACGACGATCACCTCGATCGCCCCGAAGTGCTCGGCGACCGCCCGGACGATCGCCGAACCGGCCGGCAGCAGCGCCGCCCGAGCGGGCCGGACGCCGTGGGCTGCGGCGATCTCGTCGGCCGGAGTCGCGATCAGGAGGCGGTCGAGCGCGTCGATGTCCGCCCATCGGAGGCGGGTCCTCGGGGTCGGTTCGTCGGTGACCTTCGCCAGGTTGCTCGCGGTGCCGCCGACGAGGACGATGTCGACCGGGCTCCACGGGGGCGCAGCCGCGAGCGCGGCGGAGGCCTCCCGCCGCAATGCCGCCAGGTCCGTCGCGGCCGGTGGGTCGCCCGCCCCGACGCGGCGGGTGAGGGCGGCGGCGCCGAGCTTCATCCCGCGGACCTCGGCCGGCAAGCCGGGGCCGACGAACGCGAACTCCGTGCTTCCGCCGCCGATGTCGACGACGAGCAGGGCCCGCTCGACGGGCGCCCCGCCGGTCACGCCGAGCAGCGTCAGCAGCGCCTCCTCCTCGTGCCGCAGGACGTGGACCGGGACGCCCGTTCCGGCGTCGACCTCACCCACGATCCGGGCCGCGTCGGCGAGCCGCCGGAGCGGCTCCGTGGCGACGAACGTGATGTCGCGGGCGCCGTGGCTCCGGGCTGTCCAGGCGTAGCCCGCGAGCGTGTCGATCAGCTCCTCGCGACCCGCCGCGCCCAGCGCACCGCGCTCCTCGGCGGCGGCGCCCAGCCCGAGGAACGTCGACTCGTCGACGAGGACCTCGAGCCGGTGGTCGTCAAAGGCGGCGACGAGGTGGTGGACGGACGTCGAGCCCAGGTCGACGACCGCGCCGACCCGCCGGTCGGGCAGACCCGGCGGCACGGCTCAGCTGGCCGTCAGCTGGTTGGGCCCGAACGCGGCGGCGTCGACCGCCGCGAGCGCGTGGACGGCGCCTTCGATCGGGTGGCGGGCTTCCGTGCGGTGCTGGTCCGCTTCGCCGACGAGGCCCGGGGCTTCGGCGGGGCAGAGGGGCCGGTGCCATTCGTCGCGGCGGGGTCTCGGCGGCCGGGGCAGCGGGCTTCGTCCCGGAGGTTGCGGTGGGCTTCGTCCCGGCGGCTGCGGCGCCGCTCGCCGCGCGGCGGCGCGTGGAGGTCGAGCCCGTCGAGGACCGGCGGGTGGTCGGGCCGGCTTTCGCAGCAGCGGAGGTCGAGGCGCGGCGCCGGGCCGGGGCCTTCGAGCCGGGCTTCGGCCCGCGCTTCGCGCCGACCTTGGTTGGCGGAGTCGCGGCTGCCTGGAGGTCCTTGATGCCCTGCACGAGCGCGCTGAGCTCGTCGACCTCGGCCCTGACCTCGGCGAGGCGCACCGCGCGCTTGTCGCGGTTCTTCGGCGTTGCCTTGTCGAGGCGACCGCGCCGCCGGTCCTCCTCCTCGCGCGCGGCCGTCAACGCGTACTCGAGCCACTCGAGATGGCGCGCGAGCGCGGCAGCCGGCGTCATCGGCCTGGCATCTGGGTTGGCCATCGGTTCTCCGCGTACTGGGGGCTCGGACCGTCGAATGATAGGTTGCGGCGCGTCGCGGCGGGATTCCCTGTGAGTGCCGTTAACAATTCCTTAACGGCTCGGGAACCAACCGTTCAACCCCTCTCCCCACTGTTCGAGCCGATCGATGGTGATCAGCCGCGCCCCCAGGGCGGCCAGGAGGAGGATCCGAGTGACCATCCGTAGTTCGAAGCGCCTGGGCGCGCTTCTCACTGCATCCCTGTTCGTCTTCGGCGCATGCAGTTCGACCGGGGCAACCCCGAGCCCCAGCGCCGCAAGCCAGGCTCCAGTTAGCCAGCCGGCTTCCCAGCCCGTCGCTTCATCCGGATCCACCGCCCCGTCGCAGGCGGCGGTGACCTGCCCCGATCCCGCGACCGCGACCCTGACGCTCCAGGGCGCCGGCGCCACGTTCCCGGCGCCGCTCTACCAGACCTGGTTCGAGACCTTCAATGGGGCTCATCCGAACATCCAGATCGACTACCAGGCGAACGGCTCCGGCGCGGGCATCAAGGCGATCACGGAGCAGACCGTCGACTTCGGCGCGTCGGACGCGGCGATGAAGGACGATGAGATCGCGAAGCTCCCGTCGGGCACCAAGATGGTCCACATCCCGACGGCGCTCGGCGCAGTCGTCGTCATCTACAACCTGCCGGGCGTCACCGACCTGAACCTCGACGCCGACAACGTCGCCGGGATCTTCCTTGGCGACATCAAGAAGTGGAACGACCCCAAGATCGCCGCGAACAACCCCGGCGCGACGCTGCCCGACAAGGACATCCTCGTCGTTCACCGCTCTGACGGCTCGGGCACGACGAACGCGTTCACGACCTATCTCGACACGGTCAGCACCGACTGGCACTCGAAGGTCGGCGCGGGCAAGGAAGTCAACTGGCCCACCGGCACCGGCGCCCAGGGCAACGACGGCGTCGCCGGCGGTGTCAAGCAGACCGAGGGCGCGGCGGGCTACGTCGAGCTCAACTACGCGAGCTTGGCCCAGCTGACCTCGGCCAAGCTGAAGAACGCGGACGGCCAGTGGGTCGCCGGCTCGACCGACGGCGTCACCGCCGCCGCCGAGGCCGCAGTGGCCGACTTCCCGGCCGACTTCCGGGCAGCCCCGATCATCAACGGCAAGGGCGCGACCGCCTACCCGATCGCCGCCTACACCTACCTCCTCGCCTACCTCGATCAGACCGACGCCGACAAGGGCAAGACCTTCGTCAGCTTCTCCTGCTGGGCCCTCACCGACGGCCAGGCGACCGAGCCCGACCTGGGCTACGCGCCGCTGCCGGCCGAGGTCCGGCAGAAGGCCATCGACGAGCTCCATACCTTCACCAACGGGGGCTCGCCGATCTGGCCCTGATCCCGCTCTCCTCCTCCAACGGCGCCGGTCGCGGAGCTCGGACCGCGACCGGCGCCCTCCATCCCCGTTCCGAGCAGGTGGAGCATGATGCAACCCGCTTCCGAGCAGCGAGGTAGCCGATGACCGCCCAGACCATCCCGGCCCCGGGCAGCGCTGCCCGTCGCCTGACCGGAAGCCGGCGCTCGTTCAGTGACCGGGCCTTCCGTTCGACGACTGCCCTCGCCGCGCTTGCCGTCGGCCTCCTGATCGTCGCGATCGGCCTGCTGCTGGTTTGGAACTCGCGCGAGGCATTCCAGGAATTCGGCCTCGGGTTCATCTTCGGGACGACGTGGGACCCGGTGAAGGGGATCTACGGAGCGCTGCCGTACATCCTCGGCACGATCTTCTCCTCGGTCATCGCGATCGTCCTCGCGGCACCAATCGGGCTGATGACGGCGATCTTCCTCGCGGAGCTCGCGAGACGGCGGGTTGCGATCCCGCTGACGTTCCTCATCGAGCTGCTCGCCGCCATTCCCAGCGTCGTCATCGGGCTGTGGGGCGTCTTCGTCCTCAGCCCGTTCCTGGGCTCGACGGTCGAGCCGTTCATCATCCGGTGGCTCGGCTGGATCCCGATCTTCGCCGGGCCGTCGTACGGCATCGGGCTGTTCAGCGCCGGGATCATCCTCACGATCATGATCCTGCCGACGATCGTGGCGATCTCGCGTGAGGTCATCACGACCGTTCCCAACAGCCAGCGCGAGGCAATGGCGGCCCTCGGCGCGACGCGTTGGGAAGTCGTCCGCGGCGCGGTCCTGCCGTATGCCCGCTCCGGGATCATCGGGGCGGTCATCCTCGGCCTGGGCCGGGCGCTCGGCGAGACGATGGCGGTGACGATGGTCATCGGCAACGCCCAGAACATCCCGTCGCGCCTGTTCGACCAGGGCCAGACGATCGCCAGCAAGATCGCCACGACGTTCAACGAGGCGTCGATCGGCCTTCAGACGTCGGCGCTGATCTACCTCGGGCTGATCCTGCTCGTGATCACGATCGCGATGAACGTTCTCGCCCGGCTGCTCGTCCGGCGCGTCGGCACGGAAGGGGCCCGGACGTGACCGCCGCGACGCCCGTGATGACGCGTTCCATCGCCGATCGATTGGTCCGGACAAGGGTCGACCGCCGCCGCGCCCGCGTCGACGTCGCGATGCGATCGCTCGCGTTCGTGGCCGCGATCGCCTGCGTCGTCCCGCTCGGCGGCGGTGATCTTCTACGTCGTGATCAATGGTCTGGCCGGCCTCAATTGGAACCTGCTGACCAGGCCGCCGCGGGCCCTCGGCATCGGCGGCGGGGCGGCGAGCGCGATCCTGGGATCGCTCCAGATGGTCGCGCTGGCGACGATCGTGGCGGTGCCCGTGGGTACGCTCGCCGCCGTCTACGTCAACGAGTTCGCTCGCACGAGCACCTCGCGTGTCATCCGCTTCGCCGCGGACGTCCTCGTCGGCGTGCCGTCGATCCTGATCGGCATCTTCGTCTTCACGTTCCTCGTGCTGCCGTTCAAGCAGTTCAATGCGTTCGCCGGAGGGATGGCGCTCGCGGTGATCATGATCCCGGTGATCATGCGGACGACCGAGGAGATCCTGAAGCTCGTCCCGGGCTCGCTCCGCGAGGCGTCGCTGGCGCTCGGGATCCCGATGTGGCGGACGGTCCTCTCGATCGTCATGCGGACGGGGTTGACCGGCATCCTCACCGGCGTGATGCTGGCCGTTGCCCGGGCGTTCGGCGAGACGGCGCCGCTGCTGTTCACCGCGCTCGGCAGCCGGCTCATCAATGTCGGCGACTTCAAGAAGCCAATGGACGCCCTGCCGCTCTTCATCTACAACAACGCCCGCCAGCCGTTCGCGGCCCTGAACCAGCAGGCGTGGGCATCGGCGCTGCTCCTGCTGATCATCGTCCTCGCGATCAACGTCGCCGTGCGGTCCCGATCGTGGACTCGCAATGCAGCCTGAGAGGTCTTCCGAGATGGCCATCCGCATCGACCCGCCGCCCGCCGGCGACGGGGCTTCCACGGAGGCAGCCCTCAGCGTTGCCCCGACCGCGGCCGCCAGCGCGGCCGCCACCGAGGCCGGTCTCCGCGTCCCGACGCCGACCCGACCCGTCCCGTCCGCGGCCGCCTCTCCGGAAGCCGGGGTCGCCGAGGAGAAGCCGGCCCTCGAGGTCGAGGACCTCAACGTCTACTACGGGACGTTCCGGGCGATCAACAACATCTCGCTCGCCGTCAAGCGCCACCAGGTCACCGCGATCATCGGTCCGTCCGGGTGCGGCAAGAGCACGTTCCTGCGGACGCTCAACCGGATGCACGAGCTGACGCCGCACGCCCGTGTCGAGGGCAAGGTGATCCTCGACGGGATCGACATCAATGGTCCCGAGGTCGACCCGGTGCAGCTCCGGCGGATCGTCGGGATGGTCTTCCAGCGGCCCAACCCGTTCCCGATGATGACGATCTACGACAACGTCGTCGCCGGCCTCAAGCTCACCGGCCGCCGATCGAAGGCCGACCTCGACGAGGTCGCCGAGCGGAGCCTCCGCCGGGCGGCGCTGTGGGACGAGGTCAAGGACAAGCTCAAGGCGAACGGGATGTCGCTCTCGGGCGGGCAGCAGCAGCGGCTGTGCATCGCCCGGGCGCTCGCGGTCGATCCGGAGGTGATCCTGATGGACGAGCCGGCGTCGGCGCTCGACCCGGTCGCGACCCTCCGGATCGAGCAGCTGATGAGCGAGCTCCGCGAGAACTACACGATCGTCATCGTGACCCACAACATGCAGCAGGCGGCCCGCGTCAGCGACGCCACCGCATTCTTCACGATGGGCGACGACCGCGCCGGCTACCTCGTCGAGATGGGCCGGACGACCGACATCTTCACCAACCCGAAGCACCAGCTGACCGAGGACTACGTGTCCGGTCGGTTCGGCTGAGAGGGGGATCCACGCAATGGCCACGCCAAACGAGCGCCCCACCACAGAAGCCGTCACTCGCCAGATCGGCGAGATCATGCGCGAGGCCGAGGACGAACTCCTCGACGTGATCGCCGCGAACCCGACGGCCCACCCGTCGCGACCGGCGCTCGACGTCGAGCTGAGTGCGGTCAAGGACCAGGTCCTGCGGATGGGCTCGCTCGTCGAGGACGCGATCCTCGCCGCGATCGCCGCCCTGACCGCCCACGACGCCGAGGCCGCCACGGCGGTCATCGTCAACGACAAGCGGATCAACGAGATGCAGCGCGAGCTCTCGACGTCGATCACCCGGGCAATCGCGACCCAGTCGCCGGTCGCCCGCGACCTGCGCTTCCTGCTCGCGCTCGATCACGTCGGCTACGAGCTCGAGCGGATGGGCGACCACGCGGGCTCGGTCGCCAAGCAGGCCCGCAAGCTCGCCCCGCACCCGCCGCTCAAGCGCTACGTCGACCTGCCGGCGATGGGCGAGATCGCGGCGGTGCTCGTCGGCGACATCCTGCGGGCGCTCGTCGACGTCGATGTCGCCGCCGCGAGGGCCGTCGCGGCCCGCGACGACGAGATCGACGATCTCTACCACAAGACCTTCGACGAGGTCGTCGACCTGATGCGGGCCGACCCGGGCAACGTCGAGCGCGGCACGCGAATCCTGTTCGCGGCCCACTACCTCGAGCGGATCGGCGACCGGGTCACGAACATCGCCGAGGACGTCGTCTTCCTGGCCTCCGGCGAGATCGAGGACCTGAACCCGTGAGCTTCGATCCGCCCATCCGGGTGCTCGTCATCTGCTGGGGCAACTCGGCCCGGAGCATCATGGCCGAGGCCCTGCTCCGCCAGCACGGCGGCGCCGACTTCGACGTGAACTCCGCGGGCATCGAGCCCAAGGGCGTCAACCCCCTGACGATCCGTGTCCTCGACGACGCCGGCCTTGACCACGCCGGGGTCCGCTCGAAGTCGATCGACGAGTTTCTCGACCAGTCCTTCGACTACGTGATCACGGTCTGCGACGAGGCCCGTCAAGTCTGTCCGATCTTCCCCGGCGAGAAGCAGTCCGTCCTTCACTGGGGCTACGAGGACCCCGCGAAGGTCGAGGGCACCGAGGAGCAGCGACTCGCCGCGTTCCAGAAGACGCTGACGTTGCTCGCGACGCGGATCACCCAGTTCATCCCTCTCGCCCGGCGGGAGCGGGAGCAGCAACTCGTGGCGGACGCCGCCGGTGCATGACGGCACGGTCCACGGCGACCGGACGGAGCTCTATCTCCTGAGGCACGCCGACGCCGGCGATCCCGCGGCGTGGACCGGGTCAGACGACATCCGACCGCTGTCGGGCAAGGGCGAGAAGCAGGCGAAACGGCTGGGGCGGTTCCTCGCCGAGGGCGGCTTCAAACCGGGTGCGATCATCACCTCGCCCAAGACCCGCGCCCGCCAGACGGCGGAGATCCTCGGGGACGCCCTGGGCGTCGAGGTCGCCATCGACGAGCGGCTTGCGGGCGGGGTGGACGTCGTCGCGATCGAGGCGATCCTGTTCGACGCGGGTGAGCCCGAGCGGCCGGTGCTCGTCGGTCACGACCCGGATCTGAGCGAGCTGACGTCGTGGATCGCGGACGCCGGGTCGATCACCCTGAAGAAGGGCGCGCTCGTCCGGATCGACACGGTCCGGCCGATCAGCGAGGCGTCCGGCATATTGCGCTGGCTCGTGCCGCCGGACCTGCTGCAAGGGCGCTGACGGTCGAAGCCCCGCACCCGGTTGGTTGACTGATTAGTCAGTGAGTGGCAGCCTAGACGCGTGAAAGCGTCGTCGGCTCGTGCGCTTCAGGCGGATCGCCGCAGAGGGGAACTTCTCGATGTCGCCCTTCGGCTGTTCGCCGAGAAGGGCTTTGCCTCAACGACGATCGCCGACATCTCGGCTGCGTCGGGCACCGCTCACGGTCTCGTCTACCACTACTTCCGGAGCAAGGACGAGCTCCTGCTGGCCGTCCTTGAGCGGAACAGCTTCCTACCGGCCCTCCGCCAACTGCTCGCTCTTGCGCCCGACCAGCCCGCTACCGAGGTACTGCCGCGGATCGCCTCGGGCTTCTCGACGATGATCGCCGAGCGGGCCGACTTCATGACACTGGTGCTGAGGGAGTCGCAGACGAACCCTGACGTGGCTGCGGCAATGCAGCTACTGATCGGCGAGGCTCTGGACCTGCTTACCGCGTATCTGAGCGGCCGGATCGATGCCGGCGAGCTTCGACCCCACGACCCGGCCGTCACGGCTCGGGCTCTCTTCCAGGCGATCGTTGCGGGCCACCTCAACCGGCTGCCGGCGCCAGGGTTCGAGGCCGGGCTCGTCGACGTGATCCTCCACGGAGTCCTGGCTCGATGACCTATCTCGAGCTGAAGTTCCTCCATGTCGGTTCGATGTTCCTCGCCACCGCCCTCGCGATCGGGCCGATTGCCCTGTACGTCCTGATCCTGCGAACTGGCGACGCGAATGCGATCCGGCGGGCCTTCGGATTCGCCCAGCCGCTCTCGAGGGTCGGCGGCATCGCATACGGCCTGGGCGTCGTCTTCGGCATCGTGACCGCGCTCAACGGCGGGGTCGATCTCACATCGTCGTGGCTCGTCACAGCCTATGTGCTGCTCGTCGGGCTGATCGTTGCGAACCTCTATGCGGACCACTGGATGCATGCAGTCCACGTTGCGGCCGGGGCCGCCGTCGATCAGTCGCCCGCAGTCGAGCTCGACGCCTGGCGCCGTTCCTCCCGGCCGATCTGGTCACTGGCCGCCTCCGCGGCGTTCACCCTCGGGCTCGTCTTTGCCATGGTGGTCAAGCCGGCCTTGTTCTGACCGACCGGACCAAGCCCGGGCCTGCGGCTCGCGATTCGCTGGTCGCTGCTGTGCGCGGCCGGACGCGATCAGCGTGACCGCCCCGGCGACGACTGCGACGCCAAGCCACTGGACTGGCTCGAGGCGGTCGCCGAGCAGCAGCGAGCCCGCCGCGACACCGAAGACCGGGATCAGGTAGAAGGAGCTCGCAGCCAGCGACGCGGGTACCGTCCGCAGCGCGCTCAGGTAGAACCAGTAGGCCGCCGCGTAGTAGAGGACGCCGGAGGCGATGGCACTCGCCAGGCCGAGCGGCGTGATCGCGGTCGCGCTCGTCCCTCCCAGAAGCACCGCTGCCGCGAGACCGACGACCACGGCGAAGCCGAGGGCGTACGCCTGCTGGGCGAGAACGACCTGCGCGGTCGAGTCCGAGGCTCCGACGAAGCGTCGGGCGACGATCGTGTACGCAGCACAACATCCGATGCCGATGAGCGTCAGCACAACCCCCGGCCATTGGCCGCCGCTCGCCGGTTCGGCGAGGATCAGCGCCATCCCGGACGCCGCGACGAGCGACAAGGCGACCAGCCGGGCGGTGATCCCCTCGCGCAGGAACATGCCGGCGAGCACGAGGATCAGGAGCGGTTCGAGGGCCCAGAGCAGGACCGAAAGGCTCGCCGAGATCCAGGTCAGTCCGGCGAGCCCGAGCGCGTAGGCGATCCCCGGGTTGAGAATCCCCAGCCGGGACAGGATCGGCGGGCTGCCGCGCAGTCGCATGCCGCTGACGCGCATCAGGATGAGGAGAACGCCGAGGCTCGCGGCGAGCTGGAGTGGCAGCAGGACGAAGGGCGGGATCTCCTCCACCGCGCGCTTGCTGACCACGGTGCCCACGCCCCACGAGGCGGCGGCGAGCGTCAGGAGGACGAGGTCGCGCCGGGCGATGGACGCGGACACGTCACGCGAGCGAGGGCTGGACGACGGGCAGGGTTCGCGCTCCGGGCAGGCCGATCGCCGGCGCGAGCTCGCCGGCGAGCTGCTTGAAGCGGGCGAGCGCCTCGGGCCGCAGGAAGTAGTAGATGAACGAGGCCTGCCGCTCGCTCCGGACCCAGCCGGACTCGCGGAGGACCTTGAGGTGGTGGCTGACCGTCGGCTGGGCGACGTCGCAGCAGGCGGTGAAGTCGCAGGCGCAAACGCCGCCGCCGGCCGCGAGCTGGCGGAGGATCGCGAGCCGGGTCGGGTCGGCGGCGCCCTGGAGGAGCAGCACGTCGGGATCGGTCGAACGTTTCACTTCGGGCACTGTATTGACAGATGTCGATATCGTCAAGTATCAATATCATGACCCGCGCCGCAAACGGACGAGGAGAGCCGCTCGTGATCGTTCCACCCGACCTCGTCGCGCTTCGCCAGCGCGAACGCGACCACGATCTTGCCCGCGAGCGCCTCGCGCGCGCTGCCGCGTGCCACCGGTCCTGCTGCCACCCGACGCGCCTCGATCGCGTCAGCCGCGCCCTCCACCTCGCACCCGCCAGCTGTTGAGGAGACCGACGATGACGACGGAATCGATCCACGACGAGGTCCGCATCCGGTACGCGGCTGCGGCGACCCAGGCGAATTCGGGCGGTTGCTGCTCCGACGATGCGAAGACGATCGGCGCGGAGCTGTACTCCGCCCTGGAGCGCGCGGAGCTGCCCGACGCCGCGGTCCTCGCGTCGCTCGGCTGCGGCAACCCGACGGCGGTCGCCGATCTTCGCGAAGGCGAGCGGGTCCTGGACCTGGGGTCCGGCGGGGGCATCGACGTGCTCCTCTCCGCCAAGCGCGTCGGTCCGACGGGGCGCGCGATCGGCCTCGACATGACCGACGAGATGCTGGCGCTCGCGCAGAGGAACGCCGCCGAGGCCGGCGCGACGAACGTCGAGTTCCTCAAGGGCCACATCGAGTCGATCCCGCTGCCGGCCGAGTCCGTCGACGTCGTCATCAGCAACTGCGTGATCAACCTCGCGGCCGACAAGCCGTCCGTCTTCCGCGAGATCGCCCGCGTCCTGCGGCCCGGCGGCCGCGTCGGCGTCAGCGACGTCGTCGCCGAGGATTCGCCTGGCGCCCGCCGAGCGAGCCGAGCGTGGGAGCTACGTCGGCTGCATCGCCGGGGCGCTCTCGTTCGGGGAGTACCGGTGCGCCCTGGCCGCGGTCGGCCTGACTGGCGTCGAGGTCGAGCCGACCCATGCCGTCACCGACGGGATGTACGCCGCGATCGTGCGCGCCGGAAGCCGGCGCTTGCCGTGGCCGACGCCGACCGGCCGGTCATGCCGGACCTCCCGAAGCCGTCGCTGCCGATCATGTCCGCGGGCTGCGGTTGCGGCGAGGGCGGCTGCTGCTGAGGTCCCGGGCGACATTGCGACATTTGTCAGTGCCTTTGGCGACCTGCGTCACTCCCGGTGCGGAGGCGCGGAACCGTACGGTGAGCCGCGTCACCTCGATCGCAACCGACCGAGTCGCCAAGGGAATCACCGACCATGAAGTCCATCGCCGCGTACTACGTCTTCGTCGCCATGAACAGCCAGGAGCAGGACACCCAGCGGCGCCACGCGCAGCACGCCGCCGCGTCGCCCCGCCCCTCGCTCCTCAGCCGCGCCCGGAGCGCCCTCGGCTCGGCCCGCCTCGCGCGTTCCGCCGCCGAGCCGGCCTGACCCGGGCCTAGCGCCAGCGCCACTCCATCGTCACGAGGAGCGGCGCCCCCGGTTCGACGACCGGCCCGTCGAGGTTGACCGCGTCCGGCGGCGCGCTCTGGGGCTCCACGCAGATCGCGTCGTCGCGCATGTTGAACACGACCCAGTCGACGCAGTTCGACGAGATCGTCAGCTCCGGCCCGCCGGGCCATGTCAGCCGCGGGTCCGATCGGAGGTCCCGGAAGCAGTCGTCCCATGGCCCGGCCGTGGGCTCGACGAGGCGGCCCGTCGCGATCCCCTCCCCGTCGCGCTCGTACATCGCCCCGGGCTCGAACCCCAGCTCCAGCGGCCCCGCGCCCTCGATCCGGCGCCGGAACCACGGGTGCCAGCCCATCCAGGCGGGCATCGGCTCGTCGGCCGCGAGTTCCAGCTCAACCTTCAGGCGATCCGGGTCGACCGCGAACCGCTGGGTCACGGTCCCCGCGAACGGCCACGGCTGCCCCAGCCGCACCGAGATCGTGTCGGCCGACACGACGTCCCACGGCCGGTCGAAGACGACGCCGTGGATCGCGTGCGGCGCCATGTTCAGCGGCAGCTCGTAGTCGCGACCGCGGAACGCGAACCGGCCGCGCCGGATCCGGCCGGCGAACGGCGCCATCGGGTAGCTGCCCCACCAGATCGGGCCGGCGTCGACGCGGGCGATCAGCTCCCGGCCTGCGAGCCGGAACGACGCGATCCGGCCGCCGTCGACGGGACTGACCTCGAGGCGCGCCTCACCGGCTTCGAGGACCAGCGGCGTGGCGGCGTCGGGCATCGCGGTCAGCGGGCCGCGACGCGCTCGCCGGCGGCGTCGGCGGCGTCCGCCGCGTCGAGCGGGAACGGCAGCGCGATCGGGTCGGTCGCGAGGCGGCTCCGGCCCTGCTCGTCGAAGCGGTCGAGGCCCAGGTCGGCGACGTCGATCAGCCCGGTCCGGCCGGTCGAGCGCGAGGTCGGCGGCGACGCGGGCGACGCCCGGGCCCCACATCATGCCGTGGCCGCCGGCCGAGGCGACGGTGACGCCCTCGATCGCGATCCCGTCGACGGTCAGGGCCGGCCCCAGGATCGGCAGGTGGTCGGGGGTGTAGTCGATCGTCGCCGCCCAGATCTTGCGCAGCCCGAGGTCGCGGGTGATCGGCACGAAGTCCGCCAGTCGCGCTCGAGCCGCCTCGTACATCGGCCAGTTGATCGAGCGGGCCTCGCCCGGCGCCTCGTCGGGGTCGCTCCAGCCGAACAGCAGCCCGCCCTCCTCGAGCCGCCAGTACAGGCCCGCCCCGATGTCGAACACCATCGGCATCCGCTCGACGTCGAACGAGGCGTGTGGCTCGAGGACCGCGACCGTGTGGCGCGCCGCGCCAGCCGGGATCCGGACGCCGGCCGCCCGTCCGACGGCACGGAGCGACGGCCCGCCGGTCAGCAGGACGCGCTCGGTCGAGATGGGGCCCGCGCTCGTCTCGACGCCGATCACGCGCCGGCCGCCGCCTGGCGTCGGGACGAGAAGGAGGCCGAGGAATGCCGTCTGCTCGCGCAGCTCGACACCCGCCGCCTGCATCGCGAGCGAGTAGGCACGGACGTTGCGCGGCGGGTCGATGTGGCCGTCGGTGGCGAGGAAGCTGCCGCCGCGGTGGCCGTCCGCCGAGAGCGTGGGGACGAGCGTCGCGGCCTCGGCCCCGGTCAGCCAATGGACGTCGAGGCCCTCGGCCTGCTGCATCGCGACGCGCTCGCGGCCGGCCCGTTCGTCGTCCTCGGTGACCGCGAGGATCAGGTAGCCCAGCTCGCGGAAGCCGGAGTCGGTGCCGATCGTCTCGGCCTGGCGGCGGTAGAAGTCGATCGACCAGCGGCCGAGCGCGACGGTCGCCGGCGTCCCGCCCTGGGCCCGGACGATCCCGGCGGCGCGGGAGCTCGCGCCCATCCCGGCGACGTCCCGCTCGAGGACGACGACCCGGCCGGCGCCGTCCGACTTCGCGAAGTACGCGGCCCAGCCGCCGATCGTGCCCGCACCGACGACGACCAGGTCGGCTCGATCGGGCGTCGTCATGGAACGAGGATAGGCCGTCGCCCGGTGGCGTCGCTCGGGTGTCCCGCCCGGCGCTCGGTCAGCCGTCGAGCGCCGCGGCCTCGGCGCAGATCGCGACGAGGCCCAGCCGCTCCAGGCGGGCGTACGTCGGGCGGCGGCGAACCGTGAAGGTGGAGAGCTCCAGGCCGGCATCGGCGACGCGGGCCGCAGAGCGCGCGTCGATCGCGGGCCACTCCGCGGAGATCCCGCGACATTCGATGCGCTGCGCGAGCGCGACCGTCTCCGCGGAAAGGTCGTGGGTGTTCAGCCAGCGCGGCCACGATGGCGCGAGCCGCCCGACGCGTTCGAGCGTTCCCGACCAGAACGACGACACGACCGCCCGCTCGAGACCCGGCCCGCGCCCGGCCGTCAGGACGTCAACGGCGCCGCGCCCCTGCTCGCCCTTCAGCTCCACGTCGAGGAACGCTCGGCGAGGGATGGCCGCCAACACCTCCTCGAGCGTGGGCACGCCATGCGCGGCGAGCTCGTCCGGGCCGAGGTCGGCGACCCGCCGGGCAACGCCCTGGACGCGATCGAGTGTCTCGTCGTGGATGACGACCGGCACGCCATCCCTCGCAACGCGGACATCGAACTCGAGGCCGTCGCAGCCCGGGACGTCGAGCGCGGCGAGGAGCGCGGCGATCGTGTTCTCGGGCGCGCGCCGCCAGTCGCCGCGGTGCGCGAGTCGGAGGGCGGGCAAGGCTCAGCCGCCCTCCCCGATGACGAGCTCCGCGACGAGCCCGAAGTGATCGCTTGGATAGAGGGTGCCGTCCCCCACCGCCGGCCGGTCCCATGCGAGGCGGGCGCCCGCAACGCGGACCCCGCCGCGGACCCAGACGTAGTCGAGACAGCCGGGCTCGCCGTCGGTGTCCATGCCCGGCGCCTGGAGCCCCGAGGGCCACGTCACCAGGGGTTCGGCGCCGTTCGCCTCGGCGTACGCCGACCGGTAGCCGTCCGACCGGATCCGCTCGGCGGCGGGCTCGGTCGGCTCGGCGTTGAAGTCGCCCACGACGATCTGCGCATCGGTCGGGGGAGCCGCCTGGAGCCAGTCGATCAGCTGTCGCGCCTGATCGTCGCGCGGGCCGTGGTCGGCCGAGGCGTGGTGGAGATGGGTGACGGTCACGAGGATGCGTGCGCCGTCGAGCGGCACGACCAGCCGGAGCGCCGACCGGTTCAGGCCAAGGTCCAGCCGCTCCACGCCCGCGGCGGCCGCGGCCAGCGAGGCCCGGACGAGCATCGCGTTGCCGTACTCGGGCCGGCCGGCCCACGCCCGGAACGATTCGTAGCGGGCCTCACCCGCCGCGCCCATCAGGCGGTCCTGCTGGAGCGGGTAGACGACTTCCTGGAGTCCGAGGACGTCGGGCTGGAGCGCGCTCATGTCGGCGAGCAGCAGCGGCAGGCGCTCGTCCCAGCGGTCGGCGAGGTTGCGGATGTTGAGCGTCGCGACGGTGAGCGTGGCCACGCCGTTAGTGTGCCGTTTCGGCGACCACGGGGATCGGCAGCGCGAACGAGAACGTCGACCCGACCCCTTCCTCGGATTCGACCCAGATCCGGCCGCCGTGCTGCTGCAGGACGTTCCGGGCGATCGACAGGCCGAGACCCGTGCCGCCGCCCCGGACGCGGGCCCGGTCGACCTTGTAGAACCGCTCGAAGATCCGGCCCTGGTCGGCCTTCGGGATGCCGATCCCCTGGTCCGCGACCGAGACGACGACCTCGCCGTCGTCCGCCCGGGCCCGGACCGTCACGTCGCCGCCGCCGTCGGCGCTGAACTTCACCGCGTTGTGGAGGAGGTTGACGACGACCTGGCCGATCCGAGCCTCGTCGCCGCGGACCCGGGGCAGTGCGTCCGGGACGTCGACGACGAGCCGCAGGCCCTGCCGCTCCGCGAAGAGCCGGAGACGCTCCGCGGACTCCGCGGCGACCCGGCCGATGTCAATGTCGTCGATCAGCACGAGCGGCCCACCGCTCTCGATCCGGGCAAGGTCGAGCAACTCGTTGACCATCTGGACGAGATGGCCGGTCTCGACCTCGATCTTCGTGATCCGGTCGCGCATCTTCGGAGGCACTGACGCGCCGGCGCTGTCGGCATCGCGGGCCAGTGTCTCGGCGAGGAGGCTGATCGTCGAAAGCGGTGTCCGCAGCTCGTGCGAGAGGTTGTCGACGAATTCGGCCCGGATCTGCTGGAGGCGGCGCAGCTCGGACACGTCCTCGAGGACGACCAGGACCCCGCTCACCGGGGAGCGGCGGGCTCGCACGACGAGCGTCGGGCCGTCGCTGCCCCGGACCCGGAACTCGCCCGAGCCGGCGCCGGTGTCGCGGGCCGCCGTGACGACCTCCTCGACGCGGGCATCGACAAACGCCTCCATCGTCGATTGGCCGACGATCGAACCGGGCGTCCGGCCGAGGAGAAGGTGGGCCGCGGTGTTCGCCAGCTCGATCCGCAGCGCGTCGTCGAGCCGGAGGATGCCGACACCCATGAGGTCGGCGAGGTACGAGGCGTTGCGGACCTGCTGGTCGAGCTCGAACTCGCTGGCCGTGAGGCGTTCCTGGAGGCGGCGGACTCGGGTCGCGACGTCGTCGGTGGTGGCATCCTCGGCCGTCAGGTCGCGGATCGCGTCGAGCTGTCGGCCCCGATCGAGGATGACGCCGATCGCGATCGCGAGCAGGATCGCCTCGCCCCCGATGAACACGACGACCGCCCAATCCACGCGGCGAGCATCGCACAGGCCGGATTGGCACGGTACCCTGTGCTCGCCCGACGCTGCCCGACTGACGACCCGCCGGCCCGTGCCGACCGCCTGCGCCGCCGAGCCCGGCGCTCACCTCGGAGGAAGCCCGTTGCGTCTGCGCCTCATCCCCCGCGAAGAGCGGTTCTTCGACTTGTTCGTCGAGGACGCGGCGAACGTCCTCGCGGGCGCCCGCCAGCTCGAGGCGATGCTCCGGACCTACGACGAGCCTGAAGCCCGGGCCGCCGAGATCCGGGCGACGGAACACCGCGGCGACGAGATCACCCACGACATCGGCCACCGCCTCGAGGCGACGTTCGTCACGCCGATCGACCGCGAGGACATCTATGCTCTGATCAGCGGGCTCGACGACATCCTCGACTTCATCGAGGAGACCGCGGACACGTTCGTCCTGTACCGGATCGAGGCGCCCACCGCGATCGCCGTCGAGCAGGCGTCGATCATCGTCAAGCAGGTCGAGCTGATCCACGAAGCGCTGGAACATCTGAAGGGCTTCAACGGCCTGGACACGTACTGGATCGAGGTCCACCGGCTCGAGAACGAGGGCGACCGGATCGCCCGAGCCGCGATTGCCGGGCTGTTCGACAACGGCCGGGACGCCGTCGAGGTGATCAAGTGGAAGGATGTCTACGGCCTGCTCGAGGCCACGATCGACAACGTCGAGGACGTCGCGAACATCATCGAGCGGATCACGATCAAGCACGCCTAGCGCGTCGCTGAACTCGAACCGGCTGACGGCCGTATCCTCGGTCGGCGCGTGGTCGCCGGCATGACCGCGCCCCTGGGAGACCGCCGTTGAATCCCCTTCGCGCTCCGGGCGCGATCCGTGCGCTCGGCCTCGCCTCGCTTGTCGCGATCCTCGCCGCGTGCGCCGGCCCCGGCCCCACCCCGGCCCCGACCGAACCGCCGGCCACGCCGAGCCCGGTCCAGGCCTCGCCGAACCCGAACCTCGTGGCGTTCGAGACGCACCTTCGCGAGTCGACGACGCAGGAGGGCTCGCTGATCCGCGACCTCGCCGCCGCCCAGACGGGCTCCCAGGATCAGCAGCGCATCGCCGCCCGCCAGCTCGTCGCCTGGGCCGCGAATGAGCAGACCTGGCTCGACGCGAACATCGCCGACACCTGCTACGAGCCCGCCTGGCAGAGCTGGTCGCAGGGCGTCTCCGACATCTCGAAGGCCGCGACCGACCTGCGGGCCCTCGCCGAAGCGGCCTCGCCGCCGACCGACGCCGTGGGCCAGGCCGCGGGCGCGAAGCTGGCGACCGGCGGGCAGGAGCTGAAGACCGCAGCGGACCTCGCTCAGCAGGCCCGCGCGGCGTGTCGGGGCCAGGCGGGACGGCGGCCGGCTACCGGGCGGGCGTGAGCCAGACCGGGTACTCGCGGACGTTCTCCGGCGTCCCGTCCTTCGCCGAGCCGTCCCAGACGCGGAGCGTGCCCCACTGGGCCTTCGGGACCGTGTACGAGACCGTGACGTCGAACGCGCCGCTCTCGCACATGCAGGCCGCCATCGCCTGCTGATCGACGATCGTCTTGCCGTTGGCGTCGAGGAGCGTGATGCGGAACGTCGCTTCGAACAGGCCCTGGGCGGAGCCGGCGACGCGACCGGGGTTGCCCAGCGCGGCGCCTGACGCCGGCCGGTCGACGAAGATCGTCGGCAGCTGGTCGTAGAACCGCGATCGGCCGACCGGCCCGTCGAGGACGATCCCCTCGCTGCCGAACACCGTCACGACCGAGCCGTCGACCTTGAAGAGGACCGTGTCGACCGACGGGAACTGGGTCAACGTGTAGACGACCTGGGCGAGGCGGAACTGGGACGACGAGCTGCCGCCGCCGGCCGCGAACTCGCCCGACAGGTCGACCGTCGCGACGCCGTTCGCGATCGTCAGCCCCAGCAGCTTCGTGCCGGGCGGGATCGCGCTCGAGATCGGCTGGAAGCCGTCGCGCTGGACCGCGGAGCCTGCGAGCAGCGCGTTCATCGCCGCGGTCGCGATCGCCTCGGTCTTCGGGACGGTGAAGAGGTACGGAACGAGACCTTTGCTGCCGGGCGGGCCGTCGAGGATGAAGTACGCCCGGACGATCGAGCTGCCCGACGGGGCGGGCGTGGGGGTCGCGGCTGGGCCGGCGCTCGGCTCGTCGGTCGCGGTCGGGACGCTGGGGGCCGGGGTGACGTCGGGATCGATCGAGCCGAGCGACGGCTCCGGTGTGGGCTCGAGCGGCGGGACGGTCCCGAGCGAGCCGCTCGAGGAGCAGCCGGCGCTGACGAGGACGAGGGACAGGACGGTCGCGACGAGGGTCGCGCGGCGGAATGCGTGGCGGTTCATTGGTTGGGCTCCCTGGCAGTGGTGGTCTGCCTTGGATCGTCGTCGCCGTCCTTCGCGATCGGATCGCCGCCGGGTAACGGTCGTGTCACAGGCAGGCGCAGCTCGACGCGCAGGCCGCCGCCCTCGCGGTTGCTCGCGGTGAGTTCGCCGCCCAGCAGCGTCGCGTGCTCCGCGGCGATCGCGAGACCCAGGCCGCTGCTGCCGCCGTGGCGCGACGGGTCGGCCTTGTAGAAGCGGTCGAAGACGTGCGGCAGCTGGTCGGGCGGGATGCCCGGACCGCGATCGGCGACGCCGACGACCGCCGAGGCCCCGTCACGGCCCAGCTCGACGCGGACCTCGACCGGCGCGCCGGCGGCGTGCTCCTTCGCGTTGTCGAGGAGGTTGCCGACGATCCGCTCGATCCGGCGCGGGTCGGACTCGACGACGACGAGGTTCGACGGCATCGAGCGAACGGCCTCGGGGAGGCGCGCGGTCGCGACGGTCGTCACGAGCTCGACGAGGTCGACCGGCTCCGTCGCGAGCTGCTCCGCGCCGGCGTCGAAGCGCGAGATCTCCATCAGGTCGTCGACGAGAATCCGCAGCCGGGCGACGTCGGCCACGAGCAGCTCGCCGGCCCGGCGGCTGGCGTCGGGCATCGCCCCGAGGTCCTCGCGCAGGATCGACGCCTCGGCGACGAGCGCCGCGAGCGGGGTCCGAAGCTCGTGCGAGACGTCGGCGACGAAGCGCCGGTTGTGGGATTGGGCCGTCTCGAGCCGGCCGATCGTCTCTTCCAGCGATGCCGCCATCCGGTTGAACGTCTCGGCCCAGTCGCCGAACTCGTCGGCGGACGCGACCGCAACGCGCGCCGAGAGGTCGCCACGCTCGATCCGCTCGGCCGCCCGGGATGCTTCCTCGACGGGCGCGAGGACGCCGCGCGCAACGGCCCTCGCCGCGACGAGGGCGATGACGATCAGGACCAGCGAGCCGGCGATCAGCCCGACGCGAAGCGTCGCCAGCGTCGACTCGATCGCGGTCGCGTCGTGGACGAAGTAGAACGTCGCGCCGGAGCCGGGCAGCCGGCCGCCGGTGACGAGGCTCGCTCGCCCGCCGATCGAAAGCCATTGATAGCCGATCTCGTCTCGGCCGACGGCCGCCTCGAAGTCCGGCGACAGGAGCGACGCGAACCCGGGCGCCGCGTCGCCGAAGTCGGCGACCAGGTCGACGCCGCGGTTCCGGAACGTGTCCTGGAGGCCGCTCCCGTTGAGGGCTTGGCGCGTCACCTCCGGCAGCGTCCGGGGGATCAGCACCCCGAGGTCGAACCGGGCCTGGCTCGCGGCTTCTTCCCGGGCCTGGTCGTGGAGCGAGTAGTCGACGAAGAGGTACGACCCGATCCCGAGCAGCGCCGCGGTCAGCGCGACGAGCGCGACGATCGTAAACGTCAGCCTGCCGCGGACGCTCCTCGGGAAGGCCACGGCCTCAGCGAGCCGCCTTGTACCCGGCGCCGCGCACCGTCTGGATCAGCTCCGGTGCGGCCGGATCGGCCTCGATCTTCGCCCGGAGGCGCTGGATCGCGACGTCGACGAGCCGCGAATCGCCCAGGTAGTCGTATCCCCAGATCCGGTCGAGGAGGACGTCGCGGCTCAGGACGCGGCCGGGGTTGCGGGCGAGCTCGACGAGGAGGTCAAACTCGGTGCGCGTGAGCGCGACCTCGCGGCCGTCCTTCGTCGCCGTCCGTCCGGCCAGGTCGATCGCGACGGAGCCGAGGCGGAGCGCGTCGGGGTCGCCGACCTCGCGGCCGGCCCGGCGGATCGCGGCCCGGACCCGGGCGACGAGCTCCGGGACCTCGAACGGCTTCTTGACGTAGTCGTCGGCGCCGGCCTCGAGCCCGACGACGACGTCGATCGTGTCGGCGCGCGCGGTGAGCATGACCACGGGGACGGTCGAGACTCGACGGATGGCGCGGCAGACCTCGAGGCCGTCGAGGCGCGGCAGCATCACGTCGAGCAGGATCAGGTCATACGGCTCGGCTCGAAACCGGTCGAGCCCCGCCTGGCCGTCGGCCGCGGCGTCGACTTCGAACCCCGCGTTGCGGAGGCCGATCGTCGTGATCTCGCGGATCGACGGGTCGTCCTCGACGAGCAGGATCCTGGCATCCACGCGCGGCAGTATGCCAGCCGGCCTGGCGTCAGCGGCCGGAGTTGGACCGCTGCAGGCGCTCGCCCGGCATGGCCGCGGGCCGGTTCGACGGCCCGGGCTGGCCGTGGCGCGGCCGCCGATCCGGCCCGCCGGCGTTCGGCCGGCGGTCGGGGCCCCTGCCCTGGGAATGGTGGCCGTTCGTCGGTCGTCCCTGGGCGGGTCGGTCCGGTCCGTTCCGATCACGCGATCGGAAGTCCACCGGGCCGTTGCCGATCCCGACGGGCGCGGGACCTCGCCGCGGAGCGTGACGCCCTCCGCCGTTGGCTTGCACGCCGGGGCGCGGTCCGACTGGCGCAGGTCGCTGGCCATGGGCAAACGCAGCCGGCGCGGGTCGCGGGCCCTGGCTGAACGCCGCGGGCGCGGGTCGCGAGGCGACCGGCCGCGGGGTGAACGCGCGGCCCGGGCGGCCGCCGCCCCGCGGAGCGCCCTGGGCGCGGCCCTGTGTCTGGCGGCGGATCGGCTCCGGGCGGATCGATCGGTCGGGCTCGAAGCCCTCCACGACCTCGCTCGGGATCCGGTGCCGGAGCAGCGCCTCGATCTCGCGGAGGAGGCCCTGCTCGTCGACGCAGACGAGCGAGATCGCGTCGCCGGTCGCACCTGCGCGGCCCGTCCGGCCGATGCGGTGGACGTAGTCCTCGGCGACCATCGGCAGCTCGAAGTTCACGACGTGCGGCAGGTCCTCGATGTCGAGGCCACGCGACGCGACTTCCGTGGCGACGAGGATCGAGGCCCGGCCGGCCTTGAAGTCGTTCAGCGCCTTGACCCGCTGGCCCTGGCTCTTGTTGCCGTGGATCGCGGTCGCGGCGATCCCGTCGCGCTGGAGCTGCTCGGCGAGGTGGTTCGCGCCGTGCTTGGTCCGGGTGAAGACGAGCGCCTGCTCGATGCGGCCGCTCCGGATCAGATGGCTGAGCAGCTCGCGCTTGCGATGTCGGTCGACCGGAAAGACGACCTGGGTCACGAGCTCCGTCGCGGTGTTGCGCGGCGTGACCTGGACGGTCGCCGGCTCGTGCAGCAGCCCGGACGCGAGGCCCCGGATCTCCTCGGAGAACGTCGCCGAGAACAGCAGGTTCTGGCGGCGGGCCGGCAGGAGGTCGAGGATGCGCCGGATGTCGCGGATGAAGCCCATGTCGAGCATCCGGTCGGCCTCGTCGAGGACGAGGACCTCGACCTGCGAGAGGTCGATCGTGCGCTGGTTGGCGTGGTCGAGGAGGCGGCCAGGCGTCGCGACGACGATCGCAGGGCCGGCGCGGAGGGCGCGGACCTGGGGATCGAAGCCGACGCCGCCATAGATCGCGGTCGAGCGGACCCGGCGGTGGGCGCCGTAGGTCCGGACACTCGCCTCGACCTGGAGCGCGAGCTCGCGGGTCGGGGTGAGGACGAGGACGCGGACCGGCGGCCGATACGCGTCGCGGCGATCGCGTGAGGTCGGCCCGGTGACGACGGGCTGGCTGTCGGCGAGACGCTGGAGGATCGGCAGCACGAAGGCCGCGGTCTTGCCGGTGCCGGTCTGGGCGCCGGCGAGCAGGTCGCGGCCGGCGAGGACGAGCGGGATCGCCTCGCGCTGGACGGGTGTGGGTTCCGTGTAGCCCTGGTCGGCGACCGCACGGAGAAGCTCGGGCGTGAGCCCGAGAGATTCGAAGGACATTGGAAGCATCAGCTCCTGAGGGCCCTCCCGCGACGCTGCGCGGGGCCCGGTCAGGGCGATGAGTGAGTCGGGATCAGCGGTGTGGACCGGGGCGCTGACCGGAGCGCCCATCGAACACGAGAGCCGGAAGTCTACCCGACGCCGCCCGTTCGAGCGAATGAGCGCGATCAGCTACGCGCGTTTGGCGGCGGGTCGCTTTGGGGCTTCCACCGGGAGAACGGCACTCCAAGGGCCGAGCAGGCGGGCCAGCTCCGCGGGTTTGAACGCGTGCCGCAACACCAGGCCGTGCATCGCCCGGCCGACCGAGCGGCGAAGCACCGACGGCACCGGATCGGGCAAGGCGGCGGCCGCGTCGCGCTGGGCGAGCGCGGACGAGACCCGGAGCGCGTCGTCGTCGACCGGGGAGAGCCCACGCGGCCACGGATCGGGGCCGGTCGGCGGGGCGGCGACGGCGAGCCGGCTGAGGTCGGACGGGCCCAGCGTTCGAAGTCGCTCGATCGCCGCCCGGACGGCGTCGGTGTTGGGACCGTAGCGGGGCTGGTCGATCGCCGACTCCCAGCCGCGCGCCAGGCGCTCCCGAACCCGCTCTCGGAACGGCTCGCTGAGGTGGGCGTCGAGGAACGGGCCGAGGAGCAGCTCGTGGGCGTAGCCGAGGACCGCATCGCGCGTCGGGGCGTCCCAGCGGCCGGCCGGCGGAAGCGCATCCTGGACCCGTCGCTCGAGACCCTCGACGGCGGCGGCCTGGTCGGCCGAGAGGAAGCGCGAGATCGACGCGACGAACGCGATCGGCGGCGACTCGGCGAGCGACAGGCGGTCGAGCTCGTCGGGCGAGAGGCGCCGGACGCGGGCGAGGTGGCGCTCGACGGCCTCGGCGGGTTCCAGCGGCCGGCGTGGGGCCGGTGGCCGCGCCGCGCGTCGCCGGGAAGTGGCAGACCCCCGGGCTGCGCCCGCGCTGCCCAGCCCGCGCCGCCGTCCGGGATGCCGCTCGTCGTCGTACCGCGCCCGCAGCGCCGGGTCGGAGAGCCAGTCGTGGGCGACGTTGATCCGTTTCGCGAGATCGTCGGCGTGCGACCCGGCGACGTCGGGATGGTGCTGCTTGAGCAGCGCCCGCCAGGCGATCTCGACGGCCTCCGGGCTGGCGTCGAACGGCAGCTCGAGCCGGGCGTAGAGGTCGTCCGCGGGGAGCATCGGCCGGGGCGGCATCGGCTCATCGTACCGGCGCCCGGGTGGATTTCGAGACGCGCCCGTCAGTCGATGAACCCACCACCGTTTATGACGCTGAGCAAACTGGCGAAGAACATCGACCAGAGGGCGACGAGCCCAGCCGTCACGGCGAGCAGGACCCAGCCCAGCCTCGACGTGTCCGGGCCCGAACGGTCCTGGGCCGCGTTGCCGCTCCCCGTCAGCCGCCGCACCGCCGCCGCCCAGACGATCCCCGACGCGATGCAGACGACGAGCACCGGGGCCAGCGCGAACGCGCCGAGCACGGGCAGGAACATCACGGACAGGGCCACACTGGCGATCCCCGCAAAGGTGCCGTTGACCAGCGGGTCGATCACCGCCAAGCCGATCACCCCGAAGACGATCCCCAGCATGTACGTCAGGGCGCCCATCACCGCCCCGGCCCATGGTCGTCGGGCCACGACCCGGGGCGACCGGAACCAGCCGGCGACGAATGCGGCCAGAGGACCGGCCGCCCACGCCAGGGCCGTTCCCAGGGGATCCTCGATCGGGAACCCGGTTGGTCCCAGGAGGACCTGGAGGCCGAGCGCGTGCTGAACGTCCGGGATCGAGCCCAGCGCGTATCCGGCGACGAGGACGGCCGAAGCAAGCGCTGCACCCAGCAGGCCGCCAAGGAACCTGAGGCCGGGACGGTCGCGAGCGCCGGCGAGGGCTCCGTTCAGCCCGGCGTCCCCGCCGGCAGGCCCTCGCCGCGGATCAGCGCCTCGACCTCCTCGATCGGCCGCGTCGAGCGCTCCCCGGTCGCCCGGTTCGTGACCTCGACGCCGCCCGCGGCCAGCGATCGCGGCGAGACCGTCAGGATCCACGGCATCCCGAGGAGCTCCGCGTCGGTGAACTTCACGCCGGGCGACTCGTCGCGGTCGTCGTAGAGGATGTCGCGCCAGTAGCCGGCGCCCTGGGCGAGGTCGTGGAGCGCGTCGGCGACCTCCGTGACGCGCGGTTCCTTCGACGCCCCGATCGCGACCAGGTGGGCGGCGTACGGCGCGACCTCCTCGGGCCAGACGATGCCCTTCTCGTCGTGATGGGCCTCGACGACGCAGGCGAGGTTCCGGCCGACGCCGATCCCGTACGAGCCCATGACGATCGGGTGCCGCTCGCCGTCCTCGCCGAGGTACATGGAGCCGAACGCATCGGTGAAGTCGGTCCCGAGCTTGAAGATGTTGCCGACCTCGATCCCCTTGCGCAGCTTCACCGGCGACCCGCAGCGGATGCACGAGTCGCCCTCGCGGGCCTCGGTGATCTCGGCGACGACGTCGGGCGTGTAGTCGCGGGGGACGTTGACGTTCTTCACGTGCCAGCCGACGCGGTTCGCCCCGGCGACGAGGTTCGGCGAGCGCATGACGAGCTCGTCGACGACGACGACCGAGTCCGTGGCCCCGATCGGCGAGCCGTAGCCGGCCTGCATCCCGCGGGCGGTGATCTCCTCGACCGTGGCCGGCCGGAGCCCGCCGGTCGCCTTGATCGCGTTCACGAGCTTCGTCTCGTTGACGTCGTAGTCGCCGCGGACGATCGCGACGACGAAGCGGCCGTCGCCGGCGACGAAGAACGCGGCCTTGGCCGTCCGGCTGCGGGGCACGCCGAGGAACGTCGCGAGCGCGTCGATCGTCGTCGCGCCGGGCGTCTCGACGTCCTCCATCGGGAGGGCGTCCTCGGGCTCCGGGTCGGGCTTGCGGACCTCGGCGATCTGCTGGTTCTCGGCGTAGCCGCAGCTGTCGCAGAGGACGAGCGTGTCCTCGCCGAAGTCGTTGAGGACCATGAACTCGTGGGCGCCCGAGCCGCCCATGATCCCGACGTCGGCGCCGACCGCGATCGCGTCGAGCCCGAGGCGCTTGAACGTCCGCTCGTACGCCTCGTACTGGTCGCGATAGCTCTTGTCGAGGCCGGCCTCGTCGCGGTCGCAGCTGTAGGCGTCCTTCATGACGAACTCGCGGACGCGGATCAGCCCGCCGCGCGACCGGGGCTCGTCCCGGAACTTCGTCTGGAAGTGGTAGACCATCATCGGCAGCTGGCGGTAGCTCTGGACGATGTCGCGGAGGAGGATCGCGACGACCTCCTCGTGGGTCATCGCGAGGACCATGTCGCGCTCGCCGCGGTCCTTGAAACGGACCAGCTCCGGGCCGATCTTGAAGTAGCGGCCGCTCTCCTTCCAGACCTCCGCCGGGTGGACGACCGGCATCTCCATCTCCTGGGCGCCGATCCGGTCCTGCTCCTCGCGGATGATCTGCTCGACGCGCTTGCTGGCCCGGAAGCCCAGCGGCAGCAGCGAGTAGATCCCCGATCCGAGCTGGGCGGACGTAGCCCGCCCGGAGCAGCAGCCGGTGCGACGCCATCTCGGCGTCGGCCGGGTCGTCGCGGAGCGTCGTGAAGAAGAGGTGGCTCAGGCGCATCCGCGAAGGATACCGGCCGAGCGCCTCCGGCAGCCGAGGCTCCTGCTAGCCTTCGGGCCGTGCCGGAGACCGTGACGCTGTTGCTGATCGTCGTCCTCGGGCTGTCCGTCGTCTTCGACTACATCAACGGCTTCCACGACACGGCCAATGCGATCGCGACGTCGGTCTCGACCCGGGCCCTCAAGCCCGAGCACGCGATCCTCATGTCGGCGACGGCCAACTTCCTCGGCGCCCTGACCGGCACGGCGGTTGCGATCACGATCGCGTCGGGACTCGCCACGATGCCGGAGGGACCGCAGGGCCAGGTGATCGTGGCCGCGGCCCTCGTCGGCGCGATCGCGTGGAACCTGCTGACGTGGCGCCTCGGCATCCCGAGCTCGTCGAGCCACGCGCTGATCGGCGGGCTGCTGGGGGCGGTGATCGTGGCCGAGGGCGTCGACGCGGTCATCTGGTCGGGCGTCGTCGACAAGGTTCTGATCCCGCTCGTGCTGTCGCCGGTCCTCGGCATCGGCCTGGCGTTCCTCTTCATGGTCGTACTGCTGAACGTGTTCCGGCGGGCGCGGCCGAGGCAGCTCAACGACCGCTTCCGGCGGCTGCAGTTGCTGTCGGCCGCCTTCATGGCCTTCAGCCACGGCTCGAACGACGCCCAGAAGACGATGGGCATCATGACGCTTGCGCTGTTCACGGCCGGCGTCATCCCGACGGTTGAGGTGCCGCTCTGGGTGATCCTCGTGTCGGCGAGCGCGATCTCGCTGGGGACCGCGGCAGGCGGCTGGCGGATCATCAAGACGATGGGCCAGAAGGTCGTGAAACTCGACCCGGTCCACGGCTTCGCGGCGGAGACGACTGCCGCGACGATCATCCTGACCGCGTCGCGCTTCGGGCTGCCGGTGTCGACGACCCACGTCATCTCGAGCGCGATCATGGGCGTCGGCTCGAGCATCCGCCTCTCGGCCGTCCGCTGGGGCGTCGCCGGGAACATCGTGACCGCCTGGGTCCTGACGTTGCCCGCGGCGGGGCTCGCGGCGGGGCTCGCATACCTCGTCCTGAACCGGTTCCTGTGACCCTCGGCCGCTAGTCGACGATCGCCGACGCCGACACCAACGCCGTGGGCGGAGTGGACGGGTCGTCGCCCGCCAGCAGACGAACGGGACCCGTTGCTGACTCCGCGAGCCAGATCTCGAAGGCGGGTCGCTCGACGCGGTCGCCGAGCTCGAGCCAGCGGATCGCGTAGGCGACCGCGACCGGGTCCTGCGGCGAGGCGGCGTCCGATCGACCGGCGTGGAACGCCTCGCGCCCGAACGATGCGGCGAGCACCTGGCGAGCCCTGACCGGACGCAGGTGGAGTCGGACGAGGTCGACCTCTCGGGCGAAGCCGGGCAGCGACCAGGCCGCGGGCCGGTCGGCGGGATGGCGGCTGTGGCGGATCACCGACAGCGCGGCGAGCGCGAGGGCGCGGCTCGGCGAATCCGGCTCGAACGCCGGTGGCGGCGCGGGCCGTCGCGCGACGGCGGGGCCGCCACCCGGGCGGTGCCGGGTCCGGCGGCGAGGCTCGACGACCGGGACGAGGTGACGTTGGCTGAGCGGCATGGCCGGAGCGTGGCCGCCCGTCGTCAACGCCGCGTCATCGGGCCGTCAACTCACGGGCGGGCGAGAAACCCTCAGGCCGGTCGCCGGAACACGTACCCGACGCCACGGACGGTGTGGATGAACCGCGGCGAGCCCGGGTCGTCCTCGACCTGGCTGCGCAGCCAGTGGACGTGGACGTCGACGGTCCTTGTCTCGCCGGCGTAGTCGTAGCCCCAGACCCGCTCGAGCAGCTGGTCGCGGGTGAAGACCTGGCCCGGGTGGCGGATGAGGAACGCGAGCAGGTCGAACGCCTTCGGCTTGATCGGCAGCGACTCGCCGTCGCGCAGAAGGCGGTGGCCGGCGAGGTCGACCTGGACCCGCTCGAGGTCGACGACCGCCGGCGGCGACTCGACCGCGACGCCCTGCTCGGAGCGGCGGAAGAGAGCCCGGATCCGGGCCGACAGCTCGCGCAGGCTGAACGGCTTCGTGACGTAGTCGTCGGCGCCCAGCTCGAGCCCGACGACCTTGTCGAGCTCCGAGCCCTTCGCCGTCAGCATCACGATCGGCACGCTCGACTCGGCCCGGATGATCCGGCAGACCTCGACGCCAGAGAGCTCCGGCAGCATGAGGTCCAGGAGGACCAGGTCGGGCCGGTCCCCCCGGAAGCGCGCGAGCGCTTCACGGCCGTCGGCCGCCTGGACCACCCGGAACCCTTCTGCATCGAGTGCATCCGCGAGCGTCTCGCGGAGCGTCGTCTCGTCCTCGACGACGAGGATCGTTCGTGCCATTCGCCGCCAAGGATACGGAGCCGTGTTAACGGCTCGTTCGTCGGTTCTGACCCCACCGCACCACCCTATACTTCCCCCGTCCCACCAACCCGACGGGAGACCTGATGCGTCGTTTCCTCGGCGGCCTGCGCGCGCGCGTCAAGGCCTACCTCAAGCCGGAGCCGTACCGGATCCGACCGGGCCAGCACAAGGTCCCCAGCGAGGTCACGCCGCTCACGGCCGACGAGCAGGCGATCGTCGACGCGTTCCACAAGCTCTACTACGACCAGCGGGTCCAGAACCGCGAGACCGTGCTGCTGTCGTGGTTCGGCCACCGGATCGAGAAGTGCCCGTTCGACATCTGGACGTACCAGGAGATCATCTTCGACACGAAGCCCGACCTCATCGTCGAGTGCGGGACGCGGTTCGGCGGCGGCGCGCTCTACCTCGCCTCGCTGCTCGACCTGCGCGGCGGCCCGGGCGAGATCGTCACGATCGACATCACCCCGATGCGCCATCAGCCCAAGCATCCCCGGATCACGTACGTCGTCGGCTCGTCGAGCGACCCCGACGTCGTCGCCCGCGTCAAGGCCGGCGCCGCCGGCAAGCGGACGATGGTGATCCTCGACTCCGACCACTCGGCCAAGCAGGTCGCGGCCGAGCTGAAGCTCTGGCCGGAGATCGTGACGCCGGGCTGCTACCTGATCATCGACGACTCGGACCAGGGCGGCCACCCGGTGATCCCGGAGTTCGGGCCCGGCCCGACCGAGGCGCTCGACGAGTGGTACCCGACCCAGAAGGACTTCGTCATCGACCCGAGTCGCGAGCGATTCATGCTCTCGCTGAACCCGCGGGGCTACCTCAAGCGGGTCAGCTGAGCGGAGCGTCCGGCGGCGCCTATTTCGCGCCCGGCTCCTGCATGAAGTACTCGGTGAAGGACGTGCAGCGGCCGTCGCCGTCGAATTCGAGCAGGTAGACATTGTCGTAGACCCGGTCGAGCGTCGCCTTCGACGCGTCCGTCCAGTAGCTGCTCGTTCCGGTCGCGACGGCCCGGTCGCCCTCGACCGCGTACGGCTCGTAGTGGCCGTCGTACGTTCCCGCGGTGTCCCGGTCGTCGAGCCAGTTCCTGACGATCGCGTCGCGGCCCTCCAGCGCGTCCTTGTCGTAGGGGTGGTAGCGGTACGTCGCGTCCGGCGCGAACAGCGCCTCGATCGCGGCCTGGTCGTAGCTCTTCCAGGCCTCGACGTAGCGGTCGAGCCAGGCCTGGACGGCGGATCGGTCCATGAGGGTCTCCTTGTCGGGCATCCCGGGCAGGGCGATCGTCGGGGCCGAAGTTGTCAGCTGGCGTCAGGTAGTCAGCTCGTCAGGACGGCCCGGCCGAGCTGGGGGCGGCCGCCAGGACGTCGATCGCCCGGTCGAGCCGCTCGATCGCCCGCTCGTAGCCGAGGGCGACGAGCGTGTCGAACAGCGGCGGCGTCGCGGTCCGTCCGGTCACCGCGACGCGGATCGCCATGAACAGGTCGCCGGCCTTCCAGCCGCGCGCCTCGGCCAGCTCGCGGAGGCGCGGCTCGAGCTCGTCCGCCTCGAACGACACCGGCCCCAGGGCGGCCACGGCGTCGCGCGCAGCGCTGAGGCCCTCGGCGGTCGTCGCCGCGTCCCAGCGCTTCGGCACGAGCATCTGCGGGTCGACGCTCAGCTCGTCGACCCAGAGGAACCCGACGAGGTCGCCGATGACGCCGAGCCGCGGCAGCCGCTCCTGGACGACCGGCAGCAGCGCCGTCACCTCCTCGTCGGAGGGCAGGCGATCGATCCGGCCCGCGTCGAGCTCGGCCTGGAGGAACGGCCGCAGCCGCTCGACGAGGTCGTCGGGCTCGAGGCGGCGGATCCACTGGCCGTTCAGCCACTCGAGGCGATCCCGGTCGAAGACGGCACCCGCCTTGTGGACCTCGTGGATGTCGAACCGCTCGACGATCTCGTCGATCGAGAGGATCTCGTCCTCCGAGCCGGTCGCCCAGCCGAGCAGCGCGAGGTAGTTGACGAGCGCCTCGCGGATGAAGCCCTCGGCCCGGTAGTCGTCGATCGCGGTCTGGCTCTTGCGCTTGCTCATCTTCGTCCGGTCGGCGTTGAGGATGAGCGGCAGGTGGGCGAACCTTGGGACCTCGTGGCCGAGCGCCCGGAACAGCAGGATGTGCTTGGGCGTGTTCGAGATGTGGTCCTCGCCGCGGATGATGTGCGTCATCTGCATCGCCGCGTCATCGACGACCACGACGAAGTGGTAGAGCGGCGTGCCGTCGTTGCGGACGATCACGAAGTCGCCGCCGATGTTCGCGACGTCGATCTCGATGTCGCCGCGGACGATGTCGTCCCAGGCGACGACGCCCTCGCCGACGCGGAACCGGAGGGCGGCGGCGCGGCCCTCGGCCTCGAACGCGGCGCGCTCGTCGGGGGTCAGCCGGGCGCAGCGGCCGTTGTAGCGGGGCGGCAGCTTGGCCGCCTCCTGGCGCTTGCGCTCGGCGTCGAGCTCCTCCGCCGTGCAGTAGCAGGGGTAGGCCGCGTCCCGGTCGAGGAGCTCCTTCGCGGCGGCCGCGTAGAGGGGCAATCGCTCCATCTGGCGGTACGGCGCGTACGGCCCGCGGGCGCCCTCGCCGGCGACCTCCGGACCCTCGTCCCAGCGCAGGCCCAGCCAGTGCAGCCCGTCGAGGATGTCCTTCTCGTAGGCGATCGACGAGCGAACGACGTCGGTGTCCTCGAGGCGGAGGACGAACGTGCCGCCGGTGTGGCGGGCATGGAGGAAGTTGAACAGGGCCGTTCGGGCTGTCCCGATGTGGAGCGGGCCGGTCGGGCTGGGCGCGATCCGGACGCGGTCGGTCGTCATCCGGCGATTCTAGGCCGGGCCGGCTGGCGCGCCCGGGACGCGGTGGAAGAGCGCCGGGTCGGCCTCGCCGGGGAGGACGTGGACGAGCGACGCGGGCCGCAGACCCAGCGTCGCCCGGCCGCGGGGCCCCTCGAGCGTCAGCGAGTCGAGCGACTCCGACCGGGCGAGGACCGTGACGTGGGCGCCCGGCGTGAGGGCCCTCGCCTCGAGGTACGAGAGCAGCCCGGCGTCCTCCTCGGCCTCCTCGGTGATCCGGTAGATCGTCGCCCGCTGGCCGGCCTCGATCTCGCTCAGCGGCGTGCCCTTCGGCCGGCGGCGGGCCGTCTCGGCGTCGATCGGGTTGCCGTGGGGACAGGTCGGGGGATGGCCCAGCATCTCATCGAGGCGGGCCTCGACCCGCGGCGAGATCGCGCCCTGGAGCCGGGCGGCCTCCTCGTCGGACTCCGCCCAGCCGAGACCCACGACGGAGCTGAGCAGCCACTCCACGAGCGCGTGGCGTCGGAAGATCGCGTCGGCGGCCGCGCGGCCCGCGCCGGTCAGGACGAGCTCTCGGCCGTCGGACTGGTTGACGAGGCCGTCCGAGCCGAGCCGCCGGAACATCTCGCTGGCGGCCTGGGTCGTGACGCCCATCCTCCGGGCCACCTGGGCAGCCTTGACGTGGGAGCCGTCGCCGGCCATCACCCGCAGCGTCAGCAGGTACTCCTGCGCGGCCGCCGACAGGCTCGCGGTGTCGTTGCGACGGTTCATCACGGAGATGGTACGCGGCGCCAACCCCGCTTCCGGGCCACGGCCAGCAGGACGCCGACGACGTAGCCGATGAAGAAGAGGACGGTGAGGACCGTCGTGCTCGCCTCCTGCTGCCTCGATCCGCCGCCTGCGCTCAGGATCACCGCCGCCGGCACGGACACCGCCAGCGAGCCGAGGAGGCCCGCCGCGGAGATGCCGGCGACCGAGGGCGCGGCGACGAGCAGGCCGTAGACAGCGATGAGCGGGATCGTCGTCCAGACGCCCGCGGGATCGGCGCAGGTCGCCGTGAAGCGGCCGCAGCCCGAGAGCTCGCCGGCGACCCAGGCGATCACCGCGGCGAGCGGCGCCCAGCCGAAGAAGGCGACGACGAACCGACCGGCGAACCCGACGTGGCCGGCGAGGATCCGGTCGGCGACCTCGTCGAGGGCCGGCCTCGCCGTCGGCGGCCCAGGGGCGGCGGCCGCCTCGCCGTCAGGGTCCGCGCGACCAGCGGACCCACACGGAGCCGTCTTCGTCGTCTTCCCGGTCAGGCGGTTCGTCGGACTCGTCCGGGTAGGCCCAGCGGCCGTCGAAGCCCTCCCGCCGCCGCTCGCCACCCGCGGCCGTCTCCGACTCCGGGCCGCCGAAGCCCTCGCCGGAGAACGAGGGGTCGTCGCCTTCCTCGTCGGGCTCGAGGCCGTCGAGCCGGCGTCGGGCGCGCCGCTGGTACTCGGGGCCGTGCTTGCGGGGGTCCGCGTATTCCTTGGGGTTCAGCGTCCAGTATGTGCCGCTCGACGCGCCGTACCACGTGCCGCCGGCCCACTCCGGCTCGAACGGCTCGTCCTCGGCGGCGTCGTAGGACGTCGAGCCGAGCGTCGCCTTGTTCGGCGACCGGCGGCCGGTTCCGGGACGACGCGTCTGGCCAGGCGGCCGCTCGCCGCCTGGTGCGCCGGCGCCGGCCCTGTCGCCGGTGGCGGGCCCGCTGCCGGTGGCTCCGGCGCGCCCGGTCGATGCTCGCCCACCCGGCGCGGTCCCCCCGGTCGCGGTCCCCCCGGTCGCGGTCCCGCCGCCGGTCCGCTGGCGCGAATCCGCGCCGCGCGTCGATCGGGTGCGGGCCGGGTCCGGGCCAGCGGTGCCGCCGCCGCCATTGCCACTGGCCGCGCCGCGCGTCGACGGCCGGCGGCCGCCGGACGCGAGCCTCCCGCGACCCTCGGTCAGCATCTCGTAGGCCGCCTGGATCGCGAGGAATCGCGGCAGCGCCGCCTCGCCCGCCGAGTCCGGGTGATTCGCCTTGGCGAGGCGGCGGTAGGCGCGGCGAATGTCGTCGAGCGTCGCGCCGGGCGCGAGGCCAAGCGTGCGGTAGGGATCGAGCGGCTGGGCCATCGAGGGAAGTGTCCCCCAGGACGCCTCGCCGCGCCGCCTCGGCTGCCCCGGCGGCGTGGAGGACCGTGCCTACCGGCTCCGGGCGCTCGACCCTCCGGCGTACAAGCCGAGCAGCTGCGCTCGGACGTCACCGCTGGCCCCGACGAGCTGGAGGAAGTCGTCGCCGTCCATCTCGAGCAGCTTCCCGGTCGTCTCGGCCGCGACCGTCGCGGACCGAGGCGCCTCGTTGAGCAGGCCGATCTCGCCGAACACCTCGTCAGGACCCAGCTGACGCAGGATCCGCTCGTTGCCGGATCCGTCCATCTGGCTGACGGTGAACGTGCCGTCCTCGATGATGAAGAACCGGTCGGCTGCGTCGCCCTGCCGGACGATGACCTGGCCGGGCACGACCTCGACCGGCCGGACGTGGCCCAGGGCGGCCTCGAGCCGCGCCGCCGGAACGCCGGCGAAGAGTGGCAGCGCGGCCGCCCGGGCGAGTGTCGCCTCGAATGGGCTCGCCGCGCGAGTCGTCGACCCACCGAGCAGTCCCAGCCCGGCGATGGACGCAAGGAGGATCGCCCCGCCCGCCGCCCCGAGCGCCGGCAGCGCACCGACGTTCACGACGAGGATCGGCAGGACGAGCGCGCCAACCGCCGCCGATACCGTGTTCAGTGTCATCAGCACGCCGAAGGCTCGGCCGCGCAACTCGTCGGGCACGAGTCGCTGGAAGACCGTCGTGAGCACGACGTCGAGGACGATCGAGCCGGCGGCCGTCAGGCCGATGGCGAACAGGGCGATGCCGAGCACGGGGAACGCGCCGAGCGCCGCCGCGCCGACGCTCACCAGGAATGCCCCCGCCAACAGCGGGCGGGCGAGTCGGCGGCGCAGGACGAGGACGCCGGAGACGACCGCCCCGATCAGCCCGCCGACGCCGATCGCGGCGTTGAGGAACCCGTTCGCCTGTTCGCCTGCGTTCAGCACCGTCACCGCGAGGATGACCGTCAACGCCTGGATGCCGCCGTCGAAGAAGCCGATGACGAACTGGATGAGAACAAGCCCGGAGACCGGCCGCAGCGGAAGGCGTGACCACGGGGAAGCCGCTGGAGGCGCCGCGGGCGCCGGCTCGCTGGAGCTCGTTGCCGGGCTCGGCTCCGCCGCGGGCTCCTCGTCCGCCTCGGCTGGCTTCCTGTCGCCCGGCCGGGACGGCGGCAGCGTCCACAGGATCGCGGCGATCACCAGGAACGACAGCCCGTTGAGCAGGAACGCGATGACCACGTCGCCGGCCGCGATCAGGATCCCGCCGATCGCCGGCCCGACGATGAAGCTGAGGTTCCCGATGCTCGCCCAGGCGCTGTTCGCCGGCCCAAGCTGGCGTTCGTCGGCCGCGAGGCTCGGCAGGTAGGCGCCCATCGCCGGGTAGAAGAACGTGGAGCCGCTCGCTGCGATCATCGCGAAGCCGACGATCGCCAGGATGGGCCCGTTCGTCGCGACGAGATAGGCGAGGACCAGCATCACGCCGCCGCGGACGAGGTCCGACACCAGCAGGACCAGCCGCCGGTCGAACCGGTCGGCGACGAGCCCGGCAGGGACCGACAGCAGGATGTACGGGATGAGCCGGACCGCGCCGAACAGCCCGACGGCCGCCGCATCGTTCGTCTCGCGGTAGATCACGACGAAGATCGCGACGATGTAGAGCCAGTCGCCGATCCCGCTGATGAACTCGCCTGTCAGGAGCTTCGTCAGCGGCCGGTTGGCCAGCAACCCGCGGTAGACGCGAAGAGCCTCCACCCGTCCCTCTCACAGCATGCTGCCCGGCGACCGAGTCGCCGGGCAGCGATAGCTCATCCTACCGTTGCTGACCGGTGTCGGTGCGACGGATTCGACGTGATCGTCAGGCTCCGACCAGCTCTCCGAGCGGCGCCAGGTCGAAGCTCGGCACGGCCTCCGCGCCCAGCCGGCCATGCGGGTCGTGGATCTGCGGCCGGTGGTAGCGGGCCAGCGCCCGGAGCGCCGGCTTGTCGAGCACGCCGGCCTGGGCGAGCGCCTCGACCGACGCCGCCCACGTCCCCCGCTCGTAGCCGTCGCCGTCCTCGATCTTCACCGCGAGACCCGTCGCTCCGGACCGGGCCCCGGAGGTCCGCTCCCCCGCCAGGATCGCGATCCCCCGCAGCGCCTCCATCCCGGCCTTGCTCACGAGCCGGCCCGGCATGGCCTTCATCAGCGAGGTGTCCAACCGGTCGCGCGTGCCGCCGACCATCTCCGGATTCGCGAGCATCGCGTCGCGGACGAGCGTCAGTGCCGGGGCTAGCGAGGCCCGCGAGTCGCTCGCGGCCACGGCCGAGGGGTCGGCGAGCATCGCGTAGGCGCGGGCGACCTCGCGGAGCGGGAATGCGTACGTCAGCACGCCACAGCCGTCGATCGCGGTCGAGAGCTTGTCGGGCGACGTCCCGAACGCCCGGGCGACGGTCGTCCGGTACGCGACCTGGGCGGGATGGTCGTCGTGCCAGTAGTCGGCCGCGTTCCAGCCCTTGAGCCGCGACAGGAGGATGAACACCGAGTGCTGGCCCGAGCACATGTGGCGGATCGGCCCCGGCTGCTCGCCGTCGCGGGCGAGGCGCATCGCGGTCAGCTGGTCGAGCGGCATGCCCTCGATCCCGGTCGCGATCAGCGCCTGCGACGCGCCGGCCCGGCGGTACATCGCCTGGATCGTCCGGACGTGGAGGTCTTCCCCGGAGTGCGAGCTGGCCATGATCGCGATCTCGGCCGGCTCGAGGTCGAACGCCTCGACGCCGCCGGCCTCGATCAGGGCCGCGACCCCGAACGGCTTGACGCAGCTCCGGAGCGTCACGATCCGGTCCGGGTCGCCCAGGCCGCGGATCAGCCGGCCGTCGACGTCGGCCTCGACGATGTCGCCGCGATGGACGCTCTCCTCGATCCCGTTGCGGACCTGGCGGACGAGGATCGGCGGGACGGTTCGGGCCTTCGCCGAGCGGCGACCGGCGGTCGTCGTCGCTCCGTCGGCGCCGGTCGCGGACGAGCGCCGGGTCGAGGGACGGCGCTGGGCTGGCAGGTCGGGGGCGGTCACGATCGGGCGAGGATACTGCGATGGGGCCTCGGCGGTCGTCCCGAACCGCAGCGATCGAGCGGTCGGGAGGGCCGGCCGAGCAACCACTCCGTGGGCACCCGGACGAGCCATCCGACCGGGCACACCCGACCGCCACGCGACGCTAGCGGGGTCAGATCGGCCCGTCAACGGCGGCCGGCCACCCGTGGGAGGCGAGGCGCGGGCGGCCCGGCTCACCCGGGTCGGCGATGCCCGCAAGGTACGATCCACGCGTGCGCCGCGACCCGGATCGCGGCCGAGAACCGACCCGCCGGAGGACGCCGTGGCCCAGCCGCCGACCCTGCACGTCTCGCAGCACCCGGCCGTCCTCCACAAGCTCGCGATCCTCCGCGACGAGGAGACCGAGCCGAAGAAGTTCCGCGAGGTCGTCCGCGAGCTGTCGTGGCTCCTGGGCTACGAGGCGCTGGCCGACGCGCGGGTCCGGCCGCTGACGATCCGGACGCCGATCGAGGAGATGGAGGCCGCCGAGCTGGGCGAGCGGATCGGGCTCGTGCCGATCCTGCGGGCCGGCCTCGGGATGGTCGACGCGATGCTCGAGCTGATGCCGACCGCTCAGGTCTGGCACCTGGGCCTGTTCCGCGACGAGCGGACGCTTCGTCCCGTCGAGTACTACAACAAGCTGCCCGACTCGGCGTCGGTCGACCTGTGCCTGATCCTCGACCCGATGCTGGCGACCGGCGGCTCGGCGACGGCCGCGATCGAGGTCCTCAAGAAGTGGGGCGCGGTGAAGCCGGTCCGGATCAAGCTCGTCAACCTGATCGCGGCGCCGGAGGGCGTCGAGGCCGTTACGTCGGCCCACCCGGACGTCGAGATCCACTGCGCGGCGCTCGACCGGCAGCTGAACGAGAAGGGCTACATCATGCCGGGGCTGGGCGACGCGGGCGATCGCCAGTTCGGGACCGGCTCCTCCGGCTGAGGAACCTGGTGGTAGTGACAACGGACACCCCGCGGGTCTTGACGTTCGGCTGATACTGGGGGGGAGTATCGGAGCGAAGGACCTGGATGGATCACCCAGCCCACCAACAGCACCACGAACCAGCGCCCACGGCCGACGCCCATCACCAGGGTCACGCGACTGGGCATGACCGGCACGCCGGCCACTCGGTGGCCATGTTCCGGGACAAGTTCTGGCTCAGCCTTGCCCTGACAATCCCTACCGTGCTGTTGAGCCCGGAGGTCGCGGGCTGGATTGGCTACACGATCCCGACGATCCCGGGGATCGAGTACGTGCCGGCGATCCTCGGGACGATCATCTTCCTGTACGGCGGGTTGGTCTTCATCCGAGGAGCCCAAGGCGAGTTGGCCGACCGCACGCCGGGGATGATGACCCTCATCTCGCTGGCGATCATCGTCGCCTTCGCGACCTCGTGGGCCGGGACTCTCGGCTTCTTCGAGGTCGAGATCTGGTGGGAACTGGCCACGCTGATCACGATCATGTTGCTCGGGCACTGGCTCGAGATGCGATCGATCGCGCAGGCACAAGGCGCGCTCTCGGCCCTCGCGGCTCTGCTGCCGGACATTGCCGAGCGGGTGGTTGCCGATGGCACCGAGGAAGTGCCGCTCGGCGCGCTGCAGTTGGACGATGTCGTGCTCGTCCGTCCAGGAGCGCGGGTCCCGGCCGATGGCCTGATCGTCGACGGGACGGCCGACGTGGACGAGTCGATGATCACCGGCGAGTCCCGCGCCATCTCCAAGCAGGTCGGCGACGAAGTCATCGCCGGCACCGTCGCCGCGGGCGGCTCGCTCCGAGTGAAGGTCACCGCCACGGGCGATCAGACCGCCTTGTCCGGGATCATCCGCCTGGTCGCGCAGGCGCAGGCATCGGCGTCACGAGCCCAGGCACTGGCCGACCGGGCCGCAGCACTCCTGTTCTACGTCGCGCTCGCCGCCGGCGCGATCACGTTGGTCGGCTGGTGGTTGCTCGGCGACCCAGAGGGTGCGCTGGTGCGGACGGTGACGGTCCTGGTGATCGCCTGCCCGCACGCCCTCGGCCTGGCGATCCCGTTGGTCATCGCGATCTCCACCTCACTCGGCGCCCAGAACGGGCTGCTCATCAAGGACCGTCTCGCCCTGGAGCGGGCGCGGACCCTGGACACGGTGATCTTCGACAAGACCGGGACCTTGACCAAGGGCGAGCCAGTCCTCGTCGACGTCGCGGCGGGCTCGATGGATGCGGAACGTGTTCTCGGTCTCGCGGCGTCGGTCGAGGCCGACTCGGAGCACCCGCTAGCCCGTGCGATCGTGGACGGTGCCAAGCAGCGAGGTGTCGAGACGCGGCCAGCCTCTAACTTCGAAGCGCTGGCCGGTCGCGGTGCGCGCGCCAGGGTCCACGGTCATGACGTACTCGTTGGCGGACCTCGGATGTTGCAGGAGATGAGCCTCACGTCGCATCCGCAGGCCGCGGACTGGGATCAGCATGGCCGGACAGTCCTCCACGTCGTCGTCGATGGCGCTGTGGCCGGCATCGTGGCTGTCGAGGACGAGGTCCGACCGGAGTCCAAGGAAGCCATCGACTCGCTGCACAACCTCGGCGTCCGGGTGGCGATGATCACCGGCGACAGCCAGGCCGTGGCCGACTCGGTCGCGCGCCGTCTCGGCATCGACGAGGTCGCCGCGCAGGTTCTGCCCGCCGACAAGGCAACTGCGGTCAAGCGCTTCCAGGACGGCGGTCGCAAGGTCGCCATGGTCGGGGACGGCGTGAACGACGCGCCGGCGCTGGCGACGGCCGATGTCGGCATCGCCATCGGCGCCGGGACCGACGTCGCCGTGGAGTCGGCCGGCATCGTGCTGGTCCGCAACGACCCTCGCGACGTGGTAGCAGCGATCGAACTGTCGCGGGCAACCTACCGCAAGATGGTCCAGAACCTCGTCTGGGCGACCGGCTACAACCTCGTTGCGATCCCGGTCGCGATGGGCGTCTTCGTCCCGTGGGGCATCGACATCTCGATGGCTGCTGGTGCCATCGCCATGAGCCTCTCGACGATTATCGTGGCGGCCAATGCCCAACTCCTGCGTCGTGTCCGACTGCGCCCCGACACACCGCCATCTCCGCCCGCTCAGACGCGGCTCGCTCCCGTCTAACATCTGGATCGCCAACCGATCTGGAGACGCTCACTCCGGTGGGGGCGCGGACGCGGACATAGAATGCCTCCCGATGTCCCACATGTCCGTCAGCCGGCAGGTCCGCGCCCGGCCGACGTCGCCCCGCCTGCCGTGAGCGCGCCGGCCCGGACGCTGAGCCTCGGCGGGACCGCGTACCCGCTCGTGCTCCCGAACATCCGCGACCCCCGACTGCACGTCGCGGCGGTGATCATCACCGTCCACGTGCTCGGCCAGGTCGGGCTCCATTTTCGGGTGAGCATCCCGCAGATCCTCGCCGCGATCCTCACGACCGCCGTGATCGAGGTCGCCCTGACGTTCCGCTCGACCCGGATGTTTGTCTGGCCGGCGAGCGCGATGCTCACCGGCAGCGGCGTGGCCCTGATCCTGCGCGTCGTCGGCACGCCGCCCGACCAGCCCTGGAACACCGACAGCTGGTACGTCTTCGCGGGCGTCGCGGCGTTCTCGCTGTTGACGAAGTACGTGATCAAGTACCGCGGCTCGCACGTCTTCAACCCCTCGAACATCGGGCTCGTGGTCGCGTTCATCGTGCTCGGCAGCACGCGGGTCGAGCCGCTCGACTTCTGGTGGGCGCCGCTCAACGTCTGGATGATCGCGGCGTACGCGGTGATCATCGGCGGCGGGCTGCTGATCACCCGCCGGCTGCGGCTGCTCGGGCTGGCCGCGACGTTCTGGGTCACGCTGTCGGTCGGGATGGGGCTGCTCGCCGCGTCCGGCCACTGCATGACCGCGAACTGGTCGTTCGCGCCCGTCTGCGGGACCGACTTCTGGCGCGTCATCGTGACCTCGCCGGAGGTCATGATCTTCCTGTTCTTCATGATCACCGACCCAAAGACGGTGCCCGGCGGCGCGGTCGGGCGGGTTGTCTTCGGGTTCCTCGTGGCCGTCGCCAGCACGCTGCTGCTCGCTCCGATGACCGACGAGTTCGGGACGAAGGTGGCGCTGCTGTCCGGGCTCGTCGCGGTCTGCGCGGCGCGGCCGATCGTCGACCGGCTGGTCCCGGCGCCGAAGTCCGCGGCCGACGATCTGCGCGGCTTCGGGCCGCGGCTCGTCCGGGGCGACGCGGGCGTCAGCCTCGTCCGAGGGATCCTGCGGGTCGGGCTGATCGTCGTCGCGGTGCTCGTCCTCGGCGTCGGAATCGTCCTCGCCGGCTCACCGGCCCGGCTGCCGGTCGGGGTGGGGTCGGAGGCGCTCGATCGGGTTCCCCACCAGGTCGATCCCTCGACGTTTCCGCCGATCACCGTCGAGAAGGACGTGACCGACTGGAACCACGAGATCGCCGGACCGGGCGCCCAGGAGATCGCGCTCACGCTCGCCGAGAACCTCGAGCTCGAGAACCAGGCGCTGCTGCGCGGCGACGCGAGCATCCTCACTGCCGTCGACCATGGCGACCGGCTCAAGGAGATGCAGCAGCGGCTGGTCGACGCGAAGGCGACCGGCAAGGTCGTCGTCGCCCACTACCTGTTCGACTCGATGAAGGTCCGGCTGATCGTGCCGTTCGGCGTGCAGACCGGGCTCAGCCTGGGCTTCGACTCGCGCGGCACTGTCACCGAGGAGACGTACGACGCGAGCGGCACGCTGATCTCACGCGAGGAGAAGCCGTTCGCCCAGACGTTCGTCACGCGTCGGGCGACCGGCGACCGCTGGCTCAACGTGGCGGTCCTGCCACTTAAGCCCTAGCGCTCCGATATCGCGCTCTCCTGGGGCGCCCGTTTAGTCGCGGGGGACGATGACGATGTACTTGCCGTACCAGGCCTGGTCGTACTTCGTCGTCGCGTCCAGCTGGAGGTACGTATCGAGCGGCGAGCTCGCGGCGAGGTAGTAGGTGTTCCGGGCACCGTACGGGTCGCTCACCCAGACGCCGGTGATCGTGAACGCGCCGGTCAGCGGGTTGTGGGTCGAGGTGAAGCCGTTCATGACGACCGCGTGCCGGCCGTGCTGGACGAGCATGCCGACCGCCTTGCCGTAGCGGGTGATCTGGGTCGCCGCGCGCCGGAGCGCGGCCGACTCGGTCGAGTAGGCCTCCCAGCGATACGTGGTCGGGCGGATCGTGTAGCGGGAGAAGCGCGTCGCCGCCATGGCCCAGCCCAGCGGGTCGCTGCCGCGCTGGGTCGCGTCGTTGAGCGCGTCGTGCGACTGCGCGTAGCGGAGGATCGTCATCTGGTTGAGGTTCAGGTCGCGGCCGCTGAGGATGTTCATCATCATCGCCGTCGAGGCGGCGACACAGGTCCGGCTGTCGATCTGGCGCTCGTAGGCGCTCGTGAAGTACGTGTCGTACGAGAAGGTGCCGGCGGCGCTGGCCTGGAGCGGCAGGACGATGAACGTCGCGACGACCGACGCGAGCGCCAGCTGGAGGGCGAGGCGACGGCGGGGACGGGCGGGTCGAGCGGGCGCGGCGGGGAGGGCGACGAGAGCTACGCGGACCAGGCGGCGCAATCGGGCAATCATCAGCGGCTGGCTCCTGGCGGCGACCGGGGCCCGAGCCCTTGGGCGGCGTCGGGCGGCGGCTCTGGCGGTGGCCAACGGGATGCCGGTGCGGTCGTGCACGCGACCGTAGGCGGGGCATCCGGCCGGGACGTCCCCGCGGCGGGAACGTTCTCTCCCAGTCTACGAACCGGCGCAACCCGGACGCGGGCTTGTGCTTGGCGTATCGATGTCGCGGATATCCGAGGTTCGATGATCCCGCGGCGTCGCCCCGCGCCACGAAACGAAAGACGGACCGGCCCTTTCGGGCCGGCCCGTGCTCGGATCGCCGAGTCGAGGAGGTGGGCTCAGTTGCCGCCCGGCGTGACCGCGAGGGTGGCCTTCTTGAAGTCGGCCCCCTTCGTGTCCATGTCCGTGATGGACTGGAGGGCCTCCTTCGCGATCGACGCGTCGTACGCCTCGGGCGACGGGTCGCTCTTGATGACGCCCGCGTTCTTGGCGATGCGGACCGTCTGGCCGTAGAACACCGGGTCGAGCACGCCGACGCCCAGTGGCGACGGCCAGACCAGCGCGTTGACCTCGTTCATCATCCACGCCTGGTGCCCGGCGCCCAGCTGGCTGCCCGCGTCGGTCGTGTACTTCACGCAGTCATCGGGGTGGTCGCGGCAGTAGATCCAGCCCTTCAGCGAGGCCCGGACGAACCGCACCGCGATGTCGCGGTTGGTGCCCTGGTCGAGCCACGCCTTGCGGGCGAAGATCGCGTCCTGAAGCATCGCGACGCGTTGGTCGTTCCAGTTGATGATGTTCAGGTCTTCGGGCTTGTAGAGCTGGCCCGTCTCGGGGTTCTGGGCCTCGAGGACCTGAGCGTACTCGTTGTAGATCATCGCCTCGGCCACGTCGATCTGGCGCGACAGCAGCAGCGTCATGTCGAACGGCTGGATGACCTTCTGATACTGCTTGGCCGGATCGCCGTTGTTCTCGAGGCCCGGGGTCAGGCCGCAGGCGAGGGCGCCGGCCGTGACCTCGAACTCGTTGCCGAAGTCCCAGACGCCGACCTTCTTGCCGGCGAACTTGCACGGGTCGTCGATCGCGTTGTCCTTCCACGACACCGACAGCGTCCCCGACCGCTGGAAGACCTGGGCGATGTCGACGAGATCCGACGCCGGCCTCGCGGGCCTGAAGGACCTTCGGAACCCAGGCGATCGTGAACTCGGGGCCGTCCGGCTGGGACCCGACGGCCTGCGGGATCACGTCTGCGCCGCCCGGGACCAACTGAACGGTCAGGTTCTCGGCCGCGAAATAGCCCTGCTGATCGGCAGCGAAATAGCCGGCGAACTGGGCCTGCGGGTTCCACTGGAGTTGGAGCCGCACGGTTGCCGGTTCGGCGGTCGATGCCGACGCCGGAGCCGACGCGGGCGCCGACACGGCTGGGGCCGACGCGGGCGCGGATGCGCCCGGCGCCGAGGCCGACGGCGACGGTGTGGCGCCGCTCGTGCAGGCGGCCAGCACGATCGCCGGCACCGCCACGAGGGCGAGGACGGATTTCACTCTCACGACATGGTCTCCCTTGAACCCCTCGCGGGGCCTCCTCCATCCCGATGGTCTCGGCACCAGGACCTGCGGAACGATACCGCGTCCGGTGACCTACGAGTCGGACGGACGGACCGACGCGTGCCATGGGATGACGGCTCGCTCGACCGCCGAGATCGATGAGATAGACCACCACGCCGGCTGTCGCCCCGAGGAGGATCGCCGCCCAGGTGATGTCGAAGCGAAGGGCGCTCGCGCTCTGGACGATGATCCGGCCGAGGACGAGCGACGAGCCGCCGAAATACTCGGCGACGATCGCCCCGATGAGGCTGAGCGTCGCCCCCAGCTTGAGCGCGGTGAAGAAGAACGGGAGGGCGTTCGGGTACCCGGACCTTGCGCAGCACCTCGGATTCGCTCGCGGCGTAGGAGCGCATCAGCTCGAGGGCTGCCGGATCGACCTGGACCAGGCCGCGGGTCACATTCACCATGACCGGGAAGAACACGAGCACGGCCGCCATCATCATCTTCGAGAGCGGGCTCAGGACGCCAAACCAGTTGTTCATGAGGGGCGCGATCGCGATGATCGGAACCGCCCCGGCGGCGATGGCGAGTGGCAGGAGCGCCGCTCGGGCGCTGGCCCAGCGCGCCGTCGCGAACGCGACGAGCACACCCGCGACGGTCCCGATGACGAGCCCGCCCAGGGCCTCGAACAGCGTCGCCTGGGTCGACGGCAGGATCGCGTACTGGCCGCCGGACCAGTTCTCCTGGAGCGCAGTCACGATGACGCTCGGCCGAGGCAGGATGAACGCCCTCAGGTTGGCCGCGCCGACGATCACCTCCCAGGCGACGATCGTCGCGAAGAAGACCGCGACCGCGGGCGCGTAGTACCTGACCGAGCGCAGCCAGCGGCCCGGGCCCACGGACCGCCGGACGGGCGCGACGCCCACCGACGCGCTCACCCGACCGCGCCCTCGGCCATCGTCCGCTCGGCCGACGCGAGCTCGCCGTCGTCGGCGCCTGCGCCGGACTCGGCGGAATCCCGGTGTCGGAGGGCCTCACGGACCGCCGTGACCAGCTCGAAGTAGCGCCGCGACTCGCGGGTGTCCTCGTTCCGGGGCCTCGGAAGGTCGACGTCGATCACGTTCGTGATCCGCCCCGGCCGGGCGCTCATCACGACGACCCGCGACGAGAGGAACACCGCCTCGGGGATCGAGTGGGTCACGAACACGACCGTCGTCCCCGTCTGCTCCCAGATCCGGAGGACCTCCGAGTTCATCCGCTCGCGGGTCATCTCGTCGAGCGCCCCGAACGGCTCGTCCATCAGCAGGATCGCCGGCTCGAACGCGAGCGCCCGGGCGATCGCGACGCGCTGCTGCATCCCGCCCGACAGCTGCCACGGGTAGTGCTTCAGGAAGTCGCCCAGCTCGACGAGCTGGAGCATCTCGGCCGCCCGCTGCGATCGCCGCTCGGCCGATGCGCCCATGACCTCGAGCGGCAGCTTCACGTTGTCCTCGACGGTCCGCCACTCGAACAGGACGGGCGCCTGGAAGACCATGCCGTAGTCGCGGTCGCGCCGGGCCCGCTCCGCGGGCTTGCCGTTGACGACGACCTCGCCCCGGGTCGGTCCGGTCAGGTCGCCGATGATCCGGAGCAGCGTCGACTTGCCGCAGCCCGACGGCCCGATCAGCGAGACGAATTCGCCCTGGGCGATGTCGAGCGAGATCCCCTCGAGCGCGGTCGTGACCGGCTGGTCGCCGCGGGCGAACACCTTGTCGACGCCGGCGAGGTGGACGACGGGCTGGTCGGTCATGCGGGCTGGGCTCCTCGGACGATGGCTCGGATGGTCAGGCGGCCTGCGGGCGGCGGCGGTTGCGGAGGACGTACCACTCGGCGGCGACGATCAGCGCAAAGAACACGATGCCGAGCAGGGCCGTGCCGCCGATCGCCGCCCAGAGCTTCTCGGGGCCGGTGATGTAGTACTGGTTGAACGTGATGATCAGCCGGCCGAGGCCCTCGGAGATTCCGCCCGGGCCCTCGCCGATGATCGCCCCGACGATCCCGGCCGTCGCCGAGATCTTCAGGGCCGTGAACAGGTACGGCAGCGATGCCGGGAGGCGCAGCTTCCAGTAGATCTGGGAGCGCGACGCGGCGTACGACCGCATCAGCTCCATCGCGCGCGGGTCGAACGAGCGCAGGCCGCGGATCATCGCGATCGTCACCGGGAAGAACGTCAGGTAGGTCGCGATGATCACGACCGAGACGACATTCGCCCCGAACGCGAACACGATCATCGGCGCGAGGGCGATGATCGGGACGGTCTGGCTGGCGATGACGTACGGCACGAATGCCCGCTCGAGCAGCTTCGAGTGGACGAACACGGTGGCGAGGGCGAGCCCCAGGACCGTCCCGAAGACGAACCCGATCGCAGCCGAGCGCCAGGTGTAGAGCGCCGCCTCGGCGAGCTTCTGGGCGAGGGACTCGGCGTGGGCGCCGGGCTGCCACGGCTGGGCGTAGGCGAGCAGGATGTTCCAGATGTGGGGCAGCGTCAGGTCGCTCGCGAACGGCCAGCGGAACGGCGGGTTCCACAGGATCGGGCTGCCGGGCAGCGCGCCGGGGGCTCGCCACGGCGTCCCGCCGAGGAACTTCAGGCCCTCCCAGAGGATGAGGATCGCGGTCAGCAGCAGCGCGAACGAGACGGCCTGGCGACGGCGACTCGCGCCGACGGCCGGATCGGAGCGACGTGCAACGCGGCCGGTGGCGACCGCGGTCGCCATGCGCTAGCCCCTCACCGCCTGGTCGGAGATCTCCAACGCGCGGTCGATGATCGCGAAGCCCTCGCCCAGCTGCTCCTCGGTGATGCAGAGCGGCGGGTTCGTGTGGATCGAGTTGTTGGCGATCATCGTGTACAGGCCGTTCTCCCGGAGGAACTTGCCGATCGCCTTCATCTCGTCGCTCGTCCCGTTGAACGGAGTCAGCGGCGTGAACGGATCACGCGAGCGAACGAGGTCGAGGATCCCGAACAGCCCGAGGTTCCGGACGGCCCCGACCGAGGGGTGCCGGGCGTAGAGGTCGGCGTGGTGGCGGCCCATGACCTCGCCGAGCCGCCGCGAGTTCTCGAGCAGCCCGTCCTCCTCGTAGACCGAGATGTTGGCGATCGCCGCCGCGCAGCTCACCGCGTGCGACGAGTAGGTCAGGCCGCCGTAGTAGAAGGCCTTCTCGAAGTGGTCGGCGATCTTGTGGTTCATCGCGACCGCGCCGAGCGGCAGGTACGAACTCGTGAGCCCCTTCGCCATCGTCATCAGGTCCGGGACGGTGTCCCAGTGGTCGATCGCGAACCAGCGGCCCGTCCGGCCGAAGCCGGCCATCACCTCGTCGGCGACCATGAGGATGTCGTGGCGGTCGCAGATCTCGCGGACGCCCTGGATGTAGCCGTCGGGCGGGATGAGGATGCCGTTCGTCCCGACGATCGTCTCGAGGAAGACCGCCGCGATCGTGTGCGGGCCCTCATAGCGGATCACGTCCTCGAGGCCCTGGAGCGCCTCGGCGGCGGGCCGCGGCTCCTTCTCTCCCCAGCGATGGGTGTCCGGGTAGCGGACGACGCCGCTGAGCGCCGGCTCGTTCGCCCAGCGCCGCGGGTCGCCGGTCAGTGTCATCGCTCCGAGCGTCGCCCCGTGGTAGGAGCGGTAGCGGGCGAGGATCTTGTGGCGGCCGGTGAACGCCCGGGCCAGCTTGATCGCGTTCTCGATCGCCTCGGCGCCGCCAAGCGTGAAGAACACCTTGTCGAGGTCGCCCGGCAGGATCTCGGCGAGCTTCGCCCCAAGACGTGCCCGCGGCTCCGTCGCGAACGCCGGCTGGACGTACTGGAGCTTCGACGCCTGCTCGGTGATCGCGTCGATGACGCGCCGGTCGCCGTGGCCGATGTTGACCGACATCAGCTGGCTGTTGAAGTCGAGGATCCGCTGGCCCTCGGGCGTGTAGAGGTAGACGCCCTCGGCGCGGTCGATCGCGATCGGGTCGATCGCGCCCTGGGCCGACCACGAGAAGAACGTGTGCTCGCGGCTGAGCCGGACGATCTCCTCGCTCGTCATCGGGCCGGTTGCCGTGCTGATGCCCATGGTCCACCTCGTACCGGCCGCGCCGCGGCCGACCCTGAACGTCTGGATGGGCGGCCATTATCACACCGGCCCGGACCGCCGATTGGCGCCTGCGCGGTCGACCGTCAGCCCGAGCGGCGCCGCAGCTCCCCGAGGTTATCGGCGATGAGCAGCAATCCGAGCAGGACCAGCCCGAGGAGCACGATCTCGCGGATGAAGGTCACGACCAGGATGATCGCGCTGATGACCGCGAGGAACATCGCGATCCTCAGCAGCAGGATGCCGATCGAGCGATCGAAGAACGCCTCGATCGCGAGGTAGCCGCCGAGCACCACAGGGATCGCCACGACCGCCGGCAGGATCCGGAGCCAGACGACGACGGCGAGGAGGACGATCAGGAGCCCGACGCTCAGCGCTGCCCAGGCCTCGCCGAGCGCCCGGCGCCGGACGTGCGATGGCGGCTCCGGCTCCGAGGCGTGGTGGAGATGGCCGCGCGGGTCGTCCCTCACGCCGGCCCGGATCGCCGCGAGCCGGGCGTTCCCGGCGGCGATGACCCGGGTCAGCTCGACGTCCCGTGCCCGGAGCGTCGCGAGCTGTGCCTCCTTCTCCCGGACCGTGATCAGGTGGGCCTCGGCGTAGTGGTCCAGTCCGGCGGCGCCGCGCAGCGCGGCGACCTCCTCGTTGAGGCCCGGCAACTCGGCGGCGACCGCATCCGCCTCGCGGCGCACCCCGTCGCGGTCGCGCTCCAGCTGTTCGATGCGCTTGGCCAGCACCGCCGCGGCCTGCGACGGCGGCGGAACCTTGACGAGCCCGGAGAAGCCGAGCGGGTCGACCCAGGACTGGCGAACGGTCCCGGTCCGGGTGTATTTCGGCCCGGCCGGCGCCCGCTCGCCGGCGAACCGGTCACCGGTGTCGAGGCCCCACAGGCCGCGGTAGCCGTCGACCCAGGGATCCTCGTCGGAGATGACGATCGGCGTCCACTCGATCTCCGATCCGGGCCCGACGGTGGTGCCGTCGCCCCGGGCGTAGTCGACGAACGGGACGCTCAGCGCCCGCCGGACCTTGCCCGACAGGTCGCCCGGGTCGGGCTGGCCCAGCGTGTCCCGCCAGACCCGGCGCAGCAGGTCGAGCGGGCCGCGCAGGTTCTGCTCGCCGGGGAACGGCAGCCGCATGATGTACTCGCCGCGCTCGAGGTAGGTCGCGTGCGAGCCGGCGCCCGGGTACACGATCGGGTGGCCGTCCTGCGTGTCGAGCCGCGGGTCGTCCCAGCGCCGGCGGAGGTCGTCGCCCTTCTCGTCGTGGGCGGCGGCGCAGAACCAGGCCGGCTTCGTGGTCTTGTCCTTGAGCTCCTCGAGGACGATGAAGCACTGCTCCCAGTCCGCCTCGTGGTCGTTGGCGCCGTCGAACGTCGAGCGCCAGTCGTTCATCGCGTAGAAGAACATGTAGTGGAGGACGATCCAGCCCTCGGTCCGGATGACGCGGCCGTGGTACGAGACACGCGGGTCGCGCTCGCGGATCGCGTGATACCGGCGGTCGGCCGCGGCGGCGGTGCCGCCGGGGACGCGCCCGCGCAGCAGGAGCGACGTGACGAGTCCGGCGTCCACGAGCCTCGCCGGCAGCCCGACCCGGGCGAGGCGACCGGGAGCCGAGAAGCGCGGCCGGTCCGGCCGGTTGCGCCACCGGGCGAGCTCGACCGCGTTCATCGGCTGCGGGACGAAGCGCAGGAACTGGAGGTGGCCCGGCGGCGGGTCGCCGATCGCGCCGAGCCCGTCGAGCGTCAGGCTGCCGGCCGGGGCGACGATCTTCGCCTCGCGGATGGTCGGGCCCGACAGCAGGTCGCACGCGCCGACGTAGCCGTCGGTCGGCATCGGCAGGAACAGCTCGCCCCGGGTGAACCGGAGGATCGGCTCGTGGCGCCGCAGCAGCTCGAGATCGGAAGCGGCGGCCGTCACGCCGGCTCCTCGGCCTCGGCCGGGATCACGTCGTAGACGGCGCGAAACTCGCGCTGGTTCAGGTAGAACACCGCGATGACGTTGATCACCATCGACCCGTAGACAGGGTGGCCATCCCACCACCCGCCGATGGCGAACGCGAGCGACAGCCCGCTGATGACGATGGCCCCGATCCAGCCCCAGCGCCGGCCGGCGAGGAGCCCGATCCCGACGAGGACGCTCGCGGCCACCAGGCCGATGCCGATCGCCCTCACGATCACGAACGCAACGGTGCCCGACGCGGGCTCAGGCAGCTGCGCGGCGATGTGCAGCCAGTCGACGTCCGGGAAGAGGCTGAACCCCAGCATCTGGCCGACCAGCAGCACCGCCCGCAGGAACTGCAGCCCCGCGACGACCAGGACGCCCAGTGAACGGCGCCCCTCCCCCTGGACCGGCTGATCGGTCATCCGCGGGCGACTGTAACAAACGCAGCGAGGCTCATGGACGCAGGATCCGGATCGCACCCGGCAGGACGGCGACTTCGAGCCAGTCGGCCTCGTGGGCGTCGCCGTCGATCTGGACCGGTTCGCGCGGCTCCGCGACGACCCGGACCCGGGCGGCCCGGAATCGCATCGACCGTGCCTGGCGCCGCGAATCGCCCCCGGCGAGCAGCGACTCGGCCGCGCCGACAAGGCCGCCCGGGATGCCCCGCGCCGTCACGACGATCACGTCGAGCAGGCCGTCGGTCGGGTCGATCGGATAGCGCGGCCCGATCAGGCCCGGGATCAGCTGGCCGCAGTTCGCGACGAGGACGACGAGGCCGTTGACCTCGTGGACCTCGCCATCGGCCTCGATCCGGAACGCGACCTGCCGCAGCCGGGTGGCCTCGCGGAGCGTCGCGACGACGTAGGCGAAGAACCCCAGCCGCCGCTTCAGCTCGGTCGACGCGGTCGTCATCACTCGCGCGTCAAAGCCGATCCCGCAGGCGACCGCGAACGCCATCGATCCTTCGGGATCGAGCTGCCGGCCGTCGACGATACCGCCCCACGAGGCGCTGCCGAGATCGACCGCGACCGGCCGCCCCTCGCCGATCAGGCGGATCGCGTCGATGGCCCTGCGCGGGATCCCGAGCGCGGCCGCGAAGACGTTGCCGGTACCCGCCGGCACGATCGCGATCGGGACGCCCGAGCCGGCCAGCGCCGAGGCCGCCTCGCGGATGGTCCCGTCGCCGCCGACGATGACCGCGAGCGGCGCCGCCCGGGCGCCTGCCTCCGTGAGCGCCTCCCGGGCCGCCTCCGGCGACGCGTCAACGACGATCGGCGTCTGACCCGTCCGCGCCGCGACCGCCGCGACGACGGACTCGACGAGGCGGCCGCGCCGGGACGAGTCCGCGACTCGCGACGCGACCGGGTTGACGACGACCACCGGCGGGTGGGCATGCCCCTCCATCGCCCGAAGTGTGGACCACAAATACGGAGATCGACTGAGGTGCGGATTCCCGACCGTCCGGTATCCTGCGCACCGCAGGCAATTCCGCAGACGCAGCTGGAACCCGAAAAACCGAAGAGCTCGCCCCTCGCGCGGTTCCCCAGTTCGCGTCTCGCGCCGCCGTCTCGCGGCGTAACCCCCAGGCGACCGTCCCACGTCTCCGCGGCTTCGGCCGCGACCCGGTCGTTCGCGCCTGCCCCCGTCTCCCGTTGCGCGGTGCGAGCCGTCCGTCGCCGTCGCGCTCACCGCGACGTGTTGGAAGAAGGGAGCTACGTGCGCATCTTCAAGCTGGGCGCAAAAGCGTTCATTCCGGTCGTCATGGCCACGTCCGTCCTCATCGGCTCGGCCCCGTCGGCACCGGTCGCCGCCGCGAGCCTCGTCCCGGGCAGCGAGGCGGCCCAGATCATCCGCATCGCGAAGGCCCAGCTCGGTGACCGCTATCACTGGGGCGCGATGGGCCCGAATGCCTTCGACTGCTCCGGGCTCGTTCTCTTCTCGTACAAGAAGGCCGGCGACTACCGTGCCGTCGGCTATGGCCGGTACCGCTCCGCCAGGTCGCTGTACTACCACTTCAAGAAGCTCGGCCGGGCGAGCCGGACCGGCGGGCAGCCCGGCGACATCGTCGTGTGGGGCCGCGGGACCCATGTCGGGATCTACCTGGGTCACGGGTACGCGATCAGCGCGCTGACGCGGGGCGTGCGGATCCACCGGATCAACGCCCTGACAGCTCCCTTCACGGCCTTCCTCCACACGCGCATGAACCACTAGCACGCTTTCCGCCCACCCCACGACGACCCGGGTGTCCCCCAGCACCCGGGTCGTTCGATTCCCGGTCGGTGTACGCTCGCCTCTCTCACCGCTGACGCATCGAACACCGACGTGGAGGACGAACGACCGATGCCGCGAATCGTCCGAGGGGCGCTGCTCCAGGCGACCTGGACCGGCGACAAGGAATCGATGATCCAGAAGCACGAGCAGGCCGCCCACGAGGCGTCGAAGCAGGGCGCCCAGGTCATGCTCTTCCAGGAGCTGTTCTACGGCCCTTACTTCTGCCAGGTCCAGGATCCCCAGTACTACTCCTACACGGAACTGATCCCGGACGGCCCGACGACGAAGCGGATGCAGGACCTCGCGAAGCAGACCGGCATGGTCCTCGTCGTGCCGATGTACGAGGAAGACGAGAAGGCGTCGGGGATCTACTACAACACCGCAGCGGTGATCGACGCCGACGGCACGTACCTCGGCAAGTACCGCAAGACCCACATCCCCCACGTCAAGGGCTTCTGGGAGAAGTTCTACTTCCGGCCGGGCAACCTCGGCTACCCGGTGTTCGAGACCGCGGTCGGCAAGGTCGGCGTGTACATCTGCTACGACCGCCACTTCCCGGAGGGCGCCCGCGCGCTCGGGCCTCAACGGCGCCGAGATGGTCTTCATCCCGAGCGCCACGTCGCGCGGCCTCAGCGAGTACCTCTGGCGGATCGAGCAGGTCAGCCACGCGGTCGCGAACGGCTACTTCGTCGGGACGATCAACCGGGTCGGGATCGAGAAGGACCTGGGTGACGACGACTTCTACGGCCAGAGCTACTTCTGCGACCCGCGCGGCCAGTTCATCGGCGACCTCGGCGACGCCCACGAAGAGGAGCTGCTCGTCCGGGACATGGACCTCGACCAGATCCAGGAGGTCCGCCAGACGTGGCAGTTCTACCGCGACCGCCGGCCGGACGCGTACGCCGACCTGGTAAAGCCTTGAGACCTCGGGCCAATGGCGTCGCGGAGCTCCGCCTTGGACCTCGGTGAGTGAGCAGTGGGCGCCCGCTGAGCGTGCCGACTCGATCCGCGACGCGGCGAGCCACGCGCTCGCCGACGACAAGGAGCGGATCGTCCGGAGGATGCTCGATGCGCTGGAGCGGCGCGACGTCGTCGCGATCGGCGAGCTCCTGGCCGACGACGCCGTCTACCACTTCCCGGGCCGAGGCCCGGTCGCGGGCACGTACCGCGGCCGCGACGCGGTGCTCGGCATGTTCCGGACGCTCGTCGGCCTGTTCGACGGCCCGCCCGAGATGTCGTCGCACGACGTCGTCGCGTCCGAGGCCCACGTGGTCGACCTGGCGACCTACACCGGCGTCCGCGGCGGGCAGTCCTTCGCGTGGAACGCGGTCCGCCTCTACCACGTCGAAGGCGACCGCATCGCCGAGATCTGGCTGATGATCGGCGACGTCTACGGCTTCGACTCGTTCGTGGAATGAACCTTCCGGGCGCTCGCCCGGTAGTACTAGGTCGGCGCAGATCTACCGTCGGAGGAGGACGGTCGACCTGCGCCGCTTCGATTCCCGCTGTTAGCAACGCGTTCCGAATCTGTTGCGGTACCCTCTCGGCCTCACGAGGGACCGCTGATGCAGTTCGGGTTCACGCTCAAGCCGGAGCACGACCTCGCCCGGACGGTGGCGCTCACGCGCCAGGCCGAGGCGGCCGGCTTCGACTACGGCTGGCTGTTCGACTCGCACGTCCTGTGGCGCGAGCCGTACGTCCTCCTGACGCTTATGGCCCAGGCCAGCGAGCGGCTCCGCCTGGGCACCTGCGTGACGAACCCGGCGACGCGCGAGCCGTCCGTGACCGCGTCGGCGCTGGCAGCGCTCGACGAGGTCAGTGGCGGTCGGATGGACCTCGGAATCGGGCGGGGCGATTCCGCCCGGCGTGTCCTCGGCAAGCCGCCGACGACGATGGCCACGCTGGAGGAGGCGATCACCGTCATCAAGGCGCTCGTCGAAGGCCGGGCGATCGAGTTCGAGGGCACGGAGCTCCAGCTCACGTGGGCGGGCAGCTGGACGCTGCCGGTGTGGGTCGCGGGCTATGGACCGATGGCCCTCGCGATGACCGGCCGCGTCGCCGACGGCGTGATCCTCCAGCTCGCCGACCCGGACCTCATCCGCTGGTTCGTCGGCCAGGTCCGCGAAGCTGAAGCTGCCGCGGGGCGGGCGACGGGCTCGGTCAAGGTGCAGGCCGCCGCGCCGGCCCACGTCGGCGACCGCGAGCTGTGCCGCGAGCGGACGCGCTGGTTCCCGGCCCTCGTGAGCAACCACGTCGTCGACCTCGTCAACAAGTACCCACGCGAGCAGCTCCCGGAATCGCTCACCGGCTACATCACCGACCGGACCGGCTACGACTACCACCACCACGCCGAGGTCGGGTCGTCGAACGCGGGCTTCGTCGGCGACGAAGTCACGGACCGGTTCTGCGTCCTCGGCTCCGTCGACGAGCACATCGCGAAGCTCCACGATCTCGCCGAGGCCGGCGTCGACCAGTTCAACATCTACCTGATGAACGGCGACGAGGAATCGGTCCTCGAGGTCTACGGCCGGGAGATCGTCCCGGCATTGCGTGGCGTCGCGGCCGGCGGGACCTGAACAACGGCCCGGTCGGGTGCGGCCGGGCACCGCGAACTTCGCGACGACGGTCCGGCGCGGTGCCCTGCAGGGCGGTTCGGGCGGGCGGCCCCGGACTGATGGACTAGTCGACAACGTGACCCGGTCGAGCCCGACACTGCCCGCTCACGACTCGTTTGAGGTCGCCGGGGTGACTCGATCGATGAGAATGCCACTCGCTCGCGCACGCGATCCGTTCTGGGATCTGGACGGAGACGGCGCTCGCCGCGTGCGCCGCAAGCGGGTCGCCGTCAGCGTCGGGATCCTCGCTGTCGCCGTCGTCCTGCTCCTGTTCGTGTGGGGCGTGCCCGGCGTCCGGGCCGCGTCCACCGGGGTCAACCTCGACCAGTGGGCGAGCAAGGACAACGCCTGGCAGAACGGCAACCTGAACGGCAACAACTCGAGGTACCCCGAGGGCGGCATCGTCCCGTTCCGGCTCGCGATGGAGGGGATGTCGGTCGGGAGCCACTCGATCCACATCAACTACGACTTCACCGCGAGCGGCCACAAGGCGTATGACTTCCTCGCGACCTGGAACGTCACGAACGCCAAGGGCAAGATCTGCGCGGGAGCGGGCGGCGGCATTTCTGCCAAGTGCCCCTCGCTCGGGTCGGCCTCGACCTTCGCCTTCCCGAATGACGGCTACAAGGCAAACGGCCTGTCCGTCCACGGCGCCGAGCTCTACTCCGCGGCGCCGCGCCGGCTCACGATCTACGGCGGCACGATCACCTCGATCAGCGGCCCGGTCCACTCCGGGTCGCCCGACGGCAACAGCACGGCCGACTTCCTCGTGAAGTTCAAGGCGACGCGCTCGTCCGTCCTGCTCGCCTGGGGCGGCCATCTCGCCCAGTCGGCGTACTGGGACACGTCGCGCGGCGGCCCCCGCGACGGCGCCTCGATGGTCTCGGGCGCGCCGTGGCATGTCCGGACGCTGCAGCTCGATGGCTCGGGCAACAAGAACCAGGACCGCAGCATCCAGCCGAGCGCGATCGTCGGCGAGCTGCCGCCGTTCGCCCTCGCTCCGCCGACGCCCACGCCCCGCCCGACCAACCCGCCGGCGGCCCCGCCGCCACCCAAGCAGGGCCCGCCCGCCAACCCGCCGCCCGCCAACCCACCGCCCGGTGGCGGCGGCTCGAACCCCGGGTCGCCCAACGGTCCGGGCGGCGTCCCCGCCGTGACCGTCCCGCCGACGACGGCGCTGTCCGACGACGTGGCGCCGCCGCCGAGCCAGGGCCTGCTGCCGGTGGTCCTGCTCGGACTCTTCGTGACGACGTTCGCGACGCTGCTCGGCGTCAGGCGGGCCGGTCGCGACGGACGTTCCCGCGGAGGCCGCGGCCGCTCGTCCTGACCCGCCACGGGGGCGCGCTCGGTCGCGCCGCTCGCCGCTTCGGTACGATGCGCGTCTGACCAGGCCGCGCCGGCCCGAAGCCGAGGCGCAGCGACGCGGAGGACCGTCCCCGATGCGCATCCTCATCAGCAACGGCACGATCGTCACCGCGGACGGCTCGTACGCCGCCGACGTCCTGATCGACGGCGAGACGATCACCCAGATCGGCATGGGCCTGGCGGCCAGCGGCAGCGTGACCGCGGACGAGACCATCGACGCCGCAGGCAGGTACGTGATCCCGGGCGGCATCGACGTCCATACCCACATGGAGCTGCCGTTCGGCGGGACGTTCGCGAAGGACACGTTCGAGACGGGGACGCGCGCGGCGGCCCACGGCGGCACGACGACGATCGTCGACTTCGCCGTCCAGTCGAAGGGCAAGAGCCTGCGCGAGGGCCTCGACGCATGGCACGCCAAGGCGGAGGGTAACGCGGTCGCGGACTACGGCTTCCACATGATCATGAGCGACGTCACCGACGACACGCTCAAGGAGATGGACCAGCTCGTCAGCGAGGGCATCCCGGACTTCAAGCTGTTCACCGCCTATCCGGGCGTCTTCTACAGCGACGACGGGGCGATCTTCCGGGCGATGCAGCAGACCGCGAAGAACGGCGGGCTGATCATGATGCACGCCGAGAACGGGATGGCGATCGACGTCGTGGCCGCGGAGCTCGTCGACGAGGGCAAGACCGATCCGTACTACCACGGCGTCGCCCGCTACCCGATCTTCGAGGGCGAGGCGACGAACCGCGTGATCCGCCTCGCCGAGGCGGCCGGCGTGCCGGTCTACATCGTCCACCTCTCGGCCCGCGACGCCCTCGACGCGGTCCGCCAGGCGCGTGACCGGGGTTCGAAGACGTTTGCCGAGACGTGCCCCCAGTACCTGTTCCTCAGCCTCGACGACCTCGGCAATGGGTTCGACGGGGCGAAGTTCATCTGCTCGCCGCCGCTCCGCTCGAAGGACCATTGGGACGAGCTCTGGACGGGACTCGTGAAGGACGACCTGCAGCTCGTCTCGACGGACCATTGCCCGTTCGACTTCCACGGCCAGAAGGAGCTGGGCAAGGGCGACTTCCGGAAGGTCCCCAACGGCCTCCCGGGCGTCGAGGACCGGGTCGACCTGCTCCACGACGGCGGCGTCGTCGCCGGCCGGATCACGAAGGAGCGCTGGGTCGAGGTCATCTCGACGGCGCCGGCGAAGCTGTTCGGGATGTACCCGAAGAAGGGCGCGATCGCCGTCGGCTCGGACGCCGACATCGTCGTCTACGACCCGAACGCGACCCGCGTGATCAGCGCGAAGACGCACCACATGGACGTCGACTACTCGTGCTACGAGGGCCGCTCGGTCCAGGGCCGGTCCGACATCGTCCTGTCGCGCGGCTCGGTGATCGTCCGGGACGGCGAGTTCACCGGCCGGAAGGGCGCGGGCAAGTTCGTGAAGCGCGCGCCGGCCGACTTCGCCCGGCTCTCGTAGCCGGCCGGGACGCGACGGCTCGGCGATGGTCCTGACGGCCCGGTCGCTTCGCGTCGACGCCAACGTCGGCGCGCTTGCCGAGGTCCGAACCTTCATCCGCTCCGCTGCCGCGGACGCCGGCGCGCCCGCCGAATCTCTCGAGGACCTCGTCCAGGCTGTCGACGAGGCGGCCACCAACACGATCGTCCACGGCTACCAGGGGGCGCCGGGCTGGATCGAGATCGGCGCAGGGCTCGAGGACGACAGGTTCGTGATCCGGATGGAGGACGCCGCCCCGGAGTTCGACCCGACCTCGGTCCCCGAACCCGACATGTCGATCTCACCGATGGACCGCAGGCCCGGCGGCATGGGCGTCCACCTCATGCGGGCCTGCACCGACGCGATGAGCTATCGACCGCGACCGGGCGGCGGCAACATACTGACGCTCGTCCGCGCCACCGGGCCGGATTGGACGAAGGAGGGCTAGATGGCGCTGACGACGACGACCGAGGAGGTCGCCGGCCGGGTCCCGATCACGGTCCTCGCCCTCGACGGCGAGCTCGACGCCTCGAACTTCGAACGCCTGATCGTCGAGGTCAGCGGGCTCTACGACCGCGGCACTCGCAACCTGCTCGTCGACCTGAGCGGGCTCACGTTCCTCGCCAGCTCGGGGCTCGTCGCGCTCCACTCGATCGTGCGGATCCTCCACGGCGAGCGCCCCGACGACCTCGAGTCGGGCTGGGACGTGCTGCATCACCTGGGCCACGACGCGGCGACCGGGGACGAGATGCAGCGCGAAGTCCAGCTCGCGGCCCCTCCGCCTGCGGTCGCCCGCGTCCTGCAGCGAACGGGGATGGACCGCCTCTTCGTCATCCACGAGGGCCGCGACGCCGCCATCGCGGCGTTCTGAGGGCCGGTCCGCTGAGCGGAGACCGTGGCTCGCCGCCGGTCCGAGCCGGCGAGATCGTCGCGGGCGAGGTCGTCGGCGGCGAGGCGCTGACCCCGGAGCGGCTCGGGCCGATCCTTGACCCGTTCGCCGCCCCGGACTCGGGGATCGCGATCCTCGTCGAGGACATGGACGGCCGGCTCATCGCGACGGCCGGCGCGGTCCCGGACGACGCCCCGGTCACGAGCGTCCAGGAGATTCGCTGCGGCCCGGGCAAGGCCGCGATCGGGCGGGTTGTCGGCCGCGGCGACGGGCCGATCGTCGAGGCGGTGGTCGCGAGCCTGACGAACGCGCTCGCTGCGCTCGCTGGCACGACCCACGAGCACGTGGCAGGCGGTGCCGCCGCCCATCGCCTCGAGGCCGAGATGGCGCTGTCGCGGCGGATCCAGCGCAGCCTCATCCCGCTGACGCCGCCCGAGCTTCGCGGCTTCGAGGTCGCGACCTACTACGAGGCGGCGCGCGAGGTCGGGGGCGACTTCTTCGACGTGTTCCCGCTCCGCGACCGGGCCGGGCGAGCGGGCATCGTCATCGCCGACGTGACCGGCAAGGGCATCGCCGCGGCGCTCCTCATGGCGTTTGCCCGGCCGCTGATCCGCTCCGCGATCGACCAGGCGCGCGACCCCCTCGTGGCACTCGAGAGGACGAACTCGATCCTCGTCCAGGAACGGCGATCTGCCCTGTTCATCACGGCGCTCGCGGCGGTCCTCGACCTGCGGACCCACGTCCTCCGCGTCGGCAACGCCGGCCACGAGCCGCCCCTGATCGTCCCTGCGGACGGCCGTCCGATCAGCTGGCTGACCGGGTCCGGGCCGCTGATCGGGGCGTTCCCGTCCCTCGACCTCGTGCCCTGCGAGTTGACGCTCGCTCCCGGCGACCTCGTCCTGCTCTACACCGATGGCGTGACCGACGCCCGCGCGGCGTCCGGTGAGCGGTTCGGCGACGAGCGGCTGCTCGCGGTGGTCGAGGGCGCACGGGACGGGTCCGCCCGGGACGTCGTCGACGCGGTCGTCGCCGCGACGACCGCGTTCCAGGGCGACATGCCGGCAGCGGACGACGTCACGATGGTCGCGCTGCGGCGAGCGACATCGTCGGCCACCGCCCGAGGGGCAGCGACGGCGCCGAGAGGCTGAAGGACTAGGCTTCCCCCGTTCGCCCTGGCAGACCGTGTCACATCTCGTCGTCCCGGGCGTCTCGAGAGGGTATCCAGAACCCACGGGCGTGGACGCCCGACGATTCCTGTTGGGGACCGGCATGACATTCGGTCGAGCATTGCTGGGGGCGATCTTGGCGCTCGTCCTCACGGCGTGCGCCACGAGCAGCGCGCCGTCGCCGTCTCCGATGGCCCTGGCGACCAGCGCGCCGAACGCCACGACCCCACCGGCTGCGACTGACAGTCCGCAGAGCCTCAGCCCGCCACCTGCCTCGAATTCCCCGGCGCCCACGACCAGCCCGAAGCCCCCGCCCAATCCGCCGCCACCGAAGCCGACGGGGGTGAAGTTCGACACCCAGGTCCACGCGAACGCGGACGAATCGGTAGCCGAGATCACCCAGACCGTCACGTGGCGAGCACCGCGGACCAAGGGCGTCACGATCAGTGTCTACGGCATCACGAAGTGCATTGGCCAGCCGGCAAACCCGTCTCCAGCCACGAGCGGGCCGTGCCTCGTCGAGCACACCCCGCTGCCGGCGTCCGTCCGCCGGTTGCTGGCGACCACACCCGCGTCGGCGGGTTCGGCCAGCTGGACGTGGTCCGAGGAAATCGGCTGCGATATCGGCCTGCCCAACGCACCCGACGGCCCGGCGTACTACGCCGTGGTCCTGGCCGCGTACGACGCGTCAGATCACTCGATCTTCGCGATCGCCGAACCAGGCGGCTGGTACGAGCCCGGGCCGGACGAGATCATCTGTTGACCCGGCGGAGCGTCGGGCACCCGCTCGCCCACGCGACCGAACGCGGCGACTGCTTGTAGGTCGGCCCGGGAAACAGCGTCGCTCAGCGACGGCGAATGTCACGCGATTACTGGCTGACCGCTCGCATCGGGCGCACTTCAGGAGTCGCCCATCATCGAGTCGAGCGACGGGTACGGCGGACCGTGCCGAAGGGCGTCGATGAGTTGGCGCCCCGCTCGGCCGCCGTTCGGCAGTTTGTCGGTCCTGTCAAAGCGCCACGCCGCGACCATCGCGAGAACAAGCCCACGGAGTTCGCCAAGCAGTTCCTGATCGACGCCGGGGTAGCGGTCGCTGACCGCGTGCGGTACATGGGCGAGATCGAATTCGAGGGGTCCGCGACACGCTGTCTCGAGGTCGACAAAGAGCGGCCCGCTTGTCGTGTTGAGCACGTTGCGTGGGTGTGGCTCGCCATGCAGCACCTGCTCGGCGGCGCTTCGGCGGGCGACCAGGGTCACGCTGCGCAGCGTGCCGTCGAGAAGCTCGCGGTCGGCGTCGGCGAGTGCCGGCGTCTCTTCGGGCCGCGCAACGAGTTGGTGCGCCTCCTCGACTCGGTCCGTGAAGTGGGGCGTGATGACATCGAGGTTCCGCAGGCCGGCATGCAGCCGCTTCAGGGCAGCTGCGTAGTCGGCCGGTTGGAGCACCGGAGATGCTAACGAGTCGTAGTACGTCCAGAGGGTGATCCAGAAGCCGTCACGTTCGTAGACGCGATGCCCAACGCGAGGCGCGACCGCGGCCACCGGAGCCTCGACTTCGGCCAGCCTCTGAGCGATCTCGATTTCGAGCGGCGCCACTCCTGCGTGCGCCGGACCCGCGACGCGGGCGAGCACGTCGCACGGCATCACGCGCAGGGCGACCCTGTTCGAGTCGTGCAGAACGAGGGCGGCGTCGGCGGTCAGGCCGAGCTCGCTGGCGGTCGATATGGCGGCAGCGACGGCGCGCCGGAGCTCTGATGGCTCCATCCTCGGCCGAGCCTATGTCTCCTTCAGCGTCACGTCCTACTGCTTGTAGTCCTCGACGACCTCGGCCGGCCGGAGCTCCGCCTCCGCGGGATCCTCGCCGGCATCCCGCCGGCCCTGCCGCTGGTGAAGCAGATCGTAGACCTGGTCGAGCTGGACCTTGATCTCCTGGAGCCTCGTCACGTCCGGGGTGTCGAGACCGGTCCCGTCGCCGGCCCTGGCCCAGAGCGCCTCCTCCTCGCGGGAGAGGGCGTTGATCCGCTCGAAGAGATCGTCGTCGCCTGGCATCGCGTTCCTCTACCTCGTCCGCGGGAATCCGAGATCGACCTTGGAGGTCCCCGGGTCCGGCCAGCGCGAGGTCACGACCTTCGCGTGGGTATAGAACTGGATGCCCTCCGGGCCGTACATGTGGGTGTCGCCGAAGAGCGAGCTCTTCCAGCCGCCGAAGCTGTAATACGCGACCGGGACCGGGATCGGGACATTGATCCCGACCATGCCGACCTCGACCTCGAACTGGAACTGGCGGGCCGCGCCGCCGTCGCGGGTGAAGATCGCGGTCCCGTTGCCGTACGGGTTGACGTTCACCAGGTCGACCGCCTCGGTGTACGTCGGGACGCGGACGACTTCGAGCACCGGCCCGAAGATCTCGTTCTCGTACGAGTCCATCCCGGGCTTGACGTTGTCGAGGAGCGAGACGCCGAGGAAGAAGCCGTCGCCCGACGCGAGCGGGTGATCGCGGCCGTCCTCGACGACCGTCGCGCCCTGGGCCGCGCCGGAGTCGATGTACGAGGCGACCTTGTCGCGGTGCTCGCGGGTGACGAGCGGCCCCATCTCGGCAGACGGATCCGTGCCCGGCCCGACCTTGATCTTCGGCAGCCGGCGCTGGATCGCGTCGACGAGCGGGTCGGCAACGTCACCGACGGCGACGACGACGCTGATCGCCATGCAGCGCTCGCCGCTCGAGCCGTAGGCCGCGGACACTGCCGCGTCCGCCGCCATGTCGACGTCGGCGTCGGGCAGGACGACCATGTGGTTCTTCGCCCCGCCGAGGGCCTGCACTCGCTTGCCGTGCTTCGTGCCGGTCTCGTAGATGTAGCGGGCGATCGGCGTCGAGCCGACGAAGCTGACGGCCTTGATCGCCGGGTGCTCGAGGATCGCGTCGACCGCGACCTTGTCGCCGTGGATGACATTGAAGACGCCCTCGGGCAGGCCCGCCTCCTTGAGCAGCTCGGCGATGAAGATCGAGGCCGAGGGGTCCTTCTCGGACGGCTTCAGGAGGAACGTGTTGCCGCAGGCGATCGCGTTCGCGAACATCCACATCGGGACCATCGCCGGGAAGTTGAACGGCGTGATGCCGGCGACGACACCCAGCGGCTGGCGGATCTGGTAGACGTCGACGCCGGTCGAGGCCTGCTCGCTGAAGCCGCCCTTGAGCAGATGCGGGATGCCCGTCGCGAACTCGATGTTCTCGAGGCCGCGGGCGACCTCGCCGAGCGCGTCGGAGGGGACCTTGCCGTGCTCGGCGGTGAGCAGCGCCGCGATGTCGGCGCGGTGCTGGTCGACGAGGTTCCGGATCTTGAAGAGGATCTCGGTTCGCTTCGAGAGGGACGTCGCCCGCCACGCCGGGAACGCATCGGCCGCCGCGCGCACCGCGGCGTCGACATCCTCGACCGAGGCGAAGTCGACCTGCTTCGTGAGGACGCCGGTCGCGGGGTTGTAGACCGGCCCGCTGCGGCCCGAGGTGCCCTCGACGGAGCGCCCGCCGATCCAGTGGTGGATGCGGATGGTCTCGCCGGATCCCGCCGCCGAAGCGGCGCCGGATCGGGCCGATCCGGTCTCAGCGACCTGTGTCATCGTCGGACCTCATCATCGTTCGCGCGGCTGCGTTGGTGCGCGCGCCGCCGCCGCCCGCGGACCGACAGATTACCCCGTCGCCAGCGCGGGCGACGCCGGGCCCTCCCGCCGGATGAGCCCGACGAAGCCGATCAGACAGGCGATCGCGATCAGCAGGGCGATGACCTGCTCGGTCCGGAATGGTCCGACGGTCACCGGGTCGCGCCACGTCGTGACGACGACCGACCGGGCGACGGCCCAGAGCCCGACCGCGATGAGGAACGCGCGACCGTCCGGCCGCCGGAGCCCCGGCACCGCGAGGACGCCCATGAGCACGACGAGGACGACGAGCGTGGCGACGCCCTCGTAGGCCTGCGACGGATGCGACGGCAGCGCGGGCGCGAGCGAGCCCCACGGGCCGTCGCCGAGGTAGGCGGTCGCGAAGCTGCCGGTCCACGGCTGTCCCTGGCCGGTCCCGCCGAGGACCATCGAGAGCTTGCCCGCGCCGATCACCAGCAGGACGGGCAGCGCGGAGACGTGGAACCACCGGCCGACGTTGCCGTCGAGCAGCGCCGCGACGATCCCGCCGGTGATCGCCCCGCCGACGACCGCGAGGCCCAGCTCGAGGCTGCCGATGCCCGGGTCGAGGATCGCGCCGGGATGCTCGGTGAAGTACGCCGGATGGAGGAACACGTAGCCGAGCCGGCCGCCGACGACCGCGCCCGGCACGACGCCCAGCACGACGAACAGGAGGTCGTCGGCGCGGAGGCCCATCGTCCGGGCGCCGATCGCGGCGAGCGCGATCCCGAAGAAGATCGCGGCCGCGATCCCGACCGTCTCCCAGCGAACGACACCATCACCGAGATGCAAGTACGGGTCGAAGTCGAAGGCGATCACTGCCACGGACACGACGAGCAGTTTAGGGACGCCGCCCTCGCCGCGGAGCCGAGACGCGCGCACCGAGGTCGGAGGCGGAGGTCCCTCGACGCCATCCGCCCGAGGTCTCGAAGTCGAAGGCAATGATCGCGAGCGACACGGGCGGAGTGTAGCGATGCTGCGAGCGGCGCCGAGCGGCGGCCCCGCGCGTGCGCGCAGCCAACCCGATTCGTTCCTGCCAACCCTGTCAACTGGCCGACACTTGGCGTGTCGTACGGACGCTCACCGCGGAGTCGGCCACGCGACGATCATCCGGCCATCGGTCGCGGCTCTGGGGGCGGTGACCGACGACATGCGAGGGGCGTGTCGGGGGGGCCACCCTGGGGGTGGTCGAAGCTTCGGGGGGACTTCGGCCGACCGCCGCCCGGACGTCCGGCCCGCGGGGGGGACGGGCCGGGCGTCAGGCCGGCGCTGGGGGACGCAGATGACCACGGACACGACGACACGACCGACGCTGGCAGTCCGACTGCTGGGACGGCTTGAGATCGTCGCCTGCGATCAGCCGGTTCGACTCGCGGGCCGCCACGCCCAGGCCCTCGCCGCGTTGCTGGCCCTGCGCCCCCGTCCCCGCCTCCGCGACGCGATCGCCGCCGACCTCTGGCCCGACTTCGACGGTCCATCGGCGTCGTCCCTGCGCCAGGCACTGTGGCTCGTCCGGACGGGCATCGCCGCCACCGGCGTGGAGCCGGACACGATCCTCGAGGTCGGCCAGGACACGCTCGGCCTGCGTCCGGATCTCGAGCTCGACACCGACGTGGCCCAATTCGAAGGGCTCGTCGGCGACGGCCGGCAGTCGTCCGGCCGGGCGCTCGCGCTGTACCGCGGCGACCTCGCCGAGGGCCTCGGTCACGAGTGCTTCGCCGCCGATCGCGAGCGGCTTTCCGACCTGTACGAAGACGCCCTGGTCGAGGTCGCCGAGGCGCGCCTTGCGTCGGGCGACGTGTCCGGCGCCCGGACCGCCGCGAGCCAGGTGCTCGCCCGCGACCCGCTCCGCGAGGAGGCCCACGGCGTCCTGATCGCCGCGTACGGCCAGGCGGGCACGCGTTCGCAGGTCGTCCGCCAGTACCGGCGCCTGTGCGAGGTCCTCCGGACGGAGCTGGCGGTCGGTCCGCTGCCCGAGACCGACGCCGCGTACCGGAACGCGCTCGCCGAGACGGTCCGCCGGTCCCGCGACCGGGCCGCGGCGATGGCCCCTGCTCAGGGCCGCGGACGGCACGTCTTCGATCGCTCGACGCTCGCCCGGGTCCTCGCCCCGGGCTGATCCGCCGGACCGAGATCAGGGAAACGACGAACCCCGTCCGCGGTGCGGACGGGGTTCGAACCCGTTCGAGGTATGCCCGGCGGAGCCGGGCCGTTCTGTTACGCGGCTACGGGGTGTCGACCCGGACGATCGTCGGGTTCGGCAGCCCGGTCGAGCCGCCGTAGGCGACCGAGCCGAGGTATTTCGTCGCGGCGGTCAGGCCGCTGAACGTCAGGTTGATCGCGCCCGTGCCACCGATCGTCGCGGTCGCCGGCGCGGCCACGGTCATGTTGCCGGCGTCCGCCGAGCCGAGGACCCAGCTGAACAGCGTGAAGTTCGCGTCGGGGCCGTCGGTGGCGAAGCCGTGGACATAGACCCTGTACGTGCCGGCGGTCGGGTTGACGAAGTTGACCTCTTCGGCCGCGGTGCCGCCGCCGCTCGCGCCGACGAGGGTGGTTCCCCGGTAGACGTAGAGGTCGAGGTCGTCGTTGCCGTCCGTGAACTCGTCGAAGAGCGAGAACCGGGCGTACGTCTGGCCGGCCGGGACCACGAAGTCGAAGTGGACCTGGCCCGGGCCGTCCTTGACGAAGTTGTCGGTGGGATCATCCGGGACCGTGCCGGTGGTCAGGGTCGCCGGAACGAGGCCGCGAGCCGTCGCCGTGAACGGTCCGGAGTAGCCGAACTTCACGTTGTACGAGATCGCGCCGCCGTTGCCGCTGACCTGGGCCGGCGCCGCGAGGGCGACCGGCCGGATCACCATCGGGATCCGGACGTTGTGACTGCCGTCGGTCCACGTCAGCTGGCCGCCGACGTAGGTGTTCAGGGCGGCGGTGCCGCGCGTGAACTGGACGGTGAAGTTGGCGCTCGCGCCGGGCGCGAGCGTGATCGAGCTTGGGCTGACGACCGCGCTGATCCCAGCGAGGCCGGTTGTCGACGCGGTGTAGGTGGCCGCCGTGCTGCCGACGTTCGTCACGCGGCGATGGACGGTCTGGACGCCGGCCAGGTCGCCGATCGCGATCGAGGCCGAGTTGTAGTCGCTGGCGTCGATCGAGAAGCCCGCGTTGACGAGCGCCGTGCACGACGCGGGGTTGACCGCGGCCGTCGTCCCGCAGAGGAACGCCAGCCAGTTGTTGAAGCCTGCGTCGAAGACGAGGCCCGGATCGGCCGCGCCGTTGGGCCGGATGTGACCGGCGCCCTGGCTGAAGATCACGCTCGGGTTCGTGTTCGGCCCGTCGAGCACGTCCGTTGCGCTCGTCATCAGCGCCGACTTGATCGCCATCGGCGACCAGCTCGGATGGAGGTCCTTCAGCAGCGCCGCCACGCCGGCGACGTGCGGCGACGACATCGAGGTGCCGCTCAGGAGGTTGAACGAGAGGCCGGCCTGGCCCGGAGGCGCGACGGCGGCGAGGATGTCCTGGCCGGGCGCGATCACGTCCGGCTTGAGGAGGTCACCGCCACCCGCCCGGAGCGGGCCGCGCGACGAGAACGAGGCCGTGAACGGCGCCGGGGCGTTGAACACGATCGTCGACTGGTTGATCGTGGCCGTCGCGCCCGCCGTCGCCGCATACGTCTCGACCGCGACGCGGTTGTCGACTGGCAGGTGGACCGTCGGCACGAAGTGGAAGTCCGCGTTGATCGAGTTGACGCTCGTGTTGACGAGGATCATCCCGACGCCACCGGCCTGCTGGACGGCGAGGCTCTTGTTGACGCGGGCGTTGACGCCGCGCTCGCAGACCACGATCTTGCCGGCCACCTTGGCCGGGTCGAGGACCGCGGTCCCGCCGTTGTCGCCGGCGGTGAAGCAGAGCGCGAGGTTGGCGGGGTTGGCGCCGGCGACGCCGACGGCGGAGGCGTTGACGAGCGGCGCCGGCCCGACCTTGGTCGCGATCGAAGCGCCGTTGTAGGTCGTGCCGTTGCCGAGCGTGACCGAGCCCTGGCCGTCGCGGTTGTGCGTGCCGGCCGCGACGGTCGTCGTCCACGGGCCGGGGTGCGCGACCGTGGAAGCGGTCGGGCCGTCATTGCCGGCCGACTCGGCGACGAAGATGCCGGCGTCGGCGGCGAACAGGTACGAGATCTCCACCGGGTCGGCGAAGTTCGTCTGCGTGCCGCTGATCGAGTAGTTGATGACGTCGACGCCGTCTGCGACGGCCTGGTCGATCGCCTCGACGAGGTCCGGGGTCGTGCCGCCGGCCGTCGACGCGTCCTGGCTCGACCAGAGGGCCTTGTACATCGCGATCCGGGCCCGCGGGGCCATGCCGCTGATCGTGCCGAAGATCGACGCCGGGCCCGTCGCCGTTACGCCGTGGTTGCCACCGGCGGTCGACGAGGTGTGGGTGCCGTGACCGTTGTAGTCACGGGCCGAGATGAACTCCCACGGCTTGTCGGCGTTGACCTGCTTGTCGCCGCCCTGGCCCGCGTCGAACCACTGGGCGCCGATCAGCTTCTGGTTGCACAGCGAGGCGTTCCAGCCCTCGCCCGGGGTGCACTTGCCGTGCCAGCCGGGGATCTGCTGGTACGCCAGCTTCGCGTTCGGCGAGGCGCTGGGATTGCCCTGCGCGTCGACCCGGTCGCTGAAGCTGAGCGCCTCCGGCCAGATGCCGGAGTCGATGACGCCGATGATGATGTTGTCGCCCGCGTGCTGGAAGCCGCCGAGCTGATCCCAGAGGCCGCCCGGGGCGGTCAGCCCCAGGAACGTCGGGGTCGACGAGGTGTCGGAGTAGCGGGTCTCCGACGGCGACACGGAGATGACGTCGGGGTCGGCGGCCAGCTTGTTGGCCTGGGCGGCCGTCAGGTGGGCCGAGAAGCCGTTGAAGCTATACGTGTAGTCGTAGAGCTTCTTCGTCGCGCCGACGGCCTTCAGCTCGGCGTCATGCTTGCCGTCGAGGTACCCAACGTACTTCGTCACGACCGCGCTGGTCGGGTCGATCTTCTGGCCCTTGGCGGGCTTCGTCGCGGCAAGGCCCTTGATCGAGCCGTCGTACGCGACGACAGGCAGGTCGCGCAGCTGGACGATGTAGTTGCCCGCCTTCGTGAACTCGTGCGCGCCGTTCCGTACGGGGGCGGCCGCCAATGCGGCTGCGGGCATGAGCGCTGCGACGAGCAGCGCGGACGCCCCGAGGGCTGTGAGCAGCCTCCGACTCATGGCTCTCCCTTCAGGCGATGCCTGAATCCTCAAATCCGGGGGACGCGGAACGGGACGCGCCGAGAGCGGCGCGCGCCCCGTGTCGAGGTGCGAAACCCTGGATAGAGTGCCGGCCCTCCCGAGGCCGGCAACATCCCCTGAGCCGGCCCTCCCGAAGCCGGCGCCTCCTGTCGCCGGCCCTCCCGTGGCCGGCCGTCCAAGGGTGAAAAAGTACTACCGCGAGCGAAGTCGGGTCAATTGACACCGCCCGGGGCGGGCGCGCCCGACCACGCACGTCGTGGTGCGCCGTCGCACCACGACTCTTCGTAATGGCATTCGGCGCGGCTTGACGAGGCTGCAAGGCGGCAGGGAGGACCGGAGAGCCCGGGCTCGGATGCCCGGAAGCGAGGGACCGCACCGGCCAACGGTCCAGCGTCGTCCAGGCGCGACAGCCCTATCAGAGCTTCTCGACGAGCTCCCTGACCGCCGCCGCGGACTTGTCGAACGCGGCCTGCTCGTCGGCCGTGAGCTTGATCTCGAAGACGCGCTCGAGGCCGCCCGGCCCGAGGACGCACCGGCACGCCGACGAACAGGCCGTCGGTGCCGAACTCGCCCTGGAGCAGCACCGCGCACGGCAGGACGCGCTTCCGGTCGCGCAGGATCGACGTCGACCATCTCGAACGTCGACGCGGCCGGCGCGTAGAACGCGGAGCCGGTCTTGAGCAGCGCGACGACCTCGGCGCCGCCGTTCGCCGTCCGCTCCTCGAGCGCCTTGACGCGATCGGCCGGCAGCAGCTCCGTGATCGGCACGCCGGCGACCGTCGAGTAGCGCGACAGCGGGACCATCGTGTCGCCGTGGCCGCCGAGCACGAACGCGTGGGTGTCCTCGACGCTGACGCCCGAGCTCCTGGGCGATGAACGTCCGGAACCGGGCCGAGTCGAGGACGCCGGCCATGCCGAGGACGCGCTCGCGCGGGAAGCCCGAGGCCTGCATGCGCGACGTGGCACATCGCGTCGAGCGGGTTCGTGACGACGATCAGGATCGCGTCCGGGGATGCTTCGCGGCCGCGGCCTGACGACCGCCCTGACGATCCCGGCGTTCTTCGCCAGCAGGTCGTCGCGGCTCATGCCCGGGCTGGCGGGCGAGGCCGGAGGTGACGACGATGATGTCGGAGCCGGCCGTGTCGGCGTAGTCGTTCGTGCCGATGACGCCGGGCGTCGTGGCCGACGACCGGCGCCGCCTCGGCGAGGTCGAGGCCCTTGCCCTGCGGCAGGCCCTCGACGATGTCGACGAGGACGACGTCGGCGAGGCCGGCCTCGGCGATCCGCTGGGCGGTCGTCGCGCCGACGTTGCCGGCGCCGATGACGGTGACCTTGTTGCGAGCGGTTCGGGGCATGGAGGACTCCTGGAGCGGGAGGTCGGATGGTGAGCGGGTTGATCCTAGCGCCGGGCACCGGTCGATTTGGCGTAGGCCGAGCTCACCGTTCGTCGCTGGGAGCGGGTTCGACGTGCGCGCGACGATGCCGTGCATGGAGAACCGAACGCTGCTCACATCCCAGTCCGTCGCCGCGATGATCATCAGCGGCGTCGTGCTCATCTTCATCGGCATCTTCGGCGGCGGCCGCATCGACGTCATCGGCCTCGGCGCGTCCCTGCTCTTCGCCGCCGGTCTGTTCCAGACGATCGACAACCGTCGGGCGGCGCAGTGATCGCCTGGCTGGCGATCGCCGCTCTTGCCCTGATCCCGGTCGCGATCGTCGCCGCGATCCTCGCCCTCGTCGCCGGGGTCGTTGGCTCCGTCGCGGAGCGCGACCTCGGCGTCGGGTTGTTCGCCGACCGGGACGTCGAGGACCCTCAGCCCTCGCCGGGACCCGCCAGCTCCAGCCCCGGGCCGCCGTCGTCGGTGACGACGCGGGCCCGCCTCCCGGACGGACGGCGGCACGCCGTCGGCGTACGACCGGAAGTTGTCCGCGAACATCCGGGCGAGCTTCGCCGCCTGGGCGTCGTACGCGGCGCCGTCCGCCCACGTCGAGCGCGGATCGAGGATCCCGCTCGGGACGCCCGGCACCTCGGTCGGCACCTCGACCCCGAAGATCGGGTCGCGCCGGGTCGCGACGTCGTCGAGCTCGCCGTTGAGCGCGGCGCGGACCATCGTCCGGGTGTGGTTGATGTTCATCCGCTCGCCGGTCCCGTACGGACCGCCGGTCCAGCCGGTGTTCACGAGCCAGACCGGGACGTCGTAGCGGGCGAGCCGGTCGATCAGCATCGCCGCGTACTCGCCCGGGTGGCGGGGCATGAACGGGGCGCCGAAGCACGCCGAGAACGTCGCCATCGGCTCCTTGACCCCGACCTCCGTCCCCGCGAGCTTCGCCGTGTAGCCGCTGATGAAGTGGTACGCGGCCTGGTCGTGGGTCAGCTTCGAGATGGGCGGCAGCACGCCGAACGCGTCGGCGGTCAGCAGGACGACGTTCTTCGGCTGGCCGGCGATGCCGGTCGGGTCGGCGTTGCCGATGTAGTCGAGCGGGTAGGCGCCGCGGGTGTTCTCGGTGATCCGGTCGGAGTCGAGGTCGAGCGCCCGCGTCCGGGGATCGAGCTCGACGTTCTCGAGGATCGTCCCGAAACGCTTCGTCGTCGCGAAGATGTCGGGCTCGTACATCGACGAGAGGCGGATCGTCTTCGCGTAGCAGCCGCCCTCGAAGTTGAAGACGCCGTCGCCGCCCCAGCCGTGCTCGTCGTCGCCGATCAGGCTCCGCTCGGGATCGGCCGACAGCGTCGTCTTGCCGGTGCCCGAGAGGCCGAAGAACACGACCGAGTCACGCTCCGCGCCGACGTTGACCGCCGAGTGCATCGGCAGGACGCCCTCGTCGGGCAGCAGGTAGTTCATCACCGTGAACGCCGACTTCTTGATCTCGCCGGCGTACTCGGTGCCGACGATGATCACCTCCATCCGCTTGAGGTGGACGAGGATCGCGGTCTCGCTGCGGGTGCCCTCGGTCGATGGGTCGGCCTTGAACGAGGGGACGTTGATGATCGTGAAGTTCGGCGTGAACGCGGCGAGGTCCTCGGCGGACGGGCCGCCGGAACAGGTTGCGGGCGAAGATGCTGGCCCAGGCGGTCTCGGTGTACACGCGGAGCGAGCGACGGTGGTCGGGGTGGGCCCCGATGTGGCAGTCCTGGGCGAACAGCGGCTTGTTCCGCGACGTACTCGACGAGCCGGGCCCGGAGCCGGTCGTAGTGCTCCTCGCTGATGGGCTGGTTGACCTCGCCCCACCAGACCTTGCCGGCCGACGAAGGCTCGCGGACGACGAACTTGTCCTTCGGCGAGCGGCCGGTGTGCTTGCCGGTGCGGACGACGAGCGGCCCCTCGGCGGCGACCATGCCTTCGCCGGCGCGGATCGCGTCCTCGTACAGCTCGGCGGTCGAACGGTTCGCGTAGACGACGCGGCCGAGCGCGGCTGTCGGGTCGTGGGGCGCGGTGGCGGTTGCCGTCGCCGCTGCGGAGCGGGTGGTCTGACTCATTCCGGATGACTCCTGGACGCGGGCGATCTCATTCGATCGACCGGCCGCGCGTGCCTCGGCGCCACTGGCGCGTGAGGAGTCGGCTTCCGCAGTCGTTGTTGCGGTGCAGAGTACTCCACCTCGGATGAATCCTGCCCGCAACCTTCGTGGTCAGATAGGTTGCGAATGTCTGTCCATTGGTCCGGGGACGCGTGGCGTCGCGCGCCGCGCCGCTGGGCCAGGTCCGGGGACGGGCGGCCGTTCCCGGGGCTGGCGGTCAGGGCGCGACGGCGGGCCGGAGGCGGCCCAGGAGCCGTCTGACGAGACCTGTCGGATCATTTCCAGTTCCCCATCGAGTGGCGCCGAAGACAGTCGACCGACCGGCGTCGGCGCCATCGTCGTGACGGGCGGCGAACGCGCGGCGGTCGGCCGCACCCTCGGCATGGAAGTCGGCAATACGGATGCGGGCGAGGTCGTAGGCGATGGTCGGATGCATGGGAGTCCTCCCTCGTCGCCGAGCGACGGAGTGGAATGGCCGACGCCGGCGGATGAACCGCCGGCGCCGGGGTCAAGCGCGGCTCGTGGCGAGCGTCACGCGGCCGTCGAGGCGTCGCTGCATCCAGCGCCGCCAGATCGAGACTTCCTGGTCGGCGTCGCTCGAGGAGGAGCGGGCCTCGCGGGCGAGGCGCTCGCGCGCTGCCTGCTCGTGACGCTGCCCGATCTCGAACTTCGCGAGCTCGTAGCGGGTGATGGGATCCATCTCAGTTGCCTCCGTCGAGGGTGGCCCCGCCGATCTGGTGGGGTACCGCCGTTCGATGAGGGCACTGTCGTCCTCGGGGAGGGGTCCGAACATCGGGCGGAATGGCCGTGCTGGCAGGTCGGGCGCCTTATTCCTTACGCGGATCGCGCAACGGCTCCTTATGCCGCACGGATCGCCCCAGGGGGACCTACGCGCGGTCGAGCGCCCGGGTGAGGTCCGCGATCAGGTCGTCGACCGCCTCGATCCCGACCGACAGCCGGACGAGCGCCTCGTCGACCTCGAGCTTCGAGCCCGCGACCGAGAGGTGGGTCATCACGGCGGGCAGCTCGATCAGGGACTCGACGCCGCCCAGCGACTCGGCCAGCGTGAAGATCCGCGTCGCCTCGCAGATCGCGATGGCCCGCTCCCGGGCGGAGCGGCCGCCCCGGGCGGCGGGGATGAACGAGACCATGCCGCCGCCGGCACGCATCTGGCGGGCGGCGGTGGCGGCGGCGGGGTGGGCGTGGGGACCCGAGGCGAGGCCCGGATACATCACCTGGGCGACGTCGTCCCGGCCGGCGAGGAACGCCGCGACCGCGGCGGCGTTCGCGGCGTGGCGCTCGACCCGGAGGTGGAGCGTCCGCAGCCCGCGCAGGACGAGGAAGCAGTCGAGCGGCCCGGGCACGCCGCCCATCGCGTTCTGGAGGAACCGCAGTCGCTCCGCGACCGCGTCGTCGCTCGTGACCGCGACGCCGACGACCGTGTCGGAGTGGCCGGCGAGGTACTTCGTGGCCGAGTGGAACACGATGTCGGCCCCCAGCCGGAGCGGGTTCTGGAGGGCCGGTGAGGCGAAGGTGTTGTCGACGACGATGAGCGGCCCGCGCCGGCCGCTCTGGGCCGACCGCTCGTGGATCGCCGCGGCCGACGCCGCGATGTCGATGATCCGCAGGTAGGGGTTCGTCGGCGACTCGAACCAGACGAGGCGGGTCCGCTCGGTCAATTCCTCCCAGAGGACGTCCGACCCGGAGTGGAGGTCGGCATAGCGGGCGTCGACGCCGTGCGGCCGGTGGACCCGCTCGAAGTAGCGGTACGTCCCGCCGTAGACGTCGTCGCCGACGACGATCTCGTCGCCGTCGGCCGCGAGCTGGGCGATCGCCGCGGTCGCCGCGGAGCCGCTCGAGAACGCGATCCCGTGGCGGCCGCCTTCGAGCGTCGCGACCGCCCGCTCGAGCCGCTCCCGAGTCGGGTTCTGGGAGCGGGCGTACTCGTAGCCGCCGCGTGGCCGGCCGACGCCGTCCTGGGCGTAGGTCGAGGTCTGGTAGATCGGCGGCGAGACGGCGCCGGTCAGCTCGTCGGGCTCGGCGCCGGCGTGGACCGCGAGGGTGTCGAAGGCGAGGTCTCGATCTCGGTCGTCCATCGGCCCTCATCATCGCTGATCCGGCCAGCCGATCGGCGCGAATCCATCGCCGAAAGAATGTGCTACGGTGCGCCCGCACGTTTCCGCCGCTCGAAGGATCCCGATGGCCACGCCGACCACCCCCGTCTCCCCCGCCGTGACCCCCAGCGCCGCCGCGGTTCCAGCGCCAATCGGCCGTTTCGCGACCTGGCGCTACGTGTTCAACACCGCGAACCTGCCCGAGGGCATGACCCACCCTGACGCGATCAGCAAGTGGCTGGTCATCACCCGGGCGGCCGTGTTCTCGATGACCGCGACCTCGGGGCTGATCGGCGGGCTGCTGGCGGTCGGCGCGGCGCGGCTGACCGGCGAGGTCACGGTCGACTGGTGGCTGCTCGTCCTCGCGGTGGTGGGGTTGGTCGTCGCCCACGCCTCGAACAACATGATCAACGACTACTTCGACCTCGAGGGCGGCGTCGACACCGACGACTACGTCCGGGCGCTCTACGCCCCGCACCCGATCCTGTCGGGCTGGGTGACGAAGCGCCAGCTCGGTGCTGCGATCCTGATCACGAACGCGATCGACCTCGCGATCATGCTCTACCTGACGTGGGCCCGCGGCCCGCTCGTCATCGGCTTCGCCCTCGCCGGGCTGTTCATCTCGGTGTTCTACGTCGCCCCGCCGATCCGGCTCAAGCACCACGGCCTCGGCGAGCCCGGCGTGTTCATCGTGTGGGGCCCGCTGATGACGGTCGGGACGTTCTTCGTCGCGACGGGCGCGATCCCGGGCTGGGTCTGGATCGCCTCGCTGCCCTACGCGATCCTCGTCACGACGGTCCTCTTCGGCAAGCACATCGACAAGATCGACGCCGACACGAAGAAGGGCGTCCACACGCTGCCGGTCATCCTCGGCGAGCGGCGGGCGCGGGCGGTGGCCCGGGCGATGATGATCGCCTTCTACCCGATCGTCCTCGCGGCAGTGCTCGTCGGCTGGATCGGGCCGTGGATCGCGCTCGTCGTCCTGGGCATCCCGCGGCTCGTCTCGACGCTGCGGACGTTCAGCGTGCCGCGGCCCGAGACCCCGCCGCACAGCTACGTAGGCTGGCCGCTGTGGTTCGTCGGCGCGGCGTTCGTCCACACCCGGCGAGCGGGCGGGCTCCTGGTGCTGGGGCTGCTGCTGAACGCGCTGCTGCCGCTCCACCTGCCCTGGGCGTGAGCCTCGATCGGCTGAGAATAGGGATCCCGCCGCGGATCGAATAGGCCGTTCTCCCGATGGCCGATGGGTCGCGGGCTGCGAGTCTCTGGCTACCGGACGAAGACCGCCGGGACGATCCAAGGAAGGCCAGATGCGCTCCGTACCATTCGATCTCGTGATCTACGACGATGACGACACGACCCGCGAGGCTGCGGCTCGCGAGATAGGTCGCCGGTCCGGCGCTCAGACATTCCCCGATGAGCCGGCCGCGGGATCCCATCGATCCCTGACGTGGCTCACCGGACTCGCCCGGCGCCGCCCAGCCGCTCGCGCCCGCCGCGCGATCGCCTGAGCTCGCTCGGAGTTCCCTTTCACGCGGCGTTACCATCGTCGCGACGATGGCGGTCGTAGCGAGATCCACGCGAGCCCAGAGCGGCGACCAGGAGGTCCGCTTCACGCGCGCGCCCGACGGCACGCGCCTCGCCTACGCGATCCACGGCTCGGGGCCGCCCCTCGTCGTCGCGTCGTGCTGGCTGAGCCACCTCCAGCACGACTGGCAGAGCCCGGTCTGGCGGCATTTCCTCGAGGACCTCGGGGCGATGACGACGATGCTCCGGTACGACGAGCGGGGCTTCGGGATGTCCGACTGGACCGTCGACGACTTCTCGCTCGCCGCGCGCCTCTCGGACCTCGAGACCGTCGTCGACGCGGCCGGGCTCGACCGGTTCGTCCTCATGGGGATGTCGGGCGGCTCCGCTCCGGCGATGGCCTACGCGATCGCCCACCCGGAGCGGATCTCGCGGCTGATCCTGTACGGGACGGTCTGCGGTGACCCGGTCGTCTGGACCGCCGACGAGCAGGCCGTCGAGGACACGTACCGGAGCATGATCCGGGTCGGCTGGGCGAAGCCGGATCCGGAGTTCCGGCGCGTGTTCACGACGAAGTTCATCCCCGAGGCGACCGAGGAGCAGATGCGCTGGTTCGACGACCTCCAGCGCATGTCGACCTCGCCGGAGAACGCGGTCGCGAGCCGGATCGGCCGCCAGCAGGTCGACATCGCCGAGGACATCGGGCGGATCACCGCGCCGACGCTGATCCTCCAGGCCACCGGCGACCGGTCGACGACATTCGACAACGCCGTCCGGGTCTCGGGGCAGATCCGGGGTTCGCGGCTCGTCGCGCTCGACAGCCGGAACCACATCCTGCTCGCGGGCGAGCCGGCCTGGGCGACGTTCGTCGACGAGGTCGCGGCGTTCATCGAACCGGAGCGCCGCCGCTGGGCGGGCAGCGAGCTGCCGCTCGACGCGCTCTCGCCCCGGGAACGCGAGGTGCTCGAGCTCTGCGCCGAGGGCCGCACGAACGAGGAGATCGCCGCGGCGCTGACGCTCAGCCCGCGGACCGTCGAGCGGCACCTGTCGAACATCTACGTGAAGCTCGGGGTCGGCGGGGCCGCGGCTCGGACCGCCGCCGTCGCGAGGTACCTCCGGGAACGCTGACCGCGGCTGCGTGTCGGCTGCGTGTCTGCCGCCATCGCGCTTCGTCGACGCGGCCGCGATTGGGTAGCCGCGCGGTTCCTTCGTCGCCGGCCGCCGCCCTACGGTCGAGTCGACCGAACCCGGTCGAACGACGAAGGAGGCAGTCCGATGACGATGACCGCGATCGATGCCGAGGCGGCGTTCCGCGAGGATCCGGCGAAGGCCCGCTCCGCCCCGACCGTGACGGCGACGCTCGCGAACGGCCGGGCCCGGCTCTCGGCCGGGTCGTTCAACTGGGACGCCGACCTGCCGCCGATCCTCGGCGGCGAGAACCTCGCCCCGAGTCCGACGGCGTACCTGCTGGGCGCGCTCGCCGGCTGCGCCGTCGCGTTCCTGCGCGACACGCTCGCGCCCCAGTTCGGCGTCGAGATCGACGACGTGACCGCCGCGGCGTCGTCGGTGTCCGACCTTCGGGGCCTGATCGGGATCGACGGCGCCGCGCCCGATCTGACCGACCTGAAGCTCGACATCAAGCTGTCGAGCCGGTCGCCGCGGGACCGCGTCGACGCGATGCTGGGGGCCTGGACCGAGCGCTGCCCGATCTACCTCGCGCTGCTCAATCCGAACACGATCCAGCTGACGACTACCGTCCAGTAGGCCAGTCACACGGCCGCCCGCCCGGCGGGTACGCTCAAGGCAAGCCCGCGCTCTCATCGGCGGTTAGGCCTGAGCGTACCCACCCGGTGGGTTGATCCGGCCTCCCACGACCCCATGCGTCTGAGCGACCACGCACGGGCGGCGTTTGTGCGTCGTGGAGGGTCTCGTTTAGCCGTCGGGCGGGTCCGCGGTGGGGCAGCGGACACCGGACCCGGCGACCGACTGGATTCAATCGCCGGCGGATGAGTCGGGCGGGTATCGACCCGCTGGCGTGCAGCCCCGCCTAGCCGCGGCGCTCGCCGAGGTGGGTCAGGTACTCGAGCAGGTCGAGCTTCGTCACGACGCCGGCCGGGCGCTCGCCGCGAACGGCGACGAGGGCGGACGCGCCGCCGGACAGCAGGGCGAACGCGTCGTCGAGCGACGCGGAGGCGTCCATCAGCGGCAGCGGCGGGTCCATCACCTCGCCGACGGTCCGCTCGACGACCGACGGGTCCCGGAACGCCCGGTCGAGCAACCCCTTCTCGTTGATCGAGCCGACGATCCCGACGACCGCGTCGCCCTCGGCGTCCTCGGAGACCGGCATCTGGCTGATCCCGTATTCCTGGAGGGTCTCGATCGCGTCGCCGACGCGCTCGGTCGTCCGGGCGATCACGACCGGCGGCCGTCCGCCGTCGTCGTGGCGGCCCGTCAGCAACTCGGCGATCCGGATGACGGCGCCCGTCGTCGCCAGCAGGCCGTTCGCCCGCAGCCACTCGTCGTTGTAGAGCTTCGACATGTAACTCCGGCCGCCGTCGGGCAGGATCACGACGAAGACCGCCTCGCGCGCCCGCTCGGGCGACTCCGCCATCAGCGCCCGCGCCTCGTCGAGCGCCGCGAGCACTGCCGTCCCGGTCGACTCACCGGCCAGGATCCCCTCCTCGCGTGTCACGCGCCGGGCCATCGTGAATGCGTCGCGGTCGGAGATCCGGACCCAACGATCGACGACCGCCGGGTCGTACGTGCCGGGGAAGAAGTCCTCGCCGATCCCCTCCTGGAGGTACGGCCGGGCCGTGTCGCCGGAGAGCACGCTGCCCTCGGGGTCCGCGCCGATCACCCGGATCGCCGGGTTCTGCGCTCGGAGGTAGTGGGCGGCGCCGGTGATCGTGCCGCCGGTCCCGACGCTCGCCACGAAGTGCGTGACCCGGCCCTCGGTCTGCTCCCAGATCTCGGGGCCGGTCGTCCGCTCGTGGGCCGTCGTGTTCTCGAGGTTCCAGTACTGGTCGGGCTTGAACGCGCCCGGGATGTCGCGGGCCAGACGAGCCGCCACCGAGTAGTAGGACTCCGGTGATTCCGGGGCGACGTTCGTGGGGCAGAGGACGACCTCGGCGCCGTAGGCCCGCAGTAGCGCCTGCTTCTCGGCCGATTGCTTGTCGGCCATGACGAAGATGCAGCGGTAGCCCTTGAGCGTGGCGGCGATCGCGAGGCCGTGGCCGGTGTTGCCCGATGTGGGCTCGATGATCGTCCCGCCCGGCTTCAGCTTCCCGTCCCGCTCGGCCGCCTCGATCATCGGCAGGCCGATCCGGTCCTTGACCGAGCCGCCCGGGTTCAGCATCTCGAGCTTGGCCAGGATCAGCGGCTGGTCGGCGACCGGTCCGAGGTCGCGGGTGACGCGGCTGAGCCGGACGAGCGGCGTGTGCCCGACGAGGTCGAGGACCGACTCGGCGTACTGCATCCAGCCGAGGATAGCGCCCCCGAACGGCTCAGCCCGAGCCCATTCGCTCCGCGACGACCGCCTCGGCGACCGAGCGACTGCGCACGTGGCCGGTCACCGCTGACAGGAAGACGTCCCGCTCCAGCGCCAGCAGCCTGACGTCCGTGACCGCCCGGACCGACGCCGTCCGGGGCACGTCGCGGAGCAGCGCGATCTCGCCGAACGACGAGCCCGGCCCCTCGCGTCGGACCGTCCGTCCGTCGATCTCGATCTCGACCTCGCCCTCGTCGACGACGTAGAACCGGTCGCCGCGCTCCCCTTCCCGGACGAGCCAGGCGCCGGCCGACGCGTCGACCGGGACGAGGTTCGCGGCGAGGCGCTCGATCGTCGGCGGCGCGAGCGGGGCGAACATCGGGATCGCCCGGAGGCGGGCGAGCTCGCGGACGTGGACGACCGCGGCTGCGTCCACGCGGCGCAGGCTTCGCCAGCTGACCGCGACGATCAGCGGCAGCCAGAGGCCGACGACGACGAGGGCGGCGTGGGCCCCGAGGAACACGATGATCAGCGGGACCGCGATCGAGCCGATCGCGATCATCCCCATGTATGTCCCCTCGAGCATGCCGAAGACACCGGGGAGTGCCGGGTCCGGCGTCACCCGTTGGAGCAACGTCCGCCCGGCGACGTCGAGCTCGCCCCGCCCGACGCCCGCGACGAGGAAGACGGCCAGGGCGATGACGAAGCCGGGCACGACGCCGAGGATCGCGACCGGCGCGCCCCAGACGAGGAGCCCGAGCGCCAGGGGCCCGGCGAGACGCGGCCGGCCAACGAGCGTGACGGCGGCCGCCGCTCCGAGGATGCCGCCGACGCCCGCGGCCGAGGAGAGCGCACCGGCCTCGGTCGGGCCCGCGCCGACGAGGTCGATCGCGACGACGATCATCAGCACGTCGAGCGCGCCCTCGATGAGCGCTGCGGCGCCGATCAGCGCCACGACGAGACGCGGGCCCCTGGCGCCGCCGAGGTAGCGCAGCCCGTCGAGCGGGTTGCCCGCGGCTTCGGCCGGCGCCGTCGCCTCGAAGGGCGTCACGGGCTCGCCGGTCTCGGTCGCCTCGACATGCTCGTCGGTCAGGGTGCGGACACCGACGACGAGCCCGGCCCCGATCGCGACCCCGGCGGCGCAGACCGCGAAGACCGTGCCGGGCCCGGAATCCGCGTAGAGCAGGCCCGCGGCGAACGGCGCGATCGCGATCGACACGTTCTGGACGGTGCCCGAGGCGACGTTCGCCGCGGTCAGCTCGTCGGTCGTGGCCGCGAGCGACGGCAGGATCGAGCCGTGGGCAGGCCGCGTCAGCGTGACCGAGATCGAGGTCAGCGTGGCGAGCCCGTAGATCAGCAGCGGTGGCGCGTCGGCCGCGAAGGCGATCGCGCCGGCGGTCATCACGACGGCCTGGACGACGTATCCCAGCAGCAGCTGCCGCTCCCGGCGGAGGCGGCCGCCGTAGGACGCCACGATCGGGGCGACGACCGCGGCCGGTGCGACCATCGTGAACGCGATCAGGCCCGATTCCGTGGCGCCGCCTCGCTGGAATGCGTACACGAGGACCGCCGTCCAGGTCGCCCACTCCGCGAAGTTGAACGTGGCGAACGCGACCACGACGCGACGGATCGCGGAGTTGCGCAGGGCGGCTCGGAGCTCCTTCATTGGCGGTCGAGCCGGCCACCTCGGAGGAGCAGCCACGTCAGCCGACCGCGCAGGCGGCGCGGCCGTTCGGGCGGATCGACGGTCGCCGGCTGGAGCTCCTCGACGACCGGCCCGAGGCGAGTCGCGAGCGCCTCCGACATCGCCTTGGCGAGCTCGAGCTCCTCGCGCGTGCCTTCGGCCGGGACGACCCCGTCCCAGCCCGGCCCCAGCAGGTCCGCCACCGACGTCGCCGGCAGGACCCGCGAGGCCATCCGCTTGCCGAGGTAGAGCTCCTCGGTGCCGGCCATCGCGAGCGGCACGATCGGCGCGCCGACGCGCAGCGCGATCAGCGCCCAGCCGCTGCGGAACGGCCCGATCCGGCCCGGCGGCCCCGACACCGTGCCCTCCGGCATCTGGGCGAAGACGCCGCCGTTCGCGATCACGGCCCGCGCCGACGCCACGTGGGCCTCGATCCCGACCCCGCCGCGCCACACCGGCAGCAGCCCGCCGACGCGGCGGATGAACGCCTCCCGCCAGCGCGAGGTGAACGTCGAGGGCCCGCTGCCGAGGAACCATGCCCGCGGCTGCGGCGGGATCGCGTGGAGGACGACGAACGGGTCCATCCAGCCGCGATGGGCCGCGCCGACGATCAGGTAGCCGCCCGGCGGCAGGTGCTCCTGGCCGCTCGTCGCGATGTGGAACCGGAACGCCCCGAACAGGATCGCCCGGGCGAGCAGCCGCAGCGCCCGGTACGTCGGCGACGCCTTCGACTCGGGCTGGCGGCCCAGCCAGTCGAGGCCCTCGAGCGCGCCGCCACGGGCATCCGCGAGCGCCTGGGGCGAGAGACGGCCGGGAGGCGGCCGGCGCCGGCGCGGGGTCGAGTCGCCGCCCCCCGCCACGTCAGGCCGGCGGGGCGTCGGGCCTGTGGGTCGCGCCGGGAGTCGTCCCGGGTGCCGCGTCGGACGCGTCGAGGTCCGGCTCGAGCGCGTAGTCGTCGAGGTCGTCGTCGAGGTCGTCGAGGTCCCCATCGTCGTCGTCGTCGACGGGCTTCGGCCGGCCCGGACCGTGGCGGTACCAGATGAGGACGACGCCGAAGAAGATGAAGCCGAGCGTCACGAGCTGCGCGGTCGGGATCCCGAAGAACGTCCAGTTGCCGGTCCGGAGCGACTCGAGGATGAACCGTGTCGACCCGTACCAGATGAAGAAGATCCCGAGCAGGTCGCCGGGCACGAGCCATTTCGCGTGGCGGGCGAGCCAGAGCAGCGTGATCGCGCCGAGCAGCCCCGACAGCGACTCGTACAGGAACAGCGGCTGGAAGAACGTCGTGTCCACCGGGAACGCGGCGCAGGGGTAGTCGGCGACGCGGTGGGCGCAGTCGATCGCGATGCCCCAAGGCAGGTTCGTCGGCGGGCCGTACAGCTCCTGGTTGAAGAAGTTGCCGAGCCGGCCGATCGCCTGCATCACGAACAGCGCCGGGGCCACGATGTCGGCCCAGACCCAGAACGAGACCTTCCAGCGGCGGGTCAGGAGCCAGGCGGCGATCGTGCCGGTGATGATCCCGCCCGGGACGCCGAGCCCCGTGAAGCCCGAGAACGCGTACGAGCCGTCAGGCTGGCGGACGACCGGCAGGATCGCCCGAATGGGGTCCGCCGCGTAGACCTGCCACTGGTCGATGACGTGGTACGCCCGGCCGCCGATGAGCGCGGCGATCGCGACGATGATCAGGGCGTTGCCGACGAGCGCTTCGTCCTCGCCGCGGTAACGGGCCTCGTGGACGAGCACGAAGTAGACCGCCGCGAGGCCGACGGCGTAACAGATCCCGTACCAGTGGATCGGGAACGACCCGATCGTGAACGCGACGGGGTCCGGAGTGATGGCGATCATGGCGAGCATGCGAGGCCGAGTGTACGTGGCCGGGCCGCCACGCGGCCGAGGTGGCGTCGGCGGGTCGATCAGCGGGTCCGTCCCTATACTGCTCCGCGCATGACCGCCTCCCTTCCTCCCCGCTCGGCGGCGACGCCGTGAACGCCGAGTTCAGCTGGTGGCTGCTCATCGTCGGGCTGGTTCTGGGCGCAGCGCTGACCTGGCTGGTCATGGCCGAGTCGACCCGGACCGACGCCGACCTGACCGAGACGGAGCAGCGCGGCGAGGCCCTCTGGATCGCGTCGGTGCTGACGTCGAGCGGGCGGCCGACCGAGGACGCCAGCGTCGAGGAGATCCTCCAGCTCCACCGGGAGTACCTCGCGGCGCCCCCGCCGGACGATCCGCCGGCGACAGCCGAAGCCACGACAACGACCCCGACGACGCAGGCGACTGCCCCGGAGGGCCCGACGATCGAGGAGGTCGCGCCCGCCGAGAGGGCGCCGGTCACGCCGGAGGAGCGCTAGGTCCGAACGCCTCCCGGCTCAGCCGGGCGGCAGGCTCCCCGCGTGGATCGCGACGGCACCCAGACCGAGCCGCCGGTAGCGGACGTCGACGAGGCCCGCGGCGCGAAGCAGGTCGGCGAGCGAATCGGCGTCCGGCACGTTCCGTGTCAACGACCCGAGCCGGCGGTAGGCGTCGCCGCGGGCCGCCACCGACACCGCGAGCGGCGCCAGGCGGTTGGCCGTCCGGTGCTGGAGGCGGCCCCACCACTTTGGTCGAGGCATCGTCGGCTCGAGGCAGACGACGCGGCCGCCGGGTCGGACGACGCGGCACAGCTCGCGGATGGCCGCGACCGGGTCGGCCAGCGCGCCGAGCCCGAACGCGATCGTGGCCGCGCCGAAGCGGCCGTCGTCGAATGGCAGCTCGAGGGCATCGCCGAGCACGAACTCCAGCTGGACGATGTCGCGGCTGCGGGCCGTGCCGCGCTCGACCATCGCCGGCGAGAGGTCGACCGCCACGATCCGCCCGAACGGCCCGACGCGGTCGGCCAGCTCGGTCGCCAGCCGGCCGGTGCCCGCGGCGACGTCGATCGCCGAGTCACCGGGCGTCAGCCGCGTCTCCGCGACGACCGCGGAGCGCCAGCGGCGATCCAGGCCGAGCGACAGGATCGTCGTCAGGCGGTCGTACACCGGGGCGAGCTCGTCGAACGCGGCGGCGATCTCGGCGGAGCGAGCGGTGTCGACGCGCGTGCCGGTTGCCCGGGGAGTGGCCGGGGTCTCGCCCCGCGCCGCGAAAGCGTCATCGAGGGGCGGCGCCGTCGCCTCGTCGGTCGCGTTGATGGTCGCGTCCGGCCGGGTCGGCGCCGCCGGGCTCATCCGGCTTCGCTCGAGAGGACGGGATCGCCGGAGACGTCGGTCGGGTCCGCGGCCGGTCCCGCGCTCACGCCGAATGTCGCGCCTTCCGGCAGGGAATCCGCGTTGGGGACTTCACCGACCCAGTAGGCGATATCGCCTGCAAAGAACATCTTGCCGATCGGCGTCCGCACGCCCCCACTCTCCACCCAGCAACGGTACTCCATCCCGGCCGGCGGTTGCTCGAGTCCCTGCGCAAGGACGACGAGATGGTCGGTGGTCGGCGAGTAGACGAGCGTTCCGGTGACCGAGGCGTCGCCGGTCGTCGAGGCGAGCTCGACGCGCTCGGCGTCGGTGCCGCCCTGGATCGCGAGCGACCAGGCCGCGGCCTTGGCAAGCGCGTTGACGTCCTCGCCCTGCTCGGCGATCCGCTCGTCGCGCGGGCCGACGACGAGGAGCTGGGTCGCGACGAGGGCCAGGACGATTCCGGCCGCGATCGCGACGGCCCAGCCGGCGACCCGGCCGATCCCCACCGACCGGCGGCGGCGCGCTGCGTCGATGTCGACGGGCTCCGTGGCGGTCGCGGGCGGCGGCGCTTGGACGACCATGCCGGGCGCTGCCGCGACCCCGACGCTGCCGGCGCCTCCGGCGAGGCTCGCGGCCGTTCGGTCGACGCCGACCGCTGCGACGAAGGCGAGCGTCCGCTCGCGAAGGTCCGGCGGCGGCGCGGTCCGGACGACGTCGCGGATGACGGCCGAAGCCCGACGGAGTCGCTCGAGCTCGCGCGCGCACTCCGTGCAGCCCGCGAGGTGGCCCGCGAGGGCCGCCGCGTCTGCCGTGTCGCCTGCCGCGAGTCGGTCGAAGCCGTCTGGCTCGACCGCCGCTAGTTCGAGGAGCTCTCGCGCCTCTGCGTGTTCCATCTCTCCCGTCACCGATCCATCTTCTCGAGTGCCGGCACCGCCACCGGTGCCAGCTCCGCCGCGGGCCCGAGCTCGGCGCTCAGGACCTCGCGCATTCGCATCAATGCCCGACGCGTCCGCGTTTTCACCGTTCCCAGCGGCCAGCCTAGCCGCTCCGCGATCTCCGATTGGGTCAGCTCCGAGCTGTACGCCAGGACGAGCGCGGTTCGCTCATGCTCCGGCAGTTGGGCCAGCGCCACGCGAATCACGTCGCGTAGCTCTGCCGCCGCGAGCTCGCCCTCGGGGCCCGGACCCAGGTCCGCCCCGCCCAGGACCGTGCCGCTGGCGGCGATCCGCTCGAGCGCCGCGGTGTCGTGCTCGTCGGCCCCGGCGGCCGAGGAGAGCGGTACGAGGCTGGGTCGACGACCCGCGGCCCGGAGCCGATCGACGGTCCGGTTGCGGGCGATCGTGTGAAGCCACGCCGCGAGCGACCCGGTCGCCGGGTTGAAGAGCTCTGCCCGGTTCCAGAGGGCGAGGAACGTTTCCTGCACGACCTCCTCGGCTACCTGCCGATCTGATGTCAGCCGGATCGACGCCGCGAAGACCGCGTCGACGTACCGGTCATAGAGCGCGGCCAGCGCGTCCTGCGATCCGGCGGCGACCTCGCGAACGAGGGCCGCATCGTCGTCGCGCGGGACGTGACGGTCGCCTGCCATCGTCTACGTTCCGTTCCGGCCGTCGGTTTCAGCGGTCAGCCGGAACGGCCGCCGCTCGAATCCGCTCGAGAGGACGATGTCGGTCTGGGTCGTGAAGACGTGGCGCACGCCCTGGACCTGCCGCAGCACGCGCTCGAAGTCGTTCGTGTCGCGGGCCCGGATCTTCAGGAGGTAGTCCGCCTCGCCCGAGATGTGGTGGCACTCCTCGATCTCGGGGATCGCGCCGAAGTCGTCGGTCAGGTCGATCGCGGCCGTGCCCGGCGCCTGGGTGATCCACGAGAAGCCGAGGATGCCGAGGCCGACGGCGGCCGGGTCGACACCGGCGGCATAGCCGGTGATGACGCCGCGGGCCTCGAGCTTCTTGACCCGCTCGTGGGCCGACGGGCCGCTCATGCCGACATCCGCGCCGAGGTCCGCGTACGGCCGGCGGCCGTCGCGCTGGAGGACGTCGAGGATCCGGGCGTCAGTCGCGCTCAGGCCGTCCTGCGTCGCCATCTACTCGCACTTCATTAGGCATACGGTTGTCAGAGTCCCGATACATTAGGTAAACTATCCATGGTTGTCGACCACCGCACTCAGCGAGGGACCGCGTCCACGGCGACCACCGCAGCGAAGGTGTACCGATGATCGCACTCGGATTCGGGCTCCTGGCGCTGTTCTCAGTTCTCAGCATCCTGCTGGGCAATGAGGATCCGCGCCGTGAGGATCCTCGAGACGACATTCGGATCTGGATGCGCTACGGCGTCCGGTAACCGAGGGTCCCTAGCCTAGCGCACGAGCCCCGGATCCCCGTCCGGGGCTGATCCTTTGCCTGTCACCACTCCCCGGCGACGCGACGAGCGACCGCGTCGAACGCGCCAGCGGGCAGGTGCGCCTCGAGGCACGTGACGCCGCCCGGCCCGACGACCGCGTCGTGGCTCGTCCCGGCCGGCAGCTCGAGACGATCGCCGGTCGCGAGCTCGACGGACTGACCGGCAACGACCAGCCCGAACCGGATCGAGCCGCGCTCGACGACGATCACCTTGTCGTAGTCATGGTCGTGGGCCCCGTAGCGATCGCCCGGCCCGTTCGACCAGGCGCCCGGCGCGAGGCCCTCCGCCCGCAGCCGGTCCGCCACTCCGCCGGCGCTCACGCGGCCGCCACTCCGATCAGCGACCCCACGGCGAACGTCACGACCGCCGCGGCCGCGCCGATCAGCACCTGGCGGATGCCCGAGAACAGGAAGCCGCGGCCCGTCAGCAGGCTCACCGCGGCCCCGACCATGAAGAGCGCGGCGAGGCTCAGCACGATGCTCGCGACGAACGCGCCGGACCCCGACCCGAGCAGGTACGGGATGACCGGCACCGCGGCGCCGAGCGCGAACGCGACGAACGAGCCGCCCGCCGCCCCGACCGGCGAGCCGAGCTCGCTGGGGTCGAGTCCCAGCTCCTCGCGGATCAGCGTGTCGAGGGCGCGCTCCGGGTTCTCGAACAGGCGCGCCGCGATCGCCTCGGCCTCGTCCGGCGGGAAGCCCTTCGAGCGGTAGAGCGCCGCCATCTCGGCCTGCTCCTCCTCCGGCATCGCCTCCAGCTCCGCCCGCTCGAGCGCGATCTGGCGCTCGAACAGCTCGCGCTGCGACTGCATCGAGATGTACTCGCCGGCGGCCATGCTGAACGCGCCCGCGAGGAGACCGGCGATACCGGCGAGGACGATGAACTTCTCGTCGCCCGCCGGCGCGGCGCTGTTGGCGGCGCCGGCGACGCCCATGACGAGGGCCAGGTTGCTCACGAGGCCGTCGCTGACCCCGAAGATGACGGCCCGCAGCGTCCCCGATCGACCGGAGCGGTGCCAGCGCTCGCGGGCGGCGATCTCGGCGCCGGCGCCGGGCGTCGTGCCGAGCTTCAGCTGGCGCCAGATCTCGGCGTGCTCCCGCTCGTCGGCGGCGATCGCGGCGACCTCCGGCGAGGACTGGGCCTGGTAGATGTCCTCCTCGTCGCCCTCGAGCGCCGTAACGAGGTCGCTCACGGCCCGGGTACCGAACAGGCGCGCCAGCAGGACGATGATCGCGACGCGGAGCCGGGGCCGGGTGGGCGCGGGCGGGACGTCGGCGCCGCGCTCCTCCAGCTTCCTGGCCCAGACGTCGGCGTGGCGGCGCTCGTTCGCCGCGATCCGCCGGAACGCTGCGGCGCGCTGGTCGTCCTTCTCGATCGCGGCGAGCGAGTCGTAGAGGAGGACCGCGTCGCGCTCGAGGCGCAGGTTGTCGAGGCTCTGGGCCGTCTCGGGGGACATCGGATCCATCCTACCGGCGCCGAACGGCGACCGGGCGCCGGCCGGCCGACGCTAGACTCGGGGAGATGCCGGTCGACGGACGGAACGGGCTGCGCTATCTCTCGGCCGACGACGTGACGGCGGCGATGCCGGCGCTCGACGAGCGGTTGCGCCTCGCGGAGCGGACGATGGTCGCGCTCGTCGCCGATGCCGAGCTGCCACCCAAGATCGCGGTCCATCCCCGGCCGGCCGGCTCGTTCGGCCACGCGATGCCGGCCCACCTTCGCGGACCCGATCCCGCCGGCGCCGACGACCTCGTCGGGATGAAGTGGATCGCCGGCTTCCCCGAGAATCGTGCCGCCGGCCTGCCCGCGATCCACGGCCTCGTGGTCCTCGTCGACGCCCGGACCGGCGTGCCGGCCGCGATCCTCGACGCGGGCCCGATCACCGCGGAGCGGACCGCGGCCGTCTCGGGCGTCGCGATCGCGAGGTTCGCGCCGGGGGTGGAGGGTCGCGCCGTGCGGGCCGCCCTGATCGGGGCGGGCGTCCAGGGCCACAGCCACCTCGCGGTCATCGGCCGGACGCTTCCCGGCGCCGATCTGACGTTGTTCGACCGCCATGCGGAGCGGGCGGCGGCGCTCGCGGACGCCGCCCGGGCGACCGACGGGATCGGCGGTGCGACCGTGGCCCCGACGGCCCGTGACGCGGTCCGCGACGCCGATGTCGTCGTCACTGCTGCGTCGTTCGGGCCCGTCCGCCAGGTGATGACCGAGGACTGGCTGGCGCCCGACGCGCTCGTCGTCGCCGTCGACTACGCGACGTACTGCGCCGCGGAGGTCGCGGCGGGGGCGGCCCTCTTCCTCGTCGACCAGCGCGAGCAGTTCCTCGCCAACCGCGACGCGGGCAACTTCGATGGCTACCCGGACCCGACCGCGACGATCGGAGAGGCGATCGTCGCGGGCACGCCGCGTCCGGCTAACGGCCGTGTCGTCGTCAGTCACCTCGGCGTCGGGCTGGCCGACCTCGTCTTCGGCGCGGCGATCCTTGACCGCGCCGTCGAGCGCGGCCTGGGCACGGTCCTCCCGGCGTGACGGGGCGTCGTCTCGTCCGGCAGACTTGGCGGCGGCCGCCGGGAGCTGGAGGGTCGGGCTTGTCGTGAGGATCGTCGGGCGGCTGCTCCGCATCCTGCTCGTCGTCCTCGTCGTCGTCGCCGGCGTCGTCACCGGGATCGTCGGCGCGGTCACGATCCGGGCCCTGCCCCAGCAGGATGGCGCGATCCAGATCCCGGGGCTCGGCACGAGCGTGACCGTCCTCCGGGACGCGAACGGCGTCGTCAACATCTACGCCGACAGCCCCCACGACCTGTTCCTCGCCCAGGGCTACGTCCACGCCCAGGAGCGGCTCTGGCAGATGGAGGTCTGGCGCCACATCTCGGCCGGGCGCCTGTCGGAGCTGTTCGGGGCGAGCACGCTCGAGGAGGACAAGTTCATCCGGACGCTGGGCTGGCGACGCGCCGCGGAGCGCGATCTGGCGGTGCTGTCGGCCGGTCCGCGGGCCGCGCTCGACGCCTACGCCGAGGGCGTGAACGCCTACATCGACGCGCACCGCGGGGGCCTGGGGCTGGCCTTCGTCGTGACCGGGATGAAGGCCGGGATCGGCGGCGTCGGCGGCTACGACCTCGAGCCGTGGACCGCGCTCGACTCGCTGGCCTGGCAGAAGGTCCAGGCGTGGCAGCTCGGCGGCAACTTCGACAGCGAGGTCTTCCGGATGCTCGCCGACGAGAAGCTCGGCGACCCGAAGCTCACCGACGCGCTGTTCCCGCCATATGGCGCGTCGATGCCGGTGATCACGCCCTCGACCCAGGCGGTCGCGACACGTTCGACAGCCTCGAACTCTGCGACGTCATCGCCAACGAGTCAGGCAACCGCGGCGACCTCGACGTCGCCTGCCAGCGACGCCGGGTGGCGCGACGTCGCGACGGTCGGTCAGCGGATCCTCGCGATCGCCGGCCTCGATGCCGGCGGCGGGCTCGTGGGCGACCACCAGGTCGGCTCGAACGACTGGGTGATCGCGCCCTCGAAGAGCGAGACCGGCGGTGCGCTCCTCGCCAACGACCCCCATCTGGGGATCAGCATGCCGTCGGTCTGGTTCATCAACGGCCTCCACTGCCGGACGGTCAGCGCCGACTGCCCCTACGACGTCGCCGGCGTCTCGTTTCCGGGCGTGCCCGGCATCGTCCTCGGCCACAACGCCCGGATCGCGTGGGGCGCGACGAACACCGACCCGGACGTCCAGGACCTCTTCACCGAGACCGCCGACCCGAAGGACCCCGACAGCTACGTGTTCGGCAAGGAGTCCATCCCGTTCGTCGTCCGGACGGAGACGATCAAGGTCGCGGGTGCCGCCGACGTCGTCCTCGACGTGCGCGAGACGCGCCACGGCCCGATCCTCAACGGGGTCGACAAACGCCTCGCGGGGGCGCCGCTCCTCGCCCTCCGCTGGACCGCGACGGCCGAGGTCGACGGGACATTCGAGGCGATCTTCAACCTCCAGACGGCCTCGAACTTCGACGAGTTCAAGGCCGCGTTCGCGAGCTACGGCGCGCCATCGCAGAACTTCGTCTATGCCGACGTCGACGGCCACATCGGCTACGTCCTGCCCGGGCGGATCCCGATCCGGTCCGACGGGGCCGACCAGGGCGCGCGGCCCAGGTCGGGCAGCGACGGCAAGCACGAATGGGCCGGCTACATCCCGACCGACGAGCTCCCGACCCAGCTCGACCCTTCGAGCGGCGTGATTGCCTCGGCGAACAACGCGGCCGTCGACGCGGGATATCCCTACTACGTCGCGAGCGAATGGGATCCGGGCTACCGAGCGTCGCGGATCCTCGCGTTGATCGACCATGCAACGGGCGGCACCGGCGGCACCGGCGTCACGATCGACGAGATGGCCGACATCCAGAACGACACGAGCATTCTCCGGGCCGAGCTCGTCCGGCCGCATCTCGCGGGCATCGAGCCGGCGACGCCGGACGGCAAGGCAGTCCTCGACGCGGTGATGGGCTGGGATGGCATGGCGGACATCGACAGCGTCGGAGCGACGGCGTACCTCCAATTCGAGTACCGGCTGATCCGCAGCCTGTTCGACGACGAGCTGGGCGATCTCGCCCGCGACTACGTCGGGAGCGGGGCGTCGTGGCAGGCGACGATCGGGCTGCTCGATCACCCGACGTCCCGGTGGTGGGACGACACGACGACAACCGGCCGGACCGAGACCGCCCCGGACATCATCGCCGCCGCGCTCGACGCCGCCGGCGCGGACCTGCGAGGAGCCTACGGCGACCCGAAGGACTGGACGTGGGGACGCGCTCACCAGGCGGTGTTCCGGGAGCAGACTCTGGGCGAGAGCGGGATCGGGCCGCTCGAGTGGTACTTCAACAAGGGTCCCGTGGCGGTCGCCGGCGCCGCCGGCGCGGTCCGGAACAACTACTACCGGATCGATCGGGCGTACCCCGACCCGAACGACCCGGACTTCAAGCCGGTCGGGACCGCGAGCCTGTTCGAGGTCACGACGCTGCCGTCGTACAAGCTCCTGATCGACATGAGCGACGTCGACGGCGCGCGGATCGTCCAGTCGACAGGCCAGAGCGGCAACCCCGGTGACAGCCACTACGGCGACCTGATCAACCCCTGGGCCGATGGCGCGACGGTGCCGCTCTACTTCACGAAGCAGGCGGTGGAGGGGACGGTCAGGAAGCGACTGACGCTGACCCCGTAGCCGCCTCTACGCGAATGCATTCGTCGCGGATGGGCGAGGCTGGGAAGGCGCCGGTGAGCACCGAAAGCGAGCGCACCCCAGGTGCGTGAGCGCGGAGCGCAGCCGGCAACGCCCCCAGCGTCGTCCAGGCGCGGCAGCCGGTGATCAGGCCGCGCTACTCCTCGCTGATCGGCAGCGGGCCGTCGCCAACCTCGATCAGGACGCGGCCGTCCTCGACGACCACCGGGTAGACCTCGAGCGGCAACTCGGCGGGCGGATCGAGCGGCTCGCCGTCGGACAGGTCGAACCGCGAGAGGTGGAGCGCGCATGTCAGCGTGCCGGCCGTGAGGAACCCCTTGTCGAGCTCGAAATACTCGTGGGAGCAGACGCCCTGGACCGCGGTGAACTCGCCGCCGTTGTTGATGACGAGGACCTGGTCGGTGCCGTCGACGACGACCATCTTCATCTCGCCGTCGGCGACCTCGTCGATCGCGAGCAGGTCGATCCGCCTCATCGCCGAGCCGCCGCTCGCTGGGAGCCGCCTGCCGCCGATCCGCCGCGTCGCCGCGGCGGGCGTTGTGGCGCGGTCACGCCGCTGCCAGACCCTCCGTGCCGGCGATCCACTTCGCCTCGAGCAGCTCGCGCAGCCGATCGCGCTCGGCCTCGACCGGGACGCGCGCGACGACGGGCTCGAGGAAGCCGAGCACGATGAACTTGCGGGCCTCGTCGGGCGGGATGCCGCGGCTCTCGAGGTAGAACAGCTGGGTCTCGTCGATTGGCCCGACGGAGCTCGAGTGCATGGCCCGACGGCAATCGGGCTGGTCGATCTCGAGGCTCGGAATCGCCACGGATCGGGTCTTCTTCGAGAGGTTCATCCCGAACTCGCCGAGAAAGCTGTCGGTGCCGCGGGCGCTCTTCTCGATCGTGATCATGCCCTTCAGGTAGGACCGCGCGGCATCGAGCAGGACGCCCTTCGAGAGGAGGTTGCCCGTCGTGTCCCGGCCGATGTGGCGGGTGTACGAGGTCAGGTCGAAGAGCTGCTCCTCGGCGCCGAACACGATCTCGACCTGCTCGACGGAGCTTCGGTCGCCGACCAGGACGTTGTCGACACGGCTCCGGACGAGCCGCCCGCCGAGCTGCGCGAGGGCCCAGTGGAGCTTCGCGGCCTCACCGATCGACGCGCGACGATGCTGGAACGCGACGGTGTTCGCCGGCAGGTCCTGGATGCTGGCGAGCGCGAGCTCCGCGCCCTGGCCCAGGACGACCTCCGTCGATGCCGTGAACAGCGCCTGCGAGCCACCCGCTGAAGCGGCGCCCGAGAGGTCCTCGACGACCGACGCCTTCGCGCCCGCCCCGAGCTCGATGATTGTCCGCGTCAGCAGCCCGCGGCCCGGTTCGCCGGCGGGCCATCGCACGACGATGGGACGGTCGAGCTGGACGCCGGGCGCGACCCGGATCACGACGCCCTGGTTCCACGCGGCGCGGGTCAGCTGGGCGAGCTTGTCGTCGGCGGGCAGCGGCGCGCCGGTCGTCAGCAGGCGCTCGGCCGCAGCCGGGTCCTCGCGAACCCAGTCCCGCAGCGGTGTGACCGAGACGCCGGCCGGCCAGGAGGCGTCGACCTCGGCGCCCGGCGCGTTCTCGGTCGGGCCGTAGGCGTGGACGTCTTCGAGGTCGGCCGACCGCAGGTCGATGTACGGGGTGTAGAGCTGGTTCGTCTCGGCCGGCAGCTCGTCGAAGAGCGCCAGGGCGGCTCGCCGGTCGGCCGCGAGCCAGTCGGGCTCGCCGGCGGCGAATGCCTCGATGAGGGCCGGATCTGGCGTGAACGAGAGATCAGCCGGGGCGCGCCGCGGAGCGCGCGGGGCGCGGGCGAGCGTCACCCGAGCGACCCCTCCATCTCGAGCTTCACGAGGCGGTTGAACTCGATCGCGTACTCCATCGGGAGCTCCTTGGTGAACACCTCGAGGAAGCCCTGGACGATGAGGTTCTGCGCCTCGTTCTCGGTCAGGCCGCGACTCATCAGGTAGAAGACCTGCTCGGCGCTGATCTTGCCGACGGTGGCCTCGTGGGTCATCGTCGTGTCGTCTTCCTGGATGTCGATGTAGGGGTACGTGTCGCTGCGGCTGATGTCGTCGAGCATGAGCGCATCGCAACGGACGCTGGCGACGACGTTCGTCGCGCCCGGCGACACCTTGAGGTGGCCGCGATACGTCGCCCGGCCGCCGTCCTTCGAGACGGACTTGGACACGATCCGGGACTTCGTGTTCGGGGCGAGGTGGATCGCCTTCGCGCCGGTGTCCTGGTGCTGGCCCTTGCCGGCGACCGCGACGCTGATGATGTCGGCGCTGGCGTTCTCGCCGCGGAGGTAGATCGAGGGGAACTTCACGGTCTTGCGGGAGCCCGTGTTGGCATCGATCCACTCGACCGTCGAGTTCTCGTAGGCGTGGGCACGCTTCGTGACGAGGTTGTAGACGTCGTTCGACCAGTTCTGAATGGTCGTGTAGCGGACCTTCGAGCCGGGCAGCGCGACGACTTCGACGACGGCCGCGTGAAGCGAGTCGGTCGCGTAGATGGGGGCGGTGCAGCCCTCGATGTAATGGACCTTCGCGCCTTCCTCGACGACGATCAGCGTCCGCTCGAACTGGCCGGTGTTCTCGCCGTTGATGCGGAAGTAGGCCTGCAGCGGCAGCGGGACCTCGACGCCCTTCGGCACGTAGACGAACGAGCCGCCCGACCAGACCGCGGTGTTCAGCGCGGAGAACTTGTTGTCCTCGGCCGGGACGACCGTCGCGAAGTACTTGCGGACGATGTCCTCGTGGTCCTTGAGCGCCTGGTCCATCCCGGTGAAGACCACGCCGATCTTCGTGAGCTCCTCGCGGACCGAGTGGTAGACGACCTCCGAGTCGTACTGGGCGCCGACGCCGGCAAGGAACTTGCGCTCCGCCTCGGGGATCCCGAGCCGCTCGAACGTCGCCTTGATCTGGTCGGGGACGTCATCCCACGACTTCTCTTCGCGCTCGGACGGCTTGCGGTAGTAGACGATCTTGTCGAAGTCGATCCGGTCGAGTCCGTCGGTCCAGGTCGGCATCGGCCGCTTGACGAAGTGGTCGTACGCGCGCAGGCGCGCCTGCAGCATCCACTCCGGCTCGCCCTTGAAGCCGCTGATCTCCTCGACGGTCGCCCGCGTCAGGCCGCGCTTCGTCTCAGCGAGGTAGACGATGTCGTCGTGGAAGGCGTATTCATCGCGGCGGTCGGTGACGAGCTCGCGCGTTGCGGTCAATGGAGACTCCCGGCCAGGGGCCGTCGTAGCGTTCGGTAATTCCGAGTCAGATTATCGGGATTAGCGCCGGAAGCGTCAACGAGGCGCGCGCGAGCACGAAAGAGGCGCCGCCCGAAAACCGGACGGCGCCTCGTCGATGTGCGGAGGTGGTGTCGGTCAGACCGAAGCGCCCGACTCGACCGGCATGCCGGCATCGGCCGGCAGGCCGCCCATGTCGCCGATGTGGAATGGGTCGCTGGCGATCGGCGCCTGCTCGCTGACGAGGCTGTCGAGATGGGTCTCGTCGTCGTAGCGGATCAGGCCGTTCTCCTCGCCGTTCATCCGGCTCTTCACGTCGTCGACCGCGCGGCGGATCCGGGGTCCCGTCGTCGTCGAGGTGACGAGCCACCAGACCGCCGCGATCAGCGCTCCGACGACCGCCAGGGCGACGAGCGGCACGATCGGGCTCGGGCGTCGCCGACCCGGCATCCGGTCGGTGATCGCGTCGGGAAGGTCGATGTCGGACAGGTCGACATCGGGCATCTTGATGTTCTTCGGGAGCTTGACCTCCCGAACTGCATGGACGAGGTCGTCCTTCGACATGTCGCGGAAGCCGTCCGGCAGCTTGACGTCCGGCAGCTTGACCTCCGGCAGGGTGATCTCTGGCATCCCAGCCCTCCTTGTGCTCTTTATGTCGTCGGATCGTCGCGGTCGAGGCGTCACACGCCGTAGGCCCGTCCGCGCAGCGGGGTTGCAGGCCTATCGCAGGTCCGCGATCGTTGTCGGGTCATGGCACCACGGACAAGCGCCGGCATCGTGCTCTTCCGGCCGCGGAATGGTCGGCTCGAGATCCTGCTCGCTCACCCGGGCGGGCCGTTCTTCACGAACCGCGACGCCGGCCACTGGACGATCCCCAAGGGCGAGGCCGACGGCGACGAGGAACTCGTGGCCGTGGCCCGCCGCGAGTTCGAGGAGGAGACCGGCAACCGTCCGCCCGACGGCGACCCGATCGAGCTTGGCACCATCGTCCAGAAGGGCGGCAAGGTCGTCCACGCCTGGGCCCTCGAGGGCGACCTCGACCCGGCGACGGCGAACAGCAACACGTTTGAGATGGTCTGGCCGCCGGGCACCGGGCGGCTCCAGACGTTTCCCGAGATCGACCGGGTCGAGTGGTTCGACGTCGACGAGGCGAAGCGCCGCGTCAAGCCCACCCAGATCCCGCTGATCGATCGGCTCGTCGAACATCTCCGATAGTCGACAGCTTCTGTCAGGAGTCTCGGGCTACTCTCGTCTGCGCATGCCGACCTCCGACGCGCTGAACGGCAGCGCCCCCGCCCCGCTCGAGCTGTCGCGCGACGTCGCCCGGCGCTACCTCGCGCTCCACCACCTGCTCGCCCCGCCGCGGTCCCTGCCCGCCGAGCCGGCGAGCGTCATGGCCGTCTTCGACCGGCTGGGCTCGATCCAGTTCGACCCGATCGACGTCGCCGGCCGGAACCACGACCTCGTGCTGCTTGCCCGGATCGCGGGCTACCGCCGCGAGTGGACCGACGCGCTGCTGTACGAGGAGCGCCGCCTGTTCGAGACCTACAACAAGATGCTTTCGATCGTGCCGACGGCCGAGCTGCCCTGGTACCGGATCAGCTGGGACCGGGAGCGCACCCGCCACGAAGGGGGCACGTTCGACGAGCACGCGGAGCTCGTCGAGGAGCTCCTCGAACGGATCCGGACCGAGGGGCCGACTGTCGTCACGCGACGTCGGGCCGCGCGAGGCGATCGACTGGTACTGGCGGCCGACGAACCAGGTCCGGGCGATCCTCGAGGCGCTCGCCGAGGCCGGCATGCTCGGCATCGCCCGGCGCGAAGGCAACCAGCGCGTGTACGACCTGATCGAGCGGCTGTTCCCGGCGGAGCTCCTCGCGGAGCGGCATTCGCCGCGCGAACAGGTCCGCCACAAGCTGCTGTCGCGCTACCGCGGCCACGGGCTGCTGGGCGCCTCGGGCGCGTACGAGCTCTTCGCCGGGACGTATTTCTCGCGCGAGCTCGGTGTCGAGGACGGGCTGCCGATGGGGACGGCGACTCGAAAGCTCGCCCTCAACGACCTGGTCGAGGCCGGCACGCTGCTCCCGGTCGAGATCGACGGTGTGAAGGGCCGCCGGTTCATCGTCGCCGGTGAGGCGGCATTGCTGCGACAGGCGCAGGCGGAGGTGGCTGCCGGGACTCCACCTGGTGGCAGCGATCGCGGCGTCGCGTTCCTCGGGCCGCTCGACCCGCTCGTCTGGGACCGCGGCGTTCCTGCGCGTCGCTCTACGACTTCGACTACATCTGGGAGGTCTACGTCCCGGGCCCCAAGCGGCGCTGGGGCTACTACGTCCTGCCGATGCTGTACGGCGACCGGCTCGTCGGGCGGATCGAGCTGCGGGTGGATCGCAAGGCCGGGGTGCTCGGGCGTCCTGGGCGTGTGGTGGCAGGACGGGTTCGACCCGCTCGCGGACGAGGCGTTCGCCGTTGCCCTCGCCGACGACGCTCGACGCCCATCGAGCGTTCGCGGGATCGAAGCGGGTCGCGTGGCCGCGGACCGCCCGGCTGCGGCCGCTGGTCGACGCGGTCAAGCGGGCACGGCCGGAACGAGACGAGCAGTCGAGGGCGCGCGTTCCGGCCTGAGGCCGGACGGCCGAGCGGTCAGCGCCCGGTCGAGACCACCCCAAGCGGTTGCGGCAGTGTCGTCCGGACCGTCGACCAGGTGCCCCAGTTGCCGGCCTTGTCGCGGGCCCGCCGTCCGGAACTCGTAGGTGTGGCCGCCGGCGAGCTCGAGCGTCATCGACGGCTTCGTCGTGCTCGCATAGACCGTCGTCCACGCCCCGCCATCGGTCCGCCGCTGGACCTGCCAGTAGTTGAAGCCGGACGTCAGGACCTGGAGGCGGACGTCCGCGCCGGTCCAGCTGACCGTGACCCGCTTCGTCGCGCCGGTCGCGCCCGGCGGCCACCGTCGGCTTGCTCGTCGTCGAGCGGGCGCCGGTCCGGTCGGGGCCCTTGATGTAGACGGCCGTCCAGAGCTTCTTGCCGGTCGAGGCGTCGATCGCCAGCCCGACGCCGACGTAGTTGAGCGTCGTCGAGAGGACGATCGCCTTGTGGCCCGGCGAGTTCATCCACTGCGAGTTCGCGTTCGCGGTCGAGAGGTCGAGACCCGGGTAGTTGTTCCAGGCGATGATCTCGCCGGCGCCGTACCAGGTGATGTGCTGGGCGTTCAGGATGTCGAAGACATTCCGGCCGTCGGGCTGGGTGTGGCTGAAGTAGTGCTTCGTCGCCATGTCGACCGAGCGCGCCCGGGCGATCGCCATCAGCCGCGAGTCGGTCTGGACCGGGACGAGCCCGGCGGCCGTCCGGTCCTGGTTCAGCAGGCCGACCATCGCCTGCTCGGCCTGGTCGATCGTCCACGGGTCGGTCGCGGCGGCAGCGCCCGCCGGAGCGGCGAGCGAGGCGGCGAGGAGGCCCAGGATCGCGACCGTCGCGAGGCGCGCGCCGAAGCGCGAGCGAGGGCGCGCGTCGGGTCGCGTGACGGCACGGCGGGACATGCCGACACGATCGCGGCCCGGCCCGCCGAGCGGTATGGGTCACGCGTCCCGACTTGGTCCGCCTGTTCGTTCCGCCGCCCTTGCCGCCATCGGCCCGGCGGGACGCCACCGTTCCGCACTGCACCCGCCCGGCCCCATGCGGACGGCACGATGCGCCTGTGGGACGATGGTCCCACTCGCCCAATGACCCGCTTCCTGGAGGATGCCCGATGGCAGCGACGACACGAGCCGAAGCGACGTGGAGTGGTGACCTGCTCAAGGGCGGCGGCCGGGTGACCGCGGCGACCACCCGGGTCTTCGTCGACCTGCCGATCAGCTGGGAATCGCGGATCGGCGAGAACCAGGCGATGACGACGCCGGAGGAGCTCCTCGCCGCGTCGCACGCCGCCTGCTACGCGATGGCCTGCTCGAACATCCTGGCGAAGGCCGGGACCCCGCCCGCCTCCCTGTCGGTCTCGGTCGACGTCACGGCCGACACGACGAGCGCCGGCTGGACCGTGAAGAACGCCCACATCACGGTCCGCGGCGACGTGCCGGGCGCGACCGAGGAGTCGTTCCGGACGGCGGCCGAGGCGGCGAAGGACGGCTGCCCGATCTCGCGGGCGCTGGCCGGCAACGTCGAGCTCTCGGTCGAGGCGGTCCACGTGGGCTGACGGCTCGCGGGCGCCGCGGCGCACGGTCTACGTGATCGTCAGCAGCCGCCGCGGGTTGTCGACCGTGATCGTCCGGATCTCGGCGTCCGACACGCCGGCCTCGCGCAGCCGCGGCAGGAACGCGTCGGCGAGGTAGGTGTAGCCGTTGCCGCCGTAGCGCTTGAGCTGCGAGTCGTGGCAGACGTCCTGCGAGAGCAGGATCCGCTCGGCGTGGCCGCGCGCCAGCAGGTCGCAGATCGACTCGACGACCCGGCCCTCGCCGTGACGCTCGAGCGGCGTGAAGCTCATCCCGAGGAAGTCGAACTCGATCGATGCGCCGCGCTCGACGATCGCCCGGTGGTAGTCGGGCGAGGGGTTCGAGTCGGCGTGGCCGATGACGACCCGCGACAGGTCGGCGCCCTCGGCTTCGAAGACGTCGAGCTGGTCGAGGCCCGACCGTCGACTGGATCGCGTGGGTCGTGATCGCGAGCCCGGTCCGGCGGGCGGCCCGGGCGGCGGCTCGGTGGACCCGCTCCTCGCGCGGCGAGATCCACGGCTTGTCCGTCCCGATCTCGCCGATGATCCCGGGCCGGACCCCGGTCTCGCCCACGCCCTCGGTCGCCTCGCGGACGATCTCGTCGGCGAGCGATTCGACGGTGCGGCGGTCGATCAGCGCCTCGGCCGGGTAGTAGGCGTCGCGATACCAGCCCGCGCCCATGACGACGTTCAGCCCGGTCGCCTCCGACAGCCCGACGAGCCAGCCCGGATCCCGCCCGACGCCGGACAGCGTGAGGTCGAGGACCGTGCCGCCGCCGGCCGCCCGGAACGCCGCGAGCTCCTCGACGATCACGGGCTCGTCGCGCCGCAGCTCCCAGTAGTCCCAGCGGTTCTGGACATGCCAGAGGGCGATCGCGGTGTGCTCGTGGGGCAGGACCCAGCCGAGGTCGGCCGGGTCGATGGGCCCGCGGACGGTCTGGACACGGCCGCGGGCGACGGTCACGAGGCGGCGCGCTCCTCCAGGTCCGCAAGCGTGCGGGGCGGGGCGGCCTCGAGCCGCACCGCGGCGGGCGTCGCGGACGCGGCCATCAGGACCTCGATCAGGCCGAGAACCCGGCGCTCGGCCTCCGAGCGGCGGTAGCCGGCGCCCTCCTCGATGCTCTGGAGGACGACGCCGTCGATGAGCGCACCGAGCGCGGCCGCGGTCCGGTCGATCTCGAGCCAGGCCGGGAACTCGCCGCGGGCGATGCCCTCCTGGATGAGCCCGACCGCGACGCCGTGGACCTCGCGCCGGCGGCGGAGGAGCATCTCGCGAATCGCCGGCGAGGTGTCGGCCTCCGCCCAGGCGAGCGCGAGCAGGCGGGTGCTGCCCAGCTGCCAGCTCTCGAGCTCGATCTGGTCGAACACGAAGCCGACCGCGATCGCGATCCGCTCCCGGAAGCCCTCGACCGGGGCGACCCGCCGGGCGAGCTCGGTCATCTCCTGGTCGGTGATGAGGTCGCAGCCGGCGAGGATCAGCTCGTCCTTGCTCTTGAAGTAGGTGTAGATCGCCCCGACCGACAGGCCGCTGGCGCGGACGATGTCCTGCATCGTCGCGCGGTGGAAGCCGCGCTCGGAGAAGACGCGGGTGGCGGCGCGGACGATCCGCTCGCGGACTTCCTGCTCATGCTGGGCGCTGACTCGAGGCACAACCCCTCCGGGCAAAACGAATGGTCGCTCTCGTTCCACGGTAGCCCGCGGATGGCACGATTGCAAGCGATGTTGACGCTTGTCGGGGTTGACAAAACGAATGCTCATTCTCTATTGTCCGGCGACAGCTTCAACGACGACTGACTACCGCCCGTCCCGATCCGCCCACCGGCTGCCAGGCCGGACCCAAGGGGAGCCGCCCGATGCTGTTCTCGCGCTGGGGAGCGTTCATCTATCGCTTCCGCAAGATCGTCTTCGTCCTCGCGATCCTCCTCGCCGCCGCCTCCCTCGTGCTCGCCAGCAAGGCGTCGAGCGCGTTGTCGTCGGGCGGCTGGTTCGACCCGACGTCGGAATCGGCGACCGTCAGCCAGCGCCTCGCCGACGAGTACGACGCCGGCAGGGCCACGATCGTCGCCCTGTTCCGCGGCGCGCCCGGCGCCGATGCCCGGTCGGCATCGTTCCAGGGGGAGATCGCCGACAGCCTCGACCGCCTCGCCGCGGACAGCCGGGTCAACGGCGTCATCGGCTACGCCCAGACCCACGACGACCGGTTCATCTCGACCGACGGGACGATGGCCTACGTCGTCCTCGACCTCGCGATCTCCGACGAGGCAGCGGTCGACGCGATGCCCGAGATTCGCGGCGCTCATCGACCAGCCGTCGGATCTCACGCTCCAGCTGACCGGCGTCGCGCCGGTGACCGTCGACCAGGCCCACCAGTCCGAGAAGGAGCTGGTCCAGGCCGAGTCGGTGTCGTTCCCGTTCGCCGCGCTGATCCTGATCCTCGTCTTCGCCTCGCTCGTCGCCGCGGGCATGCCGCTGATCGTGGCCGGCCTCGCGATCCCGACGACGCTCGCCGGGGTCTACGTCGTCGCCCAGTTCACCGAGCTCTCGATCTACGTCCAGAACGTCGCGACGATGCTCGGCCTGGCCCTCGCGATCGACTACTCGCTGTTCATGGTCAGCCGCTTCCGCGAGGAGCTGCGCAAGGGCCGCGACGTCGAGACCGCCGTCGAGATCACCGTCGCGACGAGCGGCAAGGCCGTGACGTTCTCCGGTCTGGCCGTCGCGATCGGGCTCAGCGGGTTGCTGCTGTTCGAGCCGGCCGCGCTGCGCTCGTTCGGCATCGGCGGCGCGCTCGTCGTCGCCTCGTCCGTCCTCTACGCGCTGACGTTCCTGCCGGCGACGCTTGGCATGCTCGGCCCGCGCGTCAACTCCCTCGGCACCGCCGCGCTCCGCGACCGCGTCCGCCGGATGCTCGGCCGGCCCGAGGGCGTCGCCGCGGACGCCGCCCGCGAGTCGCGCTGGGAGAAGATGGCCCACTGGGTCATGGCCCGGCCGGTCATGGTCCTGATCCCGACGCTCCTCTTCCTGCTCTTCCTCGGCACGCCGTTCCTGCGCCTGGTCCAGGGCGTGCCCGACGCGTCGGTCCTGCCCGCGGGCATCGAGAGCCGCGAGGCGTCGGTGGCGCTTGCGGACGACTTCCGCAAGGGCGAGACGACCCCGGTCATCATCCTCGCGACGGTGGCCGGCTCGCCGACCGACGCCGCGAACGTCCAGAAGATCCTCGACTACGCGAAGGCGGTCGACGCCGTCGCCGGCGTCGACCGGGTCGAGGGCCCGTTCGCCGGGCTGAAGGATCCGCGGACCGGCGCCGACCTCGACGCCGCGGGCATCGCCGCCCTGTTCGCCGCGCCACGCGACCAGCTGCCGCCGGAGCTCGCGGCCGGCCTCGACCAGCTCGAGAAGACGTATATCCGGGGCGACACCGTCCGCCTCGACGCGATCAGCCCGCTCTCGCCGGTCAGCCCGGCCGGCACCGCGGTCATCCCGGCCGTCCGCGGCATCGCCGTCGACGGCGTCACGGCCCAGGTCGGCGGGCTCGCCGCCCAGGGCAAGGACTTCATGCTCAGCCAGTCGGCCACGATCCCGTGGGCGATCGCCCTGACGCTCGGCGCGAGCGCGTTCATCCTCTTCCTGCTGTTCGGCTCGGTCGTGATCCCGATCAAGGCCGTCCTGATGACGCTGCTCTCGATCACCGCCTCGTTCGGCGCGCTCGTCTTCATCTTCCAGGACGGCAACTTCTCGAACATCCTGGGCTTCCAGACACCCGGCTTCACGATCGCCGGCAACCCGATCATCATGTTCAGCGTGCTGTTCGGGCTGTCGATGGACTACGAGGTCCTGCTGCTGTCCCGGATGCAGGAGGCGTACCGCCGGACCGGCGACAACACCGCGTCGGTCGCGGAGGGCCTGGCGAAGACCGCCGGCGTCATCACCGGCGCGGCGCTGATCATGGTCGTCGGTCTTCTCCGCCTTCGCCCTGGCCGATTCGATCACGATCAAGAGCATCGGCGTGGGCATGGCGATCGCGGTCCTCATCGACGCGACGATCGTCCGGATCCTGCTCGTGCCGGCCACGATGCGGCTGCTCGGCAAGTGGAACTGGTGGGCGCCCGGGCCGCTCGGGCGGTTCGCGGACCGGCTCGGCTTCAGCCATGCCGAGGACGAGCTCGACCTTGCGCCGGGTGCGGCCGCGACGGCGTCGGCCGCAGGCGCGGCAGGCCTGCCCGCGACACCGTCGGTCCCGTAGACTCGCGGGCGATGGCGACCCGCATCCCACCGCCCGACGAGAACCCCTCCGGCGTCAGCTACTACGAGTGGCGCTGGGGCAGCGACGAGCAGCGCCGGCCGGGCCTGCCGTGGATCGGCATCTTCCTCGTCGTGTTCGGCGGCCTGCTCCTCCTCGAGCAGGCGCTGCCGCAGTACCGCGGCCTCGGCAATATCGGGATCCTGGCCGCGGGAATCGCCTCGCTCATCGCCTGGGCGTTCCGGCGGGGCACGATCGCGCTCTACGCCGGCGCGTTCCTCACGGCGCTTGCCGCGCCCGGGACGTACGAGGCGGCGACCGGCACGGACCTCGGGGCCGGCTGGGGCACGCTCTGCTTCGGGCTCGCGTTCCTCTTCATCGCGGCGGTCCGCGCCGTCCGCGGCGGCGGCTGGGGCTGGCAGCTGATGTGGGGCTCGCGTCCTCGCCCTGCTCGGCGCGGCGGAGATCCTCCAGCCCGACATCTCGGGGATCGCGTTCCCGCTGATCGTCGTCGCGATCGGGGTCCTGCTCCTCGTCGGGAGCCGCAACCGGCGCTAGCGGGCCGGGACCGCGGTCGCCGTCTCGATCGCGCCCGCGACGCCGTCGGCGATCCGGACGAGCTCGTCGTCGGTGACGACGAACGGCGGCCCCAGCAGGACCAGGTCGCCGTCGACGCCGTTCGCGTTGCCCGTCCCGGAATACACGAGGATCCCGTTGTCGCGGGCCGCCCGGACGACGCGCTCGGTCAGGCGCTCCGCCCGTGGGAACGGCGCGCGCGTCTCGCGGTCGGCGACGAGCTCGAGGCCGACCATCAGGCCCCGGCCGCGGATCTCGCCGAGGTGGGGATGCGGCGCGAGCCGCTCGTGGAGCAGGTCCGCGAGGCGCTCGCCCTTGACCCGGCTGGCCTCGACGAGGTCCTCCTCGGTCGAGGATCCGGAGCACCTCCCGGGCGACGGCCGCGCCGCCCGGCGCGTGGGAGTACGTGAAGCCGTGGACGAACCCGCCGCTGCCCATGACCGCGTCGTGGATCGCGCCGGACGCCGCGACGAACCCGAACGGCCAGTAGCCCGACGTCGCGCCCTTCGCCGCGACGAGGATGTCGGCGCGGACGGCCCAGTGGTCGAGCCCGAACCAGCGCCCGGTCCGCCCGAACCCCGTCATCACCTCGTCCGCGATGAGCAGCACGCCGTGGCGGCGGCAGACCTCCGCGACGAGCGGCCAGTAGTCGTCCGGCGGCACGGCGGCCGCGAGCGTCGCCCCGACGATCGGCTCCGCGACGAACGCCGCGACCGTGCCCGGGTCCGCAGCCTCGATCGTCCGCTCGAGCTCGGCCGCGAGCTCCGGCCCGGACGCGAGGGCGTGGGCGCCGGGCTCGCCGTCGCGGTACGGGTAGGGCGTCGACACGTGCCGGAACCGACCCAGCCAGTCCTCGTACGGTCGGCGGAGCGGCCGCCGGCCCGACAGGTCGAGCGCGCCGAGCGTGTTGCCGTGGTAGCTGCCCCAGCGCGAGATCACGATCCAGCGGTCGGTCTCGCCGCGAGCCAGGTGGTACGCCCGGCTGAGCTTCAGCGCGGTCTCGATCGCCTCCGAGCCACCGCTGACCGGGTAGATCGCCGGGTCGTCGACCGGCAGGTGCGGCCCGATCTCCGCCGCATAGGCCTCGACCGGCTCCGTCGTGAACGCCGAGCCGTGGGCGTACGCGAGGCGGGCCGTCTGCTCCCCGAGGACCCGGGCGATCGACGCTCGCCCGTGACCGACATTGACGACGATCGCGCCGCCGGCAGCGTCGAGGTACTCCCGCCCGGCCGCGTCGCGGATCGTGGCGTCGCGGGCCTCGACCGCGACCGGCAGGTCGGGGTCGATCGAGCGGCGGAAGACGCGGCCGGTCACGGGCCGAGTGTACGGGCGCACCGGCGTGCCCATCGACAGCGACCCGCACAATGCTGAGCAGTCCGATGACCACCACCGTCGAGCGCGCCGTCGACCTGCCCCGCGACGATCCCGAGGCGTACATCGCCCGGGACCGGCGCTGGGCGCTCTCGAGCCACCTCGACATGCCCGACCGCGTCGAGGGCTCTGCGCTCTTCGCCGATATCTCGGGCTTCACGCCCCTCACCGAGGCGCTCGCGAACGAGCTGGGCTCGGAGCGGGGCGCGGAGGAGCTGACCGCGAACCTCGGCCGCGTCTTCCACGCCGTCATCGACGAGCTCCACCGGCGGGGCGGCGACGTCATCTACTTCTCGGGCGACGCGATCACCTGCTGGCTCGACGGCGACGACGGCACCCGGGCGACCGCGGCCGGGCTCGCGATGCAGGAGGCGATGGCCCAGGTCGGGCGGATCCGGACGCCGGCCGGGACGGAGGTCCAGCTCGCGCTCAAGGTCGCGGTCGCGGTCGGTCGGGCGCGGCGGTTCGTCGTCGGCGACCCCCAGGTCCAGCTGATCGACGTCCTCGCCGGGGCGATGATCGACGACCTCGCCGAGGCCGAGCACCACGCCGACAAGGGCGAGGTCGTGCTCGAGACCGCGGCGCTGGCGGCGCTCGAGGGCCGCGTCTCGATCCGCGCGCTGCGCCACGACGAGGAGCGGCAGCGGACGTTCGGCGTCGTGGAGACACTGGACGTCGAGGTCCCGACGCATGACGTCGAGGAGCCGCCGGCGCTCGATGAGGCGCTGGTGACGCCGTGGATCCTGCCCGAGGTCTACGAGCGGATGCGCTCGGCGCGGGGCGAGCTGCTCTCCGAGCTGCGGCCGGCCTACCCGGTGTTCCTGCGCTTCGGCGGGATCGACTACGACGACGACCCCGACGCGATCGACAAGCTCGACGCGTTCGTCCGGCGGGCCCAGACGATCATGGCCGGCTACGGCGGCAACGTCCTCCAGCTGACGCTCGGCGACAAGGGCGCTTACCTCTACGGCGTCTTCGGGTCGCCGGTCGCCCACGAGGACGATGCCGCCCGGGCGTCGGCGGCGGCGCTCGAGCTGCGCGACCTCGACCAGACGACCGACGCCCGCGACATCCAGATCGGGATCGCCCACGGCCGGCTCCGGAGCGGCACGTACGGCCACGCGACGCGCCGGACGTTCGTGTGCCTGGGCGACGCGGTGAATCTCTCGGCGCGGCTGATGTCGAACGCGCCGGTCGGCTCGATCTACGTCGAGGACCACGTCCGCCGGGAGGCCGGCGAGGCATTCATCTGGCAGGCGCTCCCGCCCCTGACCGTCAAGGGCAAGGCGGCGGCGATCGTCGCCCACGCCCTGACCGGCTCGCTCGAACGCGCGTCCCACCGCAAGACCCGCTACCAGCTCGACCTCGTCGGCCGGCGCGAGGAGCTGGCGACGCTCGATGCGGCGTTGGCGGCGACGATCGCGGGCGACGGGCGGATCGTCGGGATCTCGGCCGACGCCGGCATGGGCAAGTCGCGGTTGATCGCGGAGTTCGTCCGGATCGCGCGCCGGCGCGGCCTCTTCGTCGCGTTCGGGGAGTGCCAATCGTTCGGGACGAACACGAGCTACTTCGTCTGGCGCGAGATCTGGCGGCGGCTCCTGGTACTCGACGACAACGCGGAAGACGCCGTGCAGGCCGAGCAGCTCAGATCGGCGGTTGCGGCGGTCGAGCCGGATCTCGTCGAGCGGACGCCGCTGCTTGGGGCACTGGTCGGGGTCGGGATCGAGGACTCGGCGATGACCGCGCCGATGGATGCGAAGCTGCGCAAAGCCTCGCTCGAGGATCTCCTTGCCATCCTCCTTCGCGCCCGCTCGCAGGAGGAGCCGGTCATCCTCGTCCTCGAGGACTGCCACTGGATCGACTCGCTGTCGCGCGACCTGCTCGAGGTTCTCGGGCGGACGACTGCGCGCCTCCCGGTCCTGATCGTCCTCGCCTACCGGCCCGCGACCGAACCCGGCGGCGGGGTCGGCGTGGAAATGATCCCCGACTTCAGCGAGATCGTCCTCGACGAACTGCGTGGCGACGATGCCCTTCAGCTGATCCGGCTGAAGCTCGAACAGGTTGCCCCGGGAGCCAGCGCGGCCGCGATCCCGGATCCGTTCGTCGAGCTGCTCATGGACCGATCCGACGGAAACCCGTTCTACATCGAGGAGCTGATCAGCTGGATCGCCGCGCGCGGCGTCGATCCAGCCGACGCGGAGGCACTGCGCCGACTCGAGTTGCCCGACAGCCTCCACAGCCTCGTGCTATCGCGGATCGACTCGATGAGCGATGCGCCGCGCCGGACGTTGAAGGTCGCAAGCGTCGTCGGGCGGGTGTTCGAGGCGCCGATCCTGCCGGGCGCGTATCCGGAGCTCGGGACTCTCGACGAGGTCATCCACCAACTGGACGAGCTGCGGACGGTCGACCTGATCAGCCTCGACCGCGACCTCGAGCACGCCTACCTGTTCAAGCACGTCGCGACCCAGGAAGTTGCCTACGAGAGTCTGCCATTCGGCCTGCGGGCCCGCCTCCACGGCCGGATCGGCGACTGGATCGAGAAGTCCGACCCGGACCGTGTCGACCGCCGCCTTGACCTGCTCGCTCACCACTTCTGGCTGAGCGACGACGAGGATCGCAAGCGGTCGTACTTGTCTCGGGCCGCCGAAGCCGCGCAGCAGGCCTACGCGAATGACGCCGCGATCCGGTACCTGGAGCGCTTGATCCACTTGCTCGAGGGACGCGAGCGGGTCTCGCAGTCGATCGCCATGGCCCAGGTTCTCCACGTGACTGGGGACATCCCAAGCGCCATAGCCATCGTCGAGGAGGTACGAACCGTAGCGGATCGGCTCGGCGACGTCGGTTTGCTCGCCCGGTGCGATCACTCCCTGGCGGTTTCGGCGCGCCGGGTCGGCCGGTTCGACGACGCGGTTGCCCTCCTGGAGAGCGCGCACGAGGGGTTCGTTGCGGCTGGCGACCGGGCCGGGGCGGCCGACGTACTGCAAGACAGCGGGACAGTCGCCGCGCAACGCGGAGACCCGACCGTCGCCGGGCAGCGATATCTCGAGAGCCTCCGGATCCGTGAGGAGCTCGGGGATGAAGCAGGCGTCGCCGCGTTGACGAGCAATCTGGGGATTGCGGCCGCGCAGCAGGGCGACTCGACGGCCGCACGAGCGTACGCCAACCGCGCGCTCGCCCTATACACGAAGATCGGCGACCGACGACGAATCGGAAACTGCCTCGTCAATCTCGCCTGGATGGACGGGATGGACGGCGACCACGAGTCCGCGCGGAAGCGGTGCGAGGAGGCGATCCGCCTGGCAGCCGAGGTGGGTGACCGGTTGAACGTCGGGCTTGCTCAGAACAACCTGGGTGACGCGCTGCGTGACCTGGACCGTCTCGACGAGGCGGGTCGAGCCTATGCCGCGGCCGTCGAGACGTACCGGGACCTGAACGACCTCGGCCCGTTGATGGCGCTGTTGGAGGACGTTGCGATCCTCGCCGCGCGGCGAGGGGACCTGGTCGGCGCCTTCAAGCTCGTGGGCGCGTCCGACGCGCTCCGCGTGTCCCTCGGGGCGCCGCGGTCAGCCGGCGGGGAGGCTGGCCTCGCCGAACAGCTCGCGTCGTCGCGGGATGCCCTCGGATTAGAGGCGGCCGATCGCGCCCGGCGCGACGGGTCGACGCTCGACGTCGAAGCAGCGATCGAGCTGGCGATCAAGACCGCTCGGGGCAGCTGACCCGGGCCGGTGCCAATGGGCACCGGCTTCCCATCCGCGGGACGGAGGTTGTCGGCTACAGGACGTCGGGCGTGACCGCATTTTCCTTGCCAGACCAAGGGGGTCCTAGTACTGTCGATGTCCTAGGGTCGAGAGGTCTTATCACCCACTTTGGGGCAGGGGTCCAGATCGAATGAATGCGCGTGCCGCCGAGTTCCGCCGTGCCCGTCACACGGCGCCGTCCAGGTTCCGCAGCTCGATGAGCCGAGGCGTCGCGTTGATAGCGAGCCTGCTCATCGTCGGGCCACTCCTGCTCACGGTTGCGCCGAGCGCGCTGGCCGGCGACGACACCGCCTCGATCGCGGGGATCTGGACTGGATCCGGACCCGTCGGAACCACCGCGACCACGACACGCGACGGGACGGGCGGCGTCGCGGAGTTCAAGTACGAGAAGAACCTCGGCGTCGCCGGCGGCGTTCCCCTGACGACGTGGACGTTCCAGACCACCGCCGCGCAGACCGGGACCGTCAACCTGGCCTACACGCTCGAAGGGCTGCACGCCTGGTTCAACGTAACGGTCCGCCTCGATACCTTCGTCAACGCATCGACCGTCGAGACGCTGATCAACGACGGGCCGGTGAGCTGCTGCACGCCGCCGTCCAACGGGTTCGCCTACGAGGGCACCGCCGCGATCCCGGTCACGGCCGGTGACACGTTCGGGTTCAAGATCAGCGGCAGCAACAGCGACCTGAACTCGTTCCTCCGCGGCACGCTCCGCGTAGCGACGAACGTCATCAAGAACGGCAGTTTCGAGAAGCCCGTCGTTCAAAGCGGCGGCTTCGACAACATCCCGACCGATGCCGACTCGCCAGTCCTGACGAACTGGACGATCGACTCGGGGAACGTTGATCTGCTGAACAGCACGTACTGGAATCCCGCTGACGGCGACCAGTCGCTCGATCTCGACGGGTTCGCCCCGGGCACGATCTCCCAGGTCGTCCCGACGGTCGTCGGCCAGACGTACGACGTCACATTCCGCTATACCGCCAATCCGGAGAGCCCACTTCCCGATCCGACGATGCGCATCCGGATCAACGGCGCCCCGGTCGGCCCGACATTCACCGACACCCGTGCCGGTGGCGTCGGCTTCCCGTTCGTGATCGTATGGAAGACAGGGACGTTCTCGTTCACCGCGACCACGCCGTCGACGATGTTCGGTTTCGGATCGACCGATGTGGGCTCGGAGTGGGGTGTCGCCCTCGACGACGTCCGCGTCATCCCGGACCTGGGCACGACCCCGCCCGTCGCGGATGTCAACGCGCCGTACCTCTACCGGGCGGCCCCCGGAGCCGGTGATATGCACGTCGAGGGCGTCCTGGGCGCCACACCGACGACGACCTTCGACCTGAACTTCCTGACCTCCCCCACGTGCGACGACGACGGTCATCTGACCGGCGAGATCTCCACGATCGAGGTGCTTGACACCCCGGTTGTCGTCCAGGTCACGACAGGCGGGACAGGTCGCGCCGCGATCGACGCGACGATCCCGTTCAACCCGAGCGATCCGATCATGTACGTCGCCGCCAAGGTCGTCTCGCCGGGCACGAGCAACGTCGGGCCCTGCATCCTCGTGACGGCGCCCAACGACACCTGGACGAACGCAGTGACGCTGGCGGCGAACGACGACACGACCGGCTACCTCGACGACTACGGCCGATCCCGCTGGTACAAGTTCCCGGTCAAGCCGGGTGGCAACGTCAAGATCACCGCTGAGCGGCGCCGACGGCGGGGCGCTGCCCAAGGACTTCGACTTCTTCCTGACGACCGACGTCCCGGAGGCGTTCACCGCGCTCGAGGGAGCGGACAGCCTGGCGAAGCTCACCGCGCAGTTCGCCGGCAATCCGTCGTACATCGGGAACCCCGCCTACATCGGCAATCCGTCGTACATCGGCAATCCGAGCTACATCGGCAACCCCGCTTACATCGGCAACCCGTCTTACATCGGGAACCCGTCCTATATCGGGAATCCGAGCTACATCGGGAATCCGGCGTACATCGGCAACCCGAGCTACATCGGGAACCCGGCTTACATCGGGAACCCGGCGTACATCGCGAACCCCTCGTACATCGGCAACCCGAGCTATATCGGGAACCCCTCGTACATCGGCAACCCGAGCTATATCGGCAACCCCGCCTACATCGGGAACCCCTCGTACATCGGCGACGAGATCTACGGGGCGTATGCGACGGCCGTCCGGAACAGCCTCATCGGCTGGAACGTGACGGAAGGAACTGCCGCCGGGTCCCTGTCGGCCGACACGTGGACGAACGACGGGTTCTTCTACGTGCACGTCACCGGCAAGAACGGTGCCTACGACGTCAATACGCCGTTCAAGATCGAGATCGACACCCAGCCGGACGTCTGCTCGGGCGTCAACCCGATCGGCAGCGGGCCGGCGGTCGGCTCCGCGAACTCGTCGGCCCAGACGGTCATCGTCTGGGATCGCGACCGCATCGCCGGGTCGGAGACCGAGAAGAACGACCTCGCGGCCCGCCTCGAAGACCTCAAGACGGCGACCGGCGGGGCCGTGGTCAACGTCGGTGACAACGCTCGCATCGACGACCTCGAGGCCCAGTCCAACCTGCCTGCGAACAAGGCCTGCGTCTATGCCAAGAACCTGGTCGCGGCAGGGATTCGAGACATCGTGCGGTCGTACCAGAACCCGAACCTGAAGTACGTCGTCCTCGTCGGTGGCGACTCCTCGATCCCCTTCTTCCGCTACCCCGATCCGTCAACCGATCTCGCGCCCGAGTCCTGGTATGTCCCGCCCATCGGCCCCGGGACCTCGTCCGAGGCGACCCTCAAGTCCAACTACGTGCTCGGCCAGGATGAATACGGGACGAGCACGGTCCTGAGCCTCGGCGGGACCCGGTTCCCCGTTCCGGAGCGGGCGGTGGGCCGGTTGGTGGAGACCGCGAGCGACGCCCTGACGGCGCTCAATGCCGATCTGGTCGGGACCGGTGTCTCGACGACGCTCAAGCCGGCGGTCTCACCGACGACGTCCCTCGTGACCGGCTACGAGTTCCTGACCGACTCCTCCAACGCCGTGAAGACCCAGCTCCAACTGGGAACGAACGCGACGCCCGACTCCCTCATCAACGACACGTGGAACGCCGAACAGCTGCGCGGCAAGCTCCTCGAAGGACCCAAGAAGAACGTCGTCTACCTTGCCGGCCACTTCGACGCCGGCCAGGCGTTCGCCGCCGACAACCAGACGAGTGTCAACGCCACGGAGCTGTTGCCGGTCTCGGTCAACCTGCTCAACACGCTCGTGTTCAGCACGGGCTGCCACGCCGGCTACAACCTCGTGGATCCCGACGGGATCACGGGCGTCACCCAGACGGCCGACTGGGCGCAGGTCCTCGCCCAGAAGGGCGCGACCCTGGTCGCGGGGACCGGCTTCCAGTACGGCGACGACGAGCTCATCGAGTACAGCGAGCGGATCTACGCCGAGTTCGCCCATCAGCTCCGCGTGGGCGCGGGGCCGGTCTCGGTCGGCCAAGCCCTCGTCAAGTCGAAGCTCGCCTATCTCGCGGCCACGCCCGAGATCAAGGGCATGCACGAGAAGGCCCTCCTGACCGCGAGCGTGTTCGGCCTGCCGATGTTCGCGATCAACATGCCCGGGAGCCGCGACACCTCCGTCGCGGGTGGCTCGCAGATCACGCCGAACAACGCGCTGGGGGTGACGTCCGGGGATCTCACCCTGACCAACAGCGACTTCCAGGTTCCGGCCGCCCCGGTCTCGGGTCCCGGTGGGACGACGTACTTCACCGGGCGCGACGGCGTGGCGTCGAACCCGGGCGAACCGGCCCTGCCCCGCTACGTCGCGAACGTCGACGTCCCGGGGAACGTCCTCCGCGGGGTGGGCTTCCGAAGCGGCACATTCACCGACGCCAGCGGCATCAAGCCGTTCACCGGTGCACCGGGCACCGAGTTCGGAGGCGCCCAGACCCTATTCACGTCGCCCACGTTCTATCCGGCCCGGTTCTGGGCAGCGAGCTACTTCGCCGAGCTCGAGTGGTGGTGTGACGAGCCTCGTCGTGACCCCGGCCCAGCATCGTGTCGTCAACGTGGGCGATCCGACGGCGACCCGCAGGCTCTACTCGAGCCTCGGGCTGCGCCTGTTCTACGCGGCCGAGAACGATGCCCACGCGGCCCTCGAAACGGCTCCATCGATTTCGGACGTGCATGCCAGCCTGTCCGGCTCAACGGTGTCCTTCAGCGCACGTGTCCACGGCACGGACGTGGACGGCAATGACAACCTCAAGACCGTGTGGTTGACCTACACCTACGGCCCGACTGGGTGCTCCTGCTGGACATCCATCGACCTGACCCGAGACTCGATCGACTCGACAATTTGGACCGGGACGTTGAACGTTGGCGCGGCCAACCACGGCCAACCTGCGGTTCATGGTCCAGGCCGCCAATGGCGCGGCCCTCGTCGGCATCGATGACAACGATGCCGCGTACCACTCGCTCGCCAACAGCGCCGTCGGGACGCCGGCGGCGACGTCGCTCGACCTGACCGCCCCCGCGTCCGGGGCCTACGGTGCCAACGCCAGCGTTTCCGCCGCGCTGACCGAGAACGGCAGCCCGCTCGCAAACAAGATCGTGACGTTCCGCATCGGCTCGTCGATCGCGACCGGCACGACGAATCCGTCCGGTGTCGCCACCGCCCTGCTGCCGATCCTGTCGGATCCGGGCCCGCAGGAGATCGTGGCGACGTTCGCCGGCGAACCCGCCAAGGCACCCAGCAGCGATACATCGGCGTTCTCCGTGACCAGCCTGGCGACCACGCTGACCCTCACCTCCGGACCCCCCTCAGGCACTCCCGCGAACGGCCCGAGCGGCGTTTCCGCACTCCTGAAGACCGGCGCGACGCCGATCTCCGGCAGGACGATCACTTTCGTTGCGACCGGAACCGGGGCGGTCGCCGGCCAGGGATTCGTCAAGAGCGTCACGACCAACGCGGCTGGTGTCGCTGCCCTCGGTCCGACGCCGTCGGTGCCGGTTGGTACGTATTCGGTCACTGCCTACTTCAGCGGCACCATTCCGCTCCATCCGTGGGGCCCGCCTGCGGCCAGCATCACGCTTGAGGACCCGATCTACCAGCCAAGCGTCTCCGGGGCAGGGACGATCACCGTCGTCGCCTGGACCTTCACCGGGTTCTTCTCGCCGGTCGACAACCTCCCGACGGTCAACACCGCAACAGCCGGTCAGGGGATCCCGGTCAAGTTCTCTCTGGGCGCCAACCGAGGCCTGGCGATCTTCGCGTCCGGGTATCCAAGGGCCGTGATCATGAGCTGCACGACCGAGGGCACGGATGCGATCGAAGAGACCGTCACGGCCAGCTCCAGCGCCCTCACCTACGACGCTGCTTCGAATCGCTACCAGTACACGTGGAAGACGGACAAGGCGACGATGGCCGGCAAATGCGTGCAGCTCGATCTCAAGTTCGTCGACGGGCATGTGTACTCCGCGGACTTCAAGCTGAAGTAGCAGCCCGCTGCTGCGAGCGACGCCGGAGCGGTCCCCGCTCCGGCGTCTTGATGTCCGCGCGGGAACCCTGCCGGGCGACGTGGTGTATCGGCTACGGTGATCAAGTGGAGGGCCGTCCACTGGAAGATGCCGAGCTGATCGTCCGCGCGCGGAATGGCGAGGTCATGGCCTACGAAGAGCTGGTCCGACGCTACCAGGACGTCGCGGTCCGGACGGCCCACCTCATCTCGCCCGACGGCGACGCCGAGGACGCCGTCCAGGACGCGTTCGTCAAGGCCTACGCCGCGCTGGCGCGGTTCCGGCCAGACGCCCCGTTCCGGCCGTGGATCCTGCGGATCGTCGCGAACGAGGCCCGCAACCGACGGAGGTCGGCCGGGCGGCGGACCGGTCTCGCCCTCCGCGCCGCCGAGGACCGCCGGCCGGGCGATGCGGCTCCATCGCCCGAGTCGGCGGTCCTCGCCGGCGAGTCGCGGGCGGCGCTGCTCGCGGCGATCAACGAGCTCCGCGACGAGGATCGCGAGATCATCGGCGCGCGCTACTTCCTCGACCTGAGCGAGGCCGAGACCGCCGAGACGCTGGGTCTGCCGCGCGGGACCGTGAAGTCGCGCCTGTCGAGGGCGCTGGGGCGGCTGCGCGAGCAGCTGGCGGCCGACGGGGAGGCGTCCCGTGGCTGAGCAGCGACGCGCCCTCGCCGCGATGGACGACGCCGCGCTCGCGGGCGCGCTGGGCGACCTCGCGGCGGCGGTCGCGTACCCGTCCGTGCCGGCCGGTCCGAGCGACATCGCCGCGATCGTTCGCCAGCGACTCGTCGCCGAGCCGTCGGCCCGCGAGTCATCCGGAGTCCGCGGCTGGATCGGTCGCCGGCCGGTCCGGCGGAGCGTCCTCGTCGCGATCGCCGCGATCCTCGTCCTCGCCGCGATCGCCGGCGCCGTCGGGCTGGGGCTGCCCGGCATCCGGATCGTCTTCGGCGGGCCGACGCCATCGGCCCCGACGCCCTCGCCCTCGCCCTCGCCGACGCCCACGCAGCCCGCCGGGTCGACCGCACCCGCCGCCAGCCATCCCGTGGGCTTGACGATGGGCCTCGGTACCGCCGTCTCGCTCGACGACGCAGCCCGCATCGGCGGCCTCGACCTCGTCCTCCCGACCGACCCGGCGATCGGCCCGCCGGACGCCGCCTACACGCTCGCGAATCGCGTCGCCCTCGTCTGGTCCGAGCGGCCCGGCCTGCCGGCCGACCCGGACTACGGCGTCGGGCTGCTGCTCAGCGAGTTCCGCGGGCCACGTCGACGACGGCTACTACCAGAAGACGCTCTCGAGCAGCGCCCAGGTCACGCCGGTGACCGTGAACGGCCACTCCGGCTACTGGATCAGCGGCGCGCCGCACTTCTTCTACTACGTCGACCCGAGCGGCAAGGCCATCGACGACAGCCACCGGATCGTCGGCGACACGCTCATCTGGGCCGACGGCGACGTCACGTACCGGCTGGAATCGCAGCTGCCGATGGAGGCGGCGATCCGCCTCGCTGAATCGCTCCGCTAGCGGGAACCGCCGCCGGGCCGGTGGTGTATCGGGACTGACGGCGAGCGATTCCGGCCCGCCGCATGATCGGCGGGGACCCGCCGCCGGGAGCGAACGCCATGCGCCACCACCGAGCCGTCCTCGTCGCCATTTCCGCCGCGGCAACCATCCTCGGCGGCTGCACGACCGCCGCGTCCTCGCCGGCCGGCTCGACGAGCGTCCCCTCGCCCACCGAATCCGTCGCGCCGCCGGCCGCCTCCCGGCCGGCCTCGCCGGGCTTCGGCGGGCGCGATGCCATCCTCGTCCTCGGCCGGCAGGGCGATCCCCTGCTCACCGCGATCGTCGCAAGCAGCGGCGAGCAGCTCGTCCAGCTGCCGGTCGGCGTGCCGACCTCAGCGAGCTGGGGGTCCCTCGCCACGACCACGATCAGCGGCGGCCGCGACGATCGTGGCCGACGCGGACATCGTGGACGGCGGTGGCTCGACGGCAACGCTCGAGGGAGCCTGGGCGCCGCCGACGATCGGCGACGACCCGACGCCGACCGGCCTCTCGGCCGACGGCAAGACGCTCGTCCTCATCCCGGCCGGCGATCCCGATCCGGCGCGGACGACATCGCGCTTCGCGATCGTGCCGTTCCCGCCGATCGAGGGCGCGCCGCAGCTCGCCCCACGGGTCGTCGAGCTGCCCGGCGCCGTTGACTTCGACGCGATCTCGCCGGACGGCCGGATCCTCTACGTCGTCCAGCACCTCGACGGCGAGGGCGGCTACCAGGTCCGGGCGGTCGACCTGCCGGCCGGGACGATGCGGCCGGACATCATCACTGACAAGCGCAACCTCGGCGAGGCGATGGCGGGCTGGCCGCTCGCCCAGCTGCGCTCGCCGACCGGCATGGTCATGACGCTGTACCGCGGCACCGACCACCCGTTCATCCACGCCCTGAACACGGCCGAGGCGTGGGCCGTCTGCATCGACCTGCCCGGTGGTGGAAGCGCGACCGACGACGCCGACTGGGGCCTCGCGGCGTCGACCGGCTGGGGCTCGGTCTACGCGGTGAACGCGACGCGCGGCCTCGCGGTCGACCTCGATCCAGAGCAGCTCATCGCCCGCCGGACGGTGACGCTCGCGACCGCGGCCGCCCCGACGTTCGAGCTCGCGAAGTTCGGCCACGTCGACGGCGGGCCGGTCGGGCGGCGGGTCGTGGCGACGACCGACGGGTCCTTCGTCTACGCGGCAGGCGCCGACGGCGTGCTCCGCCTGGCGCGGGACCTGAGCGTCGACCGCCGGCTGCTGCCGGGTCAGAACGTGGTGTCGATCGGGTTGTTGCCGGACGGCCGGACGCTCTTCGCGCTCGATGCGGACGGGTCCATTCAGGCGGTCGACACCACGACCGGCGCGGTCGTCGGCGAGGTAGCGAGCCACGGCTACGACCGGCTTGTCGCGGTCATGCCCTGGGACTGAGAAACGCCGGTCGGCATGACGCCCGGCCCGTCGCGACGGGCCGAAAGACCCGACAAGAGCCAGCGGCCGCCAAGCCATACTGCCCGCCATGGACGCCGTGACGCCGCAGGCCAGCCTGCCTATCGATCTGTCGGTCTCTCAACCCAGCAGCCCGGCCGACGCCGAGGGACCGGCCGGATCGTTCTCGAGGAGGGGGTTCCTGCGGACCGCCGCGATCGCCGGCGGGGGCCTCGTCGCCGCGAGCGTCGCCGCCTGCGCGCCGGCCGCCGGCGTCCCGTCGTGGACGTACGGCCCGTCGACCCCGCCACCGCCCGGAGGTTCGCCCGGCGCGTCCGCGGCCGCTCCGCCGGCCAGCAGCATCGGCCGGCCGCGTCCGCGGAGCCGTCGCACGACCACTCGCCGGCGCCGTCGGGCTCGCCTGCACCCGCGGACCACGACTCCGAGGCGCTAGCGGTCGTCACGAGGTTCCTCGACGGCGAGTACGACAAGGTCGAGGGCGCCGGCAACCAGCCCAAGGAGCCGACGCTCGACGGCGACGTCAAGGTCTTCGAGTTCACGGTCGACGAGATCCAGCACAAGGTCGACGCGGTGAAGGACCCGGTCGCGGCGCTCGGGTTCGACGCGATGTGGCCCGGGCCGCGGCTCGACGTCGTCGAGGGCGACAAGATCCGGGCGATCTTCAAGAACAACCTGCAGGAGTCGACCGGCATCCATTTCCACGGCCAGCGGCTGCCGAACAACATGGACGGCGTTCCCCTGATCACCCAGGACCCGATCCACCCCGGCGACTCGTTCACGTACGAGTTCACGGCCCGGACGACCGGCTCGCACATGTACCACTCGCACCACAACGCGACCGACCAGGTGGGCCGCGGGCTGCTCGGGCGCGTTCATCGTCCAGCCGAAGGACCCGGCGAAGCGCTACGACCAGCTCTACGGCGCCACGCCAGGACATCGTCTGGATCAGCAACGACTCGCTGGGCGGCTTCACGATCAACGGCCGGGGCTTCCCGGCGACGGCGCCGATCGTCGCGACCCTCGGCGAGAAGATCGCGATCCGGTTCATGAACGAGGGCTCGATGATGCATCCCTGGCATCTCCACGGGATGCCGATGCACGTCGTCGCCCGCGACGGCTACCCGCTGGGCTCGGCGTCGTTCTTCTGCGACACGCTGGGCGTCAACCCGGGCGAGCGCTGGGACGTGATCGTCACGGCCGAGGAGCCCGGCGCGTGGGCGTTCCACTGCCACATCCTGCCCCACGCCGAGGGCCCGACTGGCATGTTCGGGATGGTCACGGCGCTCGTCGTCAACCCGGCCGCGACCGCGTCCGCGATCCTTGCCTCGGCGCTGCTGCCAAGCCTGGGCCGCCCGACGGCCGGCGGGCCGATCCGGTCCGCGGCGCTGGCCGGTGGCTCGACGGCCTACACCTGCAAGATCCCGGCCTGACCTCGCCGCGCGCCTGCGGCCCCGGCCCCGGCCCCGGGCTCAGAGCGGCCCGGCGCGGATCGTCCGGAGGCGCCCGCCACGGAGCTCGACGACCGTGTCCGCCAGGTTGACGAGCGCGGGCCGATGGCTGATGACGAGCGTCGTCCGGCCGGCGACGAACGGCCGGAGCGATGCTCACGAGGCGCTCCTCGGTGACCGCGTCGAGATCGGCGGTCGCTTCGTCGAGGATGAGGATCGGCGCGTCCTTGATGATCGCCCGGGCGATCGCGAGCCGGCGTCGCTCGCCGCCGCTCAGCCGGTGGCCGTCGGCGCCGATTCGCGTGTCGTAGCCGTCGGGCAGCGCGGCGACGACGTCGTGGAGCTGGGCCACGCGGCAGGCGGCCTCCATCGCGTCGTCGCTGACGTCGGGGTCGGCGAGCGCGAGGTTGTCGCGGATCGTCGAGTCGAACAGGTCGACCCGCTGCGAGACGACGCCGAGCAGCCGCCGGACGTCGTCCGCCCGCAGCTCCCGAACATCGCGACCGTCGACGCAGATCTCGCCGCGCGAGCGGACTCGTAGAACCGGAGGAGCAGGTTGACGAGCGTCGACTTGCCCGATCCGCTCGGCCCGACGATCGCGACGCACGTGCCGGCCGGCGACGGTCAGGTCGATCGCGTCGAGGACGGTTCGCCCGCCCGGCTCGTAGGCGAACGTGAGCCCCCGCAGCTCGAGCGACGGCGGGGACCCGGAAGGAAGCGCCGACGGGCTCGGCGGGTCGGCGACCGCGGGCGGAGCGTCGACGAGATCGAACAGCCGGCCGGCCGCGGCCTCGCTCGAGCCGAGCAGCTGCAGCGACAGCGGCAGCGGCTGGACGGCCTCGAACGCGGCGATCGCGGCGAGCGGCAGGAGGGCGAGGAAGACGGCGTCGATGCGGCCGCCGACGACGAGCGGGACGGCCAAGCCGAGCACGACCACGGCACAGAGGCTCGTCAGGACGACCGCGAGCGCGGCGCCGAGACCACGGACGGCGGCAAGCCGCTCGGCGAGCCGGTCGAGGCCGGCGCCTTCGGCGAGCAGCTTCGACCGATGGGCGTCGGCCTGGTCGAGCGCGGCCAGGTCGGCCAGTCCCTCGACCTGGTCGACCGCGAGCGCGGAGACGACGCCCCGCCGGGCCACGAGCTCGGCCGACGCCTCGCTCGACAGGCGTCGTGTCAGCAGCGGCAGGACCACCCCGGCCAGCCCGAGGAACACCAGCAGCACGACGCCGAGCAACGGATCGAACGCGGCCAGCAGCAGGCAGGCGAACGCGGCCGCGAGCGCCGCCACGATCGGGGGCACGACGACCCGGATCGCGAAGTCCTCGAGCGTGTCGACGTCGGCCGAGATCCGGGCCAGCAGGTCGCCGCTGCGGTGCGTCGACAGCCGGGCCGGCGCGAGCGGCTCGATCGCGGCGAAGAACCACACCCGCAGGTCGGCGAGGATGCGCAGCGTCGCGAGATGGGTCGCGTAGCGCTCCAGGTACCGGAACGCCGCCCGCCCGATCGCCAGGACCCGGACGGCCGTGATCGCGAGGGCCAGCTCGGCGACATTCGTCACCACCGCCGCCTTGCTGACGAGGTAGGCCGACGTCGCCACGAGGGTGACGTTCGCGGCGATGGCCAGGAACCCCAGCGCCGACCCGGCGGCGATCCAGCGGCGGTGCGACGACAGCAGGCCGAGGAGCCGGGCAAGGGTCGGTCTCGTCACGCCGGAGCCTCGATCAGCCGCGCCGTGTCGTCCGGCCAGGCCGCGTCGAGCGCGGCGAACGCGCCGCCGGCGTCCAGCAGGTCGGCCGGCGTCCCCAACTCGACGAGCCGCCCGCCGTCGATGACCGCGACGAGGTCGGACGATCGCGCCAGCCGTGGCCGGTGGGAGATGACGATGACGGTCCGCGACCCGGCCAGGCCGCCGATCGCGGCGTCGACGCCGACCTCGATCTCCGGGTCGAGGTGGGCGGTCGGCTCGTCGAGGACGACGACCGACGCGTCGCGCAGCAGGGCCCGGGCGATCGCCAGCCGCTGGCGCTCGCCGCCGCTCAGCCGGAAGCCGCCCTCGCCGATCGGCGTCTCGAGGCCGGCCGGCAGGTCGTCGATCACGTCGCCGAGCGCGGCCAGGGTCACGGCGGCGTGGAGGTCGGCGTCGCTCGCGTCGGGGCGGGCGAGGCGCAGGTTGTCGGCGACCGTGCCGTGGAAGAGGTGCGGCGACTGGGGCACCCAGGCAACCGTCGACCGCCAGTCGGCAGCGTCGAGCGCCGCAAGGTCGGTCGACCCGACCCGGATCGTGCCGTCGTCGGGTTCGAGGAACCGCAGGAGCAGGCCGACGATCGTCGACTTGCCGGCGCCGGTCGGGCCGACGATCGCCACCCGCGCGCCGGCCGGGATCGTCAGGCTCAGCCCGGTCGACCGCCGGTCGGGCGCGACCGGGGTAGCCGTACGTGACCCGGTCGAAGCGTGATCGCCGGCGGGCGCGGGCCGAGCGCACCGGCCCGGCAAGAGCCGGACGTGTCGCCCGTGGCGGGTCGGCCACCGCCTCGTCGAGGATCGCGAACAGCCGCTCGGCGACCGCCTGCCCGGCCGACCCCGCGTGGTAGCGCTGCGCGAGCGTCCGCAGCGGCAGGAAGAACTCCGGGGTGATGACGAGGACGGCGAGCGCGCGATCGAACGGCAGCGAACCGGCCATGAGCCGGAGGCTGACCTCGACGGCCACGAGGGCCATCGCGACGGCGCCCGCCCAGTCGAGCACGAGCCCGGTCTGGAACGCGCTCCGCAGCACCTCCAGCGTCGTCTCGCCGTACTGCCGGCTGATCGTCCGCATGTTGTCGACCTGCTCGGCACTCCGCCCGAACATCTTCAGGGTCGCGATGCCGCGCACCATGTCGAGGAAGTAGCCGCTCATCCAGCGCAGCTCGGCGAACCTGCGGCGGCTGACCGCCCGGGTCCGGCTCCCGATGAACGCGAGAAGCAGGACGAGGACCGGGCCAGTCACCACGAGTACGAGCGCCGTCGGCGGGTCGACGAGCGCGACGACCACGAGGACGAACACCGGCACGATCCCGGCGAGGGTCCGCGCCGGCTGGTACACGGTCAACCAGGCGTCGATCGCCTCGAGCCCTCCGCCGAGCACGCTTGCCAGCTCGCCGCTCCGCTCGGCCCCGAGCCGGGCCGGGCCGAGCCGCGCCAGGTGGCCCGTCACGTCCGATCGAAGCCCGCCCTTCAGCTGGGTCGCGGCCCGCTGGGCCACGATCTCGCCGCCGAACACGCAGCCGGCGCGGGCGGCGGCCAGGGCCACGAGCCCGGCGATGAGGGCCGCGTAGTTGTCGGGTGGGCGGCCCTCGACGACGACCGCGGCCACGACGAGGCTGAGCAGCCACGCCGCGGCGACGACGCAGCCGGCCCCGACGACGCCCGCCCCGACGGCCAGCCAAAGGAGGCGGCGGGCCGCGGGCACGTGGGCGAGGAGGCGGCGCTCCGGGGTGGGCGCGCGCCGGGCAGCAACCAGCATCGTCAGCCGATGGTAGGTGCCGGCGACGGCGCTCGCCGTCGCCTAATAGCCGCCCTTGTCGACCGTCGCCTTGCCGCGGAAGATCCAGTACACGCCGGCCGTGTAGAGCAGCACGAACGGCATCCCGATGACGGCGACGATCAGCGCCACCGCGAGCGTGTTGTCGGCCGACGCCGCGTTCGTGACGGTCAGGCTGTAGGCCGGGTCGGTCGTCGAGATGAGGAGGTTCGGGTAGAGCCCGATCGCGCCGGAGATGAGCAGCAGGGCGATCATCGCCGCCGACGCGAGGAACGCCTCGAACGTCCGGCCGCGACGGACGAGCAGCCATGCCGCGATGAGCGCGACGAGCGCGGCGGCCGGGAAGATGACCGGCCAGATGTCGTTCGTGTAGCGGGCCGTGATCTCCTGCCGGAACAGCACCATGGCAATCACGACCAGGGTGTTCAGGACGAAGAACACGATCATCAGCCGGGGCAGGACGCGCTCGATCCGCGCCTGGAGCTCGCCCTCGGTCTTGAGCGACAGGAAGATCGCCCCGTGGGTCGCGAACATCGCCACCGCCGTCACGCCGACGAGCAGGGCGAACGGTGTCAGCAGGTCGGTGAGCGAGGCCCTGATGTTGCCGTCGGCGTCGATCGGCACGCCGCTCAGGACGTTGCCGAAGGCGACGCCGAGGAGCAGCGCCAACCCGACCGAGGCCGCCCAGAAGACGGTGTCCCAGGCCGATCGCCAGCGCGGCGAGTGCTCCTTGCTGCGGAACTCGATGGCGACCGTCCGCAGGATCATCACGAGCAGCACCAGCATGAACGCGAGGTAGAAGCCCGAGAACAGCGAGGCGTAGACGAGCGGGAAGACCGCGAACAGCACGCCGCCGCCCAGGACCAGCCAGACCTCGTTGCCGTCCCAGACCGGCCCGATGCTGTTGAGGAACGTGCGCCGCTCCTGGTCCGTGCGGGCAAGCGGCAGGTGAAGGATGCCGACGCCCATGTCGAAGCCGTCCAGGATCAGGTAGCCGGCGATGATCAGGACGAACAGGACGTACCAGATGTTGGCCAGGCTCATGACGGATCCTCCCTCACGTCGGCCCGATCGTGGCGGCGGAAGATCTCGCGGAAGGTGTCGGGCAGGCTCGACACCTCGACGGTCTCCACGTCCTCGAGCGGTTCCGGCCCGACCTGGATCTTGGCGTTGAGGAGGTACAGGAAGAGCACGAGCAGCAGGGCGTAGAGGAGGACGAACATCCCGAGCGACGCGATCACCTCGCCGGCGCTCAGGAGGGGTGACACGCCGTCGGCCGTGAGCAGGACGTTGTAGACGACCCACGGCTGTCGCCCGATCTCGGCCGTCCACCAGCCCGCGATGATCGCGACCTCGACGAAGAAGACCGTGATCACGAACAGCCACAGGACCGGACGCGCGTCCCAGATCCGGCGTGGCCGATCAGCGTCGCCCTTGTCGCCCTTCTTGAGGAACCAGAACAGCCCGCCCAGCAGGCCGACAGGCACGAACAGCGAGCCCAGCATGAACATCAGGTGATAGACCTGAAACAGCAGGGCGATCGGCGGGACCGGCGCGCCCGGGAAGTCGTTCAGGCCCTGGACGTACGCCTGCGGGTTGAAGTAGGCGAGGACGCTGAGCAGGCACGGGATCGACACGCCGTGCGTCGTCTGGGTGGCGGTGTCGACCCACCCGAACAGGTAGAGCGGCGCGCACGTCGTGCCCTGCCACAGGCCCTCCATCGAGGCCAGCTTGAGCGGCTGCTGATGGGTCACCTCGATCGCCTGGTTCGCCCCGAAGAGCACCACGTTCGAGATCGTGAGGACGATGAAGAACGGCAGGACCAGGCTGAAGTTCGACTTGGCCAGGTTCGAGATGGCGCCCCCGGAGGACGTACCAGGCGCTGACGCTGAGCATCAGCGCGGAGCCGGCCGTCCACGACGCGATGAAGACGTGCAGGATCCGCGGCAGGAACGACGGCGTGAAGACGACCTGCCAGAAGTCCGTCATGACCGCCCGGACGGGGGCCGGGTCGGTGACGATCTCGAAGCCCTGCGGCGTCTGCATCCAGGAGTTGGCCATGATGATCCAGAGCGCGCTGAAATGGGCGCCGACGACGACCATCAGCGTCGCGAAGAACCACAGCCGCGGGCCCAGCCGGTTGCCGCCGAACAGCATCAGCCCCAGGAACCCGCCCTCGAGGAAGAACGCGAACACGCCCTCGGCGGCCAGCAGGCTGCCGAAGACGTTGCCGACGAACCGGGAGTAGTCGGCCCAGTTCATCCCGAACTCGAACTCCTGGACGACGCCCGTGGCCACGCCCAGGGCGAAGATCAGGCCGTAGACCTTCGTCCAGAAGAACGCCAGGCGCCGCCACTTCGGGTCCTTCGTCCGGAGGTACGCCCCGGAGACGACGAGGAGCATCAGGCCCAGCCCCATCGAGAGGGGCGGGAAGATGAAGTGGAAGCTGGCGGTGAACGCGAACTGGATCCGCGACAGCAGCTCAGGGTCCATGGCCGATCGCCTCTCCCACTCGGGCTCGATCCGCGGCCGGCACTCGCTCGATGAAGTCGAGGGTCAGCGCCGCGGTCCAGCCGAACCCCGTGGTGCCGAAGCCCTCGCCGCCGAACGGGTCGAAGTACTCGCGGAATCCCGACTGCGCCGACGAGGCCGAGGCTGCTCAGGAGGATCGCGTCGGCCTCCTCGGTCTGGCCGTGCTGGACGAGTCCGTTCCAGAGCAGCCAGTTCGTGTTGATCCAGACGGGACCGCGCCAGTAGCGTCGTTCGTCGAACCCCTCGGCCGCGAGGTCGTAGGTCGGGGACGACGTGGCCGTCGGGCCGATCCGGGTGGAAGCTCGCCGACCGGAGGTCGGTCATGATCGCGGCGAGTTGCGCCGAGGGCAGGTCGGGATCGAGGAGCGGCGCGAACGAGACGATCGTGTCCTCGACGCCGCGCTCGCCGCGGACGACGTCGAGGGCACAGAACCGGCTCGTCGCCGGGTCCCACAGCTCATCGAGCAGGGCGGCGTGGATCCGCTCGGCGTCCTCGCGATGCGGCGCCGGATCCGCGCCGACGATCTCCGCGATCTCGACGAGCGCGTGGGTCGACCAGAGGTGGATGCCGTTGAAGAGCGGACCGGCGACGAGGAACGGCACGTCGTCGAGGAGCCGCGCATCGTCGTAGCCGCTCTGGCGGTAGCGCGCGGCCAGGAAGACGAAGGCGTCGTAGGCCGCGTTCGTCGGCCGATCGGCCGGATTGGCGTGATCGAGGTCGTGCCGCCGGTAGGGCGGGATCGAGCCGGGCGGGATGACCATCTCCGCGAGGTCGCGGTCCCAGGCCGGCGAGTTGTCCAGGCCGGACTCCCACGGATGCATCATCACGGGCAGGCTCGTGCCGGCGGGCGTGCGGCGGTCGTTGAGGTAGGCAGCCTCCGCGGCCAGCCGCGGGTAGAGCCAGCCGAGGAACGCCCGCGAGCCCTCCGGGTCGCGCGTGTGGCGGTGCATCTCGAGCGCGGCGCGGGCGTGGATCGGCGGCTGGGTGATGCCCGACGTCTCGACGTCGCGCGGCGCCTGCGGCGATCGCGCCGACGACTGCCAGAACGCCGGTCCCGGGAAGTACGCGTCTTCTCCGACCGCGGGGTTGAACACGATGTGCGGCACGCGGCCGTCAGCCCATTGGGCGCGGAAGAGCGAACGGAGCTCCTGCTGGGCCTTCGCCTCGTCGTACCACGACCGGCCGAGGGCCATGAACGCCGAGTCCCAGCTCCACTGGTGCGGGTAGAGGGTCCGGGACGGCAGCGTCGACCCGCCGATCCAGTTCGCATCGAGGACCTGTCGGGCGCCGTCCTCCAGGCCCGCCAGGACGTCGCCTGCGGTCGCCGTCACGATGCGGGCTCCGGCAGGCCGCCTGCACCCGGCACATCTTGCGCGTCGGCCGGCGGTGGTGGCGCCGCGTCCTCGGCGTGGTATTCGGCGAGGAGCTCCCGCTCGCGGTCTCGCGTCGGGAAGCGGAAGAACACGATCACCGCCCCGATCAGCACGGCGACGATGCCTGCCAGGTACGCCCACTGGTCGCCGGCGAGGAACGCCTCCTTGGCGCCGGCCGTGATCGCCGTGGCGTACTGGGGGTACTGGGCCGCGATCAATTCCGCGCTCGCGAACGACAGCTGGAGCTGGGACTGGACGCTGGCGGTGATCTGGGCGCTGTTGGGATCGGCCGCGATCTCGGTGGCGACCGCGGCCGCGTAGCCGGCTGTCAGGAGCGCGCCGAAGATCGACTGCATCAAAGCGCCGCCCAGATCGCGCTGGAGATCCGCGGTGCCCGACGCCATGCCGGCTCGCCGGACCGGGACCGAGCCCGTGAGCGAGTGGGAGGCAGGCGTTCCGGCGAAACCGACGCCGATCCCGACGAACGCGTACGCGAGCCCGACGACCGGGTACGGGCTGCCCTCCTGCCACAGGAGCAGCATCGTGCCGAACCCGAGCAGAACGAAGACGTAGCCAAGGAGAAGCGTGAACCGCGCTCCGCGGGCCTCCACGAGCTTCGCCGAACGGGGCGCGACGACGATCATCGCGAGCGCCGCGGGGATGATCGACAGGCCCGCGTCGAGCGTCGAGTAGCCCAGCACGTTCTGGAGGAACTGCTGGCCGATGAACATCGCACCCATCAGCGAGCCGAACACGATGATGCCCGCGACGGCAGCGACCCAGAAGACCCGCCGGCCCGCGATCTCGAGGTCGTAGAGCGGGTTCGAGGCGCGGCGCTGCCGGACGACGAACAGGACGCCCGCGACGACGACGATGACCGCCAGTCCGACGACGAGCGTGCCCATGTCGGGGACCGCGGCGAAGTTGATGCTCAGGATCAGCGCCCCGACCAGGGCGAGTGACAGGATGCCTCCGATGTTGTCGACCGGCTCGGTCGATTCGTTGACGTGGGCCGGGACGAACCGCCAGGCCATGAACAGCGCGACGGCCGCGAGCGGCAGCGTGACGAGGAAGACGGATCCCCACGGCTGGGACTCGAGCAGGAACCCCGCGACGATCGGCCCGCAGGCGGCGATCGCGCCGCCGGTCGCCGACCACAGGGCGATCGACCGCGTCCGGCCGGCACCCGACCACAGGGCCGCGATCAGGGCGAGCGTCGTCGGGTAGGCCATGCCGGCCGAGAACCCGCCGACGATCCGGGCGAGGACCAGGACGTAGATCGACGGTGCGAACGCGGCCGCGAGGCAGGCCGGGATCGAGAGCCCAATGCCCAGCATCAGCATGAGCTTCCGGCCGTAGCGGTCGCCGAGCGCGCCGAGCCAGAGCACGGAGCAGGCCAGCCCCAGCGAGTAGCCGACCGCGACGAGGTTGAGCTGGACCTGGCTCGAGTCGAACGCCGCCCCGATCGATGGCAAAGCGACGTTCGCGACCGACAGGTTGAGGTTCGCGACGGCCGCGACGACGATCAGCGACGCGAGGACGAGGCCCGCTCGCTCCGGTCGCGCGCCCGCGGACTCGCCGCCGGCTTGTGGCTGGGTCGTCGGCGCGGCGTTTGCTTCCGTCATGACCCGGCCGCCACGGTCTCGGGCTCGGCGACGTCCTCGGGCGATCGGTCGAGCGGTCCGCCACGGCACAGCAGATGGGCGACGAGCCCGGTCCAGCCGGTCTGGTGCGACGCGCCGATGCCCGCCCCGGTCTCGCCGTGGAAGTACTCGTGGAACAGCAGCAGGTCGCGCCACTCGGGGTCGTCGCGGAACTTCGCGATCGCGCCGGCGACCGGGCGGTGGCCATGGGCGTCCGGGAGCCAGATCGAGACGAGCCGGGCCGACAGGTCCGCGGCCACGTCGCGCAGCCGAAGCCGGCGCCCCGAGCCGGTCGGATGCTCGACGGTGAACGTCTCCCCGAAGCGCCTCGTCCCAGCGCTGCAGCGACTCGATGAACAGGTAGTTGACCGGGAACCAGACCGGCCCGCGCCAGTTCGAGTTGCCGCCGAAGAGGTCCGTGGTCGACTCCCCGGGCTCGTAGTCGATGGACGCCGTGTAGCCCTCGATCTCGACCCGGAACGGCTCGGCGAGGTGACGTCGCGAGAGCGCGCGCAACCCGTATGGCGAGAGGAACGCGTCCTCGGACAGCACTTCCCGGAGGACCCGATCGAGCCGGACGGGCGGCAGCAGGCTCAGGATCATCGCCGAGCCGCCGGTCGCGTCGACGATCGAACCGCGGATCCGGAGGGACTCGTCAGTCACTCCCGAGGACGCGAGGAAGCGGGCGAAGTGCTTGCCGAGGGCGGCGCCGAGCTCCGTCGCCTGGCGAGGGACGGTGACCGCCGGCAGCACCGGCAGCAAGCCGACCATCGAATGGATCCGGAGCGCCACCGACGTCCCGTCCGGCAAGCGGAGCGAGTCGTAATAGAAGCCGTCCGTCTCGTCCCACAGGCCGCTCTCGTTCAACGCTCCAGCGATCCGGACCGCCCGCTCGAGGAACGTCGTGACGAGATCGCCGTACGACGGGTCGCGGAGCGCGAGCTCCCGGGCCATCGCCAGCATCGACTGGCAGTAGGCGAACATCCAGGCCGTCGCGTCGGACTGCTCCAGGCGGCCGGCGACCGGCAGGTGCGACCGGTCGAGCGCGCTCAGGTTGTCGAGCCCGAGGAAGCCGCCGGAGAACAGGTCGTTGCCCTCCGCGTCCTGGCGGTTCAGCCACCACGTGAAGTTGAGCAGCAGCTTGTGGAAGATCCGCTCGAGGAACTCCGTGTCGCGCTCGCCATCGATCCGCCACACCTCCATCGCCGCGAGGGCATGGACGGGCGGGTTGACGTCGTCGAACGACCACTCGTACGCGGGCAGCGCGCCGTTGGGGTGCTGGAACCACTCGCGGCACATGACGAGCAGCTGGTATTTCGCGAACGCCGGGTCGACGTGGGCCAGCGTCACCGCGTGGAACGCGAGGTCCCACGCGGCGAACCACGGGTATTCCCATTTGTCGGGCATCGACAGGATGTCGGCGGCGTCGAGATGGCGCCACGCGGCGTTGCGCCCCGTCAGCCGCTCCGCCGGTGGCGGCGGGCCGGCCGGGTCGCCGTCGAGCCAGCGGCCGACGTCATAGGCGTAGAACTGCTTGCTCCACAGCATCCCGGCAAACGCCTGGCGCATGACCATCGCCTCGTCGTCGGTGGCGCCGGGACGGACGAGGCCGGCGTAGAACTCGTCGGCCTCGGCCCTGCGGAGGGCCATGATCGCGGCGAACGACTCGTCCAGGAGGCTCGTCTCCCTGGGCTCGCCCCGGGCCGCCGGCGGCCGCGGCCGGAGACGCAGGCGGATCTCGGCCGTCGCGCCGGGAGCGACCGTCAGCCGATACCAGGCCGCGGCCTTCGTGCCGGTCTGCGCCGGGTTGACAGTCGCGGCGCCGTTCACGACGTGGTCGTTGATGCCGTCCTTTGGCCACGCCGTCGTGGCCTCCGCACCGTAGACGCGAGGCGCGTTGGTCTCGTTCTCGCAGAACAGCAGCTCCGGCGCCGCGCCGTCCGGCCCAGCTCCCAGATGCAGCTCGTAGTCACCCAGCGCCGGATGCGACGCCTGGATCGGGCCGGCGCCGCCTTCCGCCGACAGGCTGGGCCGCGGGATCGACGCATCCCACGACCACTCGTTGCGGAACCACAGCGTCGGCAGGACGTGGATCGTCGCGGGTTCCGGGCCGGCGTTGCGGACGTTGATCCGGCCGAGGATGTCGGTGGGATCGGCCTTCGCGTAGTCGACCTCGACGATCCAGTACCGGTCGTCGTCGAAGATCCCGGTGTCGAGCAGCTCGTACTCCGGCTCGAGTCGCGACCGGCGCCCGTTCTCTGCCACCAGGTCCTCGTACGGAAAGGCCGCGTGTGGGTAGTGGTAGCGCCACTTCAGCCACGAACTGCTCGGGGTCGCGTCGAGGTACCACCAGTATTCCTTGACGTCCTCGCCGTGGTTGCCCTCGCTGTTCGTCAGCCCGAACATCCGCTCCTTCAGGATCGGATCCCGGCCGTTCCACAACGCGAGCCCCAGGTTCAGCCGCCCGAACACGTCGGACAGGCCGGCCATGCCGTCCTCGTTCCAGCGGTACGCGCGCGAGCGCGCGTGGTCGTGCGGGAAGGACGCCCAGGCGTTGCCGTCGGCGCTGTAGTCCTCGCGGACGGAGCCCCACGCCCGCTCCGACACGTACGGGCCCCACTGGTACCACGGGCTGGCGGTGTCGAGGCCCTCCTCGAGTCGCCCCGGGTCCGCCATCCGAGCCCGCTCGGCCCCGGTCGGCGCGCCGTTCGTTGTCGTCATCCGCGTGCCGCCGCTGCGGGTCCGGCCGGCGTCCTGGCCGACGCCAGCACGACGACCGAGCGCGGCCCCGCTCGATAGGAACTGGCGTCGACCGCCGGCGCGTTGGCCGCGGCCAGGATGTCGTCCGGGCTCTCGAGGGACGTGTCGACGATCCGCCGCCAGCCGGCCATGCCGGCCTCCAGCGGCGGGATCTCGAAGTCGAGTCCCTCCCAGTAGGCGTTCAGGATCAGGTGCAGGACGACGTGCTCGCCCCAGAGCGCGAGGGCGATCGATCGCGACGTCTCGCTCATGTCGGGCCGGCCGAGGCGCGTTCCGTGCCAGTCGACCCGGGACCGGCGGAGCAGCTCCGCCAGCGTCACGTCGGTCGGCGCGCCAAACAGCTCGCTCGCCCGGCGGCGGCCGGCGATGAGCCCCTGGCAGAACCGCAGGATCCCGGCGTTCCGATCGACGAGGGTCCAGTCCAGCCAGCTCAGCTCGCTGTCCTGGCAGTACGCGTTGTTGTTGCCGAGCTGCGTCCGGCGGACCTCGTCGCCCATCGTGACCATCGGCACGCCGACGGCCAGGAGCTCGATCGCGAGCAGGTTCTTGACCTGGCGATTGCGCAACGACTCGATCGCGGGATCGTCCGTGGGGCCCTCGACGCCGCAGTTCCAGCTCAGGTTCTGGTCGTTGCCGTCACGGTTGCCTTCGCCGTTCGCCTCGTTGTGCTTCTGGTCGTACGAAACCGCGTCGTTGAGCGTGAACCCGTCGTGGCAGGTGACGAAGTTGATCGTCTTCTCGGGCTCGCGGTCGAGCCGGGCGTAGATGTCGGGGCTCGCCAGGAGGCGTTCCGCGATCGCCCAGACCTTGCCGGGATCGCCCTTGACGAATGACCGCACGTCGTCGCGGAAGCGGCCGTTCCACTCGACCCAGCGATCGCCCGCGAACGAACCAACCTGGTACAGGCCGGCCGCGTCCCACGCTTCGGCGATCAGCTTCGTGCCGGCCAGGATCGGATCGGTCTCGATGTCCCAGATGACGGGCGGCCGCGGGACCGGTCGGCCATCCTCGTCGCGCGACAGCACCGACGCGAGATCGAAGCGGAACCCGTCCACGTGCATCTCCGCGACCCAGTAGCGGAGGCTGTCGAGGATGAGCCGCCGGACGACCGGCTCGTTGGCGTTGAGCGTGTTGCCGGTGCCGCTGTAATCGGCGTAGCGGGAGCGGTCGGCACTGTCCGGGATGTAGTACTCCTCGTTCGCCAGGCCGCGGTAGCAGAACGTCGGGCCATCAGGGCCGCCCTCGGCGGTGTGGTTGTAGACGACGTCGAGGATGACCTCGAGGCCAGCCTTGTGGAGGGCCTTGACGAGATCCCGGAGCTCGTCGACCGCGCCCTGCGCGCCGGGCCGGCTGCTGTACGCCGCGTGGGGCGCGAAGAAGGAGACCGGCTGGTAGCCCCAGTAGTTGGGCCGGTCGCCGGGCGCGTCCAGGGCGTCGAACGCGAAGACGGGCAACAGCTCGACCGCGGTGACACCGAGGCTGACGAGGTACGGGATGCGGTCGATGAACCCTGCGAACGTGCCGCGCCGCTCGGCGTCGACGCCGGAGTTGGGGTGGGCCGTGAAACCTTTGACGTGAGCCTCGTAGATGACCGTGTCCGCGAAGGACCGGCCGAGCGGCACGTCGCCCTCCCAGTCGTAGTCGCCGAGGTCGACGACGACACTCTTCATGGCGGTGGCGAGGTCACCCGCAGGGTCACTCGTCGGGGAGCCGCCGGGCGCGCGCGTGTAACCGGCCGGGACCGCGACCCCGCGGCCGTACGGGTCGAGCAGGACCCGATCGGGGGCGAACCGCAGGCCGCGTTCCGGCGCGTACGGACCATGGGCTCGCAGGCCGTACACCTGACCCGCGCCGACCCCCGGGAGGAAGGTGTGCCAGTACGGTCCCGTCCGGTTCGTCGCCCGGTCGAGCTCGATCACGAGCGGAGCGCCGTCGTCGACGCCATCGAACAGCAGGACGTCGACCGCGCTCGCCCGCTTCGCGTACACCGACACGTTGGCGCCGTCCGCGGTCAGCACCGCGCCAATCGGATGGCTCGACCCCCACGCCGGCGGCGCGAACGTCTCCGTCACCGGGATCGCGGCCTGGACGGCCATGTCCTCGCTCCCGTCAAGATGCCGACGCTTCGTCAGAGGCCGACGCTGGCCTGCATCATCCCGCCGTCGACGACGTAGGTCGTCGCGGTGCCGTACGAGGCACCATCGGACGCCAGGAAGGCCACGAGCTGGGCGATCTCCTCGGGCTCGGCGACGCGTCCCAGCGGGATCGCGCTCTCGAGCTTCGCCCGCGCTACCGGGTCGGCGAGCGTGACCTCGTCGATGGGCGTGTGGACGGCGCCGGGCGCGACACCGACGACGGTGATGCCGTGCGGCGCCAGCTCGACGCCGGCGGTGCGAGTCAGCATCCGGACGCCGCCCTTGGCCGCGCAGTAGGCGACGTTGCCGGGCATCGGCCAGTCCTCGTGGATCGAGGAGATCGTGATGATCCGGCCGCCGCCACCCTGCTTGATGAACTGCTTGGCCGCGAGCTGGACGCCGAAGAATGCGCTCTTCAGGTCGACGCCCATGACCATGTCGAACTGCTGTTCCGTTGTGTCGAGGATCCCGGTTCGCGTCTCCATGCCGGCGTTGTTGACGATGATGTCGAGCTTGCCTGCGGCTTTGACCGTGCTGTCGATCAGGCGCTGGATGTCGGTGACCGACGAGACGTCGCCCTGGACGGCCTGACCCTTGCCGCCCTCCGCCTCGATCGCTTTCACCGTGGCCTCGGCCGCGGCCTGGTTCTTGTGATAGTTGATCGTCACGAACGCACCCTGGCGCCCCATCTCGAGCGAGATCGCGTGGCCGATCCCGCTGTCGCCACCGGTGACGACCGCGGCCTTGCCTTCGAGCGACATCAGTTCCCTCCTCGTTGACGCGGGCCGGCCCGCGCCGTCCGCTGGATCACGTGGCGACACCGGTCGGGCGACCGGGCGACTAGGCCGGGCTCCCGCCGGCGACGCCGACCGGCTGGCGGTCGGCGGACGCGCCAAGCCGCTCCAGGAGGTGGTCGCCGACCCGGATCGCGTTTGCCATGGCCGTGAGCGCGGGGTTCACCGCCCCGATGCTCGGGAAGAAGCTCGTGTCGACGACGTACAGGTTGTCGAGCTCGTGGGCCTTGCAGTTGACGTCGAGGGCGGACGACGCCGGATCGGACCCGAAACGGACGGTCCCGGCCTGGTGGGCGACGCCCGCGATCGGGATGTCGTTCTTGAGGTAGGTCGTCCGCGGGATCAGGTGGTCCGGATGCATGCCGAGGTGGCCGAGCATCGACTTCAGCTTGTTGTAGAGCTGCTTCTTCGATTCCTCGTTGCTGAACCTGTAGGTCAGCGTGATGTTGCCGTCGGGGGCGAGCGTCACGCGGTTGTCGGGGCGGGGCAGATCCTCGGTCGAGAGCCAGAAGTCCACGGCGTGCTTGGCGACCTCCTCGAGCGAGAAGCTTGGGGCGAGCTTCGTCTCGATCGGCTTCTCGCCGCGGAACATCGGCGCCGATGACTTGCCGACCATCTGGATGTTGCCCATCGGGTACTCGAAGCCGGGCATCCCGAAGTAGAAATCGTTGACTCCCAGGGTCTTCTGGAACTTCGTCGGGTTCTCCTCCTTCGAGATCGCCAGGACCGCAGTGCTGTTGTGGAACATGTAGTGCCGTCCCACCTGATCGGAGCCGTTGGCGAGGCCGTTCGGGTGGCGGTCGTTGGCCGACTTGAGGAGCAGCGCCGCCGAGTTCGCGGCGCCCGCCGACACGACGACGATATCGCCGCGGAACGTCGTCTTCTGGCCGCCCTGGTCGACCTCGACACCGGTCACGGTCGTGCCCGCGTCGTCGGTCGTCAGGCGCGTCGCCCGGGCGTTTGTGAGAAGCGTCACGTTGGGGTGCCTGAGCGCCGGCCGCACCCCGAAGACCTCGGCGTCCGACTTGCCCAGCACGAGCGACGGGAAGCCGTCGCAGGTCGCACAGCGGATACAGACGCTGTTCGGCTTGTCGCCCTCGAGCAGCCGGATGCCGCACGGCGCGTGGAACGGGTGATAGCCGGCCCGCTCGAGGTCGTCGGACAGCTGCTGGATTCGCGGCTCGTGCGTCACGGCCGGGAACGGGTAGGCGCGGCTGGCGCGGGGCTCCGTCGGGTCCTCGGCGTGGTTGCCATGCACCTCGTAGAGCTCCTCGGCCTTCGTGTAGTACGGCTCGAAGTCCTCATACGGGACGGGCCACGCGGGAGAGATCCCGTCGTGGTGGCGAAGCTCGCCGAAGTCTTCCTTCCGGAGCCGGTAGAGCGCGGCGCCGTAGAACTTCGTCTGGCCCCCGACGTAGTAGTGGATGCCAGGCTGGAAGCCCTTGCCGCGGTCGTCGTACCAGGTGTCCTTTGACACGTAACGGTTCTTGACGAACACCTCGTCGGCGTCCCAGTTCTCGATCTCGCGTGGCAGCCAGTCGCCACGTTCGAGGATGAGGATCCGCTTGCCCGAGGGAGCGAGATGCCCCGCGAGCGTTCCGCCGCCGGCGCCGCTGCCGATGATGATGACGTCGTAGTCGGTGTCGGTGCTCATCCCCCACCTCCCGCGGTCGCTGCCGCTGTCGCGATGTCGTCGTCTTCCCAGTTCATCCGTGGCGTGTCGCTCCGGTCGAGTGCCCGCGGCGCGCGTTCGCTCCCGAAGAAGTCCTCGGCCCAGCTCTTGAACGCGTCGACGCGGTTGCTGCCACCGGTCATCAGCGCGGCGTGGACGCCGAGCCAGGCCGCGAACGCGAGCTTGCCGTGCAGCTCGACGCCCTTCACCTGGGCGATCGCCGACCCGCGTCCGATCATCGCCATGGTGCCCTTGTCGAAGTACGAGAAGGGCTTGGGCTTCTGGCCTTGGCGATCGGCCAGGATCGTCTTCGCGGCGGCGCTTCCGCTCTGGAGCGCGACCGACCCGAGCTGCGGGTAGGTCGCGTCGTTCTTCTCCGGGATGTTCGCGATGTCGCCGATCGCGAGGAGTCCCGCCCACCCAGGCACGAAAAAGTCCGGCGCGACGTCGATCCGACCGCCCTTGCCCTGCTTCAGCCCGCTGGCCGACGCAATGGGCGCGGCCATGAGGCCACCGCCCCAGACGACGCAACGGGTCTTGATCGTCGAGCCGTCCGAGAGCGTCACGTGGCCCGGCCCGATCTCGGTCACGCCCGTCCCCAACCGGAGGTCGACGTTGTCCTTGTCGAGCACGCGGGCGGTGTACGCATGGCCCTTGTCCGCGAACATCGCGAGGAGCGCTTCGCCGTGATTGACGATGTGGACGCGGGCCCGCGGGGCGAGCGCCGGGAACTCGTGGACCATCGTCGTGTTGATCATCTCGGACAGGGCGCCGGCGACCTCGACCCCGGTGGGGCCGCCGCCGACGATCACGAAGTCGATCGCGCCCTCGTCGATGCGGTCCGGGTCCCGGTCGGCCTCCTCGAACGCCTGGACGATCCGGGCCCGGAGGCGGTCCGCGTCCGCGAGCGAGTAGAGCGGGAACGCGTGCTCGGCGCCGGGGGTCTTGAAGAAGTTTGGCTGTGAGCCCGCCGCGAGGACGATGTAGTCGCCCCCGTACGTCTCGCCCGTGTCGGTCGTCACGGTCTTCGCCGTCGGGTCGATCGAGGTGACCTCGCCCCGCTTCGCGACGAAGCCGTCGTACTCGGCGGCGATGCGGCGCAGCGGGTAGGCGATGTCGCCGGGGGCGAGCATCGACGTCGCGACCTGGTAGAGGAGCGGCTGGAACTGGTGGTAGTCGTTCTTGTCGATCAGGGTGACGTCGATGTCGTCGTGCTTGGCCAGGGCCCGGGCACAGGCGACGCCGGCGAATCCCCCGCCGACGACGACGACCCGCGTCTTGGCTTTCTGCCTCGCTCATGGCTTCGCCTTCCCGGCCGTCGCGCCGACCTGCGGCCTTCTGCCCGTTGCCGTTGTGCGAGCGCCCGACGTCGAGCTGCACCCGGCCGCGTCCGAACGCGTCGATCCGGCCCCATCGACCGGGGATGTCGAGCAGCTCGAGGTGGCCGATGCTCATCGGCAGCGACGGGTCGACGATCAGGTGGTCGCCCATCGGCTCGAGCCCGAGCATCGTCCGGAGCAGCAGCAGCGGGGCCCCGGTCGACCAGGCCTGCGGGCTGCAGGCCGTCGGGTACTTCACCGGGTACTTGGTCAGGTCGCGGTCGTAGCCGCCGAACGCCTCCGGCAGCCGCCCCTCGAAGACAACGGCGGCGTCGAGGATGCCGGACGCGATCCTCGCGGCCTCCTCCTTGAAGCCGTACCGCCGCAGCCCCCAGGCGATGAACGAGTTGTCAAACGGCCAGACCGTCCCGAGGTGGTAGCCGACGGGGTTGTAGCGGCCCTCGCCCTCGGCCAGGGTCCGGACGCCCCAGCCCGACCAGAGCCGCGGGCCCATGAGGTGCTCGGCGACGGACTTGGCCTTGTTGGCGTCGACGATGCCGCTCCAGAGCAGCAGCCCGTTGTTCGAGGCGAGCGAGTCGACCTGGCTGCCGTCGGCGTCGAGCGCGAGCGCGTAGTAGCCCCGGTCGGCCAGCCAGAAGTCGCGGTTGAAGCGGCGCTTGAGGTCGGCGGCCTCGGCTTCCAGCCTGTCGGCGTAGGCCGGGTCTTTCCAGACGAGGCGGGCCAGCCGGGCGGCGCGCACCTTCGCGTCGTAGGCATAACCCTGGAGCTCGCACGTGGCCCGCGGGAAGTCCGGCAGCCGGCCGTCGGCGTACGAGATCGAGTTCCAGGAGTCCTTCCAACTCTGGTTCTCGAGACCCGTCTTCTCGTTGCGGCGCTTGTACGAGATGTAGCCGTTGCCCATGAGGTCGGCGTATTCGTCGATCCAGTTGATCGCGGCCCGGGCCTCGCGCTCGAGATCGCGGACGAGCGCCCGGTCGCCGGTCCAGCGCTCGTACTCGTCGAGCAGGATCACGAAGAGCGGCGTGGCATCGACCGAGCCGTAGTACGGCGAGTGCGGCCGCTCCTCGAACGCGGCCATCTCGCCGTAGCGCATCTCGTGCAGGATCCGGCCCGGGTCCTCGTCGCGGAAGTCGTCGATCCGCGTTCCCTGCCAGTCGCCGAGGACGCGGAGCGTCGTCGCGGCCAGCTCCGACTGGAACGGCAGGGCCTGGAGGCTGGTGAAGATGCTGTCCCGGCCGAACATCGTCATGAACCACGGCAGGCCGGCCGCCGGCAGGCTCCGACCGCCCGCGATCCGCGGCGAGAAGCGGAGCGCGGCGAGGTCGATCAGGCTCCGCCGGTACGTCGACTTGAGCGGCTCCCAGTCGCATTCGAGGCGAGGCGCCTCGGCGATCCAGTCGTCGAGGGAGCGCTGCATGTTGGGTTTGGCCTTGCGGTTCGCCCGGCCGTACTTCGTCTGCGGACATGCGGACGCCGATGCCCACCAGGGACGTCACCACGTCGAGGTCGGTCGTCCACGTGCCGTGGGGTTCGACCCGGATCGTGAACGTGAGACCGTGCTCGTCGACGCTGGCCGGCTCCGACGACGTGATGGTCGTCTCGCGCTTGAACGTCTCGCGCTCGTAGCCCAGGACGAGCTTGCCGTCGTCGATCCGCGTGTCGTACGTGCCCATCTTGGGGAGGGCGTCCTTGATCTCGAACAGGTCGGCGAAGTCGCTCGCGGCCTCGAGGCGGACGGTGATGTCGGCCGGCTCGTCGTTGTGGCTGATGATCGTCAGCTCCTCGTGGAAGCCGTCGCCGACCGCTCGCTGGCGGATGACCGAGAGCTTGGGGTCGATGTAGACGGTGCCGGTCGCCGGAACGAGGAAGAACCGTGCCTCGAAGTACTGGAGATCGTCGGTCGAGAGGGCGTTCAGCCGGATGTCGTTGACCGTCAGGACCCACGTCGAGAGGAAGCGGGTGTCGTACGAGAACAGGCCGGTTGGATCGGTCTTCGAAGCCTCGATATCACCGCGCTCGTCGCTGACGACGAACGTGTTGCCGTCGAGGATCCGGACGAGGGTCGCCGCCATCGCTCAGCTCCTCCGCTTGCCGACGGATCGATCGCCGGAGGTTTGGGGCATGCCGACCGGGGCCGGGAACAGCCGCTGGACGCGGACGAGCAGTCGCGGGTCGCCGTCCACCTCCAGCGCACCGCGGAGGAACGAGGCCATGGCGTTCGTTTGGCCGGTCGCGACCTTGTCGAACGCGTCCTTCTTGACGCTGATGATGCAGTCGGCGCCCCCCTCGTCCCGCGAGACGTCCAACCTGCCATCGTCGATGCCCAGCAGCCAGTGGTCGATCCGAGCGCCGTCGGCGATGTCGAACCGGATGGTCGCCTTCGTGTTGCCGAGCAGCGGCTCCGGGCCGCGTTTCGAGAGGCCCTCGAAGAAGTCGGCTGTCGCGTCTGGCATCGCGGCCCCCTTCCGCTCCACCGTCCAACACGATGACATTCCTGCTGGAGCGCGGAGCGAGGCGCGGGGCAGCGGGCAGATGCGCGATCGGCGGTCTTTGGAGCATCGAACCGGCCGGCCTGCGGCCGTGGACCCGGTTGATCTACCAGACGAGTGTTAACGCCGAGACCCCGATGTCGAGGGTGGTCGCTGGCGGGCCTACTTCGTGTACGCCCCGCCCGGGTCCAGCTCCTCGCGGATCAGGCTGAGCTCATCGACGCTCGGCGCCGGCGTGGTGGCGACGTCCGCGGCGACCTTCACGTCCCAGCCGATCGTCTCGCGCGCCTGCTCGAGCGTCGCCCCCGGGTGGAGCGAGTCGAGGCGCATCTCGCCGTCGTCATCGAAGTGGTAGATGCCGAGGTCGGTGACGACGACGCTCGGTCCGCGCCCCAGCCAGCCCTGATCGCGCCGCGTCCTCGCCGCGGCCTCCGCGCCACCGAGGTTGCCGGGGCTCGTCCGGAAGTCGATGCGCTCGACGAAGCTGCGGTTGCTCTGGCGCATGATCACGAAGACCTGGCGGGCGTTGATCGCGATCTCGCAGGCGCCGCCGCTGCCGGGGAGGCGGGTCTTCGGGGCGTCGTAGTCGCCGATGACGGTCGTGTTGATGTTGCCGAACCGGTCGATCTGGGCGGCCCCCAGGAACCCGACGTCGATCAGCCCGCCCTGGAGGTAGAACGCGAACAGCTCGAACATGCTCGTGACCGCGGTCGCGCCGGTCACGATCGTCGGGTCGCCGATGCTGAGCGGCAGCCGGGCCGGCCGGGCCCCGAACACGCCAGCTTCGTAGACGAGCTCGAGGTCCGGGGCGATCGTCCGCTTCGCGAGGTTGACGGCGATGTTCGGCAGCCCGACCCCGACGAAGCAGACCCGCTGCCCGGCGAGCTCCCGCGCCGCGGCGACGATCATCATCTCGGACTTGCTGAACGGGGCGACGGTCATCGTTGCCCTCCCGATGCGCGCGCATCGCGGACCCAACGGCCCGCGGTGCGTTCCGCGAACCGAACGTCGTCGGAGCGGCCAGACCGCGTGCGGCCGGTGCGCCGGACGGCCCAAACGTCGCCCGGCGCGCGTTGATGGCCGCCTCTCGGAGCGCTCCCTCGATGGTCGGTGCGTGAGGCGAACCGGAAATCGACCGAGGCCAAGCGGGTCCTGTCGCCGACGGCGCCCGTTCGACGGTTGGCACGCCAGACGGACCGCCCTCGGTGCGGACCGACCGACCGGGTCGACGGGCTCACGGCAGCTCTGCCATGTCCGTGAAGACCTGCTTGCCGAGTTCGCGCGCGACGCGGACCATCCGGTCTGCGCCCTCGGATGGGCCGCCGATCCTGAGGCACGCGTCGCAGCGAGCGAGGACCCGCTCGGCAATCGGGTGGAAGATCTCGTCGTAGGCGTCGGCCTGCCCTGCGGCCTCGGCCGTCTCGATGAGCGGCAGCGCGAACCACTCGCCCATGACCGGCAGGTGACCGCGGCGGTAGACCTCGAGCGCGGTCCGCGTCATCGCGTCGACATTCGCCTGGATCAGCGCGGGGTCGCCGCTCGTGCCAGACCGGTACGGCCCGGCCACAAGGATCATCAGCGGCTCGGTCATCGAGACCCCACCGTCGGCGCCATGAACGCTGGGCGAGCGTAACGACGAACCTGAGTGTCCTCCGCCGCCAGCTTGAACGCCGGGCGTTCCGGGTGACGCCGGAACGTCACCTTGCTGCCCCTCGAGGTGCGCTCGTTCGCCGTTACGAACGCAGGGCGTTCAGCGACCGACCGGCCAGGCCGCTCATCGGTACGTCCCCGCTCATCGCCGCGCCTCGAACAGCTCGATCGGGTTGCCGTCGGGGTCGTCCACGAGGATCTGTTTGCCGCCGGGACCCGTGACGATGTCATTCCGGAAGGTCGCACCGGCGGCCCGCAGGTCCGCCACCGTCGATGCAAGGTCGTCGACCTCGATGACGAAGCGATTCCAGCCACCGGGCTCGGGGCGCCGCCCATCCGGCATCGGCCGGGCCGCCGACGCGGACGGTCCGGCGAGCCACAGGCTGAGGTCGTCGCGCCGAATCCGAGCGAACGCAGGCAGCATCTCCTGCTCGATCGCGAAACCAAGCCGATCGACGTAGAACGCGACGGCGCGAGGGACGTCGGCGACGAGGTAGCGGACGGTGGCCATCAGCGGTACTCGCCGTAGTCGACCGAGCCGGAGGGCGCCGGCCCGCTCGGCCGGAGCGAGGCCACCCGCTCCTCGCCCAGCTTCTAGAGGTACTCCTCCCGGCCGCTCACGCCGTGGACCCACTCCTCGAGCCACGCCTGCGTCGCCGCCTCGTCGCGCGAGATCGGGTCCCAGTCGAGGTAGAAGCGGTTGTCGCGGTCGTAGGCGCCCTGGACGTACGACGGGTGCGCGCCCCACGGCTCGGCCACGACCGCGTCGACGATCAGGCCCGGGATGATCGTCCGGTTGGGATCGGCCCGGATGACCTCGTCCGACACGACCTCCTCGACGACGACGATGACCCGGTCGGCCGCGAACGCCGCCTCCTTCTGGCAGCCGAGCAGCCCCCAGACCTGGGTGTCGCCGCTCGCCGACGCGCGCTGGGCGTGGACGATCGTCACGTCCGGCTTGAGCGGCGGGACCGCGTAGACGATGCCGTCGCCGTACGGCGATTCGATCGGCCGGATGAGCGGGTTTGCCTTCGGCAGGTCCGTCTCGAAGTACGAGCGGAGCGGGAAGAACGGCAGGTTCGCGGCGCCGGCGGTGTACCGGCGCGACCATCCCGAAGTGGCTGTACTCCTCGATCTCGAGCTCCGGCGGCGAGGCCTCGATCCGGCGCCGGATCGCGTTGAGCCCGCCCACCCCCGGGTTTCCCAGCCACGAGAACACGAGCTTGCGGGCGACGCCGCCGGCGATCATCTGGTCGTAGATCACGTCGGGCGTGAGCCGGGCGAGCGTCAGGTCGCGCTTGCGCTGGCGGATGATCTCGTGCCCGGCGGCGAAGCTGATGAGGTGGGTGAAGCCCTCGATCGCGACCGTGTCGCCGTCGCGGACGAGCGTCCGCGACCGCGTCGCGCATCGAGGTGACCTTGCTCACGAGGCGATCATGCCAGCCGCGAGAACCTGCCGCCGACCCGGCCCTCTTGAAAGTAGTTGCGCTTGCACCGATAATACTTGCAAATGCACCTATCTGATGGGTGCGGATCGAGATACAGGAGTATCGGAATCATGTACGCGGATTTCGGACTGCTCGTCCTGCGAGTCGTCGCAGGAGCGGTCGTGCTCGCTCACGGTCTACAGAAGCTCGGCTACCTGGGCGGATACGGGTTCGAGGGGACCGCGCGGCTTCATCAACGGCCTCGGCTTCCGGCCGAGCCGGCCCTGGACGGCCGCCGTGGTCGTCGCCGAGGTCATCGGATCGGCGCTGATGATCCTCGGCCTCGGCGGACCGATCGGACCGGGCCTGGTCGCGGCCGACCTGCTCGTCGCGATCGCCGTGGCTCATCTGCCCAAGGGCTGGTGGAACGCGAACGGCGGCGTCGAATACGTGGCGGTCATCGCCGCGAGCGCCTTCGCGGTCGCGCTGATCGGGGCGGGTGCCTACTCGCTGGACGGCCTTCTCGGCCTGACGTACGCGACCTGGCTCGTCCCGGCCTGGCTCGGGCTGATGGCGCTCGGCGTCATCGTCGCACTGGTCAGCCGGATGGTCTCCTCGGAGGCCGCCGCCTCGAGCTAGGCGGCGCCCTGACGCGGGGCGCCTGGTATGGAACCGGCGACCCCGCGACGGCGCGGCGACCGCACGAGGGTGCGCGAACGGTCCCAGATAGATCCCTCCCCGGTTGGACGAGCGTCATCAATTCAGAGGGCATGCAGACGACGCTCGTCGGCTGGGCCTTCTGCACTGGGAGGCCCATCCAGTGAACATCACGCGCTCAGTCGAACGACACGCGAATCGGAGGGGGCAACTCGTCCTCGTGACGACATTGGTTGCAGCGCTTTGCATCGGCCTGGCGCTGCCGATGGCCGTATCCGCCACCTATCCAGGCAACACCGACGGCCGCCTCGCGATCGCCTCCGATGTCAACGGCAACTTCGACATCTATACGAGCCTGCCAAACGGTACGGCGCGTCAACGCCTAACGACTGACCCACTGTTCGACGCGTGCCCGGCGTGGTCAGCTGACGGCAAGCGGATCGCCTTCTGCCACGGCGTCCAGCGAGGCGGCGTCATTGATGTCTGGACGATGAAGTTGGACGGCTCGGACAAGCGTCAGATCACCGACCTCGGCGGGCGGGCGATCTTCCCGGACTTCTCGCCAGACGGGTCAAAGATCCTGTTCACGTTCGCAGCCATCGGATCCCCCGATGCCGACCTGTTCGTGATCGGCGCGGATGGGGCGGGGCTGCACCGGCTGACCACCACCCCGTCCAACGACGTTCTCGGGGCCTTCTCTCCGGATGGGCGGCACATCGTCTTCACGAGCGATCGGACCGGTGTCGGTCAGGTCTACGTCATGGACGCCGACGGGACCGATCAGGTCCAGCTGACATTCGATCCGGCCTTCAAGGACCAGGTGCCCGACTGGAGTCCCGACGGGACGAAGATCTCCTATGCGGCCGGGGACCCCGGCGACATCCTCGTCATGAATGCTGATGGCAGCGATCAACACACGATCGTCGGCGGACCGACCGACGACTTCGGGACCGTATGGTCGCCCGACGGCCGACAGATCGCGTTCCTCCGTTTCGACGACCGCACGGTCTATATCGTCAACGAGGACGGCAGCGACGAACACGCCATGCCGACGTTCGGCTTGATGGCGGTTCCTTCCTGGCAGCCTCGAGGCGTCGCCAGGGGCAACTGACCGGGCGACCCGGAGGCAGGTCCGGACGAGATGAGTGCTGGAGAGGTCCGGCTGGCGATGCACGGCGACGCCGACGCGTTCGCCGCGCTCGTCCGCGGGGCCACGGACCGGCTCTACGCCCTGGCCTGCCTCATCCTTCGCGACTCGGATGCCGCCGAAGACGCGACGCAGAACGCATTCGTCCTCGCATGGCGTCGAGCTTCCAAGCCTCCGCGACGCCGACCGCTTCGATGCCTGGCTCCGTCGGCTCGTCGTGAACGCCTGTTACGACGAGGCCCGTCGCGTCCGCCGTCGAGCCGAGGTCTCGCTCGTCTCGATCACCGAACGATCCATCGCCGACTCGGCGTCGGCGACGGCCGAGACCGACCGGGTCGAACGGGCGTTCCGCCGCCTGCCGCTCGACCAGCGGACCGTCATCGCGCTCCAGCACTACCTCGGCCTGACCCAGGTCGAGATCGCCGAGACCCTGGGCATTCCGCTCGGGACGGTCAAGTCGCGGCTCCGCTACGGCGTCACCGCGATGCGAGCGGAACTCGACGCGGACGATCGATCGCCCGGCCTCGCGGAGGAAATCGGCATGAGCGATCCAATCGTCCGCGACGTCGACCAGATGCTCGACCGATGGATCGACGCCGTCGCGCCGGAGCGCGCTCCGACCAGCCTCCTCGAGGGAACGTTCGCCAGGACGATGACCACGTCCCAAGCTCGGCCCGTGCCGTGGCGCCAGATTCGGATCGGCCCGCGTCCGAAGGCGGCATTCGCCCCCCTCGCCTGGGTGGCAGTCATCGTCATCCTCGCCGTTGCGATTGCGGCGGTCGCTCTCTTCGGCGGTGGCGGCCCGCCACTCCTCCCCGTCGTCACCCCGAGCCCGACGGGGACCGCCGGCGCGACGACGAGCCCGAGCCCGCCGGCGTCGCCATCTGGCCCACCGCCAATCTCGGTGACGCCAGAGGCCACGATCGCCGTCGAGAACCCGCTGTTCATGGCGACGGACGGGACTGTCCCATGGCTGATCAACCAGGCGGGCGAGGTCGTCCGCATCGACCCCGCCGCGAACAAGATCGGCGCCTCAAAGCGGATTGGACCGTCGGGCGATCCGTACCAGGGCATCGCGGCGGATGCGAATGCCGTGTGGGTCACCGATTGGACTGCGGGTCACCGCTTCCGTGTCGATCCCGGGACCTTGGAGGCGACGACGACCACGACCGCCTCTGCGTTAAGGGCGTCATCGTGGCGGAACCCGGCGTCTGGTTGGCGGACACGCGCGGTGGCGCGGTCGTGTAAATCGATCCGGTGAGCAACCTGATCGGCGCGAGCGTGGATGTCGGCCCGACGGGTGCCGCCGGGCCGAACTGGCTCGCGGCCGGACTCGGAAGCATGTGGGTCGACATCCCCAACAACTCGACCGTCGCCCGGATCGACCTGGCGACCGACGCGGTTCAGGCCACGATCGATGTGCCCAGCGGCTTCATCCCTTGCGGCGGCATCGCGGTCGGCGCCGACGCGGCCTGGGTGACCGCCTGCGCGGAACAGAAGCAGTTGATCGTGATCGACGCCGCGACGAACACGGTCCGCGCCACCGTCCAACTCGACGGCTTCGGCTACTACCCGACGATGATCGAAGGCGCCCCGTGGGTCGCGTTGAACCGCGAGCAAGCGGACAACGGACAGATCGTCCGGGTCAATCCGCAGACCGACAGGGTCGACCGCGTGCTCGTCCCCGGCCCGTCATTCCACGGCGGCGGAAACCTCGTCGTCGCAGCCGGGTCGGTCTGGGTATTCGACGATCTTCACGG
>CAWJUA010000033.1:0-6976 GCA_963845925.1 uncultured Chloroflexia bacterium
AAGGCTGAGTCGCCGGTCAGGCGTCGCGGTCGGCGAACAACCCGACGCCCAGGTCGCGCTCCGCGACGGAGCCAAGGACCCCGACGACGACGGCGAGGATCGCGGCGACAATCGCGACCGGGATCAGGGCGATGGCGGCGATCGCCAGCCAGGCGATCACCGGGTCGCCCGCCGGTTGTCGATCGTCTGGAACAGACCGGCGGCGAAGAGCAGTGACGCGCCGAGGCCCATGACGTCGACGCGGCCGCCGCCGAAGATGCCGATGAAGATGAGCACGACGCCGCTGATGATCATCGCGGCGACGGACTGGGATGTGAGCAGCGTTCGGTTCTCCATGCACGGCATCGTCGCGCGCACGCGAACCCGCTCCTAGCGACGAACGGTGGGCTCGGCCTACGCCAAATGACGAACAGCTAAGGGTCCGTCTCCGAGAAATAAGCGTCGTCGCGTGATCCGTCGACAAGGTCTGACGATGGCTGCGATCCGTCGCCTGCCTACGGTGGCCTTCGTCCGAGGTTCCTCGGAACACCACCGGAGGCCCACCCGATGCCCGCTTCCAACCTTCGACCCGCGACCCGGACCCTGGCGCTCGCCGCGTTCGTGATCGCCACGTCCGTCGCCTGCCAGGCTCGTGCCGGCGCCGCCGCGCCGGGAGCCGCGGCCCCTTCCGCCGGACCGGTCGGCCAGGCGCCGGCCGTGACGGCCCTCGTCGCCGACGCGCGGGCAGCCCGCGACCGGCACGACACTCGCACGCTCCTCGCGATCCGGACGCGTCTCGCCGACAGCGTCGGAAACGCGGCCGTGCTCCAGGCCAAGGCAACCGTCGCGCAGGCCGTCGCGAACCTCGCGGCCGCCGAGGCCGCCCACGACGCGATGGCTCGTGCACGCTCCCTCGCGCAGCTGCGCGCGCTCTGCGATCCGGCCAGCCTGACGAGCGCCTTCGGGCCGTGCCCGCCCGGCCTCACTGACTGAGGGGAGTGCCATGCACCGGCAATCGGGTTTCGGACAAGAGGCGTTCGCGGCCCGATCGTATGATCCGCCGCGAGATGAGCGCCCGACTCTCAAGCCCGATCCTGATCGGCCGGATGCCCGAGATGGCCGCGCTCGAGACGGCGTTCGAACGGGCCGCCGGCGGCTCGCCCACCGTCATGCTCGTCGGCGGGGAGGCCGGGATCGGCAAGAGCCGGCTCGTCCGTGAGTTCGCCGAGCGCGCCCGGGCCCGGGGCGGCCTCGTCCTCGATGGCGGGTGCGTCAGCCTGGGTTCGGAGGAAGGCCTGTCGTTCGCGCCGATCGCCGAGGCGCTTCGAGGCCTCCTCCGGCTGTCGGACCCGACCGTCCTCGACGGCCTGATCGACCCGGCGACGCGCGAGCTCGGCCGGCTCGTCCCCGAGCTGGCCGGCGGTGGCGGAGAGACCACCTCCGAGACGCCGGCCGAATGGGCCCAGACCCGCCTGTTCGATGGCTTCCTCGTCCTGCTCGACCGTCTCGGCCAGCGCCAGCCGGTGGTCCTCGTCATCGAGGACGTCCACTGGGCGGACCGCTCGACGCGGGACCTGCTCGCGTTCATCGCTCGCCGTCTCCGGAGCGAGCGCGTCGTCCTGATCGCGACCTATCGCTCCGACGAGCTCCACCGTCGCCACCCCCTGCGACCCTGGCTGGCCGAGCTGCAACGCCTTCCTCGCGTCGAGGAGCTCCAGCTCGAACGGTTCGACCGTGCCGAGGTGGCCGACCAGCTTGCGGCCATCCAGGGCGGCCAGGTCCCGCCCGCCCTCATCGACGAGGTGGCCCGGCGCGCGGAGGGCAACCCGTTCTTCGCCGAGGAGCTGCTGGCCGCGGGTTCGGTCACGCCGGGAGCCGTCCTGCCGGCCCGGCTGCGCGATGTCCTTCTCGGGCGGATCGCCTCCCTGTCGGAGCCGGCAGGTCGTCTCCTCGCCGCAGCGTCGGTTGCCGGCGATGCGGTCGACTACGACCTCCTCTGGGCCGTGCTCGCCGTGGATGACGCCGCGCTCGACGCCGCGCTCGAGGAAGCGACTTCGTCGCACGTCCTGGTCCCGGTCCGCGATTCGGCCGGCGGCGGGAGCTACGCGTACCGGCACGCCCTGCTGGGCGAGGCGGTCTACGACGAGCTGCTCGCCTCGGAGCGGCGTCGCCTGCACGGCCGGTATGCCGACGTCCTGGCTGCCCGCGAGCCAGCCGTCGGAGCCGCGGGGGCGAGCCACCTCGCGGCGCTGGCCCATCACGCGGCCGCCGCGAATGACCTGCCGCTGGCGCTGAGGGCATCGATCGCATCGGCGCGGGCGAGCCTCGCGACGTCCGGATTCCACGAGGCCGCGCGCGCCTACGAGCGCGCGTTGGCGCTCTGGGATTCGGTCCCGGATCCCGACCGCCCGCCTGACGAGGACCACGTCGAGCTCCTCTACGAGGCGGCGGGTGCACTCGATTGGGCTCTGGAGCCGGAGCGGGCGCGCGAGGCCGCCCGGCTGTCAGTCGCCCTGGTCGACGCTGCCACTGAGCCGCTCCGGGCTGCGCGGCTGGAGAACCGCCTGGCGTGGTCCATCTATGAGACGAACGACCTCGCCGGGGCGATCTCGCTGCTCCGGGCCACGATCGGACGGCTGGACGGGATGCCACCGTCGCCGGAAGCCGCGGCCTGCCTGGCGAGCCTCGCGACCTTCACGCTGTACGCCGGCCGCTACCGCGACGCGGTGCCGATCGCCGAGCGGGCGATCGCTGTCAGCGAGGCGGCCGGCGCTCGCGGCCGACAGGTGGAGGCAATGGGCGCGCTCGGGGCGTCGCTCGCGGTCATCGGCGACTGCGAGCGCGGCCTCGCGGTGCTTCGCCAGGCCCTCGAGATCGCGAAGCAGCTCGCAGACACGTCGGCGATCTCGATGGCCTACCTCGGGCTGGCGAGCACGCTCTACGACTGCGATGCGCTCGAGGAATCGGCCCAGGTGGGTCTCGAAGGCTCGGCCTGGGCACGCGGCCTCTCGTTCCCGGGCCTGAATTCGATGGCCATCGAGGGTCTCCTGCCGCTCGGTCGCTGGGCCGAGGCCGAGTCCCTCCTGCGGGACGACCCGCGCGACTGGGGCGAGGGCATGGGAGCGAACTGGAACGGTGCCTTCGAGGGCCTGCTCGCCGTGCGGAGGGGTCGCCTGGCCGAGGCCCAGGCACTGCTCGGGCTCCGTCGCGACGCGGCGGCGCTGCTGACCGACGTAGCGTTCGCCGGCAACCTCGCCGGCGCATTGCTCGAGCTCGCCCTGGTCGAGGGGCGGCTCGCCGACGCCCGCGGGCTCGTCGACGAGGGCCTGGACTGGCTTGCCGGGGCTGACGACATCAGGTTCCGGGCGCGGATCCTCCGGCACGGCGTCTCCGCCGAGGCCGAGCTCGCCACGGTCGCCCGGGCTCGCCGCGATGGTGCCGCCGAGCTGGATGCCCGCAAGACCGGTCTCGCAAGGCTCGAGGCGCTTCGAGCGCTGATGACCCGGACCGACCAGAGCCCGGTGTTCGCGGAGGCGCGCGGCAACCTCGCGCTGGCAGAGGCGGAGGCCACGAGGCTCCTCGATCGACCCGACCCTGGCGCCTGGTCGGCGGCCGCCGACCGCTTCCGCGATCCCCGCCGGCCCTACGAGCTCGCGTGCTGCCGCCTTCGCCAGGCCGAGGCCATGCTCGCGCTCCGCGTGCCGCGCGTCGACGCGGCGACGGTGCTCGCGGAGGCTCGGGCGCTGGCCGTGGAGCTCGGCGCTCTGCCGCTCCTGGAGACGGTCGAGACGCTGGCGCGGATGGCCCGGCTCGACCTCCCGTCGGACGCGCCGGCCGGCACGGAGCTCGACGCCGGAGAGGACCCGTTCGGTCTGACCTCGCGGGAGCGCGAGGTGCTCGGGCTGCTCGTCGGCGGCCAGACGAATCGCCAGATCGCCGACGCCCTCTTCATCAGCGAGAGCACCGCCAGCGTCCACGTCTCGAACATCATCGGCAAGATGGGCGTGGCGAACCGCGTCGAGGCGGCCGCGTCCGCGATCCGCTCGGGCATCGCGTCCTGAGTCGACGCCGCTTGCGTCAGGCCGGGCAGTCTGCGGTCGCGCAGGTAGCATTGGCCCCCACCGCGAACCACACCGAAACCTCCGAGGAGTCGTCCATGCCCCGCAGCGCTCGCAACAAGGTCACGGTCATCGGCGCCGGCAACGTCGGCGCGACGACCGCCCAACGGATCGCCGAATTGGGGCTCGCCGACGTCGTCCTCGTCGACATCGTCGAGGGCCTGCCCCAGGGCAAGGGCCTCGACCTGGCGGAGGCGGCGCCGGTCGTCGGGCACGACGCCCGGGTGATCGGCACGAACGACTACGCCGACACCGCGGGCAGCGACATCGTCGTCGTCACCTCGGGCCTCGCCCGCCAGCCCGGGATGAGCCGCGACGATCTGCTGGCGAAGAACGCCGGGATCGTCCGGTCCGTCGTGGCCGAGGCGGCGAAGCACTCCCCGGACGCGATCCTGATCATCGTCACGAACCCCCTCGACGCGATGTGCCACGTCGCGCTCCAGGCGTCGGGCTTCCCGCGCGAGCGCGTCCTCGGCATGGCCGGCGTCCTCGACTCGGCCCGGTTCCGGACGTTCATCGCCCAGGAGCTGGGCGTCAGCGTCGAGGACACCCACGCGTTCGTGCTCGGTGGCCACGGCGACACGATGGTCCCGCTGTCGCGCTACTCGACGGTCGCGGGCGTGCCGATCACGGAGCTGCTGCCGGCCGATCGCGTCACGGCGCTCGAGGAGCGGACCGCGAACGGCGGCGCCGAGGTCGTGGCCTTGCTGAAGACGGGCTCCGCGTTCTACGCGCCGGCGGCGTCGACGTTCGAAATGGTCGAGTCGATCCTGCTCGACCGGAAGCGCGTCCTGCCGTGTGCGGTCCTGCTCCAGGGCGAGTTCAACACCCGCGACCTGTTCGTCGGCGTGCCCGCGGTCCTCGGAGCGAACGGCCTCGAGCGCGTCTTCGAGATCAAGCTGACGGCCGACGAACAGGCGGCGTTCGACGCGTCTGCAGCCGCCGTCCGCGAGCTCGTCGACAAGATCTGATCGCGTGCTCGGTGTCCAGGCCGTTGCCTGAAGGCACCGGAGCGATGGTTGGTTGTTTGACGCTCCGACGGACCGGGGAGTACGTTCGGCTTCCTCGTGAGCCCGGTGACCCGCCGGGCCCCGCTCAGCTGCCGGTCGGGAGAGCCGGCAATGGGAGGATCCCGATCGATGCACCGGAAGTTGCCCGTGGCGCTCGCCGCCGCCGCCCTGATCGCGCTCGCCCCGTCCGCCCTCGCGGGTAACCCGTTCAGCGGTTCAACCACGACCGCGAGCGGCAACGAGACCTGGGACTCGGACCAGATCGACGTCGAGAATGTGTCCGAGACCGGTGCGGGCGTCTACGTCGCCGTGCTCGACACCGGGCTCGTCTCGAACTGGAAGGACTACTTCCCAGACGCGCGCGTGGCGCAGGAGCTGGGCAAGGGCTTCTACCAGGCGGTCTCCTTCAAGTCGACCGACGATCCGTGCAACGTCGAGCCCGTGATCGAGCGCCAGCTCCGCGAGGTCAGCTTCATCGGCTCCCGGAGCTCGTCGCACGGGACCCACGTCACGTCGACGATCATCGGCTACAACTACGACTCGAACACCGACACCGCCCAGGGCTTCTCCCTGCCGCCGATCCAGGTTCGGGGTATCGCACCAAACGCGACGATCATCCCGGTCAAGGTCCTCGCCGACTACCAGATCCCGTCACTGCCCAAATGCGACGACCCGTCGATCACGACCGGGCTGGTGAACTTCGGAACCGATGCGATGGTGACAGCGGGGATCGACTACGTGACGTCGCTCGCCGAGGGGCGGCTCGCCGGCAGCCGGATTGTGATCAACATGAGTCTCGGCGACTCGGTGCCGTCGGACGAGATCGAAGCGGCGATCAACCGGGCGATCGCCGCCGGCGTCATCGTGGTCGCAGCGGCCGGAAACGAGGGCGACGCGGGCATGGGCTGGCCGGGCGCATACCCGCAGGTGATTTCCGCCGGCGCTTCCGGCTGGACCGGAGAGTGGCTGGACGACGGCGCGAGCGGAAACGCACCGGCGAATGGCGTCCGCTACCGCATGTTCTGGCTGCAGGACACCCACGGCAACCTGACGCCGCCGCTCTTTCCCAACTCGGGCAATGTCGCCGAGCCCGGCTACGACGATGTGTACGTGACGGACTTCTCGAGTCGCGAGAAGCCCGGCCAGGATCTCGACGTGCTCGCGCCCGGATCGTGGGTCCGCGGGCCGTTCGCGGGCTTTCCCGGCTACCAGCACCTGCCATGGTGGTCGAAGGGCATCGGCGACCTGAAAGGCAACAATCCGGGGAACTTCTTCTACGTTGGCGGGACCTCGATGGCCACGCCGCACGTCGCCGCGACCGCGGCGATGCTGCTGGAGAAGAACGGCGGGCTCAGCCAGTCCCAGATCGAGGCCATCCTCGAGTCTTCGGCAGCCCCGATCGCCGCCGGTTCGGCCCAGGTCTGGGATCCATTCCATCTGGCCGCCGACGGCTCGGCCGATCCGTCGTTCGTGACGTTCTCGTGGGGTGACGACGCCACTGGCGCCGGCCTCCTCCAGGTCGACGCAGCAGTGGCGGCGACGCCGTAGCGGATCGGGCAGCCGGCCCTGTTCCACGTGACGAGGCCCGGGCGACGTGCCCGGGCCCGGCCCTTCATCTCGCGCTCGATCGCCGGGCGAGGATGTTCCACGACACCCGGCGGTGCGCTCCTGCACCACGTGATTCGGCCGCCGAGGTGCGCCCGACCTGTCGAGATTGACCCGGCGAGTGCGCTCGGAGTAATTTTCCACCCATTGGAGAGCCGGCTTCGGGAGAGCCGGCTCCGCTGCCTCACGGGGGCCAAGGCGTTCGCTGGCGTGGCTCGGGAGTTGCCCGCCGCCGACGTGGCCCAGGCCGTGACAGGAGGATCA
>CAWJUA010000034.1:0-462625 GCA_963845925.1 uncultured Chloroflexia bacterium
GAGCTATCGACTGGCGCTAGACACCATCTGCCGTGGGCCTGCGCGCCGCGGGTCGGATCGGCGCGCCCCGTAGGATGGCGGGACTGGAGGTGCGCGCAATGACGGACGATCGCGAGCGAGCCGAGCGCCTCGCTCAGGACAAGATCGGCTCCGAGCTCAGGAAGATCCAGGATGCGCAGGATGCGGTCGACGCGGCCCAGAGGGACTGGCGCGCCGACGATATTGCCCAACGGCCACAGGGGCCCATCGCCCTCGACGACGAGCGCCTCGAGGCCCTGATCCGGCGCGTCGTCCGCGAGGAGCTCGACCGGCCGCGGTAGCTGACTCAGGACGAGGCGCCGCGGCTGTCCGGCATGCCGCTGGCCGCACGGCCCAGCTCCTCGTCCACGACCGGGTCGCCCAGCGCGCGTGCGGATGCAAGGTCGATCCTGCCCAGGAGGCCGCGCGCGCCGGCGGCCTGGATGGCGCATGCCCGAAGCCATGTCGAGCGCCAGCCATCGTCCACGTCCTCCACGAGATCGCGCAGCCAGTCCTCGGCATCGCGCGGATCGGCCGTGGTGCGCGCCGGTGGGACGAGACGCGCGAGGCGTTCCGCCGGCTGGAGGCGCGGATCGAGCAGGGCGACGACGAGACGCGACTCCGTCGGGCCGACCCCGACTTCCAGGGCTTCGACCGCCAGTGCGGCGCTCGGCCTCGCCCGCGGTGACGCCCACGATGGCCGGACCGAGCCGCTCCCGCCCGTGCCGGGCCATGCGACCGGCGACGACCCGCTCTCTGACGAGGACCAGCTCGTCGTCGAGGGCGCTGCGCAGCAGCACGTCGGGGGCCTCCAGGGCGTCCGGGCCTTCACGACCGGCCGGGATGGCGACGATGGCGCCGAGGATCCGGGCGGCATGCTGGACGTCGTCGTGCAGGACCCCGTCGAGCACTTCGGCCGTCGCCTGAGACGACGGGCCCGGCCCGGCGAGGCGGTCCATGACCAGCAGCCCAAGCTCGCGTTCGCGGTGCTGAACGTGGCGCCCCAGGACCTCGTCCCGCGCCGCGCTCGGAGTCGTGACGGATCGAACCATCCGGGCGGCCAGGGGCACATCGCCCGGGTCGTTCGACTCGAGGAGCGCAGCGAGCGCGGGCAGGGACGCATCGCCGAGGCGACCGATCGCACCCATCGCCGAGGGCGCCATTCGCGGGTCGCCGAGCGCGCGTACCGCAGGCTGGACAGCGAACGCGTCGCCCGGCTGGATCGAGTCGAGTGCGGCCGTGCGCACCGTGATCGCCTCGTCGTCGAACAGGCCCGCGATGGCCTCCCGGTCGTCGCGGTCCAGGAGACCCATGACGACGGCGCCACGCTGCCGCATCGCGGCGTCCGGTGATGCCGCGGCCGCCCGTACCGCTGCCGCCAGACGATGCCTCGCGGCCACGTCTCCCGACGCGGTCAGTCCCGCGAGGGCGGCCAGCCGCACGTCGGTCCGCGGATCGTCGGCGAGGGCGCCGAGCTCGGACCGCATGCCCGGCGCGTCTAGCGTCGAGGCCAGGTCCAGCCCGAGCTGCGCCGACCGCGCTTCGCCGCTCACGAGCAGGTGGCGGGCGATCGCGGCGTCCTCGATCGTCGCTTCCAGTTCGGCGTCCGGGTTGAGCAGCCGCCGATGCCGCAGTGCGTCCACGAGCGCGGGGCCGTAGGCGCGGTAGAGCAGCAGCGCCGCCCACGTCCACACGGCGCACACGATGGCCAGGACGGTGATCATCGCGGCGAGGGCGGCGGGCAGCGCGTTCAGCACGAGGATCAGGACGCCGGAGGCCGCGATCGCCAGGGGGACGCCGATGCCCTCGACCGCTGCTTGTGCCGCGAAACGGTTCCGGCTCGGCAGGACCTGGTACATGGCGTTGATCGACGTGCGGGTCGTGCCGTCGGTGAGCGCGATGTCGGCGATGCGGGTGGCCGACACCACTGCCAACAGCGCGATCGAGCCAGCGCCCGCCGCCGCGAGGACGACGATCATGAGCCCGGTGAACACGGTGACCACGAACGGGTTCGCGGTGATCCCGAGCTTCAGGCCGAAGCGGCGGAGCAGCGGACCGGCGAGGAAGAACAGGAACGCGATGCTCACGATGTTCATGGCGGCGGTGTAACCGGCCAGGAACCGTGCCAGGTCCTCGGCGGATGGGAACTGGGCGGCCGCCCGGTCGAACACGAGGAAGTCGGCGACCTGGCTGCCCAGGGCGGACAGGACCTGGTAGCCGAGGATCAGGGCGACGAACCGCTGCCCGAACAGGCGACGGAGCGAGGACTCATCGGCGGCGTCACGCGGCCGATCGCCGGTGTGAGCGGGTTCCCCCGACCCGGCGAGGGTGCCTGCGTAGCGTCGCCCAGTCGCCCACACGAGTGCGGCGAATGCTCCCTCGCTGATGGCCGCCGCGAGCAGCAGGTCCTCGGTCTGACCCAGCAGGTTCACGAGCGGGGCAGCGATCAGGCCGCCGACGACCGCCCCTACCGGGAACCCGGTCATGATCCGGGCGAAGCCCGCCTTGATCCCCGCGATGTCGAGGATCCGGCCCGCCTGGCCGCCGATGAACACGAATCCGAGCTGGATGAGGATCGGGAACAGGACCAGCAGGACAGCCGACACCCAGGCGCCACTGCCGCCGACGGCAATCGCCCAGGCAATCCCGAACAGGACCGCGGCACCGCCCAGAACGATGACGGCAATCCGCATCATGTCGAAGCGCTGCGCGCTCTGCGCGATCGTCCCCGAAACCACCACGCCCGCGATGCCGATGGCGATGTACGTCACGGGCAGCCAGCCGGGCCCGTATGCCTCGAGGAACATGGCGTTGGCCACGATGCCGAGCAGGGCGGCCATGGCGCCGAACAGAAAGGACTGCGCCGTCAGCCAGTGCACGGCCGCCTGCCCCGGCGGTCGGCCGGTGCTCACGCGGGCTTCGAGTCCGCCCCGGGGCGTTTCCTCGCGCGAACCATGGTGACGAGCGCGCTGATGATCCCGGTCGCCAGTTCAGGGCGGTCCAGCAGCAGCTCGTCAAGCACGGCCTTTTCGATGCGCAGGAGCATCGCCGGCTCGACCACGGTGACGGACGCCGAGCGCGGCTCGGGCACCAGCGCGGCCAGCTCGCCAACCGTCGCCCCGGCGTCCAGGACAGCGAGCGAGTGCTCACCCTGGTGGACCCGGACGCGCCCCCTGACCAGGACGAACATGTGGTCGTCGACGGCACCCTCCGCGATCACGGTTGTGCCTTGCGGTAGCTCGACCTCGATCGCCCGCTGCGCGACCGCCGCCAGCGTGCGCCCCGGGACGTCGGCGAACAGCGCGACCCGCTGGAGCGCTACCACCCGCTCGATGATGGTCAGGCTCATCCCGCCGCCGACCCGACGCGCAGACGCTCCCGTAGCTCCGAGGGCTTCAATGGCCGCACCCAGGTCGTTGCGTACCGCTCACCCGGGATCATGATCACGTCGACCTGTTGTTCGGCGACGACGTCGGCGTTGCGCTCCGCACGGCGGATCACGCCGGTCGTCCCGACGGCGACCCAGGGCGAAAGCGGCGATGGCCCGTAGCCGCCGCCCGGATGGACCACGAGCCCCGGCCCCATCGGGATATAGGCGAAGGCCGGCGGCGATCCCGCCGCGACGAGCATCTCGCCAGGTCGGATCGTCGCTCGGCACACCTCGGCGAACGCCGCCTCACGGTCGATGCGGTCGGTCGCCGCGCCACGAGCCGAGACCTGCCGGATGATCTCATCGGCGAGCGCGTCGTTGACGTCGACGGGCTGGGCCGCATAGAACCTCGCTCGCTCCAGAGGGGGCGCACTCTCGATGCCCGCAACCACCTCGAGCCGGCCGACGAGCGATGGGTCGAGCTCAGCGACCGCGCAAGCGACTTCGTCGGCGTATGACGGTTGGTCGTCGGGTCGTTCGAGCTGGATGCGCACGTCCTCGATGCGGCGGAGCGGGCGAGGCAGCCCGCGCGCGGTCGCGCCGCCGAACGACGGGATCACGTCCGCCTGGATGTCCAGGATCGCCCCGGCAACGCTGACGGCCGCACGGCGTGCGACCTCGTCGCTGGCGAACCCACCGCGATGGAACGCGATGCGCAGGTGGCCCTGGGGCGTGACGAACGCAACCCTGATGTTCGCCTCGCCGGCACCACGGTGGTCGTCGTAAGTGATCAGGTACGAGGCCCCTCCATTCGCGGGCCGAATTGAGCACACGACGTCCGCCGTCCGGGCGTCGAAGAACACCTCGTACCCACCCGATGTCCGCAGCGCCGTCCCCCGCTGGCGCAGCACGTCCGCAGCCCGAAGCGCGCGGAGCGCGTCCACCACGTCGTCGGCGAGCTCGGCCTGGGGGGTGTCGGCCGCATCGAGCCATGCGTAGGCGTCCGCGGGGTCCGTGTAGTGCGCGGCGGTGGCGGCCATCGGGTCTGGCCACGGGTCGGCCGCCCTTGGTGTCCGATCGGACGCGCGGTGATCCTCAAGGCTCGTGAACAGAAGCAGCTGCATCAGCCGGCGGAAGGCCGCGCGATCGTCCAGAACCGGTGCGGGGACCGTGGACTTGCTGTGGGCTGCGGTCATGCTCAGCATCTCGCGCACGACCATCTCGAGCGGCACACGGAACGGCGCGTGAGCCGCCACCTCATCCAACCGGTCGCGGACCGGGCCGGACCCGAGGAGATGGTTCACCAGCGGGTCCACATCCGGCCAGAACGCGGCGTGCGCGGCGTACACGGGGTGGGTCCGCCGGCCGATGGGCGTCATGTCCACCATCCCGATGTCGTGGAGGTACGCAGCCGCCACCCCGTACGCCTCGACGAATCGCCGGCGCTCCGGCGGCCGGGACGCCAGGAGGACCCCGTCAACCGTGTCGACGAGCCGGACCAGGCCGTCCGCCACGTCACGGACATGCACCACGCCGTGATCGGCGAACATCGCAGGATGGCGGCCGGGATCCGCGAAGAACAACGGATCGTCGCGAAGAACCTCGAGCGTGGCCTGGGCCTCGATGGGCCGCCAGAAATGATCCTCGAGGTATGCCCGGAGGTCGGGTGGGAGGTGCTCGTCAAGCCGTGCCCAGCGACCCTCCTCCTTCATCGCGGAACCATATCAGTCGACCGTCGGGCGGAAACCCGGATCGATCCGTCACACAGAAACGGCCGCCGGGGACCCTTGGCTGGTCCCACAACGGCCGATTCGTGCGTAATCGATGGAGCCGACACTCGGACTTGAACCGAGGACCTGCTGTTTACGAAACAGCTGCTCTACCACTGAGCTATGTCGGCGCCGGGCAAGGATAGCCGATGCCCGCCACCTTTCCGTTGTCGGTGTTTCGGCCGCTCCCAGAGGTCGCCGCTAGTTGACGACCACTTGGCCTTGCGGCATGTCGAACAGGTCCCACGGAAACATGTCCGTGCACGGGGTTTCGTCCCCGACATGCGATGTGCTGATCTGGTCCGGCGGCTGGACGGTCGACGTGCCGTTATCGACCACCAGCGTCGAGAACGGCAGGCCGGCCAGATCGTTGTCGCCGGCCCGCCCGGATGTGATCCAGCCGCTGATCCACGCCCGGTTGCCGATGACCCGGACGCAGTCGACGACGGCCTTGATACCGCCAGCGCGCGCAAAGCGATCCGTGTACTGGCCGGACGCGGTCCCGTCGGCGTACTGAGTCGCGACCAGCGAGTAGTTGCCGTCGCAACCGGGCTTGTCGCCGGCGCCGGTGCAAGCGTCCGGGCCGCCCGCGGTCACCTGATGGACGACGGACGGGCTGGTGGCCAAGGCGGTGGACGCAAGCAGCAGGGTCAGCACCGCAGTGATAACGATGGCCGACCCGATGCCGACCAGGTGGTACGAGAGCAGCATGGCTTCCTCCGATGTTGGTCGTACGCGACGGCCGCCGCGATCCGCATGGATCACGGCGCCGGGTGATCGTTAGGGGGTGGTGAAGGTCACGACCGCGGAGGCGGTGAAGTCCTCCACCGGCGTGTTGATCCTGCTGCCATCGCAGGGCACCGAGTCGTTGTTGCACGCTTCGAAGTAGTGACGCGTGAACTCGTGGATCCCGGTCAGTCCCGACGGGAAGTTGTAGTACCAGAGCTCGCTGACCGTTAGGCCGTCGCCGAGAGGCGACCACCGCACGAAGTCGGCTGTGAGCGGGGTCCCATCCATGTCGAGCACGAAATTGGACAGCCCGATCGTGTTGTCGGACCTCGCAAAGGCGAAGCCGTGGTCGATGTGGAACGGCGTCGACGCGGGGAATTCCTGGTCCCCGTCCCTCAGGTCCACCCGGTCCCCGACCGGCTGATCCTTGGGCGCCGCGAGCGACGAGGTCGCTGTGAGTCCGAGCAGAAGCGTGGTCGCCAAGGCAAGGGCGATCGAGAGGCGACGCATGGGCGGATCCTCCAAAGCTCAACGGAAGCTGACGCCCATTGGTCGCTCCTGCGGCTGAAGATCATTCGCGACTGCACGACGAACCCGAACCGAATAATTCGCCACCACAGGAGCGACTCATCCGCGACAACCGGAGACACCGGCGCACACTGAATACCAGCCCGATGATGACGTCCGAGCCGGCGTCAGCCGTCGCCAGCGGATCGCGAAGGATGACCGCACGAACCATCGTCTCGGACGGCGTTGAAGAGCTCCAGCAGGCGCTCGCGGACGACGCCGGGTTCGAATCGTGGTATCGGCGGTCCCTCCCTCGCGTCTACGCCTATCTCATAAGCCGCGGCGGCGGGGACGTGGCCCTCGCGGAGGACCTGACACAACAGACATTCGTCGCCGCGATCGACCAGCGATCGCGCTTCGACGGCCGGTCGGACACGATCACCTGGCTGTGCGGCATTGCCCGCCACAAGCTCGCCGATCACTTTCGCGCGCTGGAGCGCGACGAACGACGCCAGATGCGGATGGAGGTCCGCCAGATCCAGCTCGACGGCGAGCGGCGAACGGAGCTCGGGCTGGAGGAGCGGACGATGATCGCGGAGGCCCTGCGTTCGTTGCCGACGAGCCAGCGCGCCGTGCTCGTGTTCGTGGTGCTCGACGACCTGCCCGTCGCCGAGGCCGCCCGATTGATGGGCAAGAGCCGCAGCGCGACGGAGTCGCTGTTGTTCCGAGCCCGCGACAGCTTTCGCCGAGCCTACGGCGCGGAGAATGCAGATGACTGACGAGCTGATGGATGCCCTGATCCGGCGCCTCGACGTCACGTCCGAGCCGGATCCCGAATTCGCGAGCTCGACCTATGCGGCGCTCCTGCCGCGGGCGCGCGCCGCGCGCGTCAGCGATACCCGCAGGATCAGTCGCTTCCGGCGCGACTTCCGCCTGGCCATGGCGGGCGCTGGCTGGCCATCGACGACCCGACGCGTGGCGCTTGGTGAGCCTCGTCGTCCTGCTCATCCTGGCGACCATCCTGGCGCTGGCAATCGCGGGGACGGTGCACCCAACGATCCCGAACGGGCCGCTCATCGTCTCGATCCGGGGCGAGCTCCAGGCGGTCGACGTCGTTGATGGATCGGTCCGATCGATCCTTCCGCCCGGAGACCAAGCGAAGGGGGTGAGCCGTTCGCCGGACGGCCGGCTCGTCGCGTTCTGGACGGTCGGCGGCGATCGTTCGCACCTGTAGGTGGTCGGCGTCGATGGTCAGCATCGACGAGAGCTCGCTCCCGACCTGTCCCTTGGACTGGGCGGATGCGATCGACACCTGGTCGTCCGATTCGCGATTCCTGGCAACCGAGGTCATCCTCGACGGGCTCGCTCGGATCGTCGTCGCGGATGTCGACACAGGCGTTGGGCGAGTTGTCACCCCGGCGGGGCTCGCCGCCCAGGATCCGTTGTGGTCCCCGGATCGCCGCTGGATCGCCTTCACGAAGGAGGTGGGCACGGTCCGGTCGATCGCGATCATCCGAACCGATGGATCCAGCATGCGGACGGTGAGCGGCGACCTCACCCACGTCGGCGGCCCCGATACGTGGTCGCCCGATGGCAAATGGATCTACCTCGATGACACGGGTCGGGTCTATCGCGCCAACGTCGCCGGCGGGTTCACCCAACGACTCACGGAGTACGCCCTTGCGGCCTATGCGCCGGCGTCATCTCCGGACGGAACCCTCATCGCGTTCATGGTCGACAAATCCCATCTGTACTGGGACTTGTACGTCGCCAACAGCGACGGGACGGGTGCCCATCGATTGCGCGACCATGCCGAGAACGACGGCTGGTCGGCCGACGGTCGCTACATCCTCACCCAATGGAACCCGACCGACCAACCTGGGGGACTGGCCGTCGTGAGGCCGGATGGAAGCGAGTTTCGGGTGGTCTTCCCGTTCGATGCCCTGTGTCCACCACAGCCCGGCGGTCCCCACACGTGCACCGACGGGGTCGGTTGGGGCCAAGCACGACCATAACGGCTGGCGAAGCCGATGGAGGGCGCAACCTTCGGAAGAGTTGACGCAATCGAGCGGTTGCTATATCGTCGGTAGCAACCAAGTGGTTGCAATGTTCTCCTGGAGGCTGTCATGGGTTTTCCCGATCGAATCGAGCGGACCGTCGAGCTCGCGCATCCGCCGGCCAGGGTGTGGGCGGCGCTCACGACGGCCGAGGGCCTTGGCACGTGGTTTGGCAATGCGGCCACGATCGACCTGCGGCCGGGCGGCGTGGCCGAGATGACGTGGACGAGCGGCGACAAGGCGTCGATGCGCATCGAGCGGGTCGACGAACCGACGGTCTTCGGATTCACGTGGGGCATCAACGGCCTGCCGGACGACGATCCCCGCCGCACGTACGTCGAGTTCACGCTGGTCCCGACGAGTAGCGGCACCCGCTTGACCGTCGTCGAATCCGGCTTCGCCCAGCTGCCCGAGGACGCGTATCGCACGGCCTTCGACGGCAACACCGACGGCTGGGCCCATGAGCTGGGCGAGCTGGTCGAGTACCTCGATGCCATCGGGGCCTGACATCGAGGCCGTCGCCGAGGAGGTCTTCACCGCCCTGGCCGACCCGACCCGGCGGGGGATCCTGGCCGAACTCGCGGCCAATGGCCCCGCCACCGCGACGGATCTCGCCGGCCGCCTGCCGATCACCCGCCAGGCCATCGCCAAGCACCTGGCACTCCTGGCGGAAGCGGGGCTGGTGGCGGCCGAACCGGGGGAGCGGCGCCGGGTGCGCTACCGGCTTCGCTCCGCCCCAATGCAGGTGGCACAGCAGTACCTGGCCGCGCTGGCCCGGGACTGGGACCGCCAGCTCGACGCGCTCCAGGACCACCTCAACGCCGCCGCTGGCGGCTCAGCCGACACCAACCGAAAAGGGAAGGAATCGATCATGACCACCAACGTTGAGAGTGCGTGGACCCGTCCGCCGGAGTGGGCGCCGGATCGGCAAGCCGGAACCGGCCACAGGATCGGAACTCGCGACGAGTGGGAGGCCGCGCGCGCGGAGCTGCTCGTCCGCGAGAAGGAGCACACGCGGCTGGGCGACGAGCTGGCCCGCCAGCGACGCGAGCTGCCGTGGGTCCGTGTCGAGAAGGACTACCGCCTCGACACCGACGACGGCCCGCGCGCGCTTGCGGAGCTCTTCGACGGCCGCAGTCAGCTGCTCGATCTACCACTTCATGTTCGGCCCGAGCTACGAGGCCGGCTGCCCGATCAACTCGTCGATCGCGGACAGCATCAACGGCCTGATCCCGCACCTGAACGCCCACGACGTGACGATGCTGCTGGTGTCACAGGCCCCGCTCCAGAAGCTGCAGGCGTACAAGCGGCGCATGGGCTGGAGCATCCCCTGGGCCTCATCGGCCACCAGCGAATTCAACGCCGACCTCGGCTACTCGAGCAGCGAAGAGACAACGCGCGCGTGGGTCGAGCAGAACCGCGGGTCCCTGCCGCCAGTCGTCGACAGCAATGCCCGCGCGAGCGGCACGGATGTCGCGGGCTACCTGACCCAGAGCCCCGGCTTCAGCGCCTTCGTCCTGGAGGACGGGGCCGTCTACCACAGCTATTCGACCGGCTGGCGCGGGCTCGAGTTCCTCATGGGCTACTACCCGATCCTTGACCGGGCGCCGAAGGGCCGTGAAGAGGACGACGGGTTCCAGCTCTGGATCCGCCGCCACGACGAGTACGGAATGCGCTGAGCTTCAGACCGTCACGCGCACGGCGATGGGCACGGCAAGGGTTTCACCGCGTCCATCGCCGCAGCGTGTGGCGTGTCGAGCCGGTCGCCGAGACGTTGGAGCGCCCGTCGGGTCCTCGTCTTGACGGTCCCAAGGGGCCAGCCCAGTCGGGTCGCGATCTCGGACTGGGAGAGCCCGTCGCCGTACGCCAGCTGGATGACGGACCGCTCGTGTGGCGTGAGCGTGGCGAGCGCCACGTCGATCGACTCCCGCGTCTCCTTGCTCGTCAGCGCGAGCTCCGGACTCGGCTCCGGCCCGGCCGCGGCGATGAGCTCGCCGGAATTGGTCAGCCACTGCTCCATCCAGTCGTCTTCCACGTCGGCGGTCGCGAACGACGAGAAGGTCGCGGCCCGGTGGTGACGGCCGGCCGCTCGAAGGTGGTCGACCGTCCGGTTGCGGGCGATGCGCTGCAGCCACGCCGTCAACGGTCCACGAGCAGGGTCGAAGAGCTCGGCCCGGTTCCAGAGCGCCAGGAAGGTCTCCTGGACGACCTCGGCGGCGACCCACGAATCGTGGCTGACGCGCATCGCTGCCGCGTAGACCGCATCGACGTGACGGTCGTAAAGCGTCGTGAATGCCAGCTGAGACCCCCCAACGACCTCGTCGACGAGGCTCTTGTCGGACGGACCGCGACCGGTCGCGTCAGTTGTCGGATCGGCGGCTACGTCGGGCACCGCGTGTTCGAACGCCATCCAAACTGCTCCTGGGTTATTCTGTTCTAACTAAGTCTCTCGCAAGTAAGATACTAATGTCAAGGATGTTGGTGGACTAGAATGTGGCCATGGATGACACGACGGATCGACAGCTCGAAGGGTGGAGCGGCGTTCGCCCCGACCTCGAGGTCGACGCGCTCCAGGTGACCGCGCGTCTCACGAGGGTGGGCGCCCACCTCGCGAGGCGGCAGGACGCCGTCTTCGGCCGCTTCGGACTGGGCCGCGGGGAGGTGGGGGCCCTCAGCGCGCTCCGCGTCGCGGGCCCGCCGTACCGCCTCTCGCCGACGCACCTCGCCAAGGGCCTCATGTTGTCCTCGGCGGGCATCACCAGCCGGATCGATCGCCTCGAGCGCCGTGGCTTCGTCCGCCGTCTGGCGGACCCCAACGATCGACGAGGGGTGATCATCGAGCTGACCGACGAGGGCCTCGGGGCCGTCAATTCAGCCGTCGCCGCCCTGACGATCAGCGATCGGCAGCTGCTGGAGCGGCTCGAGCCCGATGAGATCGCTCAGCTGGAGTCGATCCTGCGCAAGCTGCTGGGTGGGCTCGAGCTGCCCGAGTGACGGCGTCCTGGTCCCCTCGCGGGATCAGGCGCCGGCGTTTGATTCGGCGTTCGATTTCGGCCGGGTCTTCCTTGGCCAGGTCGACCCTGAACAGGATCCCTTCGCCGCCCTCGAACGAGGCGTCGGGGAACGAGAAGTCGCGGGTGACCTCAACGAAGCCGACCTGCGCGTGCAGGTCGATCGAGGTCTGGTTCCTGGCGTTCGAGAAGTACCACGCTTCGTCGGCTCGTTCGCCGATCCATTCGACGCGCTTCTTCGTCAGCTCGCGGCCAAGCCCGTGTCGCCGCCAGCGATCCCGGACGATCACGCCGAGGAGGTACCAGCCGCTCGGGGGCCACGTTGTCGGGAAGCCGGCCGCGCGGCCGTTCCCAGCGCGCCGCGCGGGCGAAGCCGGCGAGCTCGCCGCCGACCGTGGCCACGAGCACCAGGCGATCCTTCCCGGCGAGGTCGCGTTCGCAGTGCGCTCGGGCGTCGGCGATCGGGACGCTGTCGCGCTCGTGAATGATCGCCGCCACGCCTCGGCAGTCCGAGGCGACGGCTGGTCGGATGTCCACGTCCTCCAGCGCAGGTTCGCCATCAGTGGCTGCTCCGTAGGTGGCCCAATGAGAGGTCATGTGCACAGCGTATGCCCTCGCGCGCCGGGGGATCGCCCGGCGGGCACGAGCGGAGGGCCGGCGAGCGCCGATTCGCGCCCCGTATGATGCGCACCGTGGACGCCGGATCCGCCGAGTCGCTGCTGGGGTTCGCCGAGGGGGCGGGCCCGGGTCTGCGCGGCCTCGACGCGAACGCCCTGTTCGACGAGCTCGAGGCCAGGGACGCCGACCTCCTCGCCGCGCTCCAGTGGTTCCTCGACAACGGCCGGACCGACGAGGCGTTGCGCCTCGCGATCGCCCTCGCCCCGGTCTGGATGGCCCGGAAGCGCCTCGACGAGGGCCTCGGCTGGTTCGACAAGGCGCTCGCGGCGGAGGGCGGCTCGGACATCGTTCGCGGCAACGCCTACTTCCAGGCGGGCCTGCTCGCATTCTGGCCGGGCTACGACGAGCGATCCGCCGAGCTCCACGGTCAGGCGCTCGCGATCGGCCGGCGTACGGGCGACCCGACGGTCACCGCCCAGGCTCTGACCGGCCTCGCCAGGCTCGCGCTGCGGTCCGGCAACGCGTCCGACATCAAGGAGGCGCGCTGGCTCTGCCGCGAGGCGCTGACGATCACGGAGGGCATCAAGGACGGCACCGGCCGCTCGAACGCGCTGCACGTCCTCGCGGTTGCGGCCCAGATGGCCGGCGACTTCGACGAGGCCCGGACGCTGATGGCCCAGCGGATCGCGGCCGCCCGCGAAACCGGCAACCTCGCGACGATCAGCTCCGAGGCCGGCAACCTGAGCATGGTCGAGCGCCAGCTGGGCAACCTCGACGAGGCCGAGGCGCTCGCGCTCGAGGCCCTCGACATCGACTTCAAGCGGGGCGACCACTGGGCGATGCCCTACAAGGTCGCAAGCCTCGCCGCGACGCGGACGGATCGCGGCGACCTGGAGCGCGCGGCGACCCTCATTGGTGCGGCCGAGGCGATGATGGAGCGCGAGGGCGCCGCCTGGCCGCCGGACGAGCGGCCGCACTACGAGCGGGTGCTGACCCGGCTGCCGCGGGGCCTCGGCACGGACGAGTTCGAGCGCCTCCGGGCGATCGGCCAGGCGATGTCGAACGATCAGGCGGTCGCCTACGCGTTCGCGATGACGACCGAACCCGCCGGCTGAGGGCCCGCGCCCAGTCGAGGATCGAGCGAGGCCCGGCGAACGATCAGCCCGCAGCCGCCTCCCCTGTTGTCGCAATCGCCGGCTCGGCCGGCGCCCGCCGCAGCCGCCGCCCGATCCGGACCTTGAGGCCGTCGACGAGCGCGTAGATCGCCGGGATCACGAGCAGCGTCAGGATCGTCGAGCTGACGAGCCCGCCGATCACGACCGTCCCCAGCTCGGCCGCGATGATCGAGCCCTCGTTGAAGCCCGCCGCGAGTGGCACGAGCGCGAGGATCGTCGCGATCGCGGTCATGAGGATCGGCCGGAGGCGGGTGTGGCCGCCCTGCACGAGCGCGTCGTGGGTCGACATGCCCTCGCGCTTCAGCCGCTCGACGAGGTCGAGCAGGACGATCGCGTTCGTCACGACGATGCCGATGAGCATCAGGAACCCGATGAGCGCGCTGAGCCCGATCGGCCGGTCCGTGATGAGCAGCGCGGGGAACGCGCCGATCGTCGCGAGCGGCAGGCTGAACAGGATGATGAACGGCGTCACGAGCGAGTTGAACGCGAGCACCATCATCAGGTAGACGAGCAGGATCGCGATGCCCATCGCGGCGAACAGCCCACCGAATGCCTCGGCCTGCTGCTGGAGGACGCCGCCCAGCTCGACGCTGACCGCCGGCGGGATCGTTCCGTCGGCGCGGAGGTCGTCGATCACGCCCTGGACCGCGACCGACGCGGCGCCGGTGTCGCCGCTGGTGATCTCGGCGCTGATCGTCGCCGAGGGCAATTCGTCGATCCGGGTGATCCGGCTCTGGACGTCGGCCTGGATCACGTCGGCGATCGCCGCCAGCGGCACGCGGACGGTCGTCCCGACCGGGAGCGCCTTGAGCGCGTCCACGGACGTCAGCGACGCGGCATCGAGCCGGAACACGAGGTCGACGGGGTCGGCGTCGCCGAGCTGGATGAGCCCGACGGTCGTCGGCGTGAGCGCGGTCCGGATCTCGGCGCCGACCTGAGCCGACGTGAACCCGACCCCGAGCGCCTTGTTCGGGTCGACCCGGACCTGGACCTCGGGCGCGGCCTTCACGAGGTCGCTCGTGATGTTGTCGAGGCCCTCGACGCCGGCGAGCGCGGCCTGGACGGCCTCGGTCGTCGAGGCCACGGCCGCGGGGTCCTCGGCGCTGACGATCACGTTGAGCGTGTTCGTCGTCGCGCCGCCCTGCATCCCGACCGTGACCGCGTAGCCCTCCGTCGCGACCGGCGCGAGCGCCGTCTCGATGTCGGCGATCTTCGCCTGGAGGTCGACCGACTGGTCCAGCCGGACGATCATCGTCGCGCTGTTCGTCGCCCGCCCGAACTGGGCCGCGAGCACCGTCTGGAAGCCGACGGCACCCTCGCCCGGCAGGCTCGTCGCGACGAGCTTGACGTCGTCGTCGGCGAGGAGGATCTGCTCGGCCTGCTCGGCCTTGGCGAGGACCTGCTCGGACGTCGCGCCGCTGGGCGGGGCGATCGTGACCTGGACGATCTTCTCGGAGCCGGCGTTGATGAACGCGGTCGGCAGCTGGTTGATGAGGGTCGCCGAGGCGAAGAAGAGCACGCCCGCCGCGAGAACCGTCCCGATCTTCGTCCAGCGGCTCTTCAGGACCCAGCGGATCGCCGGGTCGTAGAGCCGGACCCAGCGCGAGTTGACGGGCTCGCCGGACGCGTCGACGGCGCCCTTCGCCCGGTTGACGAGGAAGTAGGCGAGGACGGGCACGACCGTGAGCGCGACGACGAGCGAGGCGAGCAGCGCGAACGTGATCGTCAGCGAGAACGCGAGGAAGAACTGGCTGACGAAGCCACCGGCGAAGCCGAGCGGCAGGAAGACCGCGACGGTCGTCAGCGTGCTCGCGGTGATCGCGCCGGCCACCTCGCGGGTGCCGTCGAGGACGGCTTTCTGGCGCTCATCGCCCAGCGCCCGGTGGCGGAAGATGTTCTCGAGGACGACGATCGAGTCATCGACGACGCGGCCGACGGCGACCGCGAGGCCGCCCAGCGTCAGGATGTTCAGCGTGATCCCGGCGACCTGCATGATCACGAGCGCCGTCAGGATCGAGAGCGGGATGCTGACCGCGGCGACGAACGTCGAGCGGAGGTTCAGCAGGAACAGGAAGATCGTGATGACCGCGAAGATCGCGCCGAGGCCGCCCTCGCGGAGCAGGCCCTGGCTCGATTCGAGGATGAACGTCGACTGGTCGGCGACGGTCGCGATCTCGATCTCGCCGGGATGGCGCGCGCCGATCTCGCCGAGCTTCGCCTGGACGTCCTGGGCGACGGTGACGGTGTTCGCTGCGCTGGTCTTGCTGACCGAGATCGTCACCGCGGGCTGGCCGTTCGTCCGGCCGTAGCCGGTCGTCGCCTCGCTCAGGAGCTGGACCGTGCCGAGCTGGCCGATCGTGACCGGGGTGGGGGCGACGGGCGTGACGGGCGTGGCGGGCGCGCCCGACGCCGCCGGCGTTACCGGCGACCCGGGCTGGGCCGGCGCGACGACCGGCGACTTCACGCCGACCACGAGACTCTCGATCTCCTCGATCGAGTCGAACCGGCCGATCGTCGAGACCGGGATCCGGGCCTCGTCGGTCGGCAGCTCGCCGCCGGGAATCGTGACGTTGTTCGCCTGGAGGACGCCAATCGCCTGCTGCATCGAGATGCCGGCCGCGGCCATCTTCTTCGGGTCGAGGGTGATGACGAGGCGGTCCTCGAGCCCGCCGGCGAGCTCGGCCGACGCGACGCCGGGGATCGCCTGGAGCTCCGGGATGATCTCGGTCCGGGCGATGTCCGCCGCCGTCTGGAGATCCGTCGAGCCGACAGCCGAGACCGACGCGACGACGACCGGCGCCGTGTTGAAGTTGAACGCGCCGACCGTCGGGTCGACGCCGTTCGGCAGGCTCGTTGTCCGGAGGTTCGCCTCGATCGAGGCGACGGCCTTGTCGAGGTCGGTGCCGTAGTCGAACTGGGCGAGGACGAACGCGAACGAGTTGGCCGATGTCGAGCGGAGCTGGGTCAGCCCCGGCACGCCGGACACGGCCCGCTCGATGGGCTTCGCGACCTGCTCGGTGACGTCCGCGGCGCCCGCGCCGGGATACGGCGCGACGACGGTGACGATCGGGAACGAGATGTCGGGCAGCAGCTCCTGCTTCAAGCTGCCCCAGGCGAGGATGCCGGCGACGAAGAGCGCTGCGGCGAGGAGGAGCGTGACGCTCCGCTTCGAGACGGCTAGCTGGGACAGGCGGGTCACGACTGGCTCCTTGGGACTGATGTCGCGTCGGTCTCGGTGACCGGGATCGCGTCGGTGAGGATCCGGATGGCGCGCTCGACCACGTGGAGCTGGCCGTCATCGAGGGGTGCCAACAGGAGGCGGAGCTGGCGCGTGCTCAGCTCCCGCATGTGCTCGAGGGCCTCGACGCCGCGAGCCGTCGCCGAGACGCGGACCTGACGCCGAATTCGTGGGGTCGTCGATCCGGTTCAGCAGCCCGGTCGACACGAGATGCTCGACGGCCCCGCTCGCGGTCGAGATCGTGACGCCCAGCCGGAGGGCGATCTCGGACATGCTGAGATCCCGCGACGCCGCGACGACGTACAGAAGTTTGGCTTGGGCCATCGTCAGATCGAAGGCGGTGAACTCCGGCGCGTGGACCGCCATGATCCGCTGCTCGAAGGCATCGAACGCCGCCAGCGCCCCGGCGATCGCCGGACGCGGGTCTTGCTTTGGACTGGTCATATAGTTTGGTGTTACCGTAGTGTTTGGTCGGGCCGAATGATCACCGATCCTGGCCGGACCCGTCAAGCCGAGCCGCACCCCACGATCAGAACGCGCTCCAGGAGGAACCTTCGATGACGATCTCAGCCGCCACCGCGTCGCCGGCGCCCCAACCCTTCGCCTCGGTCGACTACCAGCCCGGCGTCTGCAACATCGGCCCGGCCGAGATCGCCCGTCGCCGGCGGGCGGGCCACGTCGGCCTGATCGCGGCAGTCGCCCTGTTCGCGATCCTGATCGCCATCGGCGCGCCGCCGATCGCCCGGATCCTCCTCGTGATCCCGGTCGCGGTCTCGGCGTCGGGCTACCTCCAGGCGTACCTGAAGTTCTGCGCCGGGTTCGGGTCGCGCGGCATCTACAACTTCGGCGACGTCGGCACGACCGACAAGGTCGCCGACGCCGCTGCGCGGGCGCTCGACAAGGCGAAGTCGATGCGGATCAGCATCGCGAGCTTCGCGATCGGGCTCGGCGTCGCGCTGATCGCGGTGCTCCTCCCGATCTGAGTCCGGCGACGCGCTCCGCTACGCCGCAGGTGGCGGGGCCGTCGACTGGCGCACGATCAGCGTTGGCGCCATCACGGTGACGCCTGCAGACCGCGACGCGGCCGGGTCCCGGGCGAATTCCATCGCGAGCCGGACGCCTTCCGCGACGATGTCAGCCGTCGGCATCCGCAGAGTGGTCAGCGCCGGCACCGTGTGGCTCGCGAGCAGGATGTCGTCGAAGCCCACCACTGACAGGTCGGTCGGCACGACGACGCCCTGGCTATAGGCAGCGTGAAGCGCTCCGAACGCGAGCGTGTCGGTCGAGGTCATGACCGCCGTGGGCGGCTCCGGTAGCGCCAGCAGCGCCCGGATCGCGGCCTCGCCCCCACCGGGCGTGTTCGAGACGTGCTGGACGTAGCCGTCGCGAACGCCGCCCAGGCCCTCCATGTAGTCGCTGAAGGCCGCCTCGCGCTCGCGGATGTCACCGAGCGGCCGGCCGCTCACGAACGCGATGCGCTCATGGCCCAGGCCCACGAGATGGTCGAGGCCCGCCCGGACTCCCGCGTTGTTGTCGACGTCGACCGTCGGCACCGCGAGCGGGCTCGAGCCCTGCCACAGCCCGACGACCGGCACGAGCGAGTCGGCGAGGTCGGCGATCAGTCGTGGCTGGTCCTGGAGGTCGCCGAGCAGGACGATCGCGTCGCAGTGGCGCGTCTCGAGGACGGCGGTCAGGGCGAGGGCGTCGTCGGCCCGGCCCCGGGCGTGTCCGAGGACGAGGTTGTAGCCGTGGCTCATCGCCGCGATCGACAGTGCCTCGACCGCGCCCGCGAAGAACGGGTCGGTGATGTCGCGGACGACCGCGCCCAGAAGCATCGTTGGCGCGCCGCGTAGGCCGCGGGCGAGGGGGTTCGGCCGGTAGCCGAGCCTGCGGGCCGTGGCGGAGACCCGCTCCCGCGTCTCAGGGGCGATCGGGACGCGCGTCGGGACGTCGTTCAGGACACGCGAGACGGTGCTCTGTGACACGCCGGCCGCGACGGCGATGTCGCGCATCGTCGGGACCGAGCGAGGGCGCTCATCGGCCGCCGGGTCCCGTTCGTCGATGACTTTGGGCACTGTGGCTCGGGCGTCGTCCATTCCCATCGGCACTAGCCTAGCATTTCGTTGCGGCCATACGATTGCATGCCGTCACGAGTGGCAGATCGCGCGGCGACCGAATTCCTATGACCGCAAACGTTGACACTAGTCGCCGCGGGTGCGCACACTCCACGCGATCCCGCGACTCCGACGGCTCCGAGTGGGGGCCGGACGCCAAAGCAGAGGCTGGCGCAGCCAGACCAGGAGGTCGTCATGAGCCGATCACGCGTCACTGGGACATCCGCAGGTCGAGGCAGACGAGTAGCGGCTGTCCTGGCCGTCATCGCCTTCGTCGTCGGTGCCTGCAACACCGCAGCGAGCCCCAGCGCGGGCGCAAGCGGCGGCGCCGCCGCCCCGGCCGCCCAGTTCTGCCAGGGCGTCAAGCTCGTGTTCTTCCCGGGAGGCACGGCGGGCGGCGGCTTCGAGACCGTCGTTTACAACGGGGCCAAGGCGGCGGAGGCAGCGTTCGGGCCGACCGTCACGTATCAGTGGTCCGACTGGGATCCCAACAAGATGATCACCCAGTTCAACGAGGCCGTCGCGACCAAGCCGGACGGCATCGCGGTGATGGGCCATCCCGGCGACGACGCGTTCGACCCGTTGATCGACGACGCGCGTTCGAAGGGCATCCTCGTCACGGCCATGAACACCGAGCTCCAGAACGCGGAGGCCAAGTACGGCGCCGACGGGTTCGGGTACGTCGGTGCGGTGCTCCACGACGCCGGCATGGCCCTTGCCAATGAGGCCATCAAGCGCGGCGGCCTGAAGTCCGGAGACCGGGCCTTCGTCTGGGGCCTCAAGAGCCAGCCGGGCCGCGGCGAGCGGACCCAGGGCATCCTCGACGGGCTCGACAAGGCGGGCCTGACCGTCGACTATCTCGAGATCAATGACGCGACGAACAAGGATCCCTCCGCCGGCGTGTCGGACTTCACCGGGTATGCATCGGCGCACAAGGATCTGAAGGCGATCTTCATCGACCATGGCAACCTGACCTCGACGATCCCGACGTACATGAAGGCCGCCAAGCTCGACCCGGGGAGCATCTATGCCGCCGGATTCGACCTCTCGCCTGCGACGGTCCAGGGCGTCAAGGACGGCTATGTGAATCTCGTGATCGACCAGCAGCAGTACCTGCAGGGCTTCCTCGCCGTCGAGCAGCTCTGCCTCACCAAGAAGTTCGGTTTCAGCGGCCTGTTCGTGAACACCGGCGGCGGCTTCGTCGACAAGAGCAACATCGACGCGATCGCGCCGCTCGTGACGTCGCAGATCCGGTAGTGGGCGAAGGCCCAGCAACCAGCGGACCGGGCGCCGGAGAGTCGACAGCGGCTCTCCGGCCGCCCCCGCCAGACCAGCAGCCGCGCCTCGAGCTGCGCCACATCTCGAAGTCCTTCGGCGGCGTCCGGGTCCTCCGTGACGTCTCGCTGAAGGTGTTTCCCGGCGAGGTCGTCGGCTTGCTTGGTGACAACGGCGCCGGCAAGTCGACGCTGATCAAGATCGTGACCGGGGTCCATCGGCCCGACGAGGGTGAGGTGGTCTTCGGCGGCAAGGCCGTGCCGAACCTCGACGTCCAGACGGCGCGAGCGCTCGGCGTCGAGACGGTGTTCCAGGAGCGGGCGCTGGCGGAGCAGCTCCCGCTCTGGCGCAACATCTTCATGGGCCGCCCGCTGACGCGCCGGTTCGGGTTCCTCCGGACGGGGGAGATGCGCCAGATCACGTCCGATCTGATGGGCCGGTCGATGGGCTTCACCTCGGCCGTTCTGACCCCGGACACGACGGTCACTGGCCTGTCGGGCGGCGAGCGCCAAGGGCTCGCGATCGTCAGGGCGCTCCACTTCGAGGCCGAGATCATCATCCTCGACGAGCCGACGATGGGCCTCTCGCTCAAGGAGACCGAGAAGCTTCTGACGTTCGTCGACGGCATCCGGGCCGCCGGCAAGTCGGCGATCTTCATCGACCACAACATCTTCCACGTGTACTCGGTCGCCGACCGGATCATCGTCCTCGACCGTGGCACCGTCGCGGGCGAGTTCCCGACCTCGCGTTACTCGCTCGAGGAGCTGATGGGGATCATGCGCGAGGTCGCGGTTCGCGGCGCCTACACGGAGGCCGAGCGCTACCGTCTCCAGGCGACGCCGCCGTCGCTCGACGCCATTCCGCCGGCCGCGCCCGGTTCGCCGGCATGAACGAGGTCGCGACGCCGGCGGCGATGCCCGCAAGGCCTCGGTTGGCCAGCTGGACGGCCGCCTGGGCGTCGCAGATCGGGATCACGACGGCGTTCGTCATCCTGTGGCTGACCTTCATCGTCCTCGCGCCCGGGACGTTCCTCTCCGAGAACATCTACCTCTCATTCGCCCAGACGACCCCGTTCTTCGCGCTCGTCGCGATGCCGCTGACGATGGTCATCATCGCCGGCGACATCGACCTGTCGTTTCCCTCGATCATGGCGCTGGGGATGGTCGGCTTCGTGTTCGTGTGGCAGGCCACGGGGAGCGTCGCGCTCGGCGCGGCCGCCTCGCTCGGGGTCGGCGCGCTGGCCGGCTTGTTCAACGGCCTCGTCGTCACGTTCGTCGGGATCCCCTCGCTCGTGGTGACGATCGGCACCCAGTTCCTCTTCCGGGGCCTGACCCTGGTCCTGGTGAATGGCCGGAGCTACGCCCTCGTCGACACGAAGCAGTCGCCTGCGTACGACGTCCTCGTCGGCCGGCCGCTCGGCATCCCGATGGAGTTCTGGTGGCTGGTCATCGTGTCGGTCGCGACGTGGGTCCTCCTCAACCGCCATCGCCTCGGCCAGAACACGTACGTGGTCGGCGACAACCGCCACGCCGCGACGCTGATGGGCATCCCGATCCGGCGGACGCGGATCACGCTGTTCGTCCTGACCGGCCTCATGGCGGCCTTCGCCGGGCTCCTGAACAGCCTCCAGATCGTCAACTTCTATCCCGGGATGGGCGACGGCTACCTGCTGCCGACGCTGGCCGCGGTGTTCGTCGGCGGGACGTCCGTCTTCGGTGGCCGCGGCAGCGTCTGGGGCACGTTCATCGGCGCGTTCATGATCGGCGGGATCACCGCCGGGATCATCGCGTCCGGGCTGACCGACTACTACACGAACCTCGTCTACGGCGCCGTCATCCTCATCTCGGTCTCGATCCATGCCGTGCTGCAGCGGCGATTCACGCGCTGACGGAGGTCGACTGAAGTGCGGATCGTCGTCACGGGCGGGAGCGGCAAGGCGGGTCGCTGGGTTGTCCGGGACCTGCGCGCGGCCGGCCACGACGTCCTCAACGTCGACGCCGTCCACGATGGCGCGGACCACGGCCAGACGGTCCTTGCCGACCTGACCGACCTGGGCCAGTGCCACGAGGTCGTCGCCGGCGCCGATGCCGTCGTCCACCTCGCGGCGATCCCGGCGCCGGAAATCAAGCCGGCCGGCGAGACGTTCAGGAACAACGCGCTCTCGACCTACAACGTGTTCGCGGCGGCGGCCGACCGCGGCGTCGGACGGGTCGTCTGGGCCTCGAGCGAGACGGTCCTCGGGCTGCCGTTCGACGATCCGCCGGCTTACGCCCCGATCGACGAGCGCCATCCGCCCCGGCCGGAGACGTCGTACGCGCTCTCGAAGCTCGTCGGCGAGACGCTGGCCGACCAGTTCGCCCGACGAACCGCGATCCCGTTCGTGGGCTTCCGGATCTCGAACATCATGGAGCCGCCGGACTACGCCCGGTTCGACACGTGGCAGGACGACGCGCGGCTCCGGAAGTGGAACCTGTGGGGCTACGTCGACGCGCGCGACGTGGCCCAGGCGGTGGCGCGCGCGCTCGAGGCGGACGTCCACGGCGCCGAGGTCGCGATCGTCGCGGCGGCCGACACCTGCATGCGCCGGCCCAGCGCCGATCTCATGGCCGAGGTCTATCCGGACGTCGAGCTCCGCCGGCCGGTCAGCGGCCGCGAGACGCTGCTCGCGATCGACCACGCCCGGGAGCTGCTGGGCTACGCCCCGGCGTTCTCGTGGCTCGATCCGGCGGCGCGGTAGTCAGGCGGGGATCGGGGCGCTCTCGACCATCGGCTTCACGACGTTGATCAGCGTCTCCATCGTCTCGGCGTCGTACGGCGCGGCCAGCTCCGCGATGAACGTGTCGAACCCGACCTTGCGGTAGCCGAGCATCGTCTCGGCGATCTGCTCCGGCGTCCCGGTCCAGACCGACACGTCGCCCTCCATCCGGGACGTCGGCGTCCGGTTCGCTGCCAGCAGGTCGAGGAAGACCCGCTCGGCCTCGGCCTGGGTCGAGCGGATCGTCGGCTTGAACCCGAGCGTCCGCTCGATCTGGCCCGAATCGCGGCCGACCGCCGCGCAGTGCTCGCGCAGGATCGCGTCCTTCCGGGCGACCGTCTCGGGCGTCCCGAACACGTTCCAGATGTCGGCGTACTGGGCGACGATCCGGAGCGTCTTCTTCTCGCCACCGCCGCCGATCATGATCGGCAGATGGGCCTGGACCGGCGGCGGCGAGATCCGCAGCTCGTCGAACGCGTAGCGGCCGCCCGGCTCGCTCGTCACGGTGCCACCGTCGAGCAGCGTGCGGATCGCGCCGACCGACTCGTCGAGCCAGTCGAGCCGCTGGCCGAAGCCCGACCCGAAGTCGATCCCGAAGGCCGTGTGCTCCAGCTCGAACCACGCGCCGCCGATGCCGAGGGTGGCCCGGCCGCCGCTGATGTGGTCGATCGTCGTCAGCGACTTCACCGCGAGGCCCGGGTTCCGGAACGTGTTCGCCCCGACGAACAGCCCCAGCCGAATTCGCGACGTCGCCTGGGCCAGCGCCGCGAGCGCCGCGTAGCCCTCGAGGATGGGCTGGTGCGGGTCGCCGAAGATCGCGTAGATGTGGTCCCACGTCCAGAGCGAGTCGTAGCCGAGCTCCTCGGCGCGTCGGCCCGCGGCGAGGAACGCGGGCCACGTCGCTGGCCTGGCTCCAGAGGTTGATTCCGAGCTTGACGTCACTCACGGGGCGCCTCCGAGAAGCCGCGGACGGGCTTGGCAAAGATGTCGATGAATTTTGCGCAAACGAATGCACACACTCGATTGCACGCGTGGTAGTGTACTGCTCGCTCCGGGGCACCGGCACCGGTGGATGCCACGTTGGGCCCGGTTGGAGCGACAAGTTGGAGGAGCTCGGGATGAGGAACCGTCTCAGGTTGCCCGCCCTCGCGATCGTCTCGGTGATCCTGGCCACGGCCTGCGGTGGGGCGGCGACGCCCAGCCCGTCGAGCGGTGGCTCCTCGCCGGCGGCGTCGACGCCGCCGGTCAGCGGAGGCGCGTCCGCGCCGGCTGCGTCGGGCAGCGGATCGGCCGGCCAGGGGATCGATGACGGCACGAAGATCACGATGTGGACCCGCGCCGCGACGGAAGCGCGCGCTCGGCCGCTCGTCGAGGCCTATAACGGGTCGCACAAGAACCAGGTCGAGCTGACGGTCGTCCCGACGGACGACTACCAGGCGAAGGTCGGCGCGGCGGCCGGCTCGAGCGGCCTGCCGGACCTGTTCTCTGCCGATGTCGTGTTCATGCCGAACTGGACGTCGCAGGGCCTGTTCCAGGACATCACGAGCAAGATCGACGGCCTGCCGTACGCCGACAAGATCGCCCAGGCGCACATCGTTGCGTCGACCTGGGAGAACAAGAAGTACGGCCTGCCGTTCATCGTCGACCTGTCCGTCTGGTTCTACAACAAGGCCCTCTACCGGCAGGCCGGGCTCGACCCGGAGAAGCCGCCGACGACGCTCGACGAGTTCGCCACCCAGGCGCGCGCCGTCGCCAAGCTCGGCGGTGACATCAAGGGCACGTTCTTCGGCGGCAACTGCGGCGGCTGCGAGGTCTTCACCTGGTGGCCGATCACGTGGGCCGACGGCGAGCAGGTCATGAACCCCGAAGGCACCCAGTCGATGCTGAACAGCGACACGAACAAGAAGATCTACTCGACCTTCAAGTCGCTCGTCGACGACGGCACCGTCTGGATGCCGGACTCCAAGACTGAGACCGGCCCGACGTGGACCGGCTACTTCCTCACCGGCAAGGTCGGGATCATGCCGTGGCCCGCGACCCTGACCGGCGTCGCCGGCGACAACCTCAAGCTCGAGGATGTCGGCGCGACCCCGATCGCCGGCACGAAGAGCGGCACGTCGACGTTCGTCGGCGGCGACAGCATCGGCATCGGGCGTGACAGCAAGGTCCCGGATCAGGCCTGGAACTTCCTGGCCTGGCTCGAGGACCAGGACGCCCAGGTCAACGTGATCGCGAAAGGCGGCAACGTCGTCTCGCGTACCGACCTTGCCACCAACCAGTACAGCAGCGCCGATCCGCGGCTCGTGATGTTCAACACGATCGCGGGCAAGGGCCAGACGCCGTTTGCCCTGAAGTTCGGCCAGACGTTCAACGATCCCCAGGGGCCGTGGCTCGTACTCCTCCGGGACGCGGTGTTCGGCGATGCGAGCAAGATTGACGCCGACAACGACGCAATCAACGCTTCGCTTCAGCCATAGCCGAACGGGCGGGGCCGGCCTGAGCCGGTCCCGCCCCTCGCACCCCAACCTCGCGGAGGAACCGTGGCGGTAAGGGATATGCGGTCGCAGGCCGCAACCGCGACAACGCGGATGCCGGGCTGGCGACGCACGCGGCGTCGAATCGGAATGCTCTACGCCCTGCCGACGGCCATCTACGTGGCCGTCTTCTTCGTCGCCCCGCTGCTCCTCGTCGTCCGGATGTCGGCCGGCAACTGGACGCTGCTGGGCGGTGACAAGGGCCTGAACTTCCCCAAGAACTTCACCGCGATCGGGAGCAACACGCTGTTCGGGCCGGCGGTCGTGTTCACGATCGAGTACACGGTCATCGTCACGATCCTGCTGATCGGGCTGGGCCTCGGGCTGGCCCTGCTCGTCCAGGAGAGCGGCCGCTGGTCCGGGTTCCTGCGGACGAGCTTCCTGCTGCCGGGCGCGATCGGGCTTGCGACGGCGTCGCTCCTGTTCTGGGGCTTCTACTCCCCGACGATCGGGCCGATCAGCCCGCCGCTCGAGAAGCTGGGGCTGATCAACGAGCCGATCCAGTTCCTGGCGACGTCGCTCAGCGCGCTGCTTTCGACGACGTTCCTGATCGTCTGGAAGTACGCCGGGTTCTACATGCTGATCCTGCTCGTCGGGCTCCAGGCGATCCCGTCCGAGGTGTATGAGGCCGCCGCGATCGACGGCGCGACGCGCTGGCAGACGCTGCGCCGGGTGACGCTGCCGCTCCTGCGGCCGTCGCTCGCCCTGGCCCTGATCCTGTGCATCACCGGCTCGCTGCTCGCGTTCGACCAGTTCTACATCCTGACGAAGGGCGCCCCGGATAACACCACCGTCACCGTCGTCCAGCTGATCTATCGCGAGGCGTTCCAGCGCCAGAACCTCGGCACGGCCGCGGCCCTCTCGATCATCGTCCTGGCCGTGCTGCTGCTGATCAACGCTGCACAGTTCCGCGGGCTGCGGTCCGCGGAGAACGTCTAGGCCGCGCGACATGCGACCGACGCTCGCCGAACGCACGCCGTTCTACGTCCTGACCGGCGGGCTCGCCCTGATGTTCCTGTTCCCGCTCATCTGGAGCGCGATCGCCTCGGTCAGCGGCCAGCCCGGGACGGCCCAGCCGAGCGGCTACGGCTTCGGCAACTACACGACGCTGCTGAAGTACGGCTCCGGGCTCGGGACGTATCTGGGTAACAGCGTCATCGTCTCGGTGCTGACGGTCGTCGTGACGCTGGCCGTGTCGGTCTTCGGCGGATACGCCTTCGCTCGGTTCACGTTCCCCGGCCGGAACGCGCTGTTCCTGCTGACGCTCGGGATCCTGATGGTGCCGTACGCGACGCTCCTGATCCCGCTGTACGTGCTGCTCCACAACATCGGGCTCCAGAACTCGCTGCTGGGGCTCGCGCTCGTGCTGGCGATGTTCCAGCTGCCGTTCGCGATCTTCATGATGCGGATCTCGTTCGAGGCCGTACCCCGCGAGATCGAGGAGTCGGCGCTCGTCGATGGCGCCGGATCGTTCGGGATCCTGCGCAGGATCATGCTGCCGGCCGCCCGGCCGGGGATCATCACCGTCGCATTGTTCGCGTTCCTCGCGGCCTGGAACGACTTCATCGCCCCGCTGATCCTGCTCGCCGACGAGAAGAAGGCGCCGCTGCCGCTCGCGATCGCGACGCTCCGCCAGCAGACGATGGGCGTGATCGACTACGGCGCGACCGAGGCCGGCGTCGTCGTGATGGCGATCCCGTGCCTGGTCCTGTTCTTCCTCCTCCAGGGCCACTACGTCCGGGGGTTCATGTCGGGCGCGGTGAAGGGATGACGAGCAGCGCGTTCGGCCGGACGCCGTACCACGTCGCGACCGCCGCCCTCGCGGTGCTCTTCCTCTTCCCGATCGCCTGGAGCCTGCTCGCCTCGATCAGCCCTCAGGCGGGCACCCAGCAGGTCAGCGGCTTCGGGCTGGGCAACTACGTCCGCCTGCTCCACTTCGGCAGCGGCGCGGTCCAGTACTTCCTGAACTCCACGATCATCTCGGTCGTGACCGTCTGCTTCACGCTGGCGATCTCCGTGGTCGGCGGGTACGCGTTCGCCCGGTTCACGTTCCCCGGCCGGGACGGGCTGTTCCTGCTGACGCTGGCGATCCTGATGGTCCCCTACGGGACGTTGCTGATCCCGATGTACGTACTGCTGCACGCGATCGGGCTGCAGAACTCGCTGCTGGGCGTCTGCCTCGTGCTGACGCTGTTCCAGCTGCCGTTCGCGACCTTCATGATGCGGATCTCGTTCGAGTCGGTCCCGAAGGAGCTCGAGGAATCGGCGCTCGTCGACGGCGCCGGCACGCTCGCCCTGCTTCGGCGGATCTTCCTGCCGTCGGTCCGGCCGGGGCTGATCACGGTCGCGCTCTTCGCGTTCCTCGCCGCGTGGAACGACTTCATCACCCCGCTGATCCTCCTCGCCGACGACAGGCAGTCGCCGCTCCCGTTGGCGATCGCGAATCTGCGCCAGCAGACGACGTTCACGATCGACTACGGCGCGACCGAGGCGGGCGTCGTCGTGATGGCGGTGCCGTGTCTCCTGCTGTTCGTGATCCTCCAGCGCCACTACGTCCGCGGCTTCATGTCCGGCGCGATCAAGGGCTGACGTGGAGAGATGTCGATGAGGCCCGCCATCAGCGATCTCGAGGCCTGGTTCGTGACCGGCAGCCAGGACCTCTACGGCGACGCCGTCCTCGCGCGAGTCGACGAGAACGCCCGCCACATCGCCCGCTGCCTCGACGAGGCGGCCGGCGTCCCGATCCGGATCGTCGCGAAGCCCGTCGTGACGACGCCCGAGGCGATCGCCGCGGTCCTCCGCGACGCCGACGCCTCGCCGACGTGCGTCGGCGTCGTCGCCTGGATGCACACGTTCTCGCCGGCCAAGATGTGGATCGGCGGGCTAACGGACCTGCGCAAGCCGCTCGTCCACCTCCACACCCAATACAACCGCGACCTGCCCTGGTCCGAGATCGACATGGACTTCATGAACCTGAACCAGGCCGCCCACGGCGACCGCGAGTTCGCGTTCATCCAGACCCGGCTGCGGCGCGGCCGCAAGACGATCGTCGGTCACTGGGACGACCCCGCGGTCGCGTCGCGGCTTGGGGCGTGGGCCCGGGCGGCGACCGGCTGGCACGAGGCGCGCCGCCTGAAGGTCGCCCGCTTCGGCGACAACATGCGCCAGGTCGCGGTCACCGAGGGCGACAAGGTCGAGGCCCAGGCGCGGCTCGGGTTCGCCGTCAACGGCTACGGGGTCAACGAGCTGGTGGAGCGGGTCGCGGCCGTCGGCGACACGGCGATCGACGACCTCGTCGACGCCTACGACGACGCCTACGACGTGGCAGCGCCGCTGCGGCGGGGCGGCGACCGGCACGCGGAGCTGCGGACGGCGGCCCGGATCGAGGCGGGCCTGCGGTCGTTCATGGAGGACGGCGGCTTCGGGGCGTTCACCGACACGTTCGAGGACCTCGGCGGGCTCGAGCAGCTGCCGGGGATCGGGGTCCAGCGGATGATGGCCGACGGCTACGGCTTCGGGGCGGAAGGCGACTGGAAGGCCGCGGCGCTCGTCCGGATCCTCAAGTCGATGGCCGACGGGCTGCCCGGCGGCACGTCGTTCATGGAGGACTACACCTACCACCTGGGCGATCCCGTCCCGGAGGTCCTCGGGGCGCACATGCTCGAGGTCTGCCCGTCGCTGAGCGGCGACCGGCCGTCGTGCGAGATCCACCCGCTCTCGATCGGCGGCAGGTCCGATCCGGTCCGGCTCGTCTTCGACGCCGCGCCCGGGCCCGCCGTCATCCTCGGCCTCGCCGACCTGGGCGACCGGTTCCGGCTCATCGCGAGCGAGGTCGACGTCGTCGAGGCCGACGCGCCGCTGCCGAAGCTGCCCGTCGCCCGCGCCGTCTGGCGGCCGCGACCCTCGTTGGCGACCGCGGCGGAGGCGTGGCTCACGGCTGGCGGGCCGCACCACACCGCGCTGACGAGCGCCCTCGGGATCGAGGCGATCCAGGACTTCGCCGACATCGCCGACATCGAGCTCGTGACGATCGACGACTCGACGAAGCCGTACGACTTCAAGCGCGAGCTCCGCTGGAACCAGGCCTACTACTTCCTCAACCGCGGGCCCTAGCGATGGCCCAGTCCGCCGCGACCGCCACGACCATCGCCGCCGTCGTCCCAACCGCCGGGGCGACCGCCGCGCTGCGGCCGATCGGCGCGACGGACGTCCGGCTGACCGGCGGGTTCTGGGCCGAACGGGCCCGGATCAACCGCGAGGCGACGATCCCGGCCGGGTTCGAGCAGCTCCAGGCCGCCGGCACGCTCCAGAACTTCCGCCTTGCGGCGCAGTCCGCGCGCGACGGCTACCGGGCGCTCGGGATCATGTTCGACAAGCCGTTCCCGTTCCTCGACTCCGACGTCTACAAGTGGCTCGAGGGCACCGGCTGGGAGCTGGGTCGGGCGCCCGACGCTCGGATCCGGGCGATGGCCGACGAGGCGATCGGGCTCGTGGAGGCGGCCCAGCGCCCCGACGGCTACCTCAACACGTTCGTCCAGGTCCTGACCCCCGGCAACGAGTACCGCGACCTGCAGTGGGGCCACGAGCTGTACTGCATCGGCCATCTCGTCCAGGCCGCTGTCTCCTGGCACCGCGCGCTCGGCGACGATCGTCTCCTCCTCGTCGCCGAGCGCGCCTGTGCCTCCGTCGAGCGGGAGCTCGGTCCCGCCGGCCGCGACGGGATCGACGGCCATCCCGAGATCGAGATGGCGCTCGTCGAACTGTTCCGGGTCACCGGCGAGCGGCGCTGGCTCGAGCTCGCGACGTCGTTGATCGACCGCCGCGGCCGGGGCTGGCTCGGCGATGGCCGGTTCGGGCGCGGCTACTGGCAGGACCACCTGCCGGTCCGCGAGGCGCCGGCGGCTGTCGGCCACGCGGTGCGCCAGATGTACCTCGACAGCGGCGCGGTCGACGTTGCGATCGAGACCGGCGACGACGCGCTCCTCGACGCGGTCCACCGCCGCTGGCGGGACATGGTCGAGACGAAGACGTACCTCACCGGCGCGCTCGGCAGCCGCCACAAGGACGAGGCGTTCGGCGACCCGTTCGAGCTGCCGCCGGACCGGGCCTACGCGGAGACGTGTGCCGCGATCGCGTCGACGATGCTCGCCTGGCGGCTGCTGCTCGCAACCGGCGACCCGGCCTGCGCCGACCTCATCGAGCGCACCGTCTACAACGCGGTCCTGCCGTCGCTCTCGACCGAGGGCATGGCGTTCTTCTACGTGAACCCGCTCCAGCGCCGGACGCACCGGACGTGGACCGCGCCGGGCGACGGCGAACGGGCGCCGTGGTACGCCTGCGCCTGCTGCCCGCCGAACCTGATGCGGCTGATCGGGTCGTGGCACCAGATGCTCGCCACGGAGACGGCCGGCGGCGGCGTCCTCGTCCAGCAGTACGCCTCCGCGGAGGTCGCGGCGGGCGACCTGCGGCTGGCGCTGACGACGGACTATCCGTGGGACGGCGGCGTCCGGGTCGAGATCCTCGCGGCGCCGGACGGCGAGCGGGACCTGGCGTTCCGGGTTCCCACGTGGTGCTCCTCGGCGGCGCTGCATGACCGCGCTGACGGCGCGGGCGGCGCTGAGACCGGCCGCCGGGACGGGGCCGCGATCGTCGCCACCCGCCAGTGGCGGGCGGGTGACACGCTCGAGCTCCGGCTGGACCTCGTGCCGCGCGTCACGCGCCCGGATCCGCGCGTCGACGCGGTCCGCGGCTGCGTCGCGCTGGAGCGCGGGCCGCTCGTGTACGCGATCGAGTCCGCGGACCTGCCGCCAGGCGTCGAGCTCGAGGACGTCGCGATCCCCGACGGCGCGGCGCCGCGCGACGCCGCCGGGCCGGCCTTCGCTCCCTCGATCGTCGGCCTGACGATCGAGGCGACCGCCGCCGGGACGCCGATCCAGCTCGCCGCGATCCCGTACTTCGCCTGGGCGAACCGCGGCGTCGGCGGGATGCGGGTCTGGATCCCGAGAGCCGGGTCGTGACGTTCGAGGCGCTCCGCGACGAGGTCGCGGCGGCGAACCGGGCGATCGAGAGGGCGGGGCTCGTCACGCTGTCGTTCGGCAACGCGTCGGGCGTCGACCGTGACGCGGGCGTTCTGCTGATCAAGCCAAGCGGACTGCGCTGCGCCGACGTCCGCCCAGAGGACCTCGTCGCCGTCGCGCTGGCCGACGGGGCCGTCGTCGAGGGCTCGCTCCGGCCGTCGAGCGACACCCCGACGCACCGCCACCTCTATCTCGAGCTCCCCATGATCGGCGGCGTCGTCCACACCCACTCGACGTCGGCCGCGGCGTGGGCCCAGGCCGCCCGACCGATCCCGGCGCTCGGCACCACCCACGCCGACTACTTCCGCGGTCCGGTCCTCGTCAGCCGCCAGATGCGCGCCTCAGAGGTCGACGGCGACTACGAGTGGGAGACAGGCCGGGTCATCACCGAGACGCTCCGCGACCACGACCGGACCGTGCAGGACTCGCCGGCCGTGCTGGTCCGGTCCCACGGGCCGTTCGCCTGGGGAGCGACGCCGGCCGCGGCGGTCGAGGCGGCGATCGCGCTCGAGGAGATCGCGACGATCGCCTGGCGGACGCTCGGCATCGACCCGTCGACGCCGGCGATCCAGGCGGAGCTGCTCCACCGCCACTTCGACCGCAAGCACGGCGCCGGCGCGTACTACGGCCAGCCGCCTCGGGCCGAGGTCGGCGGATGAGGTACGCCGTCGGGCTCGACTTCGGCACCGAATTGGGGCGCGCGGTCCTCGTCGACCTTGCGACCGGCGCGGAGGTCGCGACCGCGATCCACGAGTACGCGAACGGCGTCATCGACCGCCGCCTGCCGGCGCCCGACGACGACGTCGTGCTCGAGCCCGACTGGGCGCTGCAGGACCCCGACGACTACATCGCGACGATCCAGGCGACGGTCCCGCGCCTCCTCGCCGAGACGGGCGTCGACCCGGCCGACGTCGTCGGGCTCGGGATCGACTTCACCGCGTGCACGATGCTGCCGACGACCGCCGACGGCACGCCGCTCTGCCGGCTGCCTGAGCTCCGCCGCGAGCCGCACGCCTGGGTCAAGCTCTGGAAGCATCACGCCGCGCAGCCCGAGGCGGACCGGATCAACGAGACCGCAGCGGCGCGCGGGGAGCCGTGGCTGCCGCGTTACGGCGGCCGGATCTCGTCGGAGTGGTTCTACTCGAAGGGCCTCCAGATCCTCGACGAGGCGCCGCAGGTCTACCGGGCCGCCGACCGCCTGATCGAGGCCGCCGACTGGGTGATCTGGCAGCTGACCGGCGTCGAAACGCGGAACTCGTGCACCGCGGGCTACAAGGCGATCTGGTCGAAGCAGGACGGCTTCCCGTCGGCCGGCTACTTCGGCGACCTCGACCCGGGGTTCGCGGCGGTCGTCGACGACAAGATGTCCCGCGACGTCCGCTCGATCGGCGAGCAGGCCGGCGAGCTCTCGGCCGAGGCGGCGTCGTGGACGGGCCTCAGGCCCGGGATTGCCGTCGCGATCGCGAACGTCGACGCCCACGTCTCGGTGCCGGCCGTCGGCGTCACGGCGCCCGGGACGATGGTCGCGGTCATGGGCACGAGCACGTGCCACCTCGTCCTGGGGTCGCGCCTCGCCCTCGCCGAGGGGATGTGCGGCGTCGTCGAGGACGGGATCATCCCCGGGTTCTTCGGCTACGAGGCGGGCCAGTCGGCCGTCGGCGACATCTTCGCCTGGTTCACGAAGCAGGCCGTCCCGCCCGACGTCCACGAGCAGGCGCGGCGCGACGGCTCGACCGTCCACGCGGTGCTCGAACGAGAGGCGGCCGGTCTGCGGCCGGGCGAGAACGGCCTGCTGGCGCTCGACTGGTGGAACGGCAATCGGTCGATCCTCGTCGACGTCGAGCTCAGTGGGCTGCTCGTCGGCGCGACGCTCGCGACGGGCCCTGCCGACATCTACCGGGCGCTGCTCGAATCGACGGCGTTCGGGACGCGGGCGATCATCGAATCGCTGGAATCGGCCGGGGTCGCGGTCGACCGGGTCGTCGCCTGCGGCGGGTTGCCGGAGCGGAACGAGCTCCTGATGCAGCTGTCGGCCGACATCACCGGCCGCGAGTTCGACGTCGCGGCGTCGAGCCAGGCGCCGGCCCTGGGATCGGCGATGTACGGCGCGGTCGCCGCGGGGGCCTCGGCCGGCGGCTACGACTCGATCGCGGACGCGGCCGCCGCGATGGTCCGGCCGAGCGTCCGGACGTACCGACCGGACGCGTCAACGCGGGGCGTCTACGACGACCTCTACAAGGATTATCTGACGCTGCACGACCACTTCGGCCGGGGCGGGAACGACGTGATGCGCCGCCTTCGCGCGCTCCGCGCCCGCCAGGCCCGGGAGACCGCCGCCCCCATCGGCTGAGCGCCGAAATCGCCGGCGCAGGCGGGCGGGATGTCGAATTCGGCGCCTCGGCACCGATACTGGGCTGAAAGGAGCTCTCCCAATGCCCAGGATCATCGTTTCCGAATTCCTCACCGTCGACGGCGTCATGCAAGCGCCGGGCGTGCCGGACGAGGACCGCGACGGCGGCTTCGAATACGGCGGTTGGCAAATGAGCTACTTCGACGACGTGTTCAGCCAGTTCGTCATGGGCGGCATCTCGTCGGCGGGCGGCCTGCTGCTCGGCCGCCGGACGTACGAGATCTTCGCCGCCCACTGGCCAAACCAGCCGGCTGAGGACCCGCTCGCGCCGACGCTGAACGCGATGCCGAAGCACGTCGTCTCGACGACGCTCGAGGCGCCGCTCGCCTGGCAGAACTCCCACCTGATCCAGGGCGACGTCCCGGGCGCCGTGAGCGCTCTCCGTCAGGACGAAGGCAACCACATCCTCGTCATCGGCAGCGGCGAGCTCGCCCAGACGCTGATGCGCGAGAACCTCGTCGACGAGTACCGGCTGATGGTTCACCCGCTCGTGCTCGGGACCGGCAAGCGGCTCTTCCGCGGGGAGGCCGGATCGGTCGACCTCAAGCTCGTCGAGTCGAAGCCGACAACGACCGGGGTCCTGCTGCTGACCTACGTCCCGGAGGCGACGAACTAGGACGCGACCTCGGTCGGCGTCGCCAGCCCGCCCGTCTCGCGCAGATAGGCGAGCACGGCCAGGACCCGCCGGTTGTCGTCGGCGGCCCGCTCGAGGCACGCTTCGAGAAGATCGTGTTGACCCGGGCCTCGACGGTCTTCGCCCCGATCCCCAGCCGGCGGCAGATCGCCGCGTTCGTTCTGCGGCGGCACCCGAACCCCGGGTCGGGTGCCGCCGTTCCACGTCCGCGGCAGAATGGCCGCGTGGACGACTTCGACCGGCTCGCTGCCGCGTTCGCCGATCGGGGCGGCGTCACGATTGGCGAAGGCCGGGGGTTCGGGAACGGGACGCTCCAGGCCGGCGGCCGAATCTTCGCGATGCGGAATGCCGGCGGACTCGCGCTGAAGCTGCCCGCGGCCCGCGTTGCGGTCCTCCTCGCCGCCGGCGACGGCGTGCCGTTCGACGCCGGCAAGGGTCGGCCGATGAAGGAGTGGGTCGTGATCCCGTGGCAGTCGGACGCCGAGTGGCTGGCCCTGGCCGAGGAGGCGCTTGTGTTCGCCGGCGCCACCCGGAAAGCCTGACATGGCCCACGACGCCGGGCTCCAGGCCCGGCTCCGGACCCTCCTCGCGGGCCGGCCGGACGTCGAGGAGAAGCGGATGGTCGGCGGGATGTCGTTCGTCGTCGGGGGCCACCTCTGCGTCGGCGTGAAGGGCGAGGCGCTGCTGGTCCGGGTCGGGCCGGCGGCCGACGAGGCGGCGCTCGCCGAACCCGGCGTCAGCCCGCTCGAGTTTGGTGGCAGGCACCCTCTCGGGTATGTGCTGGTCGAGCCGGCGGCCATCCGGTCCGACGAATCGCTGCGTGGGTGGGTCGATCGCGGGCTCGCGTTCGTCGCTTCACAGCCGACGCCGCGAGCCCGCACGACCCGCTAGGCCGCGGGCTTCTCCTGGACGGCCCAGTTGTTGCCGTCCGGGTCCTTGAAGAAGAAGAACGAGTTCCACGGGCCAGCCGGTCCGTCCTGCCAGCCGTTCTCGTCGATGTGCTGGATCGGCGTGACGTCGACGCCGCGCGAGGACAGCTCCTCGTGGGCGGCAGTGATGTCCTGCACGCACAGCTGCAGGCCCGGCGTCAGGCCCGTCCCGAACGTCACCGAGCAGCCCGAGCCGGGCGGCGTCGTCTGGACGTTGCGGAAGCTGTCGCCCATCTTGTTGTCGACGTCGACGTTGAAGCCGAGCTTGTCGCTGTAGAACGCCTTCGCCCGGTCCACGTCGCTGACGGGGATCACGGCGACCTCGAGTGTCCAGTTCATCTGAGGCTCCTGTTACAGGGTGGGGTTTGCGGCGACGCCGGGCGGCGTCTGTCACGTGGAACGTCGGGGATACGGCGGACTCATCGGTCGATGGTCGATGAGATCGGATGCCGCCGGACGTTCCACCTGCATGAGCACGACCGCCCGCCGCCTGCTAGCGTCCAGCCAGCCATGAGCACCCTCGCCGACGACGCGGCCTTCGCCGCGCTGACCGCCGCCTACCGCCGCGAGCTCCACGTCCACTCGTACCGGATGCTCGGCAACTTCGAGGAGGCCGAGGACGCCGTCCAGGAGACGTACCTCCGGGCGTGGCGCGGCCGGGAGTCCTTCGACGGGTCGGCGGCCCTGCGGGCCTGGCTGTACCGGATCGCGACGAACGTCTGCCTCGACGCGATCCGGCGCGCCAACCGCCGGCCGGCGGGCCGGTCGCTCGACTCGATCGGCGAGGTCCCCTGGATCGGGCCGTACCCGGACCGGCTCCTCGACGAGATCGCGCCGCCCGAGGACGAGCCCGACACGGTGGCGGTCCAGCGCGAGACGATCGAGCTCGCGTTCCTCGCCGCGGTCCAGCTGTTGCCACCCCGCCAGCGGGCGGTCCTGATCCTGCGCGACGTCGTCGACTGGTCGGCGAAGGAGACCGCCGAGCTGCTCGACATGTCGGTCGTGGCGGTCAACAGCGCCCTACAGCGGGCCCGGGCGACGATGGCGGCGAACCGGCCCCACGGCCGGACCGCCGCGCCTCCGCAGCGGCCCACCGAGGCCGAGATGGAGCTCGTCCGCCGCGCCATCGCGGCCCACGAGGCTGCCGACGTCGAGGCGATGGCGGCGATGCTCCGCGACGACGTCCGGATCGCGATGCCGCCGGCCCCGTTCTGGTTCAACGGCAAGGACACGTTCGTGCCGGGGCTCCACGCCGGCCTCACCGACGCCGGCAAGTGGCGCCTCGTCCCGATCGAGGCCAACCGGATGCCGGCGATGGCCAGCTACCTGCTCGCGCCCGGCGACGACACGTACCGGGCCTTCAAGATCGACGTCGTCCGCATCGAGGCCGGGATGGTCGCCGAGATCACGACGTTCGGCGCCGCGTTGTTCCCGGAGTTCGGCCTGCCGCCGACGCTCTGACTGGCTGGCGGTCCTTGCGGGCCTGGCGTTGGGGCGGCGCTGGCGCGGCTCGCCGCGTTCTTCTTCACGTAGCAGGAACGCTTCCATCGGATCGCCGAGTGGTGCTTCGTCGGTGGCTGGGATTTGACTCTCTAACGGTTCGTACGCCACACGATCGAGACCGGGAACCGCGGTGCACCCTGGCAACGCGCATGTGCGCTGGGCATTACAAAGTCCTCGTTATTGCGCCGGTGACATTGCATCCACATAACAGGACTGGTACCGTCGACTGCCTTACGTCAGGACTTACGGCGGCCGGGTCCGAGCCCGGCATCTGGGGGGTTAACGCCGACGGGGTGTAGTCCGGCACAGCCACCGCTCGTGCCCAGGGGCGAGCTGGCAGGAGAGAGGGAGCCGTCATGGCGTCCGTCCGTCCGCCGCGCGTTGTTGCGCGCATGGCAGCGTTTCTTCAATCTGCGCTGATCGTCGTCGCACTGTTCGCAGTCATCCCGGCGGCCCCCGTCGCGGCAGCCGCCCCGAACTTCGGGCTCCAGCTCAACGGCACGAGCCAGTACGTGACGTTCGGTCAGGCGACGGCCCTCGGCGCGACGAACTTCACCCTCGAGCTGTGGTTCAAGCGGACCGGCGCGGGCGTCGGCACGAGCACCGGCACGGGCGGCATCGCCAATGCGATCCCGCTGATCACGAAGGGCCGGGCCGAAGGCGAGACGCCGGCCAACCTCAACATGGACTACTTCCTCGGCATCGACGCGACGACGCGGCAAGCTCGTCGGCGACTTCGAGGACACGGCAACGGCGGAGTCAACCACCCGGTCGCGGGGACGACCGTCGTCACCAGCAACGTCTGGCACCACGCCGCCGCGACGTACGACGGCACGACCTGGAACCTGTACCTCGACGGCAACCTCGACACGACGCTCGCCGTCGGCGCCTTCGCGCCCGAGTCGACGAGCATCCAGCACGCCGGCGATCGGCACCGCGATGACCTCGACCGGCGCGGCCGCCGGCTTCTTCCAGGGCGTCGTCGACGAGGCCCGGATCTGGAACGTCGCGCGGACCCAGGCCCAGATCCAGGCCGCCAAGGACACCGACATCGCCGCGCGCCGCAGACCGGCCTCATCGGCCACTGGGGCCTCAACGAGGGCGCCGGCGCGATCGCCAACAACACGTTCGGCACGGCCGACGTCAACGGCACGCTGACCGCCGGCCCCACCTGGGTCAGCGGGTTCGTGCCGGATGCCCCCAACTTCGGGCTCCAGCTCAACGGCACGAGCCAGTACGTGACGTTCGGTCCGGCGACGGCCCTCGGCGCCACGAACTTCACCCTCGAGCTGTGGTTCAAGCGGACCGGCGCGGGCGTCGGCACGAGCACCGGCACGGGCGGCATCGCCAGCGCGATCCCGCTGATCACGAAGGGCCGGGCCGAAGGCGAGACGCCGGCCAACCTCAACATGGACTACTTCCTCGGCATCGACGCGACGACGCGGCGTGCTCGTCGGCGACTTCGAGGACACGGCAACGGCGGAGTCAACCACCCGGTCGCGGGGACGACCGTCGTCACCAGCAACGTCTGGCACCACGCCGCCGCGACCTACGACGGCACGACCTGGAACCTGTATCTCGACGGCAACCTCGACAAGACGCTCGCCGTCGGCGCCTTCGCGCCCGAGTCGACGAGCATCCAGCACGCCGGCGATCGGCACCGCGATGACCTCAACCGGCGCGGCCGCCGGCTTCTTCCAGGGCGTCGTCGACGAGGCCCGGATCTGGAACGTCGCGCGGAGCCAGGCCCAGATCCAGGCCGCCAAGGACACCGACATCGCCGCGCCCGCAGACCGGCCTCATCGGCCACTGGGGCCTCAACGAGGGCGCCGGCGCGATCGCCAACAACACCTTCGGCACGGCCAACGTCACCGGCACGCTGACCGCCAGCCCCACGTGGGTCAGCGGGTTCGTGCCGCCGGCTCCCAACGCTCGCCCCGACCGTCGGCCTCGTCGCCCCGGCCGACGCCGCGACGGGCCTCTCGACCTCGCCGACCAGCTGTCGGCCACCGCCACCGACCCCGAGGGCCAGCCGGTCACCGTCACGTTCTGGGGCCGGCCCTACGCCAGCGGCGTCTTCGCCGTCGCCGGCAGCGCGACCGTCGCCTCGGGCCAGACCGCCTCGATCGCCTGGGCCGGCCGGGCCGGGGGCCAGCGCTACGAGTGGTACGCGGTCGCCTCGGACGGCAGCCAGGCCACGACCAGCCCGACCCGGACCTTCGACACCGCCCCCGGCGCCGACCCCGTCCTCGTCGGCGCAGGCGACATCGCCGGATGTTCATCGGGCGGCGACGAGCTGACCGGTCAGATCGTGGCGCCCGTTCAGGGGAGCGTGTTCACGCTGGGCGATAACGCCTACGACAACGGCCTCCTGAGCGAGTTCACGAATTGCTACGCACCGTCATGGGGCATCCCATCCATCAAGTCACGAACCCGCCCGACGTCGGGCAATCACGATTTCGGCAACGGATCGAACAACGGCGACGGCTACTTCGACTACTTCAACGGCGTCGGCGTGAACGATGGCCCGGCCGGGCCGCGCAGCACCGGCATCTACAGCTACGACGTGGGTGCGCGTTGGCACGTCGTCGTCCTCAACACCGAATGCGGGAATGTCGGGGTCGGCTGCGACGCCGCGTCGCCCCAGGCAACGTGGCTCAAAGGTGATCTCGCCGCACACGCCGACCGGAACGTGATCGCGATGATCCACCGGCCGTTTATCTCGTCAGGAGTCAGCGGCGGGAATGCCGCGCTCGCGCCACTGTGGGCGATCTTCTACGACTACGGCGTCGACCTTGTCCTCTCAGGCCACGACCACCACTACGAGGTGTTCCAGCCTCTTAGCCGGACCGGCACCACGGTCGACGCCACGAATGGCGTCAGGGCCATCATCGTCGGGACCGGCGGCATCAACGAGACGGGCACGAGCTCGGTGAAGACGGGCAGCCTCGTCCGGAACTTCTCGACGTTCGGCGTCCTGAAGCTGACGCTCCACGACACGAGCTATGACTGGCAGTTCCTGCCGGAAGCTGGTGCCACGTTCACGGACGCCGGCACAAGCCCCGTGAACGACGGCCCGAACCGCGCCCCGACCATCAGCTCGGTCACGATCGCCCCGGCCGGCCCGACGACGGGCCAGACGCTGACCGCGACGGTCGTCGCCAGCGACCCCGACGGCGACAGCCTGACCTACGCCTACCAGTGGACGAAGAACGGCGTCGACATCGCCGGGGCCACCGCCTCGACGCTCAACCTCGCGACCGCCGGCAACGGCGACCGGGGCGACCAGATCCGGGTCCGGGCGACCGCGTCCGACGGCCTGCTCTCGAGCAGCCCCGTGACGTCCTCCCCGGCGACCGTCGCCAACTCGGCCCCGACCGCCACGGTCGGGCTGAGCCCCGCGGGCCCGACGACCAACCAGACGCTCACCGCGACCGCCACCCGGGCCGACGCCGACGGCGACCCCGTCACGCTGACCTACACCTGGACGGTCGACGGCGTCACCGTCAGGACGACCGGCGCCACCGCCTCGACCACCGACTCGCTGAACCTCTCGGCCGCCGGCAACGGCGACCGCGGCCAGGTCGTGGCCGTCTCGGTCACGCCCTCCGACGGGACCGCCTCGGGCACCGCCGCCGCCGCCTCGGCCACCGTCGCCAACTCGGCCCCGACGCTGGCCTCGGTCGCGATCACTCCGGCGACCCCCAGCAGCGACGCCACGATCACCGCGACGGTCTCGAGTCCGGCTGATGCGGATGGCGATCCCATCACGTGGACGTTCGCATGGTCGCTGAACGGTTCACCGCTAACGACCACGTCCTCGACGACCTCGACGACCGACACGCTCGATCTGTCTGTCGCGGGCAACGGCGACGCGGGCGACGTAATCGCCGTGTCGGTCATGCCGTCTGACGGCACCGCCAACGGGAGTGTCGTGACGGACTCCGTCGGCGTCGAGAACCAAGCCCCGCTCGTCGATTCGGCGGTGATCGCGCCGGCGAGCCCGAAGACGAACGACACGCTGACCGCCGTCGCGTCCGGTCATGATCCGGACGGGACCGCTGTCACGCTCGGCTACCAGTGGACGAAGAACGGCTCGAACATCGCAGGCGCGACCGGGTCGACGCTCGACCTGTCGGTTGCGGGCCGCGGCGACCGCGGCGATTCGATCGGCGTGATCGTGACGGCCTCCGATGGCTCGCTGCAGAGCGACCCCTTCGACGCACCGGCCGTGACCGTCGCCAACACGGCCCCGAGCGCCTCAGTTTCGCTGTCGCCGGATCCGGCCGGGACCGCCGGAATCGTGACCGCCTCCGTCACGAAGGCCGATGCCGACGGCGGCGACGTCGTGACTCTGACCTATGTCTGGAAGGTCAACGGGACGACCGTTCGGACGACGTCGAACAGCGCCTCGACGACGGACGCGCTCGACCTCAGCGTCAGTGGCAACGGCGACCCGGGCGACACGATCACCGTCGAGGTCACACCCTCGGACGGGACTGCGAGCGGAAACTTCAGCCAGGACTCCGTCTCCGTCGTCGCGACGGCCCTGTCCTTCGACGGCGTCAACGACTACGTCACGTTCGGCGCCGCGCCCGGCCTCGACGCGTCCACGCTCACGATCGAGACCTGGTTCCGCTGGACCGGCGGCGGCGTCGGCACGAGCACCGGCAGCGGCGGCGTCGCCAACGCGATCCCGCTCGTGACGAAGGGCCGGGCCGAGCAGGAGTCCCCGGCCACCGTCAACATGGACTACTTCCTCGGCATCGACGCCGCGACCGGCGTCCTCGTCGGCGACTTCGAGGACAGCGCCGACGGGACCAACCACCCGGTCAGCGGGACGACGACGGTCACGACCAACGCCTGGCACCACGCCGCCGCGACCTACGACGGCACGACCTGGCGGCTGTACCTCGACGGCGTCCTCGACCGGAGCCTCGTCGTCGGCGCGTTCAACCCCGAGGCGACCAGCCTCCAGCACGCCGCGATCGGCTCGGCCCTGACCTCGACCGGGGTCGCCGCGGGCTTCTTCGCCGGCACGATCGACGAGGTCCGCATCTGGAGCGTCGCCCGGACGGGCGCCCAGATCCGGGCCGGCCGCGACGACGAGATCGGCGGCCCGACCGCCGGCCTCCTCGGCCGGTGGGGTCTCGACGAGGGCGCCGGGCCGACCGCCGCCAACAGCGCCGGGCCGATCAACGGGACGCTCACGAGCGGCCCGGCCTGGGTCACCGGCTACGGCTTCCCTCAGGACGCCGCGGCGCCGGCCCAGCCGGCCGGCCTGACCGCCGCGCCGGGCGACGGCACGGCCGCAGTCAGCTGGTCGGCCAACGCCGAGGCGGACCTCGCGGGCTACGACCTGTACCGCGCGACGAGCTCGCCGGTCCCGACGACCGGTACCCCGCTCAACGGCACCGACCTCATCCGGGGCACGACCTTCAACGACACCGGCCTCGCCAACGGCACCCAGTACTTCTATGCCCTCGTCGCGGTCGACGGCGCCAACAACCGCTCGGCCAGCGCCGAGACGAGCGCGACCCTGACGGTCCCGCCGCACGCCCTGTCCTTCGACGGCGTCAACGACTACGTCACGTTCGGCGCCGCGCCCGGCCTCGACGCGTCCACGCTCACGATCGAGACCTGGTTCCGCTGGACCGGCGGCGGCGTCGGCACGAGCACCGGCAGCGGCGGCGTCGCCAACGCGATCCCGCTCGTGACGAAGGGCCGGGCCGAGCAGGAGTCCCCGGCCACCGTCAACATGGACTACTTCCTCGGCATCGACGCCGCGACCGGCGTCCTCGTCGGCGACTTCGAGGACAGCGCCGACGGGACCAACCACCCGGTCAGCGGGACGACGACGGTCACGACCAACGCCTGGCACCACGCCGCCGCGACCTACGACGGCACGACCTGGCGGCTGTACCTCGACGGCGTCCTCGACCGGAGCCTCGTCGTCGGCGCGTTCAACCCCGAGGCGACCAGCCTCCAGCACGCCGCGATCGGCTCGGCCCTGACCTCGACCGGGGTCGCCGCGGGCTTCTTCGCCGGCACGATCGACGAGGTCCGCATCTGGAGCGTCGCCCGGACGGGCGCCCAGATCCGGGCCGGCCGCGACGACGAGATCGGCGGCCCGACCGCCGGCCTCCTCGGCCGGTGGGGTCTCGACGAGGGCGCCGGGCCGACCGCCGCCAACAGCGCCGGGCCGATCAACGGGACGCTCACGAGCGGCCCGGCCTGGGTCACCGGCTACGGCTTCCCTCAGGACGCCGCGGCGCCGGCCCAGCCGGCCGGCCTGACCGCCGCGCCGGGCGACGGCACGGCCGCAGTCAGCTGGTCGGCCAACGCCGAGGCGGACCTCGCGGGCTACGACCTGTACCGCTCGACGAGCTCGCCGGTCCCGACGACCGGTACCCCGCTCAACGGCACCGACCTCATCCGGGGCACGACCTTCAACGACACCGGCCTCGCCAACGGCACCCAGTACTTCTATGCCCTCGTCGCGGTCGACGGCGCCAACAACCGCTCGGCCAGCGCCGAGACGAGCGCGACGCCGGCTCCCAACGCTGCGCCGGCGATCAGCCTCGTCGCCCCGGCCGACGCCGCGACGGGCCTCTCGACCTCGCCGACCCTGTCCGCGACGGCCACCGACCCCGAGAGCCAGCCGGTCACCGTCACGTTCTGGGGCCGGCCCTACGCCAGCGGCGTCTTCGCCGTCGCCGGCAGCGCGACCGTGCCCTCGGGCCAGACCGCCTCGATCGCCTGGGCCGGCCGGGCCGGGGGCCAGCGCTACGAGTGGTACGCGGTCGCCTCGGACGGCAGCCAGGCCACGACCAGCCCGACCCGGACCTTCGACACCGCCCCCGGCGCCGACCCCGTCCTCGTCGGCGCGGGCGACATCGCCGATTGCGCCCGCACCCAGGATGACGCCACTGGCCTTGTCATGGAGGGGGTCGCCGGCACCGCCTGGACGGCCGGTGACAACGTCTACCAGGACGGCCTCGCCACTGAGTTCGCCAACTGCTATGACCCCGCGTGGGGCGGCGTGAAGGCGCGAACGCACCCCGCCCCAGGCAATCACGATTGGAACAGCGGCAACCTGAACGGGTACTTCGGCTACTTCGGCACGAACGCCGGCGACCCGGCGACCGGCCGGAGCTATTACAGCTACGACATCGGATCGTTCTGGCACGTCCTGGTGCTGGACAGTGAGTGCGCCAGGGTCGCCGGCGGCTGCGTTGCGACATCTCCGCAGCTCACGTGGGCGACCGCGGACCTGAACGCCAACCTGGCGAAGAACCTCATCGTCGTCTGGCACAAGCCGCGCTACAGCTCGGCGGTCACGAACCTCGCCGAGCTTCAGCCATTCATGGATCTCGCCTACCGATACGGTGCGGAGATGGTCCTCGTCGGCCACGACCACGTCTACGAGCGCCAGGCGCCGATGAACGCAGCCGGCGTTGGCGACCCGACGAACGGCGTGCGTTTGTTCACGATCGGCACAGGTGGCGCATCGCTTCAGTCCTTCGGTACGCCGCGGGCGACCAGCGAGGTCCGGAATGCCGCGACCTACGGCGTGATGAAGTTCACGCTCCATCAGTCGAGCTTCGACTGGCAGTTCCTGCCCATGGCCGGCCAGACCTTCACCGACAGCGGGTCGCAGGCAGTCCATTCGAGCCCGAACCGCGCCCCGACCATCAGCTCGGTCACGATCGCCCCGGCCGGCCCGACGACGGGCCAGACGCTGACCGCGACGGTCGTCGCCAGCGACCCCGACGGCGACAGCCTGACCTACGCCTACCAGTGGACGAAGAACGGCGTCGACATCGCCGGGGCCACCGCCTCGACGCTCAACCTCGCGACCGCCGGCAACGGCGACCGGGGCGACCAGATCCGGGTCCGGGCGACCGCGTCCGACGGCCTGCTCTCGAGCAGCCCCGTGACGTCCTCCCCGGCGACCGTCGCCAACTCGGCCCCGACCGCCACGGTCGGGCTGAGCCCCGCGGGCCCGACGACCAACCAGACGCTCACCGCGACCGCCACCCGGGCCGACGCCGACGGCGACCCCGTCACGCTGACCTACACCTGGACGGTCGACGGCGTCACCGTCAGGACGACCGGCGCCACCGCCTCGACCACCGACTCGCTGAACCTCTCGGCCGCCGGCAACGGCGACCGCGGCCAGGTCGTGGCCGTCTCGGTCACGCCCTCCGACGGGACCGCCTCGGGCACCGCCGCCGCCGCCTCGGCCACCGTCGCCAACTCGGCCCCGACGCTGGCCTCGGTCGCGATCAGCGAGACGTCCGCAACGACCACCACGTTGCTCCATGCGCTCGCCGGGGCGACGGCCGACGCCGACAACGACACCGTCACGCTCTCCTTCCAGTGGACGAGGAACGGCGTGGACCTCGCCGGTGCCACCGGCGCAACCCTCGATCTCTCTCTCGTCGGCAACGGCGACAAGGGCGATGTCATCCGGATCCGGATCACGCCGAACGATGGCACCGCGAATGGCACGTCGCTGACGTCGTCTGCGGTCACGATCGCGAACACGGCGCCGGCTGCGACGGTGGCGATCAGCCCGAACCCGCCGGACACAAACTCCCAGGTCACGGCAACCGCAACGCGCTCCGACGCCGACGGTGACACGGTGACGCTCACGTTCGTGTGGCGTGTGAACGGCGCCGTCAAGAAGACCATGTCGAACACCACCAGTCTTACGGACACGTTCGACCTCGCCTCGGTTGGCAATGGCGACCCCGGCGACAGCCTGACCGTCCAGGTCACACCCTCCGACGGTAGCGTCTCGGGTGCGATCGCCAGTGCGTCCGCAACGGTAACCGCCGATACGACCGGTCCATCCGCACCAGGGGCGGTCGGCGTCACGATCAGCACGAGCACGATCGCTCTCGACTGGCCCGATAACACCGATCGCGATCTGGCCGGCTACCGGGTCTACCGTGCAGCCGCCCAGGCCGGCCCGTATTCGCTGATCACGGCGACGACGCTGACAACGTCCGCATACACGGACGCCCAGCCCGTTGTCGGGAGTCTGTTCTACCGTGTCGTCGCGATCGATACGACCGGCAACGAGTCGGCGCCGTCCGTGGCGTCCGCCACCCGAAAGATCGCCCTGCGGTCGATCTCGAGCGCGCAGTCCACGAGCGGATCGATCTTGGTCTCCCGCCCAGCGGGTGCTGCCACCAATGACGTGCTCATCGCGAGCGTGGACCTCCTCGGCGGCGGAACGATCTCAGCTCCGTCCGGCTGGACGGCCGTGAAGACCGACGCGGCCGGATCCGCGATCCGCCAGTCCGTATTCACGAGAGTGGTCTTGGCATCGGAGCCGGTGTCGTACTCGTTCTTGCTCGGCTCATCGCAGGGAGCGACAGCAATCGTCGCCGCGTATGTCGGCGTTGATGCGGCCACGCCGGTCGACATCAGTGGTGGAGCGACCGCGACGGGCACGTCGATCACCGTAGCCTCCATCACAACAACCGCTGCTGATGGCGTCCTCGTCATGGCGGGCGGGGTTGCGACCTCAACCACGGTCACACCCGCCACGGCCATGATCGAGCGCGCGGAGGTCACTGCGAGCGGTAAGGCCAAGCTCGACGGCGAGTTCGCCGACCAGCTGATCGGTCCTGCCGGTCCGACGGGTGCCCGAACGGCAACCGCCGCGAAGTCTGCTGCAACTGTCGGCCAGCTCATCGCCCTCCGGCCCTCCGGGTCGCCGCCTCCGCCGCCGCCTGACCCCACGGCGCCGGGCGCCCCGCAGAACCTGGTCGCAAGCCCGTCGTCCGGCAAGGTCACGCTGACGTGGTCGGCTCCCGCGAGCGACGGCGGCGCGGCCGTCACGAACTACAACGTCTATCGCGGAACGACTTCGGGTGGCGAGATTCTGCTGACCACTGTCGGCAACGTCCTGACCTACCAGGACGCCGCCGTCGTGAACGGACAGCCGTACTTCTACCGCGTGTCGGCCGTGAACAGCGTCAACGAGGGGCCGCTGTCGGGAGAGGTGTCTGCCACCCCCGCCTCGGTATCGGTGCCCGGCACCCCGACGAACCTCACTGCAGCGCCCGCCAAGCCGCGCGGCGTCAGCCTCAAATGGACGGCTCCGGCGAGCAACGGCGGAACGCCGATCACCGGGTATGAGATCTGGCGAAGTACGGCCTCAGGCCAGGAGATCTTCCTCGTCGCGGTCGGCAACGTCACGACGTACAAGGACACCACGGCTGCCTCAGGCATCACGTACTTCTACTGGGTGGAGGCCGTAAATGCCGCCGGCGCCGGGGCACACTCGAACGAGGCCTCGGCGACGGCGCGCTAGCAAGCCGCTCAGCCTCGCTGCGAATGCCTAGAAGGGCAGCAGCGAGTTCAACGCGGGCAGGATGGCATCGGAGCCGAGCAGGAAGATCGTCCCGATCACCAGGCTGAAGACGCCGGCGACCAGGCCCACGACGACGTAGATGCGCTCGCGGGTCTGGCTGGCGACGAACCCGACCGACGTCATGACGACGATCGCGAAGTTCGAGATCAGGAGGCCCAGGACGAAGGCCAGGAGCATCGGGAACCCGAGGCCGCTGGCCGCGGCGCCGCCGACGGCGGCGATCAGCAGCACCTGCGTCCCGGTCTCCGCGCCGATCCCGTGGATCATGCCGACGCCGAACGCCGTTCGCGGCCCGTACGAGCTCATCTCGAGCGGCTCGGTGTGCTCATGCCCGTGGAGCCGCGCCTGGAAGTGGCGCCAGGAGTAGCGGACGCCGTCGAAGACGAGCATCCAGCGGCTCCGCAGCCGGAACGACTCGCCGCCGCGCGCGTAGCGGACGACGGAATAGAGCACCCAGGCCCCGAGGCCGACGAGCGTCAGCCCGACGATCCGGCCCATGATCGGGTCCAGCCACTCCGGCAGGAGCGCCCCGAACGACAGGGCGGCGATCCCGAGCGCGATGACGACGGCGCCGTGACCAAGGGCGTAGAGCGTGCCCAGGCGAATGGCCTCGAGCTGCTCGGGGCCGAAGACGCGACCCCGACTGATCGTGGCCACGGGCGCCAGCGTCGCCGCGCCGGGACCCGCGTCGTGGGCCTGCATCTCGACGGCGCCGCCGTGGCCGTGATGCGGCCCGCTGACCGAGCGGTGCTGCTCCTCGTGGGCCGCCTCGGCCATTCCGGCGGCCGCCGTCGTGCTCGTGATGTCGGTGATCGCGGCGATGTGGTCCCAGTCGATGCCGTGGCGGATTCCGAGGACGAACCCGGTCACCAGGACACCGAATCCGGCGGGGACGGTGATATTCGCGAGGAGCTCGATCACGGCGCTCTCCGGGGCAGGGTGCAAGCGTATCGCAGGGAGCGTCACTGTCGCAACGGGTCGCATCTGCGGGCCGTGGCGTCCCCTCGTCCTATACTTCGACCGATGAGCGCGCCCGGATCACCAGCCCAGGACGCGACCGCGTCGGATGCCCTGCAGGGCACGCCGTGGACCGCCCTTCCCGACCGCCTGCGCGCGCGCGGCCTGCGCTGGACGCCGCAGCGACGCGTGCTCGTCGAGGTCCTGTCGCGGACCGACGGCCACGTGACCGGAGTGGAGCTGATCGAGCGCTGCCGGGAGCTCGACCCGGACACGATCCCCTCGACGGTCTACCGGACGCTCGACGTCCTCGAGGAGCTCGGCGTCCTGAGCCACAGTCACGGCGCCGACGGCCGCGAGGAGTTCCACGTCCTGCCGGCAACGGAGCACGGTCACCTCTATTGCCGCTCGTGCGGCGGCCAGTGGGAGCTCGACAGCGACGACCGGAGTGTCGTCGCCGCGGTCGAGGCCTTCGATGCCGGCCGAGGGTTCGAGGTCGACGTGTCGCACATCGCGCTCGTCGGGACGTGCGCCGCCTGTCGGGCGGCGATGGCCGCTTCGCCTGCCTGAGGCGCAGACCAGCCTAGTCCGCGACGACCGCGGTCAAGCCCATCGTCACCACGGCCCCGGCCTTCGGCAGCGCCGCGACGCCGATCGCCGTCCGCGCCGGCAGATGGCCCGCGAACGGCGCGAACGCCTCAACGTAGGCCTCGTTCATCGCAGCGAAGTCGGCGATGTCGAGCAGGTAGACGTCGACGTGGATCACGTGGCCCAGGTCGGACCCGACCGCCTCGAGCATCACCGCAAAGTTCCGCAGGATCTGGCGGGCCTGCGCGACGACGTGGGTGCCGGCGAGCTGGCCGGTCGCCGGGTCCACGCCGGCCGTCCCGCCGATCGTGATGAAGCCGCCGACACGGGCGACGTGGCTGTACGGCCCGATCGGCGTCGGCGTGTTCGGCGGGGTGACGGTCTCGACGGTCGGCATCTCGCTCCCTCCGGCTCAGATCCAGACGTTGTCGTGGCGGGCGTAGAAGTCGGCCAACTCGTCGTCGCTCGGCCGGCCGGTCCGCCCGAACTCCGCCAGGCCCTCGAAATAGCCCTCGCGCGGCGCGCCCGGCGCGAAGTGGATCAGCATCGTCGCCGGCGCGTCGGCGTCGTTGCGAAAGCCGTGGATCCCGCCGATCGGGACGTGGACGAAGTCGCCGGGGGTCGCGTCGAGCCACTCCCGGCCGTCGAAGATCTTGACCGTCCCGACGAGCACGTAGAACGACTCCGCAAGGGTCCGGTGGAAGTGCGGCGCCGGGCCGCCCGCCTTCGGGACCATCTCCCAGCGATACAGCCCGAACAGCCCGCCCGTCTGGGCGCCGGTCGCGAGATAGCGGCATTTCGTGCCGTTCGCGTAGACGACTTCGGCCTCGCGGTCGTTGGGGCGGAGCGTCGCGGTCACCTCGCCGCCGTCGCCGTGGTAGCGCGCCTCGGGATAGCTCATCGGGCGGATGCCTCCTTCGCGTGTTCGACGCTGGCGGACCCTCGCAGCGCCTCGGCGACGATCCGGACGCCCTCCACGATCTCGCCCTCGGTCACCGAGCCGTACCCGAAGTCGAGGGCGCCTCGCCCGGGATCCGTCGCGCCGTAGCTCGCGAGCCCATACAGGCCGACACCCGCCTCGCGGGCGCGCCGCAGGACCGCAGCCTCGTCGACGCCCGGCGGCAGCCAGGCGAGGACGTGCAGCCCGGCCGACGCGCCGACCGGCCGGACCTCGGGCAGGTGCTCCCGCAGCGCCCGCAGGAGGACGTCGCGGCGACGGCGGTAGATCGGCCGCATCCGGCGGAGATGGAGGTCGAACTCGCCGCGCTCGAGGAAGTCGGCGAAGGCGAGCTGCTCGAGGCTGGGCGAGCCCCGATCGAGGTGCTCCTTCGTCACCGCGATCGCCTCGACGAGCCGCGGCGGGACGATCATCCAGCCCAGTCGCAGGCCCGGGGCGAGCGTCTTGCTCGCGGATCCGGTGTAGATGACATTGTCCGGGGCAAGCCCGTGGAGCGCCCCGATCGGCTCGCGGTCATAGCGGTACTCGGCGTCGTAGTCGTCCTCGAGGATCAGGGTGTCGCGATCCTTCGCCCAGGCGACGAGCGCCGCCCGCCGCTCCGCCGACAGGACCGCCCCAGTCGGGAACTGGTGAGCCGGCGTGACGACCACGGCGTCGGCGTCGGCGCGGGCGAGCATCGCGACGTCCAGGCCCTCGTCGTCGACGCCGATGGGGGCGATCTCGAGCCCGTGGTCGCGGGCCGCCGTCGCCGCCTCCGCGAATCCCGGGTCCTCGGCGGCGATGCGCCGGCCGCCGGCCTCGCGCACGACCTGGACGACGAGCCGCTGGGCCTGGGCGAAGCCGTTGCAGATCACGATCGCGTCGGCGTCGGCGATCGTGCCCCGGACCCGATTCAGGTAGCTCGCGAGGGCGATCCGGAGCTCCAGGGCGCCGCGCGGGTCGAGGTACGTGAGCCGCTCGCTGGGGGTCTCGTTCATGACCCGCCGGAGGGACTTCATCCAGGCCTGGCGCGGGAACTGGCTGACGTCGGGCCGGCCCGCGGCGAAGTTGATCGGCGGGTCCTCGGGCGGCTGGTAGCCGGGCAGCGACGCGCGAGCCGGTCTCGCCGGCACCTGACCTGCCCCGACGTTGTCTGCCACGCGGGTCGCGCCACCAGGCCGGCTCGCCAGGTAGCCCTCGGCGACCAGCTGTTCGTAGGCCTCGACGATCACGCCACGGGACAGGCCCAGCTGGCCGGCCAGTGCCCGCGACGACGGCAGGGCCGTCTCCGCCTCGAGCCGACCGGAACGGATCGCCGAGCGGAGCTCGCGCTCGAGTTGCCGGTGGAGTGGCGTGGGGTCGTCGCGACGCAGCTCGACGAGGAGCTCGCCGCCAGAACTGGTCCTCGATCTTGGCATCGGACCGGACCTTAGCAGAAAGCCAGTAAGGTGTCAGGATGAGCGCAGCAACCCGGAAGGAGATGAGATGGACCTGGTGCTGACGCTCACGATCTTCCTCGTCGCGCTGACCGTCCTCGGCGCGCTCGCGGCGGCCGTCGGGACCGATTCCCGCGACTCGATCGGCGACGATTGGGCCCGCCCGACCAATGCCTGACCCCCGGATCGCAACGCGACAGGCCTGATCCGGAACCCGGCCCGTGCGATCATCGTCGCAGGGCCATGAAGCGCATCCTTTCGCTGCTCCTGCCGATCCTCCTCCTCGCGGCCTGTTCGTCGGCCGGCTCGACGGCTCCGCCGTCCGGATCGCCGGGCGCCGCGGGCCGACAGGTCACCTCCGTCGAGGACGCGGCCGCCCGCGTGATCGAGGTCAATCCGAGCCTCGCGGGCGTCGGCCCGAAGGACCCGAACATGATCGGCGCCTGCTGCTGGTACACCGGTTCCGAGACCGGCGACGGCTACACGGTGACGTTCGAGGTCGGCTGGGGCGATTGCCCGGCCGGCTGCATCAACCGTCACTCCTGGACGTTCGCGGTCTCGAAGGATGGCGCCGTGACCGTCACTGCCGAGCAGGGGCCGCCGGTCCCGCCCGGCACGCCGGGCAGCGACATCAAGTCCGGCGCCGGAGGCTCCGGCGGCACGACCGGCGGCGGGATCCTGCCCGGTGGCAGCGGCATCGAGGGCCACGTCACGGCCGGTCCCACCTGCCCCGTCGTCCGCCCCGACGACCCGGCCTGCGCCGACCGGCCGCTCGAGGGGGTCACGATCGTCGTCCTGACCGCCGCCGGCAACGAGGCCGGCCGAACGACCACTGACGCGAGCGGCTACTACGGGATCACGTTGCCGTCGGGGCCGTACACGATCGAGCCTCAGCCGGTCGAGGGCATGGTCCACGGCTCGCCGCCGGTACCGGTCGTCGTCGGCGAGGGCGTGACGACGGTCGACATCCCGTACGACACCGGCATCCGCTGATCCAGTCCCGCGTCGCCTGAAACGGAGTGAGCCGCGCCCCCGAAGGGACGCGGCTCAATGAGTTCGGCTGAGCCTCGACGGACGGTATCGGCGCCCCGATAGGTGGGGCAGCCTCGTCGTGACCCAACGACCTGCGAATGCTAATTCACGAGCGCGATCCGATAGGCACCGGTGAGCAGCGAAGGATCGCCGCCGGTCGGTGAGACGACCATGGAGGTCGCGTTGACCGGCGAGACGAAATAGCCCCGGATGACCTTGTCAGAGTTGCCCTCGACGTCGAGCAGATGGAAGTACCCGAAGCCGACCATGTTGCCGTCGTCGTCGACGATCGGAACGGGGAAGCTCTCCCCGATGTGATTGGTCAGGTCCGTGAACAGCGTGTTGTGGACGCCGGAGTTGAGCGGACCAATGTCGTCATTGACATAAATGGTCGTCGCGTTGCCGCCGCCGTTGATGATGGCGTCCACGTCGGATGAGTTGCCTTCGCACGAATTGTTCGGATTGTCGTTCGCACAGAACACCGTCCAGTTGAACTGGGTGGCGTCCTGGGGCACGTCCTCGTTGCCGGTGCCCGGCAGCTGGTAGACCTCGGGCGTGCAGCCGGTGTCGTCCGGATCGCAGACCGCGCCCGGGAACGCCTCGGCGTTGAAGAGGAGCGGCATCGCCCCGATCGCCCCATTCGGCTTGTCGCTAGCCATGGCGGTGGCGGTCACTGAGACGTCCCACGTCGGCATGCCGAGGATCGCCGCGAAGTTGTTGTCGTGGACGCCGGTGATGTCGACCTTGACCGTCGACGCCGTGTAGGCGTTGGCGATGTTCACGGTGAGCTTCGTGTCGTTGAGCCCGTCAGTGAAGCCGTTCTCCGTCGCGTTGACCCGGGCCGCCGCTTCGGCCGCGGCGTTCTTCGTGGCGTAGTCGCCGGCCGTGTTGAGGAACGCCGTGGCGCCGGCCATCGCAGCCAGGTCGGCGACGCCCTGCTCCTGGCGGCGCTGAGCGTAGGCTGACCCGCCGTCCAGGACGATCCCGACGACGCCGACGATCACGAAGATCGCCAGCACGAACAGGATAATGATCTGGCCGCGTTCCCCGCGGCGCGCGAAATCGTTGCGACGCATGGTGCGGCCCTCGCTGCTCATGGGATCGTCATCCGGCTGGTCGAGTCGAACGTGTGGCTGCCGAACGCGCTGACGAGCGGCGTGATCGGCGCGAACGGCGCAGTCACGTGGACTGTGATGAAGTCCTCGCCCGGGGTGCAGTCGTTCTTCCCGCCGAGTGTCTTGTTCTGCACGACGCCGTACGCGTCGACGCACTGGACGTCCGTGGCCGGGTTGATGGTCAGGCCGGGGACGAGGCCCTCCTGGGTCGCGATGACCTGGGCTGTCTCGTCGCTCAACCCGACGGTGCCGCTGCCGTTCGTCAGGTGGACGATCGTGACGCGGGCGATGTCCCGGGCGGCTTCGGACGTCCCGTTCATCGTATAGATGCCCCGCCCAATGTCGATCACGCCCATCAACAGGATGAGGAACGGGATGACGGCGAGGGCGAACTCAACGAGGGCCTGTCCACGATGCGGATCGCCCGGTCGAGAGGAGGGTCGGCGGTGGCTGCGCACGGACGTCCTCATCAGTTCGGCCGGTAGTGGGTGACGATCTGGGTCGTCAGCGCGAGGCATTGGGTGTGATCCGGGTTCTGGGCCTGGATCTTGCCCTTGTTGCCCTTCGTCAGGTCGCCGTACTGGATGTAGTTGTCGAAGCCCGCGTCGGAGAGCATGATCGCGGCATTGCTCGGGGTCTGGCCGATCACGTTCGGCGGATAGGCGCATGCCGGCGTCGGGGCGACCGTCGGCGTCGGAGTCGGGCCCGTCGGTGTTGGCGTCGGCGGCGAGGTGACGACCACGTAGCCGACCTTCTGCTCGACGTCGACACCGGTGAGGTTGACCACCGTCAGCGTCACGGTGTACGTGCCCGCAGTCGGATAGGTGTGGCTCGGTGTCGGGTCGACCGAGTCGACGATCCCGTCACCGTCGAAGTCCCACTGAAACCCGCTCGGGTCGCCCGTCGACAGTGTCCGAGTCGAACGACACGGTCAAAGCCCGGGCATCGCCGGTGCGCGGACGTCGTCGCCGTGAACAGGGCGACCGGGCCCGGCGGCGGCGTAACCAGCGCGATGTCGGGCAGGTACTCGATCTGGGCCGTCGCACTCGACGTCAGCGTGAGGTCCTGGCCGCCGAAGACGAATGCAAGGATCGGCGTGATCAGGTGGAACTTGCCGCGGACCACGACGGTCGTCGTCGCGCCCGGCGCCTCGGGGCAGGCAGCCCGGGTTGCATGTCATCTCGACGTCGGCCGGCTTGATGGCGATCATCGAGCCTGCGGACTCTTGCTGGACTCGGCAGACGACGCGGTTGGTGGCTTCGTTGCAGGGCTGGCCGGAGACGTAGAGGTCCGGCGTCTTGGCCGCCTGGAACGCGCCCTCGCGGGCGGCGTTGTTCAGCGTGATGTTCGCGTAGAAGACGCGGCCCAGGTCCAGCGTCGCGGCGAGGAACAGCAGGAACACGGGCAGGATGAGGGCGAACTCGACGAAGCTCTGGCCGAGCGTCCTCTGCTGCGAATGCCTGCGCCACCGCGCAACGAGACCGGACATCGAACACCCCATGAAGGGAGGAAGTTCCGGCATGCTCGGCCGGGCACCTTTCACGGTCCCTTGAATCGGTGCGCGCTTGCATAGCCCGAAGGGGGTGGCCGGGCCGGACGATCGTCCGGTCCGTGCGACGGAGTCCCGCGAATCGAAAGAGCCGCGTCTGCCCGGACGCGGCTCCTTCAGCGATCCCCGAGACCGCAGGGTCTACTTGATGAGCTGGACTCCCGACGGATGCCGTCTCGTCGGTTGCCGCCGCCGATGACCGGGTCCGACGGTTCGCCGACGTGACGAAGTCGACGAACTGGCCGATGAGGCACGACGTCTCGGCCAGTTCCGCCGGCATCGCAGCGCGGGCTTGTTGTTGCCGTTGATGTAGGCCCGTGGTCAGGAGGAACCCGGCGAATCGCGGGATGTGGTACCACTGGTGTCGCCGTTGCCGCCGATGGCACCGCAGCCGTAAGTCGGGCGGGACCTTGATCGAGCCGGAGTGCGGGTCGATCGGCGCAGTGTCAGGTCGAACATCGGGAACAGGACGACCTGGCCGATAGTACGCGTTGATCGCGTCCTCGACGCTCGGTTGGGGTTGCCGGTCGAGGTCATGAACTGCCAGGACGGGTAGGTCGATCGGCGGGTTGTCACGGATGTCGATCGAGTCTCGCTCCGAGGTTGCCGCCAGCCTTGGGAGTCCATCGAGCCAGCCGACGTTACCCGGGGTTGTCTTGCACAGCGGCACTTGACTCGACGTTCATCGGCCAATCGTTCACGGTGTTCGGGTTCGCCGATCCCGTCACAGGTCACGACCGGACGGGCGCGTCACCGGGAGCACGACGAGCCCGACGCCGCGTCGCAGGTCCCCTGCAGCAGGCCCATGACCGCGGTCGCGGTGGTGTCAGCGTTGAGGCAGCCGATCCTGAAGACCTGCGACACGAACGAGTCGAATCGCCGTGGCCCTGAGCTGGACGCCAGCGACTGGACCCGATCACGCGCCGGGCAGTCAGGGTTCCGGTTGCTCGTCGGCAGGACGCCACCCGCCGACCGTTGCCGCGTTGCCCGTTCCGGGGGCCTTCGTACCACCGGTCGCAGAGCGCCCGCAGATGTCGGTGTAGAGGCAACTGGGATGTCGATCGCATTGGCGCCGCGGTGTGAAAGAGACGGCGGTGGCGACCCGCGTCCTGCCGCGCGGCGGGCCGCCGGCGTACAATGCCGGGCGATCACGACTGCGCCCGCTTCGGCGGCCGCGTCGCGCACCGTTCTGGGCAATCCGCTGCTGGGCAAACGCTTGGCCACCCTCCAGGATCAAGCCCCGATCGGAAATGATCGCAATCAAAGCGACCGCGAAGATGACGATGATCTGGCCTCTCGGCGCATGATCATCTCGGCCGGCGTTCACGTTCCTACCTTCTTCTCAGCGTGCAGCGATGGTGTCATGGTTGTTTCGGACAGGACCCGGCAGTCTGTCCAGCTGACGATGTCAGGGGTTGGGACAGACGAATTCGATAGCGCCTTCGCGTTGTCGCGGTCAGCGTCATCGGACCCAGGAAGTTGCCGATGATCGGCGTGATCGCCGTGTAGTCGTAGTTCAGACCGATGACGATGACCTTCGGAACGCGGCCGGGACATTCGTCGCTCGGGGTCTGTGTCGCCCTTGTCGCATGTCGGGGAGCTGGACGTCGATTCGATCGCTCAGGTCGCTGGAGTTCGCTCGTCTGTGACGGATCCGATCCTCGGATGCCGACGCGGAGTCCTGATTCACGATCGCGATCCGGACACCCTCGCGCGCTGCATTCGTGATCTCGTTGTAGGCGAACACGGCGCGCCCGATATCGAACACTCCCAGCAGCAGCATGATGAAGATCGGGAAGACGAGCGCGAACTCGACGAGGCCCTGGCCCGTTCGCCGTCGATGGAAGCAAACGCATCACGGTCCGACCTGGATCGTGGCGTTACAGCCGTTCGGCGGGTTAGCGAGGCCGCCCGGAAGCGACTGCACGCCGATCTTGTAGTTTGCCTGGCCGGGCAGAACGAGACGGTCGTCGTAAATCCTGCCGCATCCCAGACGCCCTGGGCGCTGTTCTTCCGGACCCCAGCAAAATTCGGGAACGATGCAGGGCTTGTCCGAAATGACGATGTACCCGACCTTCGTCTGCGAATTCGAGGTCGTACCGTCAGAGACCGTCAACGTAACGTCGTACGTCCCGTTCGCCGTGTAGTTGTGGGACGGATTCTGCTGAGTTGAGCTACCCCCGTCGCCGAAGGTCCAGGACCAGCTCGTTGCGCCGTTCGTCGACAGGTCGGTGAAGGCGACGGACAGGTTGGGTGGCACTTGGCCCGACCGTGGGTTCGCGCTGAAGTCCGGGATGGGCCCGGTCGTCGGCGCCGGGAGGACCTCGATGGTTGTTGGTGGTGCGGTGGATGAACCGCCGGCGTTCTGGACGATCAAGGTGATCGTGTAGGTGCCCGGATTCTGGTACACGTGGGGCGGCGGGTTCTTGGCGAATGATGCCGCCGTCCCATCTCCGAACGTCCAACGCCAGCTATCCGGATTGTTGGTCGACGTATCGACGACCGTTACCTCGAGGTCCTCGATGCCGGATGTCGGTGACGCGGTGAACGACGCGACCGGGGCCGGCACCGGCGGCGCGCCACCAGGCACGCTGCCGACGAGGCCAGCCTTGACCGGGAACTCGACGCTGGCTGGAGACGAGGATGTTCGAACCGAGGACGCTACTGACGATCGGCGTGAGGACCGCTGAAGTTGCAGTCGATGTTGACCGTCACCGGGTCACCCATGTCGGTGCCCGTCGCGAAGATCGGATCCGGGATCGGGTCCGGTGGTACGCAGTTGATCGCGCGCGCGTCGTTCGCGATCAACTCCTGGTAGCGGGCCTTGACCGCGGCGTCGCCGGGCGTCACCCCATGCCTCGGCGTTGTTCGCCGCGAAGTTCGCGGCGACGCGCGCCATGTTCTGGAGGTTGACCCAGCCGAGGTACACCCGGCCGAAGTCGAGGGCGACCAGGACGAGCAGCAGGAACGCTGGAAGGAGCAGCGCGAATTCGACGATGCTCTGGCCGCGCGAGCGGTTGCGGTGACGGTCGCGAACGCGGCGAATTCGAGATGTGAGCATGTGTTGCAACCCCGGTCGTGCGATGCCGTGACGGGCTAGGTCTTTAGTACTGCCGGATGGTGCCGGGCCCACCTTGCATGGCACCTTGCGCGGAGCCGTCGTGTCGCCGACACGCACCACCGGTCGCATGATCCGCCGGACGAAGAGGCTATTCCTCCGGCGCGGCCTCGCGCCGTACCGTGTCGGCCATGAAGAAGCGCGTGCTCTCGGCGTTCCTCTGGTTCTACTGTGGCTGGTACGCGGGCGCGATGATCGCCGCGATGGTCGGCATCTCGCCGATGCTCGGGCCGATCGTCGGCGCGGCTGCGGCGATGCTGATCGCAGGCGACCCGCGCGGGATCATCTGGCCCCGCAAGGCCGCCGAGCCGACCCAGACCGTCCCGACCGCCGTTCCGGTCTCGGCCTAGCCTCGTCTCGCCGCCCCGGCGGCATCGCGAGGTTCCGGCTCAGCTCTCGTCGGGTGGCTCACCCGGCAGGTAGACGCTGAACGCCGCACCCCGCTCCGGCGCCGACGGCTCGAGCACGAGGTCGCCGTCCATCGCCCGGCACAGCTCGCGCGAGACGTAGAGCCCCAGGCCACTGCCCTCGTCCGACGCGGTCTCCTGGCCGCGCACGAACCGGCCGAACATCCGGGCCCGATCCGCCTCCGAGACGCCCGACCCGCCGTCGGCGATCGTCAGCCGCAGGCGCTTGGCCGCCTCGTCGACCCCGATCTCGACCGGCAACCGGCATCCGCTTGCCGTACTTCACGGCGTTGTCGAGCAGCGCCCAGAGGACCTGGTCGAGCTGGTCGACGTCGCCGATCGCGAGCCAGCCCTTCGACTGGTCGTCGAGGTGCATCTCCACCTCGCTCGCTGCCAGCGCCTCCCAGGCGCGACGCACGCGCGGCGCCAGCGCGAGGACCTCGCTCCGCGGATGGAGGGCTCCGGATTCGAGCCGCGTCACCGTCAGGAGCTGGCGGACCATCCGCGACAGGCGCTCCGACTGCTCGGCGATGATGTCGAGCCGGCGGTCGGGCGGATCGGTCTGGAGCTGGTGGGCGTAGGCCCGGATGCTCGTCAGCGGCGTCTGGAGGTTGTGGCTGACGCCGCGCAGGAAGTCGTCCTTCGCCGCGTCCAGCTCGAGGAGCTGCGTGTTCTGGGCCTCGACCCGGGCGAACAGCTGGGCATTCCGGATCGCGACCGCGATCTCGCTCGCGAACAGCTCGAGGAGGTCCTGGTCGGCGCGCTCCCACGTCCGGGTCGCCGGCAGGTGCCCGACGAGCACGCCCATCGCCTCGCCGCCGATCTGGAGGACGGCCCGGACCGGCAGCGGGTCGCCGGGGATCCGCTCTTCCGTCGGGATGTTGATCGGATCGACGAGGAGGATGTCGCAGTCGATCATGCCGAACGCCGCCCGGGCGTCGGTCGCGGCGCGACCAGCGGCAAACTCCGCGCCGTCACGGGGCGAGGCCTGCTCGATCGCCGCGAGGATCCGGCCCAGCTCGCGGTTGCGGCGCTCGAGCGTCGCGGCGAGGCGGTTGTGGCTGTCGGCGAGGCGGGCCAGCTCGTCGTCGCCGTGGACGCTGATCGGGGTGGAGAGGTCGCCGGCCGAGACGCGGTCGACCGACGTTGCGATCGCCCGCAGCGGCCCGATGAGGTCGGCCGCGAGGAGGTAGGAGAGCAGGATCCCGACCAGCGCGGCGAGCACGAGGCCCAGGAGGAGCAGGCGACCCAGCGTGTCCGTGGTCGTGGCGACGTCGTGCATCAACAGGACGACGATCCCGAAGCCGGCCAGCGGCAGCACGGACGCCGCGACCAGCCCGAGCGTGAGCCGCGAACGGAACGACAGGTGGACGCCCAGCCCGAGGCCGCCGCTGGACTCATCGCCGGCGTAGGCGTCGAGGTCGGCGTCGACGGGGAGCGGCGGCTGGGCCACCAGCTCGGCCTCCGCGCGGTCGCGTTCCGCCTGCTCGAGGGCGGCGAGCCGGTCGGCGATCGGGGTCCGGGCGGCCGACCGGGGTGCCGCGACCGCCAGATCGTCGGCGGGCGGCGTGTCAGCCATCGGCCGATCCGATGGCAGGGTCGGCCTCGGCGTCGCCCGCAGCGCCCGGCGGTACGACGGGCGTGGTCGCGATCAGCCGATACCCGACGCCGCGGACCGTCTGGACGTGGACCGGCTTGTTCGGGTCGACCTCGACCTTCTGGCGGAGGCGGCGCATCGTGACCCAGACGTAGGACGGGTCGGCGTCCTCGGTCTCGGCCCAGCCGCGGGCGAGGAGGGTCTCGGTCGTGACGGTCTTGCCGAGGTTTGCGGCAAGCGCGTAGAGGAGGCGCGACTCGGTCGGGGTGAGCTGGACGGTCTCGCCACCGACGGTCGCCTCGCGACGGTGGAGGTCGAGGGTGAGGCTCGGGCCGAGGACGAGGCTCTGCCTGGGGACCTTGTCGCCGAGCCGCCGCAGGACGCGGTTGATCCGGGCCCGGAGCTCCGGGTAGTGGTAGGGCTTCGTGACGTAGTCCTCGGCGACCTCCTCGAGCAGGTCGGCCTTCGAGTCGCCGGCGTCGATCGCCGAGAGGACGATGATCGGCAGGTCGGCCTGGGCCTTGATCTCGCGGGCGAGGGTCAGGCCGTCCATCCGGGGCATCATCATGTCGATGATCAGGAGGTCGGGCCACGCGGTCCGGAGGCGGCGCAGGGCCTCGTCGCCGTCGCGGGCGGTCTGGATCTGGTAGCCGTCGGCGCGGAGCTGGTCGGCGAGGGCGATGAGCTGATTGGGGTCGTCGTCGACGAGGAGCAGCCTGGGAGCTGCCTCGCCGTAGCCCGCCGGACCGCCGCTGAGCATGGGGGGAGTATAGGAGCGGCCCGTGCGCGCACGGCCACCGGCCGGGACGGCGGGAGCTACGGCGCCTTCTTGTCGACGAACCGGCAGCGGTCGCGGAGCGGGCACAGCTCGTGGGCCGGGTTGCGGGCGTGGCACACGAGGCGGCCGTGCCGGATCAGGTTCACGTGGCTCTCGTAGGCCCGTTCCGGCGAGATCAGCGCAAGGACCATGTCGTGGGCCGGGTCGTCGAGGACCTTCGGCGGCAGCAGCCCGACCCGTTTCATCACCCGCTCGACGTGGCGGTCGATCGGGACGAGCGGCAGGCCGAAGCAGAACAGCAGCACGACCGACGCGGTCTTCTTGCCGATGCCGTTGACGCCGGTCAGCCAGTCGCGCGCCTCGAGCGCGGTCATGTCGCCGAGGAACTCGAGCGAGTGGTCGCCGCGTTCCTCGCGGATCTTGCGGAGCGACGCCTGGATCCGCGGCCCCTTCTGGGTGGCGATCCCGGCCGGACGGATGACGTCCATCAGCTCCTCGATCGGGGCAAACTCGACGCGCGTCCAATCCGGCGGCGCGCCGTCCTTCAGGCCGCGGCCGCCCCAGCCCTCGCCCGGGTTGTGGTGCTCTGGCGCAAGGCCCGACGGGTAGAACGCGCGGAGCCGCTCGAACGCGACCTCGGCGTTCGTGTCCGCGGTGTTCTGGGTGAGGATCGTGAGGATCAGCTCGCTCGTCGGGTCGAGGCGGCGGACCCACTCGGGGTGGCCGTAGATGCCGGCGAGCTCGTCGAGCGTGAAGTCGACGAGGCCCGGCCGGTAGCGATCGAGGCGCCGCTTCCAGGCGACGATCGGATCCGGCTTCCGTCGTTTCCGGGGCTTGGGCTTCGCAGCCGGCCGGCGGCGGGTCGGCGTCTTCAGTTCTGTCATCGCTCGGCCATGATGGACACCAGGCGGGCGATCCGTTCGCCACAGCGCTCGACGGGCGGGGAGCCGGCGGCCATCGCCGCCTCGATCGATTGTGGCTGCTCCGCGATCGGGACGACGACGGCGCTGAGCTGGGCGAGCGCGTCGATCCCCTCGGGCGTCACGCCGCCGCCGACGACGACGCAGGGCACGCCGGCCGCGGCCGCCGCGCTCGCGACGCCCATTGCGGTCTTCCCGAACGCGGTCTGCTCGTCGACGCGACCCTCGCCGGTGACGACGAGGTCGGCGTTCGCGAGCTTGCCGCCGAAGTCGGTCGCATCCATGACGAGCTCCACGCCGGGACGGAGGTGGAACGCCCTGAAGCAATCCCGGATGGAGAGCAGCGCGTAGCCGACGCCGCCCGCGGCGCCCGCGCCCGGCGTCTGGGCCTCGTCGCGACCGGTGCTCGCGGCCAGCTCCCGCGACCAGCTGGCCAGCCGCCGATCGAGCTCGTCGACCTGGGCGAGGGAGGCGCCCTTCTGCGGGCCGTACGTCGCGGCCGCGCCGGTCGGGCCGAGGAGCGGGTTCGACACGTCGCACGCGACCTCGACATCGATCGCCTGCGCGACCTCGCGGATGGCGTCGAGGTCGATGCGCGCGTCGCGGTCACCGTCGTCGCCGGCGCCCCCGAGCCCGGCCAGCAGCCCGCGTCCGCCGTCGGTCGTCGCGCTGCCGCCGATCCCGACGACGATCCGCGTCGCCCCCGCCAGCGCGGCGATCCTGATCAGCTCGCCGGTCCCGAGCGACGTCGCCGCGATCGCGTCGCGCTCCTCGGGCCGGACCCGCGACAGCCCGGACGCCTCGGCCATCTCGACGACCGCCGAGCGGCCGTCGGCCGACCGCAGCCAGCGCGCCGGGATCACGCGCCGCAGCGGGTCGTGGACGCGCGCCGTCTCGACCGACCAGCCGCCGGCCGCCGCGATCGCGACGAGCGTCCCCTCCCCGCCATCGGCGAGCGGCGACAGCAACAGGTCGTCCTGCGGCCGGGCCCGCGCCCAGCCGGCGGCGAGCGCCCGGGCGACCTCGACCGAGGTCAACGAGCCCTTGAACGAGTCCGGGGCGAAGAGGACGGTGAGCGGCGCGTCGGCCACGAGCGACGAGGGGTCCGCTACCGGCCGCCGACCGGCTCGAGCTCGCCGCTCGCGACGCCCGTCCCGTTTCCGGACCCCGGGTCGGCGATGCCAAGCGCCCGCCGTCGCTCGAGGTACTCCGGGATCCGGATCATCGGCGGTCGCTCCTGGTCGGCCAGCTCGATCACTTCGAGCGCGAGGCGTCCGCGACCGGACCGGGGCAGCTTCATCGTCGAGCCCATCTCGGCGAACAGCCGGACCTTGCGCCGCTCCTCCAACCGCTTCATCACGGCCTGGAGGATCACGAACGACATCCGCGACAGGCCCTCGAGCTCCTGGTTGCGGTGGACCCGCCGCTCGAGGTCGACCTGGCCGAGGCCCTCGATCCCGACCCGCTCGGCGGCGTCGATGAGGTGCCCGATCTCGACCGCGTAGCCGGTGAAGAACGGGATCGTCTCGAGCAGCGTCCGCCGCCCGGCGTACTCGCCGGCGAGCGGCTGGATCAGCCCGGACAGCTCCGGGAAGAACAGGTTGATCAGCGGTCGGGCGACGAGCTCCGTGACCCGGCCGCCGCCGCCCTCCTTCAGGACGCCGTCGGACACGATCGGGCGCTGGTAGTAGCCCTTCACGTACTGCAGTCGCGGCTCGTGGAGCAGCGGCCCGATCGTGCCGTAGACCATCCGCGGGTGCCAGTTCCGGACGTCGGTGTCGGCCCAGACGATGATGTCGCCGCTCGTCTCGAAGACCGACTTCCAGAGCGCCTCGCCCTTGCCCCGGAACGAGCCGTAGCGGGCGAGGACGTCGGGGTGCTGGACGACGCGGGCGCCCTCGGCCTCGGCGATCTCGCGGGTCCGGTCGGTCGACTGCGAGTCGATGACGAGGATCTCGTCGACCAGCGGGACCCGGCCCATCAGCTCGCGGATCGCGCGGCGGACGATCGGCCCGATCGTCTCCTCCTCGTCGAGCGTCGGCAGGACGAGCGAGACCGTCAGGCCCTGCTTCTCCTTGAGCTGGACGAGGCGGCGGAGGTCGGCGAACTCGGCGTGGTGGAAGTTCGCCTCGCCGAACCAGCGTTCGACCCGGGCCGGCACGGCGCGGGCTTCCTCGGCGGCGCGATCGGCGGCTGCGAGTGTCTCGGCTCGCGAGGCGAGCTGCTCGAACGTCTGGCGGCCGATCGTCTCGCGCGTCTTGACGACGACGACCGACGGCTTCGCCCGGGCGGCGATCGCCTCCGGCAGCGCCCCGAACAGGTAGGCGTCGCCGTTGGTGCCGCTCGGCTGGGCCGAGGCGCCCATGACGACGAGGTCCGCCCGCTCGGCCTCGCGGAGGATCGCGTTGCGGACGTTGGCCGCCTCGCGGACGACGCCCTCGACCTTGGCCCCGGCCTTGATGTGCGTCCGGAGGAACTGGGCGAGGGCGTGCTCGGCCTGGGCCCGGACTGCGAGCGTGATCCCGGGCGGGACGAAGTGGAGGACGGCGACGTGGGCGTCGTGGCGCCGGGCGATCGCGTCGGCGTAGCGGATCGCGAGCTCGGCGTGGGGACCGCCGCGGACCGGCACGATGATCCGCCGGATTTCCTTGGAGCCGCGCTGCTTGACGACCGCGATGTCGGCGGGCGAGTCGCGGACGACCTCGTCGATCGTCGGCGAGAAGACCGCGGGACCCGAGCCGTCGCGACCGGCCGGCGACTTGCCTCCCCAGCCGAAGATGATCAGGTCCGCCTCCTGCTCCGCGGACGCCTCGACGATCCCCTCCGCGGCGTGGCGGCCGATCCGCACGATCGGGTGGATCGCCGTCCCCTCCGGGGCGAAGTCGAGTACGCGCTGGAGGAGGCGCCGCGCGTGGCGGGCCCGCGTCGCGCCCTCGCTGAGCGGCATCCCCTCGGGGACCTCGACGATCCCGAGCGCGGTCAGCTCGCCGGCTCGCGGGTCGAGCAGGTCCGCGCCCAGGCGGATCAGCTCCTCCGCGGTGGCCGGGTTCGCAACCGGGATGAGGATCCGCGCCGGGAGCGGCGTCCGGCCGCTCACGCCGGCGCCCCGGCCGCCTCGGCGGCATGGACCGCGGTCCGCCAGCGCTCGACGAGGTACGGCTTCAGCAGCTCGAACTGGCGGGCCTGGCGCTCGACGCGATCCTCCGCCTGCTCGGTCGTGATGTCGCGGTTCTCGATGACGAAGCTGCCGACGCGCCCGAAGTAGACGGGCACGAGCGCGGCGACGAGCGTCTCGATCGGCGGGTCGTCGGACCGGGCGCAGATGACGAGGTCGTAGATCAGCCGGGCCCAGAGGTCGTCCGGGAAGTGGAACGCGGCAAGGGCCGCGGCCATCTCGGCCGTCGAGGGCGGCGGCGACGACGAACCCTCCGACCCGCCCATCCCCAGCTTCGCGCGGGCCGCGTCGACGAGCTTGCCCGCCTCCCGGGCGAGGACGAGGACCGTCTCGGCGTTCTCCGGCGCGAACATCCCGCGCCACCTCTCGGCGAGGGTCAGCGACCCCTGGTGGAACTCGGAAAGCAACCGGACCGTGTTCACCTCGAGCGGCGGCGGGTCGATGATCCGCTCGAAGCCGTAGGCCGGGACGTCGTGCGAGCCGTGGATCCCGATCCAGTGGTCGGGGTTGCGGGCCGCGAGCCGGAGGATCGTCCCGACGACCTGGCGGAACATCGGCCCGAGGTCGGAGCCGGGGTCCTTGGGGTCGTGGACCTTCGCTCCCAGCCGGGCCTGGCAGACCGCGAAGCCGCCGGTCAGCGCCGACGTCGTCATCCAGATGTCGATGCCGAACTTGCTGATGTCGTCGGTCCAGTCGTCGAGCTCGAGATAGTGCTTGACGAGGTCGCCACTGACGCCGAAGTCGCCACCAATCGGCTGGCGGATCCGGTTGCCATAGAGGGCCCGCGTCAGCGGATAGGTGACGGTGTTCGTGATCGTCCCGTCGTACTTGTAGCGGGCATAGAGCGGGGCGACGTAGTCATAGCCACCCTTGACGATGGGGCCGGCCAGCAGCTCGATCCACTCGGGGATGATCGAGCGCAGGTCGCTGTCGACGACGACGAGCGCCTGGACCTCGAGCGCGGCCGCGATCTCGAAGATCGTCCGGAGCGCCGCGCCCTTGCCGCCGACGCCGTCGATCTCGGGGTAGGTGAGGCTCACCCGGGAGAGCTTGTTCGTCGGCCGGACGAGGAGGATCTGCTCGACGTAGTCGGGCGGCTCGGTCTCGACGACGACGCGCTGGGTGCCGTCGGGCGAGCCGGCGTCGCTGTTGACGAGGACCGGCCGGAGGTCGGGGAAGTACTGGACGAGCCCGGCCTGCGCCGCCCGGACGACGTAGCCGATCGTTGCGGCGTTCTTGAAGCTCGGGATGCCGACCATGATGTCGGCCCGGCCGAGGCGGGCGATCTCGTCGCGCACGGCCGGTGTCAGAGCAGTGGGCACATTCAGACCGTACCACTAACGGCGGCTGTCGCGACTGGACGACGCTGGGAGCGTTGCCGGACTGCGCTCCGCGCTCACGGGCCCTGGAGGCCCGCTCGCTTGCGGTGCTCGCCAGCGCCTTCCCAGCCTCGCCCATTCGCGACGATCGCAGACGCGGTCCGAGCCTCAGGTCAACGCGCCGGCACGTCCGCGACGGTCCACTGGGGGTTCTGTTGGCCGGGCAGGTAGCGCGAGTTCGCGGCCTTGTACGACATCCGGCTGAACCCGAACGAGCGCCACGACCCCAGCCACGTGTCGACCGGGGGCCGGACGAACGTGCCGCGCCGGACGAGCCGCGATTCGCCCACCGCCGACTCCAGGATTCGCTTCCGCTCGAGCAGCGGGACGTTGAGCAGCGGATCGTCGTCGAGCCAGAGGATGTCGACCATCACGAGCGCGACGTCGCCGTCGACGACCGGCGCGGCCCGCTCGGTCTGCTCGACGCTGGGCGCCTTCTTGCCGCCCCGCCGGAGCAGGTTGCCGAACCACATCTGGCTCATCGTCGGGGCATCGCTGCTCTTGGCTTCCGCGGCCCGCCTCGCGATCGCGGCCGGCTCCTGCAGGACCTGGTGGGTCAGGTAGCCGTCGAGGATCAGCCGATCGGCCAGCCGGGCCGCGGCGAGCTCGCCGGCGACGTCATCGAACTCCTCGATCGGGTCGCCGTCGATGTCCCGGAACGTGACCCGGTCGCCGTCGACGACGGCGAGGACGCGGAGGCCGGTCCAGAGCGGCTCGATGAGCGGGTCCTGGACGTCGCCGCCACTCTCGGTGAACCGCTGCGGACGCCACGTCGCGGCGGCGGTCTGGACGTCCCGGGCCAGGGTGGATCCGATGGGCGCGGTCACGCCCGGATCGTACAACGGCCCCGGCGAAGGCTTCCAGTGGCGCTCGCGGAGCCCGCTGGCACGGTCGGCCGCTGCCTATCATGGCCGCCGTGACCGCCTCCGCCCAAGCCACGGACGACGCCGGCGGGCCGCGCCCTGGCGGACTGGCCGGACTGACGCCGACGGGCCGGGCGCGCGTCCCGCTGGGCTGGGCGCTCTACGACTTCGCGAACACGATCTTCAGCTACGCGATCGTGTCGTACGCGATGGGTCTGTGGCTCGTCGAGGACACCCAGTTCGGCAAGGCGAACGGGCCGTTCGCGTTCAGCGTCGCGATCGCCGTCAGCGTCGGGCTGAACGCCATCGTTTCGCCGATCCTGGGCGCGCTGAGCGACCGGGCCGGCGGCCGACGGCTGCCGTACCTGCTGTTCTTCACGCTGCTCTGCATCATCCCGACCGCCGTGATCGGCCAGAGCCCGGCGCTCGTCGGGCTCGTCCTGTTCACGATCGCGAACTTCGCCTACCAGTCGGCGCTGATCTACTACGACTCGACGCTGCGGACCGTCAGCCATCCCGAGACCCGCGGCACGCTGTCGGGGATCGGCGTCGCGATCGGCTACTGCGGCACGATCTTCATCGGGGTCCTGATCTTCCTGCTCGACCTGCCGATCGAGAGCGTCTTCTTCGTCGCAGCCGCGTTGTACGGGCTGTTCGCGGTCCCGCTGTTCCTCGTCGTCCGCGAACCGCCGCCACCGCCCGGGACGCCCCGGCCGGGGTTCCGCGAGGCGGTCGCCGCCCTGGGCCAGCTCCGGACGACGATCCTCGACGCCCGGACCGTGCCCGGGCTTCCGCGGTTCCTCCTCGGGCGGTTCTTCTACTCGGACGCCGTCAACACGATCATCGTCGTGATGGCGATCGTCGCGACCGAGGCAATGGGCCTGAGCGCGACCGTGGCGAACCTGATCCTGCTGACCCTCGCGATCGTCGCCGTGGCCGCGAGCTTCGGCTGGGGCGCGCTCGTCGACCGCCTCGGGCCCAAGCGCACGCTGATGATCGTGCTCGCGTCGTGGGCGGTCGGGCTCGTCGTCGGCGGGATCTCGCTGGGCGTCCCCGGCAGCGTGGGCCTCGCGATGTTCCTGCTCGCGGGCGCGGTCCTCGGCAGCGGCCTCGGCGGGGTCCAGGTGGCCGACCGCGTGCTGATGATGCGGCTCTCGCCGCCCGAGCAGCTGGGCGAGTTCTTCGGGCTGTACGGGCTCGTCGGGAAGGGCTCGCAGGTCATCGGCCAGCTGCTGTTCGGCGTCATCCTGCTCGTGTTCCAGCCGGTCCTGGGCGTCGCGGCGTACCAGATCGCCGTGTTGAGCCTGCTCGTGACGATGCTGATCGGAGCGTGGCTCATCCGGCCGGTGAGCGACCGCTGGAGCGGCTCCGGGGAAGTCGCGATCGAGGCCCCGCCGGAACGGCTGGCGCCGGCGACCGCGCCGCTCGAGCCGAGGTAGGCCGGCTCAGTCCTCGAAGCCGGTTGGATGGCGCCGGCGCCAGGCCCAGGCCGAGCCGATCATCGCCTCCAGGTTCGACCGCGTGGGACGCCAGCCCAGCACGTCGGCCGCCCGATCGATGGCCGCCACGAGGATCGCCGGGTCGCCCTCGCGCCGCGGACCGACCGTGTACGGGACCGGGAGCCCGACGACGCGCTCGGCCGCCTCGATCACCTCGCGCACGCTGAACCCGCCGCCGCTGCCGAGGTTGCAGACGAGCGGCGCGTCCGTTCGGGCGTCGCCCGGCGCGGTCGCCTCGAGCGCGCGGAGATGGGCGTCGGCGAGGTCGGCGACGTCGATGTAGTCGCGAATGCAGGTCCCGTCGGCCGTCGGGTAGTCGTCGCCGTAGAGCGTCAGCTCGCGCCCCGTGCCGGCGGCCGCGGCGAGGACGTTGGGGACGAGGTGGGTCTCGGGGTCGTGGTCCTCGCCGAGGCGCTCGGTGGCGCCGGCGACGTTGAAGTAGCGCAGGCTGACCGAGCGCAGGCCATACGCCCGGCCGTAGGCGGCCATCGCGGCCTCGAACGTCCGCTTCGTCTCGCCGTACGTGTTGATCGGCAGGAGGGGAGCGTCCTCGGGGATCGGCGACGCATCGGGCACGCCGTAGACTGCCGCGCTGGAGCTGAAGACGAGGCGACCGACGCCGGCGGTCCTCGCCGCCTCCAGGAGCGCCACACCGCCGGCGACGTTGTCGCGGTAGTACTTGGCCGGCTCGACGCCCGACTCGCCGACCAGCGACCGCGCGGCGCAGTGGAGGATCGCCTCGATCCTCTCGCGCTCGAGGACGGCGGCGAGCGCGGCGCCGTCGGTATAGGTGCCCGTTTCGAGAGCGGCGCCGTCGGGGATGGCCTGGCGATGGCCGGTCGAGAGGTCGTCGAGGACGACGACGTCGTGGCCCGCGGCGAGGAGCGCTTCGGCCGACACCGATCCGACGTAGCCCGCGCCGCCGGTGACGAGGACCTTCATCGGCGGCGGCCCAGGAGGCGGTCGAGGGCGCTGCGGCGCTTGCGCGGGCGAGGCGCGGCGGCCGGGGCCGGCCCGGGGAGGGCTGGCGCCGCGGCTGCTTCGGGCTCCGGCAGCGCTTCGCCGCGGCCCTCGAACACTTCGGTCAGTCGCATGACGAGATGCTGGGCGGCGGGGTTGTCCGGGTCAATCGTCAGCGCGCGCCTGCCCTCGGCGTAGGCCGTCCGCTCGTCGCCCCGCTCGAGCGCCACACGCGCGAGCCCGACGACCGCGATCGAGTTCTGTGGATCGTGCTCCGCGACCTGGCGATATAGCCGCTCCGCCTGGTCGAGGAGCCCGAAGCTCATGGCCCGCTCGGCCTCGAGCAGCGGCTCGATCATCGGTCGACCGCCGCGAGGTCCCGGGCGAGGAGCAGGAGCGTCGGCGCCTCGTTCAGCGCCGGGTCCTCGATGACCCGCTCGACGAGCGCCTCGAGCACCCGCCCCAGGCCCGGTCCGGGCGCGAGACCCAGCTCGGCGATCAGGTCGGAGCCGTCGATCGCGAGCGCCGACCGGTCGAGCACCGGCCCGGCCCGCAGCTCGGCCTCGACCCGCGCCCGCAGCTCACCCAGCTCGTCGGCGTCGCGCGCCACGCCGCTCCCGGCGTTGTCCGCCTCGCGCAGCGCGAACAGCTCATCGATCGCGCCGGGACCCACCTTGCCGATGAACCGCCGGACCGCGGAGTCCGTCCACGAGGGCTCGTAGCGGAACATGTGCTGGCGGACGAGGTGGGTGACCCGCTCCGTCGACGCGCGTGGCTCGTGCAGCCGCTCCAGCAGCGCCCCGGCCAGCTCGGCGCCGACGGTCTCGTGGCCGTAGAAGTGGCCGTCGGCCGCGGTCGCGGGCTTGCCGATGTCGTGGACGAGCGCGGCGAGCCGGACGACCGGGTGGGCGACCGCCGCGTCGACCGTCCCGAGGGTGTGATCCCAGAGGTCCTCGCCGGGGATCTTGTTCTGGGGCACGCCGGCCTGCACCGCGAGCTCCGGCAGGACGGCCGCGAGCAGGCCGGTCGAGGCCATGAGCCGCAGCCCGACCGAGGGTCGCTCCGCGGCGAGGATCCGATCGAGCTCCATCGCGACCCGCTCCCCGGAAAGGTGGGCGGCGAGCGGCGCGCACGAGGCGATCGCGGCGAGCGTCGCGGGCTCGATCTCGAAGCCGAGCGTCGCGGCGAGGCGCACCGCCCGGAGCATCCGCAACGCGTCCTCCTCGAACCGCGTGCCCGGGTCGCCGACCGCGCGCAGCGTCCGCGAGGCCGCGTCCGCGAGCCCGCCGAACGGATCGACCAGGCGCGGCGACTCGCCCGGCGACGCGCCCCAGGCCATCGCGTTGACGGTGAAGTCGCGGCGGGCGAGATCGGCCTCGAGCGACGCCCCGAACTCGACGCGGTGGGGCCGCCGGAAGTCGGCATAGTCGTGCTCGCTCCGGAACGTCGTGATCTCGTACTCGACGTGGCCCCGCCGCACGGCGACCGTCCCGAACGCGTTCTCGTACGCGGCGTCGGGGAAGACGGCGAGCGTCTCGTCGGGCAGCGCGTCGGTCGCGAGGTCCCAGTCCTTCGCCGGCTTGCCGAGCGCCGTGTCGCGGAGCGACCCGCCGACGACGTACGCGGCGTGTCCGGCACCCCACAGCGCGGCCATCAGGCCGCTGGACGGCGTCGGGAACGGCCCCGCGCGATCGCGCCGGCGATGGGGGCGCCGTCTCGGGCGTCATCGACCGCGGCACGGTCCGCGGCCGCGTCGGATTCGGGCCGGTGGGCCTCCGGCCGGGTCATGTCGACCGGCTCAGTTCCGGCCCAGGAACAGGTACGTCCGCCACGCCTCGTTGCGCTGGTCGGCGAGGTACGGCGTGAAGAGCGAGTAGACGTCGCTGCGCGGCTCGAAGGGCGGCCGGTGGAGGCGGAACCGGGCCTCGTCGATCGTCTTGCCGCCCTTGCGGTGGTTGCAGGCCTTGCACGCGGTGACGAGGTTCTCCCACGTGTGGCCGCCGCCACGGTGGCGGGGCATGACGTGGTCGAGCGTCAGGTCGTGGGTCTGGCGGCCGCAGTACTGGCAGGTGTGGCGGTCGCGGGCGAAGATCTCGCGGCGCGACAGCTTGACCTTGGGCCGCGGCCGGCGGATCTGGTACTGGAGGCGGATCACGGAGGGCGCGCGGTATTCCGTCCGCGGCGTCCGGATCACCTGGTGGTCGTATTCGATCACTTCGGCCTTCTCGCCGAACACGAGCCGGAACGCCCGTGGCAGGTTGCAGACGTTGAGCGGCTCGTAGTTCTGGTTCAGCACGAGCACGACGCCGTCCATCTCGTGCCGGATGGTACAGGTTTGCGGATTCGCTGCTCTGCGCTCGGCGGGTGGTCCGTCAGCGCCCGACCGGCTGGCCCGTCGCGGGGTCCCAGCCGCCGGCCTGGCCGACCTTCGTCGCGAGCGGCTTGCCGAGCGCCTCGGCGACGAACCGCGCGGCGACGAGGACCCGCTCCAGGTCGACGCCGTGCTCGTAGCCCGAGGCGCTCGAGGAAGTACACGAGGTCCTCGGTCGCGAGGTTCCCGGCCGCTCCCGGCGCGTACGGACAGCCGCCGGTTCCGCCGGTCGCGGCGTCGAAGCAGCGGACGCCGCCGGCGAGACCTGCCGCGACGTTGGCGAGGGCCGTCCCGCGGGTGTCATGGAAGTGGTAGGCGATCCGCTCGACGGCGATCCCCGCGCTCACCGCCAGCGCGGTCAGCCGCTCGACCTGGACCGGAACGCCGACGCCGATCGTGTCGCCGAAGCAGACCTCCTCGACGCCCAGCTCCAGCAGCCGCAGCGCGACCTCGACGGCGCGCTCCGGCGCGACGGCGCCGGTGTAGGGGCAGCCGAATGCCGTCGAGACATAGCCTCGCCGCCACCAGCCCAGTTCGCCCGCGCGCGCGAGGACGGGCGCGAACGCGGCCAATGACTCCTCGACCGTCATCCGGATGTTCTTCGCGGTGAACGCGTCGGTCGTCGCGGTGAAGACGGCGATCGCGTCGGCGCCGGCGGCCTCGGCCCGGGCGAGACCGCGGAGGTTCGGAACGAGGACCGGGTAGCGGACGCCGGGCGCGTCCGGCAGGCTCGGCAGCAGCTCGTCGGCGTCGGCCAGGGCCGGGATCGCCGACGGCGCGACGAACGACGTCGCCTCGATCTCGCGCAACCCGGCCGCGACAAGCAGCTCGACGAACCGTCGCTTCGCCTCGGTCGGGAGCAGCGTCGCCTCGTTCTGGAGGCCGTCCCGCGGGCCGACCTCGTAGATGCGGACCCGATCGATCACGACGTTCGCGGCGGCACGGCGATCAGCCGCGACTCAGCCGCGCGGCGGCGTCGTCGCCTGCTCGACGTCGGCGATCCGGACCTCGATCCGGCCGATCTCGTCGATCGCGGCGTGGTGCTCAGGCGTGTTGTACGGCGCGGCCGCCCGACGTCGGCGGGCCGCGGCGTGGAGGGCCAGCAGCTCGTCGCGGCTCGACGGCAGCGAGGCGTCGACCTGGGCCGGCTGGCCGTGGGCCGTGGCGCCGTGGTGGCCGCCGACGTCAGCTGCCTTGTCGGCGGCCTTCGCCTCTCGTTGACTCTGCTTCATGCGCTTCCGGTCCTTGTCCCTGTCCTTGTCGTGTTTGCCCATCGCTCTCCCTCGCCCGCTAGCGTAGCGCGGCCTCGCCGTCGCCGGTCAGGTCTCGATCACCGCGACCACGTCACCGCGAGCCACCTGGCGACCCGCCGCGACGCCGACTTCGGAGACGCGCCCGGCGGCCGACGCGACGACGACGTGCTCCATCTTCATCGCCTCGAGCGTGACGACGGGGTCGCCGGCGTCGACGGTCTCGCCGACCGCAGCGTGGATGCGGACGACCGAGCCGGGCATCGGGGCGACGAGCTCGACTGGGCCACCCGCGCCGCCATGAGCCGCTGCGGCGCGCGCCGCCCGGTCGACGTCCGGCGGGGGCGCCACGCGGAAGGCGACCGATCGGCCGGCGAGATCGAGGTGGGCGACGTCGCCGACACGGATTGCCTCGATCCCGTGCGCGTCGTCCGGCTCGTTGCCCCCGTCACCGCTCGTCGCCATCGTTCGTTCCTCGCCGTCGGCGACGAGCCGCACCGTCGACGGTCCGTTCAGCCGCCAGCCGCCGGGCCCTAGGAGCCGCGCCGCCGCGGCCCACGCCCCGTCGGGGATCGCGGTCCGCTCGGGCCAGTCGTCGGGCGGCCAGATGCGGTCGAGCGTATCGATCCGGGCCTGTCCGCCCGCGACGGCCGGCTGCCTGACGAGCCAGCGCAGGAAGCGCAGGTTCGTCGTCAGGCCGAGGACGAGCGTGTCGTCGAGCGCGGTGGCGAGGCGGCGGAATGCCTCCGGCCGGTCGGGGCCGTGGGCCACGATCTTCGCGAGCATCGGGTCGAACCGCCCGCCGATCTCGTCGCCTGCGGCGACCCCCGCGTCGACGCGGATCCCCTCGCCCGCCGGCCAGCGCAGCGCCTCGAGCCGTCCGGTCGCCGGCAGGAAGCCGTTCTCGGCGTCCTCGGCGTAGAGGCGGACCTCGACCGCGTGGCCGCTCGAGGTCACGTCGCGCTGCTCGAAGCCCAGCGACTCGCCGGCCGCGATCCGGAGCTGGTCGGCGACGAGGTCGCGGCCGGTGACCAGCTCCGTGACGGGATGCTCGACCTGGAGGCGGGTGTTCATCTCGAGGAAGAAGAACGAGCCGCGGTCCGTGAGGAGGAACTCGCAGGTTCCAGCGCTCTCGTAGCCGACGGCTCGCGCGATCCGGAGCGCCGCATCGGCGAGGCGGCGGCGGGTCGCCGGGCGGACGGCGGGCGACGGCGTCTCTTCGAGGACCTTCTGGTGGCGGCGCTGGATCGAGCAGTCGCGCTCGCCGAGATGGACGCCGTGGCCGTGGCCGTCGAACAGCACCTGGACCTCGACGTGGCGCGGACCCTCGACCAGCCGCTCGAGGACGAGGCGGTCGTCACCGAACGCCGCGAGCGCCTCGCGGCGCGCGGTCGCGAAGCTCTCCTCGAGCGCGGCCGCGGTCCGGACGACGCGCATGCCCTTGCCGCCACCGCCCGCGGCGGGCTTGACGAGCACTGGCAGCCCGATCGCGGCCGCCTCGCGGACAAGGGTCGCGTCGTCCTGGTCCGGGCCGTCGTAGCCCGGGACGACCGGCACGCCGAGCTCCACGGCGAGCCGGCGCGCGGCGGCCTTGTCGCCCATCGCCCGGATCGCGGCGGGCGGCGGCCCGACCCAGCGGATGCCGGCCGCGATGACCGCCTCGGCGAAGGCGGCGTTCTCGGCGAGGAACCCGAAGCCGGGATGGAGCGCGTCGGCACCGACCGCCGTCGCGGCTGCGACGACGGCGTCGATCGAGAGGAGGTCGACAGCGTCGGGCCCGTCGGTCGGCGGGACGATCGTCGCGATCCCGAGACGGTCGGCGGTGCGCCGGATCCGGGCGGCGATCTCGCCGCGGTTCGCGACGAACAACGTCCGGATGGCCGCGGGCGCCGGCGATTCGGCGGTGTCGGCCGCGTCGAACGCGCCAATTGCGTCATTCGCGACACGCCACCGCCCACCAACGCGCCGCGCGGGCAGCCGGCCGGTCGCGATCCAGCGCTGGACCGTCCGCGTGCTCGTCCCGATCCGGCGGGCCGCCTCGCTGGCGCTGACATCGTCCGACATGCGTGACGCGATTGTCGCACGTAGACTGGACCGCCCATGCCCGACCGCGTCGACGCTTCCGCCGACGGCCCCGGCCAGCCTCTCCCTGCGCCGCCCGAGCCGCCCGGACCGCCGGCGCGCGGCGCGATCGCGGCGCTCGTCGCGTGGGCCGGGCTGCTTCGCGAGCCCGGGTTCCAGGGCCTGTGGCTGGCCCAGACGGTCAGCCAGCTCGGAACCCAGGTCACGCTCCTCGCGATGCCGCTCGTGGCGATCCTCACGCTCGGCGCGAGCCCGCTCGAGGTCGGCGTGCTGACCGCGATCGACTTCCTGCCGTTCCTGCTGTTCACGCTGCCGGCCGGCGTCTGGGTCGACCGCCTGCCGCGGCGGCGGATCCTCATCGCCGCCGACATCGGCCGGGCGTTCATCCTGGCCGCCATCCCCGCCGCGTACCTCGCCGGCATCCTCGAGATGTGGCAGCTGTACGTCGTCGGCTTCCTCGCCGGGACGCTGACGGTGTTCTTCGACGTCGGCTACCAGGCGTTCCTGCCGGAGCTCGTGCCACGCGAGCGCCTCGCGGAGGGCAACTCGCGCCTCGAGGTCAGCCGATCCGCCGCCCAGGTCGTCGGGCCGGGGCTCGCCGGCGTCCTCGTCGGCCTCGTCACGGCGCCGATCGCGATCCTCGTCGACGCGGTCAGCTTCCTCGCCTCGGCCGGCTTCCTCGGCCGGATTCCGCCGGACGCCGTGCGGGCGCGGCCTGCCGTCGAGGGCGCGCGACCCGGATTCGCCCAGGAGATCGTCGAGGGCCTGCGGTACTTCGCCGGCAACGTCTACCTGCGAGTGACGGCGGCCGCGGTCACGGTCCTCAACTTCGCCGGTCAGGTCGGCTTCGCGATCTACCTCGTGTTTGTCGTCCGCGAGCTGGGACTCTCGCCCGGGGCGATCGGGCTGACGGTCGCGATCGGCGGGATCGGGACGGTCGTCGGCGCCGCGTCGGCGCAGGGCATCGCCCGCAAGCTCGGCGTGGGCCCGGCGCTCATGGCGGCATGCGGCACGTTCACCGTCGCGACGCTGCTGGTCGCGATCGCTCCGGCGTCGATGCCGATCCCGTTCCTCGTCCTGTCGGGCCTCGTCCAGGGGCCGGCGGTCATGGTCATCAACGTGAACGCGCTCAGCCTGCGCCAGGCGGTGACGCCCGACCACCTCCTCGGCCGGGTGAACGCGACCGGCCGCTGGATCGCGTGGGGCACGATCCCGCTCGGGGCGCTCGTGGGCGGGATCCTCGGGACCACCATCGGGCTGCGCGAGACGATCGCGATCAGCTCGATCGGCGGACTCGTTGCAGCAGGCGTGATTGCGCTCTCGCCGCTCCGATCGCTCCGCGTGATCCCGACCCTGGCCGAGGCGCCAGCCGAAGCCCTGCCGGAGCCCGCTGCCACGATCAGCGCGCCGCCCACCGGCGTCTAGCCGGCTTACCGGTCCGGGTCGGGCTGCCAGGCCGGCGGCCGCTTCTCCGTGAACGCCCGGAAGCCCTCCTGGGCCTCCTCGCCGACGCGCTGCCGCGCGATCACCCTCGCGGTGTGCCACTTCGACGCGCCGTGGCCCAGCCCGCGCACCTCGCGGACGATCGCCTTCGCGGCACGCGCCGCCGTCGGGCCGGACGCGAGCACGTCGGCGACGGTCGCCGCCACGGCCTCGTCGAGCGCCTCTTCGCCCTCGACGACCTCGTGGACGAGCCCGATCCGCTGGGCCCGGAACGCGTCGAACCGCCGGCCGCCGGGGAACAGCGCCCGGGCATGCGACTCGCCGATCTTCGCGATCACGAACGGCGAGATCACGGCCGGCAGGATCCCGAGGCGCGTCTCGGTGAACCCGAACTTCGTCCCGGCCTCGGCGATGACGACGTCGGCGACCGCGCAGAGGCCCATCCCGCCGCCGAGCGCCGCCCCCTGGACCCGGGCGACGACCGGGACCGGGCACGTGTCGATCGTCTCGAACATCTCGGCCATCGCCATCGCGTCCTGCTCGTTGCCCTCGACGTCGAGGGCCATCGCCGCGCGCATCCAGTCGATGTCGGCGCCGGCGCAGAAGGACGGGCCGTCGCCGGCGAGGACAACCGCCCGGAGCTCCGTCGGCGACTCGCGGGCGAGGCCGGCGAACGTCGTCCGGAGCTCGGCGATCAGCGAGGCGTTGAACGCGTTGTGGACCTCGGGACGGGCGAGCGTGACGCGGGCGACGGCGCCGGCCGGTCCGGACCGCGCGACCCGGAGCATCTCGCTCACGGGGCCTCGCCCGGCGTGTACCTCAGGTTCCGCCGCCGCCAGATCTCGTGGAGTCCCATCGCCTCGAGATTCGCCGCGGACACCGACCCGGCGTTGGCCGTGGACATGACCCGCGTGCAGCCGGCCATCGCCGCCGCGAGCGCCCGATGCGCGATCAGCGCCCGCTGGATGCCGCGGCCGCGCGCCTCCGGGAGCACGCCGCCGCCGCCGAGCCAGGCGACGCGACGGTGGGTCTGCGTCGCGGCGACGGCCACGACGCGACCGTCGAGCTCGGCCAGGACCTGGTGGTAGCCGTGGGCCCGCGCGACCAGCGGCTCGAACGCCCGCCATGCCTCGGCGATCGGCGGCTCGACGTCGAACGCGGCGATGTACGTCTCGACCCACGCTCGCTCGTCGGCGGGCCCGTCCACCGGCCGGATGACCAGTCCCGCCACGGCGGGCGCCGCCGTGGCAAGAAGCTCCTGGATCGGGGCGGTGTGGACGCCGACGCGACCATCCGCCACGGCACCGGCAGCGCTCGCTTCCTGGCCGGCGTCGACGAGCCAGCCCGTGGTCCCGGCGGCGCGATAGAGGTCGAGGACCTGGTCGGTCGCGATCGGAACCATCCGCAGGCCGAATGCCCGGTTGAACTCGGTTCCCGGGAGGTCCGGCGAGGCAACGGCCGACAGGTCGCCGTGGTCGACGATCCGGACGTCGTAGCCGGCCTCCGCCGCGGCGCGCCACATCGCGAGCCAGGGCTGGCGATCGACGTCGTCGAGGAGCTCGAGCAAGTGGAAGACCGTCGCGGCCGATTCGTCCGCAGGCGCCGACACCGCGATCGGGTCGCCGGCGCAGACCTCGCCCTCGACGACGACCCGGGCGTACATCCGCGAGTCGGACGGGTGGGTGAGGATCGAGATGCGGCCGGACTTGCCGTCCCGGAACGAGCCCTTGATGACGTCGCACGGCCCGGCGGCGGCCGAGAGCTCGAGGACGAGGCTGTCCCCGATCGCGAGTCGCGTCCCGATCGGCAGACCCGGACAGCTCGAGGCCGGTCGTCGTCAGGTTCTCCCCGACCGAGCCGGGCTCGATCGGGTGGCCGTCGGCCTGGACCCGCTCGATCGCCTCGATGCCGAGCAGCGACACCGCGCGGTGAGGCCCGCCGTGGACGTACCGATGCTGGTGGGCGTCGCCGTCGAGGCCCATCGCGCCGACCCACGCCCGCTCGACGGGGTGCTTCGGCACGCCGCCCGGGGAGATGTTGACCTGGAGCACGCGACCGTCCATCGGTCGCGATGCTAACGGACGACGACGTCCCGGACCTGCAGAACCGACGGCGAATCCAGCTGCGTGACCTCGAATACGAGGTAGACCGTGACCGGCTCGGGACCGTCGAACGGCTCGCGATACCGGCTGCCGATCGCGGGTCGACCGGCGACATCCGGCCGGATCTCGAGTCTCACGCCTTCTTCGATCCAGAAGGTGTCTGGCATGGTCTCGGCGATCCGGAACGACCGCTCCGACAGGTAACCGTCCGGCAACGTGGCCGCGCCGAGCTCGAGGCTGTAGCGGCCCTCGTGGTCGAGGGGCACGGCCAGCGAGTCGAGGCGGAACGACGTCGCGGCCGCGATCGCCGACGGATCGGGTTGCGGGGGAAGCGTGGCGCACCCGTCGGGCGGCTCACCGGAGCACGGCACGTCGCCGTCGACACCGCTGTTCGTCTGGATCTGGGCGACGTCGTTGCACGCACGTTTGAAGCTGACGCCGACGCACCACACGTCCTGGTCGATGGTCGACCCGTCGGCGAGGTGGAACCTCACGGCAGCGACCTGCCCGCCGCTGAGGGTCTGCGGCTGGTCGAACGGCAGCAGTTCGATCCACGCGACGCCGGCCTCGTCGATCCGCGCCTCGTGCCGCGCCTCCGCGACGATCGCGGCGCATCGATTCGCCTCGTACGACCACTGGCCGCAGGCGCCCGGATAGGCGCCGCTCCGCGGGCTGCCGATGCCGGCCATCGAGCACGCGACCGTGAGCAGCGCAACCACGGCCGCGCGGACGACGAGTGAGGTGCGGCGGACAAGCAACATCGCGCCCGCAGTCTGGGTTGCGGCACCTGACGGCACCATCAGGGGAATCCCCGAACGGATCTACATCCGGAAGACGCCGAACCTCGTCTCGGGGATTGGCGCGTGGAGCGCCGCCTCGATGCCGAGCGACAGGACCCGCCGCGTCTCCAGCGGATCGATGACGCCGTCGTCCCAGAGCCGCGCCGTCGCGAAGTACGGCGAGCCCTCGCGCTCGTACGTCTCGAGGATCGGCGCCTCGAACGCGTCGCGGGCGGCGTCGTCATCGAACGGCCCGCCGACCGTCGAGAGCACCCGCGCCGCCTGCTGGCCGCCCATGACGGAGATCCGGCTGTTCGGCCACGTCCAGAGGAACCGCGGCTGATAGGCACGCCCCGCCATCGCGTAGTTGCCCGCGCCGAAGCTGCCACCGACGATGATCGTGAACTTCGGGACCTCGGCGCAGGCGACGGCCATCACCATCTTCGCGCCGTCCTTCGCGATGCCGCCCGCCTCGTACTCCCGGCCGACCATAAAGCCGGTGATGTTCTGGAGGAACACGAGCGGGATCTTCCGCTGCGCGGCGAGCTCGATGAAGTGGGCGCCCTTCAGGGCCGACGCGCTGAACAGGATGCCGTCGTTGGCGATGATCCCGACCGGGTAGCCGTCGATGTGGGCGAAGCCCGTGACGAGCGTCTCGCCATAGCGTGGCTTGAAGTCGTGGAAGCGGCTGCCGTCGACGAGCCGGGCGATGATCTCGCGGACCTCGACGGGCCGGCGCGGATCGGCCGAGATCGCGCCGTAGAGCCCCGCCGGATCGACCGCCGGCTCCTCTGGCGCGACCCGGTCCCAGGGCGCGGCGGGCGGTCGCCGGTTCAGGTTGCGGACGATCGACCGGCCGAGCGCGAGCGCGTGCTCGTCGTCGAGCGCGAGGTGGTCGGCGACGCCCGACGTCTTCGTGTGGAGGTCGCCGCCGCCCAGGTCCTCCGCACTGACCTCCTCGCCGGTGGCCGCCTTCACGAGCGGCGGCCCGCCGAGGAAGATCGTGCCGATGCCCCGGACGATCACGGTCTCGTCGCTCATCGCCGGGACGTACGCCCCGCCCGCGGTCGAGGAGCCCATCACGAGCGCGACCTGGGGGATGCCGAGGGCCGACATCCGGGCCTGGTTGTAGAAGATCCGGCCGAAATGGTCGCGGTCCGGGAAGACGTCCGCCTGGAGCGGCAGGAACGCGCCACCGCTGTCGACGAGGTACACGCACGGCAGCCGGTTCTCGAGCGCGATCTCCTGCGCCCGGAGGTGCTTCTTGACCGTCATCGGGTAGTAGGTCCCGCCCTTGACCGTCGCGTCGTTGCCGATGACGACGACGCGCGTCCCCTCGACCGTCCCGATGCCGGTGACGATGCCCGCGCTCGGGGCGTCGTCGTCGTAGAGCCCGGTCGCGGCGAGCGGGCTCAGCTCGAGGAACGCCGAGCCGGGGTCGAGCAACCGGTCGATCCGCTCCCGGACCGGCAGCTTGCCGCGCTCACGATGGCGGGCGATCGAGCGCTCGTCGCCGCCGGCGCCGCGCTCGCTGACCACCGCCTGGCGCGCCCGGAGGTCGGCGACGAGCGCGCACATCGCATCGTGGTTGGCGCGGGTCTCGTCGCCCGCCGGGTCGAGCCGGCTTCGCAGGACCGCCATCGGCCGATCATAGGTCGGAACCAACCGCTCCGACGACGCGTCCGGGGCGGAATGCCGACCCGACCGCGCATCCCGGGCTCTGCCGTTCGCCTTCTCGCCGCACTGTCGCTCCTCGTCGCGACCGTCGCCGCGGTGTGGCTCGGTGGCGCCAACGCCGTCTTCGACGCCGAGCCCCACGTCCGCGCCGCCGTCGGCCGTCGCGGCAACGCCGTTCGCGTTCCCTCTCGTGTCTGTCGAGATGCGGGGCGGCGAGTGCCCGTCGGGCTCATGCGATCTGCTGCTCAACATCGAGGCCGACGGCACGATCCACGAGGTCATCCCGAAGGACCGGGTCCTCGGCACCGCCCCGCCCGAGGTCATCGACGCGCTCCGGGTCGAGGTCGAGCAGGCCGACTACCTGAAGATCCGCAGCCGCCCGTTCACCGGCACGTGCCCCATCGCCTTCGACGGCCAGGAGACGATCTACACGTTCCACGTCAGGACCGGCGACCGCGAGATCGCCTCCTGCCAGGTCGCGATCGACCCGGCCGACCCGCTGTTCGTCGCGGTCGACGCTGCGCTGAAGTTTGGGCCGCCGGCGAACTAACGCCTGGCCGCGGCCAGCGAACTGATCGTCCCGAGCAGCAGCAGGCCGAGGGCGACCGCGAACCACGGTCCGACATCGGCCGTGACGCATTCCTGGCCGGGCCGAGCATCGAACTCGGCGCATCGCGCGGTCGCGATGCCGATCACCGCCAGCCACAGCGACGACAGCCCGCTGAGCAAGCCACCGAGAGCGGCGAGCCGACCGCGCGAGATCGCCGCAGGTACGGCGAACGCGACTGCGATCAGGAAGCCCAGCGTCGGCCACACCGCGAGAAGCAACCCGCTGGCGGCGCCAACCACAAGTCCGGCGAGGAACGCTGACCGATTCATTCGTCGACGTCCATCGGCTGGCTCCGGCCGATGGCGGCGGCCGTGGCAACGGCCACGTCGCGGAAGGCGAAGCGATAGCCCAGTTCGAGCGCCCGCGCCGGAACGACGCGCCGCGATCCCACCGCCAGCGTTGCCTGGCCGCGCAGTGCGAGCCGGATCGCAAACGCGGGGACGGGCAGCCAGCTCGGTCGGTGGAGCGCGTTGCCGAGGGCGGCGGCGAACGCCTCCTGGCGACAGGGCTCCGGGGCGGCGACGTTGACGGCGCCCGAGACCCGATCGTCGGCGATCGCGAGGCGGTAGAGGCCTACGACGTCGTCGATGTGGACCCAGCTGAACCACTGTCGCCCGCTGCCGAGCGGGCCGCCCAGCCAGACCCGGAACGGAAGGGCGACGAGTCCCATCAGCGACGCGCCGGGAGCGAGCACGAAGCTCGTCCGAAGGAGCGCGACGCGGACGCCCAGCGGCTCGGCTCGGAGCGCGGCCCGTTCCCACTCGTCGCAAACGGTCCAGAGGAATGGCGTGGGTCCGGTGCCACCACCGGGTTGCCGCGGGGCGGTGGAGCGGTCGCCTCGGTCGCGGGTTGCGGCGTCGAGGTCGGTGTACCAGTCGGTTCCGGCCGCCGAGACGTAGGCCTTCGGCCGATCGGCGGGCGCGAGGGCCGCCATGGCGCGAACGAGGGCATCTGCCGGCCGCACCCGGCTCGCGACGATCTCGCGCTTCCGGCCCGGCGTCCACGGTCGCGGCCCGACCGGAACGCCGCACAGGTTCACAACGACGTCGACGCCCGCGAGGTCGACCGCGGCCTCCGGATCACGGCCACCGTCCCATTGACGGATCTCGCAGCCGGCTGGAAGCCGCTTCCGGGCGCGGTCGGGATCGCGTGTCAGGACCGTGACTTCGTGGCCGTCGGCGAGCAGGGAACCGACCAGCGCTCTTCCGATGAGCCCTGAGCCGCCGGCGACAACGACTCTCATGCGACCGTCGCCTTTCGCCAGGCGAAGACCGCCGGTACGGCGAACCCGACGACGTTCAGCGCGCCATGGGTGGCCGCCATCAACGGCACCGAGAGGAACGCGATCCCGAGCCACGAGGTCGTCGCCCAGACCACGGCGAGCGGCATCGAGAGGAGCAGCGCGACGCCCGCGACGGCCGGGAGCGGGCCGCGCAGGCCGGCGGCCGGGCCGCGGAGGCCGGCTCGGAGAAGAGCCGCCCCGATCACGATGCCACCGACCGCGACGAGCCAGCCGCCGACGAGGGCGGCGCCCTCGACCCCGAGGAACCCGAGAGCGGTTGTCGGGATGCCAATCACGAGCGCGGTGAGGCCGGCAGGGACGACACCGGACCCGGCCCGCCGTCGGAGCAGCTCGCCGACGAGCACCAGCACGAACCCCGCGACGTGGAAGTGGACCGCCGTCAACAGCACGATCCGGTCCTCGAAGCCCATCGGCCGGACACCCAGACGCGAAAGCAGGGCCCACGTCGCCCCGACCGCGAGGAAGGCGCACGCGGCGTCCGCGCCGAGACCGTCGGCGAACGCCCGCAGCGATCGAAGCCGGGCCCACATGCCGGGCAGCCGCGAGATCGCCACCGCGATCGCGACGACGAGCCACGGAATTGCGAGGACGCCTGCAGCTGGACCCGGCCCGAAGGCCATCGCGATTCCGAGCAACGCCGCCGCTCCCGCCGCTGCCAGCAGAGCACGGCCAGCCAGGCCGGAACCGGGGACCAAGGGCAGAGCCGGAAGGACGGCCGCGAGCAGCGCGACAGCGAAGAGCGCCTCGATCATGAGGCGGCGGCCCGGCGGCCGCGTTCATGCCGGCCGCGCATCGCGAGCGTCCGCATGACGAACGCCCACGCTAGACCGCACGGGATCGTGATCGGCAGCGCGAGTGTCCCGAAGGGTAGCCCGACGGTCGCGATGAACAGCGATCCGGTGAAGTCGTCGCTGAAGCCCGTCGCAGAATCGACGCCGAGCATGGGCGCGACCAGGCTCAGCAGCGCGATTTCGAGCACGCCGAGATATGCCGCAGCAACGCCCATCGCCACGCCGATCCCTGCCGCCATCCGCCACGATGCCCGTCCGGCGGCCGGCGTCAGCCAGAACCCAAGCAGCGCGGCGAGCGGCGCTCCGATCAACCCGAGGCCGCCGATTTCGGTGACGACGGAGCCGGGGAGGAAGTCGCTCGGGAGGGTCCCGAGCGAGAGGGAGATCCCGGCTGCGACCAACGCGCCGAGCAGGCGGGTCCTCGGTCCAACCCGCGAGCGCGTACCGTCGGATGGCGTGACTCGTATCGTGGTCGATGTCATCGGTGCGTCCGTCCGTGCTACCATTCGTTAGCAAGTTATGACGCAAGAACACGCTACTGTCAAGTCGCATGTTTCGGGCGAGGACCGCGGCCTGGAGCCCGCGGAGGCGCTGCGCCTCCAGTTCGCGGACGCGTGGGGCGACATGAGCGCGTCCTGGGGCGTCGCTCCCGCGATCGGGCGCGTGCACGCGTACCTGATGGTCCGCGGCGTGCCGCTCACGGAGCGCGAAGTCCGCGAGGCCCTCGGCCTCTCCCATCGGGCGGCCAGCCTCGCGCTCGCCGACGCCGAGACCTGGGGGATCGTCGAGAAGGTGTCGGAGCCGAGGCGCGTCGGGCGGCGAGGACCGGCGGGCACCGCCTACGTCGCGGTCGGCGACCACTGGCAGTGGTTCACGAGCGTCATCGCCGAGCGCAAGGTCCGCGAGGGCGACCCGATCGTCGGTGTCATCGAGAAGACCACCGCCCAGGCCGTGGAGGCGGCGAACGACCACCCGGACGACCTCGAGCTGCTCCGCCTCCGCGACTGGCTGACCGCGTTCGCCGGGTTCGTCCGGCTGTTCGACGGGGCGGTCGGGCTGATCCCGAAGCTCGAGCCGCGCGAATTGGAGCGCGGGATGCGGCTGCTGGGCGAGATCTCCGACGAGACGATCCTGCGGCTGGTCCACCTGCTCGGCGGCCTGCCCGACGACGACGTCCTCGAGCTCGTCGAGGCGCTCAGCCGCCTCTCGCCCGGCGCGGCGAAGCGGGCGACGAAGCTGATGTCGGGGGTCGTCCGGACCGTCGCCCGCTAGGCGTCACGACCGTCCAGATCGGGCTTACCGATCAGAATCGAGTCGACCGAGCGTGGCGGGTGGTACGAATCGACGTCGAGTTGCGTGAATCACGGGGTCGCCACGCTCAGCCGCGTCCGTGTTGATCGGCGAACGCAATCAGCCCGCGAGCTGCGGCCCGAGCGATCCCGGAATGACTCCATGCGATAATCCACATCGCGCGCGGCGGCTCCGCCGGCTCGAACGGGCGAGGACCCCGGGGCCAGCAGGGCGGACGGGCCGAGCGCCAAGCCCGGAGCCACACAGCAGATGACCGTCGAAACGTCGACCTGGGCGACCAAGAAGGGGCTCGCCCAGATGCTCAAGGGCGGCGTCATCATGGACGTCGTCACCCCCGAGCACGCCAAGATCGCCGAGGATGCCGGCGCCGTCGCCGTCATGGCCCTCGAGCGGGTCCCGGCCGACATCCGCGCCGCCGGCGGCGTCGCCCGGATGAGCGACCCGGCCATGATCGAGGGGATCATGAACGCCGTCACGATCCCGGTGATGGCGAAGGCCCGGATCGGCCACTTCGTCGAGGCCCAGGTCCTCGAGGCGCTCGGGGTCGACTACATCGACGAATCCGAGGTCCTCACCCCGGCCGACGAGAAGAACCACATCGACAAGCACGCCTTCAAGATCCCGTTCGTGTGCGGCTGCCGGAACCTCGGCGAGGCGCTCCGGCGGATCAACGAGGGCGCGGCGATGATCCGGACGAAGGGCGAGGCCGGGACCGGCAACGTCGTCGAGGCCGTCCGCCAGCTGCGCGACGTGCTCGCCGAGATCCGCCGCCTCGAGGGGATGCGCGAGGACGAGCTGTTCGTGGCAGCGAAGGAGCTCGACGCGCCGTACGACCTCGTCAAGGACGTCGCCGCGAACGGCCGGCTGCCGGTCGTGAACTTCGTCGCCGGCGGGATCTCGACCCCGTCCGACGCGGCGCTCGTCATGCAGCTCGGGTCGGAGGGCGTCTTCGTCGGGTCGGGGATCTTCAAGAGCGAGGATCCGGCTCGCATGGCGAACGCGATCGTCCAGGCGACCACCCACTTCGACAACCCCTCGATCATCGCCGAGGTCAGCAAGGGCCTCGGGTCGCCGATGCGGGGCGTCGCAATGGAGACGATCCCCGAGCAGGAACGCCTCGCCGTGAGGGGCTGGTAGCCACCACGCGACCGGGCGTCCGAGGACGACCAAGATGAAGATTGGTGTCCTGGCCCTGCAGGGGGCGTTCCGCGAGCATCTGTCGACGCTCGAGACGATCGGCGTCGAGGGCGTCGCCGTGCGCCTGCCGTCCGATCTCGACGACGTCGCGGGGCTGATCATCCCCGGCGGCGAGTCGACGACGATGCGCAAGCTCATCGACCGCTGGGGCCTGCGCGGGCCGATCCTGGACCTCGCGGCGAGCGGGGCGCCGCTGTTCGGGACGTGTGCCGGGATGATCGTCCTCAGCCGCGAGATCGCGGGTGGCGAGGAGCCGATCCTGCCGCTGCTCGACGTAACCGTGGAGCGGAACGCGTTCGGCCGGCAGCTGGACTCGTTCGAGGCCGATCTCCAGGTGCCGGTCCTCGGCGACCAGCCGGTCCACGGCGTGTTCATCCGCGCCCCGATCGTCGACCGGACCGGCCCCGACGTCGACGTTCTGGCTCGGCTCGACGACGGCCGGATCGTCGCGGTCCGGGAGCGGAACGTCATCGCGACCGCGTTCCACCCGGAGCTGGCCGGCGAGACCCGCTTCCACCGCCTCGTCGCGACGATGGCCGCCGAGCACGACGAGCCCGGCGAGGGCGCCGGTCGACGCCGCCACCCGACCCGCCGGTCGAGGACGGCGCCATGACCGAGGCACGCAGCCCCAAGCTGGGCGGCAAGGTCCGGACGGCCCGGTTCACAGACCTCGCGGCGCTCGGCGAGCTGTCGCGCCTCTGCCAGGACGACGAAGAGGCGACGCGGTCGCTCGGCCTGCCGGTCAGCGGCCCGCCGATCGGCGTGTTCAGCCTCTTCCGGCTGCCGCTCGGCGCGTTCCGGCCGCACGACGTGATGTTCGTCTACGAGGAGGCTGGCCGCCTCGCCGGCCTGATCCGCTTCGAGCGCGACTCGTTCCGCGACGAGTGGACGATTGTCGAGCTCGACGGGATCGGCTCCTCGACCGCCGGCGACATCCGCTTCCGGCTCGTCCAGCAGCTCGTCCGCGAGTCGTCGAAGCGCGGCGCCGTCCGCCTCCACGTCGCCTGCGCCGACCAGGACGGCAACGTCGAGCTGTTCATGCAGGCCGGGTTCATGCGCTTCGGCGAGGAGACCGTCCAGTACCGCGTCCCCGAGAAGCCCCTGCCCGAGCCGTGGAAGGACGCGAAGGCCCGCGACTGCCGGATTCGGCCGGTCGTCCCGCTCGACGCGGTCGCGCTGCTCCGGCTTTACGGGTCGGCGACGCCGCAGCCCATCCAGCGGCTCGAGGCGCTCCGGCTGGCCGACTGGGAGCGCCAGGGCGCGAACTGGCGGATCCCGCGCAGCAGCCTCGCCCCGATCCTCCGCTTCGCCGACGTCGAGGCGTTCGTCCAGGAGACCGCCGGCGGCGGCAAGGACGGCACCCAGCTCGACGCGTTCGCCCAGATCGGCGTCGCGAAGGAGGACCAGCCGCACTACCTGAAGATCTTCGGCCGGCCCGGCGTCGATGTCGCCGATCTCGCGGACTACGCCCTGGGCGCGATCGCGGCCCGGACCGGGCGTGGCTCCGGCCACCGATCGGACCAGGGCGTGATCGCCCCGGTCCGGACATACGAGTCGCCGATCGATCGCCGACTCGAGGAAGCGGGGTTCGATAGGATCGCCAGTGTCACGCTGCTCATGAAGGAAACCGTCGTCCGCGTCGCTGAGCCGGCACTCGTGCCGGCAGGCGTCCGCTAGGAGGACCGGCGTGGGACCAGACAACGTTCGCCGCGAGTCGATCGACGACCTCGATGCGCTCCTCTCGGCGCTGCCGCCGGAGATCGTCGCCGCTGTCCACGCGCTCCCGAACAAGGAGGACGTGATCGAAGTCGTCCTCGACCTGGGCCGGCGGCCCGAGGCGCGGTTCCCGGACGGCGAGGTGACGCTCCTCGACCGGGAGATCGGCGAGACCGACATCGCCCACGTCGTCGAGCACATCGGCACGTTCGGCGACGACAACCGGGCGGGCATCGAGCGGACGCTCCACCGGATCTCCGCGATCCGCAACCGGAACGGCAAGATCGTCGGGCTGACGTGCCGGATCGGGCGGGCCGTCTACGGCACGATCGAGATCATCGGCGACTTCGTCGAGTCCGGGAAGTCGATCCTCATCATGGGCCGGCCGGGCATCGGCAAGACGACGATGCTCCGGGAGGCCGCCCGCGTCCTCGCCGACGACCTCGGCAAGCGCGTCGTCGTCGTCGACACCTCGAACGAGATCGCGGGCGATGGCGACATCCCCCACCCGGCGATCGGCAAGGCCCGCCGGATGCAGGTCCGGACGCCGTCGCTCCAGCACGAGGTGATGATCGAGGCGGTCGAGAACCACATGCCCCAGGTCATCGTCATCGACGAGATCGGGACCGAGCTTGAGGCCCAGGCCGCCCGGACGATCGCCGAGCGCGGTGTCCAGCTGATCGGGACGGCCCACGGCAACAACCTCGACAACCTGATGCTGAACCCGACGCTGAGCGACCTCATCGGCGGGATCCAGAGCGTCACGCTCGGCGACGAGGAGGCCCGCCGGCGTCGGACCCAGAAGAGCGTCCTCGAGCGCAAGGCGCCACCGACCTTCGACGTGATCATCGAGATCCAGGACCGCGAGCGCGTCACCGTCCACGCCGACGTCGCCGACACGGTCGACTCGATGCTCCGCGGCGACCAGGTCGCGCCGGAGCTCCGCTGGCGGGACGAGGAGGGTGTCCACCGCTCCCAGGCGCGGCCGCGGCCGTCGCCCCGCGAGCAGATCGGCGCGGAGCGGTTCGCCGGGCTCGTCGGCAGCGGCCAGCCGTGGCGGATGGAGCCGGGCTGGCGAGGCGACGCCTCGTACCGCGGCGGCTACCGCGATGTCGAGCGGGGCGGCTCGCTCCGCTCCGGCTACCGGCCGGGGGCCAGTGGTGGCTGGCGCCAGGCCCGCGGCGGCCCGACCCGCGAAGGCACCCCGCGCGGCTCGCTCGGTCCGGCCGGCGACGCGTCCGACGGTGGGCCCGCGTTGCATTTCGCCGTGCCACCGCTGAGCGACCGCCTCCCCGGCGGCCGGGTGGAGGACGCGCCGTTCGTCGCCGGCGAGATCGCCGACCGCGGGCCGCTCGAGCGCGGAGCCGGCACGGCCGTCGACACGCCGGTGCGCGAGCAGCGGGAGCTGGAGCGCCAGAAGGCGTGGCGCGACCAGGCGACGCGGGCGCTCACGGCGCTCAAGGCCGACGAGGGCACGGGCCCGGTCAACGCCGACGACCTCGAGGATGACGACGACGACGATCTCGCGACCGCGCCGCTCGGCATCGAGGAGGGCGAGTCCGGCCAGGCCGTGCTGACGCCCGGCGGCTCGCCGCTGCCGACGCTCCGGATCCTGCCCCAGGGGATCAGCCGGAAGCGCCTCGAGCAGGCGATCCGGGAGCTCCAGCTGCCGGTCGTCATCGCCCGCGACGTCGACGACACGGACGTTGTCATGACGCTCCGCAACGAGTACAAGCAGAAGACGCCGATGCTCCGCGAGGCCGAGGAGCGGGCCCTCCCGATCTACGTCCTCAAGTCGAATACCGTGCCCCAGATGCAGTCGAGCCTGACCTCGATCTTCTCGCTCGAGATCGACCCCCGCGAGGCCGCGATGCGCGAGACCGAGGAGGCGATCGGGATCGTCCTGAACAACTCGGAGCCGGTCGAGCTGTCGCCCCAGAACGCCTACATCCGGCGGCTCCAGCACCAGATGGCCGAGCGGGCGAACATCGTGTCGCGGTCTCGCGGCCGGGAGCCGTTCCGCCGCGTCCGCCTCTACCCGGACACTGCCCGGAGCAGCTGGCGGTGACGCAACCGCCCTCGTGGCGGGACGTCGACGTTGTCCCCGCGCCCGCTCCCGGCGAGGGGCGGCTGTCGCGGGAATCGACGCGCCGGATCGGCGACGCACTCTTCTACTACGGGATCGCCGGCCTCGTGCTCGCGGTGGTCGGCATTGTCGTGCTTCTGGTCGCTGCGTCGCGCCTCAACGGCGTGTCGGACCGGGTCGAGTCGGAGGCGGCCCGGCTCGTGACGGTCCTCGACCGGACCGCGACCGTGCTCGACGACGCCGGGTCGACCGTCGAGGACGTGGCCTCGACGCTCGATTCCGCCGACCCGATGATCAGCCGCGTCGCGACCGCGATCACGACGACCGTCGACAGCCTCCACGGGCTCCAGGATTCGGCGGCGTCCGTGTCGATCCTCGGCGCGAATCCGCTGGGCGGGCTGGCGAATCGGTTCGGCCAGGTCGCCGCAGCGCTCGACCCGCTCGACGAGGAGCTCGCCGCGTTCGGCAAGAACCTCTCGTCCGATGCGGCCAAGCTGCGGACGAACGTCGCCTCGATCGGCGCGCTCGCGATCGAGCTGCACGGGCTCCACGACGAGCTCGCCGGCGGCCTCGTCAGCGACGCGTTCGCCGCGATCCGGTTCATGCTGCTGTCGCTGCTCGCGTTCCTCGCCGCGGTCGCGGCGCTGCCGGCGATCGCGGCACTGTTCGTCGGGCGCCGGATCCGCGCCGAGGTAGGCCCGGTCGAGGGGTCCCCGGCCTAGGTCTGCAGGCGAGCCAGCGTCTGCTCGGCCTCGGCCACGATCGCCCGGACGATCTCGCCCGCCGGACGAACGTCGTGGAGCGCGCCGACGCTCTGGCCCGCCCACATCGGCAGCTCGTCGACGTCGCCCTCGACGCCCTCGGCCGGGGAAACCGACTGGTAGCGGGCGATCGGGTCGCCCGCGGCCGTCCGCCCGACGACCTCGCCTTCGCCCGCTCGCGCGCCCGGTCCGGGCCGGCCCAACGCCTCCCAGGCGTCGATGAGGCCGTTGCGAAGCGTGCGGTGGGGCGAGTCCGGCCAGCCACCGTCGAAGAGCCGTGAGTAGACGGTGTCGGTCTCGCGGCCGTCGCGCAGCCGGGCGAGGTACGCCGGCAACGCACCCGCCTCCTCGCTCATCACGAACCGCGTCCCGAGCCACGCCCCCGCCGCGCCCAGCGCGAGCACCGCCGCGAGGCCTCGTCCGTCGGCGATCCCGCCCGCGGCGACAACGGGCACCGGAGCGACCGCGTCGACGACCGCGGGCACGAGCGGCAGCGTCGCCACGCCGCCCCAGACGTGGCCGCCGGCCTCCCAGCCCTGGGCGACGACCACGTCGACGCCGGCGTCGGCGTGGCGGCGGGCCTCCTCCGCGCTGCCGACCGTCGAGGTGACGAACGCACCGGCCGCGTGGACCGCCGCGACGTGCGGCGAGGGGTCGCCCCAGAACAGCGAGACGACCCGGACGCCAGCCTCGAGCGCGGCAGCGACCCGCTCCGCCTGCGGCCGGCGGAGGTTCAGGTTCACGCCGAACGGCCGATCCGTGAGCGCCTGGGTCTCGGCGACGACGCGCCGCAGGTGATCGGGCTCCGCGCCGCCCAGCGCCAGCATGCCCAGCCCGCCGGCGTTCGAGACCGCGGCCGCGAGCCGCGGGTTCGTCAGCGTCCCGATCGGCGCCTGGACGATCGGGACCTCGATCCCGATCAGGTGGGTGAAAGCCGTCTCCATCGAACGGCCATGCTACGCCCCGCCGATCGCGCCCCGGTCGAACCAGATCCGCTCCCCGGAGAACCGCTCCGTGGCGGGGTTCCACGGGAAGAGGATCAGGACCTGGAGCGAGACAGGCAGCCCGGTCGGGGCCGCTCCGGCCCACGGCCCGCTGTTCGTGCCGGTGAGCGTCGCGACTTCCATCACGCCCTGCGGCCCGATGACGATGTCGCTGAGCGCGAACGCGTTGTCCGGGAACGCCCCGAACAGCTCGGTGTAGAAGGCCCGCGCGCCGGCATGGCCTTCCCACCGCTGGCCGGTCGGGACGATCTCGTACACGCAGTCCGGGCCGAGCGTCGCAATCAGGCCGTCGATGTCGCGGCGATCCTCCGCGATCGAGTGGCGGACCCAGAGCCGCTTGATCCGGCGCAGCTCCGCGGGGTCGAACGGCCGGCCGAGGCGCTGCTGGATGGTCGGCTGGTCGTCGGTGCTCACTCGAGCGAGCCTGCGACCGCGCGGACCTCGGCGTCGCGATCCCGCGAGCGGCGCTCGATCCGGACGATCAACAGGATGAGCACGACCGCGCCGATCGCGATCAGCGCGCCGCACGCGACGTCGATCGCGAGCGCGATCGGGAACAGCCCGCGGACGGAGTCGACGAACTCGCTGACAGACTGGGCGTTGAAGGCGTCGAACTGGAGCCGCAGGTCGAGATACCAGCCGGCGAGGAACGAGACGATCCAGCTCCCGACGAGTCCGAGCCAGGCGACGCCGACCATGAACACCCCACCGGCCTTCGGGTCGAGCCGGTACAGCACGTCGGTGATGATCCCTGGCACCTTCCACAGGTTGCGGACCGGGATCAGCGTGTCGCGGAACGCCGCGGCAGGCGATGTGCCCGGGACTCCTCCACCCAGGGCCGGGACGTTGCCGACGGTGCGGGACAGCCACGCGCCGAAGAACAGCAGCGTGAAGATGACGACGCCGACGTTGGTCAACGCAAGGGGCAGGGACGACGAGTTCCAGGCTTCGAGAACCGCCGGGTTCGGGTCGGCGCCCGCGCCAATCCGATCGATCTCGTTGACGAGCGGCTGGTAGGCCTGGATCTCGAGCACGACTTGACCGACCGCCAGGCCGGCGAGCGCGAGCAGGAAGATCGTCGCCGCGAACCCCAGCAGCGCCGAGGGCTTGTACGGGATCACCTGGCGGGTAGCGATCGCCTCCCGCTGACGGTGCATCGCGCCCTGGCCGGTCGCTGCGACTTCCTGCTCGGCGCCGCACTTGTAACAGCGCTTGCTGCGCTGGCGGTTGAGCGAGTGGCAGGACCCGCAGACCCAGATGTCGGTCATCCCGCTCCGTCAGTGCTCCGTGGCGCCCGTGAAGTTCCAGCTGTCGACGCGGATCGCCGGCACGAGCACCCCGCCGAAATCGCCCTTCAGCGTCCGCCGCTCGCGGCTGATGGCGCTCGTGGCGGCGAGCGCCTCGAGGTAGCTCTGGGTGAAGCGGAGGTTCCGGACCGGCCCGACGATCCGGCCATCCTCGACGTAGAACGTCCCGTCGCGAGTCATGCCGGTCACGATCGCGAGCTTGGGGTGGACCGGGTTCGTGTAGTGGAAGCGGGTCACGAGCAGACCCCGATCGAGGCCGCGGACCAACTCGTCGCGGGGCGTCTCGCCGGCGGCCATCGCCATGTTCAGCGGGAACGGCCCGTACGGGTTCGGCGCGGGCAGTCCGTGGCCGGTCGAGGCGCGTCCGGCGCGGGCCGCGGTCTGGGCGTCGAACACGACGTCGCGGCAGAGGCCGTGATCGATCAGCGAGACGCGCTCCTTGGCGACGCCCTCGTAGTCGAAGGCCATCGGCAGCGTCTGTGGGTCGTGGCCGTCGTCGACGATCGACACGAGGTCGCTGCCGACGCGCCGACCTGGCTCGGAGAACGACCGCTCCTCCTGGACGGCGAGCGCGCTGAAGCCCATGTAGCCGAGCATCGAGAGCAGGTCGACGACCGCGTACTCCTCGAGGACGACCGGCCACTCGCCCGGGTCGACCGCAATCGGGTTGCCGGTCGCCCGCGCCTTCTCGGCCGCCTGGCGGCCGATCTCCGCGGCGTCGATGCCGGTCACGTCGACGGCCGCGGACTCGGCGTAGCCCGAGCCACCGTCGGGCGCCATTGCCACCGTCAGCAGTTGCGACACGGTTCGCCGCTGCGAGGCCCGGACGCCCTTCGAGTTCGCGATGCCGAGCGTCTCGGTGGCGGTGGAGAACGAGCCGTACGAGACGACGCCCGCGGCATCGGCGGCGGCGATGACGGCCCGGACGCCCTCGGCCCGGAGCTCCGGTGTCGCGCCGGCAGTCGCCTCGGCGTAGCCCTCGGGCACGTCGCGGATCGGCGTGGGCTCCGGCAGGCCGCCCCAGTCCTCGAGCTCTTCGGAGTTTCGGGCGATCGCGGCGGCCCGCTCGGCGAGGCTCCGGAGCCCCTCGGCGTCGGAGCGGTTCGTCGACGCCACGCCGACGCGCTTGCCGGTGACGAACCGGAGGTTCACCTGGACGTTCGACTCGGCGACGTTCTGGTGGATCTCGCTGTTCGCGAAGCGGGTCAGGCTGCCCTCGTCGGCCATCGCCATGACCTCGACCTCGGTCGGCGACTCCTTCGCGGCGAAGCCGAGGACACGCTCGGCGAGGGCGAGGATATCGGCCGGCGTCCGGCCGTTCAGCCCGTCGTCGCTCACCTGATCACCACTTGCCGACGCCCATCTGGACGTTCCGGAACCTCGCCCCGGAGCAGGCGTGGCCGACGCTCGCGCCCTGGCCGGGCTCGCCCTTGCCGCAGTTCGGCGTGCCGAGCATCACGTAGCTCGATTCGTCGCCGACGGCGTCGCAGGATCGCCAGAACTCGTACGTGATCCCGGTGTAGGTCGGGTTCTTGAAGAGCCGGCCCTTCTTGCCGTTCTTGATCTCGTAGGCGATCTCCGTCGCGAACTGGAAGTTCAGGCGGCGGTCATCGATCGACCACGACCGGTTCGAGGCGAGGTAGAACCCGTCGTCGGTGTCGGCGACGATGTCGTCGAGGCTCATGCCCGGCTTCGGCAGGAGGTTCAGGTTCGTCATCCGAATGAGGGGGATCCGGTTCCAGCCGTCAGCCCGCATCGCGCCACCCGACCGGCGGCCGATCCGCGGCGCCGTCTCGCGCGACGAGAGGTAGCCGACGAAGATGCCGTTCCGGACGATCGGCACCGACGCCGCCGCGACGCCCTCGTCGTCCCAGCCGAACGTGCCCATGCCGCCGGGCGCGGTGGCGTCGGCGACGATGTCGACGACGTCGCTGCCGTACCGGAAGCCTTCGTCGAGCTTGTCGGTCGTCAGGAAGCTCGTGCCCGCGTAGCTCGCCTCCGTGCCGTAAACGCGGTCGAGCTCGCTGGGGTGGCCGCAGCTCTCGTGGACCTGCATGTAGAGCTGCGAGGGGTCGAGGACGATCGTGAACCGGCCCGACGGGCACTGCGGCGCGCTCAGCAGCTCGACGGCCTCCTCGCCGATCGCCTCGGCGCGAGTCTCGAGGTCGAGCCCGCGAACGTATTCGAAGCCGGCCGCCTTGAACGGGCCGCCGTCGCCGTCGGGGTAGCTCCGGCGCTGGTGCTCGTCGCCCTCGATCGCGTTGGCCTCGACGCCCGCGCCGACGTGGGTGATCGTCTGCTCGGTGAAGCTGCCGTCGGTCGCGGCGAACGTCTTCCACTCGCGGCGGGCGTCGTAGCGAGTCTCGGAGAATGTCACGCCCTTGGCCCGATTGGCCGCGGCGTCGGCGGCGAGGAGGAGCTGGATCTTCTGCTCGAGCGGAACCTCGAACGGGTCCTCGTCGACCGGCGTCTCGTAGGTGCCGTGGGCCGGCGGTCGGTCGTCGAGCCGGACGCGGTCGCGCAGCGCGGTCGCGCTTGCCTTCGCGATGCGGACGGCCTGGCCGGCGATGCGGTCCGCCTCGGCGGTGGTGAGCCGGTTCGAGCTCGCGAAGCCCCACGCGCCGTCGACGAGGACGCGAACGCCGAAGCCTTCCGACTCACCGGCGGCGACGCCCTCGACCCGACCCGACTTGATCGCGATCGATTCGTCCATGCGGCGGACGACGCGCGCGTCGGCGTACTCGGCGCCGAGATGGGCGGCCGTATCCAGGGCTCGGTTGGTCAGGTCGCGCATCGGGAGGGCGAGGGTAGCAGAGGGCTCGCGAACGGCGTATCAGTCGAATGCCGTATCGACGATCGGGGTATTACGTGCTACTGTTACGTAGCAAGATGATGACGAATCGACGCGGCTCGAGCATCGGGCGCCTTGGCGGTTGCGGGTGGCTGACGATGGCCGGCCTCGGGTACCTGTTCGTGGCTGCGGCGCTCGGCGCCGGCGTCGACGCGTCCGCGGTCCTGGTGCCGCTCGTGGTGATCCCGCTCGCCCTCGGCGCCCTCGTCTTCGTCGGCGGACGGTGGGCCGTCGTGCTCGCCATCTCGGCCGCGGCGGGCTTCGCCTACGCCGTCCTCGGTGTCCAGAACTACCTCCGGGCGGAGGCGTTCGAGCGGGCGAATCCGGGCGCGACCGAGATCAGCGGCGGGGGCCCGTCGATCACGTTCGTCTTCATCGCGCTCGCGATTGGCCTGTGGTCCGCGGCGGCCGCGGCGCTGGCGTGGCGGCAGCGCCGGCGTTAGAGCACCGGGGTTCCGGCGAACGCCTGGACCGACAGGTAGACACCGAACGACAGGACGACGACCGCGGCGACCAGCGGCAGGTGCCGCGCCGCGCGGCCGACGCCGGAGCTCGACGGCACCCGGTCGAGCCGGCCGCGAGCGAGCACGATCGTCAACCCGACCCCACTCATCACCGCGGCCATGCCGAGGCCGAAGATCACGACCAGGAGGAATCCGAACGCGGGTCGCCCCGCGACGATCGAGCCGAGCAGGATGAACAGGGCGCTGGTCGAGGGGATCAGGCCGCCGGCGAGGCCCAGGGCGAAGAGGCCGCGCCAGCTCAGCGTCGAGCCGTCGGACGGGACGTGGCTGTGGGCGACGCCGCCGTGCGAGTGGACCGCGGGCCCGTGGTCGTGCTCGTGCTCGTGCTCGTGCGTGGCGCGCGTGTTCGTGGGCGCTGGCATGGGCCGCGGCCGTCTGCCGCGCCGCGCGCCGCTTCCGCACCTCGGCGAGGAGCATCCAGCCGCCCAGCCCGGCGATCGTCACGGCGGCGATCGCCGGCGCCGCACGGACGACGACGTCCGGCGCAAGCAGGCCCTGCGCGCCGACCACGAGCGCGGCGATGACGAGGATGCCCAGCGTATGCGACACCGTGACCGACAGTCCCAGTCCAACGGCGTGGATCGGCGTTCCGCGCGTCCCGACGAGGTACGCCGCCATCAGGGTCTTGCCATGGCCGGGCGTCAGGGCGTGGCCCGCGCCGAGGGCGAACGCGGTCGCGAGCGAGAGGAGCAGGACGAACGGGGTGAGGTCGCCCTCGCGGAAGATCGATGGCACGTCGCCGCCGCCGATCCCGCCGGGGACCGCGCCCGCGCCTGCCACTGAGGCCGGCGCCGGCGCCGCGACCCCGGCCGGCCCGGCGGGCACGGGCGTCGCCGCCGGGACGGTCACCGACGTCGCGACGAGCGCGGCCGATCGGACGTCGAGGGGCTGGCTGATCAGGTCGGCCGGGTAGCTCGTCAGCCGCTGCGACACGCTCGTCGCCGGCAGCCCGCCGGTCTCGAGCGACACGCCGTCGCCCGACGCGATGATCTCGCGCCAGCCGATCCGCTCGGGGTACGAGACGTCCTCGAACGCGATCGGCGTCGACGCCGCAAGCGGCGCCGCCAGCGGGGCGACGAACGAGCACTCCAGGCGCATCGTCGAGAGCCCGCCGAGCCCGGCCGGGAAGCTGATCGCCGCCGACGTCGGCTCGAGCGTCGCGGCCGTCCCGCCAACGGAGAGCCGGAGATCGGCCGACTGGCGGGCGCAGAACGGCGCCTGGGCGGCGGCGGCCTCGGCATCGCTGACGGTGCCGTCGCCGTCGGTGTCCATGTGCTGGCGCTCCTGGAACGTCGGGATCTCGGCCATGTCGATCACGACGTCGAGGCGGATCTCTTTCGGGGCGACGGTGATGCCCGCGAAGTGGTTGATCGTGAAGTTGCCGAGCGGATGCGCCGCGGCTGCGGCCGGCATCGCGACCCAGATCGCGACGGCGGCGATCGCGGCGGCGACGGCGGGGAGAGGACGGCGTCCCATGGCGACGAGGGTACGCGGTCGGGCCCGGAACGGATGACCGCGGCCCATCGGCACGGGCGCGGCTACACTCGCCGCGTGTTACCTGGCCACGAGGCGCCCAGTCGGGGCTGGTTCATCACGATCGAGGGCCCCGAGGGCGCCGGCAAGACGACCCAGGCCGCGCGCCTCGAGGCCCATCTCCGGGGCAGCGGCGTGCCGGTCATCCGGACGCGCGAGCCGGGCGGCACGGTTCTCGGCGAGCGGATCCGCGACCTCCTGCTCGACGCCGCGAGCCACCGCGACCAGCCCATCGACCCCCTGGCCGACGCGCTGCTGTTCAACGCCGCCCGCCGCCAGCTCGTGGAGGAGGTGATCCGCCCGGCGCTCTCGGCCGCAACCAGCGTCGTGTGCGCGCGCTTCGCCAATTCCACGCTGGCCTACCAGGGCTACGGCGCCGGCCTGCCGATCGAGGACCTCCGGGCGCTCGAGCGGGTCGCGACCGGCGGCCTCCGGCCGGACCTGACGATCCTGCTCGACGTTCCACCGGAGACCGGCCTGGGCCGCAAGGCCCCCGACGACCGAACGCGCTTCGAGCTGGCCTTCGATCTCGACTTCCATCGCCGCGTCCGCCACGGATTCCTCGACCTTGCCGCCGGTGAGCCTCAGCAATTCGTGGTCGTCGACGCCGCCGCCAGCGAGGATGCAGTCTGGGCCGCGGTTCGTCAGGCCGTCGACCGGCTCCGCGGCGCCGATGGCGCGGCCGGTGAACCGGAACGGGCCGGGCCGCGCATACAACGGTGACCGACCGGGACGGCGGGCTCTCGGGACGCGTCGCGTCGTCGACCGACGACGCGGATCGGGACGTGCTCGCCCGGGTGTCGAATGGCGAACTTGACGCACTGCAGGATCTGTACGACCGATACCGCACGATGGCCTACTCGATCGCGCTCCGAATCACCGCCGACGCCTCGCTCGCCGAGGACGTCGTCCAGGACGCCTTCCTCGGCGCCTGGCGGAACGCCGCGCGCTACGTCGAGGGCCGCGGCAGCGTCAAGACGTGGCTCCTCGCGATCGTCCACCACCGGGCGATCGACGCGGTCCGCCGCCGCCGGCCCACCTCCGAGCTGCCCGAGGCCGAGGCGCCGCCTCCGCCGGCGCTGACGCTGCCCGACGTCTGGAAGGAGGTGGCCGGCAACCTCGATCGCGAGGCGATCGCGGCGGCGCTTGCGACGCTGTCGGACGTCCAGCGCGAGGCGATCGAGCTGGCTTACTTCGGCGGTCTGACCCAGGTCGAGATCGCCGACCGGACGGGAACGCCGCTGGGGACCGTGAAGAGCCGCGTCCGGCTGGGGCTGCTCGCGATGCGGGCCGCGCTCACAGGTGAGGCGGCCGACGCGGGCGAGGCGGACACGCCATGACGATGCAGCCGACCCCGCTGTCGCACGCCGACGCGCTCGATCTCGCTCCGCTCTACGTCCTGGGCGCCCTCGACGACGCCGAGATGGCGGCTGTCCGCGAGCACCTCGCGACGTGCCCCGAGTCACATGCCGAGTTCGAGGAGCTCGGCGGGGTGGTGCCGTACCTGCTGGAGTCGCCGGACGTCGCCCTGGTCGAGCCGCCGGCCGCGCTCGGCGACCGGATCATGGCCGCCGCCGCGGCGGACCTCGCCGAGCGAACCGCGGCCGAACGGATGGCCCCGGCGCCGGCCGCCGAACGCACTGCGCCGGCTCCCTTCCCGTCCGCGGACGAGCGCACCGCCCGGGCCGAGCGCACGCGGAGCCGGCCTGGGCCACTGACCTGGATCGCGGCGATCGCCGCCGTGCTCGCGATCGCCGTTCTGGGCGCGTGGAACGTTCGGCTCCAGGGCCAGGTCAACGACCTCGAGCAGCGGGCCACCGCGGCCGAGCAGTACCGGACCGCGGTGACGACCGTCCTCGACGTCGCCGCGCAGCCCGGCAGCCAGACGGCGCTCCTCGCGCCGCAGACCTCGGGCGGGCCGCGCGGTATCGCCTCGGTCGCCTCGGACGGCTCGGTCCAGTTCGCGATGCAGGACCTCGCGCCGACGAGCGGCAGCCAGGTCTACGAGACGTGGGCGATCCTGCCGAACTCGAACCCGGTGCCGCTGGGCAGCTTCACCGTCGACGCGTCCGGTGTCGCCTCGTTCACCTCGAAGCAGGGTCCGGTCGGGCCCGGGATGGCCGTCGCGGTCTCGCGCGAGCCGCAGGCCGGCGCGACGGCGCCAACGGAGGTCGTGTCGGTCGGGGTCACAACGACGCCGGCGAGCTAGCGAGACCCGAGGGCGCTCAGCGGCGCCCTGGCGGCCGCGTCCTTCAGCCCGCGGTGGTCTCGAGCGAGCCCTTGCCTGCCGACTGACCCCGCTCCAGCGCCGACTGCGCGGCCGCGACGATCGCGTCGGCGTCCGTGCCGTCGACCGGGAACCGGGCGACGCCCGCCGAGACCGACACCCGTCGCCCGCCGATCTCCGGCAGCTCGGCCACGCCGTCGAGGACCCGCCGCGCGACCGTCGAACCGGCCGAGCCCGGGGCCACGAGGATGAACTCGTCGCCGCCGAGGCGGGCGACCGTGTCGACGAGCCGGACCGCGCCCGCGAGCACGGACGCCACGGACCGCAGCACGTCATCGCCGGCGTCGCGCCCGCCGGCCTCGTTCGTGGCCGCGAAGTCGTCGATGTCGAAGATCGCGACCGAGACCTCGCTGCCCTGCCGGCCGGCCCGGGCGAGCTCCAGCTCGAGGACGCGGGCGAACGTTCGCTGATTCGCGAGGCCGGTGAGCGGGTCGGTGTGGGCAAGCCGCTCGAACCACTCGGAGCGCTCCGCGACCGTCGACGCGAGCCGCGACCGGTCCACCGCGACCGCGGCCAGGTCGACCGCCGCCCGCAGGAACGCGGCCTGGTCCTCGCTGAGCGGCTCGTCGGCGGCCCAGACGAAGAGCACCGCGCCGAGGCTCTGCTCGATCCCGCCCCGGCCGACGATCAGCGGATAGGCGATCGCGGCGGCGTCGGCGATCTCGGCCCGGTCGCGGGCGGCCGCGGTCAACGGGTGATCGGGCGAGGCGACCGCCGCGACGAGATCGGCCTGGGCGGCCTCGTCGAGCCCGACCGTGAAGGCGAGCTCGGCGTCGGGCCGGTCGGGGTCCTGGAGGCTGATCGCCGCGCTCGTCGCGCCGACGGCCGCCGCAGCGGCGCCCACGAGCGTCTCGAGCGCCTCGTCGAGGTCGGCGCCACGCGCCAGCGCCTCGGCACCGGCGGCAAGCGCCGCGAGGGGATCGGGTCGCCGGGTCACGTCGTCGGCCACGGGCTCTCCTGAAGTGATGGCGAAGGCCCGGCCGCGTGACGGCTCCGCGGGTGGCTCGCGAGGCCGCATCGTACACCGCTCACCACGGACCCCAACGGTGTTCGTCGCGCCCGGGCGAGGCTGGCAAGGCGGCCGGGAGCACCGCAAGCGAGCGGGTGCGAAGCCCCGTGAGCGCGGAGCGGAGCGGCCAACGCGGTCCAGCGTCGTCCAGGTGCGACAGCCGTTGAAGTGGCATCCCTATACTCGCGGCGTGAAGCTCGTCGTCGCGGTCGTGCACAACGAGGACGCGGGAGGGCTCGTCGACGCGCTCCTCGACCGCGAGTACCGGGCCACCCGCCTCCACAGCTCCGGCGGGTTCCTGAAGCAGTCGAACGCGACGATCATCCTCGGCGTCGAGGACGACCAGATCGACGCGGTCCTCGACATCGTTCGCGAGACCTGCAACGCGCGGACCCAGGTCGTCAACCCGATGCCGCCGATCATGGAGCCGGGTGAGTTCTTCATGCCGTACCCGCTTGAGGTCGAGGTCGGCGGGGCGACGGTCTTCGTCCTGCCGGTGGACCGCTTCGAGCGGCTCTGACGCGGCGATGGCCACCGATCGGCCGGGGTGGCAGCCGCCCGCAGTCGGCTCCCGGGCGACGTGGACGCGAACGATCACGGCCGACGACGTCGCCTCGTATGCGGCGATCACCGGGGACCGCAACCCGCTCCACTTCGACGAAGCCTTCGCGGCCGCCCGGCGCCCGGGCCGGCTGATCGTCCACGGCGGCCTCACGACGGGCCTGTTCAACGCCCTCGTCGCGATGGAGCTGCCGGGTCCCGGCTCCGTGTTCCTCCACCAGGAGTGGGACTACCCGGCGCCGGCGTACGTCGGCGACACCGTCACGGCCGAGGCGGAGGTCATCGAGGCCCGCGCGGACAAGCCGATCACGAAGCTGCGCTGCGTCGCTCGTCGCCAGGACGGCACCGAGGTCCTCCGGGGCGAGTGCGTCGTCTACACGATGCTGCCGGAGTGACGGGGCCAGCAGACCTCGCGGACCTGGCGGACCCGGCGGATCGCGAGCCGGCCGATCGGAAGCAGGGCCGCTGGCTGGAGCTGGCCGTCGTCGGCGTGGCGGTGCTCCTGGCGTTCGGGCCGTGGTTCAGCGCGTCCGCGGTGAGCTCGCTGCTCGCGATCGGAGTGGCACACGACCGGGCTCGACCTGCCGCTGCTCACGGTGGCCGTCCAGGTCGGCTTCGCCGTCGCGGCCATCGGGCTTGCGGTCAGCGGCGCCGCGGATGTCGTGTCGGGGCGGGCGCTCTTCGTCGCCGGCGCGGTCGTCGCCGCCGGCGGCGAACCTCGGCTTCGCGTTCGTGGCGACGAGCGCGGGCTCGGCGCTCGTCTGGCGGGCGTTGACCGGGGCCGGCCTTGCCGCGGTCTACCCGATCGCGCTGCGGATGATCGCCGGCTGGTTCCGGCGCGATCGCGGCGTCGCGATCGGGACGCTGATCGGGGCGCTGACCGTCGGGTCGGCACTGCCCCACCTGATCCGGGCACTCGGCGCGTCGGCCGGGGCGGACTGGCGGGCGATCGTCGCGGCGGCGAGCGTATCGGCGCTCATCGGCGCGGTCGTCGTCGGGATCGGGCACCGGACCGGGCCGCTCGAGGTCGCGTCGTCGCGGTTCAGCCCGGCGATCGCGGCGTCGGCGTTCCGGGAGTCGTCGGTCCGGCTCGCGAACCTCGGCTATCTCGGCCACATGTGGGAGCTCTACGCGATGTGGACATGGCTGCCGCTGTTCGTCGCCGCGTCGTTCGCGGCCGCGGGCGTCGCGGATCCGGCGGCGGCCAGTGCGGCGTCGTTCGCGATCGTCGCGATCGGTGGCGTCGGCTGCGTCGCCGCGGGCATCCTCGCCGACCGGCTGGGCCGCACCACGCTGACGATCGCGGCGATGGCGGGGAGCGGCGCATCCGCGCTCGTGGCGGGGCTCGTGTTCGGGGCGCCGCCCGCGGTCGTGACGCTCGTCGGACTCGCCTGGGGCCTCACGGTCATCGCCGACTCGGCCCAGTTCTCCGCGGCCGTCTCGGAGCTCTCGCCGCCGGGCACGTCCGGATCGGCGCTCTCGTTGCAGCTCGCGCTCGGCTTCCTGCTCACCGCAGTGGCGATCCTCGTCGTCGGCGCGCTCGATCCGGGTGACGGCTCGACATGGCGGATTGCGTTCTGGATGCTCGCGCTCGGGCCGGCGGTCGGGATCGTCGCGATGTGGCGGCTGCGGGGCCGGCCGGAGGCGCTGAAGATGGCGAACGGCCACCGATGACGGTTCCCGCCTGGATCGACGAGCTCGAGCCGGCCGCACCCGACATCGTCGCCGCGTGGCGGGGCATCGACGAGGGCCAGTTCCTCAGCGTGCGGCGGGAGGTCCGGCGCCGTTCGGGCGAAGGCACCGCGCTGCGCACGATCGAGCAGCTCGTGGCGACCGCGACGGCCCTGCGCGGCGTCGTCGAGGCGCTCCCGGAGCCGGCGTTCGCGCTGCCGGGCGGCGAGGGCGACTGGAACGTCGCCGAGGCGGTCGGCCACGTCGCCTCCGCCAGGGCCGGACTCGTGCTCGCGGCGGCTCTCGCGGCCGCGGACCGCTGGCCCGCCGACGCGCCCACGGTCGTGCCGGGCGTCCCCGGCCCGCCGGCCGCCGGCCGCGACCAGCTCGTCGCGAAGGTCGACCAGAGCCAGCGCCTGATCGAGCGCCGCGCCGGCGTGATCGACGGCCACGAGCTGGACCGCTGCCCGCTCCACCATCCGATCGTCGGCCGCCTGCGCTGCGGGGAGTGGCTGCTCTTCGCCGGCGTCCACGACCTCATGCACCTCGAGCAGCTCCACGACCTGTCGGCTGCGCTCGCGGAGCAGTAGCGACCTCGAGGCGTCGAAATAGCGGACTCGCTGCCTTCCGGAATAGTGGGTCCACTCGATCCGCGACGGCGGCGCCCGGCCCAGGCTCTTCCCAGGTCGACATCAGCTCGACGAGGAAGGAGAGCCACCGATGCAGCACCTGACGGCCGAACTGATCGCCCACCAGCACATCGCGGACATGCGCCGCGAGGCGAGGACGCTCGGCGGCGCCTCCGACCGCGATGCGACCGCTGGCGACGGCGTCTCGCCGATCCGCCGCTGGCTGGCCACGGTCCTTCCGGCGCGGGCCTCGCATCCGTCGCCGAGGCACCACGTGGTGCGCATGTGAGCGACCCCGAGGCCGGCCGGACGTCGCACAGGTGATCGCCTCGTATGATCCGGCGATGGCCGGTCGGACTGTCAGCCCCGTCTTCGTCGGGCGTACCGCACAGATCGACATCCTGGCCGGCGTCCTGGACCGCGCCGTCGAAGGTCCCGCCGTCCACGCCCTCGTCCTCGGCGAGGCCGGCGTCGGCAAGACGCGGTTCACGTCCGAGGTCGAGCGCCTCGCGGCCGAGCGCGGCTTCAACGTCCTTCGGGGCGCCTGCGTCGCGCTGGGTGGCATGGGCCTCGCGTACGCCCCGATAGCGGCGATGCTCCGGGATTCCGTGCAGCACGACGGCGACGCCCTGCGAACCTCGCTCGACCCATCCGCGATCGCGGCGCTCGGGAGCGTGGCACCCGCGCTCCTGACTGACGACCCGCCGTCCGGCAACGCCGTCTCCCAGGCCCGATTGTTCGACGCGCTCCTGCGCTACTTCGACGGCCTCGCCACGGACGCGCCGGTCCTCGTCGTCATCGAAGACCTCCACTGGTCCGACCCGGGCACGCGCGACGCCATCACCTTCCTCGTTCCCAACCTGGTCTCCCGGCGTGTCGCGTTCGTCCTGACCTACCGGACCGACGAGCTCGACCGCCGGCACCCGCTGCTGCCCTGGCTGTCGGAGCTCGACCGGACCGGCCGGTTCGAGCGCATCGAGCTGCAGCGGTTCGACCGCGACGAGACCACGTCGCTGATCGCCGCGATCACGGGGACCGAGCCATCGGCGGCGCAGGCGGATCGCATCCAACGCAGGGCCGACGGCAACGCGTTCTTCGTCGAGGAGCTGCTCATGGCGGGAGGTGGGGGCCTCGCCGTCGGGGGCCTGCCCACGACGGTCAGGGCAACGTTGACGGGACGGGTCGCGGCCGCGCCGGACGACGTTCAGCACGTCCTACGCATCGCGTCCGTCGGGGGCCGATACGTCGATGACGAGCTCCTTGGCCGCGTCGCCGACCTGGAAATGGAATCGCTGCACGCCGCGCTACGGGCCGCCGTCGACCTCCACCTGCTGGTCCCGGAAGCGGCAGAACGCGGCGGGTTCGCGTTCCGCCACGCGCTTGTCCAGGAGGCCGTCTACGACGACTTGCTCCCGGGCGAGCGCCGATCGCTCCACCGGGCCTTCGCCGAGGAGCTCGCCGCGCAACCCGTGCTGGCCGGCGCCGCCGGCGCCGCCCGCTGGGCCGAGCTCGCCCATCACTGGCGCCTCGCTCACGACGACGTGCGCGCGGCTGAGGCGTCCCTCAGGGCCGGCGAGGCAGCCGCCGCGGCGATGTCCTACGTGGCGGCCGATCACCACTACGACGGCGTGCTCGAGCTCTGGGACAGCGTTCCGGATCCGGAGCATCGCCTGGGCCTGACGCGCCTGGAGCTGTTCGAGCGAGCCGCCGAGATCGCCGAGCTTGCCGGCGAATTCAAGCGGATGATCGACATCGTCGGCGAGGCGATCACCCTCGAGGCCGGGGCCGACCCCGTCCGCGGCGCGCTGCTCCGCGCCGAGCTGGGCCGCGGGCTGTGGCTCTACGGCGACACGGACCGGGCGGTCGCGAGCCTCCGAGAAGCGGTCAGGCTCCTGCCAACGCACGAGGCCACGCCCGAACGGGCATGGGTACTCGCCCGGATCGGCCAGATCCTCATGCTGGTCGACGAGAACGAGGAGGCGATCGACTTCTGCGACGAAGCGATCGAGATCGCCCGCTCCGTCGGCAACCGGCGGATCGAAGGCCACGCGCTGAACTCGAAGGGCACGAGCCTGTGCGTCCTCGGACGTTCGGCCGAGGGAATCTCAGCGCTCGAGGATTCCCTCGCGATCGCGCGCGAAACGGACTCACCCGACGACGTCGCCCGAGCGTTCGTGAACCTCACGGACGGACTCCGTCTCGCGAGTCGCGACCGTGAGGGTCTCCGGCGGGCATTGGAGGGGATCGTCGAGATCGAGCAGCTCGGCGTCGGCGCCTCGTACGGTCCCGTGATCCGCGACAACGGCACGCTCATCTCATTCGAGCTTGGCGAATGGGAGACTGCCCGGCAGCTCGAGGCAGAGACGCTCCGGATCCCGCAGCGCGGGACCAATCGGGAGACCTATCACCTCACCTACTCGATCGGGATCGCGGTCGCTCGCGGTGACCCTGATGCCGCGAGTCGGCTGGACCGGTTCCGCGACCTCCTCGAGGGGCGGATCTCGATGGAGGGCCAGTTCGCCGGCCAATACGCGCTCGCCCGAGCCGAGTTCGAGCTATGGCGTGGCCGGCCGGACGCGGCGCTCGCGGCCATCGACGACGGCCTCGCGTGGGTCGAGCCGAAGGCGATGCCCCATTTCAGCTCGCTCGTGTTCGCCATGGGTGCTCGGGCCGACGCGGACCGCGTCGAGCGCTCTCGGGCGGCCCGCGATCCGGACATCGAGACTGGTGCGGTCGTCGAGCGGATCGATTCCAGGATCGCCGCGATCGCCGCCTTCGCCGACCGCGTCGGGGTGGAAACGGGCGCTCGACTCGACGTCCTCGCGTCACTCCGGGCAGCCGAGGCGGAGCGATCGCGCGCGGCCGGCGCGCCGGATCCGGCCCGCTGGGAAACGGCGATCGAGCTGTGGGAGGCGCGGGAGCGCCCGTACGACGCCGCGTATGCCCGCTGGCGCCTGGCCGAGGCGCACTTGGGACGCGGCGAGCGCGCGGCTGCCCGCGACGCGCTGGCGGCCGCGGCGGCGTGGGCCCGCGATCACGGCGCCGGGCCGCTCCTCTCCGAGATCGAGTCGCTGAGCCGCCGAGCTCGCCTGGACCTGGCGCCCGGTGAGCCGGCGACGCCCGACCCGATCGAGCCTCCGCCGTCGGCGGCGGACCGGCTCGGCCTGACCCGGCGCGAGCGGGAGGTCCTCGAGCTCGTCGTCGCCGGGCTGACCAATCGCCAGATTGCCGACCGCCTGTTCATCAGCGAGAACACGGTCGGCGTCCACGTCGGGAACATCCTCGGCAAGCTCGATGCGTCGAGCCGGACCGAGGCCGCGGGCATCGCCCATCGCCTGGGCCTCGTCGCGGAACCGGCCGGATCCTGAACCCTACGCGCGGCCGCGAAAAATAGCGGTCATCTCCGGATCGAACTAACGACTTCCCTCGATGTGCACGCCGTCCGGCTCCGGCAGTCTGGTGTCATCGCCGATTGTCGCGGCGACCGCGCCCTTGGAGCCCATCACCCATGAGTCCGTTCGACACCACCTTCCTCACCCACGAGCGCATCGACGACCTGATGCGCACCTCCGCCGATATCCACCGGGGCCCCGAGGGCGTCAGCATCGCCTCCCGTACCGCTGGCGCCCTCTTCGGTCCCTTCCGTCGCCTGACCGCGCGCGCCGAGGACGTCTCGGGCTCGGCCGCCGGCGCGGCCGGGCACCGGCCCGCCCCGAGAACCTGACGTCGGCGGGTCGCGGCCCGCCTGTCTCGCCCCGCGGTTCGCCGCCGTGCTCCCGCATCCGCGCAACCGCTTCCGGCGTAGCACCTGCGCCGGATCCCGGGCTACGTGGCCCGTATGATCCGGCGATGCCCGGAAGGAGCGTGAGCCCCGTCTTCGTCGGACGATCGGAAGAGTTGGAGCTCGCCGCGTCGGTCCTGGACGGCGTCGGCGTCAGGGGCGCCACCCACCTCCTGATCTCGGGGGAGGCCGGCGTGGGCAAGACCCGCTTCTCGGACGAGGTCTCGCGTCTCGCCCACGAGCGGGGCATTGCCGTGCTCCGCGGCGCGTGCATGGCGGTGGGTGGCGTGGGCCTGCCGTATGCCCCGATCGCGGGGCTCCTCCGTGACGCTGTCCGCGAGCTGGGCGACGATGCCCGCACCTCCCTGGGCGACGTCAAGTTCGCCGCGCTGTCGAGCCTCGCGCCGGTGGCCGGTTCGACGGCGAGCACGCCGGCCCCGGGGAGTCCCGCGACGATCACGCCGGCCGGAAGCGTCGCCCAAGCCGCCTCCCAGTCATACCTGTTCGAGGCCCTGCTCGGCGTCTTCCAGCAGATCGCCCGCGACCAGCCGCTGCTGCTCGTCATCGAGGACCTCCACTGGTCCGACCCCGCGACCCGCGACGCGATCGCGTTCCTCATCCCGAACCTCGCCGCCGACCGGGTCGTGCTGTGCCTGACCTACCGGACCGACGAGATCGACCGCCGCCACCCGCTGCTGCCGTGGCTTGCCGAGGTCGCCCGGACCGGGTCGTTCCAGCGGATCGACCTCCAGCGGTTCGACCGCGAGGAGACGGCCCGCCTCGTCGCGGCGATCAACGGCGCGGACCCGCCCACGGATCTCGTCGACCGGATCCAGCGCCGCGCCGACGGCAACGCCTTCTTCGTCGAGGAGCTGCTGATGGCCGGCGGCGGCGGGATCGCCGTCGGGGCGCTGCCGCCGACCGTTCGGGCGACGCTGACCGCACGCGTCGCGGCCGCCCCGGAGAGCGCCCAGTACGTGCTCCGGGTCGCCTCGGTGTCCGGGCGCCGCGTGGACGAGGAGATCCTCGCCGCGGTCGCCGGGATGGACCGCGACGAGCTGAACCTGGGGCTGCGGGCGGCGATCGAGGCGTACCTCCTCGTGCCCGATCCGGAAGCGAACGGCTACGCCTTCCGCCACGCGCTCGTCCAGGAGGCGGTCTACGACGAGGTGTTGCCGGGCGAGCGCCGCTCCGTGCACCGGGCGTACGCGGAGGAACTCGCGGCCCGGGCCGCCCTCACCGACGCGTCCGGCGCGACCGACGCGGCCCGCTGGGCGGAGCTCGCCCATCACTGGGGCGCGGCCCGCGACGACGTCCGGGCGGCCCAGGCGTCGCTCCGCGCGGGCGAGGCGGCGAGCGAGGCGTTCGCCTTCGAGGCGGCCGAGCGCCACTACGAACGCGTCCTCGAGCTGTGGGACAGCGTCCCCGACCCGGGCGCCACGCTCGGCATCGATCGCGTCGAGCTCCTCGGTCGGGCGGCGCGCGCGGCCGAGGTCGGCGGCGACTTCCGACGGATGGTCGACCTCCTCCGGGAGGCGATCACGATCGGCGCCTCGATGGACCCGATCCGCGGCGCGCTGCTCCTCGAGCAGCTGGGCCGGGCGCTGTGGCTCGTCGGCGACACCGAGACCGCGCTCCAGAGCTACGCCGCCGCGATGGCGATGCTGCCCACCGACCACCCGACCCCGGAGCGAGCACGAGTCCTCGCCGGCATGGGCCAGATCCTCATGCTCGTCGACCGGTTCACCGAGTCGCTCGAGTACTGCGACGAGGCGGTGGCGGTCGCCCGCGAGGTTGGCGACCGGCGGGTCGAGGCCCACGCCCTGAACTCCCGCGGCCTCGCGCTCGCCCAGCTGGGCCGCTGCGGGGAGGCGCTGCAGTCGCTCCGCCGCTCGCTGGCGATGTCGATCCAGCTCGAGTCGCCCGACGACGTCGGCCGGGGGTTCGTGAACCTCACCGACGCGATGAAGTTCTGCTCGCTGGACCGCGAGGCGCTCGACGTCGTCGAGGCCGGGATCGAGGCGATCGACCGGATGGGGATGCGCGGCTCGTACGGGCCGGTCATCCGCGACAACGGCGCGCTGATCTCGTACGGAATCGGCGAGTGGGCCGACGCCCGCCGTTTCGAGGACGACGCCGGCCGCGTCGCGCAGCCCGGCCGCAACGACCTCTACAGCCGTGCCTACACGATCCGGCTCGCCGTCGCTCGCGGCGACACCGACGTCGAGGAGCGCCTCGCTCGGTTCCGCGACCTGCTCGAGGGCCGGCTCGTCGTCGAGGGCCAGTACTCCGGCCGCTACGCGCTCGCCCGGGCGGAGCGGGCGCTGTGGCGGGGCGATCCCGCGGCGGCGGTCGCGGCCGCGGACGAGGGCCTCGGCTGGTTCGCGGAGAAGGAGTTCCCGTACTTCACGTGCCTGCTCCACGCCATGGGCGCCCGGGCCCGGGCGGACGTCGCGGAACGGGCGCGCGACTCGCGGGGCCCCGCCGACGACGTCGCCGCCGCGGTCGCCGGGATCGATCGCCACATCGACGCGATCGCCCGGACGATCACGACGCACCCGCCGGAGCCCGAGGGTCTCGCAGAGCTCGTCGGCGCGCTGCGGAGCGCCCAGGCCGAGCGGTCGCGGGCCGCCGCCGCGCCGCTCCCGGACGCATGGCAGGCGGCGATCGCGGCCTGGGAGGCGCGGGAGCGACCGTACGAGGCGGCCTACGCCCGGTGGCGCGGCGCGGAGGCCCACCTCGCCCTGGGCGACCGGACCGCGGCCCGGGACCTCCTCGCCGACGCCTGGCGGTGGGCGAGCGAGCAAGGTGCCGGGCCGTTGCTCGGCGAGATCGAGACGCTCGCCCGGCGGGCCAGGCTCGACCTCACGGCGCCGTCGTCGGCGGAGACGGCCGCCGCGTCCAGCGAGGCCTCGAGCGCCGCCTCGCCGTCCGAGCGCGCGGCGGACGAGTTCGGCCTGACCCGTCGCGAGCGGGAGGTCCTCGCGCTCGTCGCCGAAGGCTGGACGAATCGCCAGGTCGCCGACCACCTGTTCATCAGCGAGAACACCGCCGGCGTCCACGTCTCGAACATCCTCGGCAAGCTCGGCGCGTCCGGCCGGACGGAGGCCGCGGCGATCGCCCACCGCCTCGGCCTGGCCGCGGAGGTCGCCGAGGCCTGAGGGCGCGCAAGGTCGCTCGGTTCGGCCCGCGTCGGTCGATCAACCGATGGAGCGGCGACATGCGGGTGGTGGACTCGGTCGCGGGCGGACAAACGCCAACCCCGTCGTACCGGGACAACACGCCGGTCTGACGCCCGTCGCGGGGTGCGGGGTGCGGGGGCCCCGCGGCCGCGTCGGGCTCGGCTAGAATCAAGGCCACCGTCGCATCGGAGGCCTGCCTTGATCGACCAGACCGCTGGCGCCTTCCCGAGCGCCCCGTCACCGTCCGCCAGCCGTCGCGTCTTCCGATCGAAGGTCGACGATCTCCGCCCCACCTACGGCTTCGAGGACGTCTCGCTCGCGCCCGGCACGGAGACGATCGAGCCGGCCGACGTCGACGTCAGCGGCACGCTCGCCGGGCTGCCGCTGGCGATCCCGATCCTCGCGTCGGCGATGGACGCGGTCGTCGACGTCCGGTTCGCCGGGGAGCTCGGCAAGCTCGGCGGGCTCGCGGTCCTGAACCTCGAGGGCGTCCAGGCCCGCTACGACGACCCCGACGCGGTCCTCGAGCGGCTCGCCAGCGCGCCGGACGACGCCGTCCACGACCTCCTCGCCGCGGCCTACGCCCAGCCGATCCGGGAGGAGCTCGTCGCCCGCCGGATCGAGGAGATCCACGCGGCCGGTTCGCGGGTCGCGGTCGCCGCGACGCCGGCGGCCGCTCGCCGGTTCGGGCCGTTCTGCGCGGAGCATGGCGCCGACCTGTTCCTCGTCCAGTCGCAGGTCTCGAGCGCCCGCCACCTGGCGAGCGGGTACGACCCGCTGTCGCTCGAGGAGTTCACCCGGTTCATGCCGATCCCGGTCGCGGTCGGCAACACGACGAACGCCGAGGCGGCGTTCGCGCTGATGGAGCAGGGCGCCGCGGCGGTCTTCGTCGGCGTCGGGCCGGGCGCGGCGTGCACGACGCGCGAGGTGCTCGGGATCGGCGTGCCGCAGGTGACCGCGATCAGCGACGTCGCGGCCGCTCGCGACGCGTATCTCGCCGAGACCGGCCGCTACGTCCCGGTCGTCGCCGACGGCGGGATGCGCCGCGGCGGTGAGCTCGCGAAGGCGATCGCGGCCGGCGCCGATGCGCTGATGCTCGGGTCGCCGCTGGCGCGGGCGGAAGAGGCGCCGGGGCGCGGCATGAACTGGGGCATGGCCGCTCCCTCGCCGACGCTGCCGCGGGGCACGCGGATCAAGGTCGGGACCGTGGGGTCGCTCGAGAAGATCCTGTTCGGGCCGGCGACCGTGACCGACGGCTCGCAGAACCTCGTCGGCGCGCTGCGCCAGTCGATGGCGGCGCTCGGCGCCCGGACGATCGCCGACATGCAGCGGGTCGAGCTCGTCTACGCCCCGTCGGTCGCGACCGAGGGCAAGTCGTGGCAGCGGAGCCGCTGACCGCGCGTCGCTGACCCGGACCCTGAGGCGCGAGCCGTGACCGACGAGATCGGCGAGCAGCTCGCCGGCTGGGGCACGGTCGCGATCATCCAGACGCGCGGCCATCGGACGGGCCGCGACGCCCGCGCCGCGGTCGGCTACGTCGAGGCGGCCGACGGCTCGCTGCTCGTCGCGGCCGGCCGGCCCGAGGTGGCCTGGGCGAGGAACCTGCTCGCGGACCCGGCGTGCATCGTCACGATCGGCGACGACATCGCGCCGTTCGTCGCCGAGGAGCTCGCCGGCGCCGAGCGGAACGCGGCGATCGCGAGCCTGATCCTCCGCTACGGGACGCCGGCCGAGGGTCTCGGTCGGGGTCCGGCGTTCCGCCTCCGCCGCGTCGTCACCGACTGAGCCGTCGCGCCGTACGTCATCCGTCTCATGCGAATCGATGACCTTCGGACGATGGACTGACGCGCGTCAGGCGGCATCGTGGTTGCAGGCACAAAACGCCACCGCGAGGATCGGAACATGGACCCGCTGGGGACCCTGATCGTCACACTCGGAACGCTGGTCATCCTGGACATCGCCGCGCTTCAGCTCGGCAAGGCCAGGCGGCCGCGGACCCGGGCCAGGGGCTCCCGCCGGTAACCGGCCCTCGAGGTCACAACCGAATATCTCCGCCGAAGGATCGGTCTCCCTCCCTCCTCCCCGATCCATTCCGGTACTCACAAACGGCGCCGACTCCTCCACCGGCGCCGTTTGTTTGCGTGTCCGTGGCGATTTCAACGGCTGTCGCGCCAGGACGACGCTGGACTGCGTTGGCCGGCCGCTCCGCGCTCACGCACTTGCGAGTGCGCTCGCTTGCGGTGCTCCCGGCCGCCTTGCCAGCCTCGCCCGGCCGCGACGAACGTAGTCGCGCTTCGCGCGGGAGCTGCCGCGACCGTTGCGGGAATCCGGAATTCGACGGGTCCAGGAGCTGCCTGTCGGCGAGCCGACACGACGCCTACGTCATCTGGCGTAGGCACGTCCCTTCACTTGACGATGGGGACCGGCGTTGGCCGCGTCTACGTTGATCGGCATCGGGGTTCCGGAACACGGACCGCCGGAGAAGGAGCAATCTCGATGGATCAGACCTCGACGGCACGGACCAACGAGCGCCCGATCCATCGCGCGTGCCTCGTCGCCGGTTGTCCCTGCAAGGCCGACGGCATCGTTCCTGCCCGCCAGACCGCGCTCGCCGCGATCGTGGCTCGAAGCAACGGGGGGACCGCCGGCCGACATCGCTCACCTGATCCCGCGTGGCGGTTCGTCGGGCTGCCCATTGCCTGAGGCACCGCCTCACAACTGAAGAACAACCGAATACCTGGACTTCTCTCGACAATTGAAGAACAACTGAAGAACAACCGAATACCTGACCAACCCAAACGGCCGAGTGACGAATGCCCCGTCGCCCGGTCGTTTTGGCGTGTGCGGCGGTGAGCGTCGTCCGCATCGGAACGCAGTCAACTGGCCGACATGGTGTAACCGTCGCGCCCCCGGCTACGTCAACGGACGTATACGGTCTGAGGGCAGACGCCGATACCGATGAAATGTCGGCCCGTCTACGGTCTCACCAGCACAGGCCCGGTTCCTCGGGCCAGGACACAGGAAACAACGGAGAACAGCGTGATGGACAGCCAGCAGCTCGAGCGCCAGGAGGCGATCTCCAGCCCGGCCCGTCGCGCGTGCCTCGTCGAGGGGTGCACCTGCAAGGACGCCCGCATCGTGTCGCACCGCCGGGCCGCGTTCTTCTCGGCCTGGGCGAAGGACCACGGCGAGACGGCCAACCGGGTGGTGAAGGCCGACCCGACCTGGAGCTTCCTCTTCAATCCTCTCCCGGCCGCCTGATCCTCCCGCCAGGCTGCCGCGAACAACTGAAGAACAACCGAATAGACAACTGAAGAACAACCGAAGACCGAACTCCTCGACTCGACGGCCGGCGCCTGGGGGCAGCCGGCCGTCAGTCTGTGCCCGGGGGGTTGTCCGGGACCGCGACGGGGCGGCGATCGCGCGTACGTCATCCGTCGGTCCGACTTCACTGCCGTCCGCCGATGCCGCGGGCCCGGCACCGGCCGATACGGTGGATCCACTGACCTCCCGACCGAAGGAGCGCTACTCGATGTATCGCGGATCCCGCCTCGCCGCCTCGTTCCTCCTGTTCCTCACCGGCAGCGCCGCGACGGCGATCGCGCTCGGCGTCGCCCCGGCGGCGGTCGGTGGCGCGTGGCCGCTGGCCCTGCTCGTGATCGTCTTCGGCATCGCCCACTTCGTCGCGCTGTTCGGGATCGCCCGCGGCCGCGAGTGGGGCCGGCAGCTCGCGATCACGATCGCCGAGATCGGCGGCGGCGTCTCGTTCGCCGGTCTGGTCGCGATCGCCCTCGGCGCGAATCCGTTCGGTGGCCAGTCGGTCGCGAACGGCACCGGCCTCGCCGCGTGGACGCTGGCGATGTACCTCCTGCTCGGGATCAGCGCGGGCCGGGTCCGGTTCGACGGCTGGCAGCGCCGCTCCGCCTGGTGGCCCACGCCTCTGCTGAGGGTCGGCGTCTAGGGCTGTCGCGCCCGGACGACGCTGGGGGCGTTGGGCGCTGCGCTCCTCGCTCACGGGCATCCGAGCCCGTTCGCTCCGGTGCTCGCGCCCGCCTTCCCAGCCTCGCCCGGCCGCGACGAATGCAATCGGGCGACAGCCGGGAACGTAGACTCCCGCCGTGACCGAGACCGCGCTCTTCGATCTCGCCGGCGGGATGCCCTTCTTCGAGTCCCTCGTCGACCGGTTCTACGAGGGCGTCGCCTCGGACCCCGCGCTCCTCGCCGTCTACCCCGAGCCCGACGACCTGTCGGGCGCCCGCCACCGGCTGACGCTGTTCCTCGCCCAGTACTGGGGCGGCCCGACGACCTACGACGAGGAGCGCGGCCATCCCCGCCTCCGGATGCGCCACGCCCCGTTCGCGATCGGGCCCGCGGAGCGCGACGCGTGGCTCCGCCACATGCGCGAGGCGATCGCCTGGACGGACCCTCCGCCACCCGTCGCGGCCAGGCTCCACGAATACTTCGACATGGCCGCGGAGGCGATGCGCAACCGCGAGTGAGGATCGCGGCCGTCCCGAACCCGTAGACTGGACGCTGGCGGCGGCAGCGAGGAGGCGGGCATCGATGGTGGTGGAGGAGCCGCATCCGGCGGCGGACGAGGCGGAAGTCGAAACCGAACTCGAGACGGCGCCCGACGCGTCCGCGAACCCCCCGACCCAGCGGGGCAAGACCGTCCACGGCGAGGCCGCGAACGCGGGCCACCGGGTCCTCGCCCCCGACGACGCCGAGGTCGAGGCCTACCTCGAGACCGCCCTCAACGCGCCCACGCCGGACCGACCCATCGGCGACCGACCGGTCGAGCTCGACGGCGTCGTCGTCCTCGACTTCGGCAGCCAGTTCGCCCAGCTGATCGCCCGCCGCGTCCGCGAGCTCAACGTCTACTCGGAGCTGCTGCCGCACGACACACCCATGGTCCGAGATCCAGCGGCGCGGGCCGCGGGCGATCATCCTCTCGGGCGGCCCGAACTCCGTCTACGACGACGACGCGCCGCGTCCGGACCCGGCGATCTGGCGCGGCGAGATCCCGGTCCTCGGCATCTGCTACGGCGCCCAGCTGATGGCCCACGAGCTGGGCGGCGACGTGCTCCCGGCCTCGAAGCGCGAGTACGGCCCGGCGACCGTCACGATCACCGCCGACGGCGGCCTCTTCAGCGGCCTCGACCGCGACCAGCCGGTCTGGATGAGCCACGGCGACTCGATCACCCGCCTGCCGCCCGGCTTCACGTCGACGGCCCAGACCAATTCGTCGCCGTTCGCCGGCCTCGTCGATCCGGTCCGCAACCTCTACGGCATCCAGTTCCACCCCGAGGTCGTCCACACGCCACGTGGCCGGGATGTGCTCCGGAACTTCGTCGTCGGGATCGCGGGCGCGACGCAGTCATGGACCCCGGCGAGCTTCATCGACCAGTCGGTCGCCGAGATCCGCCGCCGCGTCGACGAAGACGCCGCGCGGACGGGCTCCGACGGCCTCGTCATCTGCGCGCTGTCGGGCGGCGTCGACTCGGCCGTGGCGGCCGCGCTCGTCCACCGGGCGGTGGGGGATCGGCTGACCTGCATCTACGTCGACCACGGCCTGATGCGGAAGAAGGAATCGGAGCTGCTCCGCGAGACGTTCGCCGAGCACCTCGGGATGCGGCTCGTGATGGTCGACGCCCGCGAGCGGTTCCTGCGCCGGCTCGCCGGCGTCGAGGACCCCGAGCAGAAGCGCCGGATCATCGGCGACGAGTTCATCCGCGTCTTCGAGGAGGAGGCGGCGAAGCTCGGCCGGATCGACTTCCTGACCCAGGGCACGCTCTACCCGGACGTCATCGAGAGCGCGACGTCGGAGACGAAGGCCGCCCAGAAGATCAAGACCCACCACAACGTCGGCGGGCTGCCGGCAGACCTCCGGTTCCAGCTGATCGAGCCGCTGCGCTACCTGTTCAAGGACGAGGTCCGGGCGGTCGGGCTCGAGATGGGCCTGCCCGAGGCGATGGTCCACCGCCAGCCGTTCCCGGGGCCGGGGCTCGCGATCCGGATCATCGGCGAGGTGACCGCGGACCGGCTGGACACGCTCCGGGAGGCCGACTGGATCGTCATCGACGAGATCAAGGCGGCCGGGTTGTATCGGTCGCTGTGGCAGTCCTTCGCGATCCTGACACCGGTCCGGAGCGTCGGCGTCATGGGCGACGGCCGGACCTACGCGAACGTCGTCGCGATCCGCGCGGTCACGTCCGAGGACGGCATGACGGCCGACTGGGCCAAGCTGCCGTACGAGGTCCTCGGCAAGATCAGCAGCCGGATCGTGAACGAGGTCCAGGGCGTCAACCGCGTCGTCTACGACATCTCGTCGAAGCCGCCGGCGACGATCGAGTGGGAGTAGCGCAACGCCTGAGCTGCGTCCAGGCGCGACAGCCGTCGATACCGCCACTCCCCGTGACCATCGGGGTATTCCGGAGGGCTACCGACGCGGTATCGTGTCGGACATGCTCGACGACGCCACGACGGGGGCGTCGACGCCGCTGCCTCGGTGCATGTGGTGTTCGGCCGAACTCCCGTCAACTTCCGAGGTCACCTGTCCGACCTGCGGCGCCACGCTGATCGGCGAGGGCGATAACCAGGTCCCGGGCGTCACCGCGATCGACGCCGAGGCGATCATTCGCGCGGGTCGCGACGCGAAGCCCCGCCAGCGGAGCCGCCTGATGTCGTGGCTGTCCGGCGAGTATCCCGAAGAGGATCGGCCGGCCCCGCCCGGATCGCTCGATCCGCCCACCGCCGACGTCCGGCGGGAGATGCTCCGCCTCGAGCTCGAGGCGCAGGTCGCGAACCTCCAGGCCGAGGCAGAGGCGATGGCCGCCGAGCAGGCCGTCGACGCCGTCGACGCAGGGACGGCACCCGAGGTCGCCGCCGCCGACGCCGCCGCGGCGCTCGCGGCCGCCGACGCGGCGATCGCCGCTGCCGCGCCAGCCGAGACCGAAGACGCGCCCGACAACGTCCCCGCCGCCGCCGACGGCCGAGTCCGCCGCGACCGCGACCCCGTCCGAGCCCGACGCCGCCCCGGACGCCGCCGCCGGCTGACCTCGCCCGCGGGCTATCCTCGCGCCCGTGCCAGACCGTCTCCCCGCCCCGGGTCCATCGTTCCTGCGCGAACACGACGTGCGCGTCGGCGACCGCCTGCTGCGCGCGGGCATGAGCCGCCCGACGACGATGGACGACGGTTGGTGGCTGGCGATCCTGTGGGTCGCGGACGAGGCCGGTGTCGTGTCGATGCGCGATCTCGCCTCGGCCGCCGGGCCGCCGCCCGATCCACCGCTGGCCCGACTCGGGCCGGCCCTCGCCGGCTCATTGAGCGGCCTGATCCTCGAGGACGCTGGCCGCCTCTCGATCCGCGTCGCGACCGTCGTTCCTGCCGACGACCCGACCCGGCCGTGGCAGGTGCCGGCCGCGATCCGGGCCGCGTTCCGCTGGGAGCCGGCCCGCGCGGCGACGCTCGGCGAGAACCAGCTGGCCGACATGGTCCTCGCCGGCTTCCGCCGATCCGTCGAGGGCCTCGGCCGCCGCTAGCACTGCCAATCCGGCCTCCGGCCGCCAGTCGGCTATGCTCGCGACGCCGTGCGAGACATGTTCGACGAGTTCCTGGACGAGCTCCGCCGTCGTCAGGCGGGAGAGCCGCCCCGCGACGATCGCTCCCGACCGCCGGGCGGCGACGACGACGGCGACGACGGCCGAGACGGCGGGGACGACGGGAACGACGGGAACGATGGCGGCGATCGCGGTGATGACAGCCCCGGCGGTTCGTCGGACGGCGATCGCGACCGCCAGCCGCCGCGCCCCATTCGTCCGGTGCGACGCGGCGGTGGCGGCCCCAGCCTGCGGCGCCAGGTCCTCATCATCGTCGGGATCCTCGTCGCGGTCTTCGTCGTTCTCATGCTCGCGATCGGCGTCGAGCTCTGGACCGACGCGATCTGGTACACGAGCGTCGGCTACGACGCCGTCTTCTGGCGGCGGCTCTGGGTGCAGGTTGGGCTGTTCGTGTTCGGCGGCGTCCTCGTCCTGCTCGTGCTGCTCGGAAACCTCTGGCTCGCCGGCCGGCTCCTGCCGCCCGCGAGCGGCGACGGCGGCACGCTCCGGACGCTGATCGACCGCCTCAACGAGGCCGCGGAGCGAACCCAGGACGCGCGGGGCGCGCGGGGTGCGCCGTGGGAGAACCCGACACGCCGCCGCGGCGCGGCTATCGACGTCACCCCCGGCGACATTCCGGACCCGACCTCGCTTGGCCGCGGGATCATCGCGGTCGTCGCGGTCCTCGTCGCGCTCACGATCGCCGGCTCGATCGCCGGGGACTGGCAGACGATCCTCCTCTGGCTGAACCGCGTGCCGTACGCGCCGGCTGGCGCGAGCCCCGTGGTCGACCCGGTGTTCGGCAAGGACATCGGCTTCTTCCTCTTCGATCTCGGGTTCCTGCGCTTCGTCCAGGCGACGATCATCGGCGTGCTCGTGGCGGCGATCGTCGTCGCCGGCGCCCGCTACCTCGTCGGCGGGCTGGCCGGCAGCCGCGTCTTCAGCACCCAGGTCCGGGTCCACCTCGGCGTGCTGGCGGGCCTGATCCTCATGGCGATCGCGGTCGGCTACCAGCTCGACAAGTTCGAGCTCGTGTACAGCACCCGCGGCGTCGCGACCGGCGTCAGCTACACCGACGCTCACGCCCAGTTCCTCGCCTTCGACGTCCTGACCGGCCTGTCGGCGATCGCTGCGGCGTTCCTCGTCGGCGGCGCGTTCACCCGGGTGATGTGGCCACTGGCGCTGACGATCGCGGTCTGGTCGATCGCCGCGATCGGCATCGGCCGGATCTATCCGGAGGTCGTCCAGGTCATCTCGGTCAAGCCCAACGAGCAGACGCTCGAGGCGCCGTACATCAGCAACAACATCGCGATGACGCGGCTCGCGTTCGACCTCGACGGCTGGGACGTCCGCGACTACCGCGGCGAGGCGCCACTGACCGAGGCCGCGATCAAGCAGCACGAGAACACGTTCCTGAACGCCCGCCTGTGGGACTACCGCCCGCTCGGCGACACGCTCGACCAGCTCCAGACCGTGCGCCAGTACTACGACTTCTTCGACGTCGACACGGACCGCTACCAGCTGGGCGACAAGGTCCGCCAGGTCATGCTCTCGGTCCGCGAGTTCAACACGACCCGCAACCCCAACCCGACCTGGATCAACGATCACCTCTACTACACCCACGGCATCGGCGTCGCGATGGTCCCGGTCAACGAGGTCACGCCCCAGGGCCAGCCGCGGCTCGTGATCCGCGACATGCCGCCGGTGTCGTCGTCGGGCGCGCCCGACATCAGCCAGCCCCGCGTCTACTTCGGCGAGCTCCCAGCCAGTACGTCGTCGTCGACAGCAGCACCGCGGAGTTCGACTACCCGCGCGGCAACGATGCCTCGGGCGGCGACGTCACGACGACCTGGAACGGGGCGAACGGCATCAAGCTCGACACGGTCCTCTCGCGGCTGCTGTTCGCGCTCCGCTTCCGTGACTTCAACCTGCTGATCAGCGACCAGATCACGAACCAGAGCCAGCTCCTGTTCCACCGCTCGCTCGACGATCGACTGCCGCGGATCGCGCCGTTCCTGCTCTACGACAAGGACCCCTATGTCGTCGTCGACAAGGCGGGCAAGCTGTTCTACATCCAGGACGCCTACACGGCCTCCGATCGCTTCCCGAACGCCCAGGCGTTCAACCCCGGCGACCTGGGCACGACCGGCCTGGGCGGAGGCGACCTCAACTACCTGCGGAACAGCGTCAAGGTCGTCATGGACGCCTACGACGGGACGATGAACTACTACGTCAGCGACCCCGACGACCCGCTGATCCGGGCCTGGCAGGGCGTCTTCCCGACGCTGTTCAAGCCGATGTCCGAGTTCCCGACGGACCTCCGGCCGCACCTCCGGGTCCCGGAGGAGCTGTTCAACGTCGAAACCCGGATGTACGGCCGCTACCACGTCACCGACCCGCAGACGTTCTACGGCGAGAACGACGTCTGGACGGTCCCGACCGGCCAGTCGAGCGACGAAAGCCTCCCGAGCGAGGCGTACTACGTGATCATGTCGCTGCCGGAGGAGAACAGCCCCGAGTTCATGCTCCTCCAGCCGATGATCCCGCGCGAGCGGCCGAACATGATCGCCTGGGTCGCCGCCCGGATGGATGGCGACGCCTACGGCCAGACGCTCGCCTACCGATTCCCGGCCGAGACGAACGTCTTCGGGCCCACGCAGATCGAGGCCCAGATCTCGTCCGACCCGGTCATCAGCTCGCAGTTCACGCTGTGGAACCAGTCCGGCAGCACCGTGATCCGGGGCAACCTGATCGTCGTACCGGTCGGTGATTCGCTCATCTACCTGCAGCCCGTGTACCTCCAGGCGACCAGCGCGAAGTTCCCGGCCTTCCAGAAGATCATCGTGGCCTCGCCGACGACGATCGTCTGGGGCGACACGCTCCAGGATGCCCTCGACTCGCTGTTGCGCGAGCAGGGCCCCTCGCCCGGTCCGTCGCCCTCGCCGGGTCCGACGCCGACGCCGGGTCCGACCGCGACGCCCGGCCCGACGGCGACTCCCGGCACGCAGCCGACGCCGCCCGCCGGTGACGTCCAGGCGCTCGTCGCCTACGCCAACGCGCACTTCGAGCTCGCCCAGCAGGCCCTCCGCGACGGGGACTTCGCCCGCTATGGCGAGGAGATCGCGCTCGTCCAGCAGGCGCTCGGCCAGCTCGAGCAGCTCACGGGAGGGTCGCCCAGCCCATCGTCCGCGCCGTGACCCGGGGGGCGGCGTTCTTCGCCGCACTCCTCGTCTCGATCGGCCGGCCGGCCTGGTGGCTGATGGCGCTGGCGACGTTCCTGCTCCGGGGCGGGATCGTCGTCGTGCTCCTGCCGATCGTCACGGTGCCCAGCCCGCTCGCGATCTCGAACGCGTTCGCGCCGATCCTCCTGCCGCTGGCGCTGGGCCGGGTCGAGCCGGCGATCGTGGCCGGCCCGGTGATCGTCGTCGCGGCGCTGCTCGTGTGGCTCGTCGGGGCGGCCGGATCGCCGCCGCGATCGACGTGGCACTCGTCCGGGACGCTGCCGCGGCCGCGCTCGAGGAGGGCGTCGCCGGGCGGCGCGGACGCGAGGACGCAGCGGACCCCGACGGGGCCGTGCTGCCGCCGCCGCGGCGCTCCTCGTCCGGTCTCGCCTGGCGGGTGCTCGCGGTGCGCCTGATCGCGTGGCTGCCGCTCGCGCTCGCGGTCGGCTTCGGGGTCGCGGCGATCGTCGGCGTCACCTACGCCGAGCTGACACGTCCCGTCGACGTGTCGACGCCGCTCGTCGTGCGGGTCGCCCGCGAGGTCGTCAGCCAGCTCGCGCCTGATCGTGATCGCCTGGGTCGTCGGCGAGGTCGTGGGCGGCGTCGCGACGCGGCGGGTCGTCCTGGGCCGCGGCCGCTACGGTCGCTCGATGGCGTCGGCGGTGCGGACGACGGCGAGCCGGCCGCTGTCGTGGCTCGTCCCATGGCTGGCGACGACGGCGGTCCTCGCGATCGTCATGGGCGGGACGCTGTGGGCGGCCGCGATCGCCTGGACCCGCGCGGTCGACGCCCTCGCCGACCGTTCGACCGACCCGCTCGTCGCCTTCGCGACGCTCCTGATCTTCGTGGGCGTGTGGCTCGCGGCGATGTTCCTCGGCGGCGTCGTCCTCGCGGTCCGGAGCGCCTCCCAGACGTTCGAGCACGTCCGCCTGAGCGCGGCCGCAGCCGCGGGTTCGACCGACGCCGCGCGACCCGGGGCCGGGACGTTCGGGGTACCCGCGAGCCGCCGACCGGGGGATTGGTCGGCGGACGATGACGGTGGCAGCCTGTAGGACCCCGCTCTCAGAACGGGTGTTTGCTGCGAGGTTGAACGATGGCGACGAAGGTAGTCGTCTGCCCCGAGTGCGAGTCGCCGGTCGAGGCCGGTCGATTCTCGTGCTCGTCGTGCGGGGCGGTCGTCGCCGCGGTCGCCACCGTCGCCCGCTCCTTCGCCCCGGCTCCCGCGGCGACCCCGACACCCGTCGAAGAGGTGGTGCCGGAACCCACGCCGCTCGCCGAGGAGCCGCTCCCCGTCGGTCCCGTCGACGTCGCCGAGGACGGCTGGGACGCTGCCGCGGACGAGCCCGTCGTCGAGGAGGTCGCGTCCCCCGAACCCGAACCGGAGCCGGAGCCGGCCGAGGCGCCCGTTGTCGCGCCGGTCGCCGCCGCAGCGGCCGCGGCGTACGCGCCGGCGCCACCGGCCACGAGCTGGCCGGAGACGCCGGCGTGGCCCGTTCCCGTGGCACGTTCGCAGCCCCTTCCGCGCTCCAACGGCCCGATGTGGGCGACGGCGCCCGTCGCCGTCGCGGCCGAAGCCGACGCCCCGGAGTTCATGCCGCCCGCAGAGCCCGCCCGCCCGGCTCCGCCAGCCTGGCCCCCGAACGGCGCCGCGGCGGTCGTGCTCGAGCCGCCGGTCCGGACCCCGGCCGGCGCCTACCTCCCGCCATCGGCGGTGCTCCCGCCAGGCGAGGCGCTGCCGGTGAACGGCCACCACACGAACGGCCATGTCCCGCAGGCTGCCGCGGCCAGTCCGCCGAAGACCCTCGCCGAGCGCCTGGCTCTCGGCGACGCCGACGGACCACTCGGGCTACCCGCCAATGCCGCAGGCCGGACAATCGCGCTCGGGGCGGCCATCGCCGGGTCTCGGCTTCCTCCTGCCCTGGGCCGAGATCGTCATCGGCTCGTCGACGATGGGCGGCTTCCTCGACATGTGGGGCCTCGCCGGCCCCGGTCATCCGATCGTCCTGCTGCTGCTGATCGGCGTTGGCATCCTCGCGGTTGCCCACGAGAAGTGGCCGATCAACGTCGGCGCCGGGACAGCGGCGATCGTCCTCGGCTCGGTGCTGCTCGGGCTCGCGTTCCCATATGTCATGGGTCCGTTTCGCGAAGCGATCGGCGTATATGTCACCGCAGCGGGCGCGGTCGTCATGATCGCCGGAGGGCTGCTCGCCCGGATGCCGCGGCGTCACGCGGACGACGAGGCGCGCGTCTAGAGTCGGTCCGGGGTCGCGTGGGCGGCCCCTGCTACACTGCGCCGGACGCCCGTCGGTGGCCCGTGGCGCACGACGCCAGCTGAGCGGCCGGCACGATTCGGAGGCACGCACCAGGCGGCATGGACCAGATCTTCAGCGAGATCGGCAGCGCCCTCGGCGACTTCGTCGGCAGCCCACCCGTCCAGTTCGTCCTCCAGGCGATCGCGATCTACCTCGTCGTCCTGTGGCTGGCCGGCGCCTACTGGGCGTTCCGCGACATGCAGCACCGGACCGAGAACCCGATCCTGCCGTACGTCGCGGCGAGCTTCGTGATCGTCTTCACCCCGATCTTCTTCCCGCTCGCGATCTTCGTCTACAAGATCATCCGGCCCCACGAGAAGATCGGCGAGGTCTACGAGCGGAACCTGGCCGAGGAGGCGCTCCTCGCCGAGGTCGAATCGATCAAGAGCTGTCCCACCTGCTCGCGCCGGGTCCACGACGAGTGGATCATCTGCCCGACCTGCCGGACACGCCTCAACCGGGTCTGCCCCAACTGCAGCCGCCTGGTCGGGCTCGACTGGTCGCTGTGCGCGTGGTGCGGCAAGGACTTCGAGCGCCGCGACCTGCCGGCCGCCGCCATGGCCCGGCCGGCCCAGATCACCCCGCTCCCCGGATCGCTCGACGACACCGGCCGGATCCCGAAGACGGCCGAGGGCGGGCGCACGACCCGCAGCTCGCGCGCCGTAAGCCGACCGGGTTCCCAGCCGCTGCCGTCGCCGGACATCCTGCCCGAGGGCTGACGCCGTCGGCTCTCCCGCCGCGTCGCGCCACGCTCACTCATGACTGACGACCCGGACGAGGTCGTGCCCGTCGCCTCCAGCCCGGACCCGGATCCCCAGGACCTGCCCGTACCCGCCGGCGCGCCGCCGCCCGCCCCGCCGAACCGTCCCGGGGCGACGACGTTCACGATCGAGGGCCGGGCATCGCCGGCCCTGTTCGTCATCGGCTGGCTCGCATCGCTGCTGGGGCTCGCGATCGCGATCGGCGGGGCGTTCGGTGGCTCGGGCGTGCTCGCGCTGCTCGTCGGCCCCGGGCTGCTGTCGCTGGGCCTGATCGCCGCCTGCGGCAACCAGGCATTCGAGCGCCGGGCCCACGGTGCGGCGTACGCCGGGCCGTCGCCGTTCCTCGTGTTCGGGACCGTCGTGGCGATCACGTTCTTCGTGGCGTTCGTCGTCGGGTTCGTCCTGGTGGCGACGATCGGCGACGAGGCGAAGGTGTCGGCCCCGGTCGGAGAGCTCGTCAGCGGCCTGTTGACCGCGGCGATCTTCATCGGCACGGTGCGCCTGACCGTCGTCGGCACGGGCGCCCTGTCGTGGGCCGAGATGCGGATCCGCCGGTTCGACCGGCGGGCCGTCGACGACATCGCGTTCGGGGCGGCGCTCGCGCTGCCGGTGATCGTCGTGACGGTCCTCCTCGCCGCCGTCCTCACCGTCCTGATCCCGGTCACGCCGGCCAGCCCGCTGCCACCGACCGGGCACGCTCGGCGGCCTGCTGCTCCAGTTGCTCGTCGGAGCCGTGATCGCACCGGTTTCGGAAGAGATCCTGTTCCGCGGCTTCTCGGTGACGGCCTGGGAGCGCTCGATCGGGGCCCAGCGGGCGATCGTCCGGGCGTCACTCCTCTTCGCCCTGGCCCACGTCATCAACGCCTCGGGCGACTCGCTCGGAGAGGTCGCGGGCCTCGTCGTCGTCGGGATGGCGACGCGGCTGCCAGTCGCCTTCGTCCTGGGCTGGGTCTTCGTCCGCCGGCGCTCGATCTGGGCGTCGATCGGGCTGCACTCGGCGTTCAACGCGATCCTCCTCGTCCTCGCCCATCTCGCGTTCACGACCGTCGGGTCCTGATCCCGGCGGGAAGCCGCTGGTAAGGCCCGGTTGATCGCCTGGAGAGGGCCCGCCGGTACCGTGACCTGCGTCTCCGGGTCCGGATGGCGGGAGGAATCGGCGGGCTTCCGTCGTTCGGGCCCGGGGACTCCCGTGCCGCCGCCAGCAGGAGCGAACGATGGCGGAAGCGACGTCGAATCCGGCTGCTCGTCCGCGGGCGATCCGCGAGATTCCGCCCGCCGAGCGGCCGCGTGAGCGCCTCGCAGCCCGCGGTGCCGCCGGACTGAGCGCCGCGGAGCTGATCGCGCTGATCTGGGGCTCCGGGTCGGCCGGGCGGTCGGCCGTGGACCTCGCCGAGGACGCGATCGGCCGGCACGACGGTCTCACCGGGCTCGCCCGCGCAACGGACGTCGAGATCGAGGCCGTGCCCGGGATCGGCGTCGCGAAGGCGGCGCAGCTGGCGGCCGCGTTCGAGCTTGGCCGGCGGCTCCTCGCCGACTGGCCGGCGGCGCGCTGGACGATCCGCTCGCCGGCCGACGTCGCTGACCGGCTCGTGCTCCAGATGGGCCGCCTCGAGCGCGAGGAGCTGCGCGTCGTCGTCCTCAACACGAAGAACGTCGTCCTCCGCGTCGCGACGGTCTACCAGGGCAACGTGTCGACGTCGCTGGTCCGGATCGCGGAGCTGTTCCGGGACGCGGTCCGACTGAACGCGGCCGGGATCATCGTCGCCCACAACCACCCCAGCGGCGACCCCACGCCGTCGCCCGATGACCTCCACCTGACGGCAGAGGCGCTGGCGGCCGGACGCCTGCTGGACATCGACCTGCTCGACCACCTGATCGTCGGTCACGACGCGTGGGTCTCGCTTCGTGACCGTGGCGTCGTGTTCGACCGGCCCGGCCGACCCCGGCCCCTCGCGGGCTGAGCGGCGCTCGTCAGCGGGCGGCAAGCATCCCGAGGAGATAGGAAGCGTTGCGGCTGACGTCGCCGTAGTCGGAGGGACGGAGGCTGCCGGTCGCGTTGTATCGCTCGAGGAACCGCTCGGCGGCCTTCCGGCCGTCGCTCCGCCCGACGCCGCTCGATGCCGGAATGAAGAATGGGCAGTCGAGGTACACGCCGACGGTGAACTCGCGGCCGGTCGGCGTCGCGAGCGGCTGGTCCTCGAGCCGTCGGGCGAGGTCGAGGAGCTCCTCGTAGGTCACCCCGATACCTTAGCGGCGAACCCGGCCAGCCCTCGACAGGTATCCACTGGCGATGCGCCGACAGCCCACGCTGATCGCCCTCATGCTGCTGCTGGTCACCGGCTGTGGCGGCCCAGCTGGTACCGCGGCGCCCAGTGGCCGGTCCGCTCGTCCGACCGCGCCCGAAGCGACGTCGACGCGGCCCGCCCCGTCCCGCCTGGGCGCGTCCACCGCCGTCTCGCCGTCGCCGACGCCCGCACTCCCGTCGCTCGCGACCACGCGCATCGGCCTCGAGGGCGACGGCCCAATCGGACTCGCGGTCGATCGCGCCACGGCCTGGGTGATCACCGCTGACGGCGGCGAGCTGTTCGCGGTCGACCTGTCCGGTGCGGCTGCCCAGCGCTCGTTCACCGTCGGGCCGTGGGGGACGCACGTCCTCGTCGGCGGCCCGGAGGAGATCCTCGTCGCCCGGTTCGACACCGGTGGGACCGGCCAGCCGCTCGCGACCGTCGATCCCGGTACGGGCGCCGTCGGCGGCGTGGCGACCGGGCCGCTCGCCGGCTTCGACCTCACGCCCGACGGCCGCCTCTGGAACCTCGGCACGGAGGGCGAGATCGTCGTCGTCGACGCCGCGCGCACGAGCGTCGTCGGGCGGACCTCGATCGACGTGAATCCCAACGAGCACCTCGACGGGGTCGCCGGCGCCGGCTCGTTCTGGGCGTCGAGCGACACGACACCGGTCCGCCGCCTCGACGGCGAGCGGCCGGCGGTCAGCGCCACGGTCGAGACCGGCGGCGGGATTCCGCTCGCGTTCGCGAACGGCCTGGTCTGGGGCGCGCGCGCCGACGAGCTCTGGGGGATCGACCCCGTGACCAACCAGCTCGGGCACCGGATCCCACTGGACGGCCTGATCGAGATCCTCGACCTCGACGTCGCCGGCGAGCGAGCCTGGATCGCGGCCCGCAAGCCCGGCCGGATCGGCGTCGTCGTCGGGATCGACCTCGCGACGGGGAACCCGGTCGGCGAGGCGCGCGTGTCGCTGCCGGCAGGCGTCGTGATCGCCGGCGAGCGGGTCTGGGTGACGAACTACGACGGTGACGAGCTGATCGGGATCCACCAGCCGGCGGCTTGACTTGGCCGTCGCGAATCCGAACAGCCCGGCTGATCGTCCGGAACGGCTCGCGCGGCGGGGGTCCTCGCCGGCCGGTTCGATCGGCGCGGGTATACTGCTCGGGCTTCAGCGCCTGACATCCGAGCGCGCGATCTGCCCGCCCCCGCTGAGCCGCGGCGCTCGATCCGACCCCCCGCATTCGAAGGACCTGCCGGCAACCATGCTCGACCGCTTCCTCGGCCTCTTCTCCCGCGACATCGGGATCGACCTCGGGACCGCCAACACGCTGGTCCACGTCCGCGACCGGGGAATCGTGATGAGCGAGCCGTCGGTCGTGGCGATCGACGCGAAGACGAAGCGGGTCCTCGCGGTCGGGGCCGAGGCGAAGCGGATGGTCGGCCGGACGCCGGCAAGCATCATCGCGATTCGGCCCCTCCGCGACGGCGTCATCAGCGACTTCGACGTCACCGAGGAGATGATCAAGTACTTCGTCCGGCGGGTCCACGACCGGGTCGGGATGATCCCCCGGCCGCGAATGCTGCTCGGCATCCCGTCGGGCGTGACCGAGGTCGAGAAGCGGGCCGTCCGCGACGCTGCGCTGAACGCCGGCGCCCGCTGGGCCCGCCTGATCGAGGAGCCGATGGCCGCCGCGATCGGGGCGGGGCTGCCGGTCAGCGAGCCGTCCGGGTCGCTCATCGTCGACATCGGCGGCGGCACGACCGAGGTCGCGGTGATCAGCCTCGGCGGCATCGTCGTGAGCCGCTCGATCCGGATCGGCGGCGACGAGATGGACCAGGACATCGTCGCGTTCGCCCGGCGCGAGTACAACCTGTTCCTCGGCGAGCGGACGGCCGAGGACATCAAGATCGCGATCGGCTCGGCGTATCCGGGCGAGTGGGACCAGCAGCGGATCGCGCTCCGCGGGCGCGACCTGCTCACCGGGCTGCCGCGCAGCGTCGAGGTCGGCGCGGACCAGATCCGCGAGGCCATCGAGCCGTCCGTCCAGCAGATCGTCGACACGATCAAGGACACGATCGAGGAGACGCCGCCGGAGCTCGTCGCCGACATCATGGACCAGGGGATCGTCCTCGCCGGCGGCGGCGCGCTGCTGGCGGGCCTCGACCGGCGGGCCGCCGACGCGACCCAGATGCCGGTCCACATCGCCGACGACCCGCTGACGTGCGTCGCCCGCGGCACCGGCATCGTCCTCCAGGAGTTGGGCAACCCGACGATGGACCGGGTCCTCGTCGCGGACACCTACGCTCGACCTCCGAAGTAGGCTAGAGCCCGCCTCCCCGCCGAATCCGAGTCGATATCCCGATGACCTCCCTCCTCGCCTCCCGGGCCGCCCGCCGTCGCTCGATCGTCTTCATCGCCCTGCTCTCGACGACGCTGCTGATGATGGCCGTCTCCTCGAACCCGATGGTCCACGACCTCCAGAGCGCGCTGAACTACGCGCTGCGGCCCATCCAGGGCGCGGTCGCGGGCGTCGCGTCGGGCGTGTCCAGTGTCGTTACCGCTGTCGGCGAGATCGACCGGCTCAACAGCGACAACACGACGCTCCGGCAGGAGAACGAGCGGCTGACGACCGAGAACGAGCAGGCCAAGGAGATCCAGCGCCAGAACGACGTCCTCACGGGCCTGCTCCAGCTTCAGAACGCGTTCGAGTACAAGACCGTCGCCGCCGAGGTCATCTCTCGCGAGTCGTCCGAGTTCCGGCGGGTCGTCACGATCAGCAAGGGCAGCGACGACGGCATCGCCGCGGGTGACGTCGTGATCGCCGAGGGCGGCGCGCTAGCCGGCCGGGTCGTCGAGCTGGGCCCGAACTTCGCGAAGGTCGTCCTGATCACCGACCAGAGCTCGACCGTGATCGGCCAGCTGCAGTCGAGCCTCGCGACCGGCGAGGTCGTCGGGACGCTTGAGGAGACGCTTCAGATGAAGAACGTCGACTCGACCGAGGGGATCGAGCTGGGCGAGGAGGTCACGACGGCCGGCATCGAGCTCGCCGGCGGCATCCGCTCGCCGTACCCCAAGGGCCTCCTGCTTGGCCAGGTGATCGACGTCCGGCGCGACGCCAACAGCATCGTCCAGACCGCCTACCTGGAGCCCGCGGCCAACCTCCAGAAGCTCGAGAACGTGCTCGTCGTCCTCGACTACCAGGGTGGCCTGCCGGCGGCGGGCGACGAGCCGATCGACTGCTCGATCACCGGACCCGGCGGCGTCGTGCCCGGCGGCGAGCAGCCGTGCATCCAGCCGTCGCCTTCGCCGACGCCGTTCGTCCCGACCCCGAAGCCGTCGGTCGCGCCACCCGCGCCGTGACCGTCCACGCCGCGACGGCCCGCGGCGGTACGCGGCGGGCTGGGGCGCGAGCCGCCCTGCTACGCTCCCACGCATGAAGGGCATCGTCCTCGCCGGCGGGACCGCGACCCGCCTCTACCCGCTGACGATCGTGACGAACAAGCACCTGCTGCCGATCTACGACCGGCCGATGATCTACTACCCGATCGAGACGCTGGCCTTCGATGGGCGTCCGCGAGGTGCTCGTCATCGTCGGCGGCAAGAGCGTCGGCGACGTCGTCGAGCTGCTCGCCGACGGCGCCCACTTCGGGCTCGACCTGACGTACCGCTACCAGCGCGGCGCGCTGGGGATCGCCCACGCGATCGGGCTGGCCCGCAACTTCGTCGGCGACGACGCGTTCTGCTGCGTGCTCGGCGACAACATCCTGCGCGGCCCCGGCGCTGGCCGGTGTCGCCAGCGAGTTCGAGGCCGGGCCGTGGGCGGCCGGGACGCTGCTCTACCGGGTCCCGGACCCGGAGCGGTTCGGCGTCGCGGAGCTCGATGCCGGCGGCCGACGTCGTCGGCTTCGAGGAGAAGCCCGCCCAGCCCAAGAGCGACCTGATCCCGATCGGGGTCTACTTCCTGCGGCCGGACGCGTTCGACGTCATCGACCGCCTCGCGCCGTCGGGCCGCGGCGAGTTCGAGATCACCGACGTCCTGAACCACTACGTTCCCGACGGCCGGCTCTACAGCCCGGTCTACGAGGGCCACTGGACGGATGCGGGGACGGTCGAATCGCTGATCCGGGCGGCCGAGATCGCCCGCGACGACGACCACGCCGGCAACCTTGCCCCGCCGGTCGAGCGCCCGGTGCCGTGACCTCGCCCCGCTCCCTTCCCCGGCTCCTCGTCACGGGCGGGGCCGGCTTCATCGGCTCGTGCTACGTCCGCGACGTCCTCGCCCGTGAAGACGGGACGCGGATCACGGTCCTCGACAAGCTGACGTACGCGGGCAACCGCTCGAACCTGGCCGAGGTCGACGGCGACGGGTCGCGTTCCGCTCGTCTCCGCTTCGTCCAGGGCGACATCGCGGACGCGGACGTCGTCCGGCCGCTCGTCGCCGACGCGGACGCCGTCGTGAACTTCGCCGCCGAGTCCCACGTCGACCGCTCGATCCTCGACCCGGAGGCGTTCATCCGGACGGGCGTCGTGGGCGTCCACGTCCTGCTCGAGGCGGTCCGCGAGGCGAGCGCCGGACGCTCCGAGCCCGTTCGCTACCTCCAGGTCTCGACCGACGAGGTCTACGGCTCGGTCGAGGACGGCCATTCCCGCGAGACCGACCGGCTCGACCCGCGGTCGCCCTACTCGGCGGTGAAGGCGGCCGGCGAGCTGCTCGTGAGCTCTACGTCGCCACCCACGGCGTCGACGCGGTCGTGACCCGCGGCGCGAACACGTACGGTCCGTACCACCACCCCGAGAAGCTGATCCCGCTGTTCCTGACGAACGCCATCGACGACCAGCCGCTGCCGCTCTACGGCGACGGCCTCCAGCGCCGCGACTGGCTGTTCGTCGCGGACCACGCAGGGGCCATCGACCACGTCCTGCGCCACGGCGTGCCCGGCGAGACGTACAACCTGCCGGGCTCCGCCGAGATGACGAACCGCGACGTCGTCGCGGCGCTCCTCGAGCGGCTCGGCAAGCCGTGGTCGCTCGTCCGCACCGTGCCCGACCGGCCCGGCCACGACCGGCGCTACGCGCTCGACGGGTCGAAGGTCGCGGCGCTGGGCTGGCGGAACCGGGTGTCGTTCGCCGACGGGCTGGCAGCGACCGTCGACTGGTATCGGGCGAACGAGCCGTGGTGGCGGGCCGCGAAGTCCGGTGACTGGGACGCCTACTACGAGCGCCAGTACGGGGCCCGGCTCGCGGCGTCGACGGAGGCCTGAGCGCCGTGCGCGTCGCTGTCACCGGCGCGGGCGGGCGGCTGGGGCGGGCGCTCGTCGAGGCGCTCGAGAACGCGCCGTTCACCGGCCTCGCGGGGCCGATCGCCTGGACCCGGGCCGAGTTCGACCTCGACGCCCCCGAAGGGATCCACGCGCTGCTCGACCGCGACCGGCCCGAAGCCGTCGTGAACGCGGCCGCCTGGACGGACGTCGACGGCTGCGCCCGCGACCCCGATCTCGCCCGGGCCCGCAACGGCGACGCGGTCCACGTCCTGGCGGAGGCGACGGCCGCGCGCGGCATCGACCTCGTCCACGTCTCGACGAACGAGGTGTTCGACGGCCGGCGCGACGACGGCCGCGGCTACGGCCCGGGGGACCGGACCAACCCGATCAACGCGTACGGCGCGTCGAAGCTCGCCGGCGAGATCGCCGCGACGGCCGCCTACCGCGCCGCCGCCGCTCGCCTGGGGATCGTCCGGACCGCGTGGCTGTACGGCCCGCCCGGCAACGACTTCCCGGCGAAGATCCTCGCCGCGGCCGAGCGCGCCCGCGCCTCCGGCGAGCCGCTGAAGGTCGTGAGCGACGAGGTGGGCTCGCCGACGTTCAGCCACGACGTCGCCGAGGCGATCGCGGAGCTGCTGGGTTCGGGCGAGGTCGGTGGCCTCCACCACGTCGTGAACACCGGGTTCACGTCCCGTGCCGGCTGGGCCCGCGAGCTGTTCCGGCAGGCCGGCGCCGCCGTCGAGATCGAAGAGGTCCCGCTAGCGACCTGGCCGCGGGCGTCGACGCCACCGGCGTGGGCCGTCCTCGCACCGACGCCACTGCCGGGCGGCGAGCCGCTGCGGTCGTGGCAGGCGGCGCTCGCCGACTACACGCCGACGCTGCTCCGCGCCGCGAGGGCGGCCCGGTGAGGGCCGCCCGGTGAGCCGCTCGGCGCTGCCCGGCGTCCGGCTTGGGCGACTCGTCCGGCACGGCGATGGCCGCGGCGCGTTTCGCGAGGTCTGGCGAGCGTCGGCGTTCCCGGCGCTGACGGTCGCGGAGACCGGCGCGCCCGCCGGCTCGGAGCCAACATTCGTCCAGGCCAACGTCTCCAGCTCCGCGGCCGGCGTGCTCCGCGGCCTCCACTACCACCGCCGCCAGCTCGACTACTGGGTCGTCGCGAGCGGCCGCGCCCTCGTCGCGCTCGTCGACGTCCGGCCGGTCGCATCGGGCGCGGCCGATCGCGCCCCCGTCGAGACCCACGAGCTGAGCGCCGACGACTGGGTCGTGATCCCGACCGGCGTCGCCCACGGCTTCCTCGCCGCTCGAGCCGCTGGAGCTGCTGTACCTCGTCACGAACGAGTTCGACGGGTCCGACGAGCTGGGCTTCGCCTGGGACGACCCCGCCGTCGGCGTCCCGTGGCCGGTCATCGACGCGACGCCGGACGGCCGGCCAATCCTGTCCGATCGCGACCGCTCGAACCCCTCGCTCGCCGAGCTCGTCGCCAGCCTGCGCGACTGAACCGAGACCGCACCCCAGCCCACCGGTCCGCCCGCGTCCCCACCCGGCGCCGGACCGATGGGTCATCGCCGCGGGACCATCTCGCGATTGTCTCGCCCCGTGCAGGATCGGAGGCTGCGCAAGCACGTCACCGATCCCCCCAGCGCACGGAGCTCACGCTTGCGCAAGTTCGTCCTCGCCGCGGTCATCGTCGCGTCCGCCCTGCTGGGGATGGTCGTGCCGTCCGTCGCGGCGGCCGATATGCCCGGGAGCGACGCGAGGGTCGTGATCATCGTCGGGGCCGACACGCCCCAGTATCTCGACGACGCCGACCAGCTCTACGCCGAGGCGATCAAGCACACCGCGAACGTCATCCGCGTCTACAGCCCCAACGCGACGTGGTCAGCGGTGAAGGCGGCGACGACCGGCGCGAACGTCGTCATCTACCTGGGCCACGGCAACGGCTGGCCGAGCCCGTACACCTACGACCCCCTGTACAAGACCAAGGATGGCTTCGGGCTCAACGCGTCCGCCGCTGGCACCCACTCCAACCTCGCGTACTACGGCGAGCCGTCCATCCGCCAGCTGCAGCTCGCCCCGGGCGCGATCGTCTTCCTGCACCACCTCTGCTACGCCTCGGGCAACTCGGAGCCGAACAAGGCCGCGCCGACCCTCACGGTCGCGAAGCAGCGCGCCGACAACTACGCGTCGGCGTTCCTCGCGGCCGGCGCATCGGCGGTCATTGCCGACGGCCACAGCCACACCGGCTACTACCTGAACGCGCTGTTCACCTCGGCCGAGTCGCTGGCCGACCTCTGGCGCGGCGCGCCCGACTACCACGGCCACGACATCGCCTTCGCGCCGACGCGGAGCACTGGCGAAGCGGTCCTCGACCCCGATACCGGCGGCGCGGGCCCATCCGGCTACTACCGCTCGATCGTCGGCGACCTGAGCTTCATGACCCACAACGTGATCGGCGTGAAGCTGCCGCCCGGCGCCCGTGGCGACCCCGGCGTGTCCGTCGTCCCGGATCGGCCGCCCGAGGGCGCCGGTTCCGCGTCGACCCCCCGGTCGATCCAGATCGGCGGGCCCAGGCCGATCTTCACGGCCCGGACCGCTACGTACCCCATCCGCCGGAGCGGGGCGCCCGCGACCCTGAAATAGGGACGGCCGCGGCCGGCAGCGGCCGGCCCGCCGCCGAATCGCGCCTCGAGAGGGCCCCGGACCGCACCGAACTCCACCGTACCCCCCACTGCCGGGACCATCGTCTCTGTTGTGAACCTTGAACGGCGGGCTACCGTTTGGGGTCCGCGCCGCGAAGCCGTGCGACCAGACGAGGAAGGCCGTGACGTTCCGCCGCTCCGCGCCCCGCTATCCCACCCGCCACGCCTCGGGCCGCGGCTCGTTGGAGTTGCGTGGCCGCTTCGCGACCGTCGCCGCAGCCGGCCTCCTGATCGCAGCCGAAGCTCTTGCTGCGGCGCCAGTCGCGGCGCACGACCGGCCGGCGGCCGCCGCTCCGGTGCCCGGGGCGCCGGCGGCGCAGGCGGCGCAGGCGGGCGACACGGCGGCGGGCGTCGGCGCCCTCCAGCCCGGCGTCCAGTACCAGGAGTTGATGGCCCACGCCGCCGACCGGATCGACTTCACGCCCGGCGGCCGGGTCACCGTCCCGTACCGGCCGCGCGCCGGCGACACCTGGTCGGTGGGCGGACGGGCGCCGCGGGCGCTCCCCGCCGGCACGGCCACGGGCCGGGCCCTGATCCCATCGAGCGCGGGCGCCGCCACGCCCGCACCCGCCACGGTGCCGCAGCCCGCACCCGCCTCGGCGGCCCCGGCGCCATCGGACGCACCGGTCGACGCCCCGTCCAACGACACCTCGCCGCCACCCGCCGCCGACGACGCCTCGGCCCGCCTCCCGGCCGCGACCGGCGACGCCGGCCTCGACGCCACGCACCTCCGCCGCCAGGTCATGGGCTTCCTGCCCTACTGGGAGGTCAACGACGCCGTCCTCGACTACAACCTGCTGTCGACGATCGCCTACTTCAGCGTCGGCGCCGACAAGAACGGCAACCTGCTGAAGCTCGACTCCGACGGCTCGCCGACGACCGGCTGGGGCGGCTGGACCAGCTCGAAGATGACCTCGATCATCAACGCCGCCCACACCAAGGGCACGCGCGTCGTGCTGACGATCAGCGTGATGGCGTGGTCGACCGGCCAGGCCCAGCTCCAGGGCGCGCTGCTCGGCAACCCCACCGCCAGGCTCAATCTGGCCAAGCAGACCGCCGCGGCCGTCCGGGCCCGCGGCGCAGACGGCGTCAACCTCGACTTCGAGCCGATCGCGACCGGCTTCGACGACGAGTACACGGCGTTCGTCCGGACGCTCCGATCGGAGCTCAACAAGCAGGCGCCCGGCTACCAGCTGACATTCGACACGACCGGCTTCGTCGGCAACTACCCCATCCAGGCCGCGACCGCTCCGGGCGGCGCCGACGCGATCTTCATCATGGGCTACGACTACCGCGGCTCGGGCTCGTCGTACGTCGGCTCGATCGATCCGGCGTCGGGACCCGCGTACGACCTCCAGGACACGATCGACGCGTACGCTGCGAAGGTCTCGCCGTCCAAGCTCATCCTCGGCGTGCCGTGGTACGGCCGGGCCTGGTCGACGGTCTCGGACGCGGTCAACGCGAAGAACCAGAGCGGCACGAAATACGGCTCCTCGAACACGGTCGTCGTCGACACCGCGATGGACTACGCGAAGCAGTACGGCCGGCGCTGGGATCCGCGCGAGCTCTCGGCGTGGGTCGCGTACCAGAAGCAGAACTGCACCGCGACCTACGGCTGCGTCACGACGTGGCGCCAGATCTACTACGACGACGGACCCGCGATGAAGGCGCGCTACGACCTGATCAACCGCGCCGGCCTCCGCGGGGCGGGGATCTGGGCGCTCGGCTACGACGGCGCCCGGACCGAGATGCGCCAGGCGATCGCCGAGAAGTTCCTCGACGACCACACGGCACCGCTCGCCGGCGTCCGGGCGCTGCCACCGACCCAGCCGGCGGAGACCTTCTGGGTCTCGTGGGTCGGCAGCGACGAGAGCGGGATCGCCGACTACGACGTCCAGGTCTCGGTCGACGGCGGGCCGTGGCTCGACTGGGCGACCCACACGACCGCGACGAGCCTGCCGTACAGCGGCGCGGCCGGCCACGGCGCCGCGTTCCGCGTCCGGGCCCGCGACAGCCACGGCAACGTCTCGCCGTGGGACGTCTCGAGCACGTACACGAAGACGCCGCTGCTGGCGGCCGGCGGGTTCGGGACGGTCGTCGCCTCGACGCTGAACGTCCGGGCCGCGGCCGACACCGCCTCGACGCTGGTCACGACCGTCGGCGCGGGGACGCTGCTCGCGATCACGTCGGGGCCGGTGAGCGCCGACGGCTTCACGTGGCACGAGGTCTCGGTGCCGGTCACCGAGTGGGGCCCGGTCGCGGGCCTCGAGCGCAACGTCTGGGTCGCGACGAGCAGCCCCACGGAGACGTTCGTCCAGGCGGCCCGGGCGCCCAACGCGACCGGCGTCTCGTCCGCCGCGACCAAGGCCGTCGGCGCGCGGTTCAGCGGCCTCTCGCCGGCGCGCGTCCTCGACACGCGGACCGGCCTGGGTCTGAGCGGCCCGTTCACGAGCGGCGCCGCCCGGACGTTCGCCCTCGCCGGACGCGGCGGCGTGCCGGCCAACGCGGTCGCGGTGAGCGGAACGGTGACCGTGACCGGCCAGACGAGCGCCGGCTATCTCAGCCTGGGGCCGTTCGCTGCGACGCTCTCGCGATCGTCGGTGGTCAACGTCCCGGTCGGCGACGCCCGCGCCGCGGGCTTCATCGTGGCGCTCAACGGATCCGGGCCTGTCGCGGCGATGTGGACCGGCGCCGGCGGGTCGAAGGCCCACGTCATCGTCGACGTCACCGGCTACTTCGTCGGCGGAGCGGCCGGGTCGACGTTCGTGCCGCTGACGCCGGCCCGCCTGCTCGACACGCGGACCGGCAACGGCCTGACCGGACTCATGGCGACCGGCGTCCCGCGCTCGTTCCAGGTCACCGGCCGCGGCGGCGTCCCGGCGGGGGCGAAGGCCGTGACCGGCAACCTCGTCGCGGTCGCCCCGAACAGCGGCGGCTACCTCGCCCTCGCGCCCGGCGTCAGCGCGACCCCGGCGACCTCGTCGCTGAACGTTGCCCCGCGGCGACGTCCGGGCGGCGTCGGTGACGCTGCCGCTCGACGCGGCGGGCCGCCTCGGCGTCGTCTGGAACGGCACGCCCGGCTCGAAGTCGCACGTGATCTTCGACGTGACCGGCTACTTCGTCGGCGACGGCTCCGGCGCGACGTTCTTCGGGATCGACGCGTCGCGCGTCCTTGACAGCCGGGTCGCGAACGGGCTGGCCGGCGCCTTCGGGACGAACGTCGTCCGGGCGCTCCAGGCGACCGGCCGCGGCGCGGTGCCGCTCGACGCGGTCGCGGTGACCGGCAGCCTGACGGTCGTCGGACCGACCGGCGCGGGCTGGGTCATCGTCGGGCCGGGCGGCAGCCCGCTCGGGTCGACGTCGTCGATCAACATCCCGCGGGGCGACATCCGGGCGAACGGCTTCACGTCGCGGACCGGCAGCAGCGGCGTCCTGTCGATGGTCTACGTCGGCCCGAAGGGCACGGCAGCGAACGTGATCCTCGACGTCACCGGCTACTTCCGCTGACACGGGACGGGGACGATCGGGTTGGTTTCCTCGCGAATCCCCGGCGCTACACTGGCCCGGCCATGACGAGCCCACGCCGCCGCACCGCGTCAGAGCCAGCCGCCGCCCGCCCGCTCGGGACCGGCGCCTGGGTGGTGCTCCCGACGTACAACGAGGCCGAGAACATCCGGGGCATCGCGGCCGCGATCCTCGAGTCGCTGCCCGGTGCGACGCTGCTCGTCGTCGACGACGGCTCGCCCGACGGCACCGGCCGCATCGCCGACGATCTCGCCGGCGTCGACGCCCGGATCCGCGTCCGGCACCGGACCGCCAAACAGGGCCTGGGCCGGGCGTATCTCGACGGGTTCGGGGTCGCGCTCGTCGGCGGCGCCGAGATCGTCGTCCAGATGGACGCCGACTGGTCGCACGACCCGGCGACCCTGCCGAGCCTGATCGCGCCGATCGTCGAGGGCGAGGCCGACCTCGTGATCGGCTCGCGCTACACGCCGGGCGGCGGCGTTGTCGACTGGGGGATCGGCCGGCGGGTGATCTCGCGCGGCGGCAGCATCTTCGCGAAGACCGTGCTGCGCCTCTCGCCCAACGACCTGACCGGCGGCTTCAAGGCGTGGCGGGCGGCGACGCTCGGCTCGATCGAGTTCGACGGCGTCCACGCCGGCGGCTACGTCTTCCAGATCGAGATGACGTTCCGTGCCTCGCGGGCCGGAACCCGCGTCCGCGAGGTGCCGATCACGTTCCGCGACCGGCGCGTCGGCCAGTCGAAGATGAGCCGCCGGATCATCATCGAGGCGCTCATCGTCGTCGTCCAGCTGCGGGCCGAGGAGCTCCGCGGTGGGATGCCCGGCCGGCGGCCGCCGACGACCGGATCCGAACCGTCCGACGACGCCGCCCCGGACGGCCGCGGCTCGTCGGCCTCGTCCAAGGGGCGCCCCGCCGAGACCGCGTCACTCGCGGAGCCGCGCCGGACCCCGGCGCTCGACATCCCGGCCGGCGAGGGCAGGTGACCGCGGCGCGAGCCGCGAGACTCGGCGATCCCGCGGACGGCGGTCCCGAGCGCGCGCCGACCGGCGGCGTTCGCGTCGTCCTCGACGCCCGGCCGCTCCAGGAACCGGACCGCGCGCCGCTGACCGCCGCCTACCTCGACGCGCTGCTCGGCGCCTACGACGCCGACCCGCTCGATGGCGAGTCGTTCGCGCTGCTGCTCCGCTCCGACGCTCGACGACCCGACGGCGCGCTTCGAGCGACCTCGACGTCGTCGGCCGGCGGCTGCTGCCACCGACCCGGCTGCTGCGCTCCGGCGGCGCTGACCGTCGACCCGTTCCTGCTGTCCGGGGCGAGCCTCGGTGCGGCGTGGCGCGCCGACCGGTCCGGCGGCCGCGGGCGCGGTCTACCACGCCGCCGGCGGCTCGATCCCGCTCGCGACCGGGCTGCCGCTCGTCGTCACGCTGCTCGACCTCGCGCCGTGGGAGCTGCCCGGGGCGTACCAGCGAGGCCGGGCCGCCCGGTTCGGGCAGCGGCTCCGGGGCCGGCTGCTCCGGGACGCGGCGGCGGTCATCGTCGGCACCGAGGCGACCGGGCGGGCGGCTCGGCGGCTGCTCCGCGTCCGGCGCGACCGGATCCACGTCGATTCCGCTCGCGCCGCGGGCCGCGTTCCGTCTCGCCGACTGGACGGTGCCGGTCGCTCGCGCCGGCGGTCGCCGCGGCGCGATCCGGCACGAGCGGCGCCCCGGACCCGCGCGCCGAGCGCGACCGCCTGGGGCTGCCGCCGCGCTACGTCATCTACTCCGGCCGGTACGACGCCCGCCAGGACCTCGGCACGCTGCTCCGCGCGCTCCGGGAGCTGTCCGACGCCGGCCGGCCCGGCCGGGCTCGCCGCGGACGAGCCGTGGCCGCCGCGGGTGCTCTTCGCCGGCGCCACGCCGGACGATCGCGCGGCGCTCGCCCGGGCGGCCGCCCGCGAGGAGGTCGGCGAGGCCCTCGTGTACGCGCCGCGGCTCGACGACGAGCGGCTGGCGGCGCTCGTCCGGGGCGCTCGCGCGGCGTTGCTGCCCGTCCTCTCCGACAGCGCCGGGCTGCCGGCGATCGAGGCGATCGCCGTGCGGCGTTCCGGTCGTCGCCTCGACGGTCGGGGCGCTGCCCGAGATCGTCGGGTGCCGCCGGGATCCTCGTCGAGCCGCGCGACTCCCGACGGCTGGCGTCGGCGCTCGAGACGGCGTTCCTCGACGACCGGGTCCACGCGACGCCTGGCCGAGGCCGCCCGGGAGCGGGCCGCCGGCGAGCCGCGGACCTGGGCGGACGTCGCCCGCGAGACGCGGGCCGTGTACGCCGCCGCGGCCGCTCCGACGCCGGCCGACTGAACTGCGCGGCCGACCGCTAGTCGGCGGCGCTGTAGCGCGAGCGGGGATCCGGCGGGGGCGGCGGGTCGCCCGGCGTGATCGTCACCTTCGACCCGGTCTGGAGGACCTGGACGAACGTCTGGCCGACGGTCAGCGTGACCTGCTTGCCGTTGGCGTCGAAGAACTGGGTCGGATCGGTCAGGCTCTTCTTGCGCCACGTGCCCTTGATCGTCGTCCCGTTCGTCGCGATCCAGGCCGGTCCCCGTGCCGACGACGTTCGCCTCGAGACGGTGCTTGTTCGACCCGTCGTTCAGCGGCCCGAACTTCATCAGCATGATCACGACGTTCTTCGGCGCGACGCGGGCACCGGTCGGCGCCGTCGGTCTGCTTCGCTGCACCCGTCACGCCGCGCAGGTACGAGTTGGACTTCCAGTCGTAGCGATAGCGTGATCTGGTTGTACGGGTAGGAGACCTGGATCCTGCCGCCCCGCGGCCGGGCCATCTCGGCGAGCGTCCGGCCCGAACTTCCACGGCCGGTTCCATCGCCCCGTCCTTCGCCTTCACGGTCTTCGCGATCTTGCGGAGGTGGTCGCCGTCGGTGTACAGGTTGTGGGGCGCGAAGCGCTTCTTGACCCGCCAGAAGGAGTTGCCCCAGCGGAACTCGTCGGCGTTGTAGACGAGCTGGCCGTTGCCCTTCTGGCGGAGCGTCTGCGAGCGCCTGCGGCGATCCGCCGGCGTGGGCGTAGACGGCGCGCCACTCGGCGGCCCAGGCGATGTAGTAGTAGCGCGAGCTGCGGACCGGGCCGACCTCGCCGGGGATGTTCTCCTGGAAGATCAGCATGTAGCGCGGGATGCCGCCCTCGGCCGGCGCCTGCCAGACGACGGACGCGGCGCTGAACCCGGACTGCGGCCGGGCCGGCCCCAGGTCGTCGATCATCACCGCGATCGGGTGGCGGGCCGCGACGGCCGGCGGAACCAGGACGACCCGTGAGCGGGGCCGGGACGAGGACCGGCGTCGGGACGGGTGTCGGCGTCGGGGTCGGCGTCGGCGTCGGGGCGGGCGTCGGCGGGGCCGTGGGGCTCGGGGTCGCCGTTGGCGGGGCCGTGGCGAGGACCGGCGGGCTGCCGGCGCCCCGCGACCTGCGAGGGATCGGTCGTCGAGGAGGCCGTCGCGCCGCCGCCGGCCATGAGCATGCCGACGAGGAGTCCGCCGCCGACGGCGACGACCGCGAGCAGCGCGACGAGGACGCGCTTCATTGGTGCTGGGGGTCCTGGGGGTCCACGTTGTCCTCGTAGCGGCTGGAGCGGCGTCCGCGCGAGTGTGACGACTGCGCAGGGTCGGACGGTGACGGCTGCCCGATCGCCCGACGGGCGCAGGATACCAACGTCGCGCGATCCAGCGTCTCGCGATGCCCGGCGACCCGACGCGGTAGGCTGCCTTCCAGCACGAGATCGCGACACGCGACGGAGGGACGGCCGATGCCCGAGCCAGCGCGCTCCGAGGGGGAGCCCGAGACGCCCGCTACGCCCGACTCAGCGTCGGGCGGCGACACGCCCGACCTCGCCCAGGCCGAGGAAGCGGCCGCGCGGGAGGCCGCCGCCGAGGCCTCGCCGTCAGGAAGCGGCGCCGGCAGCGGCCCGAAGGTGGTCAAGCCAAAGTCGACGACGAGCCGCAAGGTCGCCGATCGCCCCGCAGCCGCGTCCTCGAAGGCCGACGTCGGAGCGGACGCCTCGGAGAAGGCGGCTTCGGCCAGCCGCCGCAAGTCGGCCGAGCCGGCCGCGTCCGCCGCGTCCGCGCGAGCCGGCCGCCGCGTCCGCGGTCGCGCGGTCGGTCCCCGAGACCGTCTACATCAGCCAGGGCGGGGCCGACCGGGTCACCGCCACGAATGTCGACGTCAGCCGCGGCGGCATCGGCCGGGCGAACGCGACCGACATCGCGGTTTCCCAGGGCGGCATCGGGCTCGCCCGCGGCGAGCGGGTCAGCGTCGAGCTGGGCGGCGTCGGCGCGGCGCTCGGCGGCGAGGTTCGCGTCACCCAGGGCGGCGTCTACACGGTCCTCGCCCGCGAGGTGCACCTCGAGCAGTCGATCGTCAGGACCGTGATCGCGAACGAGGTGAAGGCCGACCGGACGACCGGCGTGCTCCTCCTCCTCGCTCGGCGGGTCGACGGCGATGTGAAGACGATCCTCGACTGGCGCGGCGCGCTCGCGCTTCGGGGCGGCCTTCGGGATCGTCTCGACCCTCCTGCGCCGCCGCAGGCGCTAGTCACGTCGTCATCCCGCGGCCCGCCACGGACCGCAACTGTGTTCGTCGCGCCCGGGCGAGGCTGGCAAGGCGGCCGCGAGCACCGCAAGCGAGCGCACTCGCAAGTGCGTGAGCGCGGAGCGCACCGGCCAACGCAGTCCAGCGTCGTTCAGGCGCGACAGCCGTCGGGCCGGGGCAGCAGCCCCGGCTATACTCCGCACCCGTGATTGATCCTTCCGCGCGTGTCCACGCGACCGCGGACCTCGAGCCGGACGTCAGCGTCGGCGCAGGGACGAGCATCTGGCACCGGGCCCAGCTCCGGACCGGCGCGACGATCGGCGCCGAGTGCGTCGTCGGCCGCGACGTCTTCATCGACGAGGGCGTCACGATCGGCAACCGCGTCAAGATCCAGAACCTCGCCCTCATCTACCACGGCGTCACCGTCGAGGACGGCGTCTTCATCGGCCCCGGCGCGATCCTCACGAACGACCGCTACCCGCGGGCGATCACCTCGACCGGAGACGTTGCCCGGGCCGACGACTGGACGGTCTCGCCGATCCTGCTCCGCGAGGGCTGCTCGATCGGGGCCGGGGCGGTCGTCGTCGCCGGCGTCGAGGTCGGCCGGTTCGCGATGGTCGGAGCCGGTGGCGTCGTGAACCGGAGCGTCACCGACTTCGCCCTCGTCGCGGCAGTCCCGCGAAGCGGATCGGCTGGGTCTGCGCCTGCGGCAAGCGCCTCCTCGCCGCGAACGGCGAACCCGCGGCGGCCGAGCCGGGCCGCTACGCCGCCCACACCGAGCTGAGCTGCGGCAGCTGCGGCCGGACCTACGCCTACATCCCCGATGCCGAGTCGCTCGAGGAGCGGACCGGCCCCCGTCAAGGAGCACCCGCATGATCCCGATCGCCCGTCCCGACTTCGGGCCGGAAGAGACCGCGGCCGTCACCGAGGTCCTCGCCAGCGGCATGGTCGCCCAGGGCCGCCGCGTGGCCGAGCTCGAGCAGGACTGGGCAGACTTCGTCGGCGTGAAGCACGCGATCGCGATGGCCAACGGCACGGTCGTCGCTGATGTCGATCTTCGCCGGGATCGGCCTCGAGCCGGGCGACGAGGTCATCACGGTCTCGCACACGTTCGCGGCGACGGCGAACGCGATCCTCTACACCGGCGCGACGCCGGTCTTCGTCGACATCGAGCCCGACACGTACCTGATCGACGCGAAGAAGATCGAGGCGGCGATCACGCCCCGGACGCGAGCGATCTGCCCCGTCCATCTCTTCGGGCTCGTCGCCGACATGGACATGATCCTCGCGATCGCCGACCGCCACGGGCTCGCGGTCGTCGAGGACGCCTGCCAGGCCCACGGCGCGCTGTTCCGCGGCCGGCCCGCCGGCAGCTTCGGGCACGGCGCGTTCAGCCTCTACGCGACGAAGAACATGACGACGGCCGAGGGCGGCTTCGTCACGACGAACGACGACCGCCTCGCCGACTGGCTGCGGCTCTACCGGAACCAGGGGATGCGGGCCCGCTACCAGTTCGAGATGCTCGGCTACAACTTCCGGATGACCGACATCGCGGCCGCGATCGGGATCGCCCAGTTCGACAAGCTCGAGCGGAACACCGCCCGCCGGCGGGTCATCGCCGCCCGCTACGACGAGCGGTTCGCCGACCTGCCGGTGCGCCTGCCGGTCACGCCCGACGGCCGGACCCACGTCTTCCACCAGTACACGGTCGACGTGGGCGTGGCGCGCGACGCGATCGTCGAGGAGCTCCGGGCGAACGGGATCGGCGCGGACGTCTACTACCCGGTCCCCGTCCATCGCCAGGAATACATCATGGAACGGGGCCTCCATGCCGACCTCCCGGTGACCGACGCGGCCGCCGCGACCACGCTCGCCCTGCCGATGTTCCCGGGCCTCGCCGACGAGGAGCAGGAGCGCGTCGTCGACGCGTTCCGGGCCGCCGTCGCGCGCCACGCCGGGCCCGGCGCCGTCGCCCGCCCGGAGCTCGCCGCCCGATGACCGGCGCCGCCGGCGGGCCGGCGAGGATCGGCCTCGCCGGTCTCGGGGCGATGGGCCGCAACCACCTCCGGATCCTCTCGTCCCGGCCTGACGTCCGCGTCGCCGCGATCGCCGACCCGGTGCCCGATGCGCTCGCCGCCGCAGCCGAACAGTCGGGCGCCCAGCCGTTCGCGGAACCCCAGGCGATGATCGCGGAGGCGGAGCTCGACGGCCTCGTCATCGCCGCCCCGACGACCGCCCACGTCCCGCTCGCGCTCGCCGCGATCGAGCGGGGGATCACGGTCCTCGTCGAGAAGCCGCTCGCGGCCACGGTCGATGAGGGGATGCGGATCGTCGCCGCGGCCCGCGAACGCGGGGTCCCGGTCCAGGTGGGTCATGTCGAGCGGTTCAACCCTGCCGTCCTGGAGCTGGGCCGGCTGCTCGCCGCGGGCTGGCTCTCGAGCATCTTCGCGATCGCCTCGCGCCGCGCCGGACCGTTCCCGGCCCGGATCCGCGACGTCGGCGTGACCGTCGACCTCGCGACCCACGACGTCGACATCCTCTCCTGGATCGCCGGCGAGCGGCCGTCGCGCGTCTACGCGGAGACCGCCCAGCGGATCCACGCCGACCACGAGGACCTCCTGTTCGGGCTGCTCCACTTCCCGTCCGGGGCGACCGGCATGCTCGACGTCAACTGGCTGACCCCCGCGAAGCGCCGCCAGCTCGTCGTCGTCGGCGAGGAAGGCATGTTCGAGCTCGACTACCTGACCCAGCGCCTGACGTTCACGAAGGCGACCGACACGACGAACCCGCGCCTGATCGGCGGCTACGCGCCGACGTTCGAGGGCGAGGTCGTGGAGCTGCCGGTCGCGTCGGCCGAGCCGCTCGCGGCGGAGCTCGACGCGTTCCTCGGCATCGTCCGGGACGGCGGCCGCCCGGTCATCGACGCCGAGGACGGCCTGTGGGCCGTCGCGGTCGCCACCTCGATGCTCGACGCCGCCGCGCGCGGCGCCGCGATCGACCTGTCCGGCCTGTCCTCGAGGTTCGCTCTCGCATGACGATCGTCTCCCGCCCCTCCTCGGTCGCGATCGCTGCTGGGCGGCTCGATCGAGCTGCCGACGCACGCCTGTGCCCACGATCCGGCGCGCGAGGTCTCGCCGTGGACCGGCGAGCCGGGGACGTCCGGGCGCGTCGCCGTCGTCGGCGCCGGCAAGATGGGCCTGCCCCTGGCCGCCCAGTTCGCGTCGCACGGCTGGCGGGTGACCGCGGTCGACGTCCAGCAGTCGGTCGTGGACGCGATCAACGCGGGCGAGTCGCATATCGGCGAGGAGCCCGGCGTCGCGGACCTCGTCGCGGACAGCCCACGCCGCCGGCCGCCTCCGGGCGACGACCGACGGCGCCGCCGCCGCTCGCGACAGCGATGTCGTCGTCCTCATCGTGCCGGTGATGCTCGACGACGCGCAGCAGCCCGACTACCGGTACATGGACGCCGCGGTCGACGCGATCAGCCCCGGGATCCACGCCGGGTCGCTTGTCATCTTCGAGACGACGCTGCCCGTGGGCGACACGCGCGGCCGGTTCGCGCCGCGGCTCGAATCGGCGTCGGGGTTGACGGCCGACGAGGATTTCTTCGTCGCGTTCTCGCCGGAGCGGCTGTACAGCGGCGCGGCCCTTCGCAACCTCGCGACGTATCCGAAGCTCGTCGGCGGGATCGGGCCGGCGTCGACCGCCCGTGCGCGCGGCGTTCTACGACGCGGTCCTCGACACGGAGATCGTCGCGATGTCGAGCGCCGAGGCGGCCGAGTTCAGCAAGCTCGCCGACACGACGTACCGCGACGTCAACATCGCCCTCGCCAACGAGTTCGCCCGCTACGCCGAGCGGGCCGGTGTCGACGTCCACGAGGTGATCGCCGCGGCGAACAGCCAGCCGTACTCGCACATCCACCAGCCCGGCCTGGGCGTCGGCGGCCACTGCATCCCGGTCTATCCCCATTTCCTGCTGTCGCGGGCGCCGGAGCTCGAGATGGTCGGCCTGGCCCGGCGGACGAACGACGGCCAGCTGGGCGTCGCGATCAAGGCCCTCCAGCAGGAGCTCGGCGGGCTGGAAGGCGTGCCGATCCTCGTCCTCGGGCTGACGTACCGCCACGGGGTCAAGGAGCTGGCGTACTCGCGGGCGCTGCCGCTGATCGAGCGGCTGACGCACCTGGGCGCGGTCGTCTCGGCCTACGACCCGCTGCTCAACGAGGCCGAGACGCTCGCGTGCTGTGCGTCCGCGTGGCGCTGGGGCGAGACCGGGCCGTTCCGGGCGATCGTGACCCAGACCGCGGACCCGCGGTTCCTCTCGCTCGACCCGGCCTGGTTCCCGGAGCTCGCGGTCGTGTTCGACGGTCGCGACAGCCTCCGCGACCTCGCCCTGCCGCCGGACGTCGCCTACCGCGGGATCGGCGTGCCGGCCGAGACCCGGCCGGTGGCCGCCTCGGCCTGACGTGCGCCTGGTCAGCGTCGTCGGGACCCGGCCCCAGCTCATCAAGGCGGCGGCGCTGCTGCCGGCGATCCGGGCACGCCACGACGAGGTCTTCGTCGACACCGGCCAGCACTGGGACGAGGCGATGGCCGGCGCGTTCTTCGCCGAGCTGGGCCTGCCCCAGCCGGATCACAGCCTGGGGATCGGCGGCGGCGGGCAGGCCGAGCAGACCGCCCGGATGCTGACCGCGCTCGAGCCGATCCTCCTCGCGGAGCGGCCCGACGCCGTCCTCGTGTACGGCGACACGACCTCGACGCTCGCCGGCGCCCTCGCCGCCGCGAAGGTGTCGCTGCCGGTCGCCCACGTCGAAGCCGGGCTGCGCTCGTTCGACCGGACGATGCCCGAGGAGGTCAACCGCGTCGTCGCCGACCACCTCTCGAGCTGGCTGTTCGCCCCGACGCCGACGGCGGTGGCGAACCTCGCCGCGGAGGGGATCGTCGATGGCGTCACGCTCGTCGGCGACGTCCTCCAGGACCTCGCCGCACGAACGGCGGTGGAGGTCGCGGATCCGGCGGTCCTCATCGGGATCGAGGCGGCCGTGCGGCCCGAGTCGCCGGGGATCCGGCTGCGGCCCGGCGGCTACGTCTTCGCGACCGTCCACCGCGCGGCGAACCGGGATACCGCGGCCCTCCGCGCGTGGGCCGACCTGCTCGGGGCGATCGCTCGCGAGCGGCGGCCGGTGGTGCTGCCGCTCCACCCCGGGACGGCCGGGGCGATGGCCGCGGCCGGCATCGCGCTCGCGCCGGAGGTCCACGTCGTCGGGCCCGTGGGCTACCGGACGTCGCTCGCGCTCCAGCTCCACTCGGCGGCTGTCGTGACGGATTCGGGGGGCGTCCAGCGGGAGGCGGCGTGGCTCGGCGTGCCGTGCCTGATCCTGCGCGACGTGACGGAGTGGACGGAGGCGGTCGCGGAGTCCGGCGGGCTGATGGTCGTCGTCGGGCTCGACGCGGAGCGGGCCCAGGCCGAGCTCGCCCGGCTCGCCCCGCCGGACGACGCGGAGCGAATCGCCGTCGACCGGGCGGCGTGGCTCGACCTGGAGCCGGCGGGCGCGGCCGACGCGATCGCCGCGGCCCTCGACGCGGGCGCTCCGGCGCTGGCGCGTTGGCGGGACCCACGTCGGGAGCCCGGTCTCGAGCCCGGCCGACGATGAGGGTCGTGATGTTCGTCCGGAACGACATGACCGTCGACGCCCGGATCCTCAAGGAGGCCGCCTCGCTCCGGGACGCCGGTCACGCCGTCACGATCATGGCCATCACCCGGCCCGACGCGCCGCGCGAGATCGAGCGCGACCCGCGCGACGGCTTCGACATCATCCGCGTTCCGCTGCCCCGGTGGCGCCACTGGTGGCGCTGGTTCCGGCTGCCGTCCCGGCTCTGGTCGATGCTGAAGTCGCGCTCGATCCACGCCCGCGAGGGCGAGCGCATGGACGGGCTCGACTGGCTGGCGATGTGGCGGTTCGGGACGCTCGGCTGGGCGCGCGCGGCCGCGACGGAGGCGGGCGTCGCCGACGTCTACCACGGCCACGACCTGACGGGTCTCCCGGCCGCGGTGTTCGCCCGCCGGCTGCACAACCCCGGTGCGAAGCTCGTCTACGACAGCCACGAGCTGTACGTCGACTCGGCCGCGACCGTCGGCCGGCCGCCCTGGGCGGTGAACTGGCTCATCCGACGCGAGCGGGAATGGTCGTCGGAGGTCGACGCGCTGGTCACCGTCAGCGACGGCCTGGCCGACCTCCTCCGGAAGCGGCTGGGGATCGAGACGATCACGGTCGTCCACAACTGCCCGCCCCGCCCGACCGGGCCGCTCGAGCGGACGAACCTCGTTCGGGAGGCGCTGGGCCTGCCCGACGACGCCCGCGTCGTCATCTACACCGGCGGGCTGCGGGCCGGCCGCGGCGTCGAGGAGCTGGCTCGGGCGATGCTCGAGCCCGGGCTCGAGGCGGTCCACCTCGCGTTCCTCGGGTTCGGGCCGCTGGCCGGGGACGTCGAGGCGATCGAGGCCGACCCGCGCTACGGCGGCCGGGTCCACCTGCTGAAGCCGGTGTCGCCGCTCGAGGTCGTGAGCTGGGTGTCGTCGACGGACGTGGCCGGGATGGCGATCCAGGCGACGAACCGGAGCTACGAGCTATCCACGCCCAACAAGATGTTCGAGGCGTTCGCCGCGGGCGTGCCGGTCGCCGGCAGCGACTTCCCGGGCTTCCGGGCGATCGTGCTCGACAATCCGGAGGGTCCGCTCGGCGAGCTGTTCGACCCGACGTCGCCGGCCTCGATCGGCGCGGCGATCCGGCGGATCCTCGAGCTGCCCCGGGCCGAATACGACGCGATGGCTTCGCGAGCTCGTTCCGCGGCGATCGAGCGCTGGAACTGGGAGACCGAATCGGCCAAGCTCGTCGCGCTCTACGGCCGGCTGGCCGGCGCGTGACCAAGCCCGGTCGCGACCCGGCCGGCGAGGGCGTCGCTATCGACGCCGCAATCGACGCCGCGTCGCCGCGTCCGCCAGGCGTGCACGCTCGTCCTGCCGTCGAACGGGGCGTTCGACTCGCGGGCGTGGCGGATCGCGTCGACGCTCGCCGGGCGCGGCCACGACGTGACGGTGATGGCCCGCTCCGAGGCCGGGCTTCCGGACCGCGAGGACCATCCCGCGGGGTACCGGATCGTTCGGGTGCCGGTGTCGGCGGTGGCCGGACTGCCGTGGCCGCTTCGGCCGCTCGTCGTCGGCTGGCGTCGTCGTCGGCCCGGCGGCGCGCGTGCGCCAGGTGCGGCGGCCGCGGTGTCGCCGTCGGGCGAGGCGTCGCCGTCAGGTGTCGGCGGCGGCGGCTCCGTCGCTCGTATCCGCCGCGCGATCTCGGCCGTCGTCCGGCTTGGGGCGATCGCCCTGACCACCCGATCGCAGCGTCTCGCGTCACGACCGCTCGCGCCGCACGCCGACCTCGTCCACGCGATGGCCTACATGGGCATCCCGATCGGGCTCGACCTGGGCCGCCGCGATGGGGCGCCGGTCGTCTACGACGCCCGCGACATCTACGTCCACGCCCGCAACATCGCCCGGCTGCCGGCCTTCGCCCGTCGCCTGTTCGGGGCGATCGAGCGGCGCTGGGCGCGCGCCGCGGCCCGGGTCGTGACCGTCAACCGGCCCTACGCCGAGGTCATGCAGCGGTCGTTCGGCGGGCCGTTGCCGGCGATCGTGATGAACTGCTCGTTCCGCCGCCCGCCGCCGGCCGCGGACGCGCCGCGCCGCTTCCATGCCGCGCTCGGCCTGGCGCCGGCCGACCGGGTCGTGCTCTACCACGGCGGCCTCGCCCCGGACCGCGGGATCGAGCAGCTGATCGACGCGCTGCCGGCTGCTCGCGCCGGACGTCCACCTGTGCCTGCTGGGCTACGGCCCGCTCCAGGCCGAGCTCGCGGCCGGCGCCGGCCGGCCGGAGCACGCGGGCCGCCTCCACGTCCTGCCGGCGGTCCCGCCCGACGAGCTCCTCGACTGGGTCGGCTGCCGCGGACGTCGTCGCGATGCCGATCCAGCCCTCGACGCTGAACCACCGCCTGACGACGCCGAACAAGCTGTTCGAGGCGATGGCCGCGGGCGCGCCGGTCGTCGCGTCCGACCTGCCCGGGATGGCGCCGATCGTCCGCGAGACCGGCTGCGGCGTCCTGTGCGACCCGACGGACCCGGCCTCGATCGCGGCGGCGATCCGGACGATCCTCGACGCGCCGGCCGACGAGCGAGCGGGCTACCGGGAGCGGGCGCTGGCGGCGGCCCACGCCACGTACTCGTGGGAGGCCCAGGTCGAGGTCCTCCTCGCCGAGTACGGCCGGCTCACCGGGAAACCGTGGTGACCGAGGCGGCGGCCGCGCCAGGTCCCGAAGCGGCGGCGCCGGCGAGCGTCCGTCCTCGCGCCGTCGTCCTCGTCGGCGGCCCGGCGGCGCCGTACTCGCGCTCGATCCGGATCGCCCGGGCCTTGAGCGCAGAGGGCTACGCGGTCGAGATCGCGGCCGTCGCCTCGCAGGGGCTGCCGGAGCGCGAGGTGGTCCAGCCCGGCCGCCCGGGGACGACAGGCTGGCCGGAACCGGCGCCGGGCGCGGCCGGCCCGATCGAGCTCCGCCGCTACCGGCCTCGCGGCCCGTGGGCCGTGGTCGGGGCGGGTGAGGGCGCGAGCGGTGCGGCGGTCGGGGCACGGCCCGCGTCGCGGACGCGGCGCACGATCCGGTCGCTCGCCGGGCCGCTGCTCGATCTCCGGCGCTGGCTCCTCTGGCCGCACACGGTCCGCGGCTGGTGGGCGGCGCTCCGGCACGAGCTCGCGCCCGCGGACGTCTACCACGCCTGCGGGGCGCTGACGATCGCGGCCGCGCTCGACGCCCGGCGGCGCGATCCGGTCGGGCCGTCCGGGCGGCCGAGCCGGGTGATCTACGACGTGATCGATCTCGCGGCCGAGTCGAATGCCGTGACCGCGATGCCGCCCCGGGTCCGGGCCCGGATCGCCCGGACCGACGCGGCCTGGGCCAGCGCCGCCGACGCGATCGTCGCGATCAACGAGGCGTTCGCCGGGCGGCTCAGCGAGCGCGACCCGGGACGCGAGGTCACCGTCGTCCCGAACATCCCCGAACCGGCCGACCCGGCCCTGGTCGCCTCGCCGCCCGACCTCATCCGGGCGGCGACGGGCCTGCCCGCGTCGACGCGGATCGTCCTGTTCCACGGCCGTCTCGGCCCGGATCTGGGCCTGGAGAACGCCGCGGAGGCGATCCTCGAGGTGCCCGACGCGGCCCTCGTCGTGCTCGGGTTCGGGCGGGGGATGGCCGAGAGCCGGGCGCGCGATCGCGACCCGCGCCTCGCCGGCCGCCACCTGACCCTCGACGCGCGACCGCCCGACGAGATCGTGTCGTGGACGGCGTCGGCGGATGTCTGCCTCATCCCGCTGCCGCCCGTGTCGGCGAACCAGCGGCTGACGACGCCGAACAAGTTCTGGGAGGCGGTCAGCGGTGGCACGCCGCTCGTCGTCGTGGCCGGGATGACGACGCTCGAGCGGCTCGTCCGGGAGGGCGACCTCGGCGCGGTCGCGGCATCGCCGGCGCCGGGCGATCTCGCCGCGGCGATCCGCGACGTCCTCGCCCGCCTCGACGCCGATGGTCCCGCATGGCGCCGCCACGTCGCCGAGGCCGCGACCCGGGGCGGTGGCTGGCCGGCCGCAGCGACGGCGTATCGGGCGCTCGTCCGGGAGCTCGGGGCGGCACCGCCCCGCTGACGGAGCGCCGGAGCTAGCCCTCCGGCGCGTCCGGTGACCGCTCCACCAGGTCCGCGAGCCGTCGCAGCCCGCCCGGCCAGCGCCGGGCGAGTCCTGCCCGGACGACCGGCTCGGTCGCGAGGTGGTCGTGGCCGTCGATCGCGATGACCTCGATCGGGCCGGTCGTCGCCTCGGCCGCGAGCGCGCGGAGCGCGTCGGTCGCCGGCGCGAGCGAGGCTTCCGCGCCGGCATGGTGGCCGCGCCGCCGGTTGATCGTCCCGCGCGGGTCGGTCGCGAGGCGGGCCAGGCGGCCCAGCATGCCGGGCCGGCGCCGCAGCGAGCCGCGGTCGCCCGCCGTTCGCCAGGTCGCCTCGATCGTGACCTCGACGACGCGACCCACCTCGGACAGCTGCGGCTCACCCCGTTCGGCCGCCGTGATCAGCGTGATCTCCGGCCGCAGCGCCTCCGGCAGCTTCGCCAGCCGAGACTCGGCGCTCTCCCGGTCGAGGCAGACGACCACGACGGGCCCGATCCCGCCGGGCGGCGGACCGCCGGCGGCCACGCGAATGCCAACCGTGGGCGCGCCGCCGGACAGGGCCTGGCGGTACTCGGCCAACAGGCGCTCCGCGACGTACGCGGCCCCGAACCGCCGCACCACCGCCGCCCGGAGCTCCGCCGCGTCGAACTCGTCCCGGCGGTCGAGCGTGGCGAGGATCGCCTCGCCGAGCACCGTCGGGTCGTTCGGTGGCACGAGGGCCCCCAGCAGTTCGGGCTCCGGGCCCAGGATCTCGGTCACTCCGCCGGAATCCGTGGCCACGACCGGCAGTCCCGTGGCGAGCGCCTCGACCGCCACCACCCCGAACGTCTCGCGCGGGCTGGGGTGGACGAACAGGCTCGCGCGGGCCATCGCCGCGGCGATCCCCGCCCGGTCGCGCGACTCCTCGAACGCGACGACGTCGGCGATTCCCAGCGACGCGACCAGCTCGTGCCAGCCCCGCTCCTCGTCCGCGTCGGCGTTGCTGCCGACGAGCCGGAGCCGGATCGAGGGCCGCCGCTCGTGGGCGAGCGCCGTCGCCCGGAGCAGCGTCTCGATGCCCTTCGAGGCCTTGCGGTAGCCGACGAACAGGAGCTCGTCGGGTCGGCGGTCGGCGGCGGCCGCCAGCGGGAAGCGGTCGACGGGGACGGCGTTCGGCAGGACCTCGATCCGGCCCGCGTGCTCCGGGAAGAGGCCTCGGAGCTCGTCCGCGAGCATCGCGCTGACGGCGAACAGCCGCTCCGCGCGGACGAGGACTGCGGCATACCGCTCGCGGACGGCCGGCTCCGTGACCTGGCGGGAGACGAACGACGCGTGCTCGGTCACGAAGAGCGGCGCGTTCAGCCGGTCGGCGAGGGCGATCGCCGCGGCGCCGTCCGGGTAGCCGGTGTGAGCGTGGACCACGCAGGCGCCGGACGCGGCGCCGGTACCGGCCGCGGAATCGACGAGCCGCTCGGCGGCCGCGGCCAGCAGCCGCTCCCGATGGACGGCGCCGTGGGCCCGCCCCGCCGCCTGCGTCAGTCCCTCGGGGATCGTCAGCCGCGCGACGCCGACGCCCGGTTCGAGCCCCGGCAGGCGATCGACGAACAAGGGCTGAGCCGCGCCGCCGCCTCGAGCCCCGCGGCGAGCACGGTCGCGCCCTGGTGTCCGCGGGACGACGCCCCGCCGGACAGCCGGACCGGATCGAAGGAGACCACGGAGGGCCGGGCGATCCCCGTGGCTGCGAGCGCGTCGACCTGGTCGGCCACGAAGCGGCCCTTGGCCGGGTCATCGTAGGCCGGGAACCAGCTGGCGACGACGAGGACGTCGATCGGCCCGGGAGCATCGACGTCGGCGAGGGGATCGCGGGCAGGATCGCCGATCGTGGGCTCGGTCGCTCCCGTCACCGGCGGTCAGGCGGACGGTGCCGGCTGCGTTCCCTCGACCGCCGCGAGCCTGCGCGCCAGCTCCGCCTCGCGGTCGATCCGGGCCCGCTCCGACCGCTCCTCGTGGAGCCGGACGACATCGGCCGGCGCCCCTTCCATGATCACGTGGCCATGGTCGAGGAGCATCGCCCGGTTGCAGAACTCCGTGACCCACTGCATGTCGTGGGTGACGAGCACGATGCCCTTCGCCGCCTTGACGAGCTCCATGATCCGCTTCTTGCTCTTGGCCCGGAAGACCGCGTCGCCGGTCGAGAGGACCTCGTCGATGATGAGCACGTCGGGGTCGACCGCGGTTGCGATCGCGAATCCGAGGCGGGCCCGCATGCCCGAGGAGTACGTCTTGATCGGCGCGTCGATGAACTCGCCGATGTCGGCGAAGTCGACGATCCCGGGCAGCTCGGCCTCCATCGCCTTGTGGGCGATCCCCAGGAACGCGCCGGCGAGCCGGATGTTGTCGCGGCCCGAGAGGTCCTGGTCGAAGCCGGCGCCGAGCGTCAGCAAGCTCGAGATCTGGCCGACGACGTCGACCGTGCCCTCGTTGGGCTGGATGATCCCCGGCGAGCACCTGGAGCAACGTGCTCTTGCCGGCGCCGTTGGGGCCGATCACCGCGAGGCTCTCGCCGTGGACGACCCGGAAGGACACGTCGCGGAGGGCCCAGAAATGGGTCGGGCCGTCGCGCTTCTTCAGCAGGTCGCGGAAGGAAGTCCGGACGGTCGTCTTGCGGGTCAGCCGGAGGTTGTAGCGGACGCCGAGGCCGTGGGCGTCGATCGCGTAGTCGGGGAGGGGGGCGTCGTCGCGCCTGGCGTTGCTCACAGGACCTTCGCGAACGACGGCTCGACGCGCTTGAAGAACAGCATCGCGAGGCCCAGGAAGATCGTCGAGCCCATCAGCAGGACGAAGAGCCACAACCAGTTCGGCATCGTCTGGTTGTAGATGACGTCGCGGTACGACTCGAACAGCGGCGTCCACGGATTCAGCAGCATGAGCTTCCCGACCGTGCCGCCCAGGCGGCCGGCGACGTCGTGGTAGGCGTAGAGCGCGGGCGACAGGTAGAACCACAGCCGCAGCGCGTGCCGGGCGACGTTGGCGATGTCGCGAAAGAAGACGTTGACGCCCGACACGAAGACCGCGCAGCCGAGGCTGAACACGAACTGGACCGCGGCGATCGCCGGGATCAGGAGCAGGTACCAGCTGATCCGATCCTGGTAGAAGAGCAGCATCAGCCCCATCAGCGGGATCAGCCCGAACGCGAAGTTCGCGATGCCCCCGACCGTCGCCGAGACCGGCAGCACGATCTTGGGGAACTTCACCTGCTTGATGATCCGCTCGCGCGACGTGACCGAGGTGATGCCGTCGTTGATCGCAGATGAGAACCACTTCCACGGCAGGATCGCCGAGAACACGAACAGCGGGTAATCCGGTTTGTTGACCTTGAAGATCACCGTGACGAGCACGACGTAGACGACCATCTGGAGGAGCGGATCGAGGATCCACCAGATGTTGCCGAGCAGCGTGTCGGAGCCATCGCGCTTGAGGTCGGCGCGGACGAGGTACCGGGTGAGCCGGCGGTGGCTCCAGATCTCCTTGAGCCCGTCGGTGACCAGTTCGATCGACCCCGGTCGGCGCGCGGCACGAACTGGCCGGGCCTCAGCGGTGGTTGCCATGCGGGCGCGAGATTAGCATGCGACCGCCCGTCCGCGGCCCACCCTCGGGCCCGGTACCCTCTTCCTTCGCATGACGATTGCCCGCGCCCGGACCGTGACCGGGGCCGACCGCGCCCTTCGCTGGATCAGCCGGCCTCGCCTCCGACCATTGCCGGCCTTGCCGCCGGGCGCGAAGGCCGTTCTCCTGTATTCGCCATCGAACCTCAACCAGGTCGACGGCTCCGCAATCTGGGTCCGGAGCGTCGTCGACACACTGCTCGTCGACCCCGCCGTCCACGTCACGTTGCCGCTCCGCGCGCCGGTCCGCCGCGAGGTGATCACCGGCCCGCTGCGGGCCCAGGATCGCGTCGAGCTCATCGACAACCATCCCCGGATCGCCGCCCGGAACCTCGGGCTGTCGACGACCCAGGCCCTCGACCTCATCGAGCGGCTCGACGCGATGCGCCGCTTCGACGCGATCGTCCTCCGCTCGTTCGCGCTCTGCGAGCGGGCCGTCGAGCGGCCGAGCCTCCGCGGCCGGATCTGGAGCTGCTACATCCTCGAGCCCGAGCGGGATCCGGACGACGCCGAGTACCGGGCTGCGATGACGCGGATCGCCGAAGCCTCGAAGTACGTCGTCGTCCAGTCGACCGGCATGCGCGACCTGCTCGAGTCGGTCGTCCCGGCGGCGCGCGGGCGGACGATCCTGCTGCCGCCGGCGATCCCCGCCGACGACGACGCGCCGCGCGCGACGGGCACGCCGGTTCGTCGCCTGCTCTACACGGGCAAGTTCCACCCGTTCTACCCGGTCGAGCGGATGCTCGACTTCCTCGCCGAGCTCCGCCAGGACTACCCGGATCTCGAGTTCCACCTCGCCGGCGACAAGTTCATGCGGATCGAGGAGGACCCCGACTACCCGAGCCGTCTCGAGACGAAGCTCCGGACGACCCCGGGCGTCGTCTGGCATGGCTCGCTGTCGCGCGAGGCGACGACGGCGCTCGTCGCGGAGGGCGGGATCGCGCTCAACCTCTGGGACTACCGCTTCGGGCCGCGGATGAACGACCTCGTCGTCTCGACGAAGCTGCTCGACTACGCGGCCGCCGCGGTCCCGATCGTCCTGACCCGGACGCCAACCCAGGCCGAGCTCCTGGGCGGGGACTACCCGCTCTTCGTGACGGAGGTCGACGAGGCGCTCGGGGTGCTGCGCCGTGTCCTCGACGACGCCGAGCTCTACCGCGCCGCGGCGGATCGGGCGTTCGAGGCGAGCCGGGCGTTCACGTATCCCGCGATCCACGAGCTCATCGCGCCGTACCTCGCCCGAGAGCCCGGCGGCGCGACGCCGGCCGCCTCCACCGCCTCCAGCGCCTCGTGACCCGGCCCTGGCTGATCCTCCGCGAGGGCGACCGACGCCGCTGGGGCGGCGACCTCCGTCGTCACTACCTCTTGGACGGGCTCGCGGCCCGGACCGGCGGCCGAATCGTCGAGGATCGGCGCGTCGCCGGCCTCACCCCGCCGCTCCAGGAGCTCCGCGGCCCTTCCTGGCAGGCCTGGCGCCGCGGGCCGCTCGTCGCCTCGACGGAGATCCTCACCGACAAGCAGTTCGCGCCCGTCGCCCGGTACGGCGAGCCGGCCGTGGTCGACATCCACGACGACACGTTCCTCCAGGCCGACGCACTCGGCATCGTCGTGCCGGATGCGGACGCCGCCGCGGTCCGCGAGCGCGACCGGCTCAACCGGGACGGGTTCCGCTGGCTCGTGGCCCCGTCGGCGCCGTACGCGCAGTTGATCGGCCTCGACCCGGCTCGGACGATCGTCGCCTCGAACGGCAGCGACACCGCGGCCGTGAAGCCCGGGCCGTGGCCCGACGTCCCGTCGGTCGCCTTCGTCTCCGGCGCGGCGCCCCGGCGCGGGATCGAGGAGCTCGTCGAGGCCGTCCGGATCGCCCGCGGGACCGTCCCGGAGGCGCGCCTCGACCTCGTCCTCGCGGCGACCGGCGACGAGAGCAAGGCCTACCTCGACCACCTCCGATCGAGCCTCGAGACCGAGACCTGGGTCACGATCGGGGCGAGCCCGTACCCGGAGCTCGGCGAGCGGCTGAGCCGGGCCTGGGTCCTCGCGATCCCGACGCCGGGCCACCCGTACTGGGACTCGGTCGCGCCCGTGAAGCTCTTCGACTACTTCGCCGCCGGCCGGGCCGTGATGACCACGCCACGGTCCGAGACCGCCCGCCTCGTTCGCGACCACGACGCGGGCACGGTCAGCGCCGACGACGGCCCGGATTCGATGGCCGCGGCGATCCTCGAGCTCCTGCGCGACCCGCAGGAGGCGCGGCGGCGCGGGGCGAATGCCCGGGCGGCCGCGGAGCGCGAGTACGACTGGCGGGTGATCGGCGCGCGGCTCGCCGACGAGGTCCTCGCCCGCATCGGCTAGCCTTTCCCGCGACCGGCCGGCCGCGACGAGGCCGCCGGGCCACCCGATCAGCGATGGAGTGGAGGAGCCCGAACACCGTGACACCGCCCAGCGACCAGCGCATCGCCGTCGTCGGCCTCGGCTATGTCGGGCTGCCGCTGGCGATCGCCTTCACGGAGGCCGGCCTCCAGGTCGAGGGGATCGACGCCCACGGGCCGCGCGTGGCGGAGCTGGCCGCCGCTCACTCGCCGATCGACGACATCTCGGACGAGCGCCTCGCGACCGCCCTCGCCGACGGCCTCAGCGTCGCCGAGCCGCCGGCCGCCCACCTCGCCGACGCCGACGTCGTGTTCGTCTGCGTCCCGACGCCGATCACCCGCTCGAAGGACCCGGATCTCGGCCCGGTGCTGAACGCGGCGGCGCTGATCCGCGAGCACCTTCGCGCGGGCCAGCTCGTCGTCCTCCAGTCGACGACCTTCCCGGGCACGACGTCCGGGCCGTTCCGCGAGGAGCTCGAGCGGTCCGGGCTCGTCGCCGGCCGCGACTTCGACCTCGCGTTCGCGCCGGAGCGCGTCAACCCCGGCGATCCGGCCAGCGCCTCGAAGGGCGTGCCGCGCCTCGTCGGCGCGACGAGCCAGGCCGCGACGAGCCGTGCCGCGGCGCTCCTGCGCTGCATCAACGACAACGTCATCGAGCTGTCGTCGCCGGACGCCGCCGAGCTCGCAAAGCTCCTCGAGAACGTCTTCCGCAACGTCAACATCGCCCTCGTCAACCAGCTCGCCCTGCTCTGCGAGCGGATGGGCCTCGACGTCTGGGAGGTCATCGACGCGGCGGCCACGAAGCCGTTCGGGTTCATGCGGTTCACGCCCGGGCCCGGCGTCGGCGGCCATTGCATCCCGGTCGACCCCTACTACCTCGCCTGGCGGGCCCGCGAGTTCGACTTCATCGACCGCTTCGTCGAGCTGGCCGGCGACATCAACTTCGCGATGCCGCGCCACGTCGTCGACCTCGTGGCCGAGGCCCTGAACGAGCGGGGCCGGGCGTTGCGCGGGGCCCGGATCGGCGTCCTCGGCGTCGCTTTCAAGCCGAACGTCCGCGACGCGCGCAACTCGCCGGCGGCCGACGTGATCGCCGGGCTGATCGGCCGCGGCGCGAACGTCGTCTACCACGACCCCCACGTGCCGACCTTCCGCGACGCGACCGGGACGCGCCACGAGTCGCAATCGCTCGCGGACGTCCTCGCCGCCGACGCGGTCGTCGTCGTCACCGCCCACAAGGCGGTCGACATGGACGACGTCTACGCCCGCGCCGACCTCGTCGTCGATACCGTCAACAGCTCCGGCGGCCGCGACGTCCGGCCGCGCCAGGTGCTCCGGCTCGGGGCAGGCTGGAGCGGCGGCTGAGCACGACGTCGAAGGCCGCCGCAGGGCGCCGGCCGGTGGCCATGCTCGTCCACGCCTACTACGACGAGGATCCGCGCGTCCGCCGCGAGGCAGAGTCGCTCGTCGCGGCGGGCCGCCCGGTCGACGTCTTCGGCCTGCGGCGCGATGGCGACGCGTCGCACGGCGTCCTCGACGGCGTGACGCGTCCACCGCCTCGACGTCCGGCGCCACCAGGGCGCGGGTCTCGGGACATACCTGTTCGAGTACCTCGCGTTCCTCGTCCGGGCGTCGTGGGCCCTGACCCGCGGCGTATCCGCGGCGGCGCTACGCGCTCGTCCAGGTCCACACGCCGCCGGACTTGCTCGCGTTCGCCGGCCTGCCGCTCCGGCTCGTCGGCGTCCCGATCCTGCTCGACCTCCACGAGGCGATGCCGGAGTTCTTCCGGTCGCGCTTCCCGCGCGCCTCGAACCCGATCGTCCACCGCCTGCTGCTGTGGAGCGAGCGGATCTCGATCGCGCTCGCCCGGCGGGTCGTGACCGTGAACCAGGCGATGGCCGACCGGCTGATCCGGCTCGGGGTGCCGGGCGACAAGGTCGGCGTCGTCGTGAACAGCCCCTCGCTCGCCCGGTTCGACCCGCGGCCGTTTCGACCGCCGGACGTTCGCCGAGGACGGCACCGTCAGGGTCGCGTACGCGGGCGCGCTCACGCCGACGTACGAGGTCGACGTCGTCGATCGAGGCGATCGCGGCGCTGCGGGCGGCCCGGCCGGAGCTCCGCGTCGGGTTCGACGTCTACGGCCGGGGCGATGCCGCGGAGCCGTGGGCGGCCGTCGCCCGCGAGCGCGGCGTCGAGGACGCGGTGACGTTCCACGGCCGGATCCCGATCGAGGACGTGCCGGCGGCGATCGCCCGGGCCGACATCGGCGTCGCCCCGACGCGGCGCGACCCGTTCACCGACGTGAGCCTCTCGACGAAGGTCTTCGAGTACGCGGCGATGGGCAAGCCGGTGATCGCCTCGCACCTGCCGATGGTCGAGAGGACGTTCGCGCCGGGCACGGTGTGGACGTACGAGCCGGGCGACGCGCGGGCCCTCGCGAGCGCGATCGAGGCGATCGTCGACGACCCGCTGGCGCGCGAGGCGTCCGTCGAGCGGACCGCGACGATCGTCGCCGGTGCGGCCTGGGAACGGGAGGCCGTGGGCTACCTCGCGCTCGTCGAATCCCTCGCGACCGACGGAGCCGGCCCATGACCGGTGCGGCAGCCCGCATCGGCGGGGCGTCGGCGCGGACTGCGCTACGATACCGGCCGCCCCGTCCGACCCGGATCGATCCACCCATCTTGCAGGACCGCATCACCCCATGACCTTCCGAGCAAAACCCGTCGCGAACAAGCCCCGCCGCCAGTCACGGGACTCGTACAGCCGGCGGAACACCTACCTCAACATCGGCTTCGGCATCGCGGTCGTCACCGCGGTGGTCATCCTCGTCGGCGTCGCCGGGTTCTCGTACTACGGCGAGCCACCTCGCGGCGGCGGCGACGGTCGGCGGCCAGACGATCACCCGCGACGACTTCAAGGACGCGGCCGCGATCGAGGTCTGGCGGCTTCAGCAGCAGCAGGCCCGGATCCAGGCGGCGGTCGCGGCCGGCCGCCTGACGAGCTCCCAGGGCCAGACGCAGATCCAGTCGCTCCAGCAGCAGGCCCAGACCCAAACGCTCGCCCCGCAGGTTCTCGAGCAGCTGATCGACGGCCGGATCCAGGCGGACCTCGCCAAGGAGGCCGGCGTCAGCGTCACCCCCGACCAGATCGACGCGAAGATCGCCGAGGAATCGACGACGCCGGAGCAGCGCCACGCCTGGATCATCGGCGTCCGGCCGGAGGTCAGCGAGGGCAAGACCGACCCGACCGACGAGCAGAAGGCGGCGGCGAAGAAGATCGCCGACCAGGCGCTCACGGACGTCACGACCGGCGGCAAGAAGTGGGAGGACGTCGCGAAGGCGGTCTCGACCGATTCGACGGCGGCGGCCGGCGGCGACCTCGGCTGGATCGCCAAGGACGCGGCCGAGGACCCCAAGTGGCTGGACGCGGTGTTCGCCGCTGACCCGAACAAGCCGACCGCCGTGATCGAGGGCGACAACGGCGACTACCTGATCGGCAAGGTCACCGACGTGGCCGCGGCCCAGACCGACGCAGCCTGGCTCGAGAAGCTCAAGGACGCGGGCGTGAGCGTCGACAAGTACCGGTCGGAGGTCTCGAGCGAGGTCCTCCGCCAGGAGCTCGACGACAAGGCGGTCGCCGACGCGATGGCGTCAGACAAGCAGCGCCACATCCTCGAGCTCGCCCTGCAGGAGCCCGGAACCCCGCCGCTCCCGGGCGCGGTCAAGGTCCGCCACATCCTGTTCTCGCCGGACCACGATCCCAGCAAGGCCCAGGACCTGCCGGCCAGCGACCCCGCGTGGAGCGTCGCCCAGCTGGCCGCGGAATCGGCCTACAACGACCTGGTCAAGGACCCCTCGAAGTTCGACCAGTACGCCCGCGACAAGAGCGACGAGGCGGCCTCCCAGGGCGACACCGGCACCGGCGGCAAGCTGGGCTGGGTCGACAGCAGCACGAACTTCGTCCAGCAGTTCAAGGACGCCGTCCTGAAGCCGGGCCTGAAGGCGGGCGACATCCTCAAGCCGTTCAAGTCCGACTTCGGCTGGCACGTCGTCCAGATCATGTACACCCAGTCCGACCAGGACGAGATGAACGAGCTGAAGAACAAGATCGCCGGCGGCGCCGACTTCGCGACGATCGCCCGCGACTTCTCCGACGGCAACGAGGCGGGCAAGGGCGGCGACAAGGGCTGGGTCGCGGACGGCCTGATCGACGCTCGGCTCCTCAGCGCGATCGACGCGGCGCCCGTCGGCGGCCTGTCCGAGATCGTCGACATCAAGAGCGGCGGCGAGTTCCTCTACAAGGTCCTCGCGGAGCGGACGCAGAAGCCCGACGCCGAGCAGGCCGACACGATCAAGGCCCGCGCCTTCCAGAACTGGTACGGCGAGAAGAAGGACGCGGTGACCGTCACCCGCCCGCTGCTCACCGAACTCGGGATCGGCTGACCCGGCGGCCGTGCTCGACGCGCTCGTCGCGGAAGCGCGCCTCCGCTGGGGCCTCGACCTCGCCGCCGGCCTCCAGGTCGTCGCCGCCGAGCGCCTGATCGCGACACCGCTCGAGCCATCGCGCCCCGCGCTCGTCGTGCCCCTGGCGGTGCTCCGCGCCGAGAGCGCCAACACCGCCAACGCCGCCGAGCCGGAGCCGTTGCCGGGCCGCCACGGGCCGGGCGGGCGCGACGCACTCGGGGTCCTCGCCCGGCTCTACCCGGCGGACCATGCCATCGGGCGGTTCGGGGCCGCCGACGGGTCGACGGTCGGGGCGCTCGCAACCGCCGACCTCGCCGCCCCGTTCTACCTGCCGCCGGTCGCACCCGAGGCGGCTTTCGCCAGCCCCTGGGCGATGCCCTGGATCTCCGATCGGCTGCGCCGGCCCGACGGCTGCCCGTGGGACCGCGAGCAGACGCATGAGTCGCTCCGCAACCACCTCCTCGAGGAGGCGTACGAGGTCTACGACGCGCTGGGCGGTGAGGCGACGCCGGCCCTCGCCGAGGAGCTGGGTGACCTGCTCCTCCAGGTCGTGCTCCACGCCCAGCTCGCCGCGGAGGAGGGCGTCTTCGACCTGACCGACGTCAACGCCGCGATCGCCTCGAAGATCGTCCGCCGCCACCCCCACGTGTTCGGCGACGCCGAGGCCCGCACGGCGTCGGACGTGAACCGCCAGTGGGAGCGGATCAAGGCCGACGAGCGGGCCGGCGCCGCGGCCGCCGCGGGCGAAGGGTCCGACGGAACGGCCGCCCGACCGAAGGGCGCGCTCGACGGCGTCAGCCGCTCGCTGCCGGCGCTCGCCGCGAGCCAGGAGATGCAGGAGCGGGCGGCGAACATCGGCTACGACTGGCCGGACGTCGAGGGCGTCCTCGACAAGGTCGTCGAGGAGACCCGCGAGCTCGTCGAGTCCGTGACCGACGCCGAGCGGACCGAGGAGTTCGGCGACCTGCTGATGGTCCTCGTCAACGTCGGCCGCAAGCTCGGGATCGAGGCCGAGGCGGCGCTCCGGGCCGGGAACGACAAGTTCCGTCGCCGCTTCGCGACCGTCGAACGCCTCGCCGCGGAGCGGGCCGTCGCGCTCCGTGACCTCAGCTTCGAGGAGCTCGACGCGCTCTGGGACGCGGCCAAGGCCGAAGAGAAGGAGACCGCCCGATGACGATCGGCAACCACCCGACGCTCCGTGCCGACGGTCGCAGCCCGGCGCAGATTCGCCCGGTCAGCTTCCAGCTCGGCGTCCAGAAGTGGGCCGAGGGCTCGTGCCTCGTCCGCTTCGGCGACACGCAGGTGCTGTGCGCCGCGACGCTCGCGGACCGCGTCCCGCCGCACCTCCGGGGCAAGGGCACCGGTTGGGTCACCGCGGAGTACTCGATGCTGCCGCGGGCGACCGCCGAGCGGACCGACCGCGAGTCGGTCAAGGGCAAGCTGGGCGGCCGGACGCACGAGATCCAGCGGTTGATCGGCCGGTCGCTGCGCGACGCGGTGGACCTCACGCGGCTGGGCGAGCGGACGATCTCGATCGACTGCGACGTCCTCCAGGCCGACGGCGGGACGCGGACCGCGTCGATCACCGGCGGCTACGTCGCGCTGGCGGCGGCGATGATCACGTTCGGCCTCGATCGGCACCTTGTCGGCAAGGTCGCCGCGGTGAGCGTCGGGATCGTTGACGGCGCGCCGCTGCTCGACCTCGACTACGGCGAGGATTCGCGGGCCGACGTCGACTTCAACGTCGTCGGCACCGACAAGGGCACATTCGTCGAAGTGCAGGGCACCGCCGAGGGCCGGCCGTTCGACCGGGCGGCGATGGACGGACTCATGGACCTGGCCACGGCCGGGCTCGACACGCTGTTCGCGGCGCAGGCCGAGGTGCTCGCAACGGTCAGGCGCTGAGCGCCGTGGCCCATCCGCGCCTCGTCGTCGCGACGCGCTCGGCCCACAAGCTCGCGGAGCTGCGGACGCTGCTCGACGTGCCGCACGCGGAGCTCGTCTCGCTCGATGACCTGCGCGTCGAGGGCGACATCGACGAGACCGGGGCGACGTTCGAGGCGAACGCGGCGCTGAAGGCCCGCCACGCGGCCCGGGCGACGGGGCTGCCCGCGCTCGCCGACGACTCCGGCCTCGAGGTCGACGCGCTGGGCGGCGGGCCGGGCGTCCGCACCCGGCGCTACGCCGGCGAGCACGCGACCGACGCCGAGAACAACGCGAAGCTCCTCGCCGCGCTCGACGGGCTGCCGCCCGGCCGCCGCGGTGCCCGCTACGTCTGCGTCCTCGCGCTCGCCCGTCCGGACGACGCCGGGCCGCGTGGCGGAATCCCCGTCACGCTCGTCCGTGGGACCTGCCGCGGACGCATCGCGACGGCGCCTCGCGGTAGCGGCGGGTTCGGCTACGACCCGATTTTCGAGCCTCGTTCGGAGGCGCCCGGCGGCCGGACGCTCGGCGAGTGGTCGGCCGAGGCGAAGAACGCGATCTCGCATCGCGGCGCCGCGGCCCGCCGGATGTCGCCGATCCTCCGCCGGCAGGGGTTCTGAGGCGATGCCTGTCCTCCGGTCGATCTGCGTGTTCTGCGGCGCGAGCGCCGGGCGCGATCCGGGCTACGCGACGGCCGCAGCGGCGGTCGGAACAGAGCTCGCCCGGCGCGGGATCGAGCTCGTCTACGGCGGCGGCCGCCTCGGGCTGATGGGCGTCGTCGCCGACGCGGCGCTGGCGGCCGGCGGCCGCGTGACCGGCGTGATCCCGACCGGGCTCGTCGACCGCGAGCTGGCCCATCCCGCGGTGAGCGAGCTGCGGATCGTCGCGACGCTCCACGAGCGCAAGGCGGTCATGGCCGAGCTCGCCGACGCGTTCATCGCGCTGCCGGGCGGCCTCGGGACGCTCGAGGAGCTCGCCGAGGTCCTTTCGTGGGCGCAGCTGGGCCTCCACGCGAAGCCGATCGGGGCGCTGGACGTCGGTGGCTTCTGGGCCGGGCTCGTCGGCCACCTCGACCACGCGGCGACCGAGGGGTTCGTGTCGGAGTCGCATCGCGGGCTGCTGCTCGTCGAAGGCGACCTCGATCGGCTGTTGGAACGCCTCGAGACCTGGCAGTCGCCCGGCGGCCGCTTCGACTGAAGCCGGCACGACCGGAACACTCGTCGCCGGTCGCTCGTCACACGCTCGACGCCGGGTGGTCACTGGCAGGCTGATCGACCGCCCGGCGTCACCACGTCCACGCGCGCCGCGATGACGCCGATGCGTGCGTTGACCCGGTCCGGTCCTCGCTCACGGGCGACCGCGCCCGCTCGCTGCGGTCCTCCCGGGTCGCCTTCGCCTCGGCGCCCTCGCGGCGCGCTGGCGCGATGACGCCGCCCTCGCGGCGCGCTGCCGCAACGCCGGCCGCCCGGTTTGGGGTTCTGGCGGGCATGCGACCCGAGTCCTGGGCCTCGAGCGATGCCGTCCGACGGAGCATGCTCGGCAACCGCCGCCGAGACACGGCGCCGGAGCTCGCCCTGCGGTCGGCGCTCCACCGGCTGGGCCTGCGGTTCCGGGTCGACGCCCGGCCCGTCGCGACGATCCCGCGCCGCGCCGACATCGTCCTCCGCGGCGACCGTGTCGCGGTCTTCCTCGACGGCTGCTTCTGGCACGGTTGCCCGATCCACTTCCGGGCGCCGTCGACGAACGCGGGCTACTGGGAGGCGAAGATCGCCGGCAACCGGGCCCGCGACGCAACGACCGGCGCGCTGCTCGAGGCGGCGGGCTGGCTCGTCGTCCGGGTCTGGGAGCACGAGCCCGTCGACGCCGCCGCCCGGCGCGTCGCGGCGACGCTGGTTGCGGTTCGCGCGACGCGTGACGGCAAGGCTGAGCCGAACTGGGCAGGTCCGGGCGACGAGCGGCCGACCGATCTGCTGGGTTCGCCATAGCGCCGGTCAGATGGGGTCTCCGCCTCAGCGTCCGAGTGAGCTACCGGCTCCATTCCCTGGTGATCTCGATCGCTCAGCGATCCTCGAGTTCGGCGATCCGTCGTTCGAGGAACCGCCGCTCCGGATCCGTTCGCGCCAGGGCACGCGCGCGCTCGTAGGCGAGTCTCGCCTCGTCCTGCCGATCCAGTCGACGGAGCAGATCGGCCCGGGCCGCATGTGCCAGATGATGGTCGTCGAGGGTGCCGCGCTCGAGCAGTCGATCGATCGTCCGAATGCCGGACGCGGGGCCGTCCCGCATCGCAACCGCAACGGCGCGATTGAGCTCCACGACCGGTGAGGGGTCGGCGACGAGGAGCCGGTCGTACAGCCCGACGATCCGGTTCCAATCGGTGGCATCCGTCGAGGGAGCGGTGGCGTGCACCGCCGCGATCTCTGCCTGGATCGCATATGGACCGACCGTTGCCGCGCTCAAGGCGCGCCCGGCCCGTTCCGCGCCCTCGTCGAGGAGGTTGCGATCCCAGAGGGAGCGGTCCTGGTCTGGGAGCAGGATCAGCTCGCCGTCCGGATCGACCCGGGCGAGGCGCCGGGACTCGTGGAGGAGCATGAGCGCGAGCAACCCCTCCACCTCCGGATCGGGCAACAGCTCCAGGAGCAGCCGACCGAGCCGGATCGCCTCGGCCGACAGATCGGGTCGCGTCAGGGATGCCCCGGCAGAAGGCGCGTACCCCTCGGTGAAGACGAGGTAGACGACCCGAAGCACCGCTTCGAGCCGCTCCGGCAATCGATCGCGCCCGGGGACTTCGTAGGGGATGCGGGCGTCCCGGATCTTCGCCTTGGCGCGGACGATCCGCTGAGCGACGGTCGGTGGACTCGTCAGGAACGCCCTGGCGATCTCCTCGGTCGTCAGGCCACACAACTCGCGCAGGGTCATCGCCACCTGGGCATCGGGCGGCAGCGCGGGGTGGCAGCACGTAAAGATCAGTCGGAGCCGATCGTCCACGACATCGTCTCCAAGGTCGCCTGGATCCGGCGCGGCCTGATCGAGCCGCATCGCCAGCTCGCCCAACGCCGCGTCGAACCGGGCCCGACGGCGAAGCCGATCGATCGTCTTGAAGCGGCCGGCAGAGATCAGCCACGAGCGAGGATTTCGCGGCAGCCCGTCCCTCGGCCACTGCTCGGCCGCCGCGACGAAGGCATCCTGGAGTGCTTCCTCGGCCAGATCGAAGTCGCCGAGGAGTCGGATCAGCGTCGCCAGGATGATCCGCGAATCGGTCCGGTAGAGGGCGTCGATCTGTGCCTGTGCCGTAGGCCCGTCAAGCACTCCGAGCCCGATCCTCCTGTTCGCGACGCTCCTGCACAATCCGCGCCAGGTCGAGCACTGGCCGGACCTCGATGCTCCCGAACGGGGCGATCGGGGAGCGTCCGGCGATCTCGATCGCCTCGTTCAGGTCGCGGGCCTCGATGTACATGAAGCCGCCGAGGTATTCGGTCGTCTCGGCGAACGGACCGTCGGTCGCGGAGAGCCGGCCGTCCCGAACGCGGACGGTTGTGGCCGTGTCGATGGACTGCAGCGCCTGGGCCAGGATCAGCTGTCCGCTCTCGTGGAGTTCCTCGTCGAAGGCCAGGGACGCCTCGTCGAGCGCCGCGAGCCCCTCGGGTGACAGGGCACCGAACGTTGCCGGGTCGATGTAGACGATGCACAGGTACTTCATCGGCCTTCTCCTCTGGGGGTGTCGAACGATTCACCCCGTGGTCGAGCGGCGGTCCCGAGAATCGACCAGACGCGATGTCGATTTGCGCCTTGCCCGGTCGACAACCCGGCGAAACCACCCATGAAGCCGGGTGGTGCGAACGAGGAGCCCATCGTGTCCGACCTCACGTTCTTCGTCGAGTTTGCAGGTTCGATTGCCGTTGTCGCCCTGCCGATCGTCGTCCTCCTGCGCCTGCTGGCCGCCAACGGAGCGTCCGGAATCACCGACCTGTTCATGGTGACCGGTCGGTTCGACGTCGGAGCAGGTGCGCCCGAGGAGGAGACGCCACCGCGGTGGCACCCGGAGCGGCTGGCGCCGCCACGTCCGGCGGCCACGTCGAGCGAAGACCGCGCATCACTCCGCGCAACAATTCGTGCCGGTTGACGCCAGGCGCGGTTCCCGGCCGGACGCCGGCAGAGGGAACCGTACTGGCGGCTGATGGATCGGTGAGTGTTGCGCGCCGGCGAGGAAGCGGTCGAGCTGGTTGATCGCGGCCGAGTAGGTAGGGTCGCCCGGCTCATCCGCCGCAGCGGCTAGGTGCCGGCGCCAGGATGCCAGGAGGTCGGGCAGGTCGCCAAGGGCCGTAGAATGCGCGGGTGCCGAGAGGACGTCGCGCATCGCTCGCTCCATGTGCTGATTGACCGTCGCAGGCACAAGCATATGGAGCGATGTAGGCCAGTCCTTTCGGTGATGCGCCAGGGGTCATGTGTGATTCCTGAGCACGAATAGGCGGGGTGTAGCGAAGCCTGGTTATCGCACGTGCTTTGGGAGCACGAGACCGTCGGTTCGAATCCGACCACCCCGACCAACACACTCGAACGTCCCGACATCAGCCCTTGATGGAACGAGCGTGGGAGGCGATGGACGAGGCCGATACCGCGCGGGCCGCATGAGCCGATGACCGACGACGTGGCCGCCCCGCGGCCGAGCGACGACGACGAAGAGGCGCCCGACTACGCCACCGCGATCTACGGGTCGCTGCTGGTCACGAGCCTCGTCGCCGTCCAGTGGCGCGCGGACCCGTCGGTCGAGGCGATCGGACTGAGCCTCTTCGTCTCGGTCTTCGTGTTCTGGCTCGCCCACGCCTGGTCGCGGATCATCAACCAGCGGGTTCGCGGCCCGATCACCATCCACCACGCGACGAGGATCGCGATCGCCGAGGGGCCGCTCCTCGTCGCGGCCGTCCCGCCGGCGCTCGTCCTCGCGCTCAGCCGGCTGCCGGGTGCGTCCACCGACGTCGTGATGGCAGCGGCGCTCGTCGTCTGCATCGCCCAGCTCTTCATCTGGGGCATCGTCGTCGGGCGCGCCGCGCACACGAGCTGGTGGCTGGCGATCCGTGTCGCGATCGTCGACAGCCTGCTTGGGATCGTGATCGTCGGCCTGAAGGTCGCGGTGCTCCACTAGAGTTGCGGCCATGACCGATGGCCCAGTCGGTTCCGCCGGCCATCAGGTCGGAGGGCTGGACGGCATGGCTGACGATCCGCTGCATCTCGACCGCGACGCCATGCGCCGGATGGGCTACCAGGTCATCGACCTGCTGGTCGAGCGAATCGCCGCGCTCGCCGACGGACCCGTGCTCAGGACCGCGACACGAGACGAGATGGCGGCCCGGATCGGCGAGCCGCCGCCGGCCGCGGCCCGCCCATTCGAGGAGCTGTTGGCGCGGCTCGACCGCGACGTGCTGCCGTTCGTCGGCCACTTCGACCATCCCCGGTTCTTCGGCTACATCCCGGGCGCCGGGACGTGGCCGGCGGCGCTCGGCGACCTGATCGCGGCGGCGACGAACATCGACGCCGGCGCCTGGCGCGAGGCGGCCGGACCCAGCCAGCTCGAACTGACGGTCCTCGACTGGTTCCGCGAGTGGATGGGCTACCCGATCGGTGCCGCGGGCGTCCTCGTGTCCGGCGGCTCCGCGGCCAACCTCACCGCGATCGCGTGTGCCCGCGAAGCGATCGTCGGGCCGATGTCGCCGCGGATCGTGGCGTACACGAGCGACCAGACCCATTCGTCGCTGGCCCGGGCGGCCCGCCATCTCGGCTTCCGGCCGGACCAGATCCGGGTCCTCGCGACCGACGAGCGGTTCCGGCTGCGGGTCGACGACCTCGTCGCCGCGATCGACGCCGATCTGGCCGCGGACCGGCTGCCGTTCCTCGTCAGCGCGAACGCCGGCACGACGAGCACCGGCGCCGTCGACGACCTGGCGGCGATCTCGGCGATCTGCCGCGAGCGCGGGATCTGGATGCACGTCGACGCCGCATACGGCGGCTTCGCGGTCCTGACCGAGCGTGGCCGCGATGCGCTGCGCGGTCTCGAACTGGCGGACTCGGTGACGCTCGACCCGCACAAGTGGCTGGCGATGCCGTTCGAGGTCGGCTGCCTGATGGTCCGCGAGGGCGCCGCGCTCGAGGCGGCCTTCGAGCTCCACCCGGAGTACCTCCAGGAGCGATACGGCGCCACCCACCGCGCGGTCAACTTCGCCGATCGCGGCCTCCAGCTCACCCGGGCAAGCCGGGCGATCAAGGTCTGGCTGGCGCTCGAGACGTTCGGCGTCGACGCGTTCCGGGCCGTCGTCGACCGGGCGATCGACCTGACCCTCGCGGCTCAGCAGGCGATCGAGGCCGACGACCGCCTCGAGCTGGTCTCGCCGGCCTCGCTCGGGGTCCTGACGTTCCGTCGCCGCGGCGCGCCCGGCGAGGACGACGAGGTCGTCGACCGCCGCAATGAGGCGATCGTCGCCCGGCTCGCCGCGGATGGCGACGTCCTGCTGACCTCGACGCTGGTCGGCGGGCGGTACACGATCCGGCTCTGCGTCCTGAACCATTCGAGCCTGTGGCCGGACGTCGCCCATGCGCTCGAGCGGGTCGCGACCGCGGACGTCGCTGCGGACGTCGGCGCGGACGCCGGGGCGCCGGCGGGCGAGGCGCCGGCCCGCGAGCGCGCGTCGCTCCAGGCGGGCATCCAGGGCGGCTGGCTCGTGCGGAGCCAGCTCTCCGCGAACGGCCTGCGACGGCTGCCGGCGTTCGCGGCCGTCGACGACGAGGCCGCCGGACGGTTCCTCGCGACGGGCCGGCGCGAGCGGTTCGGGATCGGCCAGGCGATCACGACTCGCTGGGAGCTGGCCCGGACGTTCTACGTCGTGTTGTCGGGCCGCCTGTCGGTGCGGGTCGACGAGCGCGAGGTCAACGCGCTGGGCCCGGGCGACCACTTCGGCGAGATCGCGGCCATCGACTGGGGCCGCGACTTCAGCTACGGCCGGACGGCGACGGTCGTCCCGGTCGAGGACGTCGAGCTGCTCGCATTCCCGGCCGCCGCGTTGCGCGAGCTGATGGCCGACAGCCCCGAGGTCGACCGGGCGATCCGGCGAATCGCCCAGGCCCGGCTCGGGACGCGCTGAGCAGGCCGTCCGCGTCCTGGCGTCCGGCTACCATCGTTCGATGACTCGCCCGCTCAAGGTCGGAGTCCAGCTGCCGGAGGTCGAGCGCGAGGTCCGCTGGCCCGAGCTCCTCGACATGGCCCGGGCGCTCGAGGACCTCGGCTACGACTCGCTCTGGTTCGGCGAGCACCTCCTCTACCGCTGGCGGGAGCGGGCTCCGCGGGGTCCGTGGGAGGCCTGGGCGATGCTCGCGGGCATCGCCGCCGCGACCCGCCGGATCGAGCTGGGGCCGCTCGTCGCCTGCACCGCGTTCCACAACCCGGCCGTCCTCGCCAAGCGCGCCGACACGATCGACGAGATCTCGGGCGGACGGCTGATCCTGGGCCTCGGCGCCGGCTGGAACGAGACGGAGTTCCGGGCGTTCGGGATTCCGTTCGATCATCGAATTGACCGGTTCGAGGAGGCCTTCACGATCATCCGCGGCCTGCTCCGCGACGGCGCGATCGACTTCGACGGGCGCTACTACCAGGCCCGCGACTGCGAGTTGCTGCCGCGCGGGCCGCGGGCCGCCAGCGGCGGGCCGCCGCTGATGATCGGCTCGAACGGCGAGCGGATGCTCCGGATCACGGCCCCCCACGTCGACGCCTGGAACTCCTGGTACGCGGACACCGGCAACACGCCATCGGGCGTCGCGCGGCTCCGCGACAAGGTCGACGCGGCCGCTCGGGAGGCCGGTCGCGATCCCGCGGCGATCGAGCGGACCGTCGCCGTCCAGGTCCGGATGCCGGGCGGAACCGGCCGGACGATGGGCGACAGCGACGCGAAGCAGGACGTCGCGCCGCTCCAGGGCTCGCCGGAGGCAATGGCCGAGGAGCTCCGGGCCTACGCCCGCGAGGGGATCGGCCACGTCCAGCTCGTCCTCGACCCGATCACCCGCGCATCGATCGAGGGATTCGCACCGGTCCTCGCGGAGCTCGATCGCGACTAGGTGATGCCCCGCATGAATTGTGGCGGCTGGTACTTCCGTCAGGGTCCGAACCGTGCGAAACCCGTGCTAGCATGCCGCCGGCCATGCGAGGTTCGAATCACCGCGTCCAGGGGACGCTCGCGCTTGCAATGCTGATCGCGCTGTCGTCGGCGGTTGCCGCCTGCGGCAGCTCCGCGCCGCCCAGCGCTGTCGCCGCGGCCACGGTCGCCCCGACCCCGGTGATCACCCCGGATCCGCATCTCACGGAGCCGGCGACCGCCGATCAGATCTTCAACGCGATCCGCGTCGGGAAGCTGCCGCTCTCGGTGAACAACGCCTCGGCCGGCGCGCCCGGCGCGCCGATCATCAAGCAGATCAACGCCCAGATCGCGAACTGGCCGCTGATCATCACCGAGTACCGCAGCTCGCAGGTCCTGCGCGACGCGTTGAAGTGGGACCCCACGGCCGGTCCCAAGCAGGGCGATCCGCCCTACTCGTGGGTCGGGATGAACATCCTCATCGCGTTCGGGCCGGTGACCGGCAAGCCGACGACCCCCGACGCCGACCGCCAGGCGCAGGCACAGGCGCTGATCGCGCTCGTCGACCCGCTCGTCTGGCCCATCGAGCAGAAGTCGATGGCCCCCGTCCCGACGAGGACCCCGCCGCCGGCCACGCCATCCGCACCTGTCGCCTCGGCCGCGCCCGCGAGCACCGCCCCGTGACCTCGTCCCGACCGCGACCTTCGGGCCGCTCGGGCGACGAGGTCAGCGACCTCGACAAGCGGATTATCGAACACCTCCAGCAGGACGGCCGGCGGCCATTCACCCAGATCGCGGCGGACCTCGGGGTATCGGAGGCGGCCGTCCGGGCCCGGACGAACCGCCTCGTCGAACGGGGCATCCTCCAGGTCGTCGGCGTCACCGACCCGCTGAAGCTGGGCTTCCAGCAGATGGCAATGATCGGCATCCGCTGCGAGGCCGACCGCCTGATGTCGGTCGCGGAACAGGTCGGCGCGTTCCCGGAGGTCAGCTACGTCGTCATCACGGCCGGCTCGTACGACATCCTCATCGAAACCGTCTGCGAGGACAACGACGGCCTCCTCCGATTTTTAGCGGAGCGTCTACGCACCATTGACGGTGTCCGAGAGACCGAAACGTTCGTCTATTTGAGGCTGATCAAGCAGTCCTACCAGTGGGGGACACGCTAGAAACCAAGGCTGTCGCGCCTGAACGACGCTGGACTGCGTTGCCGGCTGCGCTCCGCGCTCACGGGGCTTCGCACCCGCTCGCTGCGGTGCTCGCCGGCGCCTTGCCAGCCTCGCCCAGCCGCGACGAACGCAGTCGGGTCGCTGGACGGCCGCGTTTGAGCGGCTACCATCTAGAGGTCGGGGGCGCCGTTCGGCGTTCCCCGCGCGATGTGAGGATCGACCGCCGGTGCCGGCAAACCTCGAGCCCGTTCTGACGCTTCTCCTGTTCGCTGTCCTCGCGAACCTCGTCGTGATGGGCTTCGTGATCATCCCGCCGCTGATCGGCCGGCGCAGCCCGTTTCAGCCCGGGCGCACGACCGACCCGGTCGAGCGGACCGCCGCCGATCACGCCGCCGTGAGCGGCGATTCGCCGGTCGAGACCCTGCCCGGGACGGTCCCCGCCGGCACGTACGACCGCGTCGTCCGGATCGTCAGCTGGGTGTTCATCCTCGCGACGTTCATGATCGTCGCGGTCACCGGGCTCTGGCCCGAGACCCAGCTCGCGATCTTCGCCCTCCTCGCGTTCGCCGGGATCTTCGTCCTCGTCGTCCACGACCTGCTGCCGCCACGCTCGCTCGGCACGGCGAAGTTCGTCGTCGAGGGCAGCGTCGCGATCACCTTCGCGACGCTGCTCGTGCTGCTCACCGGCGCCGAGAACAGCCCGTTCTTCTTCACGTTCCCGCTGATCGTCGGCGGCGCGGCGCTCGTCGTCTCGCCGCGGATCACGTTCGCGCTCGCCGCGATCGCGAGCCTCGGCTACATCTTCGCGACCGCGGTGCCGGGCTCCGGGCCGGTCGAGCCGGTGACGGTGGCCAAGGTCGGGATCAACCTGACCGCGCTCGTCCTGCTCGCCTACGTCGCGACGGTGATCGCCCGTGAGCAGCGCGTGGCGCGCGACGCGGCCGTCCGCCTCTCGACGGTCGATCCGCTGACCGAGTCTCTTCAACCGGACGTTCTTCTTCGCGGCGGTCGACCGGGAGATCGCCCGCAGCCTGCGGTCGACCCGCGGGTTCTGCCTGCTGATGATGGACCTCGACGAGCTCAAGCTGATCAACGACCGCTACGGCCACTTCTTCGGCGACCAGGTGATCCGCGGCGTCGGCGAGGTGATCCAGTCCGGCGTCCGCAAGATCGACACCGCGGCTCGCTACGGCGGCGACGAGTTCGTCGTGCTGCTCCCGGAGACCGATCCGACCGGTGCGTGGGTCCTCGCCGAGAAGGTCCGGATCGGCGTCACGGAGCTCGAGATCCAGGTCGCCGGCGCCCGCATCCCGGTCTCGATCTCGGTCGGCGTCGTGAACTTCCCCGACGACGGCCAGACGTCCGACGCGCTGATGATCAGCGCCGACCAGGCGATGTACGCGTCGAAGCGCGCCGGCAAGAACCGGGTCATGGGCTTCCCGGTCACGATCGGCGGGGGAGCCGACGAAGCGGTGTAGCATCCGGCCATGCCGGAACAGGGATCGCCCGACACGCACGCCCGCCGCGCCGACGACACGGCCGCGCCCGATCCTTCCGCGGGGTTCGCGACCCGGGCGATCCGGGCCGCCCACCGCCAGCCGGTCGTCGACCAGCGGCCCGACGTCCGTGCCGATCTACCAGACCGTCACGTTCTCGAGCGGCGACACCGCGGAGCTGGGCGAGGTCCTGACCGGCCAGCGGCCGGGCTACGCGTACGGCCGCATCGACAACCCGACGACGGCCGCGTTCGGCCGGGCGGTCGCCGAGCTCGAGGGCGCCGAGGACGGCGTCGCGCTCGCGACCGGCATGGCCGCGATCCACGCGGCGTTCGTGTCGCTGCTGTCGGCCGGCGACCGGGTCGTCGCGACGTCGGCGTCGTACGGCACGACGCGGGCCCAGCTCGAGGGCGTCCTCGCCCGGCTCGGCGTCGACGTCGACGTTCGTCGACATCACGGACCTGGCCGCCGTCGAGCGGGCCCTCGCCGCGGCGCCGACGAAGGTCCTCTACGCCGAGACGATCGCGAACCCGACGATCGTCGTCGCCGACCACGCGGCTCTCGCCGACCTCGCCCATCGCCACGGCGCGACTCTACGTCGTCGACAACACGTTCGCCTCGCCGTATCTCTGCCGGCCGATCGAGCTGGGCGCGGACCTCGTCGTCGAGTCCGCGACGAAGTACATCGCCGGCCACAGCGACGTCCTCGCCGGCGTCGCCGTCGGGCGGCGTGACCTGGTCGACGGGCATCCGGAGCGTCATCGTCGACACCGGCGCCACGCTCGCGCCGATGTCGGCGTTCCTCGCGCTGCGCGGCCTCTCGACGCTCGCGATCCGGATGGACCGCCACGCGGCGACGGCGGCGGCACTCGCCGCCTGGCTCGAGCGTCAGCCGGGCGTGTCGCGCGTCTACCACCCGGCCCTCGCCAGCCATCCCCAGCGCGAGGTCGCGACCCGCGAGCTGCGGGCCGGCGGCGGGATGCTCGCGTTCGAGCTCGCGGGCGGGCGCGACGCCGGCCGCGCGTTCATCGACGCCCTGACGCTGCCGGAGCTGACGGCCTCGCTCGGCAGCGTCTTCACGATGGTCGTCCACCCGCCCTCGACGACGCACCGCCAGCTCGACGACGCGGCGCTCGCCGAGGCCGGGATCACCGCGGGGCTGCTCCGCGTGTCGGTCGGGCTGGAGGACCTCGACGACCTCGTGACCGACTTCGAGCGGGGACTCGAGGCGGCGCGAGGGACGAGCGCGGGTCCCGTCGCGGCCGGGGCCGCCCAGCCCGAGCCCGCGGAGCCGGCGACGCCGGCCGAACCCACCCCGGCCGCCCGCTAGGAGCCGGTCCGATCGCCAGTCCGGCCGCGACCCTCAGCCGCGCCCGCGCGCCGGAGCTGAACCCACCCGCGAGGCTTGGCCGCGCGATCTGGGGCCTGCTGACCTCGGTCAACTTCGCGGTCATCCAGATCATCATCCTGTCGGTGCTCGCGGTCATCGGGATGACCGTCCGCCAGTTGCCGTCGTTCGCGTTCCGCTCGGCGTCCGACTACATCACCGCGATGAGCCAGATCCACGACCGCTACGACCCCGGCCTCGGCGTGGGTCTCGTGAACGCCCTCGAGCGGCTCCAGGTCTTCCACATCTTCACGTCGACCTGGTTCCTCGTCTCGCTCGTCGTCCTCGCGGCCTCGATCATCTGCTGCACGCTCGACCGGACGCCGCGACTGTGGCGCCAGTCGAGCGAGATCCGGGTCGTCCAGCCGGAGCCGTTCTTCGACCCGACGCTGCCCGACCGGGCGGCGATGACCGGCGTCGGGGCCGAAGCGGTCCGCGGTGTCCTGCGGCGGCACAGGTTCAAGGTCCGCGAGGCCGACGCCGACGGCGCCCGCTACCTCTACGGCGACCGCCACCAGTACACGAAGCTCGCGACGCTGTTGACCCACACCGGGCTGATCCTGTTCATCGTCGCGGCGGCGGTCACGACGAAGTTCGGCGACGAGCAGCCGCTGCTCCTCGTCGAGGGCGGCTCGCTGACGGTCCAGCCCGTCGGGTCGCCCGGGATCCTCGTCGTGAAGAACATTGCGTTCGAGGCGCCGGGCTTCGCCGAGACGGGCGTCGCCCGGGACTTCACGACCGAGCTGGCGGTCTACAAGAACGGCCAGGAGATCGCCCACAAGACGATCCGGGTCAACGACCCCCTCGAGGTCGAGGGCTACACGCTCCACGAGAACAACTTCGGCCCGGCGCCCGACATCTTCGTCGGCGACCAGAACGGCAAGCCGCTCTGGAATGGGCCCGTCCCGTTCGACGATCAGGCGGGCGGGATGCCGTACGGCTCGATGATCGTGCCGGGCCGGAACATCCTCCTCGAGTTCCTGCTCCACAAGGACGCCGACGGGATCGCGACGGTCATCGTCCAGCCCAGCCTGATCACCGGCGAGGACGGCGACGGCCAGCCCGTCACGGAGCCACTGGTGCCGCTCGCGCCGCGGGCCGGCGAGTCGTTCCCGGTCCAGGGCACCGACATCAGCGTCGGCGTCAAGGGGTTCGACGACTACGCCCTGCTGATCGCGAAGAAGGATCCCGGCAAGCCGATCGTGTGGGCCGCATTCGCGTTCCTCATCACCGGCATCGCGATCTCGTTCTACCTGCCGCGGCGCCGGATCTGGGCCCGCGTCCGGCCCGACGGCGACCTGGCGATCGTCGCCCGCTCCGACCGCTACGTCGACGTCGAGCGGGAGTTCGGGCGGCTGCTCGACGACCTGGTGGCGGTCCGGCGACCTGGCGATCCCGCCGCCCCGGCCGCCGACGCATCCGCCCCGGCCTGAGGCGGGCGCGGCGCGCCGATGGCCAGCCTGCGTGACCTCGTCCGGACGATCTTCCCGCTGGCCCGACCGGTAGGGTCAACGGCGCTCGACCCGGCCCGCGGCGAGCGGGAGGTGACGTGGGTCCGGGTGCTGAAGGCCCGCGTCCCGGCGTTCGATGCGCTCGAGGGCGGCGACCTCGCGATCATCCCCGGCCCCGCCCTCGCGGTCGTCGCCCCGAACCTGACCCAGGTCGACGAGCTCGCCGCAGCCCTGGCGAGGGCTCGCGTCCCGGCCGTCATCCTCGTCGACGGCGACGGCGGCGCAGACTCCGTCGAGGCCCTGGGCAAGGCCGCGGCCGATGCCGGGCTGACCGTCTTACGCGTCGGCCGGACGGACCCGATCGCACTCGAGCGGAGCGTCATCGGGTTCCTCGTGAACCGCCGTGCCGAGCTGGACCGGCGGGCGGCCGACCTCGAGGGCCAGCTGGCCCGGCTCGCCCTGCTGGGTCGAGGGCTCGACGTCCTTGCCGCGGCGATCGGGGCGTTCCTCGGACGGGCGGTCGTCATCGAGGGCCGCCGCGGCGACCCGATCGCGGTCCACGCGCCGGGCGAGCTGCCCGGGGCCGGCGCGGCCGTGACGCGCTACCTCGCCACGCCGTCCGCGGCTGCGCTCCGCGTCGCGATCCCCGCCCCGGCCGACGAGCCTGGTGCCGGCGGCCGGCTCGTGCTGCTCGGTGACGACCCGCCGAACGAGCTGGAGCGGATCGCCGCGGACCGGATCGCGGCGCTGCTCGCGCTCGAGCTCGCCCGCGACGCGGCCGTCCGCCAGGCGCGCGAGGAGACACGTCGCGGCGACCCGCTGCCGGCCGAGGGCCCGCCGTGGGTCGTGGTCCTGGCCCGCCAGGCGGCCGCGGACCGACCCGACGACATCGCCGCGCGCGAGGAGACACGCGCCGAGTTGCGGCTGCTCGTGTCGCCGCGGCGGCTCGGCGCTGCGCGGCACGAGCGAGAGCCTCGAGCTCCGGCTCGTCGCGGCCGCCCCCGCCGACGACCCGGACGGCCTCGCGATCGCCGGCCGGATCGCGTCGTTCCTCGCCCGCGCGGTCGCGGTGTCGCGACCGTTCGAGGAGCCCGGCGCCCGGCCCGCCGCGGAGGCCTCGGCGCGGGCGACGCTCGAGGCGGTCGAGGCGCTCGACGACCCGCCGGTCGTGGGCCGCGCGTCGCGATTGCCGGCGTACCTGCTGCTCGCGAACGTCCGGAACCTGCCTGACGGGCTGCGCCAGGCGCGGGAGCTGCTGGCGCCCGTTCTCGTCGGGCGTGAAGCTGTCCAGCAGGAGCGGCTGCGGACGCTCCAGGCCGTGCTCGAGGCCGGCAGCCTTGGAGAGGCCGCGTCACGGCTCGGCGTCCACCGGAACACCGTGGCGTACCGCGTCGGACGGTTGGAGGCGCTGGGCGGCTGGGACCTGTCCGATCCGGACCTGCGGTTCGCGCTGGGCGTCGCGACGCGAATCCTGCGGCGCGGCACATGACGCGACGGCTGCGCGCGAACAGTTGTGCATGATGCCCAAAGAACTGGCGCGAGCCGGTACTGAACCGCAACCGAGCCCGATGCTAGCCTGACGACTGTCGGCCAACCGGCCGCGATCTCGTGCGTCATGCACAAGAGCCGCATCGTGGAGGGTTCGAGATCGGATGACCATCCTGGAGCGGATTCCGAGCGGCGTCGCCGCGCCCACGACCACCGTCGCCGACGTGATGGCGCTCGCCCGAGAGAGCGGCGTCCTCATGGTCGACCTCCGCTTCGTCGACCTGCCGGGCCAGGCCCAGCACTTCTCGATCCCGGTCAAGGAGCTGGGCGAGAACCTGTTCATCGACGGCATCGGCTTCGATGGGTCGAGCATCCGCGGCTTCCAGCACATCCATGAGAGCGACATGCTGCTCATGCCGGATCCGACGACCGCGTTCGTCGACCCGACGCTCAACGTCCCGACGATGGTCCTCATGTGCGACGTCGCCGAGCCGGGCAGCCGCGAGCCGTACTCGCGCGACCCGCGCTACATCGGCCGCAAGGCGGAGCGCTTCCTCGCCGAGAGCGGCATCGCGACGACGAGCTACTGGGGCCCGGAGATCGAGTTCTACATCTTCGACTCGCTCCGGTTCGACCAGACCGGCTACCGCGGGATGTACGAGATCGACTCGGAAGAGGGCGCCTGGAACTCCGGCCGGAACGGCACGGCGAACCTCGCCCACCGGCCGCGGCCGAAGGAGGGCTACTTCCCGGTCCCGCCGCTCGACAAGCTCCAGGATCTCCGCTCGGAGATGGTCATCGCCCTGCAGGCCGCCGGCATCGACGTCGAGGTCCACCACCACGAGGTCGGCGGGCCGGGCCAGGCCGAGATCGACATCCGCTACGGGACGCTCGTCGAGACCGCCGACAAGGTCCTCAAGTACAAGTACATCGTCCGCCAGACGGCCGACCGGGCCGGCAAGGTCGTGACGTTCATGCCGAAGCCGCTCTTCGGCGACAACGGCTCGGGGATGCACACCCACCAGAGCCTCTGGCAGGACGGCACGAACCTCTTCTACGACGCCGAGGGCTACGCGCTGCTGTCGGAGACGGCCCGCCACTACATCGGCGGCCTGCTGAAGCACGCGAAGTCGATCCTCGCGTTCGCGGCGCCGACGACGAACAGCTACCGCCGCCTCGTCCCCGGCTACGAGGCGCCGATCAACCTCGTGTACAGCCAGCGCAACCGGTCGGCCTGCGTCCGCATCCCGACGTACTTCACGACGCCCGGCGCGCGCCGCCTCGAGTTCCGCTCGCCGGACCCGACCTGCAACCCGTACCTTTCGTTCAGCGCCCAGCTGATGGCCGGCCTCGACGGCGTCATCAACAAGATCGAGCCGCCGGCCCCGGTCGACCGCGACATCTACGAGATGAGCCCCGAGGAGAAGGTCGACATCGCCGGCACGCCGGGCTCGCTCGAGGAAGCCCTCGACGCGCTCGAGGCCGACCACGAGTACCTGCTCCGCGGCGACGTCTTCACCCCGGACGTGATCGCCACCCACCTCGAGTTCAAGCGGGCCGGCGCGAAGGAAGTGGCCCTCCGGCCGCACCCGTACGAGTTCTACCTCTACTCCGAGATGTAATCGCGGCGGCGCCGCCGCCCGTCATCCAACCCACGCCCGGCCGTGCACTCCCACACGGCCGGGCGAATTCACGCAAAGGAGACCGACCCAGTGCCAGATCAGGATCCCGCAGCGCAGATCAAGGCGGCCCAGGAGAGCGGCATCCGCTTCATCCAGCTCCAGTTCACCGACATCATCGGCGTGGTCAAGGCCGTCACGATCCCAATCCACCAGCTCGCGGGGTCTGTGAAGCACGGGACATGGTTCGACGGCAGCTCGATCGAGGGCTTCACCCGGATCGCCGAGAGCGACCAGTACCTGATGCCCGACATGACCACGTTCGCCGAGATCCCGTGGCAGAAGGGCTCGGGGCCGCGTGGCACGGCCCGCGTCATCTGCGACGTGTTCACGCCGGCGGGCGAGCCGTTCGTCGGTGACCCGCGCGGCGTCCTCCGCCGCCAGGTCGAGCGGGCGAAGAAGCTGGGCTACGTCGTCAACACCGGCCCGGAGCTGGAGTTCTTCCTGTTCCGGCGCGGCCCCGACGGCGGGATCGAGCCACTGCCCCACGACCAGGCCGGCTACTTCGACTTCTCGACCGACCTCGCCCAGGAGATCCGCCAGGACATGGTCGACGCCCTCGAGGCGTTCGGGATCCGGGTCGAGGCGGCGCATCACGAGGTGGCGGTCGGGCAGCACGAGATCGACTTCGAGTACAGCGACGCGCTCGCGACCGCCGACAACGCGATCACGTTCAAGTTCGCGCTCAAGGCGATCGCCCAGCAGCACGGCCTCTACGCGACGTTCATGCCCAAGCCGATCCACGGGATCAACGGCTCCGGGATGCACACCCACCAGTCGCTCTACTCGATCGCCGACAAGAAGAACGCCTTCGCCGACGCGTCGAACCCGTACGGCCTCTCGGACGTCGCCCGGTCGTACATGGCCGGCATCCTCGCCCACGCCCGGGGCATGGCCGCGGTGCTCGCGCCGCTCGTCAACTCGTACAAGCGGCTCGTCCCGGGCTACGAGGCGCCGACGTACCTCACCTGGGGCCGGACGAACCGCTCGGCGCTGATCCGCGTCCCGAAGGTCTCGCCCGGCAAGTCGATCGAGGGCACCCGGGCCGAGGTCCGCTGCCCCGACCCCTCGTCCAACACGTATCTCGCGTTCGCGGTGATGATCGCCGCGGGCCTCGACGGCGTGGAGAAGGGCATGCAGCTGAGCGAGCCCGTCGAGGAGTCGCTGTTCGAGATGGACGCGGCGACGATCGCGGCGAAGGGCATCCGCGAGCTGCCGGGGACGCTCGGCGAGGCGATCACGGAGCTCGAGGCCGACCCGGTGGTCATCGAGGCGCTCGGCGAGCACGTCTTCAACCACTACGTCGAGGCGAAGCGGGCCGAGTGGGACGAGTACCGGACGCAGGTCAGCGACTGGGAGGTCGAGCGCTACCTCGAGCAGTTCTGAACCACCGCCGGGGGACGGCCGCGCCGGCACCGATGGGTGCCGGCGCCTTACGCGCGCCTGACTCGATCAGGCATCATCCCCACCAGTGAGGGATCCGTCGCATCCGATGCGCCGAGAGCTCGGGCCGGGCTACGAGCTCTTCATCGTCGCTCTCTCGATCCTGTCGCTCGCGAACGTGGTCGTCCTCGTCGGGCCGTTCGAGGAGGACACGAAAACCGTCGTCGCGATCGTCGACCTGGTCCTCAGCATCATCTTCCTGGCCGATTTCACGGGCCGTCTCTACCTGTCGGATCCGCGATCCGACTACCTCATCAGGAAGCAGGGCTACCTGGACTTCCTGGGGAGCCTGCCGTTCCCGCTGCTCCGACTGCTTCCGGATCGTCCGCGTCTACCGGGCGATCCGACGGGTCCGGGCGATGGGTGGCCGGCGGGTCGTCCGGAGGATCGTTCGCGAGCGGGCCCAGACCGCGCTGCTGTTCGCGACGTTCCTCGTCCTGCTCGTGATCGAGCTCGGCAGCATCTTCGTCGTCATCGCCGAGCGCGGCGCCCCGAACGCCAACATCAAGACCGGCGGCGACGCGCTGTGGTGGTCGATCGTGTCGGTGACGACCGTGGGGTACGGCGACAAGTACCCGGTGACGCCCGGCCGGCCGCGTCATCGGGACCGTCATCCTGATCCTCGGCGTCGGGTTGTTCGGCGTGTTCACCGGCTACGTCGCCCGGATCTTCCTGACGCCGCGGCAGGAGGACACGGAATCCGACGAGGACCTTCCCGGGCCGACCGACTACTAGCCGGCTTCCCCGGCGTCGCGCTCGGCGGCCGCGGGCAGGCTGAACGAGAACGTCGAGCCGCGACCGGGCTCGCTCTCGAGCCAGATCCGGCCGCCGTGGTGCTCGACGATCTCGCGGCAGATCGCGAGGCCGAGCCCCGTCCCGCGAGGCGCCTCGGACAGCGTGTCGCCGGCCTGGGCGAACTGCTCGAAGACCCGGGCCTGGTCCTCGGGCGCGATGCCAGTGCCGGTGTCGGCGACGCTCACGACGACGCCCGACCCGCCGTCGGCGGCGAGACCCGAACCGTGACGGACCCCGAGGGCGTGAACTTCACCGCGTTCGACAGGAGGTTGATCACGACCTGGACGAGGCGATGCGGGTCGCCGTCGACTGCCGGCAGGTCCCGGCCGATCTCGCTCCGCAGCTCCAGGCCGGTCGTCTCGAACAGGGCGGTCGTGGCAGTCGTCGCCCGCTCGACGACCTCGCCGACGTCGACGCGCTCGTGGCGGTACTCCATCTTGCCGGCCTCGATCTTCTCGAGGTCGAGCACGTCGTTGATCAACGCCGAGAGCCGCTCGCCCTCGGCGACGACGATCTCGAGGTTGTCGCCGACCTGGCGGACTGCCCGCTCGAGGCGCGGGTCGTCGGGCGCCGCCGCGGTCTCGCGGGCGCCGGCGAGCGCTGGCAGCACGACCTCCTCGAGCCGTCGCCGGACGATCTTCGTGAAGCCGATGACCGAGGTCAGCGGCGTCCGCAGCTCGTGACTGACGTTGGCGAGGAACTCGCTCTTCGTCGCGCTCATCGCCTCCGCCGTCGCCCGCGCCGCCTGGGCCTCCTCGGTCGCCTCGGCCAGCTGGGCGGTCCGCCGCGCGACGCGCGCCTCGAGCTCGCGGTTCTGGTCCTCGATCTCGCCGTACAGCCGGGCGTTCTCGACGGCCGCCGCGAGGAGGTTGCCGACGGTCGAGAGCAGCGGCCCGATCGACCGCTCGACGTCCCGCCCTGAGAGCCGGTTGTCGACCGCGAGAACCCCGACAGTCCGGCCCTTCGTCTCGAGCGGCGTGCCGAGGAACGAGGTCACGTCGAGCGCCCGGGCGAAGACCCGGTTGGGCTCGTAGGGATCGTCCTGGACGTCGCGGAAGACTAGCGGCCCGTCGGCCAGGGCCAGCTGGACGAGCGTCGAATCGACCTGGTCGAGCGGCAGACGGACCGTCCCGACGAGCGCCTGCGCCTCCGGACCGCCGCCGATGCTCCGGCCGTGGGTGAGGACGCCGGCCTCCTCGTCGACGAGCAGGACGAGCGCCCGATCGAACGGCAGATGGTCGACGATCGCGGCCAGCGCCGCGTCGAGGAGGCTCTCGAGCTCGAGCGTCGAGCTGACCGCGGCCGCGACCTCGTTGAGCGCCACGAGCTCCGAGAGGCGGCCCTGGAGCTCGGCTCTCGAGCGGCTGGCTTCCTCGGTCTCGCGGGCGAGTCCCTCGCGCTGGCGCTGCGCCTCGCGTTCCGCTGCCTGGGCCTCGCGCGCCCGGCGCGCAGCCGACGCCCCGTACAGGACCAGCCCGGCCGGCAGGACCGTGGCCAGGACGATCGCGAGCGCCTCCCACCACGGCGGCTTCGCGAGGAGAACGGCGAGGACCGCCAGCGAGCCGCCGATGCCGACGATCAGCTCGATGGGCCGGATGCGTGCGGATCCCACGGCGACCCGCCCGGACTCAGCGCGCCGAGGTGCGGGAGCCGCCGTCCGGGGAGCGGGCCTGGTCGATCGCCGGACCGGTCAGCGAGGCGATCGCGGTCAGGACCTTGAGATCACCCGCCTCGTACTCGTGCGGGCCGTCGGTCGCCGCGCCGATCGCCCCGATCGCGACGCCGTGGCCCCGCAGCGGAGCGACGATCAGCGACCCCAGCGCTCGCTCGGCAGGGCTCGAGCGGGGGTCCGCGGTGACGTCGTTGATGATCGTCGGCTCGCCGCTACCCAGGCCGCCGACGATGCCGTCGCCCTGGTCGATGTTGTTGAGCGGCCCGACCGGCATGCCCTCGGGCGTCGAGAGGCGGCGCGTCTCGCGGTCCGCGAGGAGCAGGAACGCGGCGCCCTCACCCCGGATGCGGCCGACCTCGGCAAGCGCCGCCTGGCCGATCGCCGCGACGCTCCGGAGGCCGCTGAGCGTCTCGGCGAGCTCGTACACGAGGTTCAGCTCGCGGTACCGATCGAGCGCCTCCCGGGCGAGGCTCCGCTTGTCGGCCTCGCGCGCGGCGGCGTAGCCGATGACCGCGGCGACCGCTCGGGCGACGCGGTCGCCCTCGACCCAGCCGACCGTCTCGCCCTCGACGACGATCGGGAACCGCTCGTCGCCGATCCCGCCGGCCTCGCGCTCGAGGATCACGGCCCCGTCCGGGTCGGTGATGCGGACGGCGGCATGCGTCGCCCCGAGGAGCGTCGAGAGCATCGGCGCGACGTGGCGATGGCGGACGACGAGCCGGTCGAGGTCGACGTCCATCAGCCGGCCTTCGTTTCCAGATGGAGCGCCCGGCGGGCGATCGCGAGCAGTTCGTCGGGGTCGAACGGCTTCGTCATGAACAGGTCGGCGCCCGCCTCGAGGCCCCGCTCGCGATCGTAGGCCTGGCCCTTCGCGGTGAGCATGCAGACGAAGGTGTCGGTCAGGCCCAGCTCGTGCTTGATCGCGTCGCAGGCGTCGAACCCGTTCATCTTCGGCATCGTCACGTCGAGGAAGACGAGGTCGGGCGCCTGGTTGCGGACGACGTCGAGGGCGACCTCTCCGTCGGGCGCGCTCAGGAGCTCCACGCCGTCGTCCTCGAGCTCCTCGAGCGCCTGCTCGATGAGGAGACGGATGTGCTGTTCGTCGTCGACGATCAGGACGCTCGGCATCGGGACCTCGTCGGAGCGCAGGCGGGTGGACGGATGGCGGACGAGCCGCGGGTGGACGGTGAACCAACGATGCCCCATCGCGCGCGACGATGCAACGCGAGCGGCGTCGATCCGCGACGATGAACCGCGTGATCGCCCCGACGGAATCGACCCGGCCGCCGTCGGCCGAGGTGATCAACCCCAACGCCACCCTCTGGCTGCTGTCGCTGGCCCACGCGGTCAACCACGCCCAGGCGGTGCTGCTACCGCTCGTCTACATCCGGATCATCGCCGAGTTCGGCGTGTCGGCCGACACGATCGCGCTGCTCGCCGCGCTGGGCAGCTTCGCGTCGGGGGCCGTCCAGCTCAGCTACGCGAAGCTCACCCGGATGATCTCGCGGCGGAAGATCCTTGGGGCCGGCGGGATCCTGTTCGGCGGTGGCTTCGCGGCGCAGGCGCTGGCGCCGGGGTTCGCGTCGTTCGCGGTCCTCAACGTCGTGTCGCGGGTCGGCGGGTCGCCCCAGCACCCGGTCGGCAACGGACTCCTCGCCGAGCAGTTCCCCGAGGAGCGGCGCGGCTTCGCGATCAGCGCCCACATCTCTGGCGGGAATGTCGGCACGGTGATCGTGGCGATCGTCGGGGCGCCGCTGATCGCGCTCCTCGACTGGCGGGCGGTCGTGGTGATCTTCGGGATCCCAGCGGTCGTGATCGCGCTGGCGATCCTGCTGTTCGTCCGCGAGTCGGGCTCGGATCGCGAGGCGGCGGTCGCCCACGGCAGCGTCCGGGCCGCGTTCCGCCAGGTCCTCGCCGACCCCGACCACCGCTGGGTCTATCTCGCCTCGATCCTCGGTGGCGGCGGGCGCGGCCTGGGCGTCGTGAACCTGTTCGCGCTGCTTTACCTGAGCGAGGTGCTGCTGCTGCCGGAGTCGACGTACGGGGCGATGTACGGGGCGCTGATCGTGTTCTCGGTGCCGATGCCGCTCGTCGCCGGCTGGCTCTCGGACCGCGTCGGGCGGAAGCCGGTGATCATCGGGGTGTACATCGGCGGGGCGATCGGGTTCGTGCTGTTCCTGCTGGCCGGGCCGACGCTCGCCGGGCTGTGGCTGGGGATCGTCGTCATGGGCTTCTTCTCGTTCGCCGAGAGCCCCCAGCTCCAGGCGCTTCTCGCCGACATCGCCGCACCGGAGATTCGCGACGCCTCCTTCTCGCTGTACTTCACGCTGGCGTTCGGGGTCGGGTCGCTGTGGGTCGCGGCCTACGGGCTGATCATTGCGGCGTTCGGCGAGGCGACGGGGCTGCCGATCGTGTTCGGGCTGATGGCGGTGTCGTTCCTGCTCGCGGCGCTCGCGGTCGTGCCGATCCGTGAGCGGTTCCGGGGTGACCGTCCGCCGGGGGGTGCGGAGGCCGCGGACGAAGCTCCCGCGATCGATCCCTGACCCGGGGACGCGTTTCCCGGGATGTCCGATTCCGGCGACCGGCTGCTATCATGCCCGGGCTCGGCAGTCCGGGCACCTCGGTCGGGGCGTGGCGCAGCTTGGTAGCGCGTATCGTTCGGGACGATAAGGTCGTGGGTTCAAATCCCGCCGCCCCGACCATCCCTTCTTCACCAACGAACCGTGTCCGGCTGCGCATTTCTCGTTCCCGTCAGCGGCCCGAGAGCCTCTGCTGCGGTCGTGTAGGCGGAACCGGCTGACCCAGCGGCGACGACGGCGCGGCCGACGTCGGCACGGGCGGGTCGTCGCGCGGCACGTGCCACGCGATCTCGGTGTCCTCCTGGACGCCGGTCGGCCAGGGCAGCGTCCTCCTCCAGAACGTGTCGCGGCTCTCCGCTCCCAGCGGCATGCCCGGCGGCCCGCTACCGCGGGCAAGCCGCCCGGTGAGCCAGCCCAGCACCGCCGCAACGACGACGCCGGCGAGGAGCATCAACAGGTCGTCCGTCGGTCGGCCTCGCTCACTTCTTCGGCGGCATCGACCGCGCGTGCGCGAGGCCGCGCTCGACCCAGGCGTTGATTGCCGCGTCGTCCGCGATGTCGCCCTTCGGGATCGACACGAACGCCTTCATCGGCTTGCCGGGCATCGGCTCGAACGGGCCCGCGCCGCCGGCCTTCGCCCGCTCGATCTCGGCGTCGGGCAGCCGGACGACCCACGAATCCGCGAACAGGCCGGTCGCCATGTTGCCGCCGACGAACGCCGCCGGGTAGCCGAACATCTTCTTGCGCTCGGCGTCCGGGTAGCGGTCCATGACCGCCGCGAACCGCTCGACGAGCTCCGGCGGCGACTTGTCGAACGACGGTCCCTTGCGATCGGCCATGGTGGTCTTCCTCCGACTGCGCCCGTGGCCACCCTACGCCTCGGCGGTGAGACGCGCCCGCGGCGCGCGCAGGTGCGCCAAACCGCCCGATTTCTCGGGGAATCGAAGAAAACCGCGCCCTGGTGTCGCCATACGGGTTGTAGCGTCGGAGCGATCCGGCGCGGATCACCCTGGGGAGGGGCATGGACACCGATCTCGTGAGACGTGCACAAGGCGGCGACCAGGAGGCATTTGCCGACCTGGTCCATGCCCTCGCGGATCGGTTCCTCGCCGTGTCGCACCGGATCCTGAGCGACATCGACCTCGCCGAGGACGCCACGCAGCAGGCGCTGCTCAGCGTCTGGCAGGACCTCCCCCAGCTCCGCGACCCGGCCCGCTTCGAGGCCTGGTCGTATCGGCTCCTCGTGCGCGCCTGCTACACCGAGGGCCGGAAGTCCCGCCGTTGGGCGCCGAACCTGCAGGCTGCTGTCGGTTGACGAACCGATGGTGGTCGATGGCCTGAGCGCGGTCGTCGATCGCGACCAGCTCGAACGCGCCTTCCGGAGCCTCTCCCTGAACCATCGAACGGTCGTGGTCCTGCACCACTACCTGGACCTGCCGCTCGATCGGGTGGCCGACATCGTCGGCGCGCCGATCGGGACGGTGGGCTCGAGATTGCATTACGCGACGGGGCAGTTGCGCTGGGCCCTGAAGGCCGATGCGCAGCCGACGACCCGGGAGGTGGCGCGATGAGCGATTTCAACGCCTCCGACCGGGACGTCACCCGCGCCATCCGGTCGTGGCTCCACGAGGACCGGCACGAGGACGTCAGCCGCATTGCGGCGGCGGTGCTGGACCGCGTGGAGGCGACCCCACGGCGCCGTGCCACGTTGGTGGCCGGCGCGGAGGACGCCTACTCATGAACAAGCTCGTTCCCATCGGCCTCGGCGCCGCCGCCGTGGTCGCGGTACTCGTTATCGGCGTGCAGCTGTTCGGTTCGCCGAGCGGCGGCGTGGGCTCTCAGGCCACGCCGACTCCCGAGCTGACCGCCAGCCCCGAGCCAATCGACAGCCCAGAACCATCCACGTCGTCGCCCCCATCCGCCCCGCCGCTGACCCAGAGCTTCACCTCAACACAGCACGGGATTTCGTTGTCGTTCCCGGAGGGATGGACCGCTCGAGCGGCGACCGAGCCGTGTACGGAGAGTACGGTGCTCGGACCTCTTTAGTGACCGCTCTAGCGACGTCCTGACCGACCCGATCCTGGACGAGGGCCACCTGTACCTGGGCATGTACTCGCAGCCGATCGGCGATGCCGCCCCCGAGGATTGGATGGCCGCGCAAATGGCGAGCGACGAGCGATGTGTGGCAACGGAGCCGATCGCCGTCGACGGCGCCACGGGACTCATCGGCGGCGAGGGCTGCAACGACGCGGTGGTCACGAGCGCTGGCCGCGGCTACCGGATCTGGCTAAACGCGTCCCAAGACGATCGCAGTCGCCGTCGCTCCCTACGACCGGGCGTGGTTCGAGGAAGTGCTTGCCACCGTGCAACTGCATCCCGAAGACGCCGTCGACTCAGTGCCATCGGCCTCGCCGTAGCTCGTCCCTCAACTACCTTCGAGTCGCCGTGATCCATCGCGACCCAGGCCGATGCGCGGGCGGCCTCGACGGCCGCCCGCACTCTCCTTCTCGCTCTCACGCGGGGATTGAACAGACTTGCCCCTGTGAACGCCCTAATAGGTGTCGGTCCGGGCTCCGCCTGTAGACCGATGCGCGGCGGGCCCGACGGGCCGCCGACGAACCCACGCAAGGAGGTGCCCGATGTCCGCGTCCCGGACCCGGCTTCCCGCCTCGCTCGCGGCTGCGCTGGTCGTGCTCGCCCTCGCTGCTGGCTGTACTCCGAGCGCCACGACCACACCGTTCCCGTCGTCGACCGAGGCATCGCCGGCAGCCAGCGTCGGCGCCGTCGGCGTCCCAGGCCCTCGTCATCGTCGGCCGGATCATCACGATGGACGAGCCCGCGATCGCCGAGGCACTGCTCATCGAGGACGGGACCGTGGCCGCGGTCGGCAAGCGGGACGAGATCGAGGCGCTTGCCGGTGAGCATGTGCCGATCATCGACATCGGGGAGAACGTCGCCTACCCGGGGTTCATCGACGCCCACGCCCACTGGATCGGCGATCGCGACTACTACGGACTCTCGACGCCGGCGGACGCCATGGATGCGGCGCTCAGCAGGGGCTGGACCTCGATCTCCGAGCAGTGGGTCAACCAGGAGCGGATCGACGAGCTCGAGCAGCTCGCCGCCGACGACGCCCTCCCGCTCCGCGTCGACGCGTATCTCGCTCTCAACTTCGACAAGGAGTTCTTCGGAGACTGGTACGCCGATCGCGAAGCCGGGCCTCGTCGACGACCGCCTCCGCGTCCAGGGCGTGAAGATCCACCTGGACGACGGCTCGGGCAACATCATCAACTGGGAACCGGCCGACCTCACCGAGACCATCGCCCGCGCCGACGAGGCCGGCTGGCAGGTCTCGGTCCACGCCATGAGCTCCGAAGCCCTGAAGCTGCTCCTCGACGCCTACGAGGAAGCGCTCGGCCCGACTGGGCCGAACCCGCTCCACCACCGGGTCGAGCATGCCCTCCAGGTGAAGGACGAGCAGCTGGCCCGCCTGGTCGCCATGGACATCCCGACAGTAATCCACCTCGACGGCGCACCCGACTGGCTGCTGGGTGATCGGTCGCTGGCCGAGGTGGACCGCGACGACCCGGGCGAGCTCGTCTGGCTCGGGCGCTGGCGCGACTTCGTGGACGCCGGGCTGCACGTCGCCTCGGCGACCGACGCGCCGTGGACCTTCCCGGACTTCGAAGCTGACCGACGACATCGGCCGGCCGGTGGACCAGATCGCGGCCGGGATGGACGGCCGGGTTCGCTCGAGCCCGGAGACGCCGCCGTGGTTGCTCGACCAGCTGTTGACCGCCGACCAGGGGTTGCGGGCGGTGACCGCCGACGCGGCCTACGCCCCTCGGCGACGAGACGCGGCGCGGGGACCTGGCGCCGGGCACCCTCGGCGACGGCACGATCCCGAGCGGTGATGTCACCGGCGCCTCCCCGACGGGATCAAGGCGGTCTCCTCCATCGCCAACTGATCGGGCGTGGCTCAGCCCGGCGGGCACGCGCGATTCGACACGCGACGGCATCCCGGCGTCGACATTCGTCGATGGCCGCCGGGCAGGCCTTGCCCCGACCTTAAGGCTACGCAAAGGCTGTCATCGCACAGTGGCGGCCAGCCAGTCAGCCCACTGCCCGAGGACCCTGCGATGACCCCGCACCAGCAGAACCTGATCAAGGAATTGTTCGGCATGGTCGCGCCGATCGCCGACCAGGCCGCGACGATCTTCTACGCCCGCCTGTTCGAGCTCGACCCGTCGCTCGAGCGCTTGTTCGCCCACACCGACATGGCCGCCCAGCGCAAGAACCTGATGCAGACGCTGACGGTCGTCGTGAAGAGCATCGACAAGCTCGACGCGATCGTTCCGGCCGTCCAGGCGCTCGGATCGCGCCATGCCGGCTACGGCGTGACGCCCGAGATGTTCGGGACCGTTGGTCAGGCGCTGCTCGACACGCTCGCGGTCGGGCTCGGTGACGCCTTCACGCCCGAGTGCCGCGAGGCGTGGGTCGAGGCGTACGGCATCCTGTCGAGCGTGATGATCGCGTCGATGGAGCAGGAGCCGGCCGCCGCCGCCGCCTGACCGCTCCCACCCCGAGCGCGCAGACAGACCCTCCCCGGGGCCCTCGGGGAGGGTTTCGATCCCGGCCCTACGCGTCGGCGAGGTTCGGCGCGAGCCAGCGGGCCATCGTCTCGACGTCGACGCCCTTCCGCGCCGCGTAGTCGGCGAGCTGGTCCGGCCCGATCCGCCCCAGCCCGAAGTAGTGCGCCTGAGGGTGCCAGAAGTAGTAGCCGCTGACCGCCGCGCCGGGCCACATCGCGAACGACTCCGTGAGCCGGATCCCGGCCCGCTGCTCCGCCTCGAGCAGCTCGAACAGCGTGCCCTTCTCGGTGTGATCCGGGCAGGCGGGGTAGCCCGGCGCCGGCCGGATGCCCTGGTACTCCTCGCGGATGATCGCGTCGTTCGGCAGGTGCTCATCGGGCGAGTAGGCCCAGAACTCGCGCCGCACGAGCTCGTGGAGCCGCTCGGCGAACGCCTCGGCCAGCCGATCGGCGAGTGCCTTCGCGAGGATCGCGCTGTAGTCGTCGTGGTCGGCCTCGAACCGGGCGACGAGCTCGTCGACGCCGTGCCCGGCGGTGACGGCGAACGCGCCGACGTAATCAGCGACGCCGGACTCGCGCGGCGCCGTGAAGTCCGCCAGGGCAAGGTTCGGCCGGCCCGGCGGCTTGACCATCTGTTGACGGAGCGTATGGACGACGGCGACGAGGTCGTCGCGCCCATCGGAGCTGTACAGCTCGATGTCGTCGCCGGCGCTGTTCGCCGGCCAGAAGCCGAACGCCGCCTTCGCGGTGAGGAGCCGTTCGTCGACGATCCGCTGGAGCATCGCGACCGCGTCGTTGTGGAGGTCGCGGGCCGCCTGGCCCACCGTCGGGTCGTCGAGGATCGCCGGGTACGCGCCGCGCAGCTCCCACGTCGCGAAGAATGGCGTCCAGTCGATCCGCCCGACGAGGTCCTCGAGCGGGTGGGCGTCGATCGTCCGGGCGCCGAGGAACGCCGGCCGCGGCGGTCGGACGGCGCCGGGCCCGGTCCAGTCGATCCGGAAGTGGTTGGCCCGCGCGTCGGCGATCGGGTGGCGGGCCTCGCGCTCCTGCCGTTCTCCCCGTTCGTGGCGGACCTTCGCGTACTCGTCGCGGATTCCGGCCGCGAACGCGTCCCGTCGCTCGCGATCGACGAGCGCCGACGCGACGCCGACCGCACGCGACGCGTCGATCACGTGGACGACCGGGGCGTGGTAGCGCGGCTCGATCTTCACCGCGGTGTGCGTCCGCGATGTCGTCGCCCCGCCGATCAGCAGCGGGATCTGGAAGCCCTGCCGTTCCATCTCGGAGGCGACGAACGACATCTCCTCGAGCGACGGCGTGATCAGCCCCGACAGGCCGATCAGGTCGGCGTCCCACTCGCGGGCCGTCTCGAGGATCTTCGCCGAGGGCACCATCACGCCGAGGTCGCGGACCTCGTAGTTGTTGCACTGCAGGACGACCCCGACGATGTTCTTGCCGATGTCGTGGACGTCGCCCTTCACAGTCGCCATGACGACACGCCCGGCCGACCGCGACGCGCCCGGCTCCTTCTCGGCCTCGATGAACGGCACGAGATGGGCGACGGCCTTCTTCATGACCCGGGCGCTCTTCACGACCTGCGGCAGGAACATCTTGCCCGAGCCGAACAGGTCGCCGACGACGTTCATCCCGGCCATCAGCGGGCCCTCGATGACCTCGATGGGTCGGGATGCGTTGAGCCGGGCCTCCTCCGTGTCCTCGACGATGAACGCGTCGATGCCCTCGACGAGCGCGTGGGTCAGGCGCGCCTCGACCGGCCGCTCGCGCCAGGCCAGCGCGTCCCCGCTGGCCGCCCGCTCCTGCGCGCCGACGCTGTCCGCGACCGCGAGCAGCCGCTCCGTGGCGTCGGGCCGCCGGTTCAGCACGACGTCCTCGACGATCTCCCGCAGCTCCGGGTCGATGTCGTCGTAGATCGCGAGCTGGCCGGCGTTGACGATGCCCATGTCCATCCCGGCGGCGATCGCGTGGTACAGGAACACGCTGTGGATCGCCTCGCGGACCGGGTCGTTGCCGCGGAAGCTGAACGACACGTTCGACACGCCGCCCGAGACGCGGGCGCCCGGCAGCTCGGCCTTGATCCTCCGCGTCGCCTCGAAGAAGGCCACCGCGTAGTTCGAGTGCTCCTCGATCCCGGTCGCGATCGCGAAGATGTTCGGGTCGAGGATCACGTCCTCCGGCGCGAAGCCGGCCTTCTGCGTGAGCAGGTCGTACGCCCGGTGGGCGATCGCGACCTTGCGCTCGACGGTGTCGGCCTGGCCCTGCTCGTCGAACGCCATGACGACGGCCGCGGCGCCGTACTGGCGGCAGAGCGCGGCGTGCTCGAGGAAGGCTTCCTCGCCCTCCTTGAGCGAGATCGAGTTCACGACGGCCTTGCCCTGGACGCAGCGCAGGCCGGCCTCGATCACCGACCACTTCGAGGAGTCGATCATCACCGGGACCGCGCTGATGTCGGGCTCCGTGGCGAGCAGCCGCAGGAAGCGCGACATCGCCGCCTCGGAGTCGAGCATCGCCTCGTCCATGTTCACGTCGATCAGCTGGGCGCCGGCCTCGACCTGCTGGCGGGCGACCTCGACGGCCTCCTCGAACCGGTCCTCGAGGATCAGCTTCGCGAACTTCCGGGAGCCGGTGACGTTCGTCCGCTCGCCGACGTTCACGAAGACGTTGCCGGGCTGGGGGATCGCGACGGCCTCGAGGCCCGACAGCCGGGTCTTCGGCTCGATCTCCGGCGGCTGGCGCGGCGGCAAACCCGCCACCGCCTCCGCGATCGCCTTCACGTGGGCCGGCGTCGTCCCGCAGCAGCCGCCGGCGATGTTCAGCAGCCCGTCGCGGGCGAAGCCGCCCAGGACGTGGGCCATCGACTCGGGCGTGTCGTCGTATCCGCCGAACTCGTTGGGGAGGCCGGCGTTCGGGTAGCACGAGACCGGCAGCGGGGCGATCCGGGCCAGATCCGCGACGTGCGGCCGGAGCGCCGCCGCGCCCAGCGCGCAGTTGAGCCCCACGATCACCGGCCGGGCGTGGGCGACCGACGTCCAGAACGCCTCGACCGTCTGGCCGCTCAGCGTTCGCCCGGACGCGTCGACGATCGTGCCGCTGACGATCAGCGGCAGCTCGACGCCCGCCGCCTCCTGCGCCGCCTGGACGCCGAAGATCGCGGCCTTGCCGTTGAGCGTGTCGAAGATCGTCTCGATGAGGAGGATGTCGGCGCCGCCCTCGATCAGCCCCTCGGCGGCCTCCTGGTAGGCGGCGGCGAGCTCCTCGAACGTCACGTTGCGGGCGGCCGGGTCGTTGACGTCCGGCGAGATCGAGGCGGTCCGGTTCGTCGGGCCGATCGCGCCGGCGACGAACCGCGGCCGGTCCGGCTCGGCGGCCTCGCGCGCGTCGGCGGCCTCGCGGGCGATCCGCGCCGCGGCCGCGTTCATCTCGCGGACGATGCCCTCCAGGCCGTAGTCGGCCTGGGCGATGCGGGTCGCGGTGAACGTGTTCGTCTCGATGATGTCGGCGCCGGCGTCGAGGTAGGCGTCGTGGATCGCGCGGACGATCTCCGGCTGCGTGATCGAGAGCAGATCGTTGTTGCCGCGCAGGTCGCGCGGGTGGTCCGCGAATCGCGAGTCGGGGCCGCGGAAGCCGGCCTCGTCGAGCTGGTAGCTCTGGATCAGCGTGCCCATCGCGCCGTCGATCACGAGGATCCGCTGGGCGATGAGCGGCGCGAGCAGCGCCGCACGCTCCGCGCGGGTCCGCGGCGCCGCGTCGCGGGCGGTGGCCTTCAGGTTCGGCGAGGACGGTCATCGGTCGCCCCCGACCGATGGAATGAATGGCACGCGCTCCGCTCCTATCGCACCTGGCGGGGGCACCGTTCCCGCGAAGAGCGCGCGGGCCGGCTGCCGGGCCGTCGACGAGCCAGGACTCTCGGGCCACTCGTGATAGGCGACGCCGCAGGGCGTCGGGTTGATCGTCGGTGCCGCGGCGCGATTTCGTCAAGCGCCGCATCGTGGGAAATGCCCCGTGAGCGTCGATCCGGGCGTTCGGCGTGGCCCGACGGTCGGATCGGCCGCCCGAATCCCGCCGTCTGACGAGCCGCCGACGCGACAGGTGTCCAGTCCGCGACACCCCGCTTTCAGGCGAGCCTAAGGCCACCAAAACCCCGATCGACAAGATTGCGGCAAGACGAAAGAGCGGGCAGCCCGTCCCGCCGCAAGCGGAGAACCTTCAGATGGATCGGACCCTTTTCCAGCTCGACGACACGACGCATCGCTTCCGCCGCGTCGGCCGGCTCGCCCGCCGCCGCTTCCGCATCGAGGGCGACGAGCTCTCGAACGGCAGCCACACCGATGGCCGCGTCACGGTCACGATCTCCGGCCTGGGGTCGGCCTCGGCCGGCGCCCCCGACACCTTCGACTGGCAGGCCGACCGGCCGATCGCCCTCGTCATCGTCCGTGCCGGTATTGACGGCGACGACGTCTCGTTCCACGTCGGGCCCGCGAGCACGGGCAGCGGCATCGGGACGCTCGTCGGCGACGGGACCGGCATCCGCTACGTCGCGTTCTGCTACGACGCCGAGGCCGAACCGGTCGCGGTCGCGGTTCCGGCCCATCCGGTCGCCGCCGCTGCGGCGGCCCTGGCCCGCGTCAGGACGGCCGTGCCGGCCCACGACGATCGCGTCGCGGCGTCGCTCACCCGGCCGTCCGTGGTCAGCCCGATGCTCCGACTCGGCTCGGTCGCCTGAGGTCCTCCCACCGCCCGCTCACGTCTACTCCACCGGCGTCGATCGCGCCGGACCCCCGACCGCCGCGTCCGATCCGCCCTCGGAGCCCGGGTTCACGTGCGAACCCGGGCTTCGTGTATTCGGCTAGATCGCGGCGATCGAGTGGGGCTGCATCCGTGGACCGTGCATCTCGGGCCGGATCCCGCTCTCCTCGAGGAGCCGGACCACGCGGGCGCGATGGCCGCGGAACGGCTCGAGCAGCTCGAGCATCCGCTCGTCGGTCGCCTTCCGCTCGCCGGCGAGCGCGTAGGCCACGAGACTGGGCAGGTGGTAGTCGCCGACACTGACCGCGTCCCGGTCGCCGAGCGCCCGGACCGCGACCTCCGCCGCCGTCCACGGCCCGATCCCGGGCATCGCCCGCAGGCGCGCGTACGCGGCGGGCAGCGGCATCGTGACGATCTCCTCGAACCGGTTCGCCCGCGCCGCGACCGCCCGGACGAGGTCGGCTCGCCGCCGCTCAAGCCCCAGCGGGTGGAACGCGTGATAGGGAGTTGTCGCGAGGACCTCGGGTGGCGGCAGGAGCCGCAAACCGAACGGCCCGGGTGCCGGCTCGCCCCACCGGGCGATGATCCCGCGGTACGCCCGGCGGGCCTCGAAGCCGGTGACCTTCTGTTCGAGGATCGCCGGGATCAACGCCTCGAGGACGGCCCCGCTGCGCCCGATCCGGAGGCCCGGCCGGCGGCGGTCGAGGTCGGCGAGGAGGCGGTTGGCGGGCGCGAATCCGGATCGGTCGTCGTCGATCCCGATGAACGCCGGCGCGGCGTCGATCGCCCGGTCCGCGCCCGGCCCCCAGGCCTCGACGTCGACGACGTCGCCGCGCCGCCGGATCTCGATCGTCGCCGGTCCGTCGGCCGTTCGCGTGGCCCGGATGAGGTGCTCGCCGGTCACCCGCATCGCAGGGTCGTGCAGACCCCGCAAGTGGGGCCAGACCGTCCGACCGAGGTCCAGCGGACGGTCGAGGTGGAGCGTCAGGCGGGGCATCGTCCCCAGTCTGTCACGCCGTTGCTAGACCCGCAGCCATGCTCGTCATCCTCTGGATTCCGTATTCCTTGCTAAGGTTCCCGACGACGTGCGACGCCTACGGGTCGTCGCGGGGATGATGCTCATCGTCGTCCTCGCCGCGGTCGCCGTCCCAGGATCCGTCGGATCCAGGGGGCCTACCCCCGAACACGCGATCGACCAGACCCTCTTCCGGGGGGTTGAGGTTTCCTCGACGCGCGGGACGGAGATGACGACACCAGCCCTTGACCCGGCGTACCGCTCCAACGGTGCGCTGGACGAAACATCGATCCTGCTCGATCCGGATCAGCAGCCCGCTCCTGTGGGCCGCCCGGATGCGGCCACGGTCCAGCCGGCTCCTGACGCCGGGGTCGTCGTCGTACCCACGTGGCGACTCGACGGCAACGTCAGCTGGTACGGCCCGGGGTTCTACGGCAAGCGGACGGCGTGCGGCTACGAACTGACCCAGTCGATCGTCGGCGTGGCCCACAAGACGCTGCCGTGCGGCACGAAGGTCACGTTCAAGAACCCGGCCAACGGCCGCGTGGTCACGGCCCGCGTCGTCGACCGCGGTCCGTACGTGTCGGGCCGGCAGTGGGACCTGACCGGCGGGCTGTGCCAGGCGCTCGGCCACTGCTACACGGGCTCGCTGTACTGGAAGCTCGGCTAGCCGCTCCGGGTCGCGGCTGCGCTACGCTGCTCGCATGTGCAGAAGCATCAAGCCCCTCCGACGCGCCGACTCCGACACCACGACCGGTGAGATCGAGGCCGCCGCGCTCCAGTTCGTCCGCAAGGTGAGCAACTACCGGACGCCCTCGACCAAGAACCAGGGAGCGTTCGACGAAGCGGTCGCCGAGATCGCGGCCGCGTCCCAGCGGATGCTCGAGACGCTCGGCGTCGAGGTCGTCGACGGGCCGAACCGCTGGACGAGCCGGACCGGCGAGATCCGCTACGAGGCTCCTCGCGAGCACGCTCACGACCGGGGCCACGGGCACGCCCACCCGCCCGTCGTGGCCTCCTGACGGCCGGGCAGCTCGATCCGAATCTGAGCGTTTCGTGGTCCTCGTCGGCGCGCCGTGGTGGACGCGACCGGGTCTCGCGCCGCGTGACGGCCGCCTGACGATCGCCGGCGAGGACGCCGAGGCGCTCGCGCAGAAGCCACGGGACGCCGCTCTTCGTCTACGACCTCGACCGGTTCGCGGACAACGCCCGTCGTCTCGCCGCGGCGCTCGACGCCACCGGGTTGGACGTGCGGCTTCGCTTCGCGCTCAAGGCCAACCCGGAGCCGCGGGTCCTCGAGGTCCTCCGGCCGCTCGTCGGGATCGACGCCTGCTCGCCCGGCGAGGTCGAGCGCGCGATCGAGTGCGGCTGGCCGGCCGAGGAGATCAGCTACACCGGCACGAACCTGTCCGAACGCGACCTCGACGCGATCCTGCCGCTGCCGATCCACCTCAACCTCGACGCGGTCAGCCAGGTCGAACGGGTCGGTCGGCGGGCGCCGGGCCGGGCGATCGGGCTGCGCGTGAACCCGGCCGCCGGGGCCGGCTATCACGCGGGCCTCGCCTACAGCGGCGACCGTCCGACGAAGTTCGGCATCTACGAGGACCGCCTGCCCGACGCGATCGAGGCGGCGCGCCGGCACGACCTGACGATCGACACGATCCACTTCCACGCCGGCTCCGGCTGGCTGGGTCGCGACGGGCTGGCCGGCTTCGAGGCGGCGCTGGCGCGGGTCGCCTCGATCACGGGCCGCCTGATCGACGACGGCCATCCGATCGGCGAGGTCAACGTCGGCGGCGGGCTGGGCGTGCCGGCGAGGGCCGACGAGGAGCCGGTCGATCTCGAGGCCTACGCCGCGGTGATCGCCCGCCATCTCGGGCCGCTCGGCGTGGCGGTCGGCTGCGAGCCCGGCGACTACCTCGCGAAGGACACCGCGATCCTGCTCGGCGAGGTCGTGACGGTCGAGGAGCGCGGCGGCACGACGTTCGTCGGGCTCGACATCGGCTGGAACGTCAACTGCTCGTACTTCATCTACAGGTTCCTCCAGGAGATCGTCGTCTGCCGCGCGGCCGACGCGCCCCGGACCGAGATCGTGACCGTCGCGGGCCACATCAACGAGGCCGGCGACCTGTTCGCCGAGGACTACCCGATGCCGCCGGTCCGCGAGGGCGACATCGTCGCGCTGCTCAACGCCGGCGGCTACCACGAGGCGATGAGCTCGACCCACTGCCTCCGGCCGGTCGCCGGGGCGCTCTACCTCAGCCGCTGACGCCGAGGGTCGCCCCGACGCTGCCCCAGCTCGAGGCGCCGGTCACCCGGATGCGGATGAGCGGCCGGTCCTCGAGGCGATGCGCGGCGTATTGCGGGTACTTCGCTCGGAGCTCGGCGACAACCGCGGCGTGCTCGGCGGGTTCGTCGGCCGGTTCGACGAGCGAGGCATCCCCTCGAATCCGCAGCCAGCCGAGCTCCGACCAGTCCTCGGACCAGCGGTCCACGAGCAGCGCGACCGCCGGCCGTTCGAGGATGTCACGGACCCGGGCAAGGTCGCGCGGGTCCTCGGTCCGCTTCGGCTTCTCGTCGAGCGGGACGTACAGGTCGGTGCCGTCGCGGACGACGAAACAGACCGGGACGAGCCGCGGCGATCCGTTGGGCGCGATCGTCGCGAGGGTCGCGGTCCGGGCCGCCGCGAGGAACGCCAGCTGGTCGGCCGTCAGGTTCGTCGTCGCCATCGGTCGATGATGCATCCTTGGCCGGTGACCTTCCGAACGCTGATGGCACTCGTCGCCGCCGCGACGCTCGCGGTCGCCTGTGGCTCGGACGCGGCAGGCCACGCTCGAGCCGCCGCACAGCATCTACGAGCCCTGGCAGGCCGAGCCGTTCGCCGTCGACCAGGCCCTCATGGCGCGCGCCCAGGTGGCCTGTCGGGACATGGCTCCGCCAGGCCCTCAGAATCCGGCGAACCTGTCGCTCGTCGCCGTCGACGCCCGCGGTGGGTCCCACCTCTTCCTGGTCAGTGCGAACCAGAAGGAGGAATCGGAATGCTTCGTCGAGATCAACGCGTCGGGCGAGCCAACGACGAAAAGCGGTGGTTCGTCGTCCGGGGACGTCTTCCAGCCGCTGGCGGCGGGTGCCATCGAGCTCGTGGGCTCGTCGTCGGGCAGCAACGGCCCCGACACGATGTCGTCGGTCGTGGGCCGGGCGGGGCCGGGCGTCGCGCGCGTCGTCGTCACCCTCGCCGACAACCGGCCGATCGTCGCGTCGCTCAGCCGGTCGGGCTGGTTCGCCGCCTGGTGGCCCGACGCGACCTCGTCCACGAAGATGACCGCCTACGACGGCGCCGGCGTCGTCACCAGCTCGAGCGTGACCCCGTGACGGAGGCGACGCCGCCCCCGACCCGCCACGTGACCACGACCCGGATCGTGGCCGTCCGTGGCGCCCATCTCGAGTTCCGAGGCGACCGCGTCGTCGGCGAGGAGCCGCTCGAGATCCGGGCCGCGGGTCCCGGCCAGGACCCGGTCGCGGTCGCGATCACGATGCGGACTCCGGGCTTCGAGGACGAGCTCGCGGCGGGCTTCCTGAAGACCGAGGGCCTGATCGACGGCCCCGAGATCCTGCGGTTCGAGACCGGCGACCCCAGCGAGATGAACCAGCCCGACGACCGGATCACGGTCCGGCTCGCCCGGCCGTTCGACGCGAGCGTCGTCCCAGAGCGGCACTTCGTCGCGACGGCGTCCTGCGGGATCTGCGGCAAGGCCTCGCTCGACGAGGTTGCCGTCCGCTCCGACCCCATCCCCGACGGACCGATCGTCGACCGCCGCGTGCTGCTCGCCCTGCCGGACCTCCTCCGTGCCGCCCAGAAGGCGTTCGACGAGACCGGCGGCCTCCACGCGTCGGGCCTGTTCACGCCGAAGGGCGAGCTCCTCGCGCTGCGCGAGGACGTCGGCCGGCACAACGCGCTCGACAAGCTCGTCGGGTCGCAGGTCCTCGCGAAGCAGATGCCGCTCCACGACCGGATCGTGATGGTCAGTGGCCGGGTCAGCTTCGAGATCGTCCAGAAGGCGGCGGTCGCGGGCGTCCCGGTTATCGCCGCGGTCTCGGCCCCGTCGGACCTCGCGATCGAGGCAGCCGACCGGCTTGGCGTGACGCTCATCGGCTTCCTGCGCGGCGACGGCTTCAACGTCTACGCCCACGACGAGCGGATCGACCTGCGCGACCTCAGCGGCCTGGGCTAGCCGCCGGGCTGCGGCCCTCGGTTCTGGACAAACTGGAAGCCGAACCGGCCCTTGATGCAGAGGTGGCCGTCGGTCACCGACGAGTCCATCGGCGACCCGACCTTCACGATCGAGTTGTCCTGGACCGTCAGCGACAGCGTGCAGCCGACGCCGCAGTACGGGCAGATCGTGTCGGTCACCGTCTGGGCGTCCTCGTCCCACGTCCCGGCCGCCCGCATGTCGTGCTCGGACTTGAACATCAGCGCGCCGGTCGGGCAGACGCCGATGCAGTTGCCGCAGTAGACGCACGCGGAATCCGGCAGGGGGACGGCCTGCTCGGTCGAGATCCGGGCGTCGAAGCCGCGGCCGGCGACCGCGATCGCGAACGTGTTCTGGGCGTCCTCGCCGCACGCTTCGACGCACTTGTAGCAGAGGATGCACTTCGAGTAGTCCCGGACGTAGAGGTCGTTGTCGACCTTCACCGGCTGGCCGACGGTCTGGGCCCGCTGGGCGTCGGCGCCGGACGGGGCGTGATGGTGGCCGGCCTCGTGCGCGTCCCGCTCGCCGGATTCCGCGGGTGCCGCCGCCGGCCCGTACCGCGACGAGTCCGCGGCGTAGCGCTCGTTGTAGGCGGCGACCGCCGGCGCCGTCGAGAGGTCGACCGACGAGCCGAGGAACTCGAGGACCATCTTCCGGCTGTGCCGGACTCGGTCGCTGTCGGTCTGGACGTCCATCCCGGCCTCGACCTTGCGCGAGCACGCGGGCACGAGGACGCGCGAGCCGGTGACCTCGACGACGCAGACGCGGCAGACGTTGACCGGCGTCAGGTTCTCGAGATAGCAGAGCGTCGGCGTGTCGATGCCCTGCGCCCGACACGCTTCCAAGATCGTCGAGCCGGCCGGGACGCTGACGGCCTGGCCGTCGATCGACAGCTCGACGGGTGGCGGCGCCTCGATCGGCGGCGGCGCCGGCGGACGCGACGGCCGGGCCGGCGGGTCGAGCAGGATCGGCGGGATGGCCGTGTCGGGCGGCGGCGGCCACTGGTGGTCGGTCACAGGGCCACCAGCTCCGGCTGTCGGAACGCGCTCTCGATCGCCGAGCTCGCCGTCTGGCCGAGGCCGCAGATGCTCGCGTCGCGCATCGCGAGGCCGATGTCGGCGAGGAGCTGGAGCTCGGTCGCTCGGTCGCCGCGCGGCCGGGTGGCGGCGAGGCGGGCGAGCAGCTCCTCCTGGCGGACCGTGCCGACGCGGCAGGGGACGCACTGGCCGCACGACTCGTCGCGGAAGAACTGGGCGATCCGGCGCAGCGTGCCGACCATGTCGGCGGTCTCGTCGAACGCCATCACGACGCCCGATCCGAGCGTCGCCCCGATCGCCCGGGTCGCCTCGAACGTCAGCGGCGTGTCGAGCGCCTCGGGCCCGACGAAGACCCCGGCGGCGCCGCCGAGCAGCACGGCCTTGAGGGGACGGCCGCTCGGGACGCCGCCGGCCATCGCCAGCAGCTCGCCCAGGGTCGCCCCGAACTCGACCTCGTAGACGCCGGGATTCGCGACGTGGCCGCTGACGCAGAAGAGCTTCGGGCCGGTCGAGCCCTCCGTGCCGATCTGCTTGAACGCCTCCGCGCCGCCGTCCTCGCCGACGATCAGCAGGACGTTGACGAGCGTCTCGACGTTGTTGATCGCGGTCGGCTTGCCGAACAGCCCCACCTCGACCGGGAACGGCGGCTTGTTGCGCGGTTCGCCGCGCTTGCCCTCGATCGACTCGAAGAGCGCGGTCTCCTCGCCGCAGATGTAGGCGCCGGCGCCGCGCCGGATCTCGATATCGAGCTCGCCGAGGAGCCCGGCGACCGCCGACTGCTCGATCGCGTTCGCGAGGCGGGCCTCGGCGTCGGGGTACTCGCCGCGGACGTAGACGAACGCCTTCTCCGCCTCGACCGCGAACGAGGCGATCGCGATCGATTCGACGACCGCGAACGGGTCGGCCTCCATGAGGACGCGGTTGCTGAACGTGCCCGGCTCCGACTCGTCGGCGTTGCACACGAGGTAGTGCGGCTTGACCGCTTGCTGCGCGACCGCGTCCCATTTCCGGCCGGTCGGGAAGGCGGCCCCGCCGCGTCCGACGAGCCCGGACCGCCCGACCTCGTCGATGACCTGCTGCGGACCGATCCGGCGGGCCCGCTCGAGCGCCCCGAACCCGCCCGAGGCCCGGTAGGCGTCGAGCGACGTTGGATCGACGACGCCGACCCGCGCCAGGAGCCGGAGGCCGGCCTGGCCGGCCTGTGGGACGCCCGTAGCGATCGCCGCGGACTTGTCCTGCTCGCCGCCGATGCCGTGATTTGCATCAGGCGCGATCGCGCCGCTCAGCCGACCGGCGACACCGGCCGCGTCGATCGGGCCGGCGACGAACGTCCGTGGTTCCGCGCCCGCGATCGTGAGCATCGCCGCCGGTGCCCGCTCGCAGAGGCCCAGACAAGGCGACCGGAGCCAGGTCGAGGAGCCGTCCGCCGACGGCGAGCCGGCCGGGCCGAGCGACCGTTCGAGGTCGGCGGCGACGTCCTCCGCCCCGGCGAGGCGGCACGCGATGTCGTCGCAGACGTGGGCCACCGTGGGCGGCCGCGGCGTCGTCGAGAACAGGGCGTAGAACGTGGCCACGCCGTAGGCATCGGCCGGCGGCACCGTCAGGCGGCGGCTGATGTAGTTGAGCGCCGGCTGGCTGATCCAGCCGATCCGCGACTGGACCGCGTGAAGGGCCGGGATCAACAGGTCGCGTCGCGAGCGAGCCTCGTGGCCGCCACGCGCGGAGTGGCCCTCGACCATCGGGTTGCGTTCGCCGCCGCGCCACGCCGACTCGGCCGGTCCCAGCACCGCGTCCACGGCCGCACGCTCCGCGGGCGAGGCCAGCGGCCCGATGACGTGGAGATCCATCGCACCCAGTGTAGCCACGCCGTCCGATGTCGCCTCGGTGGTTGCGGGCCGACGAGGATGATGTGCTACCATGTGCTACATGAGCGAAGGTCAGGAGACCGCGAAGGTCGGGGTCCGGGAGCTGCGACAGAACCTGTCGGTCTATCTGCGCCGCGTCAAGGCCGGCGAGTCGCTCGATGTGACCGAGCGCGGCGAGACGGTCGCGCGGCTGACGCCCCTACCGCCGAAGACGCTCTCGCCGCTACAGCAGCTGATCGCCGAGGGCCGTGCATCGCCAGCCACGCGGAGCCATCGCGATCTGCCGCCGCCGATCAAGCTTCCGCCGGGTTCGCTATCGGCGTCCGAGATCCTGCGTCAGATGCGCGACGAGGAGGACCGGTGATCACCGCCTACCTGGATGCGTCGGCGCTGGTGAAGCTCGCGATCGACGAGCCGGAAACCGATGCCGTCCGGACATTCATCAGCCAGTTCGACCAGGTCGCGACCAGCCGGATCGGGCTTGTCGAGACGCGCCGGGTCGTCAAGCGCGCGGGCGGCGACATGACGCGAGCCTCTGAGATCCTGGCGAGCGTCGGGCCGATCGAGCTCGATGCCACGATCGCCGCATCTGCGGCCGGGGTCGGTCCGCGGACCCTGAAAACGCTGGACGCGATCCACTTGGCGTCAGCGCTGGCGTTGTACGCGGTCGATGCGTTCGTCACGTACGACGAGCGACTCGCGGTGGCCGCACGAGCGGCCGGCCTGACGGTGGCGTCGCCAGCCTGAGGATCCGGGCCGGGACGCTCACTCCGCCGCGCCGGCCTCGGCGACCACCGACAGCGAGATCCGGAAGTTGGGGATCGCCAGCGGGAACTTGGCCCCGCTCCGGGCGGGCGGGTTCGTCGGGAACCAGCGCGCCCACTCCTCGTTCAGTCCGGCGAAGTCGTCCGGGTTCGCCAGGAGGAAGAGGACGTTGACGATCCGGTCGGTCGAGCTGCCGGCGGCCTCGAGGATGGCCTCGACGTTGCGCATCGCCTGGCGGGTCTGCTCCTGGATCGTGTCGCCGACGAGCGCGCCGGTCGCCGGGTCGACCGGTCCCTGGCCGGCCACGAACACGAGGCCGCCGGCGACGACCGCCTGGCTGTACGGGAACGGCCCGGCGGCGTTGCCGGTCGGGGCGTTGGGCGTCGAGATCACACGGCTCATGTCGTGACGGCCTCCGATTCCACGCCGGTCGAGGGAATGGGCAGCGGGCACGAGGTCGACCGGGAAGTGTTTGTACGCCTCAGACGCCGGCCGCGGTTTCGAGCTTGTCGATCCGGATCGCGGTCGCCTTGAACTCGGCCGTGCCGGACTTGGGGTCGACCGCGTCGATCGTCAGGAGGTTCGTCGCGACGTCGTCCTGGAAGTGGAGCGTCATGAACGTGAGGCCGGGCCGGAGCGACTCGTCGATCCGGATCGGGGTCTCGACCTGGCCGCGACGCGACGTGACCCGGACGCGCTCGCCGTCGGCGAGATCGAGGCGCGCGGCGTCCTCCGGGCTGATGTCGAGCGACTCGCCGCGTCGCAGCGGCGACGTGTAGCCGCCGGTCTGGACGCCGGTGTTGTACGAGTCGAGGCGGCGGCCGGTCGTCAGGCGGATCGGGAAGTCGTCGTCGAGCTTGTCGACCGGCGGGTCGTGCTCGACCGCGAAGAACGGCGCGCGGTTGCCCGGCACCGGATCCTCCCAGAGCCGGCTGTGGAGGAACAGCTCGCCTGGATGGGTCTCGTCGTAGCACGGCCACTGGAGCCCGCCCAGCTCCTCGAGCCGCTGGTAGGACATCCCGGCGTGGACGGGCGAGAGGCGACGGACCTCGTTCCAGACGTCCTCCGCCGCGGGCGAGCCCCAGTCGTGGCCCATCCGCCGGGCGAGCTCGTAGATGATCCAGAGGTCGTCGCGGGCGTCGCCGGGCGGGTCGAGCGCCTTGCGGACGCGCTGGACGCGCCGCTCGGAGTTCGTGACCGTGCCCTCGCTCTCGGCCCACGCCGCCGACGCCGGGAGGACGACGTCGGCGAGCTCCGCGGTCGCGGTCAGGAAGATGTCCTGGACGACCATGAAGTCGCGGCTCTCGAGGAGGTGCTTGGCCCGTTTCTGGTCGGCCTCGGACTGGACCGGGTTCTCGCCGATGACGTAGATCGCCTGGAGCTGGTCGCGCTCCATCGCGTCGAACATCTCCGAGAGCGTCCAGCCGCGGTGGGGCGGGACCGCGACGCCCCATTCCTCGTCGAACTTCGAGCGGAGCGCGTCGTTCTCGACGTGCTGGAAGCCGGGCAGCCGGTTCGGCAGGGCGCCCATGTCGCCGCCGCCCTGGACGTTGTTCTGGCCGCGGAGCGGGTTGACGCCGCTGCCGTACCGGCCGACGTGCCCGGTCAGCAGGACGAGGTTGATCAGGGCGAGGACGTTGTCGGTGGCGTTGTGATGCTCGGTGATTCCGAGCGTCCAGCAGATCATCGCCCGCTTCGCCGTCGCAAACGCGTGGGCCATCTCGCGGATCGCGTCGGCGGGGACGCCGGTCTCGCGTTGGGCGTATTCGAGCGTGTACGGCCAGACGCTCGTCCGGTAGGCCTCGTAGCCCTCGGTGGCGCGGGCGATGAACGCCTCGTCCTCGAGGCCGGACGCGATGATCTCGCGGCCGATCGCGTTCGCGAGGGCGATGTCGCTCCCGACGTCGAGGCCGAGCCAGGCGTCCGCCCACTCCGCGCTCGAGGTCCGCCGCGGGTCGACCGCGTAGAGCTTCGCGCCGTTGCGGACGCCGCGCAGGAGGTGATGGAAGAAGATCGGGTGCGTCTCGCGGGCGTTGCTGCCCCACAGGACGATCAGGTCCGTCTCTTCGATCTCACGGTATGAACTTGTGCCGCCACCGGCACCGAACACCATCGCCAGACCGGCGACGCTAGGTGCGTGTCACGTCCGGTTGCAGCTGTCGATGTTGTTGCTGCCCAGCGCGACCCTGGCGAACTTCTGGGCCGCGAAGTTGACCTCGTTGGTCGCCTTCGAGCACGAGAACACGCCGAAGGTCGTGCCGCCATAGGCGGCCTTCGCCGCCGTGAAGCCGTCAACGACCTTCTGGAGGGCTTCGTCCCAGCTCGCGGGGCGCAGCGGTGCGTCCCGGGAGTCGCGGACGAGAGGCTGGGTCAGCCGCACGTAGTTCTTCGGCACGGAGCGTGCCTCCTGCGGAACGAACGACCTCCCGAGTCTACGCCGGGACGAGTCGGTCGTTGCCGGACTTGGCCGAATTCCCACCCGGGGACCGTTGGGCGAGGTCGCACCCTCCGACCGGAGGTCGGGATGCTCACGGGGAGGCCGAAGTAGCCGGTGACGGCTAACGGCGACGCGGAGTGGTCGATGCCGCCAGGATCAACCGCCGCCAAGGGTCTGGGGGTGGGAATCTGGCCAGGTTCGATCAGGCGGACCAGAGGTGTTGGGCGGCGTACGCGCGGTACGGGCGCCAGGTCTCCGCCCGCGCCAGCGCCTCGGCCGGGGTTGGGCGGCGTCCGTCGGGACCGGCGAGCGCCCGGAGGATGCCAAGGTCCGACGCCGGGAACGCGTCGGGGTGCTTGAGGCCGCGCAGCGCCACGTACTGGGCGGTCCACTCGCCGATGCCGGGCAGGGCCTTCAGGCGGCGAACGATCGCCTCGAGGTCGTCCGATGGGGCGAGGAGGCCCGGATCCCCGGCCACGGCCGAAGCGAACCCGACGATCGCCCGCGCCCTCGCTCCGGGCATGCCGATCGCCGACAGGTCGGCCGCGGCGAGCTGGTCCGGCGTCGGGAAGAGCGCGACGACGCTGCCCGACGGCGACGGCAACCGATCGCCCGCTCGGGCGACGATCCGGCCGGCGATCGTCCGGGCGCCCGCGACCGAGACCTGCTGGCCGACGATCGCCCGGATCGCAAGCTCGAACGGGTCCCACGCGCCGGGAACGCGCAGGCCGGGATGCGCCGCGACGAGCGGGGCGAGCAGCGGGGTCGCGGGCAAGGCGCCGGTCGATCGCGTCGACGTCCGCGTCGAGGTCGAACCAGCGACGCAGGCGCGCACCGATCGCGTCGTCGGCGCCGGGCCGTCGATCTCCGCGGCGAGGCCGCGATCTGTCGGCTGGATGTCGAGCGTGCCGGGAACCCGTCGACCCGGATCGAGCGCCGGTAGCGGCCGCCGTCGACCGCCTCGACCCCGGGGATCGCCCGCGCTGCGAGGAACGCGACGATCGGCGCCCAGTCGAACGGAGCCGTGGCGTCGAGGGCGATCAACGGGCCCGCCCGGGCGTCGAGCGGCTACCGGACGTCGCGGCGGGCCTTGCGGGTGATCCGGATGAAGCTCCGGAGGTGGCCGAGCGGCTGGATGTGCGACGGCGCGCCGGCGTAGATCGTCCGGATCGGGACCCAGGCGATCGTCCCGCCGAGCCGGATGCACGTCGTGATCATCTCGACCTCGAACTCGAAGCCGCGCTCGTCGCTGTCGATCGTCGCCTCGAGGATCCGCCGGCCGATCAGCCGGTAGCCGGACTGGTTGTCGGCGATCTCCCGGCCGACCGCCCACGAGAACGCCTTGCCGCCGATGGTGTTCGAGAGGCGGCGGATCGGCGGCATCGCCCGGAAGTTGCGGCGGCCGATGACGAGGTCCGGCGGCGGATCGGCGGCGAAGGCGGCGAGGAACGCAGGGATCTCGGCCGGGTCGTGCTGGCCGTCGGCGTCGAGCGTCAGGACCGCGTCGTAGCCCTCATCGAGCGCCCGCCGGAAGCCGGCCCGGAGCGCGGCGCCCTTGCCGGCGTTCGGCCGCTGCTCGATGACGGTCGCGCCGGCCTCGCGGGCCCGGTCGGCCGTGTCGTCGGCCGAGCCGTCGTCGACGACGATGACCGGCAGGTGCTCGAGCGCGCCGCGGACGACCGACGCGATGCGGGGCCCCTCGTTGTAGCCCGGGATCAGCGCGACGACGCGGGGCGCGGGCGCGGGGTCAGCCGCGGAGCTCGACGCCAGGACCCAGGTCCCCTTCTACCCGACCGATCCGCCAGTGGTCGACGCCGGCCGACGCCAGGTCCGCCTCGACCGCGGCGACGCGGTCGGCCGGCACCGCCGCGAGCAGCCCACCCGACGTCTGCGGGTCGTGGGCGAGCGTCACGAGCTCCGGCGCGACGCCCTCGTCGACCGTCAGCTGAGGCAGGACGAAGCGCCGGTTGTGGGCCGCGCCGCCGGTCTCGACGCCGGCGCGGGCGAGGTCGAGCGCGCCGTCGAGCGCGGGAAGGGATGTCGCGTCGAAGACGAACCGCGTCCCGGAAGCCCGCGCCATCTCGAGCCCGTGGCCCAGCAACCCGAAGCCGGTCACGTCGGTCGCGCCGGCGATCCCGTGGCGGACGAGGACCTCGCCGGCGGCCCGGTTCAGGACCCGCATCTGGTCGATGGCAGCGGCGAGGTCTCGCGCCGGTCGCCTTGCCCTGGCGGTTGCCGCTGACGAGGAGGCCGGTGCCCAGCCGCTTCGTGAGGATCAGCGTGTCGCCGGGCTTCGCGCCGCCCTTGCGGAGCAGCTTGTCGGGATGGCCCGCGCCGATGACCGCGAGGCCATACTTCGGCTCGGGGTCCCGGATCGTGTGGCCGCCGGCGAGCGTGCCGCCGGCCTCGCGGACCTTCGACGCGGCGCCCTCGAACACCGCCGCGAGCGTGTCCCGCGGCAGCTCCTCGGGGAACGCCGCGATCGAGAGCGCGAACAGGACGCGGCCACCCATCGCGAACACGTCGCTCAGCGCGTTCGCGGCCGCGATCTCGCCGAACGTCCGGGCGTCGTCGACGAGCGGCGGGAAGAAGTCGAGCGTCGCGATGACCGCGAGGTCGTCGGAGAGGCGGTACGCGGCGGCGTCGTCGGCCGGGGCGAGGCCGGCGATCAGCTCGTCGGGCGATGCCTGGGCGCCGAGGCCGGCGATCGCGTCGGCGAGGAGATCGGCCCCGAGCTTAGCGGCGCAGCCGCCGCAGTCGGTCAGCTCGGTCAGGCGGATCGGCGGGAGAGCGTCGAGCGTGGTCATCGGCCCGATCATAGGCGGTCAGCGTCGTCCAGCCGCGACAGCCGTTCATCGCAGACAATCAGTTTGGGAGTGCGGGTCGGCCGGTGCCGGCCCCGGTCTTCAAAACCGGTGACGCTGCGCTCTGCGCGGCGTGGTGGGTTCGACTCCCATGCGCTCCCGCCACCGCGCCACCCGACACGCTCGAGCGCCGATCCTGGGGGACCGGCGCTCGAACGCGGGCTGGGGGACTAGCGGATGGTCACGGCGGCGACGCCGCCGACTGGTCGTTGATCGCGGTGAACGCGTCCTTGGCGAGGACCTGGGTCGCCTTGACCTGGCCGTACCAGACCGTTCCGCCGCTGTTCGACTGGCTCGCCGCGTACGACAGCATCCCGGCGATCGTCAGGTGGCTCGCGCCACCGAACGCCGCACTCGATGCCGACAGGTCGACGTCCGCGGCCGACATCTGTGGGTCGCGGAAGAACAGGCCCAGCGCGGTGGTGAGCATCTGGGCCTTGAGCATCGTGTTGCAGGTCGAGCCGGCACACGACGCGGCCTTGACGACCGCGGCGGCATAGCTCGCGACCTGGTCGCAGGTTGCCGTCGCGGACAGGTCGGCGAAGGGAGCGTAGCCGCGGAGGTACGTGCCGGCGTCGCAGACGCCGTCCGTCGAGCCTCCGGCGGCGATGATCGCCTTGCCGTTCTTGTTCGTCCAGAACCCGGTTCCCAGCGGCGTCGTGTCGAAGGCCTGGGCCTCCTTGATCCCCACCCCGAACGTCCCCGTCGGCGTGACGACGACCCGGAACAGCTGGGCCGTCACCGGGCGGAACACGACCTCGTTCGCGTTGGGCTGGGGCGCGCCCGGTGCCTTGAGCTGGCCGGGCGCGGTCTGCCACGACGTCCCGTCGAAGTACTGGACGTCGTAGCGGGCGGGCTCGCGGTAGGTGTTGCCACCCGAGCCGAATGTCTTGTTCGAGTAGAAGTAGAGCCGGAACGTGTCGAGCGTCGTCGGCTTGCCGAAGTCGAGCTGCAGCCAATCCGTTGCGTTCGGCGAGCCGCGCGTGCCCCAGATCGGGTTCGTCGCGACATACGCACCGGACGTGACCGGCAGGCCGCTCGTCGTCGAGCCGTCGACCGCGTGCGACGGGTCGGTCGCCAGGGCGGCGGGGCTCGTCGTCGTGAAGGACGCCGTGGCCGTGGCGCCCAGCGCCAGGTTCGTCGTGGCGCCGGCGGCGGCCGCCGCCGGGTAGAGGTCGAGGCCGGCGTCCTGGAAGGCCTCGGTGACCCGCCGGTTCGCCGTCAGGCTGACGTCGGTCGCGCCGTCGAGCGAGCCCGCCGCGTGGAACGCGACGTTCGCGCCACTGTCGTCAAGCACGTCGACCGCACCGCTCGCGGAGTTCCACGTGAGATGCGCCAGCCGATCGACGGTCAGGACGCGCTTGCCGCCGACGTACAGCGAGTAGCCGTCCGGCGCCAGCGGATACGCGCCGGAGCCCGGCTTCTGCCAGACGATCGTCAGGTCGGTCCCGTGGTAGCTCAGGTTGTTGACCGCGAAGTGGTCGTAGCCCATGTCGATCGGCCAGAGCTCCACCGTGCCGTCGAGCCGCGGCTGGAGACCCGCGATGTCCTGGAAGACCATCCAGTTGTACGAGCCCAGGACGTCGTGGTGGATGCCCGACCGGCCGAGGGTCTGGGTCGTGGGATTCCAGTTGAAGAAGAACTCGTTGTTGTCGGGGAAGCGGTTGTCGCCGTCGATGTCCTCGTTCCACGACAGCCACTCGATCAGCTTGCGGTACATGCCGTTCGTGATGTACGGCGTCGGGTAGTCGCGGATCGCCTTCGAGTAGAGCCGCGCCTGGAGCGTGGCGTTGATGTTCGAGAAGTTGTTCGAGCCGTGGTCGCACGGCCCGCACGCCAGCGCCGCCTGGTAGTCGGCCTGGTCGGCGGTGTAGATCGGCATGATCCCGAACTCCGCCGCGTCGGCGTAGTAACGGAGGGCCTGCGTGTACTGGGCGGTGTCGGGCGGGACGCCGTCGATGAACGGCGTGAAGTTCTGCTGGTCCTTCCAGCAGACGAGGTTGTCGGTCGGCAGGTGGCGCTGGAGGAACACGCCGCCGGGGCAGGTGATCGTGGGCTTCGTCTCGGACACGATCGTCGCGTCGCGGCCGTTGCCCGACGAGTCGACCGCGGTCGGCCCCGGACGCTTCGTCGAAGCGGTACGCGGCGACGTTGCCGGCGCCCTGCGTCGGCGCGGCGAGCGACGCGACCTCGTCGGCGGTGAGGGCGTGGTCGTAGATGTGGAAGTCGTCGACCGTTCCCGCGAGGAGCGGGTCGCCGTACTGCGAGCGGCCGATCCAGTTCTGGTTCGTCGCCCCGAGGTCGGCCGGGTCGATGGTCATGCTCGGGTTCGTCGCGACGGCGGCGCCGTCGATGTAGAGGGTCCCGGTCGTGCCGCTGACGGTGACCGCCAGGTGCGACCAGGTGTTGAGGGGCAGCTGGCCGGGCCGGGTCAGCTGCTGCTCGCCGCCGGAGCCGGACGTCGTGATCCCGAAGCGCGGCCCGATCCCGGCGCCGTCCATCGTGAGGAACATGTTCCGCGTCGTGCCCGTGCCGAAGTCGAAGATCCGGGACCAGGTCCGGTCGACCGACGGATTGACCCAGACCGAGATCGTGAAGTCGTGGAGGCTGCTCACGATGCCGGCGGGCAGGTTCACGTACTCGGCCGTGCCGCACAGGTGGAGGCCATTGCCGATGCGACCCGCGACGCGGTCGCCGGTCGCGCGTGCAGTTCGCGGCGACGGGGGCGTTCGTGACCTCGCCGTCGGCCCACAGGTGCGTGAGGATCGCGTCGCGGATCTGGTCGGCGATGCCGTTCATCTCGGCCGCCTTGGCGGTGTTGCCGAGGAGCGCGTACTCCTCGGCCGAGGCCTTGGCGCCGGCGTACCAGAACGACGACTCGGTCCGGTCCTCGCGGCCCTGGGTGCCGGTCCCGTAGTACTTGAACGCGACCGAGTCGGCGTCGTTGCCGGGCAGCGTGCCCGACGTGTACTCGATCAGGTGGTCGCCGTCGGTGTCGAACTTCGCGAGCGTCTCCTTGACGTCGCACTCCGAGTAGCGGGCGAGGTTCTGGAGGACCTCGATGGGGCCGCCGTGGACCTTGTAGCTCTCCCACGCCTGGAGCGCGGTCCACTGCTCGTAGGTGTTGTTCCAGTTGCCGGTGTTGCCGGGGTTGTCGTGGAACGACTGGCAGCCGAATTCCTCGCCCTGCGACAGCCACGGACCGTAGGAGTAGAGCGGGTCGCGCCAGAACTGGAGGTCCTGGAGGCGCATCGGGACGGTCAGCGAGATCTGGTTGTTGTAGCCGAGGGCGCCCTCGAGATCGACCGGGAACTGGTAGTCGTTGCCGGGGATGTTGCCGTCGAACGTGTTGAACCGGTTCTCCCAGGTCCGGTACCAGGAGATCTTCTCGACGTTCTTGTCGGGCAGATCGACCCACGGCACGGTGTCACTCCAGAACGCGTTGTACTCGCGGAGCTGGGCGTGGAAGGCCGTGTCCGGGTCGGCGTCGCGGTAGCGCGCGTACTCCGTGGCCGAGTCGGGCAGCTCGCCGGCGATCGCCCCCAGCTGGATCTTGAACCGGATCGACTGGCCCGGGTCGAGCGAGATGCTCCGGGTCAGCGCGTTGCCGGCCGCGGCGAAGCCGTCACCGCTGAACCGGGCGTGGAACGTCGTCAGGCCGTAGCGGATCGTGACGTTGCCGCTCAGCTCCGAGCCGTCGGCGGCGGCGGTCGGGGCGATCGGCGACTGGGCGGTGATCGTCCGCGTCGTCGCCGCGGTCCCCGTGTTCGTGACCGTCAGGTCCGTGACCGCGGTGTCGTTGTAGGTGATGTACTTCCGCTCCCGCACCGAGAGTCCGCCGCCCGTGTAGAGCGACGTGAAGTAGCTGGGGTACTGGAGCCGCTGGGCCGTCGTCTCGGCGAGCGTCGCTCCCGAGATTCCGATCGTGTATAGCGCGACGGTGCCGGTCGTCGGCGGCTGGCGATAGGCATACCCGCCACCGCCGTTCGCGCCCGTCCCCTGGCCGACGAAGCCGAGGACCGACGGGTTGTGGGTGTACATGTAGAGCGCCCGGCCGCGGGTCAGGAGGGTCCGCTCGCCGGCCGACGTGTCCTTGAACGGGCGCTCGAGCACGCGATCGAGCCAGAACGAGTCGCCGCCGGCTACGACGTCCGCGTCGTAGATGCTGCCGAGCATGTTCTTGGTCGGGTCGAACGCGACGGGTGCGTCCGGGACCGGGTTGGCCGAGCCCTTGAAGACCGGTGTCCCCGGGTCGACCGCCGGCGGGATGTCGAGTGGGTCGGCGGCAGCGACGGGCACGGTGGCGCCCGGCAGGATGCCGGCCGAAAGACAGACGGCCACGAGGGCGGTCTGGAGCCGCAGCATGCCTCCGAGCGCCGTTCGCCGGCGCTTTTGGGCATGGCGAGGCCGGGTCTGGGAGCGAGTGAACACGGGCAGCCTCCCTTCCGGTGGAGCCTCCCCTCGTGGATGCAATCGAGTGTATGCATTCGATTGCAGCGGCGGAATATCAGCGGCGTTTCAATCATCTATCGATTGCGACCGGGGCGGGACCGGGCATTCGTGCGCACAATGGCGCCGATCCTGCTGGCATCCGATCGCGCAGGATGGGAGGACGATGGCGACCGACACGAGACCCCGGCCACCCAGCGTCGAGGCGGTGTTGGCCGTCGTTCGCCGGGAGCTCGATGGGTCCGTCGATCCCGACGCGCTGACGGCGGCCGCCCGGTTCGTCGTCGCGGACGAGCGGGAGCGGCTCGGCGCGGGCGGCGGGCCGCGGAGCGTCGACGACCTCGCCGCCGGCGTCGCCTCCCGGCTCGCGATGCTGGGCGCGGTGCGCCTCGAGACCGTGATCAACGCGACCGGCGTGATCGTCCACACAAACCTCGGCCGCGCGCCGTGGCCGCGAGCGGCGATCGAGGCCGCCGCGGAGGCCGCCGGCGCCTACCTCTTCCTCGAGCTCGATCGCGGGACCGGCCGCCGCGGCGCGCGATTCCGACAGGCCGAAGAGCACCTCGTCGCGCTGACCGGCGCCGAGGACGCGCTCGTGACGAACAACAACGCCGCGGCGGTCGGGCTCGCGGTCGGCCTGGCCGGGCGCGGGCGCGGCGTGGCGGTGTCGCGCGGCGAGCTCGTCGAGATCGGCGGCGGGGTGCGGATCCCGGAGATCGTCCGGCGGGCCGGGGCGAAGCTGATCGAGGTCGGGACCACGAACCGGACGCGGGTCGCGGACTTCGAGGAGGTCCTCGCGAGCGGCAAGTCGCGGGCCGTCCTGCGCGTCCATCCGTCGAACTTCCGCCAGGACGGTTTCACGGAGACGCCCGACGCGGCGGAGCTGGCGGCGATGGCCCATCGCCACGGCGCGATCGTCGTCGACGACCTGGGCTCGGGCGCCCTGCTCCCGACGGAGCGCTACGGCCTGAGCCACGAGCCGATGCCCTCGGAGCGGCTCGCCTTCGGCTCGGACATCGTGACGTTCAGCGGCGACAAGCTCGTCGGCGGGCCGCAGGCCGGGTTCGTCGTCGGCCGGGCCGACCTCGTCGCGCGGATCCGGCGCGACCCGCTGGCCCGGGCGATGCGACCCGACAAGGTCACGCTCGCCGCCGTCGCCGCGACGCTGGGGCTGTACCGCGGCGGCCGGGCCGAATCCGAGATCCCCGTCTGGCGGATGATCGCGAGCCCCGTCGATGAGCTGGAGGCACGGGCCCGCCGGATCGAGTCCGAACTTGGCGGGCGCGGCAGAGGTCGTCTCGACGCTCGCGACTGTCGGCGGCGGCTCGCTTCCGGGCGAGACCCTTCCTTCGCACGGACTCGCAATCCCGGGCCGGGCCCAGCGGATCGTCGACCGGCTCCGCGTCGGCGAGCCGCCGGTCATCGGGCGGATCGAGCAGGGTCGGGCCGTGGTCGACCTGCGGACCGTCGACCCGGGCCGGGACGCCGACCTGACGCGGGCGATCCTCGACGCGCTCCGGTCATGACCGTCGTCGTCGGGACTGCCGGTCACATCGACCACGGCAAGACGACGCTGCTCCGGGCGCTGACCGGCATCGACGCGGACCGGCTGCCCGAGGAGCGGCGGCGGGGGATGACGATCGACGTCGGGTACGCCCACCTCGCGCTCGACGACGGGTCCGAGATCGACTTCGTCGACGTGCCCGGGCACGACCGGCTGATCGGCAACATGCTCGTCGGGGCGGGCGAGATCGACGCGGCGATGCTCGTCGTGGCGGCCGACGACGGGCCCCGGGCCCAGACGCTCGAGCATCTCGAGTTGCTCGACGCGCTCGGCGTCGACATCGGGCTCGCGGTCGTGACGAAGGCCGACGCGGTGGTCGCCGATCGCGCGGCCGAGGTCGTCGCGGCGGTCCGGGAGCTCCTCTCCCGGACCTCGATGCGAGGCGCGCCGGTCGTCGTCGCGTCCGGCGTCACCGGGGCGGGGCTCGACGACGTCCGGGCGGCGCTCGTCTGGGTTCGCGACGCGGTCGTGGCGGCGCCTGCGGCGCCTGCGGCCCGAGGTCCGCGGCTCGCGGTCGACCGATCGTTCAGCGTCCGCGGCCGCGGCACCGTCGTGACCGGCAGCCTGCGCGGCGGCGCGATCGACGTCGAGACGCGGTTACGTCTCATACCGGGCGCAAACGTCGTCCGCGTTCGCGGCCTCCAGGTCCACGGCCACGACGTCGCCCGTGCGGAGGGCGGCCGGACCGCGATCAACCTCGCCGGCGTCGAGGCGGCGTCGATCGCCCGGGGCACGGTGCTGACCGCCGACCGGGCGGTCATCGCCTCGGATCGGATCCTCGTCGCCCTCCGCCCGGCGACGTCGCTCGCGACTCTGGCGCCGAGGCGGCCGGAGACGCTGCCGCGGGACGGCGCCCGGGTGTTGGTCCATGTCGGCACGGCCCGCGTCGAGGCGACCGTCGGGCGGAGCGGCCGCGACTCCGCCGCGCTCCCGGACGGCGGGCTCGCCATGGTCCTCCGCCTCGCTGAGCCGATCGCGATCGCGCCAGGCGACCGGTTCGTCCTCCGCCGGCCCTCGCCGGGCGGCACGCTCGCCGGCGGCCGGGTGATCGACGCCGACCCGCCGCGTGGCGCCTCGCGGCACCGAGCCACCCCGGACCGCCTCGTTGCGCTGGCGATCGCCCCGGCGCTGAGCGACGCATGGGCGGCGGCCCGCCTGGAGCTCCACGGCTCGGCGACGGAGCCCTCCACCCTCGCGCCGGACCTCGCGGCCTGGCTGGACGACCGGCTCGTGGCGGCGGTGGAGGCGGCAAGCGACGGCGAGGTCTCGCGCGCGGCGCTGCGGACCGACGTCGCTCGCGAGCTCAGACATCACGTGACGCTCGACCCGGCCGCCGCGGCAAACTTCGTGAGCGGCGCGATCGAGCGCCTCGTGGCGGCCGGCCAACTCGCCGCGAGCGGCGACCGCCTCCGCGACCCGGATCGGGCCGAGCGCGGCCCCTCGCCGGAGGTCCTCGCCGCGATGGACCGCCTCGAACAGCTCCTCGACGACCCGGCGCCGCCGCCATTGGGGGACGCGGCGCGTCGTGCCGGCTGCCCGCCGGCCGCCGTCCGGGAGCTCGAGTCGCAGGGCCGGATCGTGGTCCTCGAGGACGACCTCGCCTACGCGACGTCCGCGTACCGCACGCTCGAGCGCCAGGCACTGGCCCTGGCCGCGGCCACGCCGCTCACACCGGCCGCCCTGCGCGACGCGACCGGGACGAGCCGCAAGTACGTGATGGCGCTGCTCGAGGACCTCGGCCGGCGCGGCGTGCTGCGCCGGACCCCGGACGGCCACGTGCCCGGACCGCGCGCGGCGCTCGAAGCCCGGCCGTGATCGAGGACGACGGCGGCGCGTGGAGGCCCGAAGGCGTCAGCGGCATCGTCCTCGCCGGCGGCGCGTCGAAGCGATTCGGCTCGGACAAGCTCGGGGCCGTGCTCGAGGGCCGGAGCCTCCTGGGTCGGGCGGTCGACGCCGTCGCGGCGGTCTGCTCCGAGGTGATCGTCGTCGTCGCGCCGGGCGACGAGCGTTCGCTCCCGGATCACGGCGACGTGCCCATCCGTCGCGCCGTCGATCCGGAACCGCACGGCGGCCCGCTCGTCGGGCTGCTCGCCGGCCTCGAGGCGGCGCAACAGCCGATCGTCGTCGTCGCCGGCGGCGACATGCCGACGCTGTCGGTCGACGTGCTCGTCGCGATGGTCCGCGTGCTGCTCGCGACCGAGGGCTCGACCGACGCGGCGATCCTCGTCCGCCAGGGCGTGGACCGGCCACTGCCGGCCGCGATCCGGAACGGCGCGGCGACCCAGGCCGCGCGCCGACTGCTCGGCGAGGACGAGCGCAGCCTCCGGGCGCTGTTCGCGATCCTCCGCACGCGCCGTATCGAGGAGATCGAGTGGCGCGGCCTCGACCCGGCCGGCGACACGCTGCGGGACATCGACAGCCCGAGCGACCTCCCGCGCTGACTCCCGGGAAAACGGAAACGCCCGCCGTTCGGCGGGCGCGTCCGTGGGAGGGAGGATCAGGGAGCTGGGAATTAGCTCCGGTACGGGTAGTCGGTGAGCTTCGGAAGTCCGAGGCTGGCCTCGGCGGAACCGGTGAAGAAGGACCGGAGGTTGCTCAGCGCAACCGTGAGGCCGTTGCCGCGGCTTTCGCCGCGGGCGTTCCGGCTCTTCTTCGCCAGGCGCTGCGCGGCGGCTTCGGCCTGCAGCTGGTTGATCTTTGAATTGGCGAGGATCATCGCGGGGCTGAACATCGTCGAGGTTCTCCTTTCCTGATCCCGTAGGTCGGGATCACACCCGGATCATGCCCCGCGGCCCACGCGATCCCCACTAACGCGCGTCATGAATGTGCCTACGTCATTTGCGCGAGCCGTCGTACGCCGATTCGCGGCCGGTCCGCGCGTCGCGCGCCCGCTCCCCCTCAGCCGAGGGCCGGATCCTCGAACACCGCGGCCCCGCCCACGAACGTCGCGAGGACGCGGGCGTCGCCGATCGGGCCGGCGCCGGATGCGAAGAGGTCGCGGTCGACGACGGCGAGGTCGGCCAGCTTGCCGACGGTGATCGAGCCGCTGTCGTCGTCGAGATGGTTGACGTAGGCAGAGCCCATCGTGAAGCCGTGGATCGCCTGCTCGAGCGAGATCCGCTCGGCCGGCAGGAACGTCGCCGAGTCGTGGATCAGCGGGTGTCGCAGCAGACGGTTGACGGCGACCTCGATCTCGACGAGCGGGTCGGGGGTCGAGACCGACCAGTCGGAACCCATCGCGAGGCGGGCGCCGGATCGCAGCAACGACGCGAACGGGTACTGCCACGTCGCTCGCTCCGGGCCCAGGAAGGGGATCGTGAGGACGTCCATCTGCGGGTCGTGGCAGGCCCACAGCGGCTGGGCGTTGGCGACCGCGCCGAGCGCGGCGAAGCGCGGCAGGTCGTCGGGATGGACGACCTGGATGTGGGCGAGGTGCGGTCGCGTGTCGGTCATGCCGTTCGCCCCGCGGGCCGCCGCCACCGCGTCGAGGGCGCTGCGAACGGCGCGATCGCCCAGGGCGTGGAAGTGGGGCTGCAGGCCCGCGGCGTCGAGCCGGGTGACGTGGTCCTTCAACGCTTCCGGATCGATGAAGTCGATGCCCCGGTTCGTCGTCGGTTGGCCGCTCGCGTCGAGGTACGGGTCGACCATCGCGGCCGTGAACGTCTCCGCGACCCCGTCGAGCATCAGCTTCACGCTGTTGGCCCGGAGCCGACCCGGCGGCAGCGACCGCGAGACGGCAAGGAACTCGTCGACCTGCTCGCGACCGCGGTCCCGCTCCCACCACAGCGCGGCCTCGACGCGGGCGGTCAATCGCCCGCTGTCGGCGGCCCGGCGGTAGATCGCGAGCGTCGTCGGCGTGACGATCGCGTCCTGCCACGTCGTGATCCCGAACCGGTGGAGGTACGCCTGGCCGGCGAGGAACGCCTCGTCCCAATCCGTGTCGGTGTGACTCGGGATCAGGCGCTCGACGAGGTCGGCGGCGCCCTCGTGGAGCGTGCCGGTCGGCGTCCCGTCCGGATCGCGCTCGATCCGCCCGTCGGCCGGGTCCGGCGTCGATGCGTCGATGCCGGCGAGCTCGAGCGCCCGGCTGTTGACCCAGCTCGAGTGGCCGTCGCGGTTCGGAAGGAAGGCGGGCCGGTCCGGCACGATCGCGTCGAGGTCCTCGCGGCGCGGCGTGCCGTTCTCGAAGTCGCCCATGTACCAGCCGCTGCCGACGATCCACGCCTTCTCCGGGATGCGCGGCCGCGTAGGCCGCGATCGCGGCGAGCGTCTCGCGGCGGCCGAGGTGCTCCCGGACGTCGCACTCGAGCAGGTCCATCCCACCGGTCGTCGGGTGGACGTGGGCGTCCTGGAAGCCGGGCAGCAGCAGCCGGCCGGCGAGGTCGACGACGCGCGTCCGCGGCCCGATCCAGGCGGCGACGTCGGCGGCGGAGCCGACCGCGACGATGCGCTCGCCGGCGACCGCGACCGCCTCGGCCCGCGGCAGCGCAGGATCGACGGTGTGGACGTGGCCCCCGGTCAGGACGAGGTCGGCGGTCTCCATGCCGACACGGTGGCATACGACGCCGCGTCGCGCGCGACCCGCCCGAGGCGTGGAACGACGGCCTGTCGAACGACCCCCGACACGACTACGATCCGCCCATGGCCACTGTTCACCTGCTCCACGCCGGTTACATCCGCGACGAGGGCACCCGAGTCGGCAGCAGCATCACGCTCGTCCGCGACGGCGAGTTCTCGATCATCACCGACCCCGGATTCGTCGCCCGGCGGTCGCTGATCCTCGATCCGCTGGCGGCGCTCGGTGTCGACCCCGAGTCCATCAGCCACGTCTTCTTCAGCCACCATCATCCCGACCACACGGTCAACGCCGCGCTGTTCCCGAACGCCGAGATCGTCGACTTCTGGGCGCGCTACAAGGACGACCTGTGGCTCGACAACGGCGGCGACGGCTGGCAGATGACGCCGAACGCGCAGCTCTGGCTGACGCCGGGCCACACCGAGGAGGACGCCTCGCTCGTCGTCAGCGCCGAGGACGGGACGTACGCGATGACCCACCTCTGGTGGAAGACCGACCGGACGCCCGTCATCGATCCGTATGCGCCGGACCAGGCAATCCTCGATCTCCACCGGGCTCGCGTCCTGGAGGTCGCCGACATCGTCATCCCGGGCCACGGCGAGGCGTTCCGCGTCGAGCGGTGACGTTCAGCCTCACGTAGTCGATCTCGGCCTTCGGCAGCCGGGCCGCGACCTCCTCGACGAACGGCTCGCGCTCGTCCTCCGGCAGCCGGGCCAGATGCGCGCCGAGGATCACGGTCCGCAGGAACGCCTTGAATGGCTCGCCCGGCTCGAACCGCGTCGGCTCCTCGTGGAGCCAGACCTGTGGGCTCGACGAACCCGGCCGCCGCGATCCAGCGCCGCGTCTCGTCGGGCCAGGCGAAGAACGCGTCGCCGGTCCAGCCGTCGCCGATCGTCGCGAGGACGCGCCGGATCGACGCGGTGTTCGCGCCGCCGCCGTACTGGGCGACGAGCTGGCCGCCGGGCCGGATGACCGCGGCGAGGTGGCGGTAGAGCGCGGCGTGGTCGTGGATCCAGTGGAACGTCGCGGTCGAGAAGATCGCGTCGACCGGCTCGTCGATGGGGAGTGGCTCGCGGAGGTCCGCCTGGATGAGCGTGACCCGGTCGCCGAACCGCTCGAGGCGGCGGCGGGCCTCGTCGAGCATCGCCGGCGAGCCGTCGAGGGCGATGACGTGGCCCGCCGGAAGGCGCCCGGCGAGGAGCTCCGTGACCCGGCCGCTGCCGCAGCCGGCGTCGAGGACGCGCTCGTCACCGCGCAGCTCGAGGCGCTGGAGGACGGCCGCGCCCCACCGCGCCTGGGGCTCGGCCACGGCGTCGTAGGACCGGCCGTCCCAGTCGCGCGGTGTCGTCACGCGAGCAGGATATCGGCCGGAATCGAAAGGCCGCGCCCGTCGGGGCGCGGCCTCGATCGCGAGGTTCGGGAGGAGCTCAGGCGGCCGGGGCCGTCGGCTTGATCACCACGGAATGCGCGTAGTGGTCGTGGAAGCCCTGGCGCTTGGGATCGTTGGCCGTCGTGTAGACCAGGAAGATCGTCCAGGCAAGGCCGGCGAGCGACAGGATCAGCCCGAGGATGCCGGGTACGACCGACGACGCGAGCGATCGCGACGTAGCCGGGCGCGAACATGATCACGAACCGGGCGAGCGCCTGGTTGAACGTGAGCACCGACCCGTCGGACTCGCTGACGGTCAGCATCCCGAGGATCCGCTGGCCGGGCGAGGCCTTCAGGTTCGTCCACGTGTAGATGAAGTAGATGCCCGCCAACAGGACGTCGACGACGAGGACGACGACGCTCAGCAAGGTGAAGAGCGCGCTGCCGCTCGTGACGATCGCGGCGATGAAGGTCGTGAGGAGGACGAGGTTCACGACGAAGCCGACGATGACGAGGATCACCACGTCGATGATGTAGGCGACGATGCGGCTCGTGAGGTCGGCGTAGGCGATGCCGGCGGCGGGACCCGCGGCGACCGACGCCGGCCGCCACTCCTGGGCCTTCGTTGCCCATTGGGGATTCTGGCCCTGTGTCTGCGGCGCCGCGGGATCCGGCGGCGCGGGCGCCTGGCCGGATGGATCGCTGGGACCGGGACCCGTCATACGACTTCCTCCCTAGTTTTTCGCCGCGCCTGGGGGCCGCGGCGTCCCGACGCGCTCGGGCCGGGCAGGTTCGCCTGCTCGACGGCGTTCACGAGCATACACGCCGGATCGAGGGCCGGAAACCGGGATTTTCCGCACCGCACGGTGCCTGAGACGGCGCTCAGCCGGCCCCCGCGGCGGGCTCCGCGGCCGGGTCGGCAGGCGCTTCCTGCTCCGCCTGGACGCCTGCAACCGCTCCGGCGCCGCGCAGCCCGAACTGGTTCGCCGCGGCGCCACCGATCAGCAGGATGATCGCCGCGATCGACGCCACGTGGAACGCGTCGACCGACGCGTTCCGGGCCGCCTCGGCCTGGTCGGGCGGGACCTGCTCGGTCGGCTGGTTGAGCGGCGGGAACGTCGTCCGGACCGCCGCGTCGTCGGTGTTCAGGCCCGTCACCTGCGAGCCGAGGCTCGAGTAGAACGTCGCCGACACGATGATGAACAGGACCGCCCCCAGGAGCGGCGTGCCGACCCGCGACACCGCGTTGTTGATCGCCGACCCCAGGCCGGCGTTCCGGCTCGGGATCGAGCCCATGAGCGTGCTCGTCAGCGGCGCGACGACGAGCGAGATCCCCAGCCCGAACGTGATGAGCGCCGGCAGCACGTCGATGAACACCGAGCTTGGCGGGACGAGCGTCGACGGGTTCTCGAACGTCGCCTTCCAGGGTTCGGATGTCGATGGGATCCGAGCCCACCAGAGCAGCCGAGGGCCATGATCAGCGGGCCCGACGACGAGGAACGGCTTCGCCCCGATCCGGCCGGCGGCGGCTCCGACCCGGGTGGACAGGACGACGAGCAGGATGCCGCTCGGGAGGCCGGCCAGCGACGCGGCGGTGGCCGTGTAGCCGAGCGTGGCCTGGAGCAGGACCGCGATGTAGAACTGGGTCACGTAGAGCGCGGCGTAGATCAGGAACGTCGAGAGGTTGATCACGGCGAAGTCGCGGATCCGGAACAGCGACAGCGGCACGAGCGGGTGCGGCCGGCGCATGAGGAACGGGAAGATCACGAGCGCGATCGCGCCGACGATCAGCGCCACCCACGCGAGCGTGTCCTGCCAGTTCATCTGCTGGCCTCGCGTCGCGCCGAACGCGAGCCCGCCGATCGCGACCGCCCCGACCGCCGCGCCCAGCCAGTCGAAGGAGCCGGTCGCGGTCTCGTCGCGCGACTCCTGCATGTGCCGGATCGTCGCCCAGAGGGCGATCGCCACGAGCGGGACGTTGATGATGAACGCGGCCCGCCAGGACAGGAGGTCGACGAGCAGGCCGCCGATCGGCTGGCCGAAGAACGTCAGCGCCGACGTCGCCGCGGCCCACGTCCCGAACGCCTTCGCCCGGGCCTGGCCCTCGAACGTCGCCGTGATGATCGACAGGGAGCCCGGGCACGAGCAGCGCGCCGGCCGCTCCCTGGACGAGGCGGAACAGGACGAGCAGCTCGAGGTTGGGGGCGATCCCGCAGAGCAGGGAGCTGATCCCGAAGCCGGTCAGGCCGATCGCGAAGATCTTCCGCCGGCCGTAGAAGTCGGCGAGGGCCCCGGACAGGATCAGCAGCGCCGCGAGGACCGCGAGGTAGCCGCTGACGATGTAGGCCTGACCTTCGAGGACCCCGAGGAACGTCGTCGGGAGCTTGCCGATCGCCCGCAACGCGAGGTTGACGATCGTCCCGTCGAGGAAGACCACGCCCGAGCCGATGATCGCCGCGACGAGCGTCCACCGCTGGGTCCGGGTCATCGCGGCAGTGTGGCACAGGCACGGCTATGCTCTCGCGCATGCCGGGTCCCGTCGCCCTCGTAGGGTCGGGCGAGTTCCTGCCCGCGATGGCCGACTTCGACGCGGGCCTGCTCGCCTCGACCGGCCGCTCCAGGCCCCGCGTGGCGATCCTGCCGACGGCGTCCTGGCCGGACGGGACCGAGGTCTTCCACCGCTGGGCCACGCAGGGCTCCGCCCACTTCTCCGGGCTGGGCGCCGAGGTCGAGCCGGTGCTCGTCCGCGATCGGGTCGACGCCGACGACGCGGTCCACGCCCAGGCAATCGGCGAGGCCGACCTGATCTACCTGTCGGGCGGCAAGCCGGACTACCTGTCGTCGACGCTGTGCGGGACGGCGGTGGGCCGGGCGCTGGTGGCGGCCCATGAGCGGGGGGCGGTGCTGGCGGGCTGCTCTGCGGGGGCGATGATCCTCGCCGCGCGGCACTGGTCGACCCGCCGCCGGCGGCTGTTCTGGCCGCTCAGCTGGCACGAGGGCCTGGGGATGGTGCCGGGCGCGGCCGTCGTGCCCCACTACGACGCGTTCCCCGAGGCGCTGGCGGCGCTGCTCGTCTTCCAGGCGCCGCGCGGCGATGCCGTTCTTGGCATCGACGAGGAGACGGCGGTCGTCGGCCGGGGCGGCAGCTGGCAGGTCCACGGCCGCTCGCGGGTCACGGTCTGGCGCGGCCGCCGCCGCGAACGCTTCCGAGCGGGCGACGTGTTCCGCCTCTGAGGCACTGCCCGGCCGATCGTTGTGGTCTGCCAGACCACGATTCCGTGCCGAAGCTCAGCGATGGGCGATGCTGGCAAGGCGGCCGGGAGCACCGCAAGCGAGCGGGCTCGGATGCCCGTGAGCGCGGAGCGCACCGGCCAACGCAGTCCAGCGTCGTCCAGGCGTGACAGCCGTTGACCCGGACACGAAAAGACGCCCCGGCGACTGGGACCGGGGCGTCTCTGAAGTGTTCCGTCGGTGATCCTTCCCCTTCACCGACGAGCGGGCAGTGGCGACTGCCCAGTCACTCAGTCAGGCTTCACCTGTCGGAAACAGTCCGAGCAATAGACCGGGCGGTCCATGCGCGGCTTGAACGGAACCTGCGCCTGATTGCCGCAGGATGAACAGACGACCGCGAAGTACTCCCGTGCCACGTGGTCGTCGCCGCGCTCGTAGCCGCGCGGCCCACCGATGTCCCGGACGTCGTAGCCGGCGTCACGGCTGGCGCGGCGGCTGGCTCGGCAGCTCGCGCACCGCTTCGGGTCGGACGAGAACCCTTTTTGTACGTAGTACTCCTGGTCGGCCGCCGAGTGGATGAACTCCACTCCGCAATCGACGCAGGTCAGCGTCCGATCGGCGTAGGTCACCAGTCTTTCCTCTCCTCTTGCTACGGCCCTCCGGCATGCCACGGGCATGGGCATCGGCGGACGGGACATTGCGAGGAGCGTCGGGAAGGGCCGGCGCCGCGCTATCCAGGTGCCGATGTGGAGTCCCTGTTTCGGGGCGCACCGGTTACTGGTTCGGGAGAATACCGCCCATCAAGAAACTAGGCGTTACAGCGACCAGGCCGCCGCGGAGCCCGAAGTGGCTGGCGACCGTGACATCCGACCTGTCACAATCACCAACGAGATTCGGGGTGGCGAGCGAGGGCCAGGGGGCGCCTCGCTCGCGCCAGTCCGGGGCCGCTGAGGGGCACTCCGCGACGGGTCCGCACCTCGCCTCGTCGCTTCGAGCGCGCCGACGGGACAGGAGGCCGATCGCACCCGGATGCTCCGATTGCTCCATACCGCGGACGTCCATCTCGGCGCGCGCCACGCCGACCTCGGCGACGCCGCGACGGCCCAGCGCGAGCGCCAGTTCGCCGCGTTCAAGGCCGCCGTCGACCTCGCGATCGAGCAGAAGGTCGACCTCTTCCTCGTCGCCGGCGACCTGTTCGACTCCAACACCCAGCCTCGCCGCTCGGTCGAGCGGGTCGCCGCCGAGCTCGCACGCCTCGCCCAGTCGAAGATCCGCAGCGTCATCGTCCCCGGCACCCACGACTGCTACGAGCGCGCGTCGATCTACCGCGCCTACGACCTGAAGGCGATGGCCGGCAGCACGCCCGACGACGACCTCGTCACGGTGATCACCCCGGACCAGCCCGCGTTCCACCTGCCGATGCTCGACGCGACGATCCACGCAACGGTCTTCGCGACGAAGCGCGCCCCATACAGCCCGCTCCGCGACGTCCACGTCGATGCCGCGACGGAGCCGCGAGCGACCTGGCACATCGGCGTCGTCCATGGCGCGCTCGCGATCCCGGACCGGACGGACCGCGACGAGGTCGTCGTCACGAAGGAGGAGATCGCGGCGAGCGGCCTCGACTACCTCGCGCTGGGCCACTGGCACTCGACCCAGAAGGGCAAGGCCGGGTCGACGACCTATGCCTACTCGGGCGCGCCGGAGCCCGTCGCCGTCGACCAGGATGGCGCCGGCAAGGTCCTCGTCGTCTCGCTCGACGATGCCGCCGGCGGGAAAAGCGTCACGGTCGAGGAGGCGGCGGTCGGGCGGACGACGTTCGAGCGACTCGACGTCGACGCGGCTCGCCTCAACGGCCAGCCGGACCTGATCGCGAAGCTCCAGGCGAAGGCCAACCCCGACCTCGTCCTCGAGGCCCGCCTGACCGGGGTACGCCCGGACGAGCTCGACGTCGACCCGGGCGAGGTCGAGGAGCAGCTCAAGGGCTCGTTCCTGCGGCTCCGCGTCCGCGACCAGTCGATGCCCGCCCTGAGCGAAGGCGCGATCCCCTCGGCCGACACGATCACCGGCGCCTTCATCCGCGACGTCGAGGGCCGGATCGCGGAGCTCGAGGCCGACCCCAGCGACGCAACGACGCTCGAGGCATCGGAGCTGCGCGACGTCCTCCGGCTGGGCCGCCTGCTGCTGGCCGGCCACGAGGTCAGCCTGTGAGGATCACGAAGCTCAGCGTCCGCGACTTCCGGCGCTACCGCGAGTTCGAAGTCCCGCTCGCACCCGGGCTCACGATCGTCCACGGCCCCAACGAGGCCGGCAAGACGACGATCCAGCGGGCCCTCGAGCTCGTCCTCACCAAGAAGGCGACCGCCGGCGGCCAGGAGATGGACGGCTTCCGATCGTGGGACGCGCCCGACGACGCGCGGCCGGTCATCGCGATCGACTTCGAGGTCGACGACGACGACAACGGCGGCGGGACGCGACCCGGCTCGATCGAGAAGTCGTTCCAGGGCCAGCGCGGCACGGTCCGGCTCGAGCTCGACGGCCAGGTCATCACCGACCCGACGCTCGCCGACCAGGCGCTCGCGGAGCTGACCGGCATCCCGACCGAGGCGTTCTTCCGCTCGACCGCCTCGATCCGCCACCACGAGCTGGCCGACCTCGACCGCGACGAGGCGACGCTCCGCGACCGCCTCCAGGCGTCGATCAGCGGCGCCGACCGCGGCACGTCGCGGGCGAAGAAGCGACTCGAGCGCGCGATCTTCGAGCTGAAGACGCAGGGACAGAAGAACCCGGGCCGGCTGAAGGTCGCGGAGGAGATGGTCGGTCGGGAGCAGGGCTTCGTCGACCAGGGCGAGATGGCCCTGGCCCAGCTCGAGCGCGATCGCGACACGCTGGCGGGAGCGAAGGAGCGGCGGGCGTCGTCGGAGGCGGATCTCGGCGAACGGAGGGCGATGCTCGAGAAGGCCCGGCAGGCCGAGCGCCTGGCAACCGAGCGCGCCGCCGCCCAGGAGCGGTTCGAGCGCTACCGGACCGCGGTCACCGTGTCGGAGGAGCTCGCCGGCCTGCGCGCGAGCCATCCCTCGCCGAACCCGCTGCCCGTCCTCGAGCAGGTCGTCGGGCGGCTGCGGGCGCTCGACACGCGGACGCGCGAGCTGAAGGCGGCGCTCGCCGGCGAGATCGAGGTCTCGTTCGAGGTCCCGCCGCCGCCGAGCTGGCGGCCGATCTGGCGGATCGGGCTGCTGCTCGTCGCGCTGGGGCTGCTCGTCGCGGCGGCCGTGTTCGCTGTGAACCAGCTGACGACGATCGCGCTCGGCACCGCGCCCATGCTCCTGGGCGGCGCCCTCGCCGCGATCGGCCTCATCCTCGCGTTCGTGGCGTGGTGGCTCCGGCGCCATGACCGGGTCAACACCGAGTTGCGCGACGTCGAGGTCGAGCGACGCCTCCGCGGCCGCTCCGAGATGGAAGCCGAGCTGAAGCAGTGCCAGGCCGACACCGCTCAGCAGCTCCGCGGCGTCGGCCTGCCGGACCTCGCCGCCGTCGAGGCGATGCTCGCCGCCGAGCAGGAGCACATGGCCGGGATCGAGCGGCTCCAGGCCCAGCTCGACGGCCTCGTCGGAAAGGAGCCCGCCGAGACGCTCCCGGAGCGGCGCGACACGGCGGCGCTCGAGGTCGAGCAGAAGGGCCACGCGCTCGAGGCCCTGGGGCCGATCGCCCGGGAGCCCCGCGCCCGGGAGCGGCTCGAGGTCGAGATCCGCGACCTCGAGTCGGCGCTCGAGCGGGCCCGCGACGACGAGGCGAACGCCCGCGCCCGGGTCGACACCAACCCCGTCGACGCCGAGGCGGTCGCCGGCCACGCGGAGCTGCTCGCCACGTGGCGCGACGAGCTGGCCGCGCTCCAGCGCCGGACGCGGGTCTACGAGCGGACGCTCCGCGAGATCGAGGCCGCCGAGCAGGCCACGATGAAGACCGCCACGCGCTACCTCGAGGAGACAATGGTCGCCGACATCGCCCGCGTGACCGAGGGTCGCTACCGCCGCGTCCAGGTCGACGACAAGACGTTCGACATCCGGGTCCACGCCCCGGAGCGCGGCGACTGGGTCGACGTCACGTCGCTGAGCCAGGGCACGCTCGACCTCGTGTATCTCGTCGCCCGGATCGGGCTGGTCCGGCTCGTCACCGGCGACAAGCGCCCGCCGCTGATCCTCGACGACCCGTTCGTGACGTTCGACGACGAGCGGGCGACGCGGTCGCTGGAGTTGCTGCGCGACGTCGCCCGCGACTTCCAGGTGATCTACCTCACGACGTCGGACCGGTACGACGCTTCGGCCGACGCGGTCGTCCTGCTGGCGGGCCCGACCGAGCTCGACGACGGCGACGACTCACTGAACGGGACCGGGGCCGGCAGTCCCGGCGTCGCCTCGGGTGGGGTTCCTGCCCGGGTTTGACGCGGCCGGCGCGAACCTCGCGGTCGTCGTCCTGGGTCTCGCGTCGGCGATCGCGTTCGGCTCGGCCGACTTCGGCGGGGGCTGGACGAGCCGGCGGGCGCCGGTCCTCGGCGTGTCGCTGGTCGTCGAGATCGTCGGGATCAGCGCGATGACCGCCGCCGCGCTGCTCACCCGGGAGCCGTGGCCGGGGCCCGGGCCGGCGGCGCTGGCGGTCGTCGGTGGCGTGGTCGGCCTGATCGGGCTCGTCGGGCTCTACCACGGGCTGTCGGTCGGGCGGATGGGCGTCGTCGCGCCGGTCACCGGCGTCCTCGCGGCGATCGTGCCGGTCGCCGCGGGCGTGGTCCTCGAGGGGGCCCTGCCGCCGATCGTCTGGCTCGGCGTCGCGTTCGCGCTCGTCGCGGTCGTGCTCGTGTCGCGGGCCGCCGGCGGCGGAGGCGGGCGATCGGGGCTCGAGTTCGCCGTCGCCGGCGGGCTTGGGATCGGCCTCTCGACCGTGTTCCTCGGGCTGATCCCGGAGGGCTCGCTGTTCTGGGCGCTCGCGATCATCAAGCTCTCGGCCGGCGCGCGTGCTCGTCGCCGTGATCCTCCTCGCCCGGCAGCCGTGGCGGGTGCCGCGGCCGGATCGTGCCGGCGGCCGTGGGCGTCGCCGTGCTCGACATCACCGGCAACAGCCTGTTCCTGCTCGCCGCCCAGGCCGGCGCCCTCTCGATCGCCGCGGTTCTCTCGTCGCTCTACCCGGTCATGACGGTAATCCTCGCGGTGACGCTGCTCCACGAGCGGCTGTCGCGGGCGCACCTCGTCGGGATCACCGCCGCGATCGTGGCGATCGTGCTGATCGGGGCGGGCGCGACCTAGCCGACCCGAACGACCTCGATCGCATCGGCCTCGGCCGGTGTCCTGAGGAAGACCACATCGGCGAAGCCGTCGCCGAGAACTGGCAAGGCCGCATCGAGGCGGTCGAGATGCCGTTCGACGATCGCCGGGTCGACGACCCGCTCCGGGCGCGCGGCGTTCCTCGCAAGCACGACGTCTCGCGGCAGCGCGAACACGATCGCGACGGCCGGAACGCCCGCGAATGTCGCCCGGGCGACCAGCTGGCGGCGCGCGGACGGCTCCACGTTCGTTGCGTCGACGACGACCGTGCGGCCTGTCGCGAGCCGCTTCGTGACCTCGCGGTGGATGATCGAGAACGCGGTCTTCGTCGCCCGCTGATCGGCCGCGTCACCGCTGAGGATCTCGCGGAACGCGTCGGACGAGAGAACCTCTGACGGGGCGAACCAACGGGCTGCGAACGTCGACTTGCCGCTCCCTGCCGCGCCGACGAGCACGACGAGCGTCGGGTCGTGGATCTCGATCGACGTCACGCCGAGCGCGGTGCCCCCGTCACGCGGCGGAGCCACCGCCCACGCGTTCCGGCTGCGCGACCGACGCCGACTCGGCCAGCCGCTTCAGGTTCAGGTATGTCTTCTTGAACTCGGCCTCGAGGCGGTTCCCGGTCACCAAACCGAACAGCGACCCGACGACCTCGCCCGGCAGCTCGTACTCGAGCGACACGCGCACGTCCGACGCCGCGCCGTCGTCCCGTGGCTCGATCATCGTCGTCCAGCGGGCCCAGCCGCCGCGGGTGGTGCCGGCCGCCTGGTGGAGCGTCGGGCGCTCCGCGGCGGTGATCACGAAATGGCCCTCGAGCCGCCGGCCCCCGAGCTTGTAGTACCCGGTGTAGCTCGATCCGACGCCGCCGGCCCGCCCGGCGATGTCGCCCAGCTCGGACACGAGCGTCTGCCATTCGGGCCCGCGCGATGGGTCGGCCACGATGTCGTAGACGACGTCGGCCGGGGCCTCCACGCGGACCGTGGTCGAGAGGTGGCTCATGCGAATCCCCCACGAAGCGCGCGCTCGGATGGTTCGCCCCAAACAGAACCGCATCCCCGCATCCCGAGTCCCCCGAGCCCGAGTCCCCGGTGATCCCCGACTCCCGAAGCGGATGCTACGTCACCCGGCGGCTCGCCGTGCCTCCCATCCGCCCGCCTCGGTCTGGCGCAGCTCGTAGGCCGGCTGGCTGTACATCGCCGGGCCGCGCGCGACGTAGCCGGTGGCGAGGTGGAACCGGGAGCCGTGCCACGGGCACTGGATCTGGTCCTTGACGAGCGTGCCCTCGGCGAGCGGCCCGCCGGCGTGGGCGCACTGCGCGTGGAGGGCGAGGATCTGGTCGCCGTTGCGGACCACGACGAGGTCGTTGATCCCGGCCTTGAGCTTCGTCGGGCCGCCTTCGGGGATGTCGGGCAGGCCGCCGAGGTCGACCGCGATCCACTTCGCGCCGGCGCCGCGCCAGGCATGGCGGTTGACGTGGGTGCCGATGAGGTACACGAGGTCGCCGCCGACGAGGGCACCGATCGAGATTACGAGGTAGCCGATGACGAGGAGGGCGAACGCGACCGTCCGGTCGGTCGGGTTGCCGGCGCGGATGACGAGCGAGATCGCGAAGAACACGAGCGAGACGACCATCAGCGTCGCGTGGACCGTCGCCCGCATCCGGGCGGTGCCGTCGGTGTCGGTGTAGTCGGCGAAGCCGACGACGGCGGCGCCGAGCATCGACAGGACGCCGATCAGCAGCGCGACGTCCGCCCCGACCGGCTGGCCGACGATGTCGAGGATCAGCGCGACGGTCAGCGCGCCGATCGGGACGTCCGTCAGGGCCGCGTGAACCGGGTGGCCCAGCCACGTCCCGTTGAAGAAGTCCTTCACCGGCCGCATCGGCCGGAACAGCGCCGTCAGCCAGCGGTGGTTGAAGTCGCCGAACGGCCGAGCCCAGCCCGCCTGGGCGTCGACGAGCCGCGTCACGAGACGACCGATCATCGAGGGCACCTCCCACTCGGAGCATACGGCCGCCGCACCCCGCCGGATCGTGGCTTCGCCTACGATTCGCGGAGATGTCGTCGCAACTCGCGCCCGCGGTCCAACCCGCGCCGGCGACGGGGCCCGCGATCCCAGCCATCGACGATCGCCACGGGCGCGACGACTGGCGAGTCATCGTCGTCGTCTTCTGGCTGACGTCGATGGTCGAGGGCCTCGGCGTCAGCCAGGTCTTCGCGTTCCTGCCGACCTACCTCAGCCAGATGGGCGTGCCCCAGGCCGAGCGCCTCCAGTTCGTCGGGCTGTTCACGTCGCTGATCTTCATCGTCGGCGCGCCGCTGGTCCCGTTGTGGGGCGTCTGGGCCGACAAGTATTCGCGCAAGGCGGTCATCGTCCGGAGCTGCCTCGTCGAGGCGGTCGTGTTCGTGTGCGTCGCGCTGTCGCGGGAGCCGTGGCAGCTCGCCCTGAGCCTGCTGCTGATCGGGTTCCAGCTGGGCAACACCGGGGTGATGCTGGCGGGCATCCGCGACGTCGTCCCGGCGCGGCGGCTCGGCACCACGATGGCGATCTTCGGGGCGAGCGGGCCGATCGGGTTCGCGATCGGGCCGTTCCTCGGCGGGTTCGTCCTCGTCGACGGGCTCGGCTGGTCGCTGTCGCAGGTGTTCCTGCTCTCGGCGCTGCTCTCGCTCGGCACCGGCGCACTCGTCGCGATCGGGTCGCGCGAGGTCCGGCCCTCCGTCGTGCCGCAGGGCAGCGTCGTGTCGCTGGCGTTCGGGGCGGTCCGAGGCGTCATCTCGGATCCGAGCGATCGTCCGGATCTTCGCGATCTACTTCGTGACGTACCTCGCGAACCAGCTGACGCGGCCGTACCAGCCGCTGATCGTCGAGGGGGTCGTGCCGGCCGGCGAAGGGTTGGCGTCGGCGATCGGGATCGTCATCGGGCTGGCGGCGCTCGTCGGAGCGGTGGCGGCGACGATCGGCGGCGCGCTGGGCGACCGGCTGGGCTTCCGGCCCGTGCTCGCCGGCGCGCTCGTCGGCGGCGGGTTCGCGCTGCTGTTCACGCCGCTTGCGCCGACGGTGGCGCTGCTTGCGCTGACGGTGCTGACGTTCACCGCGTGCAACGGGTCGGTCGGGGCGATGGTCTTCAGCCTGCTCTCGACCGAGGTGCCGCCGGAGCGGCGGTCGGCGACGCTGAACCTCGTCTACCTGCCGCTCTACGCGGCGGGGATCATCGGCCCGATCGTCGGCGGGCTCGTCGCGCCGGTGACCGGGCCGGCCGGGCCGTTCGTCCTTGGGGCGTCGGTGTTCCTGATCGCGGCGTTGGTCGTGGTCTTCCGCGTCAAGCGCGTGCGCCAGCCGGCAGCCACCTGACGCGGCCCTGCTCGGGCAGGAGCGGGATCGCGGCGAGCAGCATCGAGATGCCGCCGTACCAGAGCGCGGGCAGGGCGAGCATCGCGGCGACGGGTACGGCCCACGCCCGATCCGTCCGGGCGCCCCAGACGACGACGGCTGCCGCGATCGGCAGGCGGATCCAGAGCGGGACCGGGACGCTGGCCCACGTCCCGCCCTTCCCGGCGTTGCCGATGACGACGTCGACCCAGTCGCGCCACTGCTGGGGCAGCATCACGAACGACACGGCGATGATCGCGGCGGTCGCGCCGAGGGCGATCGCGAGATGGCGCCACTCGCCGCGGACCGCGAACCACAACAGCCCGATGCCGGGCGTGATCTTCGTGAGGAGGACGAGCGCCCAGGCGGCCGGCCAGCGGAAGCCGATCACGATCGCGACGGCCAGGAGCAGCGAGACGTTGCCGCCGGCGATCTCCATCGCGGTGAACGGGAAGAGGAGGCCGGCGGCGAGGAGCCGCGGGCCCGTGAGGAAGCGGGCGGCGGCGATGAGGAGCGCGGTCCAGACCGCCATGAACGCCTGCCACGGGAGCTGGGTGAGCGGCGTGACGAGCTGGAGAAACGCCGGCGAGTAGACGTAGGCGATCGGGTCGTTCCAGGCGGAGTGGAGGTACGGGTCGGCGAGCGTCGCCTGGTAGTAGCAGCGGGCGTCCTGGCCGGTGCCCCAGAGGCGGCCCCACGGCTCGCTGAAGTACGTGATCAGCGCCCAGGCCGCGATCGCGATGACGAGGCCGACCCACGGCTCGGTCTCGAAATTGCGCAGCCGGAGCCGGCCGAGGCGGGCCCTGAGGTTCTCCCTCGAGGTCGTGGCGGCGCTCGCGGTCGTGTCGGACATCGCCGCCGATTATCCCTGCCGCAGACGCTCGTCAGAAATCACGTCTGCAGGTTGTGATGCGAGTTCCGGGAATATCCGGCCGCCGAGCCCTGCGGCATCGGTTACTTCTGCATCCGCGGATCGCGGGTCGGGTCGGCGTACATCCGGGGGCAGCCACCCTCGATCGCCTCGGGGCGCAATTCGAAGTGCCACGACTCGTTGCGGTAGATCTGGCACAGCCCGTAGTCGGCGCCGTGCTCGGACAACCACGTCGTGCCGTTGGCGGACCCGATGTCGACCGCGTCCCCGGAAACGTGCGGTGACGTGTCTGCCGTGGCGACCCATCGCGCAGCCTCCTTCTCGGACCCGTACTCGGAGACCGCCGCACGGAGAAGCGCGTCCTGATAGTTCGCGGAGCGCCAGCCGCTGTTGATCGTGAGCTCGACGCCGCCGTCGGCAGCGTCCCTCGTAGCGTCGCGCAGAGACTGGAGCAGGTTTGGGTCGAGGTTGGCGATGCCGGGATTCGCGTCGTCGAACACGGTCACGCCGTCGGGGAGGGCGCCGTCCGCCTCGGTGACCGCTCCATCGTCCGTGGTCTTCGCGCGACCGAGCTCGCCGCGCGGAACCGCGTTGAACGGGGGCACCGACCCCGGCGTTGACTGCGGGAAGTTCCCGGGCGCCCCCGGCGCCGGTGTCCTGGTGCCCGAGTGGGCCGATGACGATGCCGTCGTGCAGGCGACGGTTCCGATCATCGCGAGGATGACGACCAGGCCGACGACGGTGAGCTTGATTGGACGCATGCCTCAGCCCGGACGCCGTCGCGTGACGATGAGCCCGGCACCGACGAGCATGGCGACCCCGATCGAACCCAGGATCAGCGCCTCGCGCGCCTCGACCTCGCGATAGCGCTCGGCCGGGATCACCTCATAGACGATCGGGTACATCGGGCCGGTCTCGCTCGTCACGCCGCGGGATCGATCTGAGCGAGCTCCTCGTAGCCGACGGTCCGGCCATCGGGCAGCTTGAAGAACTGGTCGACATAGCGGTCGCCCGGGCGGAACTCGGCCTCCGCGACGATGACCGACTCGCGGGCGGTGAAGTCGGCGTGGAGGTGCTGGACGCCGATGACCCCGAAGTAGCCGAGGATCAGCGCCGCGATCAGCGTCGGCAGGACGCGGCCGACGACCGTCCCCAGCCCGATCGCCCCCGCGACGACGACGAACGCCGTGATCGCGACGAGCGCGCCCCGTTGGCCGAACGTGTCGAACGAGTTCTCGAGGTCGATCCCGGGCGATCGCGCGGCGACGAGGCGGTCGACCGCGAAGCCGGCCGCCCACGTCACGACGACCGCGAACACGACGACCGGCACGACCCGCCAGGCGTACCAGCGCAGCCGCGATGGCGCGATCGACCAGGCGAGCCGGGCGGTGCCGCGCTCCAGCTCCCGGGCGATCAGCGGCGCGCCCAGGAACAGCCCGACCGCGTACGGCAGCAGGTTCATGAACGCGAAGACCGGGCTCGCGTGGGCGTCCTGGAGGCCGAAGAACCGGCGGCCCAGCGCCTCGCAGCTCGGCGGCGGCGCGGCCGCGAGCGAGCACGGCCCGTAGCCGACGGCGTTGAGCTCGTTCGCGACATACAGCGCCGCGCCGACGAGGGCCGCCGCCATCAGCCCGACGGCGACGATCTCGAACTGTTGCATCCGGAAGACGAGCCGGATCGACTTCAGCTTCTGCATCACGCCGCCTCCTCGCGAGCGACCGCGTCGCCGACCGGCCGCGAGACCCGGCCCGCCGCGAGATGGCCGATCACGACCTCCTCGAGCGTCGCCGCGCGACCGCCCCGCCCGCGGAGCAGCGTGAGCGGCTCGCCGGTCGGCGACGGGAACGTCCCGATCGCGCCTGCCGCGCCGGCCGCGACGTCGCCCGCCACGACGCCGTCGACGACTGAGTGGCCGGCGATCGCCTCGGCGATCGACACCGCGAGCAGCGACCGCCCGCCGCCCAGCACGATGAGGTGGTCGCAGGCCTGCTCGATGTCGGTGATCACGTGCGACGAGAGGAGCGCCGTCGCCCCGCTCGCCCGGACCGCGTCGACGAGGACCCGCAGGAACTCGCGCCGCGCCAGCGGGTCGAGGCTCGCCAGCGGCTCGTCGAGGAGCAGGACCGGCGCCCGCGTCCCCAACGCGAGCGCCAGCCCCACCTGCGCCTGCTGTCCCCCAGACAGCTGGTCGGCGCGGGAATCGAGCGGGATCGAGAGGTCGTCGAGGTAGCGCCGGGCGAGCGACGCGTCGAAGCCCGGCCGGTGCGCCGTCGCGAATTCGAGGTGGTCCGCGATCGTCAGCTCCCGGTACAGCGACGGCTGCTGCGGGACGTAGCCGGTCAGCGCGATCGCCTGTCCGCGCTTCCGGACCGGGTCGACGCCGTGGATCCGGAGCCGGCCGGCCGTCGGTCGCTCGAAGCCGACCCAGGCCTTGAGCAGCGTCGACTTGCCCGAGCCGTTCGGCCCGACGAGGGCGGTGATCGTGCCCTGCTCGACCGCGATGTCGAGGTCACGCAGCGCCCATCGCCGCAGCCCGTAGCGTTTGCCCAGCCCGATCGTCTCGAGCGCCGTCGTCATCCGTCCTCGCCTCCGTCCGGTTGCCGTGGATGCCGCCAAGCGTCGACGAGGGCAGCCGCTGCGCCCAGCCGTCGCATCCCGCGCCGCCGTTGCGGGATTTCCCGCTCGCGACGATCCCGGGGCGCCTGCTACCGTCGGGCCATGCGCCAGCAACGTCGCGACGTGCTCGCGGCCGGGATCGCCCTCGTCGCGCTCACGCTGGGGATCGGCGCGGCCGTGATCGGCCGGATCGATCCGGGCATCGACCTCCAAGTCGACGGCGACCACCTGGTCGTGGCTCGGATCACGCCGTATAGCCCGGCAACCAACGATCAGGTCCAGGTCGGGATGATCGTGACGGAGCTCAACGGGACGCAGGTCTATCGGTTGCCGGCCTACGTCTATCCCGACACTCCGACGGAGGATCCCAACGTCCCCCAGGAGCCGACCGGCGTCGAGCCGGCCGAGCCGGTTGGGGCACTGACGCCGGACGAGATGGCCCAGCTGACGACGCTCGCTGATGCGCCGATCCAGTACATGAACGCGATCGCGCCGAACGACCTGGCGGCCGGCCAGCCGGACGCCTACCCGATTCGGACGTTCTGGTACTACCCGAGCTGGCGAGAAACGGTCCTGCCGCTGCTGTTCGGCGCGGCGCTGCTGTTCGCCGGCTGGAAGCTCGTCCGCGATGGGACGTTCGGAACGTCGCTCCAACCGCTCGCCGCGCCGATCGCGGTCGCGGTCGCGATGCCGTTCCTGACTCGGCCACTCGCGGCGACGTGGGATCCCACGGCGGTCGTTGCGGCGGGCCTGCTGACGACCGTCGCAATGCTGCCGCTTGCCGACGGCCTATGGGAGCGGATCCGGGGCACGTCCGAACGGCGCTCGATCGGCCTCGCGATCGCGTTCTGCGAGATCCTCGCGATCGTGGTCACGTTCGCGATCGTCCAGCAGCCGCCGTCGTGGACGACCGAGCTGGTCCGCTGGGCGCTCGTCGCCGCCATTCCCTTGCTGCCTGGGCTGGCGGCCGCCGGGCCGCTCGACTTCGACGCACTGCGGTCGCCATCGGCGTCGAGCGGGCGACTCCTCGAGTCGGCCGAGTTCGCGGTCGCCGGGGCGACGCCGATGGTCGCAATCACCTCGCTCCAGACGCCGCTCTACTCGCTGCTCGCTCATCTGGATCGGGTTCGTCGTCGTGGCCGGACGGTTCACGGTTCGACCGCTGGCACGGGTTGCCAGCCGGGCCCAGCTCCAACGCGACCTTGTCGTCGCGGCCACGGAAGCCGAGCGCGCCCGACTCGCGGCCGACATCCACGACGACGCCCTCCAGGAGTTGACGCTGCTCGTCCGGCGACTCGAGGCCAGCGGCGACGAGGAGGGTGCGGAGCTGGGCCGGACCGTGTCCGACCGGCTCCGGGCGATCCTCGGCGACCTGCGGTTGCCCGTCCTCGATGATCTCGGCGTCGGGCCGGCGCTCGACTGGCTCGTGCTCCGGGTCGAGCGGCTCGCCGGCGGCGAGGTTCGCCTCGAGCACTCTGATGGCGCACGGCTGCCGGCCGACGTGGAGCTGGCATTCTTCCGGGTCGCCCAGGAGGCGCTCGCGAACGCCGTCAAGCACGGCCAGCCACCGATCGTCGTGCGCTTCCGGTCGACGGAGACCGGCGCCTCGCTGTCCGTCGACGACGCCGGGCCCGGGATCGAGCCGGACGCCGGCGCGGTCGCGGAGCGGGGCGGTCACTTCGGGTTGCTGAACATGCAGCAGCGGGCCGAGGCGATCGGGGCGATCCTCGACGTCCGGCGCTGGCCGGGCGGCGGGACCCACGTCGCGCTGGAGTGGCGGGCGCCTTGACCGAGGCGGCCACGCCCGCGAGCCCGACACGGGTCGCGATCGTCGACGACCACCCGGTGCTGCGCGAGGGGACCGCGGCGCTGCTCGCCGCGCAGCCGGGCCTCGAGATCGTCGGAGTCGCTGGGTCGGTCGAGGAGGCCGAGACGCTGCTGGCGACGACCGCGATCGACGTCGTTCTGCTCGACATCCGCCTGGGAACGGACTCCGGGCTGCGGCTGCTGTCGTCCGCGCCGGCCGACGCCCGGCCTGCGGTCGTGGTCCTGACCTCGTACGACTACCCGCAGTACGCCGACGCGGCGATGCGCCTGGGCGCGTCGGGATTCGTGCTGAAGACCGCGCCGATCACGGAGCTGATCGACGCGATCCGGATCGCGGCCGCAGGCGGGATGGCGTTCGGGCGGCGACCGGTCGGCGCCGTACGGCTCAGCGAGCGCGAGCTCGACGTCGTCCGGCTCGTGGTCGAGGGCCGCTCGAACGACGAGATCGCGGCCCGGCTGGGGATCGGGGCGAAGACGGTCGAGTCGCACCTGCGCCGGCTGTTCGAGCGCCTCGACGTCGCGTCCCGCACGGAGCTGGCGACGCGGGCGCTCCGCGAGGGCTGGCTGGACGTTCCGCCGGGCGGTTGACTCCGCCTTGGCGCGGCGATTTCGCTCCGACCGAAGAAATCGGGCCGTTCCGAGCCCGCAAGCCTCGTCGATGAGAAGGGTGCCGAGCCCGGATCATGCTCGATCAGAGGTCGTGAGCCCGCTTAGAGCTGGCAGTTGCGCTCGGCCTTTCGGTCCCAGCGAAACCAAGGCCCGAAGGGCCCTTCGGCGGGCCGATTCCGCTGCCACCGGCAGATTCGGGCCTTGACGGGGCGATAAGCCGCCTCCGCGCGGTGGCCGCGAGCGCCAACCACGCACGGTTCCCGCGAGCCAGGAGGTCCTTCGGCTGGCTCTACGCCGGGATTTGCCGCTCCCAGCGGAACGCAACCGGCGACGCGCGGGGGCGCCCGAACGCCCGAACGGCTTCCCGAGGGGCTAGGATTGCGCGCGAACGCCGCTATGAAGCCTCCCAGTCGATGCCGACCCTGCCGCTCCCGCGCCCGCGACTTCGCCGTGCCGTCCCGGCCGGCGGCGTCCTGCTGCCCGGCGAGGTAGAGGTCGCGGAGCCGGAGATCATCGAGGCCAGTGGCCTCCGCTGGATCCATATCGAGGAGCCGAGGCTCGCCCACCGCGAGTGGCTCGAGAAGCGCTTCAAGTTCCACGCCCTCGACTTCGAGGACGTCTACTCGCGCAACCAGCGTCCCAAGCTCGACTCGTACGACGACTACATCTTCATCGTCCTGCAGTTCCCGGTCTTCGAGAAGGCGACCGGCCGCCTGCTCTCGGCCGAGCTCGACATCTTCGTCGGGCCCGACTACCTCATCACCCTCCCGGAGACGCCGCTGCCGCCGCTCAGCGCGATGTTCGACCGGCTCGGGAGCCGTCGAGGACCTCCGCGAGCAGAACTTCTCGAAGGGCTCGGGCTACCTCCTGTACCGGATCGTCGACGCCAACGTCGACGCCGCGTTCCCGATGCTCCGCAAGATGGGCAACAAGCTCGACCGCCTCGAGGACGACATCTTCGAGGGCCGATCGAGCGAGATCGTCCGCGACATCTCGAACGCGAAGCAGGAGATCATCAACTTCCGGAAGATCGTTCGGCCCCAGCGCGCCGTGCTCCGCGACCTCGAGCGGACGAAGCAGCGCTACCTGGCCGAAGAGCTCGAGATCTACTTCGACGACATCTCCGACGCCGCCGAGCGCATCTGGGACACCCTCGAGAATTACAAGGAGGTCGTCGAGGCGCTGGAGTCAACGAACGAGGCAGTACTGACGCCACCGTCTGAACGACTCGTTCAAGATCCTCACCGCCGCGAGCGTCGTGCTCCTGCCGCTGACGCTGATCGCAAGCATCTTCGGGATGAACGTCGACTTCCCCGGCGAGAACGAGTCGTGGACGTTCTTCGCGATCCTCGGGCTGATGGCGCTGACCCTGATCCTGCTGACGCTCTACTTCCGGCGGCGCGGCTGGCTTTAGTCCGAGGCGGCAAATCCACGACGCCGCGGTAGAGTGCGCGCGGAGCCCAAGCCGCCATGACGACCGCCATCGACCTCGACCTCGCCCGTGCCGCGTTCGATCGCTACGCGTGGTCGGAGGCCGCCCAGCGTCTGCTCGCTGCGGACGCAGCCGATGGACTCGGCGTCGACGACCTCGAGCGGCTGGCGACCGCCCAGCATATGGTCGGGAAACGGGTCGACGCGAGTCAGACCTGGGAACGGGCGCACGCTGCCGCTCTACGGGCCGGCGACGTCCGACGGGCGGTCCGTTCGGCGTTCCAGCTCATTCAGAACCTGGCCCAGCGCGGGGAGTTGGCCCAGGCAGGTGGCTGGATCGCTCGGGTGACCCGGCTTCTCGATCAGCTTCCGGACGATTGCCCGGAGCGAGCGATCCCGCTCGTACCTGCCGCCCTCCAGGCGCGCGACAGCGGGGATTACGACACCGCCCTCCGGCTCTTCGAACAGGTCGCGGCGACGGCGGCCCGGTTCAACGAGCCGGAGCTGAGCGCGATGTCGCGCCTTGGGTTGGGCCAGGCCTTGGTCGACGTCGGCGAGATCGATCGTGGCGTCGCGCTCCTCGACGAGGCGCTCGTCGCCGTGACCGCCGGCGACGTCTCGCCGATCAACGCCGGCACCGTGTACTGCGGCTCGATCGAAGCGTTCCAGCAGGCGTTCGACTTCCAGCGTGCCCAGGAGTGGACGACGGCCCTCGATCGGTGGTTCGCCCGGCAACCGGATGCGGTCCCGTTCCGGGGCCGGTGCCTCGTCTTCCGCGCCGAGATCCTCCAGTTCCATGGCCATTGGGCCGACGCGGTCGAAGAGGTCGGACGTGCACACGAGTGGCTGTTGGGGCCGCCGATCGAACCTGCGATTGGCGAGGCCTACTACCACCGGGCCGAGCTTCACCGACTCCGCGGCGAGTTCGCGGAGGCAGTGACCGACTACCGCGAAGCCAGCACCTGGGGGCGCCAGCCGGACCCTGGCATGGCCATGCTCCGACTGGCCCAGGGCGACGGCGCCGCAGCGGCCGCCGCGATCCACCGGGCCCTCGACGAAGCCGACCAGACCCAGCGGCCGAGGCTCCTCGACGCCGCAGTCTGGATCGAGCTTGCGCTTGGCGATGTCGCCGCCGCCCGGGCCCTCGTCGACGAGCTTGCGGAACGGTTGGTCGCCGGCCACCGGACGCCGCTGCTCGAAGCGATCGCCACGAGGGCCGACGGCATCGTCCGACTGGAAGAGGGCGATCCGAGGACCGCCCTGCCGATCCTCCGCCGCGCATTCGAGCAGTGGCTGGCGTTGGACGCGCCCTACGAGGCCGCACGGGTCCGTGTTCAGATCGCCCAGGCCTGTCGGGCGGTTGGCGATGCCGACGGCGCGGCGCTCGAGCTGGCGGCGGCGCGCGATGTCTTCGGCAGGCTCGGCGCGGACCCGGATGCCGACGTCGTCGACGCCATCTCGGGGGTCCCGCCGCCGGTACCGGGCGGGCTGAGCCCGCGCGAGGTCGAAGTCCTCCGGCTCCTTGCGGGCGGCGCGATGAACCGGGAGATCGCCGAGACACTCGGGATCAGCGAGCGGACCGTCGACCGCCACGTGAGCAATATCTACACGAAGCTGGACGTGAGCTCGCGCGCCGCCGCGACGGCGTTCGCCTACCAGCACGACCTCGTCTGACTCGCCCGGTACCCATCGGCGCGCCGGCGCGAATTGGGTACCCCCGCCGATGCCGTGCCGTCGTGCGGCGCCTACGGTCGGCGTGGCGATCAGCCGCTGGCCGGTCGCCTCCGACTCCGATTTCCTGCACGGCTAGGGGTGTGACATGGACACGACAACGCCAATCGAGCGGATCGACACGGTGGTGATCGGCGGAGGGCAGGCCGGACTGTCGGCCGGATACCACCTGGCGAGGCGCGGCCTGCCCTTCGTGATCCTCGACGCCGACGCCCGGATCGGCGATCACTGGCGCGACCGCTGGGATTCGCTGAAGCTGTACAGCCCGGCCAAGTACGACTCGCTGCCCGGACGGCGCTTCCCCGCGCCGTCCTCGCACTGGCCGACCGGCCGCGAGATGGCCGACTACCTCGAGGCCTACGCGCGATGGTTCGAGCTGCCGGTCCGGAGCGGGACCCGCGTCGATCGCGTCGAGCCGGTCGAGGACGGCTTCGTCGTGTCGACCGCCGCGGGCAAGCGCATCGCCGCGCGACAGGTCGTCGTCGCGAGCGGGCCCTTCCGCCAGCCCAACATCCCGGCGTTCGCCGCCGAGCTCGACCCGACGATCCAGCAGCTCCACTCGCACGAGTACCGCAACCCGTCCCAGCTCCCCGACGGCCCCGTCCTCGTCGTCGGGTTGTCGCACTCGGGCGCCGACATCGCGATCGAGACCGCCAGCGCCGGCCATCGGACGATCCTGTCCGGCCGATCCCACGGCCAGATGCCGATCCGGGTCACCGACTCGAAGCGGGCCATGCTCGGCTGGCCGGTCGTCGAGTTCGTCTTCGGGCACGTCATGACGCTGCGCACGCCGATGGGCCGGCGGATGCGCCCGGAGGTCCGCAAGGGCGGCGGGCCACTCCTCCGGGTCCGCCTCCAGGACCTCGACCGAGCCGGCGTCGAGCGGCACGACGCGAAGACGGTCGACGCGACCGACGGCAAGCCGACGCTCGCCGACGGCTCGGTCCTCGACGTGGCCAGCGTGATCTGGGCCACCGGCTACCGGCCCGACTACTCGTTCGTCGCGGCGCCGATCACCGGCGAGGACGGCTGGCCGGACGAGGTCCGCGGCGTCAGCCCGACCGTGCCCGGGCTCTACTTCCTGGGCGTCCCGTTCCAGTACGCGTTCTCGTCCATGCTCGTCGCGGGCGCCGGCCGGGACGCGGGGTACGTCGTCGAGCGGATCGCGGAACGCGTCGCGGCGGCGTCGACGTCGCTCGCGCCGGCTCGGACGGTCGCCGCCTGACGGGCGGGGTTCAGGCCGGGAGGTCGCGCTCCGCGGGGCCGATGTAGCGGACGTCGGGGCGGATCAGCCGGTTGTCGGCGGCCTGCTCGAGGACGTGGGCCGTCCAGCCGGCGTGGCGTGCGAGGGCGAACGCCGCCGGGAAGAGGTCCGGCGTCAGGCCGACGCCCTGGAGGACGGGCGCCGCATAGTACTCGACGTTTGTCTTCAGGGCCCGCTCGGGGTGCCGCTCGGCGAGGATCCGCAGAGCGACGTCCTCGACCTGGATCGCGAGCTCCAGCCAGTCGGGCTTGTGCTCCATCCCCTCGGCGACCTTGCGCAGGGCGGCGGCCCGCGGGTCGTAGGCACGGTACACGCGGTGGCCGAAGCCCATCAGCCGCTCGCCGCGGTCGATGGCCTCGTTGAGCCACTGCTCGGCGTGCTCGACCGAGCCGACCTTCGCCAGCTGGTCGACGACTTCCGACGGTGCTCCGCCATGGAGCGGCCCCTTCAGCGTGCCGATGGCTCCGGAAACGGCGGACGCGATGTCGGACCGGGTCGAGATGATGATCCGCGCGGTGAACGTCGAGGCGTTGAAGCCGTGCTCGGCGCCGACGATGAAGTAGGCGTCGAGCGCTCGCGCCGTGCCGGCGTCCGGACGGGTTCCCGTGAGCTGGTACAGGAAGCCCTCGACGAGGTCGAGCGACGGATCGGGGTCGACCGGTTCCTTGCCCTCGCGGAGGCGCGCGAACGCGGCGAGCGCCGACGGTGAGAACGACGTCAGCGCTCGGGCCTGCTCGTCGGTCGGCGGGTAGGGCGGGTTTGTCACCGCGCCCCAGACCGAGACGGCCGTCCGCAGCGCGTCCATCGGCTTCGTCGTCGCGGGGAGGGCCTTCAACGTGGTGAGGACGGGCCCGGGGATCGGCGCCGTCGGGAGGCGGTAGGACGGATTCCATTGCCCTGTCCAGAGCAGGTTTGCGACCGCCGGATACGTCCCGTGCTCGACGAGGTCGCCGATCCGGTAGCCGCGGTAGGTCAGGCGGCCGCGCTCGCCGTCGACTTTGCCGAGCGAGGTCTCGCCCGCGATCACGCCCTCTAGGCCGGGCGAGTAGAGCCGGTCGTCGGCGGCGGTGGGCGCCGGGGGCGACGCGGTGGGAGTGTCGGTCATGGGAGCGATGGTAGCCCCGCGGGCCTCGTGGCGCCGTAGGGCCGATCGGACCGCCCGGGGCAGGCGGGTTGGCCCTGCTGCACCCTACCCGCTAGAGGTCGCGCCGGCGCAGCGACACGACTGCTATCCCCAGCACGATCACGACCCACGCCGCCGACCAGGCGACGAACTCCGCCGGTGGCGGCGCCGCCGCGAAGAACGGGTTCGCCGCCGCGGCGGGCCCGGCCCGGCCGAGCGTCACGAAGATGACCGCCGGCGGCTCGAGGCCGTAGATGGCGCCGCGCCAGAGACCGTCGCTCGGGAGCAGCCAGCGGCTCGCCTCGGACGCGGCGACGAGCGGACCCGCGTCGAAGAACCGGCCGACGACGGCGAACACGCCGGCCATCCAGCCCAGCCCGAACAGCACGACGCAGATCGCCCCGGCCGCGATCGCCGGCAGCCGCGTGCTCAGCAGCAGCGCGAACGTCAGCAGCACGAGCGCCTGCGCGGCGAGGAACCCGGACGCGAGGAACGGCTGCGGCGGGTAGTAGCCGCTGACGAAGCCGATCGCGACGATCTCGAGCAGGCCCGACGCGAAGGCATAGGCGACGACGACCGACGCCAGCCCCAGCCACCGCCCGACAACGAGGTCCGACCGGCGGATCGGCCGGGCGAGCATCGCCTGGGCAACGCCCGACTCGAGATCGTTCGCGATCGCCGGCGCGCCGAGGAACGCCGCGGTCATCGCGAGGACGAAGCTGAACATGAAGGCGACGAGGATGAGGATCTGCGAGGTCGCGACGTAGACCTCGAGCTCGGTCACGCCGTGGCCGCGGCCGGTCGAGACCAGCCGGTCAACGCCCCACGTCGTCAGGAGCACGCTCGCCAGCGTCAGCCCCAGCAGGATCCAGGCGATCCGCCGCCGGAAGATCTCGGCGATCGTCAGGCCGGCGATCGTGAGGGTCGCCATCAGCCCGGACCCTCGGCGGTGGCCTCGGCCCGGCCGGTGATGAGCTCGAAGTAACGATCCTCGAGCGTCGCCCGGCCCGGGTCGACAGCGTGGACGCGGCCGCCTGCGGCGACGATCGCCGCGACGACGTCGGGGATCGCCTCGTGCTCGACGCCGGCGATCGTGAGCCAGCCGTCGTCGTCGGTCGGCGCGAGGCGGCCGAACCTGGCCAGTCCGGCCCGGGCGTCGGGCGGGAGGTCGGTGGCGCGGATCCGGACCGAGCTCTCCCCGAGCAGGTCGTCGAGGCGGCCGCTCGCGAGGACGCGGCCGTGGTCGACGATCGCGACGCGGTCGCAGACGCGCTCGACCTCGGTCAGCAGGTGCGAGTTCAGGAAGACCGTCGTGCCGGCGTCGCGGGCTCGGCGGATGATTGCCCGGACGTCGGCCCGCCCGACCGGGTCGAGCGCGGACGTCGGCTCGTCGAGGATCACGAGCGCCGGCGAGCCGAGCAGTGCGACGCCCAGGCCGAGCCGCTGCTGCATGCCCTTCGAGAACCCGCCGACCGGATCGGTCGCGCGATCGAGGAGGCCCACCTCGTCGAGGATGGGGTCGAGCGCGCCCCTCGACCGGTCGAGGCCGCCGGCGAGCCGGGCGTGGAGCTCGAGGACCTCGCGCGCGCGGAGCCATGGCTGGTAGCGGAACAGCTCCGGGAGATAGCCGATCCGCCGCCGCGCGACACGGTCGCCGAGCGGGGCGTCGAGGACGGTGCCGCCACCGCCGCTCGGACGGGCGAGGCCGAGCAGGAGCTTGACCGCGGTCGTCTTGCCGGCGCCGTTCGGCCCGAGGAACCCGAACACCTCGCCCGGCTCCACGCCCATCGTCAGGTCGACGAGCGCGTCGGTCCGGCCATAGCGCTTCGCCAGGCCCTGGGTGTCGATGATCACGTCAGGTCGGGGTCGTCGAGGAAAGCACGCACCGCACCGACGAGCTCAGCGACGTGGGTGTGATGGGCGGCGTGGCGGGCGCCCGGGATGACGACCACCCGGCCGTTCGCAAGGCGTGCGTCGAGCGCCGCGGTCGCTTCGTGGAACGGCGGTGCGCTGTCGCCGCCCAGGAGCTGGAGCACCGGGATCGCGACGATGCCGAGCGCGTCGAGCGATGCTGCCCGCGACCCTTCCGCCCGAATCTCGCGCAACGAGGTGCCGACGGCGGCAACGCGGACAGGCCAGACCGGGTTCGCCCGGTACGCGTCGAGCTCCGGCTCGGGCATCCGGACGATCTCGCGGAAGAACGTCTGGGCCGCCGCGTCGAGGTCGCCCGCCTCGATCAGGGTCGCGATCCGGTCCTCGACGCCGGATGGCCGGTAGCCCTCGCCGCCCGCCGGCGACGGAGCGCCCTCGTAGACGACGAGCCGCCCGATGCTCGCCGTCCGCAGGGCCGCGCCCAGCCCGATCCGACCGCCGTACGAGTGGCCGACGACGTCGACGGGCATCTCCGCCTCGCCAGCGACCGCGTCGGCGACCGAGGCGAGGTCGTCGTACTCGAGCTCGATCGAGTAGCCGACGTCTGTCGGCGCGTCGCCCGACGCGCCCCGGCCGCGCCTGTCGATCGCGTGGACCCGGTAGCCGTGGGCCAGCTCCGGGCCGGTCGCCCGCCACGTCGTGTGGTCGGCGGTCGTGCCGTGGACGAGGATCAGCGGCGGCCCGTCGCCAGACGAGAACACCGCGATCGGCGTGCCGTCGCGGGAGACGACGTGGCGCGGCCGGTCGGCGTCCCCGCCACCCAGCGTCACGGGCGCCACTCGTAGCGGACGTCCGGCTGGCGCTCCTCGTTGGCCGAGCCGTCGCCGAACCACGTCGCGACGAACCCGTGCCGCTCGTAGAACCGCCGCGCGCGGTCGTTGACCTGGAAGGTGTAAAGCGCGAGGCCCTGCGGTCGCTCTCGCTTCGCGAGCTCGACGAGCCGGCTGCCGATGCCGCGGCCGTGCCACGCCGGGTCGACGTAGAGCTGGTCGATCCCGTCGTCGTCGAGGACCATCATCGCCACGACCCGGCCGTTCGCCTCGGCGACCCACGTCCGGGGCTCACCGGCGACGATGCCCGCGAGCCAGCCGCGGACCTGGTCGTCGGTGTGGGCGAGCGGGAACGCGTACGTCGCGTGGAACGCCGCGAGGTAGACGTCCGCGATGCCGCCGGCGTCGGCGGCCCCGGCGGGCCGGATCGCGACGTCGGCGGACTCGGTCGACGCAGACTCGGACCCCGCCTCGCTCACCGGCGGAGCGCGGAAGCCGCCGCCTCGTCGAGGATCCAGGTCGCGCCCTCGCGCCGGGCGAGCTGGGCCGGCCAGCGCCGCTCGTCGACCTCGTCGCCCAGCACGGAGCCGAGGATCGCGGCCTTCGCCGCGCCGTGGACGACGACGACGACCGTCTGCGCCGCCGCGACGATCCGCGGGTTGAGCGTCACCCGCGGCACGTGCGGCTCGACGTGGGTCGGGGCCGGGATCGGGAGCACCGGCTCCAGCCGGTCGAACGCCACGGAGCCCGGGAAGACGCTCAGGATGTGCCCGTCCGGTCCGACGCCGAGCAGCACGAGGTCGAACGCCGGGATGCCGTCGACGAACGCCGGGCCCGAGGCGGCGAGCTCCTCCGCGTAGCGCTCCGCGGCCCAGCCCGGCCCTTCGCTCCTGGCGATCGCGCCGGCGACGGGCACCTGGTGGACGTTGCCGGCGTGGAGGGGCGCGCCGGGCCTCCGCCCGCCAACGTCGGCGCCCAACCCGCCGGTCCCGGATTCGCCGCTCAACGCGCCGATCTCGAGCAGGTCGGACGTCGCGACGTGGACGTTCGAGAGCGGGTGGTCGGCCGGGACGAAGCGGTCGTCGCCCCACCACAGCTGGACCCGCTCCCATGGAATCGTGTCGCGGAGCGGCGGCGCCGCGAGCCGGCGGTAGATCGCCGCCGGCGCCGAGCCCCCGGTCGTCGCCCAGTGGGCAACGCCCCGGGCCGCGGCCGCCCCGACGAGCGTGCGGGCGATCAGCCGCGCCGCGCGGTCCGCGCACGCGTCGGCATCGGCCAGGATCTCGACCTGCTCGCCGGTCATGGCGGCGACTCGCCGGCGAGCTCGGCCGCCATCCGCAGCGCCCCGACCGCGACCGGGTCCCGGCCGCCGGCCTCGATCGCCTCGGCCAGGAGGTCGAGATCGTTGCGGCGCAGCGCGCTGAAGCCGCGCTCGAGGATCCGCTCCTTGTTGCGCCAGACCCGGGCGTGGACCGCGTCCTGCTCGGCGGTGATGTCGGCGCGGAGCTCGGACCGCTGGATGACCGCCCGGATCTCGACCCGGAGCGTCGTGCCCGGCGGCAATTCCGACTGCATCGGCTTGATCGCGACGGCAACCTGGGTCCGGCCGTTCTTGAGGGCCGCGGAGAACCCGGCCGGCTCCGGCGTCAGCGGTCGGACGACGCGCATCCCCAGCCGCGAGGCGAGCCAACCGACGTGGTAGACCGGCTTGACGATGTTCGGCGTCTCGCTGCCGCTGTCCTCGCGGACGGCGTACGTGACGGTGATGGCCCGGACGTGGTTGACGTACGGCAGGATGTCGGGCCGGTCGAAGACCGACGCGATCGCCTCCCGCCAGCGCGACTGGCGGATCATCGCGAAGTCCGAGATCGCGACGGGCCGACGCTGCTGGAACGTCGCCATCCGCCCCATCTGGGCGAGGCCGCTGCCGCGCCAGCTCGAGCCGTCGATCACGAGCCGGTCGCAGATCTCGAGGACGTTCGCGCTCACGTGCGTCGGCAGCGGCGGCTCGTCGGGCCACCACAGCGTCACCGGCAGGTCGTGGACGAGCAGCGGCGCGACGATCGCCTCGAGGTGCCGGCCGGACTCGCCGCCGCACGTCAGGTAGATCGTCTCGGCGCACGTCGCCGGCGCGCTCTCGCTCGCGACCACGCAATGGGCCTGGATGTTCGCGTCGAACCAGGACGGGCCGTCGGGGTCGGCCGGCGTGACGATCAGCGTCCGCGACGGGTGGCGCCCCGTGAGGTCGTGGATGATCGCCGCGCAGCGTTCGCCGGTCTCGGGCCGGCGGGCGACGACGACGAGGTTCATGACGCTCGTCCGCGCGCCGACCTGGCGATCGACGACGCCGTCGTGATCGAGATCGATGTCGCGCTGCATCGAAGGATGGCTCCAGATCCGGGCGAGCTCCTGCTGGATGCCCTCGATCGTGGACGCCCGCGAGCGCCAGGCGAGGACCGGCCGGCCCGGCTCGCCGGGCGTGAACATGACGGGCTGGGTGGGGTCGACGGAGATGGTCATCAGATCCGCCTCCACCTTCGCCCATCGCGGGCCAGCAGCTGATGCGCTTCGTCCGGGCCCCACGTGCCGGCCTCGTAGTTGGGGAACGCCGGCGGCTCGTCGATCGCCCACGTCTCGATGATCGGGGTGACGATCGACCAGGCGGCCTCGACCTCGTCGGCCCGGGTGAACAGCGACGCGTCGCCGAGCAGCGCGTCGAGGATCAGCGTCTCGTACGCGTCGGGCGAGTCGACCGTGAACGCCGAGCCGTAGGTGAAGTCCATGCTCACCGAGCGGACGTCGATGCCGAGCCCCGGGACCTTGGCGGCGAAGCGCAGCATGATCCCCTCGTCGGGCTGGATGCGCATCGCGAGCAGGTTCGGCTCGGGCTCCGCGGAGGAGTCCTGGAACAGCCGGTGGGGCACGTCCTTGAACTGGATCGCGATCTCCGTCGCCCGCTTCGGCAGGCGCTTGCCGCTGCGAAGGTAGAACGGGACGCCGCCCCAGCGCCAGTCGTCGATCTCGAGCCGGGCGGCGATGAACGTCTCGGTCTCGGACTCCGGGTCGACCTCCGGCTCCTCGCGGTAGCCCTCGACCGCCTTGCCCTCGACCCAGCCGGACCCGTACTGGCCGCGGACCACGTCGGCCCGGACCCGGTCGGGGACCATCTCGCTCACCGCCCGCATGACCTTGACCTTCTCGTCGCGGAGCGGATTCGCCTCGAACGTCGCCGGCGGCTCCATCGCGACGAGGCTCATCAGCTGCAGCAGGTGGTTCTGCAGGAAGTCGCGGCTCGCGCCGGTCTCCTCGTAGAACGCGCCGCGGCTCTCGACGCCGATCGACTCGGCGACCGTGATCTGGACATGGTCGATGTGGCGGCGGTTCCAGATCGGCTCGAAGATCCCGTTGCCGAACCGGAAGACCAGCAGGTTCCGGACCGTCTCCTTCCCGAGGTAGTGGTCGATGCGGTAGACCTGCGATTCGCGGAAGACCTTGCCGACCTCGCGGTTCAGGCGGATCGCCGATGTCAGGTCGTGGCCGAACGGCTTCTCGATGACGATCCGGCGCCAGCCGGCATCGTGGCGCTCGTGGTCGAGGCCCACCCGGCCCAGCTGGGCAACGATCTCGGCGAACGCCGAGGGCTGGGTCGCGAGGTAGTAGAGGTGGTTGCCGTCGCCCTCGATGCCCTGCTCCTGCTCGATCGCCTCGAGCCGGGTCGCGAGCCGATCGAAGCCGTCGGCGTCGTCGAAATCGAGCCGCTCGTAGGCGATCCGGGCCGCGAAGCTCCGCCAGGCCGCCTCGTCGAGCGGCAGGACCCGCGAGTACTTCTCGAGCGAGGCCCGGTACTCGGCCCGGAGGGTTTCGAGTGAATACTTCCGCCGGCCGAGGCAGAGCAGGACGAACTCGTGGGGCAGCAGGTTCGTCCGCCACAGGTGGTAGAGCGCCGGCACGACCTTGCGGTGGGCGAGGTCGCCGGTCGCGCCGAACAGGACGAGGACGCTGGGGTCGGGGACGCGCTCGAGGCGGAGGCCGTCGCGGAGCGGGTTCGTGCGCGGCTTGCCGTGGCGGCGGCGGAGGGTCGCCCGGGCGAGGCGCAGGTCGCGCATCGTCCGGGGCGCGTCCTTGGGCCGGGGCGCGGCGTGGGGCGTCTTGTCGGGCGCCGTCTCCGGGGCGACGAGCGGCTCCGGCTCGCCCGGCTTCGTCGGGGGCGTGCCGGGCGTGCCGTGGGGCACGCGGCGTCGGCGCGGGGTCGCGGTCTCGGTCATCGGGCTACTCGGTCTTCACCTCGTGGCCGCCGAACTCGTTGCGGAGCGCGGCGAGGACCTTCGCCCCGTACGAGTCGTCCTGGCGCGACCGGAACCGGGTCAGGAGCGAGAGCGTGATGACCGGGGCCGGGACATCGTGGTCGATCGCCTCCTGGACCGTCCAGCGGCCCTCGCCGGAGTCGGCGACGTAGCCCTTGAGGTGCTCGAGATCCGGGCCGTTCGCCCGGAACGCCCGTCCGGCGAGCTCGAGCAGCCACGACCGGACGACCGAGCCCTGCATCCACAGCTCGCTGATCGCGGCGAGGTCGAGGTCGTACGACGAGGCGTGCATGATCTCGAAGCCCTCGGCGTAGGCCTGCATCAGGCCGTACTCGATGCCGTTGTGGACCATCTTCACGTAGTGCCCGGCGCCCGGCCCGCCGACGTGGAGATAGCCGCCCTTCGGGGCGAGCGACGTGAAGATCGGCTCGAGCGGGGTCACGGCCGCCGCGTCGCCGCCGACCATCAGGCAGAAGCCGACCTGGAGGCCCCAGATCCCGCCCGACGTCCCCGCGTCGACGTAGTTCACGCCCTGCTTCGCGAGCTCGCCGTGCCGTCGCTGGTCGTCGTGGAAGTTCGTGTTGCCGCCGTCGACGATCGTGTCGCCGGGCTCGAGGTGCTTCATCAGCTCGGCGATCTGGGCCTCGGTCGCGTCGCCGGCCGGGACCATGATCCAGACCGCCCGGGGCGCCTTCAGCTTCGAGACGAGCTCCTCGATCGAGAACGCCGCGACAGCGCCCTCGCCGGCGATCTCCCGTGTCTTCTCGGGCGTCCGGTTGTAGGCGATCACCTCGTGGCCGTCGCGGAGCAGGCGGCGGACCATGTTCGCCCCCATCCGGCCGAGCCCGACGAACCCGATCTGCATTCCCGAGACCTCCTGTCAGGGCTTCTTCGTGCTGGTCGGTCCGCCGCCGGCGCGGGACGTGGCCGTCGCGGACGAGGCGCAGGTCAGGTGCCGAGGAGCGCCTCGGCGAGGGCCGCATGGAGTCGCGGCAGGTCGGTCTCCGGGTCGGCGAGGTGGACCCGCACGATCGGCAGGTCGTGGGACTCGATCGACTCGAAGTCGCCCTGGGCCTGGGCGTCGATCAACCGCCCGAACGTATACGGCCAGCCTGGGATGGGCCGGTCGATCGGATGGTCCGACGTGAGCTGCAGGAACCAGCCGATCGGCGCGCCGCCCTTGTGGAGCTGGCCGGTCGAGTGGAGGAAGCGTGGCCCGTAACCCGCGGTCGTCGCGCAGTGGGTGGCGTCTCGGAGCGTGGTCCGGATGCTCGCGATCGCCTCGTCGCGGGCCGCGGTCGGGGCGATGAACGCCTGGATCGCGAGGTAGGCGTTGGGGCGGCGCCGGTCGAGGTGCCGGCGGAGCTCGCCGACGAGCGTCCGGTCGCCGTCCGCGCTGAGGCGGAGCGGAGCGTCGCCATAGAGCGTGAGGCCGCCGTCCGAGACGATCGGCGCGGGCTGGGTGGCCGAGCCGCCATGGCCGGCGAGCAGGTCCCGCGTCCGCTGCTTGGCCTCCTCGACGTTGGGCTGGTCGAACGGGTCGATGGCGAGGACGGCGCCCGCGATCGCGGTCGCGACCTCCCAGCGGATGAACTCCGCGGCCAGGTCGATCGGGTCGGCGATCTCGATCCGGATGACCGGGTGGCCGGCCGCCGCGGCTTCATCGGCCAGGGCGTCCGCATCGGCGGCAGGCTTCTCGGCGCCCGACAGCGCGAGCCGGACGAAGACGCGGTCGTCGCCGTAGGCCGCGATCGACCCGAGCGGCTCGCGGTCGACCGGGACGATCCCGACGCCGCGCTTGCCGGTGCTCTCCGCGATCAGCTGCTCCACCCAGGCGCCGAAGCTGGCGATGTCGCCGTCGGGGAGGAACGTCAGCTTGTCGCGGCCGCTCTTCGCGAGCGTCCCGATCGCGAGGCCGAGGCTCACGCCGGGGTTCGACTCCGGGTCCGGCTCGCGGCATGCCGCGAGCATCGCCGACGCCGACGCGAGCAGCGCGTCGAGGTCCAGCCCGATCAGGCTGGCCGGCACGAGCCCGACATACGTCGCGACGGAATACCGGCCGCCGATGTCGGGCGGGTTGAGGAAGAGCTCCCGGAACATGTCGTGGTGCGGGATCGCCTCGATGCTCTTCCCGGGGTCCGAGATCGCGGCGATCATCTCGCCGGCGTGGGCGAACCGTGGCGCGTGGTGGGCGCGAAGGGCGGCCTCGATCCGGGCCCAGGCGTCGGCGAGGAAGGCCAGCGGCTCGGTCGTCGTGCCGGACTTGCTGGCGACGATGAAGAGCGTCGCGAGCGGGTCGAGGTCGTCGACCGCCGCGGCCACGGCCGCCGGGTCGGTCGAGTCGAGGACGCGCAGCGAGAGCCAGTCCTCGTCGGCGCCGAACGTCTTTGCGAGCACGTCCGGGCCGAGGCTGCTGCCGCCCATGCCGGCGACGATCGCGGTCGTGAATCCGGCGTCGCGGGTCCCCTCGCCGAAGCCCTCGAGGGCGGCGATCCGGTCGGTGAAGTGGGCCGGGGCGTCGAGCCAGCCGAGCCGCTCCGAGATGGCCTGCTGGACGCGGGCGTCCGACGACCAGAGCGACGGGTCCTTCGCGAACAGCCGCTCCGCCCAGCTCTCGTCGCGGGCCTTCGCGACCGCCCCTTCGTAGGCGGCGGCTCCGGCGCCGAGCGTCAGGGTCGGTGGGCTCGCGGAGAACGGGGCAGAGGGTTCGGGCATCTCACTCCCATGGTAGTGGCGACATCATCGGCTGTCGCGCGTGAACGACGCTGGGGGCGTTGCCGACTGCGCTCCGCGCTCACGCACCTGCGGGTGCGCTCGCTTGCGGTGCTCGCCGGCGCCTTCCCAGCGACGCCCGCGCGCGACGAACACCGTGGACGTTGGTCTCAGAGCACTGGTGGTTGCCAGCCGCCGCTTGCGGTTTCGACGACCCGTGCCGCCGCCAGCGCGACGTCCTCGCGCCACGGTTGGGCGACCAGCTGGACGCCGATCGGCAGGCCGTCGGGCGACGTGCCGCCGCGGACGACGACCGCCGGCCAGCCGGTCAGGTTGTGGACGTCGCTGTAGGTGTCGCCGAACCAGGCCGCGTTGCTCTCGCCGTGGCGGATCGCGGGCTGGGGCATCGCCGGGCAGACGATCGCGTCGGCGCCGGCGTCGTGGAACCAGCGCAGCAGCCGCGACCGGACGGCGTCCGCGTGCTCGAGCAGCGCCGACAGCTCGTCGCCCGGAACCGGCGGCCGCGGGTCGATCCAGCCGCGCGACTCGTACGAGCCCCAGCCTTCCGTCCCGGCGCCGGCGATGAGCCGCCGCAGCCAGCCGTAGCCGTCGCTCCGGATCAGGCGGTCCCACGTGTCCCAGGCGTCGTCGAGGCCCGGCGGGACCTGCCAGTCGACGAGCGCCCCGGCGGCGCCAAGAGCCGTCGGCCGCCGCCTCGACCGCGGCCGTCGTTTCCGGCGTCGGCGTCCGGAGGCCGTTGTCGGTGAAGGCGACGACGCGGAGGCTCGCGACGGCGACGCCGTCGGGGCCGCCCAGGCCGATCGTCACGGGCGGCACCCGCGGGTCCTCGCCGTCCGGGCCGGCGATGATCGGCAGGATCAGCGCCAGGTCGTCGACGCGACGGGCGAGCGGGCCGAGCTGCTGGAGCGAGCCCGCGATCCCCGCGAAGGACGGCCATGCGCCGGTCTGCGGCACGCGGCCGTTCGTCGGTTTGAGGCCGGCGATGCCGCAGACGTGGGCCGGCTGGCGGATGCTGTCGCCGGTGTCGCTGCCGATGTCGAACGGCGCGCCGCCCGCGGCGACGATCGCGGCCGCCCCGCCGGAGCTGCCGCCGGGTGTCCGCTCGAGGTCGTAGGGGTTGTTCGTCCGGCCGTAGACGTCGTTGTCGGTCTCGTCCGACCAGGTGAACTCCGGCGTGTTCGTCTTGCCGAGCAGGATCCCGCCGGCCGCCCGCAGACGGGCGACGACCGTGGCGTCGCGGTCCGGGACGCGGTCGCGCCAGCCGACGCTGCCCGCGGTCGTGACGAGCCCGGCGGTGTCGATCGAGTCCTTGATCGTGAACGGCACGCCGTGGAGCGGCCCGGGTGTCTCGCCGCGCGCCAGCCGCGCGTCCGCGTCGCGGGCCCGGTCGAGGGCGTCGGCGGCGAAGGCGACGACCGCGTTGATCCGGGGATTGACCGTCGCGATCCGGGCGAGGCACGCCTCGACGGCCTCCTCCGACGAGACCTCCCGGGAGCGGATCAGTCCGGCCAGATGGCCGGCGGACGCGCTCCAGAGGTCGACCCCGCTCAGCCCTCCGCCTCGATCGCGAGGACCTTCGCGAGCCGCCGGCGATGGCGCTCTTCGCCGCTGAACGTCGCCCCGAGGAACGCGACGACGCACTCCCACGCCGGCTCCGGGCCGATGACCCGCGACCCGAGGGTCAGGATGTTCATGTCGTCGTGCTCGACGCCCTGGTGGGCCGAGTACGTGTCGTGGCAGACCGCGCTCCGGATGCCGCGGACCTTGTTCGCCGCGACGCTCGCCCCGACGCCGGAGCCGCAGATGAGCACGCCGCGGTCGGCCTCGCCGTCGCGAACGGCGTAGGCGATCCGTGCCGCGAAGTCCGGGTAGTCGTCGAGGGGATCCGAGCCGTCGCCGCCGAGATCGATGCCCTCGTGTGCCAGCCCGGAGTCCGCGAGCCGGCGCAGGAGCTGGTCCTTGAGCGCGGCCCCCGCGTGATCGGCCGAGAAGGCGACGCGCATCAGCTGTGGCCGGGATCGCTGCCGCCGTCGCGGGCGACGCCCGGGTCGCCGTGGCCCAGGCTGGGATGGCCGCCGCGCGGCGCGGGCAGGTGGCCGGGATCGAGCGTCGGGATCGGGCCGTGGACCTTGCCGGCCAGCACGTCGCGCGCGACGCCCGTCACGCGATCGACCGTGAACCCGAACCTCTCGAAGATCGTCCCGGCCGGCGCCGAGGCGCCGTAGTGGTCGAGCCCGATGATCGCGCCCGCGTCGCCGACCCAGCGGTCCCAGCCCAGCGTCACGCCGGCCTCGACGCCGACCCGGGCGGGCACGTCGCGAGGGATCACGGAGTCACGGTACGCCGCCGGCTGCAGCTCGAACAGCTCCCAGCACGGCAGCGACACGACCCGGGCCGGCACGCCGTCCCGCTCCAGCGCCTCGGCCGCACCGAACGCGAGCTGCAGCTCCGAGCCCGTCCCAATCAGCACGACCTTTGGCGAGCCGCCGCTGGCCTCGCGCAGGACGTAGCCGCCGCGGGCGACGCCGTCACGGGCTTTCTGGGCCGTGCCTGGCAGGTACAGGCAGCTTCTGGCGGGTCAGCGACAGCCCGATCGGGCCGGACGGGGACTCGCCGCCGCGCTGCAGCGCCACCGCCCAGGCCGCCGCCGCCTCGTTCGCATCGCCTGGCCGGATGAACCAGAGGTTGGGGATCGCCCGGAGCGCCGCGTAGTGCTCGACCGGCTGGTGGGTGGGGCCGTCCTCGCCCAGCCCGATCGAGTCGTGGGTCCAGACGTAGATCACGTGGAGGCCGCTGAGCGCGGCGAGCCGGACGGAGCCGCGCATGTAGTCGCTGAACGTCAGGAATGTGCCGGCGTACGGAATGAAGCCGCCGTGGTAGGCGATCCCATTGGAGGCGCCGCCCATTGCGTGCTCGCGGACGCCGTACCAGACGTTCCGGCCGGGGTCGTCGGGCTCGAAGTCGCCGCCGCCCTTGACGACCGTCAGGTTCGATTCGCTCAGGTCCGCCGCGCCGCCGAACAGCTCCGGTACCGGCCCGGCGAGCGCCTGGATCGCGTCCTGGCTCGCGTTCCGCGTCGCGACCTCCTCGCCGTCGGCGTACGTCTTGAGGCCGGCGTCCCAGCCCGTCGCGAGCCGCTCCGGCGAGGCCAGGCGGCGGCGGAGCTCCGCGGCCAGATCCGGGTGGTCGGACGAGTAGGCGTCCATCGCCTCGTCCCACGCCTCGACGAGCGCCTCACCGGCCGGCACCGCTTCGCGGAAGAGGCGCAGCGCGTCGTCCGGGACGTAGAAGCTCTTGTCGGGGTCCCAGCCGTAGCTCTCCTTCACGAGCCGGACCTCGTCGGCGCCGAGCGGCTGGCCGTGAGCCTTCTGCGTGTCCTGGCGGTTGGGGCTGCCGAAGCCGATGTGGGTATGGACGGCGATCAGGCTCGGCCGGTCGTCCTCGCGCGCCGCGGCGATCGCCTCGGCGATCGCCTCGACGTCGTTGCCGTCCTCGACCCGCTGGGCGTGCCAGCCGTAGGCCTCGAACCGCCTGGGGACGTCCTCCGACCAGGCCATCTCGGTTGGCCCGTCGAGCTGGATCCGGTTGTCGTCGTAGAGCGCGACGAGCTTGCCGAGGCGGAGGTGGCCGGCGAGCGACGCCGCCTCCGACGCGATCCCCTCCTGGAGGTCGCCGTCCGAGCAGAGCGTGTACGTCCAGTGGTCGACGACGTCGTGGCCCGGCCGGTTGAACTCCGCCGCGAGGCGGCGCTCGGCGATCGCCATGCCGACCGCGTTCGCGAAGCCCTGGCCCAGCGGCCCGGTCGTCGCCTCGACGCCCGGCGTCAGGCCGTACTCCGGGTGGCCCGGCGTCTTCGAGCCGTACTGCCGGAACGACTCGAGGTCCTCGAGCGTGACCCCGTAGCCCGTGAGGTGGAGGAGCGAGTAGAGGAGCATCGAGGCGTGCCCGGCCGACAGGACGAAGCGGTCGCGGTCGGGCCAGTCGGGGCGGGACGGGGCGTGGCGGAGGAACCGCGTCCAGAGCGTGAACGCCATCGGCGCGGCGCCCATCGGCGCGCCGGGATGCCCGGAATTGGCCTTCTGGACGCCGTCGATCGAGAGCGTCCGGATCGTGTCGATGGCGAGGCGGTCGAGGGTGGGGCCGGCGAGGGTCATGAGGGATGTGGCTCCGGAACGGGCAGGTCGGAGGGACGCGCGGGTAGTCGCGAAAGTATAGGTCCGAGGCCTCTCACAGCCCCGTCCCGAGCCGCTCCGCGAGCGTGTCGGCAAACGGGAAGACCGGGCCGTCGGCGACGTAATCGGGGCGGAGCGGCCTGGCCCGGTCGCCGGCCCCCGGGTCCGCCTCGAACGCGGCCGCCTGGCTCGCGATCGCCTCGGCGATCGCGCCGGCCGTCATCGCCGCCGCCGAGACGATGTTCTCGTGCCAGCTCGAGAGATCCTTCGGCCCGAACGCGTTCGTCACGACCCGCAGCCCCAGGTGGGCCATGTCGAGGGGCGGGTAGCTGGGGTGGGGCGAGACCATCAGCGAGACGCCCAGGGCCGATTCGCGCAGCAGCGACCCGTACGCCTCGATCTCGAGCTTCCCGACCGACTTCATCCGGAGGCCGCGCCCCAGCTCGACCGGCGGGTGCGACCGGCCGGCCGACACGACCTCCCAGCCGCCTCCTCCACCGCCGGCGACCCACGACCGAAGGCCGTCGACCAGGAGCGGGAACGCGTTCCGCGGCGTCTCCGGTCGGCCGTAGACGACGATCCGCCGGCTCCGCTCTCGGGGCGGCTCGGCGAGGAATGGCCGGAGGCGGCCATCGATCCGCGGCTCGAAGGTCAGCGGGTCGTGGAGCCCGATGCCCTGGCCGACGAGGTAGTCCCGCAGCAGCCCGCTGTTGATCACCGCGATCGGCGGCGCGTCGGCGGTGTACGTCGCCCGGGCCAGCTCCGACTGGGCGGACCACGGGTAGAAGCCGGGCTCGAAGTCCTGGACGAGGTAGGCGTACGGCCGCGGCTCGCCGCCGAACGTCGCCGCCTGCCAGCGGACGAGCCGGGCGGCCAGCTCTGCGGTCGTCCAGAACGTCGCGAGGAAGACATCGCCGGCACCGACCGCGAGCTGCGGCTCCGTGGCGGCGCCGCGCGGCACCGCGACGGCGGCACGATCCGGGGCGCGCTCGTCGCCGGGGTTCGCGAGCACGAAGCCGTCGAGGCCCGCGAGGGCGGCCTCCGGGATCGGCTGGAACGCGACGATCCTCAGGCGCGGGAAGCGGGGTGCGAGCGCCTCGAACAGGTCAATCGCCGTCCGCGTGCCGCCGAAGGCGCGGGCCGGGCTGAGCGTCGGGATCAGGAGGTTGAGGCGGGGACCGGCCGCCGAGCCGGCGTCGCGCTTCGGGGCGACGCGGTGGAGCTCCGCGACGCCGTCGAGGCCGTCACGCGAGGCGGCGGCTGCGGCCGCGGCACTCTGGGACGCGGACATTGGGCCGGACGCCGGCGCACCCCGGATCGCGTCGCGCACGCCCCGGGCCAGGGCCGTCAGCCGCCCCGAGCGTCGCACGGTCTGGCGGATCGTGGGCACGACGGCAGTCTACCGACCGCGACCCGTCGCGCTCGCACCCTTTCCAGGCCAGCCCGTCCGCGGCCTATCCTCAGTCATGGCCCGCCCCATCGGCCGCGTCCGCGGCGTCCGCGCCGTCCGCCGCCGCCGAGCCCGTTCGCCGAGCGTCGCCGTCGTCGGCGACCTGATGCTGGACGTCGTCGTGATCCCGTCCCGGCCGCTCGAGCGCGGAACCGACGTCCCGGGCGCGGTCGCGCTGCGCCAGGGCGGTTCGGCGGCGAACACGGCACGCTGGCTGGCCCGGCTGGGCGCGCGCTCGACGCTCGTGACCGCGGTGGGGCGCGACCCGGCCGGTAGGGCGCTCGTCGAGGCGATCCGCGCCGACGGGGCGACCGTCCGGCCGATCCGCGTCGCCGGCAAGCCGACCGGCCGGATCGGCGTCGTCGTGATGTTCGGCGGCGAGCGCTCGTTCGTCGCAGACCGCGGCGCGGCCGACGAGCTCCGCCCGGACGACCTCAAGCCGGGCTGGTTCGCCGTCGACCTGGTCCACCTCCCGGCGTACTCGCTGATCGGCTCGCCGCTGGGCGACGCCGGCCGCCGGGCGATCGAGCTGGCGCGGGCGGCGGGCGCGCTCGTCAGCCTCGACCTCGCGTCGGCGGCGCCGCTCCTCGCGAAGGGCCGCCGGGCGGCGCATCGCCTCGTCGACGACGCGGCGCCGGACCTGCTGTTCTCGACCGCCGGCGAGGCCGAGGCGTTCCTCGGTGGCTATGACTTCCTCGGCCTGCTGGACTCGGCGCCGCTCGCGGTCGTCAAGCGGGGCGCCGGCGGAGCGACGGTCCTCGCCCGGGGCGACCCGGCCCCGCTCCGGTTCGACGTCGCGACGCCGGCGATGACCGCGACCGACACGACCGGCGCCGGCGACGCGTTCGACGCGGGCTTCCTCGTGTCGTTCCTCGCCGAGCCTCCGGCGACGCGGCTCCGGCCCGCGGCGCTCCGCCGGGCGGCGCTCGCCGGCCACCGCGCCGCGACCCGCCAGCTGACCGCCGGCTCGCCGGAGCTCAGCCTTCGCTGACGCCGCCCGGCCGTGCGCCAGCGGCGCCATCGGACGCGAGCAGGTGTCGCTCGAACCAGCCGAGCATCCGCTCCATCCGGTCGATCCGGCGGTCGGGCCGGCCGGTCGCCTGGTAGACGTGCGACTCGTCCGGATAGAGGACGTACTCGACCTCCCGGCCGAGCACCCGGAGCGCGGTGAACAGCTGCTCGTTGTCGGCCGGCGGGCAGCGCTGGTCGGCGCCGGCCTGGAGCATCAGGAGCGGCGTCCGGATGTTCGCCACGTGGCGTAGCGGCGACTGGCGCCAGAGCTTCGCGACGCCCTCGGCCGAGAGGGCGTCGCCGAGCGACGCCGCCCGGTTGTACTCGACGCCGCTGTCGGAGTTCGCCCAGGCCGAGACCTGGTTCGCGACGCCGTTCTCGGAGACCGCCGCGCCGAACCGGTCTGACGTGCCGATCAGCCAGTGGACCATGAAGCCGCCATAGCTCAGGCCCAGCACGCCAAGCCGAGACGGGTCGACGAGCCCCAGTCCCACGGCGTGGTCGATCGCGGCGTGGACGTCCGCGGCGTCGACGCCGCCCCAGTCGCCGAGCGACTCGCGAATCCATGCCCGGCCGTACGTGGCCGAGCCGCGGATGTTCGGCAGCAGGACCCGGAAGCCGTGATCGACGAGGAGCATCACCTCGATCGACGGCGCCGGCGCCCACGCCCCCAGCGGTCCGCCGTGGATGTCGACGACGGTCGGCAGGGCTGCGTCGCCTGCGTCAGGTGGCGAGGCGATCCACGTCTCGACGTCACCGCCGGACCCGGGTGCCGGCACGGCTCGCATCTCCGGCCACCGGAAGCGGCGCTGCCAGCGCGAGCCGATCGAGGTCCGCGTCCGGAACGCGCCGCGCTCGACCGTCATCAGCTCCGGCGCCCGCCCGCCGAGCGCGCCCAGCATCGTCACGACGCCGCCACCGACCGCGAGGTTGATCAACGTCGCGTCGGCGTCTGCCCCGGCGAGTGGCGCGGCCGCCGGCCCGCCGGCACTCCCCGGCTCGTCGACCGGGAACGCCCACGGCACTTCCCGCCCGCGGTCGGACACGATCGCGATCGCCGTCCGCGGATCGAGCCAGGCCGGGCCGGTCCGGCTCTCGCCCGTCCAGCCGGTCAGGTCGGTGTCGTTCCAGTGGCCGACCGGCCGGTCGAGGTCCGGCACCTGCGGCCGAGCGGGGCCATCGCCTTGCGCCGGGCCGACGAAGACCGTCGGGCTCAGGTCGTCGGGGGCGTCCGGGTCGTCGACGCCGACGACCGCCAGCCAACGTCCGTCGGGCGAGAACGCCGGGCGGGCCGCCCAGCCGGCGAGCGCGAGCAGCTGCCGTGGCTCCCTCGGCCCGTCGCCGGCCGCGTCATCGGCCGCGTCCGCGTCGACCGCCCAGATCGCCGTCCCCGGCCGGAGGTCCGCGTCGGGCTTGCGGTCGGCGGCGAACGCGATCGTCCGCCCGTCGGGATGCCACGTGATGCCGGCCACGCCGAAGTCGCCGTCGGTCAGCTGCCGCGCGTCTGTGGACCCCGCCGCCGCCACGACGAACAGGTGCGCCCAGCGGTCGAGGAACCCGGACTCGTCGTAGCGGTAGTCGAGGCGCCGAATCACCCGGGCCAGCGGGGTCTCGCCCCGTCGCTCCGGCCCGACGAGGAACCGCGGCGGCCCCACCTCCGCCGTGAACGCGAGGCGGCGGCCGTCCGGCGACCACGCGACCTCTTCGACGTCGTGGTGCCTTCGGCTCACCGCCCGGGCCCGACCGCCGTCAAGGTCGAGCACCCGCAGGCTGCTGTGCGATTCCGCGTCCTCGGGGAGCCGCCGCCGGAACGCGACGCGCCGGCCGTCGGGCGAGATCCGCGGCCGGCTGTCGCGGACGCGACCCATCGTGAGCCGTCGCGGCGTGACGATCGCGCGGCCGCCCAGCGGGACGAGCCAGAGGTGCGAGACGTAGCCGTTCCGCTCGACGGTCCGGCGGACGACGACCGCGAACGAGCCGTCCGGCGCCACGTCGTGCTCCTCGAGCACGACCTGGGCGCGGATGACGTCGCCGGCGTCGACGGGCCGGGTCGGGGCCATTGCCGCCAGCGTAGCGAAGCGCCGCCACGTCCACATCGCGATCCGTGCCTCGCCCTCTCGGCGCCGATACGCTTACGAGGTGTTCTCCGACCGCCTCGCCATCGACCCGCGCGTCGCGGCCGCCCTCCGCGACCGTCGCCCCGTCGTGGCCCTCGAGTCGACGCTGATCAGCCACGGGCTGCCGTATCCCCAGAATCTCGAGGTCGCGCGCGCGGCCGAAGCCGCGGTGGTCGAGGCCGGCGCGACGCCGGCGACGATCGCGATCCACGCCGGCCGACTGCTCCTCGGGCTGGGCCAGGACGACCTCGAGGCGCTCGCGAAGGCGCCGGCGGGATCGGTCGTCAAGGCCGCCCGCCCGAACCTCGCGGCCGCGCTCTCCGTGGAGGGCTGGGCGGCGACGACGGTGTCGGCGACGATGATCGCCGCCGCGGCGGCCGGGATCGACGTCTTCGCCACGGGCGGCATCGGCGGCGTCCATCGCGGCGGGTCGAGGACCCTCGACATCTCGTCCGACCTCGACGAGCTGGCCCGGACGCCGGTTGCGGTCGTCTGCGCCGGGCCCAAGTCGATCCTCGACGTCGCGGCGACGCTCGAGTATCTGGAGACGAGGGGCGTGCCGGTCGTGACGATCGGGCAGGACGAGGTCCCGGGCTTCTACGCTCGCTCGTCGGGGATCCGCTCGCCGGCCCGGGTCGAGGACGCCGCCGCGGCCGCGGAGCTGATCCGGATCCACGCGGGTCTGGGCCTCGGCAGCGCGATGCTCGTCTGCGTGCCGGTCCCGCCGGCGGAGGCGCTGCCGGAAGGCGAGGCGCGAACCGCAATCGACCGGGCGATCGCCGACGCGGACACTGCGAGAGTCGCCGGCCCGGAGCTGACCCCGTGGCTGCTCGCCAGGATCGCGGAGCTGACCGATGGCGCGGCCGTCCGGGCGAACACGGCGCTGATCGTCAACAACGCGCGCGTCGCCGCGGAGATCGCCGGCCGGCTCGTGGCCTGACCGGCGATTCCGCGGGTGTCGCGCGCTCCTGTCGAGCGGCGCGAGCACGCCGGGCGGCGCGCATCCGCGCTCGGCGTGGAATCGCCCGGAGGGGTCGGACAGCCCCCGACCGTCTCGGGCGGGATGTGGTGGCTAGAGGGAGAGCATCACCGCGGCGAAGATCGCGCCGATCGCCGCGGCGACGACGGCCGCCACGACGAGGGCCGCGACGACGGGGCGCGAGCTCTCCTCCGTAAGCGGAACCGACGAGAAATCACGCGGCGAATCGAGGTAGTGGACGCGGAACGGGGCGATGGGCGGGCTGGCCGCGGCATCCGTGAACGTGGTCATAGCGGGCTCCTGGGCGGACGCAACGAAGATCTCGGTTGACGTCGAACGGTTGGGCAGAAGGACGATGGCCAGACCGTACGTTTCGGTCGCCTCAGCTCGCGATGGACCCCCGGCGCCAGCCGCCACTGGACACTTGACGATGACCGCACCTGAGCTCCGTCTGTTTGATTTCCATCGAACGTTCGGACGATGGACCTCTTCTCATCGGGCAGGTCGCGCGGTATACTCCGCGTCCCTCAAAGGCCGTCCTCGCGGGGTCACTGTGTCCGCCGAATCCCAGCCCCTCGCCATCGACGTCCGCGGCATCCGCCGCGTCTACGCCACGAAGCCCCAGCCGGTGGTCGCCCTCCAGGGCGTCGACCTGCAGGTCGAGCCGGGCGAGTTCTTCGGCCTGCTCGGACCCAACGGCGCCGGAAAGACCACGCTGATCAAGATCCTCACGACGCTGCTGCTGCCGTCCGAGGGCACCGCCCACATCTTCGGCTTCGACGTCGTCGACCAGACCAAGCAGATCCGTCGGATCATGAACATGGTCGCCGGCGGCGAACAGTCGGGCTACGGGATCTTGACGGTCCGCGAGCAGCTCTGGATGTTCAGCCAGTTCTACGGCCTGCCCTCGAAGGACGGCTGGCGCCGGGTCGACGAGCTGATCGAGGCGGTCGGGCTTGACGAGCAACGCGAGCAGCGGGTCAGCACGCTGTCGACGGGCCAGCGCCAGAAGATGAACTTCGCCCGGGGCCTGCTCAACGACCCGTGGATCTTCTTCCTCGACGAGCCGACGCTCGGGCTCGACGTCGCCGCCGCCCGCTCCGTCCGCGAGCTGGTCCTCGCCTGGAAGGCCGCCGTCCCCGGCCGGACGGTCCTGTTGACGACCCACTACATGGCCGAGGCCGACGAGCTCTGCGAGCGGATCGCGATCGTCGACCACGGCCGGATCCTCGCGCTCGGCACGCCGGACGAGCTGAAGCGCCGCGTCCAGCGCGAATCGGTGTTCCGGATCGAGGTCGACCGGCTCGATGGCGGGCCGGCCACGCTCCGGCGGCTGCCGGGTGTCCTCAGCGCGGCCGCGGCTGCCGCCCAGGCCGAGGGCCAGGAGCGTCAGACGGTCGAGGTCAACCTCACCCTCGCCGAGGACAGCGTCCTGAGCACGGTCGTCAGCGCGCTCGCGGAGCGCGGGTCGCACCTCCTCGCCCTGCGCAAAAGCGAGCCGTCGCTCGAGGACGTGTTCGTCGAGCTCGTCGGCCGCGGGTTCGACGAGGAGGCGCTGGACGAGACTGACGTCGAGCGCGACAGCATCGACCACGACGACAGCGACGACCCGCCCGCGCCCGACCGGACACCCCAGCCGCGCGACACCGCCCACGAGCCGGGCGAGCGCGAGGAACAGGAGGCGGTCGTATGAGCACGGCGTTCGTGTATCGGGCGACCGCGAGCCCCCAGGAGGCGGCCGTCTGGACCCGCCGCCAGATCGTCATGACCGACCTTCGGACGATCGTCGGCCGAGCCTACCCCCGCGTCCGAGGCATGGCCCGCGAGAAGAGCTGGGTCTTCTTCGAGGTCCTGCTGCCGTTCCTCGCGACGTCGGCCTTTGTGTTCGTCTACCGGGCGCTCCAGGCGCCGCCGGAGTACATCGGCTTCGTCGTCCTCGGCGGTGCGATGACCGCGTTCTGGCTGAACGTGATCTGGATGATGGCCCAGCAGCTCTGGTGGGAGAAGAGCCAGGGCAACCTCGAGCTCTACTTCGCCGCGCCGATGAACATCATGTCCGTGCTGTTCGGGATGGCCTTCGGCGGCTTCATCATGGCCTCGACCCGGGCGGCCGCCGTGCTCGTCGTCGCGACCGTCGTCTACCAGGTCGCGTTCGCGATCGACCAGTGGATCCTGCTGATCGCGGTGTTCTTCCTGACGCTGGCCGCGCTCTACGGCCTGGGAATGGTCCTCGCGAGCCTGTTCCTCATGTGGGGCCGCGAGGCGTGGCACCTCACCCAGCTGCTCGTCGAGCCGGTCTACTTCGTGTCGGGGCTGAACTTCCCCGTCGCCCGGCTGGGCATGCTCGGCTCGCTCGCGATCGCGATCCTGCCGCTGGCAGTCGGGCTCGATGCGATGCGCCAGCTGGCGTTCGCCGACGCGGCCTACCCGCTCGGGACGCCGGGTCCGGCAGTCGAGGCGCTGATCCTCGTCGCGATGACCGTGGTCTTCACGCTGCTCGCCCGCTGGACGCTCAAGACGCTCGAGCGACGGGCCCGCCAGGAGGGCCGGCTGTCGGTGCGCTGGCAGTGAGCGGCTTCGAGGCGACCCGCCCGATCCCCGGCGCGGGCTCGACCGGCGCCGGGACCGGCCTCGCGCCGCCAGAGTGGGGCGGATTCGACCCGGCCCGGACGCGCGGCCGGGCCGGCGACGTGCTGCGGAGCTTCAAGACCTCGACCCGGCTCGGCTGGCAGATGGAGGCGAACTGGACCGACCCGCTCCTGTTCTTCATCTACTCGGTCGCGAAGCCCGTCTCGTCGGCGCTGATCCTCGTCTTCATGCTCGGGGTGATCGGCGGCGGCGGGAATCCCGAGTACCGGGCGTTCGTCGTCATCGGCAGCGCGCTCTGGTCGTTCGTGCTGTCGGGGATCTCGGGGCTGGCCTGGTCGGTCCTCGACGATCGCGAGCGCTACCGGATGCTGAAGTACGTCTATGTCAGCCCGAGCGACTTCCTGATCGTGCTGCTCGGCCGCGGTGTCGCCCGGGTCGCCGTCGGCGGGATGGGCGCGCTGATCACGCTGGGCGTCGGCGTCGCCGTCCTCGGCGTGCCGTTCGACATCGGTGCGGTCAACTGGCCGCTCTTCGCGATCGTGATGACCCTGGGCCTCGTGTCGATCATCGCGATCGGCGTGATGCTCGCCGCGATCTGCCTCCAGACGCGGCAGGAGTCGTGGTCCTACCCGGAGGCGGTCGGCGGGTCGCTGTTCCTCGTCAGCGGCGCGATCTTCCCGATCCTCGTCCTGCCCTCGGTCGTTCAGGCGATCGGGATGCTGACGCCGCTCAGCTGGTGGATCGAGGGCGTCCGCCAGTCGCTGTTCCCGGGCGGAATCACCTCGATCGGCGGGACCGGGTCGCTGTTCGAGACGCTGACCGGACAGGCCGTTCCGAACGCCGCCCAGATCGTCCTCGCCTTGCTGGTAGCCGGGACCGTGACTACACTCCTCTCGATCGCCGTCTTCCGGGCGAGCGACCGGCGCGCCAAGGACCGGGGGCTGCTCGACCAGACCACGGGATCCTGACCGAGGCTCGCCGCGTCGCCGGTCGCCGGCGCAGTTGAGGAGGCCCGATGCGGATCTACGAGGGTAGCCCGCGCCAGGATTTCGAAGAGGTCTTCCGCTCGATCGGTGCGTTCATCGATCAGCGCGGGATGCACGAGGTGCTCCTCGTGGAGGCGCCGGACGGCTTCATCGTCCAGGGCATCGTCGCGGCCGGTGCCGCAGGCGGCGCCTGGTCGGAGTCGTTGGGCGCGCAGACCAAGGAGACGCTGACGTTCCTCGACGACGACATCGCCCGGTTCATGGAGGAGTCGGTCGCCCGCCGTGGCAAGCCTCAACCCGAGGCCAGCCGCGACGCCGGCTACTACGAGACCGCGTTCCGGGTCCTCGGCCGGTACATGGACGAGCAGAAGCCGCGGGACGTCTTCTTCTTCGAGCAGGACGGGGCGTTCGTCGTCCGCCTGCTCATGGGCGGCCAGCAGGGCAGCAAGCACATGCTGGCCGAGTTCACCCGTGACGACATCGCCGAGATGGTCGCCCGGGGCCCAACGCTTCGCCAACCCGACCCCGCCGCGAAGACCGCGGCGAACGCCACGCCGGCCGGCTGACGCCGACCCGGCCCACCCACAGGTAGCAGGAGGTCAAGGATGAAGGCACTCAAGACAGTCGCGATCGCGCTGGGCATCACCCTCGCGGCGCTCATCGTCATCCCGCTCGTCGTGCTCGCCGGGCTGTTCGTCTGGCTGAAGCTGACCGAGGAGGACGAGGAGGAGATCCTCGAGCTCGATCGCGAAGGCGCCTGAGATCGCCAGTCGGGAGGCCCCCTCGAGGGGTCCGACCGAGTCGACGCCCGTCGCGACTGCGGCGGGCGTTTCGGTGTCCGCCGCGTCGCGTGCCCACCACGCCGCCGCGTCTGCCGCCGACCGCCGGCTCGCCGAGTTCGGCGTGCTCGTGGTCATGGTCCTGTGGGCCGGCAACTTCATCGTCGTCAAGTCGGCCGTCGGCGTCCTGCCGCCGGTCGGCTTCACGTTCCTGCGGTTCACGCTCGTCTCGGCGACGCTGTTCCTGCTGCTCCGCTGGCGGGAGGGGAGCGTCGGGCTGCCGCGCCGCGACCGGCTCGCGATCATGGGCTTCGGCGCGCTGGGCTTCGGCGTCTACCAGATCCTGTGGACGACCGGCCTCCAGACGGTCCCGGCCGGCGACTCGGCGCTGATCATCGCGGCGACGCCGGTCCTCGTCGCGCTCATCGCGGTCGTCGCCGGCACGGACGTCCTGACGCCGGTCAAGCTCGCCGGCGTCCTCGTGTCGTTCGTCGGCGTCGCGGTCGTCATCGCGTCGGGCCAGGGGCTGACGCTGGGCGGCGAGATCGGCGGCGAGGCGATGACGCTGCTGGCCGCGCTCCTCTGGTCGATCTACACGGCCTACGCCACGCCGTACGTCCGGCGCTACTCGCCGCTCCGGGCGACGGCCTGGTCGGCGCTCGCCGGGACGCTCGTCCTCGCGCCGATCGGGCTCTTCCAGCTGCGTGGCGTGGACACCGCCACGCTCGAGCCGGCCGTCCTCGCGGCGATCCTCTACTCGGGGATGCTCTCGTCGGGCGTCTCGAACGTCGTCGTGATGAACGGCGTCAAGGTCGTCGGGCCGACCCGGACCGCCGCGCTCCAGTTCCTCGTCCCGGCCCTCGCCGTCATCCTCGCGGCGGTCTTCCTGAACGAGGCGATCCGGGTGGGCCAGGTCGTCGGCGGCGTGGTGATCGTCGGCGGCGTGCTGCTGACACGCTGGCAGCCGCGGCGAGCGCCCGCCCTGGGCTGATCCGCGCGGCTCAGAGGTCGGCGAGCACTCTCCGACCGACGAGGACGAGGACCACGACGACGACGCCGATCCCGAGGACCCAGGCGATCGGCGGGATCCCGCCCGACGTCGCCGCCGCGGGCTGCGGGCTCGTCGGCACCGCCGCGCGCGGACGCGGGCGCCTGCGCCGGCGGCGCGGACTTCGGGCCACCCTCGATGACCGTCCGCGTGATGACCGATCCCGGGACCTCGTAGTTGCCGCCCCCGGGCGCCGCGAGCTGGATCGCGATCTCGACGTCGCCGGTCTCCGGGATCGTCAGCTTTCCGGTGTAGGGCGTGCCCAGGTCGCCGGTCCGGCGAAGGTCGCCGGTCGAGAGCCCGGGGCCGCCCGGGTGGCGAGCAACCGCGGTGACGTCGTCCGGCATTGGCAGCGCCGACTGGTCATAGAGCCCGCGCGGCTGGACTTCGACGGTCAGCGGGAACGCCCGGCCCGCCACGGTGTCGCCGACGAGCGGCTGGATCGTCGCGCTGACGAGGTCCTGTACCGGCGCGGCAGGCGGCGGCCCGGTGCCGGCGATCGTGAGCGGCGTGTCCTTGCCTCCGCTTCGGATCCCGACCTCGACCGCGCCGACGCCGCCCTGCGGCACCTCCACGGTCGCGAGGACATGACCCGGGAAGTCCTGTTCGATGGTCGCCTCGGACGGGGCGGCCTTGCCCTTCGCCGGGTGGAGCTTGACGTACGGGCCCTCGACGTTCGGGAAGTCACCGACGCGCGTGTCCCAGAACGTGAATCCCACTTGGACCACGCCGCCCGGCGGCGCGTCGGGCGTGATGGAATCGGAGTCGAGCCAGACCTGGAGGCCTTCCGGCGTGCCGGGCGCGGGCGACGCCGAGGCGGCTGCCACGGGCAGCGTCCACCAGGCGGCGATGAGCAGGACGGTGCCGGTAACGGCGAGCCATCGGCGCACACCGTCACATACCCGACCCGTCGCCGCGAGGTTCGATCGTCGCCCCGCGTGGCGGGCTTTGGCGACCAGTGGCGAGAGGCGGCTACCGGATCCCGGCCGCCTGGCGGGCGAACGCGAGCGGCGAGGTCGCCGTCAGGTCGATCGCCGGCTCCGTGTTCGAGTACGACTGGACGTTGTCCTTGAACTGGGCCGTCTTGCCGTTGAACGGCGCGTACGCGTCGACGCCGTCCGCCGGGCAGGCCCGCATCCCGGACAGCGAGCCGGTCGTGGCCCCGCCGTTTGGACCCTCGACCGCCGCGCCGGCGAGGACCGGGCCGGTTCCGTCGAGCGAGCCCGCGATGTTCGCGAGCTGGTGTTGGATGCACTTCGGGAAGTTCGAACCGGTGCCGACGATCAGCGACAGGCCCCAGGCGTTCGCGCCGAGGACGTTCGCCAGCCAGCGGTCCGCCTGGGCGGCGTATGTCGTCGTGCCGGTCAGCTGGTCGTACTCGCTGGCCATGACCGACAGCCCAGCGCCGTGGGTCGTCGTGTCCCAGACGTCCCACGGGAAGCCGAACCCGAACGGATCGGTCGCGCCCTGGGCGAGGGCGCCGTCGAGCGCCTTCTTCATGTCGCCGCGGAGTGCGGCGTGGGTCGTCGCGAGGCCGGCCGGGTCGCCGGCCGCGGTCATCGCCCGGTCCAGCTCGAAGTGGGCAAGCCCGCTCACGTCGTAGAGGTTGAGCGTGTCGGCGGCGTCGTTCGGACCGGTGATGTAGGCGTTGGCCCACGTCGCCGCAGCCCCGAGGTAGAACGCGGGGTCCGTGTGGGGCAGCCCGGCCGGCGGCGAGGCGCCCGCGGCGACCAGCGCCTTGTGGAGCTCGACGGCGCCCAGCTCGAGGTCGTCGCGCCACTCGGTCTCGGGGTAGAACTCGAACGGGATCGCGGTGGTCAGCTGGCCCGGGTTCGTGTTGGCGAGGTCGAAGATGTGGGCCGCGGCGACGAGCGCCCTGTTCGCGAACGCCGGGTCGCTCGTCCGGTAGACCTGGTAGGCAAGCGCGAGGGCGGCGGACGTGCGTCCGGCGAGGTTCGGGCTGATGAGCGAGCCCGGAGGGCCGGCCCGGAAGACCGGCCGATTCCGGATGTAGCGGTAGAGCGGATCGCTCCCGCCGAACGCGTCGTCGGCCTGGGGCAGCCGCCAGATGTCGTGGTCGCTGACGGTCTTGCCGTTGCCGCCGCCGATCCCCACCTGGTAGTAGAGCGTCCGCGACGGGTCGTCCCACATCCGCAGGATCCAGTCGGCGCCGAACTTCGCCTCGGCCGTGAAGTCCGCCGCGCCGCCCGCGCCCATCTGGGCCGGGAAGTCGCGGACGCCGGTCAGCAGCAGCGAATCCGTGTAGGTCGTCGCGTGCAGGAACTTCAGGTAGTCGCCCGCATCCCACCAGCCGCCCGACGCGTCGATCGTGACCCCGAGCGGCGAGAGGTCGCCGCGGAACCCGCCGTTGCGGTTGACGCTCGGCGTCGTGTAGGTCATCGCGGTCGCGTCGTTGAGGTGGGCGCCGGCGGTCCGGAGCGCGGACGGGCACGAAGTTGGGCCCGTCGCGCTGGACCTGGTAGTACGAGAGCGCGTTGCGCAGCGGCTGGAGGTGGACGGCCGCCGCCGTGCCGACCGTGAACGGCACGGACGTCGCCGGCGCCGGCCCGCTGACCGCGATCGTGTAGGTCCCCGGCGTCGTGAGCAAATCGAAGTCGATCGCGTAGACGTGGCCGTACGAGTTGCTCCACGAGCCCAGGTCCGCACCGACCGGGCCCGAGAGCACGGTCGTCGAGCCGGACTTCACGGCGAACGTCGCGCCGGTCTCGGCGGCGCCCGACATCAGGTAGGCCCGCTTCGTCCCGGTCGCGGCGTAGCCGACGAGGTTGACCCGGACCTGGGGCGACGCCCCTCCGGCGGGCGGCTTCGCTCCCATCGCCAGACTCCCGGCTAGGGCGATCGCCGCCAGAGCGGCGACGTTTCGGCGTGGGCTGAGGCGGCCGGAGACGACGTCACGCATCGCGAGGAACCTCCCATGCGACCCGGGCAGAGGTCGCGTCGGTCAAGGTTCGTCCCGGGGTCGACGCCGGTCAAGCACCGTCGGCCTTGCAACTTCGACGTGAACGTTTGCCCGGAACCGCACACTCATTGAGGGTGATCGCGCCGGCTGGCGCGAGCTCACCGAGGGGAGGGCGAGTGGACGAGCTCGTCGAGCGGGCCCGACGCGGCGATCGAGACGCCTTCTCGGCGCTGGTGCAGCTGACCAGCGACCGGATGTACGCGATCGCCACCCGGATCCTGCGCGACGCAGACCTTGCCGAGGACGCCCTGCAGGGTGCCTTCATCACGGCCTGGAAGAGCCTGCCCACGCTTCGCGACCCGGCCCGCTTCGAGGCCTGGTTGCGGCGCCTCCTCGTCCATGCCTGCTACGCCGAGGCCAGGCGTCGCCGGTCGTGGACCAGCTCCATCCGTGTCCTGCCGGTCGACGGGCCGGTCGGACCGGACGGCTTGCTCAGCGTCGTCGACCGCGACGCGCTCGACCGGGCGTTCCGACGCCTGACGGTCGAGCAACGCGCGGTCTTCGTCCTGCACCACCACGTCGGGTTGCCCCTGACGGAGATCGCCGACGTCGTCGGCATCCCGGCCGGGACGGCCCGCTCGAGATTGCACTACGCGACCAAGGCGCTCCGAACGGCCATCGAGGCCGATTCGGCGCCCGTCACACGGCAGGGACGGATGGCATGAGCGCGACTCGCGACCCGGATCCGATCATTCGAGCCTGGCTCGACCTGATCCCGGACGAGGCTCCCGACCGCGTGATCGATGCCATCCGCGACGCGATCGAACTGACGCCGCAGACGGCCTCCGGTCGCCTGGCTCGGCGCCCCGTGCCATCGCTGGTTCGCTATCTCACGGTGGCGGCTGCGGCCATCGTCGTCGTCGTCGGCGCGACGGCGCTCTTCCGGTGGTTCCCCGACACCGCGGTCGGGCCGTCGCCCTCCGCGCCGCCGTCGGTGGCTCCATCGTCGCGAGTCGTTCCGGCCATCCCGGTCCTCCCGGGCGACCGCTGGATCCTGTATCTGAACCCGGCACCCAACCCGGGTCTCTCGCTGATCCGGCCCGATGGCTCGGACGACCATCGCATCGCGAAGGACGTGCCGGGCCTGATCGGCGATCCCACCTGGTCACGCGACGGCACGATGATCGCGTTCGTCGTCGCGGACGGATCGTCCACGGCGATCTGGCAGGCCCAGGCCGATGGCAGCGGCGCTGAGCTGCTGCTCGACGGTCGTGGCTTGTGCCCGAATGGGCTATCCGGACCGGACTGGTCACCGGATCGGTCGCGGCTGTCGTTCGTCTGTCGCACCGATGCCGGCACGAGCGCCATCCGGGTCCTCGACCTCTCGGACCGAACGACCGCCGACCTCGTCAAGCTCAGGGCGCCGGAGTCGCTGGACAACCCGCCCCGCTGGTCGCCCAACGGCACGACACTCGCCTTCGACATCCTCCTCGCCGGCGCAGCCGACGTGCCTGCCGGATCGCTCCTCGCGACTGTCCCGGCCACGGGCGGCGGCGTGAACCGCATCACGGCGTTCGACTCATTCGCCGTGTATCCCGACTGGTCGCCCGATGGTGGGCGCCTGGCGTTCAGCCCGTACGGCATCACTCCTTACTTGTCACTCAGCGGCTCGGCGGTCAGGACGGTCCGCCCGGACGGTTCGGATCCCCAGCCGTTGACCCCGGCCAACTCTCGCCTCCAGGTCGGCGACGCCCGCTGGTCCTCGAACGGTTCGGAGCTGTTCGGCGCTGCCCTCGTCCACGGCTCGCCGCCGCAGCTGGCCCGGATCGACGCGGCGACCGGGGCGATCAGCGTGATCGGCATCACGGGTCGGGCGCCTGCGCCACGACCCGTGCCCTGACTCGACGTTCCATCAATCCACCCCGACGGTTACCGGAGAACTACCCCATGTTTCGATCCCTGAAGAGACTCGTCCTGCCGCTCGCCGGCGGCCTCGTCCTCATGCTCGCCCTGCCAGCCTGGGCCCTGGCGTCGCCGCGCGAGGACCGCTGCGCCGCGTATGGATCGCTCACGTACTCGATGTCGCTGCCCGACTCGATGCGGTCGCTGGGCACTCACCACATCGACTGGCACTCGACGTTCACCGACGAGAACGGTGACTTCCAGGTCTTCGACACGCAGAGCCAGATCGACGTTATCGCCGGTGCGCCGTCCTACGACGGACAAGTCCTGCTCCGCCTGTTCAGTAATTGGGCCCCGCTTCCGAACGGCGACGTCGACTTCGACGTCCAGGCGATCAACCCCACGCAGCGGGCGTCGTTCTACCTCGTGTCGACGTTCTTCCGGGGAACGCCGAACGCCACGACCGACGCCCTGTCGATCCGCTGGGAGACCACGCCGGGCGTCTGGTCGGACTGGGTGTCGCCGCCGCAGTCGGCGCTGCGGTCGTTCTGCCAGGAGAACTTCCAGAGCCTGTTCACCAAGGAGCACGGCTGGGCACTCTGACACGTTGCCCCGCGCCTTCTGAGGTCACCCGGTCTCGCCGGGGGCCGGGTGACTTGCGTTCCGGGCGCGTTTTGCCGCCGCCGAATGAAAGACCAGCGTCCCGTCGCCGACCGATAGCGTGAGCATGACGTTCAAGTAGAAGCGTCCCAGCGCTCCCACCGAGCGAACTGCTCGAACGGCACCCAGCCTCGCTTGAGGCTGGGTGACCGCACGTCCGGCAGCGGCCGCCCCACCGGCATCACCCCGATCGGCGTGAACTCGCCGGGGATGCCGAGCGCCGCGTTGAGCGCGTCGAGGTCGTCCGTCCCGACGAACCCGCAGCCCAGGCCCTCGTTCACCGCCGCCAGCCAGATCGTCTGCATCGTCCCGCCGACATCGACGAACCAGTAGGGGACCGGCCATTCGATCTCGGTGCCGTCGTCCTGGACCTTGTCGGCCTCCTGGTAGCGGCGGTGGTAGATGTCCGCCGACACGCACGGCACGAACTGCGCGGCGCACTCGCTGATCCACGGCCCGAAGACGTCGGCGTAGAACTCCTCGCCGCAGATCCGGGCGACCTCGCGCCGCCGCTCGGGCTCCGTGACGACGACGAGCCGCTGGCCCTGGCTGAACCCGGCCGACGGGCTGCGCTGGGCGAGCCGGGCGATCCGCTCGATGACGTCGCGCTCGACGCCGCCCTCCTCGAACCGGCGCACCGCCCGCCGCTTCATCACGACGTCGACGAACTCCATCGATCACCTCCCCACGGATCGTCGCATCTCCCGAGGAAGATGGAACCGTTTGCCCTCGAATCGACGCCATACCAGATGGAACCGCGGTGGGCCGTCGACGGCTCATTGCTGGTGAGGGATCGCGCGGCGAATGAACGTTTCGGCCGCGCCGATACCCATAGAGGGTAGGCCGAGGTCGCGTCCATCGCCGCCGTCTCGGCCGAGAGGAGGGGAACATGATCCGTTCGAGCATTCGCGTCGGCGTCGGGCGCCGCGCGCGCCGCCTCGGCGCGTTCGTCATGACGGTCGCGCTGCTGACGGCCACCGCGCAGGCCGTGGCCGCCGCGGTCCCGTCCAACGACCTCGTCTCGGCGCCGACCAAGCTGGCGCTGGGCGTCGCGGTCGACTACAACTCGGCCGACGCCACGATCTCGGCGTCCGACCCGACCGACTGCGACGGCTCGCACGGATCGTTCCCGGGGCCCTACTTCGCTTCGGTCTGGTTCAGCTTTACCGCGACCAGCAACGGCCAGCTCAATCTGAGCGCGCCGACGACGCAGGGCAGGGCGGACGACTACCTCGCGATCTCTTTCGTGTACCAGCAGACGGGCTCCGGCCTGACGCTGATCGACTGCACGGCGTTCGGCAACGACGCGACGTGGCCGGCCAGGAAGGGCCAGACGTTCCTGATCATGGAAGCGGGCCTCTCGTCGGCCGTCACGGAGTTCCCACCGCTTTCCGACATGGGTGGCCACGGCACGATCGCGATCACCCGATCGGCGAACGAAGCCCACTACAGCTACATCGATCGCTTCACGTACGACGACTGCGGCTTCACCGTCAACGGCGAGCAGTTCGGCGGCGGGCACGTTCCACCTGCGATCCGGCAAGCAGGGCGACGCCACGCCGTACCTCTTCGACAACTACGAGTGGCACATCGTCTCGACGAACCCGGCGAACGGGAAGTGGTTCCGGGAGGACGGCCAGGGCCAGTACCGCGACCTCCACATCACCAACGTCGAGGGCACGGTCTACACGTTCGTGTCCCAGGAGACGGGCCGGCCCTACACCCTGACCGACATGAACGGGAACAAGGTGTTCTTCGACCGCGGCCGCCTGCTGACGACGTTCCAGGTCGACACGAAGGGCGACGACGACCTCTCGAACGACGAGTTCATCGAGGGCAGCTTCCAGCTCCTCGCGGACAACGGTGCCCATCCCATGTGGCACTTCGACGGCGAGTGGTGCGACGTCATCACGCCGCTGATCGGCTGATCCGACGCGCTGCGGCCTGGGGGCGGCAGCGCCCAATCGAAACGGCGCCGAGGGTGAGCCTCGGCGCCGTTTCTCGTCTGGTTGAACCCGGCGGCCAATTCGACTCCGGGGGTGGTTTTCGATAGCATTTGAAAAACCCCCGGAGGACCTGACCCATGGCGAAGTATGTCTTTGTGACCGGAGGCGTGACCTCCTCCCTTGGCAAAGGCATCACCGCCGCCAGCATCGGTCGGTTGCTGAAGGCGCGCGGTCTCCACGTCTCGATCCTCAAGCTGGATCCGTACATCAACGTGGACCCCGGGACGATGAGTCCCTACCAGCACGGCGAGGTCTTCGTCACCGACGACGGCGCCGAGACGGACCTCGACCTGGGCCACTACGAGCGGTTCATCGACGAGAACCTGACCCAGCTCTCCAACGTCACGACCGGCCGCATCTACCAGGCGGTCATCGCCAAGGAGCGCCGCGGCGACTACCTCGGCGGGACCGTCCAGGTCATCCCCCACATCACGAACGAGATCAAGGAGCGGATCGGCCGCGTCGCCCGTGACGGCGAGCCGGACGTCGTGATCGTCGAGGTCGGCGGGACCGTCGGCGACATCGAGAGCCTGCCGTTCCTCGAGGCGATCCGCCAGATGCGCAAGGACGTCGGCCGGGCGAACGTCCTCTACATCCACGTCACGCTGCTGCCGGCCCTCGCCGCGACCGGCGAGCTGAAGACGAAGCCGACCCAGCACTCGGTCAAGGAGCTGCGCGGCATCGGCATCCAGCCCGACGTCATCGTCCTCCGCAGCGACCACCCGGTCAGCGACGAGATCCGGGAGAAGATCGCGCTCTTCACCGACGTCGCGACCGACGCGGTGATCCCGGCCGAGACCCTCTCGACGATCTACGAAGTCCCGCTGATGTTCGAGGAGGCCGGCCTGGGCCGGCTCGTCGTCCGCGAGCTGAGCCTGGGCGACCCGGAGGCCGAGCCGGACCTCGACCGTGGCGGGCGCTCGTCGCCCGGATCAAGGCGCCCAAGCGCGCCGTCGAGATCGCGCTCGTCGGCAAGTACATCGAGCTACCCGACGCGTACCTCAGCGTCACCGAGGCGCTCCGCCACGCGGCGTGGGCCCACGGCGTCGACGCGAAGGTCCGCTGGGTCGACTCCGAGGCGCTGACGAAGGAGAACCTCCACGACCGGCTCGAGGGCGCGGCCGGGATCCTCGTCCCGGGCGGCTTCGGCCATCGCGGGATCGAGGGCAAGGTCCTCGCCGCCCACTTCGCCCGCGACCACAAGGTCCCGTACCTGGGGCTGTGCCTCGGGCTGCAGTGCGCGGTCATCGAGTTCGCCCGCGAGGTCACGGGCTCCAAGGACGCGAACTCGACCGAGTTCGACATGTTCACCGAGCACCCGGTGATCGACTTCATGCCCGACCAGCGCGAGCTCGAGGACAAGGGCGGGACGATGCGCCTGGGCCTCTACCCGGCCCGGCTCGCGCCCGGCTCGAAGGCCGCCGCGGTCTACGGCGCCGAGGTCATCTACGAGCGTCACCGCCACCGCTTCGAGGTCAACAACCGCTATCGCCAGACGCTCGAGGCCGCGGGCATGCTGCTGAGCGGCCAGTCGCCCGACGGCCGGCTCGTCGAGATCGTCGAGCTCAAGGACCACCCGTGGTTCGTGGCCTCGCAGTTCCACCCCGAGTTCAAGTCCCGGCCGGAGCGGCCGCACCCGCTCTTCGACGGCTTCATCGAGGCGGCGCTGGCCGGCGTCGAGGGCCGTGAGCCGGTCTTCGAGCGACCTTCCGAGCCGATCGCGATCGACGTTGCCCCGGAGGGCTCGCCGGTCGTCGGCTGATCCGCCTTCGCCGGCGACGTCAGGTGTTGTCGGTCGCGACCCGCCGGGCGTCATCGACCGTCATGGGCAGGATCTCATAGAGATCTGCGGTGCCCTCGAGCAGACGGCTGGAGTGGCGGGTTGCGATGGGGTTGATGAGGCTCCCGCCCGTCGCGGTCATGATCGTGTCCAAGTCGGTCCACGTCGACACGGTGATGAACCCGTCGGGCTGGTCGTGGGCGAGACATAGCGTGAGGGGGCCGTGGGCGGCCGACGTCGTCGGCGAACGTCCCCTCGCGGACCTCGGCGGTGTATTCGTCGAGCTCGCCCGGACGGGCCCGGCCGCGGTAGACGCGAAGGACCGACGGCGGGCTCGATCGATCGAACGTGAGCGAGAAGGCCAAGGGCAGGACGCGGACGGTCGAATCCTCCATGACGGGCAGGTCTTCGATCGGGGCGATGCCGTGCTCCGATTCGGGTCCCAGCGCGGCGATCATCGTCTCGACGTCGGGCCACGTCGTCGCGATCACGCGCTCGCGCGCCTGGTCGTGCCGGCGTCCGACGTCGATCGAACAGAGTGGCAGGCCGGCGAACGACCGGGCTAGGGAGCGGAGCGCGTTGTCGACGTACCCGTCGTCCGCGGACGGCGTGAAGACGAGGAGGCGGAGAACCGACGGCTCCGACGGTGTCATGGACTCCTGTTCCTCGGATGACGGTTGGCGCTGCGCCCGGATCGGGGCCCCCTGACGGCGACGGACCGTGTCATCTTCGCATACGTTCGGGGCCGATCCGGCAGGGCGCGTAGACTCGTTCCCGAACACGAAAAAGGAGCCTCACGCATGAAGATCTTCCTCGACACCGCCGACATCGACGAGATCCGGACCGCCGCCCGCTGGGGCATCCTCGACGGCGTCACGACCAACCCGACGCTCTACGCCAAGGTCGGCGGCACGAGCTACGACGCGATCCTCCAGGAGATCTGCAAGATCACGCCCGGGCCCGTCTCGGCCGAGGTCGTCGCCGAGGACGTCGACGGGATGCTCGAAGAGGGCCGTCACTTCGCGAAGCTCGCCCCGAACATCGTCGTCAAGGTCCCGATGAGCGAAGAGGGCCTCGAGGCGATGAGCCGCTTCGCCGACGAGGGCATCAAGACCAACTGCACGCTGATCTTCACGGCGAACCAGGGTCTCCTTGCGGCGAAGGCCGGGGCCTCGCTCCTGTCGCCGTTCGTCGGGCGGCTCGACGACATCAACCAGGACGGGATGATCGTCATCCGCGAGCTCGTCGACATCGTGACGATCCACGAGCTCGACACCGAGGTCCTCGCCGCCTCGATCCGGACGCCGTTCCACATGACCCAGGCCGCGCTCGCCGGGTCACACGTCGCGACGGTGCCGTTCAAGGTCCTCCAGCAGATGGTCCACCACCCGCTGACCGACAAGGGAATCGTCCAGTTCCGGTCGGACTGGGAGAAGGCCCGCGAGGCGCTCGCCGCGAAGAAGGGCGACTGACCGCGCGAAGTTCTCCGCCCTGGCCGCTGGGCGGCGACTATCATCGATGATCGATAGCGCCCCGCCCTGAACACGAATCCGCCGACCTCGCGGAGGACAGCCCGTGGCAGCGACAGAGGAGATCCTCGGCCAGTTCCTCGGTGACGACGCGTTCCCCGTGACCTGGGAATCGGAGGTCGAGAAGGACTTCTTCTGGGTCTACGACGACCTCCACATTCCGCACCCGGTCAGCCCGATGTTCTTCGACATCGGTGGCTGGTGGCTCTCCTGCGACCACATGTTCCGGCGGTTCGGGACGCCGTTCGCCGTCGACTGGCTGGCGAAGAACGTCAACGGCTACGTCTACACGACCGCGATCCCGGCCGATCCCTCGCTCCGGATCGAGGGCACGGAGTACAGCTCGAGCTACGTCGCCCGCGTCCCGCGCGACGAGGCGTTCGCCGCGGGCATGGGCAAGTACCTCGACACGGTCCTGCCGGTCTACGGCCAGCACTTCGCCGACTGGTGGCGCGAGCGGCTCGTCCCCGAGATGCAGCGCAACTTCGCGTATCTCGAGGAGCGCCTCGACGCGGCCGGCGAGATGACCCTGCCCGAGCTCGCGACGCTGCTCGAGGACGCGATCGACATTCACGACCGCCACTGGAAGATCCACTGGATGCTGAACTTCGCCCAGCTATCGGCGACGCTCAACCTGCGGGCGGTGATGGAGCGGGTCCGGGGCTCGGTCGACGAGGAGCTGCTGGGCCGGCTGCAGAACTCCGCCTCGGACCGCAACTGGGATTCGATCGAGGCGCTCTGGCAGATGAAGAACGAGGTCCGCGACGACCCCGAGCTGCGGGCGGCGTTCGCGGCCGGCGGCGGCGACGCGACCGCGATCGCGCAGGCGCTCCGGGCCTCCGATCGCGGCCGACACTTCATCGCGGAGCGCATCGAGCCCTACCAGCGCGAGTTCGGCTGGCACGCGGTCTGGAGCCACGAATTCATCTTCCCGACGGTCCGCGAGGAGATGGAGCCGGTTCTCGACCTCGTCCGCGACTACGTCGCGAGCGACTACGACTTCCCGACCGCGATCGACGCGATGCGCAAGGACATCGAGGCCGCGTCTCGCGAGATCCTCGACGGCCTCGAGGGCGACGCGCTCGAGGAGATGCGCGCCGCGAACGAGATCAACCTTCGGATGGCGCCGCTCACGCCGGATCACCACTTCTACATCGACCAGGGCGCGAACGCCCACGTCCGGCTCGTCCTGATCGCGATCGGCCGGAAGCTCGTCGAGGAGGGCCGCCTCGACCAGCCCGACGACGTCCTGTTCCTGCGCTACAACGAGCTGCGGATGCTGATCGGGGACGCGGCGGCGGTCGACGCGCGCGGGATCGTGGCCAAACGCCGGGCGGAGCGCGAGGCGGCGAAGAAGATCCAGCCGCGGAACTGGGTCGGGACCGTGACGCCGTCGCAGCTCGCGTTCCCGTACCTCGTCAACTGGGGCTATCCCGACCGCTTCTACCAGGAGCAATCGGCCGACGACGCGCGGATCACCGGCATTGCCGGGTCGCCGGGCGTCGTCGAGGGCACGGCCCGGGTCGTCATGACGATCGACGAGTTCGACGACGTCACCGACGGCGACATCCTCGTCTGCCAGATGACGAACCCGGCATGGGTTGTCCTGTTCACGAAGATCGCCGGCCTCGTGACCGACACCGGCGGCACGACGTCGCATCCTGCGGTGCTGTCGCGCGAGTTCGGGATCCCGGCGGTCGTCGGGACGTCGGGCGCGACGCGGGTCGTCTCGACCGGCGACCGAATCCGGGTCGACGGCTCGAAGGGCGTCGTCGAGATCCTCGAGCGAGCCGGCGGCGGCAACGGGACGACCGCCGCCCCAACGCCCGCCGCGGCCATCGGCTCCTAGCGCGTGGAGCCGGCCCGACTCCTGCCCCGCAGCGTCCTCGCCGACCAGGTCAAGGAGCGCCTGCTCGACGGGATCCTGACCGGCCGGTTCGCGCCGGACTCGCGGATCGTCGAGACGCAGGTCGCCCGCGAGCTGGGCACGAGCCAGGCCCCGGTCCGCGAGGCCCTCCGCGGCCTCGAGGCGCTGGGCGTCGTCGAGATCACGCCGTTCCGCGGCGCCCGCGTCCGCCGGCCGACCCGCCGCGAGCTGCTCGAGGCGTACGCGATCCGGACCGCGCTCGAATCGCTCGGCGCGCGGCTCGCGGTCCCGCTGCTCAGCGACGACGAGCTCGACGAGCTGTCGGCGTGCGTCGACGAGATGCAGGCCGCGGCGCGCGACAACGACGGCGCCGGGGTCGCCGAGGCCGACGCGCGGTTCCACGGCCGGATCCTCGAGCTGGCCGACAACGCCACACTCGTCCGCGTCTGGCGGTCGCTCGAGCCGTTCTCCCGGACCTACATCACGCTCGTCGTGCCCGGCGCGGACCCGCAGTGGTCGGCCGATCTCCACGTCCCCATCCTCGCGGCCCTCCGCCGGCGCGACGTGGATGCCGTGGTCGCCGCGCTCGAGCGCCACTTCGAGGAGGTCAGCGCGAACATGGCCGACCGGCTGCCGGACGACGACGACGGGGCGAACCGATGATGACCGACGACTTCGTCCTCAGCGAGGAGATGGTCGCGGGCCCCGCCCGCCTCCGGATCGACGTCCTGGGCGGCGAGCCGCGCGACCACGTCCTCGACGACATGAGCTTCATGGAGTACCGGCTCGCCGACGTCCGGATCGCGCCGGAGGTCTCGGTGCCGGAGCCGGACGTGGTCTGGAACCGCGACGGCGAGAAGGGGATCGCCTACGACGGCCGGCGGATGACGTTCACCGGCGACTGGCCCGCGGGCCCCATCCAGAAGGTCATCGTCACGATGCTCGCGCTCCGGATGGAGGCGGTCGGGCTCCACCCGTTCCACGCGTCGGCCGTACGCTACCGCGACCGGACCGTGCTGTTCCTGGGCGGCGAGTCGAACCACGGCAAGTCGATGGGCCAGATCGAAGCCTGCCGCCGCGGCGCGAGCCTCGTCTCGACCGAGACGACCGTGATCGACGAGGACGGCCGGGCGGTCATGGGCTCGAAGAGCGTCTTCCTCAAGAAACGGACCGAGGGCACCGAGCGGGCCGACAAGGCCGGGCCGCAGGCCGGCGTCGAGAAGTTCTTCGGCGACATGCCCAGCTGGGACCTGTACGAGGCGCCGAGCGTCGTCGACGTCGTGATCGTGCCGGCGATCGACGGCAACTACGCCCCCGCGTCGGCGCCGATGATCCCGTTCGAGCGCCAGTTCCAGACGCTCCACTCGCTCCAGAACTACTTCCTGCTCAACGAGCTGCTCGCCCCCGGCCAGCCGATGCCGATCGTCGACACCGAGGCCCTCCGGCGGGCCCGGGCTGACTTCGTCGAGCGGTTCGCGGACCGGCCGTACCACTTCATCCGGGCGGCGACGCCGCAGGTCCTGCTCGACGAAGTCGACCGCGTCCTCTAGGCCCGATGCGACCCTTCGCCTACGCGCGGCCGGCCAGCCTGGCGGAGGCGTACGGATTGCTGGCCGCCCATCCCGACGGCGGCGCGCGGCTTCTCGCCGGCGGCACCGACCTCATCATCCGGTTGCGGGACGGGACCTTCCGCCCGCAGGTCGTCGTCGACGTCAAGCGGATCGCGGAGCTCGACGGGCGGATCGACCGCGTCGACGGCCGCGTCCGGTTCGGCGCGCTGACGACGATGACCGACATCGCGGCCGACGCCGCCGTGCGGCGCGACTACCCGGCCCTGGCCGAGGCGGCGCTCTACGTCGGGTCGGCGCAGATCCGGAACCGGGCGACGCTGGCGGGCAATGTCTGCAACGCGTCGCCGGCCGCGGACACGGCGCCGGCGCTTCTCGTCTACGACGCGGAGGTCGTCGCGGTGGGCCCGGGCGGGCGACGGCGGATCGCGCTGGCCGACTTCTTCGTCCGGTCCGGGGTCACGACGCTCGCGCCTGGTGAGATGGTCGAGGCGATCGAGCTGCCGGTGCCGGACGGGCCGAGCGGGTCCGTGCACTTGCGGCGGACGCGGCGGCGGGGCCACGACCTGGCGTCCGTGACGCTCGCGTGCTCCGTCTCGCCCGATGGGGTGACGCGAATCGCGTACGGCAGCGTCGGGCCGCGGCCGGTGCTGCTCGCGGACACGAGCGGGTTGCTCGCGGACGCGCGCGCGACCGACGCCGACAAGGCCGCGCTGCTCGATGGGCTCTTCGCCGATGCGAGCCCGTCGCCGACGTCGATGCGGGCGAGCCCGGTGTATCGGCTCGCAATGCTCCGCGTCCTCGGGCTGCGTGGCGTCGCGGCGGCGATCGATCGTTTGGCGGCGGCGTCGTGACGGACCGGATCGGGATCGAGCTGAGCGTCAACGGCCGTCGTCGGTCGATCGACGTGCTGCCGCACCACACGCTGCTCGACGCGCTCCGCGAGGACCTGCGGCTGACCGGGACGAAGGAGTGCTGCCTCGTCGGCGAGTGCGGCGCATGCACGGTCCTCGTCGACGGCCGGAGCGTCGATTCGTGCCTGATGCTCGCGGCCGAGGCCGACGGCGCGGCGATCACGACCGTCGAAGGTCTTGCGGCCGGCGGCGAGCTCAGCCCGCTCCAACACGCGTTTCTTGACACCGGCGCTGCGCAGTGCGGGTTCTGCATTCCGGGTCAGCTTGTCTCCGCCCAGGCCCTGCTCGCGACGACGCCGCACCCATCACGTGCCGAGGTCGAGGAGGGGCTCGCGGGCAACCTCTGCCGGTGCGCCGGCTACGAGCAGATCATCGAGGCCGTGCTCGCCGCCGCCGCCGGCGAGGAGCATGTGGCCGGGCACGCGACGCCGTCGGTCGGCGATCGGTCGGCCGTCCCGGACGCGAACATGGCGCCGCAGTGAGCGTCGGGGAGCCCGCAGCCCGCGTCGGCGGTCGTGCCCGCGTCACCGGGGAGCAGCAATACGTCGCCGACCTGCCCCACGACGACGCGCTCCACGTGAAGCTCGTCGCGCTCGACGTGGCGCGGGCAAGGATCGGCCGCATCGACACGGCGGCGGCACTGGCGGTCCCCGGCGTTCGGCTCGTCATGACGCCGACCGACCTGCCGGATCCGATGCCCCGCTTCGGTCCGCAGCGTCGCGACCGGCCCGTGCTCGCGACCGGCGAGACGAAGTACCACGGCGAGCCCGTGGCCGCGGTCGCCGCGGAGACCCTCGACGCCGCGGAGGAGGCCGCCGCGCTCGTGTCCGTCGAATTCGAGGAGCTGCCCGCGGTCCACACGATCGGCCAGGCGCTCGCCCCGGACGCGCCGCTCGTCCAGGACCCCTCGCTCCGTCCCGGTGACCCATGCGCCAGCACGAACGTCCTCCACGAGCACCACCACGGCTGGGGCGACGTCGACGCGGCGACCACCGCCGCGGAGGTCGTTGTCGAGGGCACGTACCACTTCCCGATGGTCACGCAGTTCGCGATTGAGCCCCACGCCTGGATGGCCGCGCCCGATGGCGACGGGATCGCGGTCTGGAGCGCGATCCAGCACCCGTACTGGCTGCAGCGCGTGATCGCCGACCTGCTCGGCCTGCCGCTCTCGAAGGTCCGCGTGTTCGCGCCCGACCCGGGTGGCGCGTTCGGTGGCAAGCAGCACGCCAAATACGAGCCGCTGCTCGCGTTCATGGCCCGCGCGACGGGCCGGCGCGTGCGACTCGTGCTCAGTCTCGAGGAGACGTTCCAGGCGGTTCGCCGCGGAGCGTCGGAGGTCCACGTCCGGACCGGCTTCCGGCGCGACGGAACCATCGTCTTCCGCGACATCGAGGCGAACTACCTGATCGGCGCGTACGCGGACATCGCCGACCGGACCGTCGCCAAGGGCAGCTACACCTCGAACGGCCCATACCGCGTTCCGAACGTCCGGATCCTCGCCCGGAGCGTCCTCTCGCACACCGTGCCATCGACCGCGTTCCGTGGCTTCGGCAACCCGCAGCAGATCTGGGCGGTCGAGTCGAACATGACGGAGGCGGCCCACGCCCTCGGCCTCGATCCACTGGAGCTCCGGCTGCGAAACCTGGCGAGGAAGGGCGAGGCGTTCATCCCCCACGACACGCCGGCCGACGGCGACTGGGCCCAGGCGGTCCGGCGCGCGGCGGAGATGATCGGCTGGGGGAGCGAGCCGGCGCCCGGTCGAGGCCGGGGGATCGCGGTCGGGCTGAAATCCGGCCCGACCACCGGCCTCTCCTACTCGACGGTCCGCCTCCTCGCCGACGGCAGCGTCGTCGTCTACGCCGGCACCTCCGACATGGGCCAGGGCGCCCGGACGATCTTCGCCCAGATCTGCGCCGACGAGCTGGGCGCACCGCTCGACTGGGTGACGGTCGTCATGGGCGACACCGCGGTCGTGCCGTACGACCAGCAGACTTCGGCCAGCCGGTCGTCGGTGCTCATGGGTAATGCGGTGCTCGCCGCCTGTCGCGACATCCAGGCGAAGCTCCGGGCGATGGCCGCGGAGCTCGAGGGTGTCGGCGAGGCGGAGGTCGTCGTCGAGGGCGGCGAGGTCCGCATCGGCGAACAGAGGCTCGCCATCCGGGACGTCGTCGCGCGCGGGCTCGGACGGCTGGGCGGCGAGGTCATCGGCGTCGGCGAGTCGCGCAAGGAGGCCGAGCCCGACCACCCGCTCGGCGGGACGTCGGCGTTCTACGAGTTCAACGCGACCGCGGTCGAGGCGAGCGTCGACCGCGACACCGGCGACGTGACGATCCACCGCTACGTGACCGTGTCGGACGTCGGCAAGGCGCTGAACCCCGCGCAGGTCCGCGGCCAGGACGAGGGCGCGGCGGTCATGGGCCTCGGCCATACGCTGATGGAGCACTACATCCTCGACGCGACAGGCCGGATCCGGAACCTGGGCGCGATCGACTACCGGATCCCCACCTCGATGGACCTGCCGCTCCGGATGGAGAGCGACATGATCGAGAACGCGGATGGCCCCGGACCGTACGGCGCGAAGGGCATGAGCGAGGGCGCGCTGCTGCCGGTGGCGCCGGCGGTCGCCGCGGCCGTCACCGACGCGACCGGCGTCGTGATCCGTGACCTGCCGCTCTCGCCCGAGCGGGTGTGGCAGGCGCTCCAGGAGCTCGAGCGGGCGTGAGGCGGACCTACCCGCTCGGTCACGCGTTCGAGCTGCCGCGCGAGGACGTGCTCGCGCTCGTCGGCGGGAAGGCCGCGAACCTCGGTGAGATGCTCGCCTTGGGGCTGCCGGTACCGCCGGGCTTCGTCGTCACGACCGAGACCTGCCGGGCCTTCCTCGCCGGCGGCTGGCCCGACGGCCTCGACGAGGAGCTCCGGGCCCGGGTGGCCGAAGTTGAGGCGGCGGTCGGGCGGCGGTTCGGCGACGCCGCGGACCCCTTGCTGGTCAGCGTCCGATCGGGGGCGCCGGTGTCGATGCCCGGGATGATGGACACGATCCTCGACCTGGGCCTGAACGACGCGACCGAGCGCGGCCTCGCGGCCGCGACCGGCGACCAGGCGTTCGCCACGCAGTGCCACGATCGGTTCCGGTCGATGTTCCGCTCGATCGTCGGCGTCGATGATGTGCCCGACGACCCGTGGGATCAGCTCCGGCTCGCGATCTCGGCCGTCTTCCGCTCGTGGAACAGCGACCGCGCGCGGGCCTATCGGCGGCGCGAGTCGATCCCCGACGACCTGGGCACGGCTGTCACCGTGCAGGCAATGGTGTTCGGGAACCTCGGCGCCGACTCCGCGACCGGTGTCGCGTTCACCCGGAACCCGGCGACCGGCGAGCCGGTGCTGTACGGCGACGTCCTGTTCGACGCCCAGGGCGAGGACGTCGTCGCCGGGACGCACGCCACGGAGCCGATCACGGCGCTCGACGAGCGGCTGCCGTCGGTGGGTGCGGAGCTACGCGAGGTCGCGGTCCTGCTCGAGCACCACTACGCCGACCTGTGCGACATCGAGTTCACGGTCGAGCGGGGCAGACTGTGGATGCTCCAGGTCCGCGTCGGGAAGCGCAGTCCGGCGGCGGCACTCCGGATCGCGGTCGACATGGCCGAGGATCCCTCGTTCCCGCTCTCGCGGCGGGAGGCGCTGGAGCGGGTCGCCAACCTGCTGGCCGACCCGCCGACGGTCACGACGGGGCGGAGCGGCTACCTGCTGCCGCTCGTCACGGGCCTCGGCGCGTCGCCGGGGGTGGCCAGCGGCGAGATCGCGACGGGCCCGCGAGGCGGCGGAGCGCGCAGCCGAGGCAGGACGCGCCGTCGTCCTCGTCCGCGCGGAGACATCGCCCGACGACGTCCACGGGATGTCGCTCTCGGCTGGGATCCTCACCGCCCGTGGCGGGCTCGCGAGCCACGCGGCGGTCGTCGCCCGAGGATGGGGCATCCCGGCGGTGGTCGGCGCGAGCGGGATCGAGGTCCGCGACGGCGAGGTCGTAATCGGCGGGCAGACGCTCCGAGACGGCGACACGATCACGATCGACGGCGCCTCGGGCGAGGTGTTCGAGGGCGAGATCCCGGGCCACTCGGAGCCCGTGCCGCAGGCCCGGACGCTGCTCGCCTGGGCCGCGGAGCTTGGCGTGCCGATCGGCGCAGGCGACGAGCCGGAGCCCTCGACCGCGCCTGCCGAGGCGCCCGCGTCCGCCCCGGTCACGCTCGACAGCTGCATCCGGCGGCTCGCGACGAAGGGCTTCGCGACAACCCCCGCACTCGCGGATTCACTCCTCACGACGCCGGAAGCCGTCCAGCCGCTGCTCGACCAGCTGGTCGTCGACGGCGTAGCGGCGACGGTCGCGGGCGCGTACCGGCTCACGGAGGCGGGCTCGAGTCGCGGCGCGGAGCTGGCCGCGGCCGATCGCGTCGCGTGGGGCGTCGAGCCGGCGACGGCGGCCCTGGACGCGTTCCTCGAGCTTGACCATCGGATGAAGGAGACCGTCACCGCCTGGCAGCTCAAGCCCGGCCCCGACGGCGAGCCCCAGCCGAACGACCACGGCGACGAGGCCTACGATCGCGAGATCCTCGACCGGCTGGAGCGATCGGTGCCGACGCCGACGAGTGGCTGGCGCCGATCGAGACCGCATCGGCAAGGCTGGGCGGTTACCGGCAGCGGCTGCGCCCGCGCGCTCGAGCGGGCCGGGGCCGGCGACGGCAAGTACGTCGCCTCCCCGCGAGTCGACAGCTTCCACGGCGCGTGGTTCGAGCTCCACGAGGACCTGATCATCCTCGCCGGCCGGACGCGGGCCGACGAAACGGCAGCGGGTCGCGCGTGACCGAGGGCTGGCTCGACCACCATCGCGCGACGATCGACCGCGCGACGTCGCGGCTCCGGGCTCGCGGGGACGTCCTGGCCGTGGTCGTCGGCGGTTCGATCGCCCACGGCTTCGCGATGGCGTCGTCGGACGTCGACCTGCTGATCGTCGTCTCCGACGCCGAATGGGAGCGCCGCCTGGCGGCGGGCGACGTGACAGAGCTCGACCTCGATAGCCCGACGTACGAGGGCGGCTACGTCGACGCAAAGTACACGTCGGTCAGATTCCTCCGTCAGGTTGCCGCGCACGGCAGCGAAACCGCCCGCTACGCGTTCGAGGGGGCGACGATCGCCTGGTCTCGGATCGATGATCTCGAGGACGAGCTCCGGGCGGCCGCCCGCTATCCCATCGAAGGCCGGGCAGACAGGATCCGGGCGTTCCACGCGCAGCTCGAGTACTGGCGCTGGATGTACGCGGAGGGCGACCGAACCGGAAACGCCTATGTGAAGGCGTTGGCCGGACCGCACGTCGTCCTGTTCGCCGGCCGGCTCGTCCTGGCCAACAACGCGGTGCTGTACCCAGGCTACAAATGGCTGTTGCGCGTCCTCCGCGACGTCGAAGAGCGGCCGCCGGGGCTGATGGAGGCGATCGACGCCGTCGTCGAGTCCCCGAGCAAGGCGAGCGTGGATGCGCTCTTCGACCTCATGTCCGGTTGGCGCGACTGGGGCGTCGCGAACCAGCACTGGGGCACGAGGTTCATGCTCGACACGGAGCTCGCCTGGCTCGACGCCCGCCCGCCGATCGCCGACCTCTAGCAGACGAGACTCGGGGCCTTCGAGCGGAGGAGGTCGAGGCGGCCGGGCCCGAAGGCAGTCGCCCGGCCACTTGTCCGAACTTCTCCCCGCTCGCTCCATCACTCCTTCACAACTCGGTCCGAATGTGATCGTCAGCGCGAGCGGATGTCCAGCACGCGCGACAGTGAAACAGGAGAGCGACATGAACGAACATCGCGAGCGCAAGGGTCCGTAATCCGGCCCTGCTGCTCCTCATCCCGGCCGCAGTGATCATCGCCAAGGGCGCGTCGCGCCGGCGGGCGATGCGGGGATCGTCCTGGGGCGGACCCGGCGGCTTCGGCCCTCGCCACGGGCACCACGGACGCTACGGGCAGTTCGGGCCGGCCGACGGCCCGAGTGACAGTCGCGCCCCGGGAATGCCGCCATGGATCGAGCAGATGCTCGACGCGTGGCACACCAAGGCGCACGACCAGGGCGACGCGGCCGAAACGACGACCGTCTAGAACGCCCAGGGAGGGGCCTCTCAGCGGCCCTTCGAGTAACCCGTCGCCGTGAGCTTGTCCCAGAGCGTGCCGGCGTTGTTGTTCTGGATGTGATCCATCATGTAGGCCTGCCCGACGTCGACCGGCCCGAACGCGTCGTCGAATCGGACGCGGGCGATCGTCTCGTCGCGTGACCAGCCCTTCGCGACCGCGTCGGCGACGGCGGCCTTCCAGGCCATCAGCACCGCCCGCTGGGTCTGCACGTACTCGAGCGTCACGACCGGCCCGTGGCCGGGGACGAGGTAGTCGACGTCGGGCAGCGCGCGGATGCGCTCGAGCGCCTCCAGCCACTGGTCGACGTTCGAGGTCATCAGCCACGTCTGGACGCCGCTGAAGATCGTGTCGCCAGTGAAGACGACCCGCTCCTCCGGCACGTGGACCGCGAGCTGGCCCGGCGTGTGGCCGGGCGTCCAGAGGCAGTGGAACGTCGTGTCCCCGACCCGCAACGTCAGGTCGCCGGTGAACACGACCGTGCCCCGCGGCAGGTCGGCGTAGTAGTCGTCGCGATCGGGCAGGATCGCCGCGCCGTCGGGGTCGTCGGTCGGGATCGCCTCGAGCGCGTAGGCGAACGGGTCGAGCGCCGCGTTCGGGTCCATGAAGATGTCCCACAGCGCCTTGTGGTTGACGATCTCGCCGGCGCCGCGGAACCAGTAGTTGCCGAAGATGTGGTCGACGTGGTTCTCGGTGTTGACGAGGTAGCGGATCGGGCCGTGCCGCTCGGCCTCCTCGCGCATCGCGACCGCGCGCGTCGGGAGCTGCGGCGTGTCGATGACGACGACGCCATCCGAGGTCGCGACGAAGCTGGGGTTGCAGCCGCGGAGCTTCGTCGTCGTGAAGACGTTCGGCGTGACCTGCTCGAGCTCGAGCGTCGCCGTCGGCATCGGTGGCCTCCTGGTGGCTACTGGGTCGCGGTGAGGCCGCCGTCGATCCCGAGGACCTGCCCCGTGACGAACGACGCGGCGTCGGAGCAGAGGAAGATCGCCGGGCCGACCAGATCGCCCAGCTCGCCGATGCGCCGCATCGGGATCCGGTTGACGATTCCGGCCTTGAACTGCGGGTCCGACAGGAGCGAGGCGACCTGCGGCGTGTCGACGAACGTCGGCATGATCGCGTTCGCCCGGATGCCGTGCTTCGCCCACTCGGTCGCCCACTGGCGGGTCAGCGACGCGATCGCGCCCTTCGCGGCGACGTAGGCCGAGTAGCCGGCGTTGATCCCGAGCACGGCCCGGACCGAGGTGATGTTCAGGACCGCGCCGCCGTGGCCCGCCGCGATCATCGAGCGGACCGCGGCTTCTGTCGGGATCACGGTGCTCCGGACGTTCAGCTCCATGATCCAGTCCCAGGCGTCGCGGGGATACTCCTCGGCGGGGTGGAGGACCTCGCCCGCGCCGCCACCGACGGCGTTGACGATGATGTCGAGCCGGCCGAATGTCTTCAGCGTCTCGGCGACCATCCGCTCCGCGTCCGCCTCGCTCGTCGCGTCGCCGACGACCGCGAACCCGTCCGAGCCGGCGGCCTTGACGCGGTCGACTGTCGCGGCGAGGGAGTCCGAAGTGCGCCCCGAGACGGTGACCTTCGCGCCCGCGCCGGCGAACGCCTCGGCCATCGCCGCCCCGATCGCCCCGCCGCCGCCGCAGATCAGGGCAACGCGTTCGTGCAGGCTGAAGATGTCGAGCTGGGCCATTTCATCGATTATCGCGAATCGGAGCGGTGGCGTCCGGTTGGCACAGCAAACGATTACTATCGGGATCCGCTCTCGTGACGGTTTCGCGGAGGATCCGATGGCCCTCAACCTCAACGGCCTCATCCCGGCCACGGTCCTGCCGATGGACGCCGACGGCCGGATCGACGAGCCCGCCCTCCGCTCGTACATCGGCTGGGTCGCCGCGCAGGGGCCCGTCGCCCTCGCGATCAACGTCGACACCGGCGAGGGGCCGCACCTGACCCACGACGAGAAGGTCCGGGTCATCCAGATCGTCCGCGACACGACCGACCTGCCGATCGTCGCCGGGCTCGCCGGCCCCTCGACGGAGGCGGCCGTTCGCCAGGCGACCGAGTTCAAGGCGGCCGGCGCGAACGCGTTCCTGTGCTTCCCGATCCCGGCCTACCTCAGCGAACCGCTCGACCCGCGGGTGCCCGTCCAGTACCACGAGGCGATCGCCCAGGTCGGACTGCCGCTGATCCTGTTCCAGCTCCAGCCGGCGCTCGCAGGGTTGAACTTCGAGCCCGACACGCTGCGGGCGATGGCGTCGGTCGAGGGCGTCGTCGCGATCAAGGAGGCGTCGTTCGACGCGCGGCGGTTCGTCGATACCGCGCGCCTCCTCGAGGAGCTGCCGCGGAAGATCACGCTGCTGACCGGCAACGACAACTTCATCCTCGAGTCGTTCATGTTGGGCGCGACTGGGGCGTTGATCGGGTTCGGGGCCGTGATGACCCGCGAGCAGGTCGACATGATCGACGCGTGGCGGGACGGCCGGATCGACGAGGCGCGGGCGCTGGGTCGGCGGGTCCAGCGCCTCGCCGATGTCGTGTTCGCGCGGCCGGTCGGGGACTACCGGGTGCGGCTCAAGGAATGCCTCCGGATCCTCGGCGTCCTCGAGAACGCCCACGTCCGCAAGCCGCTGCTGCCGATCTCGGATCAGGAGCGGGCGTTCCTCGCTCAGGTCCTCACCGAGGTTGGGCTGCTGCGCGAGCCGATCGCCGCCGGCTAGGGTCCGTGGTCCGCCTGGCGGACCAAGCGACGAAGGACCGGGGACCCGATACCGCCCAATCGGGCCTTCCGCCGCTGAATGGTCCTCTGGGCGGACCAAACGACGTCGGACGACGGTCCGAGTCGGCAAGAACGCCCCTTCAATCGCTGGTTGGTCCGCTGGGCGAACCAGGGTCCGGTCGGGAATGGATCGCAGGGCACAGCAAAGGTTTACTATCGGGATCGGAGGCACGCAACTGAGGAGGCAGCCGTGGCCACTGAGCCCGCGGACGTCCTGATCATCGGCGCCGGAGCCTCCGGCGCGGTCGTCGCCCTGCGCCTCGCCCAGGCCGGCTTCAAGGTCGTCTGCCTCGAGCAGGGCCAGTGGCTCGACCGGGCCGACTACCCGGGCAACAAGCTCGACTGGGAGCTGAAGGCCCGCAAGGACTGGGCCACGAGCCCGAACATCCGCGGCCTTGCCCAGGACTACCCGATCGTCGAGGACGACACGCCGGTGTCGCCGCTCATGTACAACGCGGTCGGCGGGTCGACGATCATCTTCGCCGGCGCCTGGCCCCGCGCGCTCCCCTCCGACTTCCGCGTCCGGAGCCTCGACGGCATCGCCGACGACTGGCCGATCGACTACTTCGAGTTGCTGCCCTACTTCTACCGGACCGACCGCGACTTCGGCGTGTCCGGCCTGCCCGGCGACCCGGCCTACCCGCCCGACGCCGAGGACGCCCCGATGCCGCCGCTCCCGATCGGCTCGGCCGGGATGAAGGTCGCCCGCGGCATGACGAAGCTGGGCTGGCACTGGTGGCCGGAGTTCAACTCGATCAACTCGGTCGACTACGACGGCCGCCGGCCGTGCGTCCAGCGGAGCACGTGCCAGTCGGGCTGCAACGAGGGCGCGAAGGCGTCGACGGACCTGACCCACTGGCCCAAGGCGATCGCCCTCGGCGCGAGGCTCGTGACCGGTGCCCGCGTTCGAAGAATCGAGACGAACGACAAGGGCCTCGCGACCGGCGCGACATGGATCGACGACGAGGGCAACGAGCACCTCGAGCAGGCGAAAGTCGTCGTCGTCGCCGCGAACGCGATCGGGACGCCGCGGCTGCTGCTCCTCTCCGACAGCCCCCGCCACCCCGACGGCCTCGCGAACTCGTCGGGGCTCGTCGGGAAGCGGCTGATGATGCACCCCTTCGCGAACGTCGCCGGGCTCTTCGAAGAGCCGCTGATGAGCTGGCAGGGCCAGTTCGGCGACCTGATCGAGAGCCTGGAGTTCTACGAGACCGACGAGAAGCGCGGCTTCGTCCGCGGCGCCCGTTGGGGCCTCGCCCCGACCGGCGGCCCGATCAACACCGCGCTCCCCAGCCGGGCCGGCGAGCAGGCCTGGGGCCCGGAGCACCACACCCACGTCAAGACCCACCTGGGCCACGGCGCGAACTGGGGCCTCTTCGCGGAGGATCTGCCCGACGAGGCGAACCACATCACGATCTCGGGCTCCGTGACCGACTCGTCGGGGATCGCGGCGCCGGAAGTCCACTACCGGATGTCGGACAACTCGCGCCGGATGCTCGACTTCCACATCGAGCGGGCGAAGGAGTCCATGGACGCGGCCGGCGCGGTCAAGATCGAGGTCGACCGGCTGATGCGCTACTCCGGCTGGCACCTCCTGGGGACGGCGCGGATGGGCGACGACCCCAAGACCTCGGTCCTCGACCGCTGGAACCGGACCCACGACGTCCCGAACCTCTACGTCGTCGACGGCTCGTGCTTCGTGACGTCGTCCGGGGTCAACCCGACGTCGACGATCGTCGCGATCGCGCTCCGGGCGGCCGACCACATGGTCGAGACCCGGTTTGAGCAGCAGGTGCCGGCGTGACCGTCGAAGGCGCCGCGACGCTGACCGACGAGCAGCGGGCGAACCTCGCCGCGGTCGCCGACCGGCTGATCCCCGCCGCCCACGGCATGCCGTCGGCCGGGGCGGTCGTGAACGAGGAGCGGCTCCGGTTCGTCCTGACCGCCCGGCCGGACCTGACCGAGCCGCTGCGGGCCGCGCTCGGCGCCGGTCCGGCGGACGTCGACGCCCGGCTCGACATGCTCGCCCGCGACAACCCGCAGGCGCTCGGCGCGCTCCAGCTCGTGATCGTTGCCGGGTACTACACCGACAAGACAGTCCGTGAGCTGATCGGCTACCCCGGGCAGATGGCGCTCTCCCTCCGGTCGTGGGAGCTGCCGGAATACCTCGACGAAGGCCTGATCGACGCCGTGCTCGCCCGCGGCCCGATCTGGCGCGACCCCGCGACCGGGCAGAGAGCGAGCGGTACGGGCGCCCCGCGGACCTACGCCGAGCGCTTCTCGGCCGACGCCGCCGCGCCTGCCGCCGCCCAAGCCCAAGGAGGAAACGATGGCCACGACCGCGCCTGAGACGACGGAGTCCGCCGCGGCCGGCTGGCTCGACCCGTTCCTCGACGACTGGCGTCCCGGGACCGGCGAGCCGCGCGAGATCCGCGAGCCAGCAACGGGCCGGCCGCTCCTGACGCTCCCCCAGGCCACACCGGACGACGTCGCCCGCGCCGCCGTCACGGCTGCCGCGGCGCAGCCGGCCTGGGCCGAGACGGACTACGCCGAGCGAGCCGCGATCCTCCGCCGCGCCGCCGAGATCTACGAGGCCCACCGGCCGGAGTTCGGGACGTGGACCCAGCGCGAGACCGGCGCCCACCGCAACAAGATGCACCACGAGCAGAACTTCGCGGTCGGCGAGATGCACGCGGCGGCGACGATGCCGATCCAGCCCTACGGCCAGCTCGTCCCGAGCGTCGTCCCCGGCCGCCTCTCGATGCTGCGGCGCGTCCCGGCCGGCGTCATCGGCGCGATCACGCCATGGAACTCGCCGAGCGTCCTCGGGATGCGGGTCGTCGCGCCGGCGCTCGCGGTCGGCAACGCGGTCATCCTCAAGCCCGATCCCCAGACGCCGGTCTGCGGCGGGGCGATGTTCGAGGCCGTCTTCCGCGAGGCGGGCCTGCCCGACGGCCTGCTCCAAGTCGTGTTCGGGGGCGCCGAGACCGGCGAGGCGATCGTCACCGATCCCAACGTCACCCGGGTCTCGTTCACCGGCTCGACCGGGGCGGGACGGCGCGTCGGGACGCTCGCGGGCGGGCTGCTGAAGCGGGTCAGCCTCGAGCTGGGTGGCAACAACGCGTTCGTCGTCCTCGACGACGCCGACCTCGAGGCCGCGGCCTCGGCCGGGGCGTTCGCCTCGTTCCAGTTCCAGGGCCAGGTCTGCTTCGCGACAGGTCGCCACATCGTCCATCGCAGCATCGCCGCCGACTACGTCGAGCTGCTGACCGAGAAGGCGAAGCGGCTCCGACTCGGCGACCCGTACCGCGAGGACGTCGACCTCGGCCCGATCGTCAACCAGAAGCAGCTCGAGCGAGTCGACGGCATCGTCCGGCGCTCGGTCGAGGGCGGCGCGCGGGTCGTCGAGGGCGGCACGTACGAGGGCCTCTTCTACCGACCGACCGTCCTCACCGACGTGACGACCGACCAGGCGGCATGGCGCGAGGAGATCTTCGGGCCGGTCGCGCCGGTTGTCGTCTTCGACACCGACGAGGAAGCGCTCGCGCTCGCAAACGACAGCGAGTACGGCCTCACCGGTGCGGTCTACTCGCGGTCGATCTCGCGCGGCCTGGCGCTCGCCCAGCGGTTCCGATCCGGAATGGTCCACGTCAACGACCAGACCGTGAACGACGAGGCGACGGTCCCGTTCGGCGGGATGGGCGCGTCCGGCAACGGCGCGCGGTTCGGCGGAGCGGCGAACTGGGACGAGTTCACCGAGTGGCAGTGGGTGACGGTCCGCGACGACGCGCGGTCGTACCCCTACCCGTACTGATCGCCGCTCAACCGATGTCGTCGATCACCGAGGTCGCCCGCCGCGCCGGCGTGTCGCCGGCGACCGCGTCGCGCGTCGTCTCCGAGGCCGACTACCCGGTCAGCGCCGCGGCCCGCGAGCGCGTCCTCGAGGCCGCCCGCGAGCTCGACTATGTCCCGAACGCCCTCGCCCGCGGCCTGCTCAAGAGCCGCGTCCCGGTCGTCGCGGTCATCGTCCACGACATCACCGACCCGTACTTCGCCGAGGTGGTGCGCGGCGTCGAGGACGGGGCGTCGGCGGCTGGCTATCTCGTGATCACCTGCTCGTCGGAGCGGGATGCGGTGCGCGAGCGGTCGTACGTCCGGCTGCTCCGCTCGATGCGCGCCGCGGCAGTCGTGTTCGCGGGCTCCGGGCTCGACGACGCGGCATTGAACGAGGAGATGGACCGCCACCTCGCCGCGATGCGCGCCGACGGCGCCGCGGTCGTCCACCTCTCGCCGCACGCCGGCGGAGCGCCCGAGGTCGGCGTCGACAACGCGGCGGGGATCGCGGCGATGGTCGCGGCGCTCGTCGAACTGGGCCACCGCGAGATCGCGTTCCTCGCCGGACCGCGGTCGCTGTTCGTCGCCGGGGAACGGCTCGCCGGCTACCGGCGCGGGCTCGAGGCGGCGGGGATCGCCTACGACGAGCGGCTTGTCGTCCGGACGACGTTCGACGCGGCGGGCGGGGCGCTGGGCGTCGACACGTTGCGGGCAGGCGGCGTGCCGTTCACGGCGGTGTGCTGCGCGAACGACCTGCTCGCGATCGGGGTTCTGCAGCGGCTGGCAGCGCTCGGCGTCGACGTCCCGGGCGAGATCTCGGTCGCGGGCTTCGACGACATCTCGACCGCGGCGCTGACCGCGCCAGGCCTCTCGACGGTCCGGTTGCCGCTGCGCGACCTGGGCCGGCTGGGGTTCCAGCACGCCGACGCGATGCTGGCGGGCAACGAACCGGCGCCCATCCGCCTGCCGACAACCGTCGTCCTGCGCGGATCGACGGCGAGGGTCTCTGATGGGTGATGCGCTCGCGGAACGGGTAGTCCTCGTCACCGGCGCCAGCCGCGGGATTGGGGCGGCCGTCGCCAGGCAGGCAGCCGCGCAGGGTGCGAGCGTGGCGGTCCACTACCGCACCGGCGCGAGCGAAGCCGAGAAGGTCGTCGCAGACGCCCGTGCCGCCGGCGGCGCCGACACTCGAGCCTTCCAGGCCGACCTCAGCGACGGCGACGCCGCCGAGCGCCTCGTCCGCGACGTCGCCGAGGCCTTCGGTCGCCTCGACGGGCTCGTGAACAACGCCGGGATGGATCAGCGCGGGCCGACGCTCGAGCTGACACCAAGCGAGTGGGATGCCGTGATCGCGACGAACCTCACAGCCGCCTTCCGAACAATGCACGCGGCGATCCCGGTGATGCTCGACCAGGGCTCGGGCTCGATCGTCAACATCGCGTCGCGGCTCGGCCAGATGGGCATCGCCGAGACCGCCGCCTACTCCGCCGCGAAGGCCGGCCTCATCGGCCTCACACGGAGCCTCGCCCGCGAGTTCGGCCCGAAGGGCATCCGGATCAACGCCGTCGCGCCGGGCGTGACGATCACCGAGATGACGACCGACCTCGTCGACAGCGACGAGGGCCAGCGAAGGCTTCGCGACATGGCGCTGGGGCGGTTCGGGCGGGCCGACGAGGTCGCCGCGGCCGTGGTCTTCCTCCTGAGCGACGCCGCGAGCCTGTTCACGGGCCAGACGCTCAATCCGAACGCCGGAGGCTACATGCCATGACGACGGTCATCGACGTTCGCGAGGCGGTCGGGCTCGTCCGCGACGGCGCGACGGTCGTCATCGGCGGCTCCGGGGCGGGCCACGCGCTGCCGCAGCGGTTCATCGACGAGCTCGCGACGGTCTTCGAGGAGACGGGCAAGCCGCGCGACCTCACGACCGTCCGCATCGTCGGCATCGGCGACTTCGCCGACCGCGGCTTCTCGCAGCTCGGCCTGCCTGGGCTGACGAAGCGGACGATCGGCAGCAACATCGGTAACGAGCCGCGCCTGGGGGCGCTCGTCGAGGCGAACGAGCTCGAGTCGTACTCGTTCCCGCAGGGCGTCCTCTCCCAGCTGATGCGCGAGATCGCCGCCGGGCGGCCGGGCCTCGTGACGCACGTCGGGCTGGGCACGTACGTCGACCCGCGCCAGACCGGCGGCAAGCAGAACGCCCGCACGACCGACGACCTCGTCGAGGTCGTCACGATCCGCGGCCGGGAGTGGCTGCTGTTCCACGCCTTCCCGATCGACGTCGCGGTGATCCGCGCGACGACCGCCGACGAGGACGGCAACCTCACGATGGAGGGCGAGGCCGTCCAGGGCGAGATGCTGGCGATGGCGATGGCGGCAAGGAACAGCGGCGGGATCGTGATCGCCCAGGTCCGCCAGCTCGCTACGCGCGGCAGCCTCCGGATGCGCGACGTTCGCGTCCCGGGCGCCCTCGTCGACCACGTCTACGTCGACCCCGACCAGTGGCAGACGTACATCACCCGCGACTCGCCGTACTACGCGGGGGCGCTGCGACGCCCCGTCCGGCCGGAGCCGCCGCTGCCGCTCGACGTCCGCAAGATCATCGCCCGGCGCTCGCTGCTCGAGTTCCCGCGCGGCGCGATCTGCAACCTCGGGTTCGGGATCAGCCAGCTGATCGGCCGGGTCGCCTGGGAGGAGGGGATCACCGACCAGCTCGTGCTGACCGTCGAGCAGGGAATCTTCGGCGGCGTCCCAGTCGCGGGTAACGAGGGCGGGGCCGGCTTCAACTACCAGGCGATGATCGACCAGCCGTACATGTTCGACTTCTACGACGGCGGCGGGCTCGACATCGCGAGCCTGTCGTTCGCTGAGGTCGACGCCCATGGCAACGTCAACGTCCACGCGTTCGAGGGTCGGGTCCGCGGGCCCGGCGGCTTCCCGAACATCAGCGCCCGGACCGGGCGGATCAACTTCGTCGGGACGCTGACCGCTCGCGGCCTCGAGATCGAGATCGACGACGGGGTCCGGATCGCGAGCGAGGGCAGCCTGCCGAAGTTCGTGCCGGAGGTCGCCCAGATCTCGTTCAGCGGCAAGCTGGCACGGGAGCGGGGCCAGCAGGTCCGCTACGTAACGGAGCGCGCGGTCTTCGCGCTCGATGACGACGGCCTCGTCCTCATCGAGGTCGCGCCCGGGATCGACGTCGAGCGCGACGTCATGGGTCAGATGGGCTTCCGGCCGCGCGTCGCGGACGACCTGCGCGAGATGGACAGGCGCGTGTATGCCAAGGGACCGATGGGCCTGGCGGCCGACTTCGCCGCAGCGGCCGCGGCCGCCAAGGCCGGGGCGCCCGCGTGACCGGTTTCCTCGTCGAGCTGACGCTGGGCCGGGTCGCTCTGCTCGAGCTAGCCGACCCGCCGCTGAACCTCACGACTGGGCCGCTGCTCGAGGATCTCGAGGCGGCGCTCGAGGCGTTGGAGGCGGCCGAGCCAACCGACGTCCGGGCGGTCGTCGTGACGGGCCGCGGCGAGCGGGCGTTCTCGGTGGGGTCGAACGTGAAGGAGTTCGAGGCCTACCGCACCCTGGGCGGCGCGGAGCCGTTCGAGCGCGAGGCGCGGGTCGCCCAGCGGCTCGCCGCCCTGCCGATGCCGACGATCGCGGCGATCGAGGGCGACGCGCTCGGCGGCGGGCTGGAGCTCGCGCTTTGCTGCGATCTTCGCGTGGCCGCAGAGACGGCGACGCTCGGATTGCCCGAGGTGCGCCTCGCCGTCACGCCGAGCACTGGCGGCACGCAGCGGCTGCCGCGGATCGTCGGCGTGGGCCGGGCGAAAGAGCTGCTGCTGACCGGGCGAATCATCACCGCAGCCGACGCCGAGCGGATCGGCCTCGTCAACGAGGTCGTGCCGCGCGGCCAGGCGGTTGCGCGGGCACGCGCGATCGGCGAAGAGATCGCCGAGCGTGGGCCGCTCGCCGTGCGAGCCGTCAAGACACTCGTCGACGACGCGCTCGACCGGCCGCTGGTGCAGGGCCACGCCGCGGAGGTCGAGACGTCGGTGAGGATCTTCGCGACGGACGACCTGCTCGAAGGGGCGCGGTCGTTCGTGGAGAAGCGACCACCGGAGTACCGCGGCCGCTGAGGCCGCCAACAGCGAGGTTCAGCGAATGAGCGAGGTCGGCCGGTTCGGGGTCTTCCTGCCCTCCTACATCTGGGAGGGCGACGGGACGGAGCGGGCGCGCGGCATCAAGGCGTTCGCCCGCGAGGTCGAGGACCTCGGCTTCGACTCGCTGTTCATCACCGACCATCTGCTCGCCGCGAAGCGGTTCTACTCGGTGTCGTTCCTCGAGCCGCTCTCGGCGCTGGCGGTCGCCGCCGGGGTCACGGAGCGCGTCCGCCTGGGGACGTCGATCCTGATCATGCCACTGCGCAACCCGGTGCTCCTCGCGAAGGAGCTGGCGACGCTCCAGTTCCTCTCCGAGAACCGCTTCATCCTCGGCGCCGGCGTCGGCTGGAACGAGTTCGAGTACCAGGCGATCGGCGTCCAGAAGAGCGAGCGCGGCCGGCGCACCGACGAGATGCTCGACATCATGATCCCGCTCCTCCAGGGCGAGACGGTCACGTACCACGGCCGCTATTACTCGGTCGACGAGCTGTTCATCGAGCCACTCGCCGAGCGGCCCGAGATCTGGATCGGTGGCGGGTCGCAGCTGGCCGATCCCAAGTCGCCGGACCTGCCGCGGTTCGTCGAGTCGGTCAAGGCGCGCACGCTCCGCGTCGACGGTTGGATCCCGCGGCCCACCTGCCCGCCCGACGACATCGCCCGCGATTGGGCGGAGCTCCAGAGCTACTTCCACGAGCACGGCCGCGACCCGCGGGAGTGCGTCGTCGCCCACGAGAACTTCCTGCATCTCGTGTTGACGAACGACCCTGTGAAGGCCCGCGAGGAGCAGCACCGGGCGTTCCTCAAGGTGATGAGCGCCGAGCGGGGCGAGCACTACCTCGAGTCGGTGTACCTGTTCGGGACGCCCGACGAGGTGGTCGCCTCGCTCCAGGCCCGGATCGACGCCGGCGTCGAGTACTTCATGCTCCACACGATGACGCCGGACCCGGCGCAGCTCCGCCACTGGGTCGACGAGATCATCCCGAACGTGACGTTCCCGGCGACGGCCGGGCCCGTCCGGCGAACGGTGGGCGCGCTGGCGTGATGCGGTCGTGACCCGTCGCGTCGCGCTCATCGGCAAACCGCTCCGGCGGCGGCACTCCCAGGTGATGCATGACGCCGCGTTCGACGCCGCCGGGATCGACGGGCGCTACGTCCTGATGGAGATCGAGCCGGAGGACGTCGCCGGGGCGGTGACTGCGGCGCGCGACGCCGAGTGGCTAGGGCTGGGCGTGACCGCGCCGTACAAGCAACTCGTCGCGACGCTCGTCGACGAGGTCGAGCCCGAGGCCGAGGTGATCGGCGCCGTGAACAACGTCGTCCGGACCGACGAGGGGCGGCTCGTCGGGTTCAACAGCGACGCGCCGGGGTTCCGGGTGGGCGTCGAGCTGGCGATGGGCCGGTCGCTTGCGGGGGCGAGCGTCGCGGTCGCGGGCGCGGGTGGCGCGGCGCACGCGGTCGTCCACGCGTGCGTGGCCGCGGGCGCGCGGCGGGTGACGATCGGCAACCGCTCGGCCGAGGCGGCGGTCTTGCTCGCGAAGCGGTTCGGCGTCGAGGGCGGGCCGCTCGACGGCGAGGCGTTCGCGGCGGCGCTCGCGGAGGCGGACCTCGCGGTCAACGCGACGAGCGTCGGCATGGTCGACCCGGGGATCACGATCGACGTCGTGCGCCTTCCGGCCCACGCGACCGTCTTCGACCTCGTCTACGTCCCGGCCGAGACGCCGCTCCTCGCCGCCGCCCGGGCCCGCGGCCTGCGCGCCGCGAACGGCTCCGAGATGCTGATCCAGCAGGCCGCGATCGCGTTCGAGCGCTGGACCGGCGTCGGTGGCATGGCCGGCGTGATGCGGGCCGCCGTCGCGCCGCTCCTCGCCGACCCGACGGTCCGGGCGTAGTCGTGCGACTCGCGACAATCCGCGACGACGGGCGACTCGAGGCGGCATTGATCGAGGGCATCCGGGTCCTGCCGTTGGCCGACTCGGGTCTCACGTCTGTCCGCGAGATCGCGGCCGGCGGCTCGGCCGCGCTCGATCGCGTCGCGGCCTGGGGCGACCGCGCGCCCGCCGACGCCTGGCGCCCGCTCGACGACGTCGAGTTCGGCCCCGCGATTCCCGACCCCGGCGCGATCTACACGATCGGCCTGAACTACGCCCCTGTGGACGGCCCGGACACCGACCGCCCGGAGCGGCCGCTCGTCTTCGGCAAGCTGCCGACGAGCGTCGCCGCCGACGGCGCGATCCTGACCTGGGACCGGGCGCTGACGCCGAACGTCGACGCGGAGTGCGAGCTCGGCGTCGTCGTCGGTCCGTCGGCCGAGGTCTTCGGCTACACGATCGTCGACGACGTCTCGTCGCGCGACCCATGGCTCGACGGCGACCAGTGGCTGCTCGGCAAGTCGATGGCCGGGTTCTGTCCCGTCGGTCCGTGGATCGTCACCGCCGACGAGCTCGACCCCGCCGCGCTGCGGCTCGGCTGCCAGGTGAACGGCACGCCGATCCAGGACGGCTCGACCGACCAGCTGCGGTTCGGCATCGCCGAGATCCTCGAGTTCCTCAACCGCCACGTCCCGCTCCGTCCCGGCGACCTGATCGCGACCGGGACGCCCGCCCGCCTCGCCGGCCCCATCGGCCCCGACGACCACCTCTGGCCGGGTGACGTCGTCACGTGCTGGATCGAGGGCATCGGCGAGCTCACGACGACGATCGGCTGACGTAGAAGGAGGCCCGCGATGAAGCCGCCGACCGTGTTCCTCGGCGAGATGACCAGCCCCGAGGTCGAGGCGTTCCTCGCCGCGGGCCACGACACGGTGATCGTCCCGACCGGCTCGACCGAGCAGCACGGCCCGCACGGCCCGCTCCTGACCGACGTCCTCGTCCCCAACGAGGTCGCCCGCCGCGTCGCCGCGACGGATCGGCGCCGCCGTCGCGCCGACGATCAACTACGGGCTGTCGTACCCGCACACCGGCTTCACCGGCCTCGTCCAGGTCCGGATCCCGACGTTCATGGCGCTGATCGAGGACGTCGCGGTGTCGCTGGCGACGGTCGGGTTCACCCGGATCGTGTTCCTGAACGGCCACTACGACAACACGCTCGCGATCGCGTACGCCTGCGCGAACGGCGGCGCCGCGCCTGCCCGACGGCGTCCGGGCGTTCCCGGTCAACTACTGGGACGGGATGACCGCAGCCGAGGCCGGCGAGTTCTTCGACCCGTCGAACGGGCTGCACGCGAACAAGGGCGAGACGTCGGCGGTCATGGCGATCAACGCCGACCTTGTCGACCTCGACGCCGCGAATGCCGAGATGCCGCCGTTCCCCGAGGTGACGAACGGCGCCGCGGTCCACACGGCGTTCTTCTTCACGACGCCGGGGTCCGTCCACCGCGCGACGCAGAGCGGCACGTGGGGCGACGCCCGCGAGTCAAACGCCGAGTTCGGCGAGCGCTACCTCAAGGTCGTGACGGACGCGACGATTAGGATGCTCGAGGACATCGACAAGACGTTCGCGGCGATGCCCGCTCGATAGGGACGGGAGAAGGCCATGTCGGAACCGATCACGTCGCCGCTGAGCCGGTGGCGATACGGCATCCATCCAAACGCGACCGAGATGCGGATCACGTCCCTCGGCCGCGTCCACCTGCAGCTCGGCGAGGCGCTCCGGTTGGAGATGGCAAGCGCCAGCCCGGGCGGGGACGACACCGTCCACCTGCAGTACTACATCGCGACGGAGCTGGGGCCGTGGGCGCTGTGGCTCTCGTGCCCGCGGGACGAAGAGGCCGACAGCGAGGCGCTCCTCCGGGACCTGACTCCGCCACTCACCCAGGACTAGCCGAACCACCTCCCGGCGCGCATGACTCGTCGGACTCGGAATCCGTCGTCGAGCTCGACCAGGTCGGCGCGCTGGCCGACTGCGATCCGGCCGCGGTCTTCGACGCCTAGCAGCGCCAGCGGGGCTCGTGTCGCCGCGGCGACGGCGCCGGCAGAGGGATGCCGGACAGGACGAGGTTCCGGACGCCCGTGTCGAGTCCGACCACGCATCCGGCGAGCGTCGACGTCCCGGCGAGCGTCACGCGGCCGTCGCGGACCTCGACCTTGAGGCCGCCGATCGTGCCCTGGCTCGCGTTCGTGCCGGCGATCGGCAGGGCGTCGCTGACGAGCAGCAGCCGGTCCGGTGGCTTCAGGCGGCGGATCAGCGGCCACAGCGCCGGGTCGACGTGGAGGCCGTCGCCGATCAGCTCGACCCAGGCGTCGTCCTCGAGGAGCGCCGCGACCGCGAGGCCCGGCGAGCGGTGGTCGACCCCGGTCATCGCGTTGAACAGGTGGGTCGTCGACCGCGCGCCCGCCTCGTAGCCGGCCGCGGCCTGGCGCTCGGTCGCCGCGGAGTGGCCCAGCGACACGACGACGCCGCGCGCCGCGAGCAGCCGGATCAGCTCGAGCGCGCCCGGCAGCTCCGGGGCGATCGTCACGACGCGGAGGCCGTCGAGCAGCGGCTCGAGGTCGGCGGCGTCGACGTCGGCCGGGGCCCGCAGAGTTCGCGGCGTCGTGGGCGCCGCGCTTCGAACTCGGCGAGGAACGGGCCCTCGAGGTTGAACCCGAGCGGCTCCGCGCCGTCGTCGGGCGCCGCCGGCTGCCACTCGCGGACGCGATCGGCGAACGAGGCCAGCGTCGAGAGCGGCGCGGTGACCGCGGTCGGCAGGAACGACGTAACGCCCTGCCGCAGCAGTCCGCGGGCCATGCCGTCGAGCGCCGCGCGGCCGCCCATCGCGTCGTGGCCGCCCCAGCCGTGGACGTGGACGTCGACGAAGCCGGGCGCGATGTACGGCAGCGAGTCGTCGTCGGCGCCCTCGTCGAGCGCGACCGCGGTGATCAGCCCGTCCTCGACCGTCAGCTCCCCGACCGCGACGCGATCGTCGAGGACGAGCCGGCCGCGAACGGAGGTAGGCGCCACGGGACTAGGCGACCGGATCCGCGACGGGCGCGGCGCAGGAACCACGGACTCCGCCCCGTGGATCGCCGCCCCGATCGCGCCGGCCCACGTCCCCAGCTCGGCCGCGACGATCTCGACCTCGTCGAGCGACGTCGTCGTCACCCGCCGCCGGACCTCGGCCCGGATCGGGTCGAACAGCACGTCGCCGGCCGCCGCGACCCCGCCGCCGATCACGACCCGCTCCGGCGTGATGACCGTGATCATGTTCGCGATCCCGATCCCCAGATACCGCCCGACCTCGGCCAGCCCGTCGCGCGCCCGCTGGTCGCCGGCCTGGGCCCGCGAGACCGCCTCCTCGGCCGTCGCCGTCCCGCACGCCGCCGCGATCTGATCGCCACGGGCGAACGACTCGAGGCAGCCGCGGTTGCCGCAGCCGCACCACGGCCCGTCGGGCTCGATCGTCTGGTGGCCCAGCTCGCCGGCCGTCCCGTCGTGGCCCTGGTGGACGCGCCCGTCGACCGCGATCACGCCGCCGACGCCGGTCCCCAGCGTCAGCCCGACCATCGACCGCGCGCCGCGGCCCGCGCCCAGCCGGAGCTCGGCCAGGCCGAACGCCCGGGCGTCGTTGATGAGCACGACCGGGATCCCGAGCGCCTCCGACACCGGGGCGGCGACCGGCGTTCCGTGCCAGCCGCCCGGGAAGTTGACGAAGAATCGCGCCGTCCCGGCCGCGGGGTCGTACAGCCCGGGCACGCCGATCCCGACGCTCGACACGCCGGCCCAGCGCCCGATCGCCTCGCGGCCGACCTCGATGAGCCGGCCGAGGATCGCGGCCTCGCCGTCGTGCAGCGGTGTCGGGACCTGGCCGCGGTCCAGCACGTGCCAGGACTCGCCGGCGCCCTCGAGGACGGCCCACTTCGTCGAGGTCCCGCCGAGGTCGAGCCCGAGGTGGCGGGACCCGGGCGCGCCGGCGGTCTCCGGAGCCCCCGTCACGTCTCGCCGGTGACCCGCGTGTAGGCCGCCGCGACGACGACGATGATCGCCCCGAACAGGATCTGCCGGACCGCCTCCGGGAAGCCCAGCGCGGACAGCAGCGACGTCAGGACCGTGAGGATCAGTGCGCCGACGATCGTCCCCGCGTAGCCGCCCCGGCCGCCGAGGATCGACGTCCCGCCGATGACCGCCGCCGCGACCGACGGCAGCACGTACGAGTCGGCGAGCGTGACGCTCGCGACGTTGGTGAGCCCCGAGATCAGGAACCCCGCGATCGCCGCGATCAGCGCCGAGATGATGTAGAGGACGACCAGGACCTGCCACGCCCGCGCGCCCGACAGTCGGGCGGCGATCGGGTTGTCGCCGATCGCGTAGAGCATCCGGCCGTAGCCCGTTCGTCGGAGGCCCAGCAGGATGACGACCGCCAGCGGCACGAAGAGCGCCAGGCTGTAGGGCAGGATGTCGAACAGCCGGTCCGAGCCCAGCGACCGCATCGCCGGCGGGACGCCCGCCCCGGTCTGGACCATCTTGAGCTGCCACACGTTGGCGAGCCCCAGCACGACGAGCCCGATGCCCAGGGTCATGATCAGCGGGTGGACCTTGAAGACGCCGACGCCGACGCCGGTGACAAGGCCCACCAGCGCCGCGGCGATCAGCGGCACGATGATCGCGACCGCGAGGCCCTGGCCGTTCACGAGCGTCGCGACGAGGAACCCCGACATCGACGCGACCGCGCCGACGGAGAGGTCGATGCCGCCCGTCAGCATCGTGAGCGTCTGACAGCCTGCAAGGATCGCGAGGGGCACGGCCGCCCGCAGCGTGACCCCCAGGAAGTCGGCGCTGAAGATTCCGGGCCGGGCGAGCTCGCGGGCGATCAGCAGGATCACGAGCAGGACGAGCAGCGGCACGATCGGCCGATCCCGGAACAAACGCTGCCAGCCGGCCAGCGTCAGCCACTGGCTCCGCGGCGCCACGCTGCCGGTCGCCTCGCTCATCCGCGCTGCCGCCGCAGCTGGACGAGGCTGCCGACCATGACCACGCCGATGAGGATGACGCCCTGGAGGACGACGGCGAGGTTGGGGTCGAACCGCAGGAACGTCATGTCGGTCCGGATCAGCTGGAGGATCGCGACCGCGATCAGCGGCCCGACGATGCCGCCCCGGCCGCCGGCGAGGCTGACCCCGCCCAGGACCACCGCCGCGACGCTCAGGAGCGTATACGGCCCGGGCACCGGCGTCCCGATGCCGGTGCTCGCGGTCAGCGAGAGACCGCCCAATGCGGCGAACAGCCCGAGCAGCGCGTAGGCGAGGACCTTCGTCCGGCCGACCGACACGCCGCTCCGGAACGCCGCCAGCCGGTCGCTGCCGACGGCGTAGATGCGGAGGCCCGCCTTCGAGCGCCGGAGCGGGATCCAGATCGCGGCGATGACGACGATCAGGACGATCGCCGCCTTGGGGATCCACTCGTTGCCGAGCGACCCCTTGATGATCTCCTTCAGCCACGTCGACGAACCGCCGCCCGGCCGGTTGAGGACGAGCAGCGCGGAGCCGGCCCAGACGAACGACATCGCCAGCGTGACGACGATGTCCGGCACCCGCGTGACGACGACGAGCGCGCCGTTGATCGCGCCGAGGACGATGCCCAGGGCGAGCACGCCGATCACGACCGCGACGCCGAAGCCCTCGCTCTGGCCGAGCATCTGGGACGCCGCGATGACGCTCGTCAGCGCCATCAGCGCGCCGATCGAGAGGTCGATCCCGCCCGAGATCACGACGATCGCCTGGCCGACGGCCGCCAGCGCGAGCGGCAGCACCGAGATCGCGAGGCCCTGGACGCCGGTCACGCCGTAGCTGGGCTGGATGAACTTCGTGAAGGCGAGGAGGACCGCGAGGAACACGAACAGGCCGAGCGTCCAGGCGTTGCGCCGGGCCCAGGCTGCGATCGCGTCCGTGCGGCTCGCGGTCATGCCGCCGACGGTGTCGGTCGCGGCGGTCATGCGTCGCTCTCCTGCGCCGGTCGCATTCTCCGGCGGCGTCTCGGCGGTCGCGTGCTGGCGGCTCGGCCGCGGTCTCCGGCGCCGTGTCGGCGATCGCCTCAGCGACGATCTCCTCGGGCATCGCCGCGTCCGACTTGAGGTGGTACGCGGCGCGCAGCAGCGTCGGCTCGTCGGCGTCGGCCACGTCGATCTCGTTGACGACCCGGCCGCCGAAGATCACGACCGCCCGGTCGCAGACGAGCTGGATCTCCTTCAGCTCGGAGGTGTAGAGCAGGACCGCCGCGCCCGCGTCGGCGAGCTCGCGGAGCAGCACGTAGATCTGGTTCTTCGTGCCGATGTCGATGCCGCGCGTCGGGTCGAAGCAGAGGAGCGTCCGGACGCCGCCGGCGACCCATCGCGCGATCGTCACCTTCTGCTGGTTGCCGCCCGACAGCCGCCGCACCTCGGCGCCGGCGCGGGCGTCGATCTGGAGCCGCGTCACGGATGCGTCGACGGTCTTCCGCTCCCCGCCCAGGTCGATCAGGCCCCAGTGCCGGATCCCGGCAACGCGAGGCAGCGCGATGTTCTCGCGCACGGAGCGCTGCATCAGCAGCGCCTCGGCGCGGTCCGCCGCGACGTAGACGAGGCCGGCCCGGATCGCGTCCGCCGGATGCCGGAACGAGGCCGCCGTGCCGTCGATGAGCAGGTCGCCGCCGCTCGGCCGGACGGAGCCCGAGAGGACGTCGAACAGCTCGTCCTGGCCCTGGCCTTCGAGCGCGACGACACCGAGCACCTCGCCCGGGTAGAGGTCGAATGTCGCGTCCTGCAGCTTCGTGCCCGCGCTGATCGCGCGAGCGGAGACGCGCGGCACGGTGTCCGCGGAGCGCCGTGTCGCCGCGGCCCGATCGGCGCCCGGCCGGGCGAGGCTCGCGACGACCTGGCCGAGCATCAGCTCGACGATCCGGTCCTCGGAGCCGGCCGTCACGTCGACGACGCCGACCGTCACGCCCTCGCGGAGGACCGTGGCCCGGTCGCAGACGGCGGCGATTTCGATCATCCGGTGGGAGATGAAGAGGACTGAGCGCTCGCCGCCGCGCTGTCGCCCGACAACCTCGAGCACTCGTTCGGTCAGGTCGGCCGGCAGGGCCGCCGTCATCTCGTCGAGCATGAGGACGTCGGGCTCGATCGCGAGGGCTCGGGCGAGGTCGACGATCCGGAGCGACGCGAGCGGCACGTGCCGGGCGGTGCTCGACAGGTCGAGGTTCGGCAGGCCCAGCTCGCCCATCCAGTGCCGGAAGGGCTCGAGCGGGGTGTCCGTGAGGCGCAGGTTCGACCGGATGTCGAGATCCGGGATCAGCGCCGGCTCCTGGTAGACCGACACGAGGCCGCCACGGCGGGCCTCGCCCGGCGAGTGGACAGAGCGCTCGTGACCGCGGACCGAGATCATGCCGGTGTCGGGCCGGACCGCGCCGGTGAGGATCTTGACGAGGGTGCTCTTGCCGGCGCCGTTCGCGCCCATCAGCGCGTGGACCTCGCCGGGACGCACTCGGAGCGACGCGTCGCTGAGCGCGACGACGGCGCCGTAGGTCTTCGAGATGCCGCTCGCCTCGAGCAGAAAGTCCGTGGCCGTGACGGTCATGTCCTTCCCGACGTCAGGTGAGGGGATGGGTGCCGGGAGGGGATGCCGGAGCTCCGACATCCCCTCCCGTTCTTCGATCGCGGTGCGACCTCAGTCGTTGGGGCCCTTGCAGGCGATGGCTTGCTGCGGGGTGTAGTGGGTGTAGCCCTCGACCTCGAGACTGAGTGGCCAGGCCGGGTCGAGGCCGCTGACGAGCCACGACTGCAGCGTGGCCTTGCCCGCGTCGGTCTGGTTGTCGGCCAGGACCGGATCGAGGAGCACGGTGTTCGGCTGCGCCGCGGTCGGATCGGTCTGGACGGTCTCGCCGTTCAGGAGCTTGAGCGCCAGGGCAATGCCCGCGCCGCCGACGGCCGCGGTGTTGGTTACCGCAGCGCCGGCAAGGCCCGGATAGTTCGTGGGGTCAAGGAACTTGGTGACGGAGCCACCGCGGTCGGTGCCGACGAGCGGGATGAACTTCTTGCCCGACGCCTTGATGGCGTCGATCGTCTCGAGGTCCATGCCGGACGTCCAGATACCGGTGGCCTTGTCGTAGTCGCCGCTCGCGATGAAGTCGTTCGTGACCTGCGTGGTAATCGCCGGATCCCACTGGGTCGCGACACCCTGCTTGTTCGGGAGGACGGTGATGTTCGGGTAGTCCTTGAGGACGTTCTGGAAGCCGGTGTCCCGATCGGTGTCGGCACCCGCGCCGGCGAAGCCGCGCTGATACCAGACGGTGCCCGTCCCCTTCAGATAGTCGAACAGCCACTTGGCGCCGAGCTCGGCGTACTTCACCTGGTTGTTGAACAGCTGGTACGTGTCGGGGTTCGTCACGAACTGGTCGACGGCGACGGTCTTGATGCCCGCTGCCTTCGCCTCTTCGAGCGCCGGGTTGAGCGCCGCCGGATCGTTCGGGTTGAAGACGATCGCGTCGACGCCGGCAGCGATCAGGTCACGGATGTCCTGGAGCTGGCCGGCGGCGTCCGTGTTGCGGTGGATCGTGGTGAGCTGCGAGACCTGGCCGGAGGCGAGGGCCTCGGCCTTGGCCGTGCAGACCTGCTCCTCGCGGAAGCCGTTGCCGACGCCGCCGCCGTTCGAATAGCCGATCTTCCACTGCTTGCCGCCGGCGGCCTGCGAACCGGACGCGGCCGGAGCCGACGCCGGAGCCGACACCGCCGGGGACGAAGCCGACGGGCTAGGGGTGGCCCCTGTGCTGGAGCATGCCGCCGCCACGATGGCGACGACGCCCAGGGCGCCGAACAACCGAGATCTCATCATTCGCTTCTCCTCCTCATGCCTTCGACGCGCCGACGTGGTCGCGTCGCACAACCGATGGGTCCCGCGCGGGGACCGATCAGCGGTTCGATGGTCGGCACCTCCTCCGCGTCTGGCGCGTCGCCATCAGGGATCCTCTCCCGCGATGGCTCGTGCGATGCGCCGCGCATGCTCACGATACGCGGCATCGAACAATGCCCGCGAGCGATCGGTGCCAACGACCGACGCCCGGGTGATGACGGGCGGCATCGCCCCGCGCTCGTCGAGCAGCTGGGCGGTCCGCGATTTGATGGAATTGGCGATCGCGACTGCGGCGATCGTCGAGCCCGGGCCGACCGGAGTGTCGGTGCCGGCCAGCAGAACGAGCGCGTCCGCCTCGGGCGTGCAGAGATCGATCACCAGGTCGGCCTCGTCGACGAGCCGGCTGCCGACCGCCGGGTCGACGTCGCTCGTCCCGGTCGCGACGACGGACGTCACCGCGACGACCCTCAGGCCGCGGGCCCGGGCGCCGCGGGCCATCTCGACCGGCACCGCCGACGTCCCGCCGGCGGAGAACACGATCATCACGTCCTTCGGCCCGAACGTGAAGTTCTCGAGGATCTGCTCCGCCAGGCCGGGCACCCGCTCGATGAACATCGACTGGCGCTGGCCGTTTGCCCCGACGACCTGGGTGTGGAACGTCATCGACAGCTCGACGATCGGGTTGAAGCCCGGGTAGGAGCCGTAGCGCGGGAACATCTCCTCGACGGGGATCCGGGAGTGGCCGGTGCCGAAGAGGTGGACGAGGCCGTCGGCGGCAATCGCGTCGGCGCACCAGCCGCTCGCCGTTTCGATCGCCTCGGCCTGGGTCGCCGCGATCTGGTCGAGGATCTCGCGCGCGGCGTCGAGCCAGGCGACGGCCGCGGAGCCGCTGAGGGGCGGTCATCGGGGGGTCGAGGACGGCCGAGCCGCCACGGTCAGTACGCACCGTGGTCGTCAGTCCTCGCGGCGGCGCTCACGACCGCGAGTCCGGCCTTCCGCGCCCGGAAGTCGTCGATCATCGCCTGGGTCTGGGTCGCCCCGATCCGCGTCACGCCGAGGGCCATCACCTCGAGCAGCGCGTCGAGCGTCCGGACGCCGCCGGCCGCCTTGACCTGGATGTGGGGCGACGTGTTCGCCCGCATCAGGCGCAGGTCGTCGTGGGTCGCGCCGCTCGCCGCGAAGCCGGTCGAGGTCTTCACGAAGTCGGCGCCGGCCGCCTCGGTCAGGTGGCAGGCTCGGATCTTCTCGTCGTCGGTCAGGTAGGCGTTCTCGAAGATCACCTTGACGATCGCGCCGCCGGCGTGGGCGACGTCGACGACCGCGGCGATGTCGGCGAGGACGTCGGCGTCGCGGTCGGACTTCAGCGCGCCGATCTGGATGACCATGTCGATCTCGGTCGCGCCGTCGGCGAGGGCCTGGCGCGTCTCGGCGACCTTCGTCTCGGTCGTCGCGTAGCCGTGCGGGAAGCCGACGACCGTCCCGACCGCGACGTCCGTGCCGGCGAGGATCGCCGCGGCTCGGCGGACGTGGACCGGCGGCACGCAGACGCTCGCGACGTCGTAGGCCGCGGCGAGCCGGCAGCCGTCCTCGACGAACCGTCGTCCAGCTCCGGCTTCAGCAGGGAGTGGTCGATCGTCTTCGCGATGTCGCGCTCGGTCAGCGTCGATCGAAGGTCGTCATCGGTCACCAGGAGCGATGACGCCGCTCAGGCCGGCCTAGCGCAAGGCGGCCGCGAGCACCGAGCGAGCGCACTCGGATGTGCGTGAGCGAGGAGCGGAGCGGCCAACGCGGCGATAGGTCGGATGGTCAATGACAGTACGGACGGAGGACGTCGCGGGCGATCAGGAAGCCCTGCTTGACCTTCTCGTCGGTCCCCTCGAACCGCCGGTCCTCGTGCTCGATGATGCAGTCGCCCTCGTAGCCCTGGCGGTACAGCTCGCCGTGGACGACGCCCCAGTCGACCTCGCCGAGGCCCGGGATCCGCGGGATCTGCCAGCCCATCCCCATCGAGAAGATGCCGCGCTCGTAGAGGCCGTCGCGGTCGATCATCAGGTCCTTCGCCTGGTAGTGGAGGACGTGCGACCCGAACTCCTTCAGGAACCGCTGCATGTCGATCATCTGCAGGATCAGGTGGACTCGGGTCGAAGTTCATCCCGATCGTGTCGCCCCACTGCTCGAGGATCCGGCGCCACATCCGGGGCGAGGTCGCGATGTTGTTGCCGCCCGGCCACTCGTCGTACGAGAACAGCATCGGGCAGTTCTCGAGCGTGATCTTGCGGCCGTGGTCGTTCGCGAACGCGACGATGTCCGGCCAGACCCGGAGCGCCTCTTCCCAGTTGTCGTCGAGGTGCTTCGCGCCGTCGCCGCCCATGAACGTGTTCACGAGCGGGACGTCCATCTTCTCGGCCGCCTCGATGACGAGCTTCAGGTGGCCGATGACCGACGCCCGGTGCTCCGGGTCGGGATGGAGCGGGTTGGGGTAGAAGCCGAGGCCGGAGATCGCGAGGCCCTTCGCCTCGATCTCGCCGCGGAGGTCGCGCGCCTGGCTCGCGGACAGGTTCGCGACGTCGATGTGGCTCGTGCCCGGCGTAGCGCCGCGTCGGGCCGGTCGCCTTCGGCCAGCAGGCGATCTCGAGGACCTCGAAGCCGACCGACGCCGCCCAGTCGGCGACGTCCATGAGCGGCGTGTCGGGGAACGGCGCGGTGAGGAAGCCGAGCTTCATCGAGCGGGGACCTCCTGGCCGGCGACGCCGGCGGTGGTGACGGACGGGGCGGCGGCGCCACGATCGACGTCGGTCCAGCGACCGGCCGCGGCGCTCGCGGCGATCGCGTCGTTCACGAGCATCTCGTCGTGGCCGTCGGCGAACGTAGCATACGGCGGCCGCTCCGAGGGACCGCCCGCGAGCACGTCGGCGTAGATCGCCCGGAACAGGGCCCCGAACGTGTCGCCGAATCCCTCGACGTGGCCGCCGGGGAGCGCCGCGGCGGCCCGACCGGCGGGGCCCATCAGCGCCGGGTTGCGGAGGAGCGTCTCGTTGGGCCGGTCGCGGTGGCCCAGCCAGAGGTGGTCGGGCGTCTCGGAGTCCCATGCCGCGGCGCTCGTCGAGCCGTCGATCTCCCACTGGAGCGAGTTCTTGCGGCCGGCGCTGATCTGGGAGACCGAGACCGCGCCGCGGGCGCCGCGCTCGAAGCGCAACAGGATCGACGCGACGTCCTCGGTCGCCATCGGGCGCTCGACCGTGTCGGCGGAGCGCTCCGTCGAGAACGTCTCGACGGGCCCGCGCGGCTCCTGGCGGAGCTCGACGAACGTGGCCAGGTCGGCCATGACCGATTCGATCCGCCGCCCGGTCAGGAACTGCATCAGGTCGATCCAGTGCGAGCCGATGTCGCCGACCGCCCGCATCGAGCCGCCCTTGTCGGGCTCGAGCCGCCAGTTCCAGTCGGTGTCGAGCAGCAGCCAGTCCTGGAAGTAGTGGCCGGTCACGAACCGGACGTCGCCCAGGCCGCCGTCGGCGACGAGCTCGCGGACGTGCTGGTGGAGCGGGTAGAAGCGGATGTTGAAGTTGACCGCGTTGACGCGGCCGCTCCGCGCGGCGTCCTCGACGAGCCCGGCGCTCTCGGCCGCGGTCATCGCCAGCGGCTTCTCGCAGACGACGTGCTTGCCGGCCGCGAGGATCGCCCGGGCCTGCGGGACGTGGAGGTTGTTCGGCGAGGTGACGTGGACGACGTCGATCGCGGGGTCGTCGAGGATGGCGTCGAGGCTGGGATAGGCATGACCCACGCCGAGCGCCGCTGCCCGCGCTGCGCCGCGCTCCGGCGTGCTGCCGAGCACGCCCCGGACCTGGACGCCGATGCGCCTGAGCTGCTCGACGTGGACCGTGCCGATGAACCCGGTCCCGATCACGGCGGCGCGGATGTCGGCGATCCCGCTCATGGGCACTCCCAATGGCAAGGCGACGGCTAGTGGGCGGCAGACGGCCGGCGGCCAGCCCGTGACCTCCTCCGAAGCGGGGCTGCAGCGCCACTATACTTTGACCTGTCAAGTGCAAAAGTCGCTCGATGAACGGTGGAAGGCGTACCATCCCGGCGTGGTGGCAGGCGACGGGCTCCTCCGCGGAGCCCTTCCGGACGAGTCGCTCGACGCCCTGGTCGTCGTCCTCGACGAGGTGCGGTTCGGGCGGTCGCGGTCGCGCTCCGAACTCGTCGCGCGGACCGGGTTGGGGCGGGCGATCGTCGCCCAGCGCGTCGGCGAGCTGCTCGAGCGCGGGCTCGTCGTCGAGGGTGAGGTCGGCCCCAGCACCGGCGGCCGGCCGCCGCGCCAGCTCTCGTTCCGGGCGTCGGCGGGCCATCTCCTCGTAGCCGACCTGGGCGCCACGAGCATCGACGTCGCGATGACGACGCTCGACGGCCGGATCCTCGCACACCACGACGAGCCGGCGTCGATCGAGGCGGGTCCGGAGGCGTGCCTCGACCGGGTCGAGGAGCTGTTCGACCAGCTGCTGGCGACGACCCAGGGCGTGCCGGGCCGGCTGTGGGGGATCGGAATCGGTGTCCCGGGCCCGGTCGAGTTCGCGACCGGCCGGCCGATCTCGCCGCCGATCATGCCCGGTTGGGACGGCTACCCCATCCGGGAGCGCCTCGCGGCCCGCTACGGCGCCCCGGTCTGGGTCGACAACGACGTCAACGTCCTCGCCCTCGGGGAGTGGCGGTCCGGCGTCGCGGCCGGCCACGACGACGTCGTCGTCGTGAAGATCGGGACGGGGATCGGGGCGGGGATCATCTCCGGCGGCCGGATCCACCGCGGGGCGCAGGGCAGTGCCGGCGACGTCGGCCACATCCAGGTCACCGAGGATCCCGCGATCATCTGCCGCTGCGGCAACATCGGCTGCCTCGAGGCGTTGGCCGGCGGCGGCGCGCTGGGACGGGCGGGCGAGGACGCGGCGATCGAGGGGCGCTCCGCGCGGCTCCGGACGGCGCTCGACCAGCGCGGGACGGTGACGGCCGAGGACGTCGCGCGGGCCGCGTCGGCCGGCGACCCGGTCGCGGTCGCGATGCTCCAGGGCGCGGGTCGGCGCGTCGGGGCGATGCTCGCGAGCGTCGTGAACTTCTTCAACCCATCGCTGATCGTCCTGGGCGGCGGCGTGTCGAACAGCCCCGACGTGCTCCTCGCGTCGATCCGCGAGACGGTCTATCGCCGGTCGCTGCCGCTCGCGACGCGCGAGCTGCTGATCCAGCGCTCGTCGCTTGGCGGGTTGGCCGGCGTGATCGGCGCCGCGTCGACGGTCGTCGACGAGCTGTTCTCGCGCGAGGCGATCGGGATGTGGCTCGCGTCCGGCGACCCGACGGAGCTGGCCCCGGCCGGCTAGCCCCCTCAGCCTCCGCTGACGATCCGGTCGCTGAAGTCGCCGCTCGCGGGGTCCTTGAGGATCAGCTTGTGCCGGCCGTCGGGCAGGATCTCGCGCTTGATGACGACCTGGCCCTCGAACGTCTCCGGGGACGCCGCAATGCGTGCCGTCGAGCCCGCCCGCCACTCGAACAGCTCGACCGCCTCCCAGGCCCGGCTCTTCGCCGATCGGTAGCAGGCGTCCATGATCGCGTTCACCACGTAGCCGTCGTACAACGTCTCCCGCGGCGCCGTCCCGGCGTCGAGCGACTCGAACATGTCGTTGAACATGTCGGTGTAGCCCAGCTCCGACACCTCGTCGCCGACAGGGAACAGCCAGCCGGCGGTCGATTCCGCCTTCTCCGCCACGTAGCCGCCGCCGCTCCCGGCCGAGAACATCTCGAACCCGGTCCGCAGGAAGTGGTTGAGCCAGATCGTGCCGGCGGTGCCTGCGACCTCGTCCCGGAGGTCCATCCCGCCGCGGAACGTCCAGCTGACCTCGAACTGGCCGATCGCGCCGGACTCGAAGCGGATGAGCGCGATCGCGTTGTCCTCGTCGGCGATCGGGTGGACGAGCGTGTCGGTGTGGCAGAGGACTTCGACCGGGCGATTCCCCTTGCCGACGAAGTTCCGGATGATCTCGATGCAGTGGCAGCCGAGGTCGATGATCGCGCCGCCGCCGGTCAGCCGGCCGTCCCAGAACCACGCCGAGTGCGGTCCGGGATGCGCCTCCCGCGAGCGGACCCACGTGACGTCGCCGACGGCGCCCGCCTCGACCGCGCGCACGGCCTTGAGCGTCTTCGGCGTGTAGCAGAGGTCCTCGAGGTAGCCGCCGAACACGCCCGCCCGCTCGACGAGCTCGAGGATCCGCTTCGCTTCGTCCGCCGTCCGGCCGAGCGGCTTCGTGCAGAGGACCGCCTTGCCGGCCTTCGCCGCGAGCCCGACCGCCTCCTCGTGGAGGAAGTTCGGGACGCCGACGACGACGACGTCAGTGTCGGGGTGGTTGATCGCCGCGGCCATGTCGGTCGTCGACTCCGGGATGCCCCAGCGCTCGCGGAACGCCGCACCGCGCTCCTCCGACCGCGAGTAGACGACGCGGACGCGGTCCTGGCCGCGCTGGCCGTGGAGCGTGTTCGTGTAGAACTCGCCGATCAGCCCGGTGCCGAGCATCGTGATCGAGTGGGCAGTCATCGGGCGACCTCCTGGGTGACGGTCCCTCGGGTTGCGGCCGCGCCGCGGACCAGGTCGCGGCCGGCGACGAGCGCGCGCATCTTCGCGACCGCGAGGTGGCGGGCGGTCTGGCTGAAGCCGCAATCCGGGACGAGCGTGAGCCGGGCCGCCGGGACGCCCGCGTCGAGGACGAGCTCCGTCCGGTGGGCGACGTCGTCGGCGGTCTCGACATACGAGTTCTTCACGTCGATCACGCCGACCGCGACGTCGCGCCCGGCGTCCGCGATGTCGCGCAGGACGTCCACCTCGCTCATCTCGCGGTTCGCGTACTCGAGGACGAGCTCCTCGACGTGGAAGCCAAGCATCGCGTCGAGGATCGGGCGATAGGTGCGAGGCGCCAGCGGCCGACCCAGGAAGTTGCCGAAGCAGAGGTGCGCCCCCAGCCGGGCCCGGCCGCGGGCCGGCGCGAGGGCCTCGTTGAGCAGCGACGCGAAGTCCGCGCCGGCGCTCGGGTGGATCGCCGCCGAAGGCTCGTCGACCTGGATGATCGCGGCGCCGGCGTCGACGAGGCCGCGGATCTCGTCGCGCAGGATCGGGACGAACGCCTCCGCGGCGGCGACGCGGGTCTTGTAGACCTCGCCGGGCCCGCTGACGAGCCGCCCCGACAACGTGAACGGCCCCGGCAGCGTGACCTTGAACGGCCGATCGGTCAGCCGATGGGCCCTCTCGAACTCGCCGACGACGCCGAGGCCGTTCGGCGCCTCGATCGCCGTCTCGACGGCGAACCGTGGCAGCGCGTCGTGGGCGGCGACACCCAGCCGCCGGCTCGCGGGCAGCGCCCGGACGCCGGTCAGGTGGCGGTAGAACTCGGCGGTGAAGAAGCCCGCCCGGCGCATCTCGCCGTCGGTGACCACGTCGATCCCGGCTCGCTCCTGGTCGCGGATCGCGAGCTCGACGCCGTCGTCGAGCAGCTCCTCGAGGTCGGCCGGGCCGTACTCGCCGCGCTCCGCGGCCGCGATCGCGTGGTCGAACCAGCCCGGGTGGGCGTGCGACCCGACGACGCTCGTCAGCAGCTCCTCGCTCATGCGCCGGCCTCGCGATCCGGGTTGACGCGGTCGAAAACGCGAACGCCCGCGCCGGCGCGCCGACGAACATCGACTCGCGGACGGCGGCCGGGACGCCGCGCGCCTCGAGCAGGCCGCTGAACTCGCGAAGCAGGTACGACAGGCCGGGCCTCCCTCCGTACGACTGGTAGTAGCCCTGGCGGGCCGCGTCCATCCCCAGCATCAGCTGGCCATGCGTGCCGTCCTCGACGGCCCACCCGATGAGCTTGATCGTGCCATTGTCGCGATCTCCCCAGCGGAACGCCTGGTCGTAGACCGCGAACGCGCCGGTCGAGAGCAGCTCCCGGTGGTAGCCGCGGTCGACGACCTTGTCGACGTGGCTCAGCGAGACGTGCGACGCCGGGACGCCGGCGTCGAGCAGCACCCGGAGCTGTTCCAGCGCGCCGGTCCCAGCCTCGCAGTGGGTGTGGACCGGAACGCCGGTCCGCCGATGTGTCGCGGCAGCCGCGCGGAAGATCGGCAGGTCGCGCGCCGATGGTCCGCCGTCGCTGCCGGCGACCTTGACGATCCCGGCGCGGACGTCCGTCCGGCGGACGATCGGGCCGCCGTAGTCGCGCTCGTCGATGCCCTCCTCGACGTCGGCGACGAACAGGTCGGCCAGCTCGTCCTCGCTCGCGCGCGTGCTCCAGTGCGATGGCGCGTAGAACCGCTCGTGGTGGAGGCCGGTCGCGGCGACGATCCGCACGCCGGTCCGCCGCGACAGCTCGGCGAGCTTCGCCGGGTTCCGACCGCAGTCGGCGGGCATCGCGTCGATCGCGGTCTGGAGTCCCGCCGCGGCGGCGTCGGCCAGCTCGGTCGCCATCCGGTCGACGTCGGCGAGCAGGAAATCCGGCGAGAGCTCGACCGGCCGGCCGCCGTCGATGACGAGATGCTCGTGAGCGTACGTGACGCCGAGCTCACCCGGGTCGACGTCGCCGAGGACGGTCCGGACGAACGTCACGCCTCGTCGCCCGGCCCGACCGATACGACCGACCAGCCGCCGTCGACCTTCAATACCTGGCCGGTCACCGCCCGTGACTCCTTCGACAGGAAGAACACTGCGGCGTTCGCGACCTCGCGCGGGTCGAGCATCTCGCCGGCGAGCGGCTGCTTGCGTCGGGTGAACGCGAGGATCCGCTCGTCGCCCGCGGCGCGGGCCGCCATCGGCGTCCGCGTGACCGACGGCGCAACCGCGTTCACCCGGATCCGATCGCCGACGTACGTCGCCGCCATCGCCGTCGTCAGCGCGTTGATCGCGCCCTTCGCCGCGGCATAGGCGTGCGTCCCGAACAGCTCAGGGACGGGGTCGGTCGAGGTGACGCTGCCCATCAGCAGGATCGAGCCGCGCGTCCCCGAGTCGTTGGGCTCCTGGCTCCGCATCTGGCGCACGACGGACCGGCAGACGAGCGCCTGGGTTCGGAGGTTGAGCGCGAGCGTCGCGTCCCAGGCGTCGGCGTCGAGCTCGTCGATCGGGCCGTCGCCGAAACGGCGGCCGCTGCCGCCGGCGACGGAAAAGAGGCAGTCGACGCGGCCGAAGGCGGCGACGCAGGCCTCGACCGCGGCCTCGACCTGGGCCTGATCGGCGAGATCCGCGGCGTGGCCGGCGGCGCGTCCGCCGTTCCTGGTGATTCCGTCCACGAGCGCCCGGACGTGGTCGTCCGTCCGCGACGCGACGAAGACCGCGGCGCCCTCCTTGGCAAACAGCTCCGCCGAGGCGGCGGCGATCCCCGTCGATCCGGTCACGAGGCAGACGAGACCTGCGAGGCGGTTCACGAGACCGGCACCGGCGCCGCTCCACGGACCGCGGCGACGATCGCGGCCCGGTCCGCGGGTGAGGCGTTGACGATCGCGCCGCCAATTCCCACCGCGACGGCGCCGGCGGCGAGGAACGCCGGCCCGCTGGACTCGTCGATGCCGCCGGTCGGGATCAGCTCGACCTCCGGCATCGGGCCGCGGAGCTCGCGGACGTGGCCCGGCCCAACCGACGACGCGGGGAACAGCTTCACGAACGTGGCGCCGGCCCGCCACGCGGCGTCGATCTCGGTCGGCGTGAAGGCCCCGGGGATGACCGGCACGCCGCGGCGGAGGGCCGCCGCCACGATCACGCGGGTCGAGGAGCGGGCTGACGACGAACGGCGCGCCGGCGTCGCACGCCGCGTCGAGCGCCGCGACGGTCCGGATCGTGCCCGCGCCCACGAGACAGGCATCCGGGCGCGCGTGGGCGAGCGCCTCGCGACACGCGACGAGGTCTGTCGCCGCGGTCGGCGCGTCGAACGTCACCTCGAAGATCCTCGCCCCGTCGTCGGCGAGCGACAGGACGAGCTCGACGAGACGCTCGGTCGGCGCGACGCGGCGGAGGACGACGATCAGTCGCTCCCGCCGGATCGCGGCGGCGACCTCGGAGGCCCGGAGGCGCTCGATCGAGTTGTCGAGATCGGTCATCGACCGATCCTAACGATGCCGGCGGGCTCTCGGGCAGCCGGTTACGACGCGGGCGGCGCCGTGCTCTCGCGAATGATCAGCTCCGTGGCCAGCTCGACCCGGGGCTGGGCCGGCGGCTCGCCGCGGGCGATCGCGATCACCATCTCCGCCGCGGCCTCGGCCATGTCGACGAGCGGCTGGCGGATCGTCGTCATCGGCGGCGAGACCCACTGCGTGACCGGCAGGTCGTCGAAGCCGACGACGCTGAGGTCCTCTGGGATGTGGAGCCGCGCCTCGCGGGCGGCCTGGTAGACGCCCAGCGCCTGGAGGTCGTTGCCGGCGAAGATCGCGGTCGGCCGGTCGGGAAGCTGGAGCAGCGCCCGGCCGCGTTCGATCCCCTCGGCGACGTGGAACTTGCCGTGGCTGACGAGGTCCGGCCCGACCGGCACGCCCGCCTCGTCCATCGCCGCGCGGTAGCCGTCGATCCGGGCGCGGCTGCAGAGGATCCACTCGGGCCCGCCGATCACCGCGATGCGGCGGTGGCCCAGCGACAGCAGATGCCGCGTCGCGGTCAGGCCGCCGTTCCAGTTCGTCGCCCCGATCGAGGGCGTGTCGTGGAGCGGTTCGCCGGTCGGGTCGACGACGACGTACGGGATGCCCCGCGTCGCGAGCTGGGCCTTCATCGACTCGCTGAGGTCGGAGAAGACGGCGATGACGCCGGTTGGCCGGCGAGCGACGACGCCCTCGATCCAGCCGCGACCCGGCGTCCGCCGGCCCTGCATCTCGCTGAGGACGACCGCGAGGTGATGCTGGCCGGCGACGCGCTCGACGCCGCGGACGATCTCGAGCGCCCATTCGCTCTCGAGCTCGTGGAAGATCACCTCGAGGAGTGGCGCCCGGCTGCGCGACCCGGCCGATCGCTGGTAGCCGTGCTCGCGGATCGCGGCCTCGACCCTGGACCGCGTCTCGGCGGAAACGTCCTTCCGCCCGTTCACAACCTTCGAGACGGTCGGAACCGAGACCCCGGTCATCTCCGCGATGTCCGCCATGGTCGTCGGATCCGACTGACCGGGGCGCGTCTGGCTGGGCGACGTCACGCCCGCAGTGTAACGAACTTGACCGTGCGACGAAAGTTTCGCGCGCACGTCTCCGCCAAGACCACGAACCGGCCGGCCGTAGCCGCCCGGTTTGGAAGAATCATTGACAAATCCCGAATGGCGACCCTACAGTGGCCGAGCCGAAACTATCGACGGGCGCTTCGCAACTTTCGAGGAGGAGACCCGCGACCGAGCGGTTGTCCGCGAAAGGGTCGGCGACAACGAACGAGGCTACCGCCGATTCCGCCCCGCCAGACTCCTCCTCCCTGGCTGGGGCGGGATCGCGCACGTGGGTCGGCCCGGCCGCGACCGGGGCCGCACAGATGATCGCATCGGAGGAGATGTCATCGCCCACAGGGCCCGCTCCCGCGTCGTGACGCGCCCCGTACCCAGAGGAGGCTTTGGCCAATGAGATCCCGTGCTCGGTTCGCGGTCCTTCTGACGACCGCATCCATCGCCTTCGCCGCCTGTTCCGAGCGGCGGCTCGAGTCCCAGTCCCTCATCGGCTTCGTCAGCGGCGCCGCCGCCGTCGACCGCCGCGTCGGCGCCAGCGTCGCAGGCGAACACCGAGCCCGTGACGATCGATTGGTGGCACATCAACAACAACGATCCGGGCAAGTCGCTCTGGCAGGCGATGGCCGACGAATTCCACGCGGCCCATCCCAACGTCACGATCAAGATCACGGTCCTCGAGAACGACACGTTCAAGCCGAAGCTCCAGACCGAGATCCAGGGTGGCAACGTCCCGGATCTGTTCCAGTCATGGGGCGGTGGCGGCATGGCCGAGCAGGTCCGAGGCCGGAGTGCTGAAGGACATCACCGCGGACGTCGCCAGTCCTGGAAGGACACGATCAATCCGGGCGCCCTCGGGATGTATCGGTACCAGGGCAAGCAATACGGCATCCCGTACGACCTCGGCATGGTCGGCATCTGGTACAACAAGGACCTGTTCCAGCAGGCCGGGATCAGCGCTCCGCCCGCGACCTGGAGAGGACCTCCTGGCGGCGGTCGACAAGCTCAAGGCCAAGGGCATCGAGCCGCTGGCGATCGCGGGCAAGGACAGTGGCCGGCGATGTTCTGGTGGGCGTACCTCGTCGCTCCGGGACTGCGGCGGACGACGCTCAAGGCGACGAACGACGGCGACTGGAACACCGACGCCTGCAAGAAGGCGGTGAAGAGGTCATGGAGCTCAACGACCTCAAGCCGTTCCAGGAGGGCTTCAAGTCGGCCGAACTAGGACGGCGAGGCGCGGCCGGCGGCAACGGCAAGGCCGCGATGGAGCTGCAGGGCCAGTGGGGCCCGGGGACCATGCAGGCGAACACGGCCGACAAGAAGGGCCGGTGACAAGCTCGACTGGTTCCCCTTCCCGACCGTGTCCGGCGGCAAGGGCGCAGCCACCGACGGCTTCGGCGGGGGCAACGGCTTCGCGGTCGGCAAGCGACGCGCCGCCAGAGGCCATCGAGTTCCTCAAGTACATCACGAGCAAGCCGAACGGCGACAACTCAACACCGACGGCATCGGCCTCTCGACGGTGGTCGGCACGGAGGGCTCAGTCAAGGACCCCAACCTCCAGGCCGTCCTCGCCGGCCGGGCGCAGCCACGTTCATGCAGCTCTACATGGACCAGGCCACGTCGGCGGAGCTCGGGAAGGCATCAACGACGCGACGTCGCGCTGTTCCTCGGCCAGTCGCAGCCGGCCGACGTCTGGCAGGCCCTGACCGACGCCGCCAAGCAGTAAGGCCGCCTTCGGGCGAGAACCGTTGGCCTCTGGTGACGAGCGGGCCGGCATCGCCGGCCCGCTCTCTACCTCCGCGCTGATCGAGGACGGTCCATGACGGCCATCAGCCGCCCCGCACGCCGCCGCTCGGGCCCATCGGCCCGGTGGCTCACGTCGTGTTGTTCCTCCTGCCGGCCCTCCTCCTCTACGCGGTCTTCGTCGGGCTCCCGTTCTTCCAGGCGGCGCAGTACAGCCTCTACAAGTGGAACGGGCTTACGCCGCTGACCGACTTCGTCGGCCTCCAGAACTACCACGGCATTCGGAAGCAAGCGGGTTCATGGCAGCGATCGGCAACAACCGTTCATCATCGTCCTGTCGCTAGTCGATCCAGATCCCGTTGGCCTCGCGCTCGCCCTCATGCTGACCGGCGGTTCCGCGGCCGGGCGATGTTCCGGCTGATGTTCTTCCCGCCCTACGTCATCTCCGAGGCGTCGACCGGCGTGGTCTTGCGGCTGATGCTCCAGCCCGACTCGGTCGCCGACGGCGTCGCTGACGGCCGTCGGACTCGGGTCCTTCGTCCAGCCCTGGCTAGGCGACCCGAATACCGTCCTGTGGGCGCTGTTCGTGATCATCTCGTGGAAGTACTTCGGGTTCCACATGGTCATCATGCTGGCTGGCCTCCAGGGCATCCCACGCGAGCTCGAGGAGGCGGCGTACATCGACGGCGCCAACCGTCGTCAGGCCATCCGGTACGTCACGCTGCCACTGCTCGGGCCGACGATCCGCGTTTCAGTGTTCCTCTCGATCATCGGCGCGCTGCAGCTCTTCGACATGATCTGGGTGATGACGGGCGGCGGGCCGGTGAACGCCTCGAGCACGATGGCGATCGACGATGTTCGAGGCCGGCTTCCGGCGCTTCCAGTTCGGCTACGGCAGCGCGCTCGCGGTCATCCTCTTCATCGTCGCCTCGTCGTCGCGCTGCTGTACCAGCGGTTCGTCCTGCGCCGTGACACCGACGGCGCCGTCACGGCAAGGGCGGCTAGGATGGCGACATCGGCATCGCGGACGACACGCACAGCCGCGCGGCCGATGCTCGGCGTGCAGCGCGGTCGCGACGCGTGAGCGCTGCACGGTGATTGCCTGCGTCCTCGTCCTCGTGGCGGTGGCGATCCTGTTCCCGCTCGTTTATGCCGTGCTCGGCGGGTTCAAGGACAACGGCCAGCTGTCGGCGAATCCCGGCCAGACTGCCGACCATGGGTGTTCGCAACTACACCGACGTGCTGTTCGGGTACGCGGCACGTTCTGGCGGAGGCGCTCAACAGCGTCCTCGTCGCCGCCATCGCGGTCGTCCTCGCTCTGTTCGCCGCGGGCGCCGCGTTCGTCTTCGCCCGGATGGCGTTCCCCGGTCGCGAGGCCTTCTACCGCTGTTCGTGTTCGGGCTGCTGTTCCCATCGGCCGTCGCGATCCTGCCGCTCTACATCCTCGTCCGCGACCTGGGCCTGTCGGCCAACCTACTCGGCGTCGCCCTGCCCCAGGCCGCGTTCGCCCTGCCGCTCACGATCATCATCCTCCGGCCGTTCTTCCGAAACATCCCGGTCGAGCTCGAGGACGCCGCCAAGATCGACGGCTGCGGGACGTTCGGCTTCTTCTGGCGGATCCTGCTGCCGCTCGCCCGGCCGGTGCTTGCGACCGTCGCCGTGCTCGCGATCGTGGCGAGCTGGAACCGTTCCTGCTGCCGCTCGTGATCCTCTACGACCAGCGCGAACATGGACGTTGCCGCTGGGCGTGATCGAACTTCTCTACGCAGTACTCGTCCGACACCGCGCGCGATTCTCGCCTACACGTCGCTCTCGCTCGTTCCCGCCCTCGTCTTCTACCTGTTCGCCGAGCGTCAAATCGTGGGCGGGCTCACGTCCGGAGCGGTGAAGGGATGACGACGATCGGCGCGCGCTACCGCGACGCGACGCTGCCCGTCGACGAGCGCGTCGCCGACCTGCTCGCGCGGATGACGCTCGAGGAGAAGCTGGCCCAGCTGGGCTCGATCTGGTCGTTCGAGCTGTTCCGAAGCGAGGCCGAGCTCGATCCCGAGCGCATCCGCGAGCGGCTCGCCGACGGGATCGGCCACATCAGCCGCGTCGCCGGCGCGACGAACCTCGGCCCGACCGCCGCCGCCGAGGCCGGCAACGAGATCCAGCGCTTCCTCGTCGAGGAGACGCGGCTCGGGATCCCGGCGCTCCTCCACGAGGAGACGCTCCACGGCCTGCTCGCCCGCGACGCGCCCATCTACCAGCAGTCGATCGGCGCCGCCGCGGCGTTCGACCCGGAGCTCGTCGAGGCGATCGCGACCGCGATCCGCCGCCGGATGCGGGCGATCGGGGCGACCGTGGCGCTCGCGCCGGTCCTCGACATCTGCCGCGACCCGCGCTGGGGCCGCGTCGAGGAGACGTACGGCGAGGACCCGTACCTCGCGGCCGTCCTGGGGTCGGCCTACGTCCGCGGGCTCCAGGGCACGGACCTCGCGACCGGCGTCGCGGCGACCGCGAAGCACTTCGCCGGCCACGGCCTCGCCGAGGGCGGGTTCAACCAGGCCCCGGCTCACATCGGGCCGCGCGAGCTCCGCGAGGAGCAGCTGCTGCCGTTCGAGGCCGCCGTCCGCGACGCCGGCATCGCGAGCGTCATGCCCGCCTACTGCGACGTCGACGGCGTGCCGTGCCACGTCTCGCGCGAGCTGCTGACGACGATCCTCCGCGACGAGTGGGGCTTCGACGGCGTCGTCGCGTCCGACTACACCGCGGTCCAGATGCTCGTCACCGAGCACCGCCTGACGCCGGACCTCGGGAACGGCCGCGGCGATGGCGCTGCGGGCCGGCATGGACAGCGAGTTGCCGGTGACGGCGGCCTACGGCGCGCCGCTCCGCGAAGCGATCGAGGACGGCCGGGTCGACATCCAGCTCGTCGACCTCGCCGTCGAGCGGCTGCTCCGGCTCAAGTTCCGCCTCGGGCTGTTCGAGCGGCCGTTCGTCGATCCGCCGACGCTCGCCGCCCTGGCGACGCTCGACGCCGACGAGCGCGCGCTGGCCCGGGATCTCGCCCGGCGCTCGGTCGTGCTCGTCGAGAACGACGGGACGCTGCCGCTCGTGGCGTCGGGCGGCGGGACGATCGCCGTCGTCGGCCCGATCGCGGATAGCGCCCGCGACCTGCTGGGCGACTACGCCCACCTGCTCCACATCGAGACGCTGCGCGAGATGCGCCACCGGGCGAATCCGTTCGGCTTCCCGGCGAACGACGTCATCAACCCCATCGACGAGCTGTCCCGGATCCCGACGATCCTCGACGCGCTCCGCGAGCGGTTTGGCGCGGAACGAATCACGTACGCGCGAGGCGTCGGGTTGCGCGATGGCGACGACGCCGGCATCGCGGAGGCGGTCGCGGCCGCGCGCGATGCCGAGGTCGCGATCGTCGTCGTCGGCGAGCGCTCCGGGCTGACCGACGACGCGACCGCGGGCGAGTCGCGCGACCGCCGAGACCTCGGCCTCCTTGGCCGCCAGCAGGAGCTCGTCGAGGCCGTCGTCGCGACCGGCACGCCGACCGTCCTCGTCGTCGTGAGCGGCCGTCCCGCGGCGATCGAGTGGGCGGCCGAGCACTGCGCCGCGGTCCTGCTCGCCTGGGTTCCCGGCGACTCCGGGCCGGCCGCGATCGCGGAGATCCTCGCCGGCGACGTCGACCCGGGCGGGCGGCTGCCGGTCACGGTGCCGCGCGACGTCGGCCAGGTGCCGCTCACGTACCGCCACCATCCGACCGGCGGCAAGTCGAACTGGAAGGTCGACTACGTCGACGGGCCGTCGTCGCCGCTCTGGCCGTTCGGCCACGGCCGGTCCTACGCGTCGTTCGCGATCGACCACCTCCGCGTCGACAGGAGCATCCTCGAGACGGCCGGCGACGTCGTCACGATCCGGGTCGACGTCACGAACACCGCGTCGCGGGCCGGCGACGAGGTCGTCCAGCTCTACGTCCGCGACGAGGAGGCGTCGGTCGCCCGCCCGGTCAAGGAGCTGCTGGGGTTCCGGCGGCTCCACCTCGAGGCGGGCGAGTGCCGGACCGTCGCCTTCCGGCTCTCGACGGAGCAGCTCGCCTACCTCGACGCCGACTTCCGGCGCGTCGTCGAGGCCGGCACGGTCCGGATCTTCGTGGGCCGGTCGTCGGTGGACCTGCCGCTGTCGGCGGAGCTCGCGCTCGTCGGCCCGACCGTCGAGCTGGTCGATCGCCACGACTACGTGACGGCGACGAGCGTCGAATAGGCCGCGCGCGGGCCGGGTCGCCTCTGTCACGATGATGCGGCGATGAGCGCCTTCGACCTGCCCCTCGACCAGCTCCGCGCGTTCCGCCCGCCACGGTCGGAGCCCGACGACTTCGACGCGTTCTGGGCCGACACGCTGGCGGGTTCGCGTGCTGCGGGGGCGCCGCCGCGGTTCGACCGGGTCGACACGCCGCTCCGGACCGTCAGCGTCGACGACGTCACGTTCAGCGGCTTCGCCGGCCAGCCGATCAAGGGCTGGTTCCTCGCCCCGGCGGGAGCTTCCGGACCGCTGCCCGCAGTCGTGGAGTACATCGGCTACGGCGGTGGCCGGTCGCTGCCGTTCGAGTGGCTCGAGTGGTCGGCCGCCGGCTACGCCCACTTCGTGATGGACACTCGCGGCCAGGGCAGCACGTGGAGCCCTGGCGCGACGCCCGACATCGTGAGTGGGCTCGGGGCGGACGGGCCGTCGGGCGGCCACCACCCGGGCTTCGTGACCCGCGGCGTCGAGAGCCCCGCGACCTGGTACTACCGCCGCCTCGTCGCGGACGCGGTCCTCGCCCTCGACGCGGTCGCGGCCCACCCGCTCGTCGACGCCGGGCGGATCGCGGTCACCGGCGGCAGCCAGGGCGGCGGGCTCGCGCTCGCCGCGGCCGGCCTGTCGGGCGTCGTCCGGGCAGCGGCGATCGACGTGCCGTTCATGTGCTGCTGGCGCCGGGCGGTCGAGATCACCGACGACGACCCGTACGGCGAGCTGCGGCGGTACCTCTCGATCCACCGCGAGCTGGAGGCGGCCGTCTTCCAGACGCTGTCGTACGTCGACGGCCCGAACTTCGCCGCCCGGGCGACCGCACCGGCGCTGTTCTCGGTCGGCCTGATGGATACGGTCTGTCCGCCCTCGACGGTCTTCGCCGCGTACAACGACTACGCCGGCCCCAAGAGACATCAGCGTCTGGCCGTTCAACGGCCACGAGGCCGGCCAGCAGATCCAGCAATCCGAGCGCTACGCGTTCTTCGCGAGGTCCGGCCTCGCTCCTCGCTGAGCGAGAATTGTTCTCGGTCGCATTGACGCGGCGCGTTGGCGCCGCGTATCATTCCGCGCATCCCAGACCGGCCTGCGCAGCGGATCGATTCCGCGCGATATCCAGCCCGGATTGCGTCCCACGCGCCCTTTCCTGAGGAACCCCCGAACCCATGCCCCAACTCGGTCCCGACCAGCGCCAGCGGAACCGTCGCCCGCGACGCCGAACCCAGATGACTTCCCGTGCCCCCGTCACTGAATACGAGGAGCAGCAGGAGCTCGAGGCCGCCCGCGAGCGGAATGACCTCGACGTTTCCGATCTCCGCGAGATGAGCGTCACCGAGCTCCGCCAGGTCGGGCGGGAGCTCGAGCTCGAGACGGGCACCCAGGAGCGCAAGGACGACCTCGTCGAGCGGATCCTCGAGCGCCAGACCGAGCGCGCCGGCCACGCCTACGCGACCGGGATCCTCGACATCGTCGACGAGGGCTTCGGGTTCATGCGCCGCCACGGCCTGCTGCCCAGCCCGGACGACGTCTACGTCAGCTCCAGCCAGGTCCGCCGGTTCGGGCTCCGGATCGGCGACCGCGTCAGCGGCGCGGTCCGCGCCCCGCGCGATGCCGAGAAGTACTGGGGGATGCTCCGCGTCGACGCGGTCAACGGCGTCGACATCGAGACCGCCCGCCGCCGGCCGGTCTTCGGCGACCTGACCCCGGTCCACCCGGACGAGCTGATCAACCTCGAGAGCGACCCCAAGAACCTCAGCCAGCGGCTCGATCAACATCGTCAACCCGCTCGGCAAGGGCCAGCGCGCCCTGATCGTCAGCCCGCCGAAGGCCGGCAAGACGATGCTCCTCAAGCACATCGCCAACGGCATCAGCGCCAACTACCCGGACATCCTCCTGATGGTCGCCCTGATCGGCGAGCGCCCCGAGGAAGTCACCGACATGCGGCGGAGCGTCAAGGGCGAGGTCATCAGCTCGACCTTCGACGAGCCGACCGAGAACCACACCCACGTCGCCGAGATGGCCCTCGAGATCGCGAAGCGCCAGGTCGAGACCGGCCGCGACGTCGTGATCCTCATGGACTCGATCACCCGCCTCGCCCGTGCCTACAACCTGGCCCTCCCGCCGTCGGGCCGGACGCTGTCGGGCGGCATCGACCCCATCGCCCTCTATCCCCCGAAGCGGTTCTTCGGGGCCGCCCGGAACATCGAGGAGGGCGGCTCGCTCACGGTCATCGCCACCTGCCTCGTCGACACCGGCTCGCGGATGGACGACGTCATCTACGAGGAGTTCAAGGGCACCGGCAACAGCGAGCTGATCCTCGATCGGAAGCTCGCCGAGAAGCGGATCTTCCCCGCGATCGACGTCCAGCGCTCGGGCACCCGGCGCGAGGAGCTGCTCCTCGAGGAGCCCGTCCTCAAGATGGTCTGGACGATGCGCCGGATGCTGTCGGCGGTCGGCACGAACGAGGGCATCGAGCTGCTGCTCAACCGCCTCTCGAAGACCGAGAACAACGTCCAGTTCCTCGGGACGCTGACGAAGTCGCTCGACGCCTGACGCGGCCGGCGGGCTCGCGCCGTACCGAGCTTCGTTTGCCTGCTTGTTTCGTGTCTGTTAGCCTTCGGTTCACTGTGAAAGGCCCGTTGTTCACGGGCATCGTGCCGCGTACGAGACCCCCAGCTCGATAAGCGACCCGACGGACGGTCCCGGATCCCCTGCGCTACTGCCCCCCTGCGCGGACCGTTCGCCTCCACCAGGAGACCGTATTGCTGAACGCATCGGTCGGCGTGCAGCGGGCCCTAGACCGCCTGCGCCCCGCCGCGGGCCATCACTCCGAGATGGCCCAGACCATTCACCATCATGGCGTTTCCCTCGCCCGAGGCGTCCGGGCCCTCGTCCTTCCCAAGCGATCTCACGCCCTCGGCGCTGAGCGGCCCCACCCGGTCAGCCCCGCCGCCGCCGCGGCGACCGACCCGACCACCAGCCGTCCGGCCAGCCGGACCGGCCTCATGGCTCGGTCGCGCGCCCGCCGTGACGCTTGCTGTCGCTCCGGTCCGACTCGCCCATCGCTCGCTCGTGTCGCGTGTCGGCGCCGGGCGCTCGGTCCCAGCGGCCGCGGTCGCGATCCTCCTCGTCGCCACCGCGATCAGCAGCGCCCCGGCGCTCGCCCAGCCCGGCTCGGTCGGCAACACGGCCGGCGGCGGGTCCGAGGCGCGCATCGCCGTCGGCGGCGGTGGCAGCGCGATCGGCGGCCCCGACGACCCGATCAACGGCTCGCCGTACGGGGGCCTCGGCGTCATCGGCTCCGGCATCGACGGCGCGACCGGCAACGACGGACCGACTGGCGCGGATGGCGCGACGACCCCGGACACCGAGACGATCGACGCGACCGCGTTCGACGACGGCACGCTGCTGAAGCCCGTCGCCGTCGACACGACCGTCGCCGACGGCAAGGGCCTGATGCGGAGCTACAAGGTTCGCGCCGGCGACACGCTGACCGGCATCGCCCGCAAGTTCGGCGTCTCGATGATGACCGTGTGGTGGGCCAACCACCTCCGCGCGAAGGACGATCTCCACATCGGCCAGACGCTCACGATCCCGCCGGTCAGCGGCGTCGTCATCACGGTCGAGCTCGAGCGACACGCTCGAGGCGCTCGCGGCGAAGTACCAGGTGGAGCCGCAGGAGATCATCGACGCCAACGAGCTCGACGACCCCAACCTCGTCCTCGGCCAGACGCTCACGATCCCGGGCGGCCACGGCGCCGGCATCGCGACGCCCAAGCCGGCGGCCCCGAAGCCCGTCGCGAAGTCGTCGGGCTCGAGCAGCAGCGGGTCGCGCACGAGCACGAAGCCGCCGTCCCAGTACAGCGGCGGCAAGTTCGCCTGGCCCGTCGACGGCGGCTACATCAGCCAGTACTTCCACTACGGCCACTACGCTCTCGACATCGCCGCCGACTGGGGCACGCGGGTCAAGGCGGCGGCGGCCGGGACGGTGATCTTCGCCGGCTGGAAGAACAACGGCGGCGGCTACCAGGTCTGGATCGCCCACGGTTCGAACCTGTACACGACGTACAACCACATGTCCTCGATCTCGGTCGGGCGCGGCCAGCACGTCGGGCGCGGCCAGCAGGTCGGGCGGGTCGGCCAGACCGGCAACGCAACGGGTCCCCACCTCCACTTCGAGGTCTGGCGCGGCCCCGTCTGGAACGGCGGGACGCGCGTTAATCCGCTGATCTACCTGTAGCCCGCTCGCGCGCCGCCGCATGGGCGGCCGATCGCCGCGTTGGCGCCTGCGCTCCTCGCTCACGGGCCTGGGGGCCCGCTCGCTCCGGTGCTCGGACGCCGCCTTGCGCTCGACCACCCCTGTGGCGGCCAAGTGCCGAGTCGTCGTCCCCGCGGCCGGGGCCATCAAACGCCCTTCCCACGGCTCCATCTGGGAGAATTCCGCGATGTTCCTCGACCGCGTGAAGATCTTCGTTGCCGCCGGCGCGGGCGGCGACGGGGCGGCCACGTTCCGGCGCGAGTCGCACGTCCCACGCGGCGGCCCCGACGGCGGCGACGGCGGCCGAGGCGGATCGGTCCACCTCCGCGTCGACGTCGGCCAGACGACGCTCCGCGACTTTCGCTTCCGGCACCACTTCAAGGCGACGCCGGGCGGCCGCGGCGAACGGGCGAAGCGCCACGGCTCGGCCGGCGGCGACCTGTACCTCGACGTCCCGCCCGGCACGGCCGCCTACGAGGACGAGTCCGGGGCGCTGCTCGCCGACCTGGTCATGGTCGGCCAGACGGCGATGATCGCCCGCGGCGGCAAGGGCGGCCTCGGCAACACCCACTTCGCGACCTCGACCCACCAGGCGCCGCGCCACGCCCAGAAAGGCGAGCCCGGCGAGGAGCACTGGCTGCGCCTCGAGCTCCGCCTCATCGCCGATATCGGCCTCGTCGGCCTGCCGAACGCCGGCAAGTCGACGCTCCTCGCCGCGCTCACCGCCGCTCACCCGAAGATCGCCGACTACCCGTTCACGACGCTCGAGCCGAACCTCGGCGTCATGGACCTCGGCGACGAGGACGAGCGGCGGCCGACGATCGCCGACGTCCCGGGGCTGATCGAGGGCGCCTCGAGCGGAGCCGGCCTTGGCCACGCATTCCTGCGCCACGTCGAGCGGACCCGGATCCTCGTCCACGTCGTCGACGGCGCGTCGCGCGACCCGGCGTGGGACCGCGACGTGATCCGGGACGAGCTCGAGGCCCACGACCCCGCGCTGCTCGCGAAGCCGCTGCTCGTCGCGTTCAACAAGATCGACCTGCCCGGCCGCGGCGGAAGCGTGGCCGGCGTTCCGCGACAGCCTCGCGGCGGCCGGCCAGCCGGTGGTCGCGCTGTCGGCCGCGACGGGCGAGGGGATCGACGCCCTCCGCGCGGCACTCGCCGACATGCTCCCCGACGCCGACGAGCTGGGCGCGCCGCCGGAGCCGGCCGGCGTCGTCGTCCACCGGATCGAGCCGGTGTCGGACGAGTTCGTCATCGAGCACGAGGACGGGGTGTTCCGCGTCAGCGGCAAGCGGATCGAGCGGATCGCGGCCCAGACGAACTTCGAGATCGAGGAGTCGGCCGAGCGGTTCCAGCGCGATCTCGCCCGTCTCGGGATCGATGACGCGCTGCGTCGGGCGGGGGTCGAGCCCGGCGACACCGTCAGGATCGGCGCGACCGAGCTCGAGTGGGGGGCCCAGCCGTGGGAGGAGCGTTGACGGAATCTCGGCCCGGCGCCGCCACGGACCGCGCCGTCGCGATCGTCCGCGTCGGCATCCTCGGCGGGACCTTCGACCCGATCCACGTCGCCCACGTCGCGGTCGCCCAGGCCGCCCGGCGCGAGCTCGGGCTCGACGAGGTCCTCGTGATCCCGGCCCGCCAGCCGCCGCACAAGCTGGGCGTCGCGATGGCGCCGGCGCTGGATCGGCTGGCGATGGTCGAGCTCGCGCTGGCTGGCGAAGAGGGACTCCGGGCGAGCCGGATCGAGATCGACCGCGAAGGGCCCTCGTGGACGATCGACACGGTGACGTCGCTCCTCGACGCGGCCCAGGCGGCCGGCCGCGAGCTGGACCTGACGATGATCCTGTCGGCCGACGCGTTCGCGGGGCTGCCGACCTGGCACGACCCGGAGCGCCTCCTCCGCCTCGTCCGCGTGGCGGTCGCGCCGCGTCCGGGCACGGCGCCGCCATCCGAGGACGCGCTGCCGGCACAGCTGCGAGCGGCGGGCCCGGGCATCACGATCCTGCGCGGGCCCAACCTCGACGTGTCCGCGACCGAGATCCGGCGCCGTGTCGCCGCGGGCGAATCGATCGACGGCCTCGTCGCGCCGGCGGTGGCCCGATACATCGAGGCGCATCATCTGTATCGACAACCAGCTTCCAGCGAGGACGCCACGTGACCGATCCCGTCGAGCCGACGACCGCGACAACGACTCCGGGCCCGGGCCCGCGCCCGGATGGCCTGCCCCATCGGGAGGCCGTCGCGCCCTCCGAGCGGCCGCCGCTCGATGTCGCCCGCCGGATCGTCGAGCTCGCCGAGGACAAGAAGGCGGCCGACATCGTGCTGCTCGACCTGACCGGCCTGACGACGCTCGCCGACGCGTTCGTCATCTGCTCCGGCGGGTCGGAGCGGCAGCTCGGCGCGATCGCCGACGGGATCGTCGAGGGGATGCGGGCCGAGAAGACGCGGCCGATCGGGCGGGAGGGGGCCGCGACTTCGCACTGGGTGCTGCTCGACTTCGGCTCGGTCGTCGTCCACATCTTCACGCCGCCCGAGCGCGACTACTACTCGCTCGAGAAGCACTGGTCCGAGGCGAAGACGATCCTGCGGGTCCAGTAGTCGCGTCGCTTGTGGTACCGCCGTAGGAGGTACCGACGGGTCATGTCGAGCGCCGAGGCGGGCCACCTAGCATCGCGGCCTGAGGTCGATCGCCTGATCGGCCCGGGATCGAGGTCCGTCACCGTCGATGTCCCGCCTTCGCGAACGCTGTCCCAGCTGCGGCCGCCGCCTCATCACCACGCGGTTCGATACGACGTTCCGCATGGCCGATCGGAGCGAGCGGCTCTGCTTCGGGATCCCGGGCGGGCTCTGCGAGGACTGCCACCAGCTCTACATCGACCCGGACCTGATCGAGCTGCTCGACCTGCGCGAGGGCCGCTGCGTCTTCGCGATCGAGAGCGACCTCGTCGTCCAGGAGCAGGCCTGGTCCTCGGCTGACTAGCGGGCGGCGGCGGGACTCCCCACCCGCTCCGCGAGCCACATCGTGAACGCCAACCGCCGCTGCGCCTCCGACGCCCCGTAACCCGGGGCGTTTTTCACGATCGCATCGAGGTCGACCAGGCCGTCGAGCGCCGCCTCGAGCTCCGGTAGCGTCCAGCGCCGCGCCTGGACCGCGAGCTGCTCCGCCCGGTACGAGTGGATGCCCATCGCCCGCGGCAGCCCCGACTCCTTCTCGCCAGCGGCGAGGCGGTCCGCGACCTCGACCAGCTCACGGATCCGGCGGTGGAGGACCGCGAGCAGCACCGGCTCTGGCGTCGCTTCGGCGAGCCGGTCGAGCAGCTCCGACGCGCGGGCGACGTCGCGCCGGCCGACCGCGTCGGTGAAGGCCCAGACCGAGCCGGGGATCGCCTCAGCGACGAGCGCCTCGACGTCCGCGGCTTCGACGGGCCCGTCGGGCCGGTAGAGCGAGAGCTTGTCGAGCTCGCGGTCGGCGATCATGGTCTGGTTCCGGCGGTCGGCGTCGTTGTCGGTCACGAATGCCCCGATCCGCGTCGCGAGCGCCCGCGCGGCGCCCGGGCCCAGGCGCATCCCGCGCTCGCGCGCCTCGGCCTCGATCCAGCCGGCGAGCTCGCCGGCCTTCGGCGCCTTGAACCCGCGGATCTCGCCGCCGGCCGCCTTGACTCCGTCGACGAGCCGCTTCTGCCCGGGTTCGCGGGCGCCGCTGGGCGACGCCTCGACGAAGACGACGCCGCTGCCCGGCGCGACGAGCGGCAGGAGCGCGAGGAGCCCGGCGCGGTCCTCGTTGCGGACGGCGAGCGCGCCGGCGTTCGTCACGACCGCCAGCGAGCCGCCGCCGAACATCGACTGCGTCGTGACGAGCTGCTGGAGCTGGCCGATCTGGACGCCGGCCTGGTTGCGGTCGCCGCGGACCTCGACCCGTTCGACGATGCCGCCATGCTGCGCCCCGAGGGCCGCCGCCATTCGGGCGACGGCGCGGCTCGTCGCGAGGTCGTCGTCGCCCCAGAAATAGGCGACCGGCGCGGTCGCGCGAGCGGCGTCGGCAGGGCTGGGGGTCATCCGCCCGATGGTATCGCGCACCCCGACGCGACGGACGGGCCGGCTGCCGCCAGCTGGACGGGCTCCGGGCTGACGGCGGCGATCGATGTTCCCGGCGCGGCGACCGCGGCGGCGTGAACCGTCATCCAGCCCGCGCCGATCGAGACCTCGACGGCCCCGTCGAGGTCGGTGCGTTCCACGACCGCGCCAACCGAGCGCAGCCGGGCGATCGTGGCCGCGGCCGGGTGGCCGTAGGTGTTGCCCTCACCGACCGAGATCGCGGCCAGACGCGGTCGGATCGCCGCGAGCAGCGCCTCGCTCGACGCCGTCGCGCTGCCGTGATGGGCGACCTTCAGGAAGTCGATCCGGGGCAGGCCGCGCCCCAGGAGGATCGGGTCGATGTCGTCCTCGAGATCGCCGGTGAGCAGGACGCGTTCCCCGCCGACCGCGCCGAGCAGCACGATCGAGCGGTCGTTGATCTCGCGCCCGCTGTCCGGTGGCGCGCGCGGGACGCAGCCGGGATCCGGCCACAGGACGACGAGCCGGAGGTCGTCCACGCCGATCGTGTCGCCCGTCCTGAGCGTTCCGCGTCGCGGCGCGCCCGGCCGCTCGAGGACGGCCTCCAAGGCCTCGTAGCCGGGTCCAGGACCGCGCATCCCGTTCTCGAAGACCTGCCCGACACGGTAGCGCTCGAGCAGGAGCGGCAACCCGGCGACGTGGTCCTCGTGCGGATGCGTGAGCACGACGACGTCGATCCGACGATCCCACGGCGGCAGTCGGCTGTCCAGCTGGACGAGGAGCCGGTCCGGGTCCGGCCCGCCGTCGACGAGCATCCGGCCGCCCTGGCTGCCCTCGACGAGGATCGCGTCGCCCTGCCCGACGTCGAGGACCGTGATCCGGGTGACGCCGCCCGGCCGATGTGCGGCGACGAGGATGAGCGCGGTCGTCGCGGCCGCGAGGGCGACCGCGACGACCCGCAGCTCGCGACCTGGACGCTGCGCGGACGACGACCGTCCTCGATGCTTCGCGGGTCCCGCGCTCGACGTCGACGACGCGCGTCCGCCGCGCCGCGCGCCGCTGCCGCCAGCGGCCGACGATCGCGAACCGTCGTCCGGCGGCGACCGCCAGGACACCGATCGCCGCGACGCCCGCCGCGACCCCGTTCCACGGCGGCTCGAGCGTCGCACTCGCAAACGGCAGCGCAGCGCCCGCCTGGACGACCCCGACGATGACCGACAGCAGGAACCAGGCGGGCAGGCCGAGGATCGTCGCGACCACCGCGGGAGCGCCGGCGAGGGTCGCCAGTCCGCCGGTCAGCGCGACCGCGCACGCGGCCATCGCCGGCGCGACGAGCGGCACGACGCCGAGGTTCACGATCGGCGACACGATCGCGAGCCGGCCAAACGACAGCAGCACGACCGGAAGCGTCGCAGCCTGGGCGACGAGCGAGACCGCGAGGCACTCGGTGAGCCAGCCCGGGAGCCGCGGCGCCCGCGCCGCGAGCCACGCCTCGAACGGCGTCGCCCAGGCGAGGATCCCGGCGGTCGCCAGCGACGACAGCTGGAACCCCGCGTCGGACACGAGATGCGGGTCGACGAGCAGCAGGAGCAGCGCAGCCCAGCCGAGTGCGGACGCCGCCCGCCCCGCCCGGCCGCTCTCGCGCGCGACGATGACGACGCCGGCCATCGCCGCCGCCCGGACGACCGACGCCGACGCGCCCGCGAACGCGACGTAAAGCACGATCGCGGCCGCGGTCACGAGCGCGCGCCGCCGGCGCGACAACCGGCCGCAAAGGGCGGCGATGCAGGCCGCGACGATCGCGATGTTCCAGCCGGAGATCGCGACGACGTGGCTCGCCCCGACCGTCGTGAAGTCCGCCGCGAGATCGCGGCCGACGCGGTCGCGCAGGCCGATGACGATGCCCGACGCCAGCCCAGCCTCCGGCTCGGGGATCGCGGCAGCGAGCGCCGCGTCGGCGTGCCGCCGGAGTCGCTCGAGGACGGTGCCGAGATCCGCGCTGCCGGGCAGGACCTCGAGCGACCGCGTCCGGAGCGTGCCGGCGATGCCGGTCCGGCGGAGATAGTCGCCGTACGGGCCCTCGGGCGGCGCCCGGATCGGTCCGTCGACGCGAACCCGGGCGCCAGGCTCGACCGCGGGATAGCGCGGCAGGGTCGCCGCCACGCCAACGCCTTCGTTGCCCTCGAGCCGCAACGTCGCGACCTGGCTGCCGTCGCGCGGCGGGCCGACCGACTCGACGACGGCGACCCACGGGCCGCGCCCCTCGGGGATGGCCGCCGCGACCGGTGCCGGCGCGGGAGCGACTGCCAGCCGGACGACGAGCAGCGCCGTGCCGATCGCGACGGCGAGCAGCGACCGCCGCGACGTTGGGTGGGCGACGCCCCACGCAGCTGCCGCCAGCCCCGCGGCGACAAGCGCCACGACCGCAACGCCAGCGCTCGGGGCCAGCAGCGCCGCGACGACGGACCCGATCGCGAGCCAGCCGCTGGCCGGCATCAGCGGACGGTCACCAGCGACTGGAGCTTCTCGAACGTGGCTGCGCCAACGATCTTGCGGTCGCGCAGCTCGTCGACGCTCGCGAACGGCTTCTCCGCCCGGGCGTCGATGATCTTCTGGGCGGTCTTGGGACCGATCCCCGGCAAGGTGTCGAGCTCGCTCGCGGTGGCGCTGTTCAGGTCGATGAGGCCGCCACCCGAGCTACCGCCACCGTCCGTGGCGCCGTTCGCCGCCGATGGGCCAGGATCGCCGCGGGCCGGGACGACGATCCGGTCGCCGTCCTTCACCGGCGCGGCGAGGTTCAGCTCCGCGGCGACTCGGCCCGCGTCGACGCGTGGCCCGTAGCCGCCGGCGGCCGCGATCGCGTCGGCGACCCTCGAGCCCGCGGCGAGCCGCTGCACGCCGGGCCGGACGACCGCGCCCTGGACATCGACGACGACCTGCGCGCCGGCTGCGACACCGTCGCCGCTCGCGATCGGCGCATCGCTGGAGAATGCGGCCCCGCCGTCGATCTCGACTGAGCCGACCGGCCCCGTCGCCGCCAGCACGAACGCGCCGGCCGCGAGGAGGCCCGCGACTGCGAGCCCGATCACCAGCCTGGCCGTCAGCCAGGATGGGGCAACCCGCTCCTCGGGACCGCCGGGTCCGGCCTCCGACGACGAGGCAATCGAGTCATCCAGGGCCCGCCACGGGGCAGCCGATCGGTCCATGCGCACTCCGCGGCGGGAGGGCGATTGCGGCGGACATGCGGACGCCCCGTTTGACGTTGGGGGCACTTCCGACGTCAGCCAGGGCGTCTGTGCGAGACCCTATCAGGGTCCCGCTTATCTGGCGATTAGCTGCAATTCCTACGTGGGCGAGTCGCCGTAGGCCGACTCTGGCGGTGGCCACTTAGCTGCGACTCATGTCATCGCACTATTTCAAGATCGGTCTCTCCCTGAGGCATCGCTTATCGAGGATCGGCTGCCACGTCGCCCAGATCGTGAGTCGGCCTTGGTGGGCTCCCGAAGTCGTCGAGGAGCAGGTGCACCTCGCCGACGGGCTCGAAACCGAGGCGCTCCAGGATCGGGCGCGACATCGCGCCGCCCTGCGTCATGAGCGCCGGCGTCCCACGCGCCGCGGCGTCGTCCCAGCGGGCGCGCACGAGCGCGCGGTATGCGCCCCGGCCGCGGGCGCGGGGGAGTGTGGCGCCGCCATAAAGTAGGAACCCGTGCTCGGTCGGGGCCGAGGTTCCGGCGCAGACGAGCTCGCCGTCGAGCCACACCGCGTGCATGACGTTCACCATCTCGCGGAAGCGCTCCGGTAGGAGCTCGCTGGCCTCGGCGACCTCGGCCTCCGTCGCGCCGAACGCCTCCTGCTGAACTGCGTGCGCGCCCTCGTACTCCTCGAAGGTCTCGACCCTGCGCGCGACAAGGCCCTGGCCCGCCGCCGGTGGCTCCCGCGTCAGCACGAGCGCGACGGCATAGGGATCGGTGTCGCGCACGAGCCCGCGCCCGAGCAGCGCGTCCACGAGTCCTGCTGGAGCCGAGCTGCCAACCTCCCACTGCGTCCGGGTGCGCCCGCGCTGCCGTAGCGCGGCGCGAACCTCGGCAAGAACCACGTCGAGCTCCTCGAGCGGGAACCGCTGACGCTGGACCGTGTTCCACGTCGCGCCCGTGCCGAGGCAGAGCGTGTAGCGGCCGGTATCGATCCTCTCGTCCTTCGACCCGAGCGGGCCGAAGGAGTTTGGGTACTCAGCGACCTCACGAAGCACGTTCGGAATCCGTCCTTCAAATCGAGATCGAAGCCGCGATCGGCGATTGGCGATTGCCTGCCGAGACAATCAGCGCGGCCCTCCCGGGGGTAGCACTGCGCATAGGGCCCGAGACTTACGAAACAGCTGCTCTACAGCTGAGCTATGTCGGCGCCGGGAAAGAATAGCCGCTGCTCAAAGAGCATCACCTCTGGAGGAGGAACGGCGTTGTCGAGCGGCACGCCAGTCAAGCTGTTCGCGCGCGGTGGCGCGGAATTGAGGGCGCGGGCGGGAGTCCTTGCGTGCATGCACAGCGATCCGGTCGGCATCCATCCGTCCAGCCCGTGGCTTGCGGTGTGGTTGGGCGGTGCCCCGATGGCACCAGCTAGAGTGAGTTCGTCATGATGGCGGCCATCCAACCTCCAATCATCGACGCCCCGCCGGCGATTGCGACGTTCTTGATGACCTTGCCGGTCGCCACTGCGGCGACATAGCCTCGGACCGGCATTCGCAGCGCCCCGGCCGCGACGCCGGCCAGGTCGAAGACCGGATTCGGAACCACCGCGAGCAAGAAGATCACGAGCACGCCCCGTCGCCTCAACCAACCGGTGATCCGTGAGGTCGCTGCGTTCTCGGGCAGGAAGGACCTGCCGCTCCAGCCGGCGGCGTAGCCCGTCAGCTCGCCGACTGCCTGGCCGAGTCCGGCTACGACCCCGACGACGATTGGATCGCCCGTGGCACCGGCGATGGCCGTGAGCGCGAGACCTGGCGCCGGCAGGATGAGGGTCGCGGTCGAGATCGCGGCTAGGCCAAAGAGGACGACCAGACCGAATGGCGATTGGACGAGGCCCTCGACCGCCTCGCGTCGGACCGGATCGGACGTCAGCCACAGCATCAAGGCGAACGCGGCCATGACCAGGGTGAGCGTCGCGCCGAAGGCTAGGAGCCGACCTGCTCCCGGCCCACGCCCGGCCGCAACGGCGACCGGCGGTCTGGCCACCACTCCGCCCACGGACCGGTTCTCGATGGTCTTCTGCAATGCTCGCTCCACGTGTGTAACCCGACGCCTCGGACCCTGCGCCGTTACACCTGCGGCCAGACCGCGGTAGGACTGCGGCCGCGGAACCAGGCTTCCAGCCGCGCCGCTCGCGCCGCCTCCGCAGTGACGCCGGGGTGCACCGCTGCGATGGTCCGCAGGTCAAGTCCGCGACCTGGAAGCACCGCTGATGGACATCGCGGTCGACCAACCATCTTCTCGCGCGGCCGCCGTGGCACGTTCTTCGGAGGTGAACCAGGCCGGCGACTACGCCACCCTCGAGCAGGTGCTGATGGCCGCGGCGACTTCCAGGTTGGATTTCGAGATGCCCTGCCGCCGACCGCGGCGGTCGCATGAAGCAAGCAACCCGCGTACCTCTAACGTACGCGGGGGGAAGACGACTTCGAGGCGAGGGCCAGAGCCCGGCTGATCGCGGACGGTCGCAGCTAATCGCCAGAGCCGCGCCAGGTTCGCGTCCAACGTTCCGCTGAGGCCGAATGGTCGTACGATCGGTTCACGGCCCGATGTCGATCGACTCCACAATCCGCTGGACCTCGGCCTTGACCGTGTCCGATGCTTTCGGAGCGAACGCGTCGATCACCAGGCGAACGCCATCGACGTCGAGGATCCACGCCTGGTGGAACTGTCGGTCGTCGTCGGCCAACGTGAACGCCCAGGAGAAGGGGGCCAACGGCCAGTAGGAATCGTCACAGTTGTCGTCGTTGCCGGCCGTCGTGTACTCGAGGTACTTCCCTGGATGGCCGTCGAGCGTGGCGTCCGCGCTCTCCGAGATCTTGATCATCTCCTGACCCGCGAGGAACGTCGCGAGATCGTCGACCTTCGGCCCGACCTGCGCCTCGATCGAGTCTCCCGATGCGTCGCAGCCCCACTCGACGGGCTTGTCGACGATCATGAATCCGAGGCCGATCCCGTCGTCCCGCGGGCCGTCGTACAAGGAGGAGCCTTCGGCTGTCCAGCGGTTGGGGACGCTCATCGAGAGACGAAATGGCAACCTACCACCGACCACGCCCTCGAGCACGTATGTGCCTCCCGGCTTCGCTCCAGGCGACGGAAGGAGCCACCCAGCGTCCGGGGCGTAGTCCGTGGCCACGACCCGGCCATCGACGATCACCGAGGCCCAGGCGTAGAGGGCCTTATCCACCTTGACGCCCCTCGTGACCGTCCCCTGGCCCGCTACATCCGACACCTGGCCGAACCTGAAGCGGGCGCCGTCACGGCCAGTGCTAAAGCCCTCTCGGTCGCCTTCTGCGGGATAGCCGGTCTTCAAGAAGGTCGCGCTCACCCTGGCCCAATCCGGATCCGTGGCCCATTCGGTTCGACCAGTGTGAAGATCCGTGCGCCACTCCCGGTGGTGGCCCTGCTCATTCCCCGCGTTGCGGGGTAGGTTGTCGATCCCATAGCGCCAATCAGGGACGCCGTCGCGATCCTCGTCGACGACCACGCCATACGCGATCCATGCCTTCGACGGATCCACGTCCGGCGGCTGGTTCGAGACGAGGTCGACGGACACATCGTATGTATCGACGGCCAGGTCGCGGATGTCGACGCAGGGGAGGACATCGGATCCCGTGTCGCCCGATGGATCGATGTAGGTCGGAGGCATCGGCTCGGTGCTCGCGCCTCCGGCCGGCTCGGGGCGAACCGGGGCGGGCCAGTCCTGCGTCACGCTCGCGGTGGTCCAGGCCAGCGGGCCTGGCCTGCCGCGGTCGGGTGAGGGTATCGCGCAGACGCTGGAGCCGGGAGGCGCGCTCGGCGTCGGGCCTGGCGTGGGCTCAGGCGTCGGGGTGGCTTCGGCAATCGGCGGGGTCCCCGAACAGGGCGGATAGTCGAGGAACGCCACGGTGTCCTGGCCGGGCCGGCAGAGCGCGTCGTACGTGGCCAGCGGCATGGCAGCGACGCCGTCGGGCGGCGAGAAGTCGAACAGCGTCGCCGGCTGATCGCCGAATTCGATCTGCGTGACCTCGGTCGTGGAAGTGGCGCCAGGGACGGGGTTGCCGGCGTCGTCGGTGGCCGGCTGGCGGACGCGCAGGACGAGGCGCGTGTCATCGTCGAGCCAGAGGTCGCCGCCGCCACAGGCGACGTGGTGGGCGCGTCGCCCTGCGACCGAATCGGCGCCGATGGATCGCCAGCCTGCCGCCGTCGTTCCGTCGCCGAGGTCGCTCGGCGACATCGGGCAGTCCGGCCCTCCGCTGAACACCAGGCTCGACAGGGCGCGGAGGTAGATCCGTGGGTCTTCTCCAATGGCCTCGACGTAATCGACCCACACTTTGTTTGGCCCTACGGTCAGCGTACGACCGAAGCGGGTGCCGCCGAGGAGCATGGACGTGGCGGGCTCGGTCGCATCCGCCGACGCGTATCGCTCGAGACGGACGGCGCCTGACCGATCGACGTAGATGCGGTCCTTACGCCCCTGATTGTCAATCGTCGTGATCGCCTCGGGCGGCAGCTGGTCCAACCGCTCATAGCTCGAGAAGACGAACGCCTGGACCTCGGCCGGCGTCTCGAGGCGGATGAGCTCGCGGGCCTCGTCGCGATGGAACAGGCGCCATGCCCCGACCGCGGCCGCACCCGCGAGCGCCAGCGCAACCAGGAGGGCTGCGGCAAGGAGCAGGCTCCGCCGGCGGGCGACCGGGTCCGCGTCGGTCACGCCTCCGAGGACCGAGGGCCACGCCCGCTGCTGGCTGGTCGCCTCGACTGCGACGAGGACCCGCTCGCGCAGCCCCGCCTGGGCGCGCTCGGGCAGACGGGCTCGCAGCGCGCCGGAGATCTGGGCGTCGGTCAACGGTCGGCCGTTCATGCCTCGGCCTCCATCGCCTTCTCGAGGGCGCCGCGAGCAGCGTGCAGCCGAGACTTGGCCGTGCCGACCGGGATCCCAAGCGACCTGGCGATCTCGGCGACCGGTCGCTCCTCGACGTGGTGGAGGACGAGGATCGAGCGGTCCTGCGGCCGCAGCCGGTCGAAGGCCCGGCCGATCGCGTCGTTGTCAACCATCTCGTCCATCTGCGTTCTGGCACGAAGGTCCTGCGGCGGCTCCGGCTGGGAGCGTTCCGTGCCGGGGTCGGCCGGCCGGACCGACACCTCGCGGAGCCGAACCCGATGCCGGCGCGCCATCAACGAGGCGTTCGCCACGATCCGATTGAGCCAGCCATCGAAGACCGCCGCATCGCGAAGGCGGGGGAGCTGGCGCCACGCCAACACGAGCGCGTCCTGGGTCGCATCGGCGGCGTCGGCGTCGTTGGACAGGATCGAGAAGGCGAGGCGGTAGCAGCGATCGATCCGGGTGTCGACGAGCATCCCGAACGCCGCCGCATCGCCGGAGCGAGCGCGCCGAACGAGCGCGTCGTCGGCCGACGTCACGGGGTTCGTCGCCGTCGTCACCGCATCCACGTCGCCCTCGGGTCGTCGATCCTAGCGCTCGCTTGTCGCGATGTCGCCGGCCGATCGCTGCTGTCGGGTGTCCAGATGCCACCGAGGGCGTGATGGTTCAGTCGTGCGACTGGACTGCCGCTGAACCTCTGGATGCCCATCGGCATCTATCGATTGCACAGCCATGACTCAGTGGCCCGGAGGGTGAACATGAATTGCTCGCGCAGGTGGTCGGGATCGCCGACCGCAACCGTGATCGTGGTCGCGGCTTTTCTGGCAACCGCGTGCGGCGCTGGCCAGGGAGCTGCGAGCGCGCCGCCTGCCTCGCCGAGTCTTGCTGGCGCGCCGGGACCGACCGCGACCCTTTCATCGGCACCGTCGTCGTCACCGGCGCCTATCCGCCTCGCCGGCCTTCCCGGCGATGCTGGACCATGCGCCACCGGCGGCGTGCGGGCCGAGCGGCGGTGCCCCCAACTGCCTGGCGCCGGGAACCTACCGCCTCTCGGGGGACGTGTGGCCGGGCGAGATCACCATGGAGGTACCCGCCGGCTGGTTCGAGTGGCAGCCCTACACGGACGCGCGACGCCTACGACGCACTCCTCGTCAACGCCGGCACTGACAATGGCTCCGGCTGGGGCCTCGAGTTCAATGTGGTCGATGCGGTCGCGAAGGACCCGTGCGATCCAGCGAAGGGGACCTACGACCGAGCCGAGACCGGCACCGTCGACGGGCTGGTGGCGGCGATGAGCGCATGGCCCGGGTTCGTGGCTACGGCCCCCGCTCCAACCGTCGTCGGCGGGTACAGCGGGCAGCTCGTCGAGCTTACCTCAACGCGCACGGAAACGGATTGCCCCAACGGGTCCGTGTGGACGATCCCCCAGGGCGGGACCGTCAACGCCTATCCGATGGTCGGTGCGACGCGGGAAGCCGCGCGCGGGCACGTTCAGGATCGTGGACGTCAACGGCACGCTCCTCGTCATCCGGACAACGGACTTCCCTGACACGTCGCCGAACGAGCTCGCCCAGGGCATCCCCGATGACCCGACGCGCCATGCAGCCGACCAGGTGGCGATGCAGCAGATCCTCGACTCGATCAGGATCACCGCCGCACCTGCGCAGCCCTAGCGACGCCACCAGGCGCGCCGACCATCACGAGTCGGCGCAGAGGCGCCCCACGGATCGCGGCTTCCCGCGACGCCATGGCTGGACGAGCAGCCATATCGAGGCGCCCAGCGCGACGAGGATGCGCGGGCCGCGATCGGCCGGTCTCGGCTGACTTCGGGCACAGGAACGCCCCACCATTGCACGTCGGTTGCACTTCCGACGTCAGGCGGGGCGTCTCGTTTCGAACCCTAGCAGGGCCCGCTTATCTGGCGATTAGCTGCGACTGTCTCCGACCGAGCGGCCGATCCCGACGTGAGGCCGCGGCGCCTCGGGTCGCATATTCGAGACGGCCGCAAGACACCTGTGACCTAGCGTTCATAGGGTACGAAAGTACTGCCAGAATCCGCGCCTCGCCTGCGCCGGCCGGGGGCTACGACCGCGGTGAGGACAACATCAGCGACGCGCCCGTCACGCGGAGCCAAAAGGCCGTCACGTCAGTTCGCATTGCTGGCGAGCGCTCGCGCCATGAAGGGGGCGTCTATGGCGTGCTCAATGTGAGTTGCGGAATTCAAGACATCCGAAACCGACGTGCTCTTCGATGAGCACGAGACGGGAGGAAATCCAGTGCGTCGGATCGCAATCTCCGTCCCTACAGCCCTAACCGCCGTCGCGCTCGCCGCCGGCCTCGCATTCGCCGCGGTGACGTGGCATTCGGGTCCAACGGTCACGTTCAACGGGACGACATCGGTCAATGCGACGGGCGACGGCAGTGGCTTTGGCAATCAGCCCGCGGCGGCCACGCTGACAGTCAACGCGTCGGTTCTCTACACCTGCATCAACAAGGGCGGCAACGTCTCACCGGGGCAGAACCCAGTGCCCGAGACCTCGAGCGGCTCCCAGGACCTGGGCAACGCCGACCACAATGGCCGGGGCGTGTTCGACATCACCGTCAGCTTCACCCCGGCGGCGACCATCGACGGCAAGACCGCCGGCTGCCCGAACGGCAACTGGCAGGGCATCAACCCGGTCTCGAGCGGCATCACCAGCGCGACGCTCGTGATTACCCAGGGCAACAAGACGATCTTCAACCAGACCTACGACAACCCAAACAACTGACCGTGTAGCCGCGGGCCGCGGCTCCGCCTCGCAGGAAACAGGCAACCCGCGTACCCCTAAGGGACGCGGGTTGCACTTCCGACGTCAGGCGGGGCGTCTCGTTTCGAACCCAAGCAGGGCCCGCCTATCTGGCGATTAGCTGCGACGCTCGCTGGTTGCCCAACGGGCTTCTGCAGGATCGCGGCAATCGCCGGCCCGCCGTACTGCCGACGTGTGGCGATGGCGGCGCGCCTGAAGAGCCCGATCCTTGGGACAGGTCTCAGTCGGGCAGCTGAGACCGACAAACGCCCCGTCGCTTTTTCAGCGGCGGGGCGTTTCTCTGTGTCCCTGATGGCGCGCCAGGCGATTAGCTGCAAGTGTCGGCCATCGAGCGGCCGATCAGCGCCTCGCCGACGTTGGCGTCCTCGTCCAGCCGGCGGGCAAGCCTGCCGGACACGCGGCTGAGGGTCGCGACGAGCGCAGCAGTCGAGCGACGGATCGAGCGCTGCTGCTCCGGATCCGAGGCCCGGGCGATGTCCAGCAGGCGCCGGCGCTGGGTCTCGCGGCTCCGCTCGTTGGCGAGGTCGAGGGCGATGAAGGTGTAGTAGCTCTGCACGATGAAGGTTCTCCCGTCCCGTTCAGCGAAGGTGATCGTCGGCCATGCCCGGCCGGGAATCGGCACCCCACGTCACGGCGGCGATGTCGAGCCCGAGGAAGGCGATGAGGCCGATTGCGAGGGCGAAGACGACTTCCATGGTCCGTAACCTCCCTGGCTCTAATAACCGATTTAGACTTCTTATCTGGTTACGCATACTGTAGGCCCTTGCGCGTAACCTGTCAAGCGGTTTACAGTGGTTATATGCCAAGAACGACGGAGAGCCATCGGGCCTCCGATGACCACCACCACGGGATGTCGCTCGACGACACCTCCGACTTCATGAACACGCTCGAGTACGAGTCGGGTTTCCTCGTCGACCACCTCGTGACGTTCGACGACGCCGCCCACTGGCTGACCGACCGCGGCTTCTGCCACGAGGACCTCGCGCCGGCGTCGCTTGCGGCATACGGCACGACCGAGGCCCAGGCGCTCGAGAAGGTCCGACGCGTTCGGGGCGCCCTCCGCGAGGTCGCCGACGCGGTCGCCCATGACCGGCCGCCCGCTGACGAGGCCCTCGCCGAGGTCAATCGGGCGATCCGATCGCGCGAGCGCGTCGAGCTCGTCAAGGAGGCCGACGGCGTCTCGGTCGGCCATAGCCACGTCGGCGACCCGCTCGACGACGCGCTCGCCCGCCTCGCCGACCCGCTCGTCCACGAGATCCAGGACGGCCGCTCCGAGCGGGTCCGGATCTGCGCCAACGACACGTGCCGCTGGGTGTTCTTCGATCAGTCCCGGTCCGGTCGCCGGATCTGGTGCGACATGGCCAGCTGCGGCAACCGGGCCAAGGCGGCCCGCCACCGCGCTCGGGCGAAGGAGAAGACCACGGCGACGACCGATGCGACCGACGCGTCGTTCGGCCCGCCGATCGCGATCAGCTGAGCGAGCGCTCCAGGAGTGGCCGGACCTCGGTCGCGAACCGCGTCATCGATTCCTCGTCGTACGGTGCCGGCGCGCCCATGATGAGGTGGCGGTAGCCCAGCTCGACGAGCGGCGCGATCGCCGCGGCCACGTCCTCCGGCGTTCCCACCGGCTGGTCGGCCCAGGGCTTGGCGGCGCCGTTCGCTGCGAACACCGCCCGGAACGCGCGCTCCGCCTCGGCCCGGTCGTCGCGGATGAACACCGTCCCGACGCCCGTCGTCCGCTCGATCGTCGAGGGGTCGCGCCCGACGGCCTCGCAGTGGCGGAGGAGGATCTCCTCCTTGCGCCGGACGCTCGCGACGCCGCCGCCGACGTTGTTCATGTCGGCATAACGGGCGACGAGCTTGAGCGTCACCTGCTCGCCGCCGCCGCCGATGCAGATCGGGAGATGCGCCTGGACAGGCGGGGGCAGGTTCCGGACGTTCTTCGCCGCGTAGTGCGGGCCGGTCGCCGAAGGCTCGGTGCCGTCGAGCATCCCGCGGATGACGGGCAGCGCCTCGGCGAGCCAGCGGAGGCGCTCCGGCGGCCCCGACCCGAACTCGAGCCCGAACGCCTCGTGCTCCTCGCCGAACCATGCTGCGCCGATGCCGAGGATCGCCCGGCCGTTGCTGAGGTGGTCGAGCGTCGTCGCCATCTTCGCGACGAGAGCCGGGTTGCGGAACGTGTTTGCCCCGACCATCAGCCCGATCCGGACCCGCTCGGTCGCCTGGGCCCACGCCGCCGTCACGAGCCAGGCCTCGAACATCGGCCCGGTCGAGCTGCCGACGATCGGGTAGAGGTGGTCCCACGTCCAGAGCGTGTCGAAGCCGAGCCGCTCGGCCCGCCGCCCCGCCTCGAGCAGCGACGGCCAGTCGGTGTACTGGTTCCAGCACAGGGCCCCGATCCGGATCTGCTCGGTCATCGGTCCAGCTGCTCCCATTCGACCCAGCGCGTGCCGTCCCACCAGCGGTGCCAGACCCGGCCGTCGCGGCCGGGCGCGTAGACGTCGAGGCGCTCCGGCCCGGACGAGGATGCCGCCGGATCGCCGCTCAGCTCGCCGCCGAGCGACTCCCACTCGTGCCAGCTGCGGCCGTCCCAGAAGCGGTCCCAGAGCTCGCCGTCGGGGAAGACCGCGAACACCTCGAGCTGGTCGACGCCCCACGCGGTCGCGGCCGGGTTCGACGCCAGCGTCCCGCCCAGCGATTCCGGCTCGAGCCACTGCCCGCGGACCTGGGCACGGTGCATGAGCTCGCCGTTGTCGGCCCGCCAGAACAGGTCGAGCCGGCCCGGGCCCCACGTCGCCGCGGCGACGCCGGAGACGCCACCGTTCACCGGCGCAACCCGACCTGCGCGTCGACGATCGCCCGGACCGCCGCTGACGACGCGGCCTCGACCGAGCGGATCTTGACGTGCCGGATCCGCTTGCCGGTGCCCTCGATCAGGCCGTCGGGATCGGGCAGATCGACGCCGTCGGGGAGCTGGAGGTTGACGTGGGCCGAGTGGGGGATGATCGCGAACGCCAGGTCCCGCATCGCCATCGACTTGCCGACCGCGAGCAGCTTGTTCCCGAAGTCGACCTGCTCGACGGCGTCGGGGAACGCCGCGGCGAGGACGAGCCGCAGCGCCCGCGCCGTCCCGGCGACGGCCGGCGTGTGTGGCTGCAACAGCGTCTCGAAGTCGTCCGCGCTGGGGCCCGGGGCGCCGAGCCGCTCGACGTGGGGCACTACGCGTCCGGCCGGACGACGATGTTCACCAGCCGGCCGCCGCCGGCGTGGACGACCTTCAGCGGCTCCTTGCCGCCCAGCGCCGCGCGGACCTTGTCGCGGGCGAGGACGACCTGCTCGAGCTCGATCTCGCTGATCCCGGCCGGCACCGTGACCCGGTCGCGGAGCTTGCCGTTGACCTGGATCGGGACCTCGCGGGTCTCGTCCACGACCACCGTCTCGTCGACCTCCGGCCAGCGCTGGGTGTGGATCGAGGCCCACGGCTCGTTCGCGGCTGCCAGCCGGCGCGACCAGAGCTCCTCGGTGATGTGCGGCGCCGCCGGGGCCAGCATCAGCAGCAGCAGCCGGACCGCCTCGTCCCACTCCGGCAGCCCCGCGACGGACGTCCCGCGGTAGCGCATGAGCGTGTTCGCCAGCTCGATCAGGTGGGCGACCATCGTGTTGAACTTGAACGCGTTGTAGTCGCTTGTCACGACCTGGAGCGTCTTGTGGGCGGCCCGCCGGATCGCCGTCCGCGCCGCGGCCTCGTCCTCGCCGGCCGGCAACGCCCCGGACTCCGCGTCGCCCGGCTCGATGCCGTTCGGGTCGATCGTGATCGTCCACACCCGGCTCAGGAAGCGATGGACGCCGCCGATCCCGGTCGGGCTCCACGGCCCGCCCTGGTCCCACGGCCCCATGAACATCAGGAACAGCCGGATCGAGTCCGCGCCGTACTTCGCGACGAGCTCGTCGGGGTCCTGGGTGTTGCCCCGCGACTTCGACATCCGCTCGCCGTCCATGCCCAGGATCTGGCCCTGGTTGAAGACCTTCTTCCAGGGCTCGTTCTGCTGGACCAGCCCGATGTCCCGCATCATCTTCGTGAACTCGCGGGCGTAGAGCAGGTGCATGACGGCGTGCTCTGCGCCGCCCGTGTACTGCTCGACTGGCGTCCACGCCTCGACCTGGTCGTCGTCGATCGGCGCGTCCGGCTTCCCGGGCGAGAGGTAGCGATACCAGTACCAGGCCGAGTCGATGAACGTGTCCATCGTGTCGGTCTCGCGCTTCGCCGGCTCACCGTCGATGGGGCACGGGACGTTCAGGAACGCCTCGTCGCGGGTCAGCGGGTTCACGCCGCTGCCGGCGTAGTCGACCTTGTCGGGCAGCAGGACCGGGAGGTCCTCGTCGGGCACCGGCACGATCCCGTGCGTCGGGCAGTGGATGACGGGGATCGGCGTCCCCCAGTAGCGCTGGCGGCTGATCAGCCAGTCGCGCAGGCGGTAGGTGACCGCGGCCCGGCCCTCGCCGCGCCGCTCGAGCTCGTCGACGATCCGCCGGCCGCCCTCGTCGGCCTTGAGACCGGAGTAGCCGCCGCTGTTGATGAGCCGTTCGTCGCTCGAGTGGGCGAGGTACGCGCCTTCGAGCTCGGCGTCCTCCTCGCCGGGCGCCGCGACGACGCGCCGGATCGGCAGGCCGAACTTCTCGGCGAACGCGTAGTCGCGCTCGTCGTGGGCCGGGACGGCCATGATCGCGCCGGTCCCGTAGCCGGCCAGGACGTAGTCGGCGACGAAGATCGGGATCCGCTCGCCGTTGACCGGGTTGATCGCGTCGGCGCCGATCGGGACGCCGGTCTTCTCGCGGTCCGTGGACAGCCGCTCGATCTCTGTCTCGAGCTCGGCCCGCATGACGTAGGCCTCGACCTCCGCCCGGCGGTCCGGCGCGGTCAGCTCCATGACGAGCGGATGCTCCGGGGCGAGGACCATGAACGTCGCCCCGAACAGCGTGTCCGGCCGGGTCGTGAAGACCCGCAGCTCCTCGCCGCCGGGGTGATGCTCGGACGGGGCGGTCCGGAAGACGATCTCGCCGCCCTCGGACCGGCCGATCCAGTTCGTCTGCTGGATTCGAATCGGATCCGGGAACTCGATCCCGCTGAAGTCGAGCAGCTCGTCGGCGTACTTCGTGACTCGCAGGTACCACTGCTCCAGGTCGCGCTTCTCGACCTTCGCCCCGCACCGCCAGCAGTGGCGGTCTGCGCCTTCGACCTGCTCGCGGGCCAGCGTCCCGTCGTTGGGGCACCAGTCGACCGGCGACTTGTGGCGATACGCCAGGCCGGCCTCGAGGAACCGCAGGAAGAGCCACTGGTTCCACTTGTAGTAGGACGGGTCGGCCGTGACGACCTCGGCGCTCCAGTCGAACGTCGCGCCCATCGTCCGGAGCTGGCGGCGCATGTTGGCGATGTTCGACATCGTCCAGTCGCGCGGGTTGATGTTGTTCTTGATCGCGGCGTTCTCCGCCGGCAGCCCGAACGCGTCGAACCCGATCGGCAGGAACACGTTCTCGCCGTGCATCCGGTGGAACCGGGCGATCGCGTCGGTCGGGGTCTTGATGTACCAGTGGCCGATGTGGATGTCGCCCGACGGGTACGGGTACATCGTCAGCAGGTAGTAGCGCGGCCGAGTCGCGTCGTTGAGGTCGGTCTTGTGGAGGCCGAGCTCCTCCCACTTTGCCTGCCAGCGCGGCTCGATCGAGGCGGGGTCGTACCGCTCGATCCGATTTCGGTGTGGGGTTTGCTTCGCGTCCTGGGTCGTCATCGTCGGCTCATTCGCTTGTTGATACCAAGAACCCCCTGCCTGTCCGGCAGGGGGTCGAGAACTGCCGGCGGTCACTCAGTGGGCGGCAAGACCGAGCAGCGTGAACGGGTTCTCGACCATGCCCGGAATTCTATACGGCCGAGCGAGCCGGCCGGGCGCGAACGGCCAGTGGGGCGCTTGTGACGGTCCTCCGCTGTCAAGTCGTTGACAGTCACAGACCCTGACATCGAGCGTCCTCCCCGCATCTGAGCCAGAGGGGATGCGCACGATGACGACTCACACGCGTCCGGACGCCGAGCGTCCAGACGGCCAGCCTCGAGGAACCCGGAGAACGCGCCTGCTTGCCGAGCCAGGCCGTCGCCGGCGGGTCACGGTCGGCCTCGCGGTGCTCGCGGCGATCTCGGTTGCGGGCGGCACCCTTGCCTGGGGCCTCGGTCAGCCACCCGGCCGTGGCGCGGCCGCGGCCGCGGCAACGTCGTCGCCGTCGTCCGCATCATCCGCGGCGCCAACCGCGGAGTCCGTTGCGTCGTTGCCGCCATCGGATCGTCGGCACGTCGCACGGCTCGAGGCGTCGGATGACTCGGGCGGCGTCGTCCCGGTGGACGCGTCCTTCCGTCTGACGAGCCTTGACGGCCGGCCGGCGAGCGATCTCGCCGCGCATGTCGTCGTGGAACCCGTCGTTCATCTCGATATCGCCAAGGACACGGACCCGGGCTCGGTTCGCCTCGTGCCATCCGAGCCGCTCCTGCCAGGGGCGGTGTACCGCTTCGTACTGAGGGGCGACGACGGCGAGTCGGTGGACTCGTGGGCCTTTCAGGCCCGGCAGGGCGTGCGGGTCGTCTCGACCTTGCCGGAACACGAGGCGACGGACGTCCCGGTCGACTCCGGGATCGAGATCACGTTCGACCAGGACGGCGTTACGGGAGCCGAAGACCACGTGTCGATCGACCCCCCGACCGACGGACGGTTCGAGCAGCACGGCCGCGTCCTCGCGTTCGTCCCGAAGCGGCTCGTGCCGGCGACTGCGTACACCGTGACCGTCTCGAAGGGCATCACGGTCGCTGCGACCGGCGAGGCCAGCACGCAAGACGTGACGTTCCGGTTCGAGACTGGCGGGAAACAACCGAGTGGCAGCTGGCTGGAACCCCAGGACGATCTGGCCGAGTCCGCGACGAACGCCAGGCCGACGATCGCCTTCTGGCTCATGCGAGAGAGCGACGCCGACAAGACGCCGGCTCGGGTGGGCGTCAAGGTCTATCGGCTGCCGACGGCTGAAGCGGCCATCAACGCCTACCGGACAGCTCGGACCTGGCGATGGCTTCATTCCTCGTCCGCCGGCTTGACCGAGACCGGCGGCTTGACGCGCGTTCTCTCAGCCGACCTCCCGCTCCAGCCCTATGGCGGTGGCGGATGGGTCGCCCTGCCGAAGCCGCTTCCCGCAGGCTGGTATCTCGTCCAGGCGACCGGCGGGCGTCGGCCCATCCAGACGGTCCTCCAGGTGACGGATGTGTCCGCGTACCTCGCGGTCTCCGACACGAAGACCGTCATCTGGGCCAACGACCTCGCGTCGGGCCGGCCCCTGCGGGGAGCGAAGGTTTCCGGAGAGGGCCTCGATCTCGGCAAGACCGGATCCAAGGGGTTGCTGCTGGCGGACACGCCGCCGCGCTTCCTGCCGCCGTCCCAACGTGATTGTCGTGTCGACTGCGAGCCGGTCCTGACCGTCGCGGCACCCGACGGACGGAGCACGATCGTCCCGGTCAGCGGTCAGGTCGGCGACTGGGGTCTCGATTCGTTTGACTGGTACGGCGACACGAGCCCGCGCTTCTGGAGCCTGTTCAACACCGACCGGACGCTGTTCCGGCCGACGGACCGCATCAACGTCTGGGGCATGCTGCGGGACCGGGACACGGGCGACGTCCCGGAGTCCGTGGTGATCCGCCTCGTCGCGAGGGGAGAGGCGAGCGGCAGGGTCGCGCCGCCGGTCGCGACGATCGAGCTGCACCCCCGCGAAAGCGGAGTGTTCGCGGGGTCGCTGGCCACCGTCAACCTGCCGATTGGCGACTACGCCCTGGATGCGCTTGCGGGCGACACGATTGTCGGGTCGACGAGCGTCAGGGTCGGCCAGATCCTGAAGCCCGCGTATCGGCTCGACATCGAGACTGGCCGCCGCGTGTACATCGCCGGTGACCGCATCCGCGTCACCGTGCGAGCCGCGTTCTACGACGGATCGCCGGTGCCCGGCGTCCCGCTCCGGGTGTTCGCCGATTCACTTGACACCAACGTCACGACGGACGCGGCCGGCGTGGGCGTCATCCGGACCACGGCCCGCTTGAGCGAGTACAACGAAGGTGATCCGGACTACAGGCAATTCGACACCGCGCCCGCGCGACCGGAAGAGGGTGAGATCGACGGCGCCTCCCGGACACTCATCGTCTTTCCGAGCACCCGGGTGATCGACGGAACGTCGACGATCGACGAGGGCCGAGTCCGCGTCACCGGCAGCGTCAACCAGGTCGATCGAGAACGCCTCGAACGCGAGATCGACGGCGGGGCGGGGATCTACGACGTGGACCCGCGCGGCGACGCGGTCTCCGGGGCACGGGTCACGGTCCACTTCGTCGAGCAGGTGCCGGTCCGAGGCGAAGCCCGTCAGGAATACGACTTCGTCCAGAAGAAGGTCGTCACCGTCTATGACTACCGGATCGAGGATCGTGACGCCGGGAGCAAGACCGTCCGCACCGACGCCAAGGGCCGGTTCTCTGCGTCGGTCGCCGCCGGCAAGGGCGACCACGACTACCGCGTCATCCTGAGCGTCGGCGACCCCGATGGTCACGTCGCTCGCCGAACGATCTACGCAACCCGGGCGATCTGGGACGGAACCGGCCAGGCGTCGGCGACACTGTTGCCGACGGATCCCGCGGACGGTTTCGAGCACGAGTACACGGTCGGCGAGCCGATCGACCTCACGTTCCGGGCCGCGCCGCCCGACCGTCGCGATGGGTCGTTCCTGTTCATCGAGGCACAGCGCGGCGTGCGCTCGGCCGTCGTTCAGTCGTCGGCGAGATACCGGGCGCCGTTCGAGGCCGCTGATGCGCCCGACGTCGACATTTACGGCGTCCGCTTCGATGGCTCCGGCTACGAGGCGGTCGGGTACTCGGCCTCGTTCCGGATCGCAGATCGCTCTCTCGACGTCGCGGTCACCACCACGTCACGGAACCTCCGCCCTGGGGATGCCGTGACGGTTGACGTCGTTGTCCGAAACGCGGCGGGAAAACCGGTCGCTGGCAGTGTGGTCATTCGCGCCGTCGACGAGAAGCTCTACACGATCGGTGCGGCCGAGGACATCGACGCGCTCCGATCGCTCTATCGCCGCGTCTCGAGCGGGCTCCGGACGACCTACCAGACGCACCGGCTGCCGCAGGGCGAGACGGGCGGCGGTGACACGGGCGGCGGTGGCGATGATCGTGATGACTTCCAGGATTCCCTCGTCTTCACGACGATCGAAACGGGTGCCGATGGTCGTGGCTCGGCGTCCTTCAAGCTCTCCGACGACCTGACCTCGTGGCGGGTCAGCGCGACCGCGTTGACCGCCGACCTTCGCGCCGGCAGCGGCACGCTCCATCTCCCGGTCGGCCTGCCGTTCTTTGTCGACGCGACGATCGCGCCTGAATACCTGACGAGTGACCAGCCGAGGATCCTCGTTCGGACGTTCGGCACCGCCCTCCACGCTGGCGTACCCGTCTCGATCACCGTTGAGGCGCCGTCTCTCGGCCTGAAGTCGGGACCGCTCGCCGGGAAGGCATTCGAATCGATCGCGATCCGGTTGCCGGCGCTGCGACCGGGCTCGCACAAGATCACGATCCGGGCTCGAAGCGGGAGCGGTTCGTCTGCCCTGTCGGATGGCGTCATCCGGACCTTCGTCGTCGTCGACTCGCGGTTCACGCGACCCGCGTCTGCGCTCGTCGACGTCACGGCAGCGACCCACTTGCGCGGCGGAAGCGGACTGACGACCGTCCTGGTCTCCGACGCAAGCGCGAGCCGGAACCTGCAGCTCCTCGCCGACCTCGCCGCCGGGGGCGACGCGAGGCTTGACCGCTCGCTGGCGGCCGCCGTCGCGACATCCCTCCTTGTCGATCGCTTCGGTGTCGCCCCGACAAGCATTCCGCACGGCGACTTCTCGGCCGAGCGGTACCAGACTCCCGACGGTGGACTCGCGCTGCTGCCGTACGCGTCGAGCGACCTCGAGCTCTCCACCATGGCGGCCCTGGCGGGCCGTGGCGACGTCGACGGCGCTCGGCTCGGAGCCTACCTGCGAGCGATCGTCGACGCGCCCAAGGAGACCCGCGAGCGGCGGATCATCGCCCTGGCCGGTCTTGCCGGGCTGGGCTCGCCGGTCGTGCCGGAGGTGCGCACGGCCGCCGCGGACCCGGCGCTGACGGTCCGTGAGCGACTCTTCGTCGGGATCGGGGCTGCACGGCTTGGCGACGCGGCAACGGCGCGTGGCATCGTCGAGTCCCTGGTCGCCGCCTACGGCGAGCAGACCGACGATCGAATGCGGATCCGCGTGGGCGATTCCGCGGACGACGCGGCCTCGGCGACCGCGCTGATGGCGGTCCTCGCGGCGTCGGTCGGTGATGAGCGAGCTCCTGCGTTCTGGGCATACGTCGAGGCGAACCCACCGGCCGAGGCGGTATTGGCCCTTCACGCCGTGGCGTATGTCGCGGCGTCTCTCGAATGGCTGAAGGTCGAGCCGGCGCGCTTCGCCTGGACGCTCGGCGGCACGCGCACGACGGTCGACCTCGCGCCCGGCGAAGTCACCTCCTTCTCGCTGACTGCGGATCAGCTCGAGGACTTCACGATCGAGCGGCTCGACGGCGCCGTCGGAGTGGCCACGAGCTGGCGGGAGGCAGCGAAGCCGAGCGAATTCGCGCCGGATCCCGATGTCTCCGTCGAGCGCCGGATCACGCCGGCGGCCCGGATTGGCTCCAGCGATCTGGTCGTCGTCCGCCTGTACGTGACGTTCTCGCCGAGGGCGGCGAACCAGTGTCACGAGGTCATCGACCATGTTCCATCGGGGCTCGTGCCCGTCGGGAATCTCGCAGCGTGGGTCGACCCCAACGCCGACGAGCCTCGGCCCGAGTTCGTTTCACCGTACTCGCAGGAAAGCCAGATCGTCCGGTGGTGCGCGGAGCCGAGCAAGCTGCGGCGCTCGGTCGAGCTTCGTTACTACGCTCGCGTTATCACCCCCGGACGGTTTGCGTGGGAGCCGTCAATCGTCGACTCGGCGACGGATGCCGGCCACGCAACGCTCACGAAAGCGGCGACGATCGAGGTCGAATTCGTGAGACGCGACGCAACTACCCGCCGTCTATGATCTGGCCGAGCTGGTCCACGCGTCCCCTGCCCGAAGTGCTCCCCGGACCGTCGCCAAGACGCCGAGCGGTTCCGGGTAACAAGACGAGTCGTCGAACGTCGTCCGGGGAAGAGGGGATCTAGCCATCCTGCCGAACACGTCCGAGCCTCCCCTGGGGCCGCTTGATCGTGCCCGGCCGGTCTCGTCGGACGCGACGTACGTTCTGGAGGCGTTCGAAGAGCATCAGCAGAAGCTGACCTCGTTCGCATTTGCGATGACGAGGGATCGTGACGCCGCCGACGATCTCGTCCAGGAGTCCTTCTTGCGGCTCGTCAAGGAAGTGAATGCCGGCCATCCACCGGACAACGCTGCCGCCTGGCTCTTCCGGGTGTGCAGCAACCTGGCGATGAGCCGCGGGCGTCGGATCACGACGGTCCAGCGCTTCCTGCGCGTCGCCCGGCTGGGATCCGACGCGGCGCCGGCGGACATCGAGATCCTCCGCCGCGAGGAGAACACCGCCCTCCTTGAGGGGCTCGCCCAGCTGTCCACCGACGCCCGAGCCGCCCTGCTGATGGCGGCCCACGGGTTCAGTGGCCGCGAGATCGCGGAGGCCCTCGGCCGGTCCGAGGTGGCGACTCGGGCCATGATGTTCCGCGCCCGCGAGAAGCTCCGGATCTACCTCGTGCGCGAAGGGCTCCAGCGATGATCCACGAGCACGAGGCGCTGGAGCTCGCGTCCGCGGCCATCGATTTCGGCCTGGGCCCGGAGGTCGAACGAGAGCTCACGCTCACGTACCGCGACTGCCCGGTCTGCGCCGAACGGGCCGCTTCGTACCACGAGCAGATCCGCATGATGCGTCGTCTGCCGGTCCTCGACGCGTCCGAAGCGACTCGGCAGCGCGTGACGGCTGCGGCGTTGGGCGGTCGGGCGGGCGGACGATCGACGCTCGTGCTCGTCCTGGCCGCGGCATTGCTCGTCGCCCTGCTGCTGGGGCTGACGGCCGCGGCCGGCGCGCTCCTGCGGAATCGACCGCCCGAGGACCTGCTCGGCGTCGGTCCCAGCCCATCCGGAGCGACCACGTCTCCGCAGGGATCGGCCGCGCCGGGCTCGCAGGATCCGGCCACGGCGGGCGGCGGGGTGTTCGCCGACAAGCTCCCGGCCGACAGCATCGCCCAGGTCGTCGAGACGAACGTCCGCGTCCGCTCCGAGCCGCGGGTGTCGGCGGATTCGACCAAGCTCGAACCATTCCTGCAGCCTGGTGACCGCCTCTTCGTGGTCGAGGGCCCGGTCGTTGCGGACGACTACGACTGGTACCGAGTCGTTCCGATTGGAACGAACCCGGGTCGCCCCGGCGCCTCGTTGCCGACCGGTTGGGTCTCGCGTGGTGATCACGACGCGACGCCCTGGATCGAGCCAGGCTCGGCGGACTGCCCGCAAGCCCCGGTCGACATCGCGCGACTTGGGGAGATGCATCCGCTCGAGCGCCTGGCGTGTTTCGGAAGCTCGCCGCTGTCCTACTGGGCGATCGTGGAGGGTGGGCCCGACAGTGGATGGGCCGCCGAGACGGCCGTTGGTGCCGCCGTCGAAGCGCCGGTCCAGGGCCTCGAGGTCAAGCTTCGCACCTCACCCACGACCCCTGATCTGCCGCATCGCCGGGCCACGCTGCTCCGGGGCACCTTCGACGATCCGGGATGCAGGGTCAACGGCGGTGAAGACGTCGTCGATGCGCTCGACTGTCGAACAGCGTTCGTCGTTACCGACGCGGCGGTGGATCCGGCCGATCTCCAAGCGGGTGCCGTCGCGCTGACGACGACCGACAACCTCCGCGTGCGGGCCCAACCGACCGTGGACGAAAGCTCCGAGAAGTTCGAGCTCCTGCCGGCGGGTACGCGGCTTGGCGTCATCGGCGGTCCGGCGGTTGGCTCGGGATACGTCTGGTACCGCGTCGCGGTCCCGTCGATCCGGGATCAAGCGGGCCATCCTCGAGTCGGCTGGGTCGCCGCTCACTCCACCGACGGCGAGCCGTGGGTGGGTCTCGACGCGCTCGAATGCGCACCAGCTGGCGAGGTCTCGCTGGAGCAGCTGTCGGAGCTCACCTCGCCGCCGACCTTTCATGGTGGTGTTTCGTGCTACGGCCGCGACGGCACGATCCCCGCAGCCGAGCTGACGGTGGATGCTCACGTTCGCCGGGCGTGCGCCGAGCCGGTTGGGACGCCATCGAGCTGGTTGTTGGACCCGCGCCGCGAAGTCGTCCTGTCGATGGTCGACGTCGACGTCGAGGCCATCCTCGCCGACGGAGTGTCGACGTCGTCGGCCTGCGGAGCGCCAGCGAGCTCGTTGCTGTATCGCGTGACCGGTCACTTCGACGACGGCGCGGCGGACGACTGTCGATCTGCCGCGGCGGAGCCGTCGCGCCCGGATCCGGTCGCGACCTATGAGTGCAGGATGCGCTTCGTCGTCTCAAGCATCGCCGTGGGCGGGCCGAGGGCGAGCCGGGCACCCGGTGCGCCGTGACCGAGGCCCGGAAGCGGAGGCGACTGGCAGGTACCGCCTGAAGGCGGCCGCATAACAAAGACCCCTCCGCTGGGGAGGGGTCTGCCGGTATTCAGGCGAGTGGTGGAGCTAAGGGGGCTCGAACCCCTGACCTTCTGAATGCCATTCAGACGCTCTCCCAGCTGAGCTATAGCCCCACGCCGGAGCGCGAAGTATAGCAACAGCGTCCTGACGGTTCGACCCCGCCGGCGGCCACCGGAGTCCGGCGACCGCTCGACAGGATGGAGGGCTGGCGATCAGCTCGCCGCCTGGGCAACGGACCCGACGCCCGTGGCTGCCGGGACCGCTCCGGGTGTGCCCCGGAGGACGCGCCAGGAAAGGAGCATGACGGCGCCGAAGCCGACGAAGCTGATCAGTCCGCCAATCGGCGGAAGCCAGCCGACCAGGCCCATGATCGTCAGGCCGACGACCGCGGCGAGGTAGGGTCGCTCGCGCGCCCCCGGGGAGGACTGGGCCAGGATCAGCTCACCGAACCAGATGCCGGTCACGATGTAGCCGATGACGAAGAGTCCCGGGAGGACGATGCCGAGCACGCCGATCGAGAACGGGATGCCGACGATCGTGACGAGGGCCAGGATGCCCACCGACAGCAGCGCGGCCAGGCCAACGACGCCCGCGACGAGGACCATCACAGGCTCCTTGATGATCAGCGCCCCGGCGGCCCGGACCTGGCGACCGGCGAGACCCGCGAGGACGACCCCGGCCATCAGCGCCGACACGGCGAAGGCGACGTAGATCAGGGCAAGGACGCCCAGGTTGCCCCAGCTGAGGAACATGTCGGGTCCGAAGCCGCGGACCGCGCCGGTCACGGTGGTGGCCGTCGCACCGGTCACGCCCGATTCGAGCGCCCGGATGTCGCCGGCGACGACCGACGCGGGGTCGAGGGTGACCTGGCCCTGGATGGCAACGACGCTGTCGGCGCGACCGCCGACGAAGTTCGCGGTGCCGTTGACGACCACGACCGACGACGCGTGGCCTTCGATCCGCGCCGTGCCGTTGTAGACGACGAACAGGTTGACGGACTCGTCCGCCGGGAGCGTGATGTCGGAGCCGCTGACGAGGACGACGCGTTCGGCCCGCGCCGGAAGGCCTGCCGGCGCAAGTGCCTGGATCTCGGGCTCGTCGTCGAGCCGGGGATCGGTCGCTGTGCAGGCGGCGAGGATGAGGAAGACCAGGGCGATGAGCATCACGCTTGCGATGCGGGTCAGGCGATTCACGGGAAGACCTCCTTGGGCTTGGGAGTGCCGGCCGGGACGTCCGGCCGGCTGTTGAACGGGGATCAGGTGTCGAGACCGTCCTGGAGGAAGGGCTCGAGGTCGGATGCCTTGATCGGCGTGGCGAACTCGAGATCGAGAACGCGGTCGGTGGCGATTGCATCGCCAGGGCACTCCGGCTGAACGACGACGAGCCTGTGGCGGGCCGCGTCGATCAGGAGCTTGTTGGCGCTGTCGCACGGCCCGCCGACCCAGGTCAGGCGCAGGGTCGTCGGCGTGACGTTCGCAACCGCGAGCGTGTAGGCCTCGACCGAGGCGCCGTCGCCCGGCGTTCCGGACGTCGCGCCGACCAGGGTCGACGAGGCATCGGTCACGTCGATCGTGACGGCGTTGGGCGTCGCCACGTTCAGCACGACATGCGCCGAGCCGGTCGCCGCAGTCGACGAGGCGGCCGTCGGGGCTGCCGTCGGCGTCGCCGCAGGCGCGGCGGTCGGGGCCGGCGTCGGAGGCACGGCCTCGTCCTCGAGTCGAGGATCGGTCGCGGTGCAGGCCGCCAGGACGGCGACGAGGGCGACGAGCACGGTCAGCGACCATGAGCGGCGGATGGGTGTCATCAGGACTCTCCTTGGCTGGGATCCGACGGCGGCTGCAGTCGGTCGGGCGGTGGTGCCTCGCGGAGCGGGGCGGGACGTGAGGAGCGAGAGCTCCGGCCGGGTGGGTTCGCCTGGCTTGCGCCGCGTCGCGGTCATCCGACGACGTGGTCGGCGGGCGAGGCTGCGCCGGGACCGCGGACGCGGCCGATGACGACGACCGCAATGGCGATCGAGGCGGCGACGAGGGCCCGGATGATCCAGGTGCGGTCGACCTCGAGGCCCGCCATCAGCGGCGCTACACCGTTCAGGCCGGCGTGGACCAGCGCGACCAGGAGGACGCTGCCGCCGCTCCAGACGAAGGCGTAGGTGAGGATCACGGAGTAGCTGAGGAGGCTGATGGCCGTCGGCCACCAGTCGAGGCCCGCGTTCATCTGGCCCGGCAGCTGGAGGAAGAGGTGGATGGCGGCCCACGGCACGCCAAGCAGGAGCGCGGCCGCGAGCGGTGACATCGACGGCAGCAGGCGGGTGACCGCGTAGCCGCGCCACGCGATCTCCTCCCCGAAGGCCGGGATCAGGACGACGAGCGGGACGATCACGATGGCCGGAAAGACCTTGTCGAACACGCCGACCGCCGGGTCGCCGAGCGCGATCGCGACGCCGACGACCGCGAGCGCCCACGCGACGGGAAGCCCGACGAGGGCGTACCACGCGCGCCGATTCGGGCGCCGAACCGCCATCGCGAGGAGCCGTCGGAGCGCGCCATCGCCCTCGCGCCAGGCGAAGAGCAAAGCGAACACCGTCGGCCCGAGGGCCATGACGAATGGAACGAGTGCCGGCGGAACGCCGCCCAGGGTCGCCGCCGCGGCAAGGCCGAGGCTCAGGCCGGCGAAGACGAGGACGGTGCCGACCCCGCCGGTGCTGGCTCCTGTCGTCGAACGATCGAGGCGCCTCGCAGGCGCGGTGGCGGTGGACATCGGGCAGCTCCTTGAGATGCGATGGCTGATGTCCCGACAGTGCGCGGCGCGGTCGCGACCCCCATCGGGGCGGCCACCGAAACCGTCCGAGGGCAGGCCCTGACGGCGGTTGCCGGGACCGCCCTGACGCATTCACGTGCGCCCCGATCGATGCTCGAGCCCCGCTCAACACACGCTTGAGGACTCAATCCATGCGCTCGAAACTGGGCCTCGCGGCTTCCATCGCCGCGCTCGCGACCTATCCCATCGCGCTGGCCGCAGGAGTCGCGATCGGCGAAAGCGCCGCGACCGCCGTGGTCCATTTCGTGCTCGGCAGCGCGTTCGTGCTGCTTGCCGCGGCGATGTTCGACTTCGGCCTGAACCGCTGGGTGACCTGGCTCGGCGCCACCGCCGCGGCACTGTTCGGCGGGACGTTCCTGCTCCAGGGCGTCGCGGACCTGACCGGAATCGCCGCACTCCACTGGCTGGCGTTCGACGTCCTCGGCCAGCAGCTCGAGCGGATCCTCCCGGATGTCGTCTACATCTGGTTCGCCGCCCTGCTCCTCACCGGCTCCACGCGGCGCCAGCCGCCTCGTCGGCTGGGTGATCGTGCCCACGCTATTCGGTCTGGAGCTCGCCATCCTCATTGGCGTCCCGATCGGAATCCACGTCCCCTCCAACGTCGTGACGGTCTTCCTCCCGTTCGTCTGGCTGCTCATCGAATCAGTCAAGCGTCCGGCGTCGGCAACGGTTGCTACGTGGCGCCAGCCCGACGCTCGTGAGGAAGCCCTATCCGCCTGACACCGCACGGCGGCAGCAGCCGACTTCGATTCTCGACGGCCGCGGTCCGCTGCAAAGGCAGGACCGCAGCCGTTTCCTGTGCGCCGACTGCGATGCGACCGCGTGGGCGCCGGCGACGGCGGCGCAGGTCGCGCGACCTGCTCCAAGAGGAGTTGACGCGGAGTCACGAGAACGCAATCCCCGCCGCCATCCGTGACCGTGGAATGTCGCTGCCGCGCCCGCCGTAGCGATCAAAGCTCAAGGCAGCGCGAGCTCGGCCTCCCCTTGCGTGCCGCCAATCCGTGTGGTAAATACTGAACCACATGGTTCAGTATGAGCGGACCCGCTTCGATGCCTCGTTTGCCGCGCTCTCGGACGCCACCCGACGCGGTGTGCTGGAGCAGCTCGGGCGTGCAGACGCCTCGATTACGGACCTTGCCGACAAGTTCCACATGACCCTAACGGGCATGAAGAAGCACGTCGGCGTCTTGGAGCAGGCGGGGCTCGTCACCACGGAGAAGGTCGGGCGCGTGCGGACCTGCAGGCTTGGCCTGGGCCGACTGGATGAAGAGGCGGCATGGATCGAGACGTACCGCCAGCTCTGGGATGCACGGTTCGACGAGCTGGACAAGGTTATCGAGGAACTGAAACGGAAGGAGAAGGTCGATGGACGCGAGAAGAGAGAGTGAGGTTGCGCCCATGAAGAACCGCACGACGGTGGAGCGGAAGTCCGAGCGTGAGCTGGTCGTTACCCGAACCTTCAACGGCCCGGCCCGCATCGTGTTCGAGGCGTGGACCAAGCCCGAGCTGTTCAGGCAGTGGTGGGTGCCGAAGTCGATGGGGATGTCCCTGCGTTCCTGTGAGATGGATGCTCGTGTCGGCGGCAAATACCGTCTCGAGTTCGAACCCGATGCGACGGCGTTCTTCGGCACGTACCTCGAAGTGACACCGCACTCGCGCCTCGTGTGGACCAACGAGGAAGGTGGTGAGGGTGGACCTGTCACCACGGTGACATTCGAGGAAAAGGGTGGCGAGACGCTGCTGGTCATGCACGAGCTCTATTCCTCGAAGGAAGCTCTCGACGCTGACGGGGCGGCGGATGCGATGGTCGAGACGTTCGAGCAACTGGACGAGCTTCTTGTCACCCTGGGCGCGAGCGTGGGACGGTCATGAAGTCGTCGATCTCGCGTCGGCTGCCTGGCTCTTGACTACGCGGCCAGGAGCTCGGCGAATCGAAACGCCGGACGGCTGCCCCCAGGCAACCGTCCGGCGAGGTGAGGGTCAGGGTCGGGCTAGAGCTCCTGGCGGTCGAACACCACCTTCGCTCCGACGATCAGCACGACCATCGAGATCGCCCAGCCGATCGGCGTGAGCATCGACGCCGGCTGGCCCCTGGCGACCTGCATCGCCCAGGATCCGATCGACGTCGGCGAGAGCTCGTTCACGATCGGCAGCAGGCCGCCGATGACCTGCGGCAGGAACAGCACGGCGAACGCGACGCCGGCCACGCCGACCGTCGACTTGATCCCCGTGCCGAGGGCGACGGTCAGGGCGATGTAGAACGCGGGCAGCGCCATGAAGAGCACGAAGAACGTCCCGACGACAGCCAGGTCCGGCAGGCCGTACAGGACCGTTGCCAGGCCGATCGAGATGAGCATCGGCAGCAGGACCGCCGTCGCCACGAAGACGGCGAAGGCGACGACGAACTTGGCCGAGACGACGCTCGTCGGCGAGACCGGGTTGGTCAGCGTCCAGCCGAGCGTGCCCCGATCCCGCTCGGTCGACAGCAGCGCCATCGTCGCCAGGATCGCGATCAGCGCGACCGTCTGGCCGGTCCAGCCGAGCAGCACATTCGCGGTCGGGTCGTGCGACAGGAGGCCGGCGGACTCCGCCTCGTGCGTCGCCTCGGCGATGAACGGGATCAGCGTCATGAAGATCGCGCCGAGGACCGAGACGCCCAGGATGATCAGGGCCTTGGGCCCGCGGACCCACTCGCTGAACTCCTTGTGGATGACGGTGCCGAGGCCGAGGAACGGGCGGCCACGACGGGACTGGACGGGTGCGGTCGCGAGGACCGCGGGCTGGGCGGTCATGCCGCCACCTCCTTCATGGGGAACCGAGCCGTGCTGGGTCGCCGGCTCGTGACGACGGAATGGATGACCAGTGCTCCCGCGACGATCGCGTAGAGCGTTCCGGTGGCGACCAGCGTCCAGGTGTGGTCGACACCCGGCAGCAGGAGCGGGATGGAGATGTTCGCCGCGCCGTGCATGACGGTGGCGACGAGGATGCTGAACCGCGCTCGCTCGACGACGAACGCCATGACCATGGCGAACGGGATGACCCACCAGGCGAACACCGCGAAGGCGGCGAGGCCCTGGCCGGGCTGGAGGTAGATCGGCAGGTGCCAGAGGGTCCAGACGACCCCGCTGACGATGCCGGCGGCCGGCAGGCTCAGGGAGCCGCGCAGCCGCGGCAGCAGGAACCCCCGCCAGCCGATCTCCTCGCCGATGACGAGGACGAAGATGACGAGCTCGATCGCGCTGATCGAGCCGAGCCCCGGCGCGCCGTGGCCGGCGAAAGCCCACAGGGCGGCGGCCGCGCCGGTCACCGCGAACGGGAGCCCGAACGCGATCGCGAAGGAGCGCGGCGACCGCCAGGTGGTGACTCGCTGCCGGAGCTCGACGAGCGAGCCGTCGGCCCAGGACACGACGACCGCGCCGGCCGCCGGCCCGAACAGGGCGAGGAGTCCGAACATCAACGAGACGGACAGGAGGCCCGTCATCGCCCAGCTGGAGCCGAAGGCGATGACGAGGAACGCCGCGATCGGATGTCGTGCGATCGCCGCCCGGAGCGGCCCCGCCGATCGGCGTCGGGCAGCGGTCATGCGGCCACTTCCTTCTGGTCGATCAGGCGGAGGAAGACCGTCTCGAGGTCGAGCGTCTCTTCCGCGTTGGCGATGAGGGTCAGCCCAGCGTTGACGGCGAACAGCGTGATCTCGCGCTGGACCGACGACGACGCGCCGGCCTGGGTCACGACGTCGTAGGCGGTCTCGTCGCCGCTGCGCGACACGACGGTCACCGACGCGACGCCGGGGATCTCGCGCATGCCGACCTCGGTCGCGGCCTTTGCGCCACCAAGAACGACGCGCAGGGTGTTGGCCGTGAACGACCCGAGCAGGACATGCGTCGGGGCGGCCTTGACGAGCCGGCCGTGGTCGAGGATCGCGACGTGGTCGCTGACCCGCTGGACGTCGTCGAGGATGTGGGTCGAGTAGAAGACCGTCGTCTCGCCCTTCAGCTCGCGCATCAGGTCGAGGACGTCCTTGCGACCGATCGGGTCGAGCGCCGACACCGGCTCGTCGAGCAGGATCACCGCCGGCCGGCCGACGAGGGCCTGGGCGATGCCGAGCCGCTGGCGCATGCCGCCCGAGTAGGTCGACGTCCGCCGGTCGGCAGCTTCGGCGATGCCGACGCGCCCGAGCAGCTCGCTGATCTGGCGCTCGCGATCGGCGCCGATGCCGCGGAAGCTCGCGACGTAGCGGAGCGTCTCGCGACCGGTCATCCAGCCGTAGAAGCGGGGGTCCTGGGCGAGGTACCCAAGGTGGCGGCGGTGGTCGCCGGCCGCGGACACCGCGACGCCGTCGACGGTGGCGCTTCCGGCTGTCGCGCGGGCGAGCCCGGCAAGAACCTTCAGGGCAGTCGTCTTGCCGGCGCCGTTCGGGCCGAGGAAGCCGAAGACGGTGCCGGCCGGGACGTCGAGCGTCAGGTCGGTCAGCGCCTGGACGTCCTTGTAGTGCTTGGTGAGGCCATTCATCGAGATGGCGTTGGTCACGAGATCGCTCCTTACGGTGATCGAGACGACGCCCGAGGGAGGACGGGCGTCGTCTCGTGGGACTGGGATGGAATGGATGAGTTGAGTCGCGGGGAGGATCAGGCCGCCGCGGGCAGGCTGGCCGGCTCGACGTCGCGATCTCGGCGGCGAGGGCCCGCACGACGTCGAGCGCTGGAGAGACCGGCAGCCGCCACAGGGCGTCGGCGGCCACGATCCGGTTGGCGGTCTCGCCGCGGGCCTTCGCGACGCTGGCGAAGTAGGTGGCCCGCCGGATGGACACGATCCGGGCGTCCTTGCAGGTGCAGCCCTCGACGAGGCAGGCGCGTCGAGCAGCGGGGGCGGTGGTCTCGGTGACGTCCTGACCGTTCATCGTGGTGCTCCTTCCTCGTCCGCCGGATGGCGTCCGATCGATGAGCAGACGATGGTCCGAGGCGATGGCCGGGGCATCGGTGCGGTCCCGCGATCCGCCCGCGGGACCTCCCGGACGGATGATCCGGGCAGACCCTGTAGCGGCCTAGCCGATCGGGATCTCGGCGATCGCCAGCGTGCCCTGGCCCGCCGGGCTCTCCATCCGGAGCGTGCCGCCGATCGCCGCGACGCGATCCTGGAGCCCGCGGATGCCGGTCCCGATCGCCGCATCCGCGCCGCCCACGCCGTCGTCGCCGACCTCGACCCGGAGCGTCGTCGGCGTCGCCGTCGCGGCGATGCTGACGCTCGTCGCGTTCGCATGCTTGGCGACATTCGCGAGCGCCTCGGACACGACGAAGTAGGCGGTCGCCTCGACGGCCGGCGGAAGCCGCCGGTCCGGCACCGAGCGAACCGTCGCGGGAACGGCCGACCGCTCGGCGAGGGCCGTGATCGCGTCGGCCAGACCGGCCTCGGTCAGGATCGCCGGGTGGATCCCGCGGGCGAGCTCGCGCAGCTCCTGGATCGCGAGCTTGAGCTCCGCCGCGGCCTCGTCCGCCGCGGCGATCGCCTCGGCGTCCTCGCCAGGCGTGGCGGAGAGCCGGGCCCGGACGCGGCGCAGTGCGAGCGACACCGACACGAGCCGCTGCTGGGCGCCGTCGTGGAGGTCGCGCTCCAGTCGGCGGCGCTCCTCGTCGGTCGCCTCGACGATCCGCGCCCGCGACCGACGGACCTCGGCCTCGACCGCCCGCACGTCCGTGAAGTCGCGGACGATCGCGGTGACCTCGTTCGGGCCGCTGGGCGACACCCGGGCCTCGAGCTCACGTTGGCCACCCGGCAGGTCCAGCGCGAAGTCGTAGGCATGGAGGCGACCCGTCTCGAGCGCATCGGCCGTCGCGGTCAGGGCGCGGTCGGCGGCGACGGCGAACATCGCTTCGTGGAGCCGCCGGCCGACCGGTACCCGGTCGGCATCGGTGACGTCGGCGTCGTCGGCGGCCTCCGCGGCGTCGGGGAGGTACGCGCCGTCGCGATCGAACCGGACCATCCGGTCCGGGATCGCATCGACAACGGCCCGCAGCCGCCGCTCGCTCTGGCGGTAGAACCCGATCAACAGCGCCACCGGAATGGCGGCCGGCGCGAGATCGCGGGCCGCGATCAGGACCGCCGACACGTCCTCGGGGACGTCGGCGATGCGGCGGACGAGGTTGATGATGAGGATCGCCAGGAAGACGAGCCCGGCGACGAGGACCGGCAGGAGCTCCCGTCGCGAGCGCGCGGGCGCGATCAGCCAGCGCCGGACGATCACCACCGTCGCCATCGCCGCGAGGGCCAGGCCGCCGTAGAGCCCGGTCGGGCCCGGATCGATGTTGAACAGCGACGTCGAGAACAGCAGGTTGAGGCCCGTCGCCCCGACAGCCAGGATCGCCACCGCCGCTCGATCGACGCGCGATGTCAGCCGGCCGCTCGGATAGGCGAGCACCAGGGCAAGCAGCAGGACCGTCGTCGTGTCCTCGAGCGCGAGGCCAAACTCGCTGACGACGGGGATCGCCGCATGGGCGAATGGCCCGATGAACCAGGTCAGGCCCACCGCAGCCATCAGGGCGCCGGTGCGGTTGCGTCGGCTCGTGGCCCCAGATCGCGAGCCCGCCGTACAGGTACGTCAGCCCGATCGCGAGGTGGAGCAGACCAGCGCTCGGGGTCTGGCCTTCCTGGAAGCTGAGCATCTCGGCCGCGATCGCGACGATCGTGCCGAGCACTCCGATCGCGAGGCGGAGGCCGCGGCCCTTCATGCCGGCACTCTGACACAGGGATTCGGCGGGAGGAGCAGGGTAGACCCTGAGGACGGGTCAGGGTCCAGCCCGACGACGGGCGTCGGCGCGAGTGAAACGGTCGCAGTTGTCCGGGGTAACCCTGTAGGAGAGGGCCGACGGGCCTGCCACGATGCGCCCATGAACACCATCCTCATCGTCGATGACAGCGCAGGCTTTCGCGTGCAGGCCCGCGCCCTTCTCTCCGCCGACGGGTTCGAGGTCGTCGGCGAGGCGGCCGACGGCCTCTCCGGTCTCGAAGCCGCCCGGACTCTCCGGCCGGACCTCGTCCTCCTCGATATCGGCCTGCCCGACGTCGAGGGCTTCGAGGTCGCCCGCGAGCTCGCGGTCGACGGGCCGCCGCCGTTCGTCGTCCTCACCTCGAGTCGCGAAGCCGGCGCGTACGGCCCGCGCCTCGACGCCAGCCGAGTGCTCGGATTCATCCCGAAGGACGAGCTATCGGGTCCCGCGATCCGGGCGCTCCTCCCGGTGCCATGACGCTCCGGATCGCGCTCGCGGACGATTCCGTCCTCATGCGGGAGGGGATCGCCCGACTGCTCGCGGAGGCCGGCTTCGACGTCGTCGCCCAGGCCGGCGACGCGACGCAGCTCCTCGCCGCGGTCCGCGAGCAGCTCCCCGACGTCGCGATCGTCGACATCCGGATGCCGCCGACCCACACCGACGAGGGCCTGCGGGCCGCCGAGGCGATCCGCGAGGAGCACGGCACCGCGGTCGGCGTGCTCGTGCTGTCGCAGTACGTGGAGACGACCTTCGCGCTCCGACTCGTCTCGGACGGTGCGGGCGGGATGGGCTATCTCCTCAAGGACCGCGTCGACGACCTGGAGGACTTCGCGGACGCCGTCCGGCGGGTTGCCCGCGGCGGCTCGGTCATCGACCCGGAGGTGGTCGCCCAGCTCGTCGGCCGGCGGCGCGCCCGCGTCCCGGTCGACGACCTGACAGAACGCGAGCGCGAGGTCCTCGCGCTGATGGCCGAGGGCCGCTCGAACCAGGCGATCTGCGACCGGCTGTTCCTCGCCCCGAAGACCGTCGAGGCCCACATCGCGAACATCTTCTCGAAGCTCGAGCTGCTGCCCGCGCCGGACGACCATCGGCGCGTCCTCGCCGTTCTCGCGCACCTCCGCGGCTGACGCCGCTGCGATAGCGAGCCGGGCTCGCCCGGACCGCGAACCGGGGTTGACCCTGTAGGTCCGTCCCGCCACCGCTGACACGATCCCGGCATGACCACGATCGCCGCCGTCAGCGCCAGCGTGGCGCGTCCAGCTCACGGATCCGGTTGCCGGCCTGACGTCCGCCGAGGCGGATCGCCGCAACCTGGCAGGCGCGGGCAACTCCTATCGCAGCCCGACGAGCCGGACGTACTTCCAGATCTTCAAGGACAACAGCTACCCGCTGATCAACGGGCCGCTGCTCCTCGTGTCGGCAGCGCTGATCAGCTTCGGCGCCGTGACCGAGGCGCTGATGACCGGCGTGCCGGTCTTCGGCAACATCGCGATCGGGGTGGTCCAGGGCTCGCGCGCCAAGCGCCAGCTCGACCGGGTCGCCCTGCTCAGCCAGGCGCCCGCGACGGTCGTCCGCGACGGCGTCGAACGCACGATCCCGCCGGCCGAGGTCGTCCTGGGCGACATCGTCGTGGCCAATCGCGGCGACGAGATCCAGGTCGACGGCCGGATCGTCGGTCCGGAGAGCGCGTCGCTCGACGAGTCGGTCCTGACCGGCGAGTCCCGCGCTTCCGACAAGACGGCCGGCGACGAAGTCCGATCCGGGAGCGCGGTCCTCAGTGGCGTCGCCCGGTACGAGGTCGAGGCCGTCGGCGCCGACACGTTCGCGAACCAGATCCTCTCGCAGGCGAAGGGCCATCGTGACACGCGGACGCCGCTCCAGTCCGACATCGCCCGTGCCTTCGTCGCCGTTGCCGTCATGATCGGGCTCGCGGCCGTCATCGTCGTCCTGTCGCTGCCGAGCGTTGCCGGCGACGCCACCCACGACACCGTCTTTGCGGCCGCCGTGCTCGTGACGCTCGTGCCCCAGGGGCTCGCGCTGATGCTGACCGTGACCTACGCGGCCGCGGCGCTCCGGATCTCGCGCCTCGGCGCGCTGGCCCAGCGCCAGAGCGCGATCGAGGCGATCAGCCGGGTCGATACCTTCCTGACCGACAAGACCGGGACGCTGACGACCCAGCGGATCGCGTTCGGGGCGATCGAGCCGATCGGCGCCGCCGAGACCGGGCCTGCCCTCGACGCCATCGTCGCAGCGATCGCCTCGAGCACGAACGCACCCAACAACACGACCGCTGCGCTTCGGGCCGCGTTCAACGCCGACGCCCGGCCCGTGGCTGGCGAGGTCCCGTTCTCGTCGGCCCTCCGCTGGTCGGCGATCCGCTTCGAGGACCGCGACGCGGCGCATCCGGCCGACGGCGGCACGTTCGTCCTGGGCGCGGCTGCCGTGCTCGCGCCGTCGATGAACGGGACCGGCCACGGCGTCCTGGCCCGGGCGGGCGAGCTCGCCTCGGCGGGCCAGCGCGTCCTCGTCGTCGCCCGCGGCTCCAATTCGCAGCCCCTGGCCGAGGGCGACGACGCCGCGCTGCCCGGACCGCTCGAGCCACTGGCCCTGTTGACGTTCCTCGAGGAGCTCCGACCCGAGGCCCAGGCCACGGTCGACGGCCTCCGCGCCCGCGGCATCGACGTGAAGATCGTGTCCGGCGACGACCCCAACACCGTCGCGGCGATCGGCCGCCGGCTCGGGATCGGAACCGACGCAGATGCCGCCTCCGGCCTGGACCTCGCCGGTCTCGACGACGACGCCCTCGCCGAGGTCGCGCTCCGTTCGACGATCTTCGGCCGCGTCGATCCCCATCTGAAGGCGCGTCTCGTGACAGTCCTGAAGGGCCGCGGCCGGTACGTCGCGATGACCGGCGACGGCGTCAACGACATCCTGCCCGTCCGGACCGCCGACGTCGGCGTCGCCATGCAGAGCGGCAGCCCGGCGACCCGCGGCGTGGCCGACCTCGTCCTGGTTCGCGACGACTTCTCGATCCTGCCGGAGGCGATTCGCGACGGCCAGCGGATCGTCGCCGCGATGGCGGCGACGCTGACGGTCCTGCTCGCCCGGACGTTCTACGTCCTGCTGATCATCGTCGGTGCGTCGATCCTCGAGCTGCCCTTCCCCTTCACCCCCCGCCAGAACTCGATCCTCGCGTTCATCACCGTCGGCGTCCCGATCGTCGTCCTCGCACTCTGGGTCCGACCGGGCCCGTCACGCGCCGGACTGCTGATGCAGACGCTTCGCATCTCGATCCCGCTGTCGCTCGGAGTCGTCGCGGTCGCGCTGCCGGTCTACGCGGTATCGCTCCTCAACGGAGCCTCGGCCGATGCCGCGCGGACGATCCTCACGACGCTCGCGAGCTTCCTGGGGATCGGCGCGCTGACGCTGATCCCGATCGCGGCCGACGAGCGCGGCCGGCTCCGGATGCCGGCATGGGCGCGGGTGGCGGCCCTCATCGGGTCGATGGTCGGGCTGTACCTCGTCGTGCTCTCGACGGCGCCCGGCCGGTCGTTCTTCCAGCTGGAGCCGCTGCCGTGGGAGATCGTCGGGACGCTGCTCGTGATCGCAGCGACCTGGACGGCGGCGGTCATCGCGATCCACCACACGCGGATCGTCCAGCGCGGGATCGACGTTCTGATCGCGGGCTGGCGCGCCGTCCGCCCTGTCCGCTCGGTCGAGCCCGCAACCCAGGCGTAGGCGCTCTCAGCCGGCCGCGGGCGACGCGCCCTCGTTCGCGAGGGCGTCCACGAGGACGTCGACGCCGTACCGGTAGGCCGTGTCGAGGTCGCCGCCCAGGCGGAACGCCCCGGATAGCTCCATCGAGACGAACCCGTGGACGAACGCGGTGATCAGGCGAGCCGCCTCCAGGGCCCGTTCCGGTCCGACGAGCCGCTCGGCGAGGGCCACGAGCGGCGCCGCGGCCCGGGCGTTGAGCTCGGCGGGCGGTCGAGAGCCCGGTGGCAGGCTCATGAAGATCAGCTCGTAGGCCCGGGGATGCGCGAGCGCGAACCGCCGGAACGCCGCGGCGGCGTCGCGAAGCCCTTCTCCCGGCTCGCGGTCGCCGAACGGCCCCAGCTCCTCGCCCAGGTCCTGCGAGGACGGACGCGCCGATCGCCGCGATCAGGTCGCCGCGGCTCGAGAACCGTTTGTACAGCGAAGGGGCCCGGATTCCGACGCGATCCGCGATCGCCTGCATCGTGATCGCGTCGATGCCGCCGGCCTCGAGAAGGTCGCGGCCGGCGGCGACGATATCGGTCTGGGAGGTGCGTGCCCGGGCGGGGCTCACGCCTTGTCGCGCCCCATGCGCCCCAGGTGGGTGTCGTGGAACGAGCTGGGAAGCTTGAGACCGTAGCCCACGGCCCGGTCCATCCCGACGTGCGCCACGAGGATCGAACCAGCGAGCACGACTGCGGGAGAGGCCAGCCACGCTCCCAGCCCCAGCACGGCGAGCCCGGGCACCCAGTTGTGGATCGCGTTGTACGTGAACGTCCCGACGCGCTGACCGGCGAGGAAGCCGGCAGCCGACACGTCTGGCAGCAGGAGGAGCGGGATGATCAGCAGCCAGGTGCCGCCGCTCGCTTCAAACACCGCGAGGCCGGCGACGAAGGCGGCGAGGCCCTCGAGCCGGAGCCACGTCCGGACGGCGCCGTTGGTCATGCCAGGAGCGCCCGGCTCGGAAGTGCGCTGGGTGACGTCGGTGAACGTCGCGATCATGGCGTGCTCCTTCGCACGGCGGCTTGATGGCTACACAATATAGCCTTCATGGCTAATGTCAATAGCCAAGTTCGCGAGTCGGCGAGCACACCGTGGAGCGACGGGCCCGCGATCGCGGACCCGTCGCATGAAGCGCGATGAATGGCGAGCCCGGGAGCAGGCCCGGGCCCGCCGCGGTGCAGGGCTAGAGCCCGAGCTGGATCGCGAACGCGTGCGCGATCGCGCCGTAGCCGGCCTCATTGGCGTGGTTGTCCGGGCCGTAGGGCGCCGGAGCGCAGACCCACGTCCACATGCAGATCCGGGCCACGTTCAGCGGCACGGTCCCGGCGCCGGGCAGCTCGACCTGAGTCGCGAAGTCGTTCGATGAGAACTCGGTCTCGAGATCGGCGAAGCCAATGCCGGCCGAGGCGTAGATCGCCTTCAGGACGCCGTTGACAGGTCCCATCAGCTGCGAAGCGCTGGTCTGGGCGATCGTCTGGCCCTCGGGGCCGGTCAGCCAGTTGGCGAGGAACGGGTTGTACAGCGTCATCCCGACGATCGGGACGTTCGGTCCGGCGGCCTGCCGGAGCGCGGCGAGGATCGAGGGAAGATTGGTCTGAATGGCGCCGACGCCGGCCGGGATACACTCCGCGGCCTGGCACGGGAAGTCGTTCGCGCCGATGTCGATCGTGACGAACGCGACGAACTGACGATGGGCCTGCAGGAACGCGACCGCCTCGTCGAGCTGCGACCCGTGGTCGTACGAGCAGATGCCGCCGCCGATCATCGTCGTCGTCGTCTCGCCGGGACAGCCGAGCTTCTCCAGCGCCAGCTTGGGATACCGCGCGCGAGCGGTCTGAAGGAGCTGTTCCGCGTAGCCGCGGTCGGTCCGAAACAGGTCGTCCGGGTTCCCGATCGGCTGGACGCCCGCCGCGAGCGAGTCGCCAACCGACAGGTAATAGATCTTTGCCTTGTCGGTGCTGGAACCGCCAGCCGCGGCCGCGGAGCCGACCGATCCGAGCGTGAGCAGGATCGCCGCCAGCAGAGTGAAGAGCTTGCGCATCTCTTCGGTTCCCCTCTGACCCGGGCTTCGGACCGATGGGTCCGAAACGGTCGCCCGGTCGGCAGGGAGACGCGTGCTGCACGGGGGCGTTGCGGCTTTTCGACTCGGTGTCGGACGGTCGACAGGGCCGTAACAACACGACCGCTCGGGCGTCGCTGGCCCGCGTGAGCCGACCCTAGTTGCGGCTCAGGTCCTTGAGGATCTGGCCGGCCGCGAGCTTGCCCGGCGCGCCCATCACGCAGCCGCCCGGATGCGTCCCGGAGCCGCACTGGTAGTAGCCGTCGATCGGCGTCCGGTACTGCGACCAACCTGGCGCCGGCCGGAAGAAGAACATCTGGGGCGCGAGGAACTCGCCGGCGAAGATGTTGCCCTCGCTCAGGCCGACCGTCCGCTCGATGTCGAGCGGCGTCCGGACCTCGCGCTGGAGGACGAGGTCGCCGAAGCCCGGGAAGAACGACTCGAGCACGGCCTGGACCGTGTCGCCGAGGTTCTCCTTCTCGGTGTCCCAGTCGCTCTCCCGGAGGTGGTACGGCGCGTACTGGACGAACGAGCTGAGCACCGCCTTGCCGGGCGGCGCCATGTCCGGGTCGACCGCCGACTGGATCGCGCAGTCGAGATACGGCCGCTTCGAGTACCAGCCGTACTTGCCGTCGTCGAACGCCCGCTCGAGGTACTCCATCGAGGGCCCGATGTTCGTGAAGCCGCGGTACTGGTCGGTGCGGCCCTTGAGCGCCGGATATTCCGGGTAGCCGTCGAGCGCGAAGTTGACCTTGGCCGACGTGCCCTGGAACCGGAAGCGCTCGATCGTGTCGACGAGGTCGGTCGGCAGCTCACGCGGCTCGACGAGCTCGAGGAACGTCCGGCGCGGGTCGAGCGCGGACACGACGACCGGGGCGAAGAACTCCGTGCCATCGGTCAGCGCGACGCCGGTCGCCCGGCCGTTCGCGGTGATCACGTTCTCGACCGGCGACTCGAGCCGGATCTCGACGCCGAACGACTCCGCCGCCCGCGCGAGCACCTGGGTGAAGCCGCCGTTGCCCTTCTTGTGGAACGCCCACGCCCCGAACTCGCCGTCGTGCTCGCCGAGGAGGTGGTACAGCAGCACGAGCCCGGAGCCCTGCGAGTACGGCCCCACCTTCGTCCCGATGATCGACGACGAGGCCATGTAGCCCTTGAGGACGTCGGACTCGAAGTAGTCGTCGAGGAAGTCCGCGGCGGAGCCGGTCAGCAGCCGCACCGCGTCGTGGAGGACCTTTTTCTCGAGCTTCTTGAAGCGCGACCCGAGCGCGGCGAGCGCGATCAACTCCTCCGGGTCGTCGCTGAAGATGTCCGGCGGGACCATATCGAGCAGCGGCTTGATCGCCTGGCAGACCTTGCCGACGTCGTGGTTGAACGCCTCGTACGCGTCGGCGTCGCGCGGGGAGTGGCGGGCGATCTCCTTGAGGTTCTCGCCGTGGTCCTGCGTCAGGAGCAGGTAGTCGCCGTCCTCCATCGGGCAGAACGTCGAGGGCATGAGGATCGGCATGAAGCCGTGCTTCGTCAGCTCGAGCTCGTGGATGATGTCGGGCCGGAGCAGCGACAGCGCGTACGAGAACGTCGTGAACCAGAAGCCCGGCCGGAGCTCCTCGGTGATCGCCGCACCGCCGACGATGTGCCGCCGCTCGAGGACGAGGACCTTCTTGCCGGCCTTCGCGAGGTACGCCGCGTTCGTCAGCCCGTTGTGGCCGCCGCCGATGACGATCGCGTCATAGGTCCGGTCGGCCTTCGTCGTCGCCTTCGCCGACCGAGCCTGGCGGGCCGGTTTCGCGGCGGCCTTCGCGGGCTTGGCGGGCGCCTTGACGGTCGTCTTCGGCATCTCAGGCGGTCCTTCGTGCGGGGTTGAAGAGCGGCAGGCGGGCGACCTCCGCGTCGAAGTACTCGTAGCGGTGGCTCACCGCGAGCTCCAGCTTGACGCGCGACCCGGGGGTGGACCGGTCGAGCGGGACGCGGGCGAGGGCGATGTGGCGCTGGAGCATCGGCGAGTACATCTGGCTCGTCGCGTAGCCCAGCTGGTTGAGCTCGTCGTCGTAGACGTAGTACTCGTCGTGGATCGGGGTGTGGTCCTTGGGCGGGATCAGCCCGGCCGCGTCGTAGATCCGGTCGTAGTCGCGCCAGTCGACGATCAGGCCGCCCAGGCGCCAGCGCGACGTCCTGTCGCGGAGCTCGCGGGCGATCGCGTCGCGGCCGATGAATTCGCGGTCGTCGGCGTCGAGGTTCCGGAGCATCCATCCGAGGCCCAGCTCGGTCGGCGTCGTCCGGTCGGCGTCGGTCCAGGCGAAGCGGCTCGAGTGGAAGTCGACGTCGAGGAGCACGAGGCCGGCCTCGATGCGTGCCATGTACAGCGCGGTCATCCCGATCGGGAGCACGCCCTGGCCGCGGCTGGCGTCCCAGACCGCGTCCCAGACCTGCAACGCGTCGCCTGCCGGCGCCCAGATCTCGTAGCCAAGGTCGCCGGTGTAGCCGGTTCGCGAGACCATCACCGGGACCTTCCCGATCTTCGTCGAGGTGTGCCCGAAATACGGCAGCGCGGCGACGTCCGGTGTCAGCGCCTCAAGCAGCCCCCGCGCCCTGGGCCCCTGGACGGCGAGGACGCCCCAGCGGTCGGTGACCTCCTCGATGCCGACGTCGAGCCGGCCGATCAGTCGCTCGAAGTAGTCGAGGTTCGGCTCGGCGGCGGTCAGCAGGAACTCGTCCTGCCCGAGACGCAGCACCACGCCGTCCTCGACGACGAAGCCGCGGTCGTCGCACCAGGCCGTGTACTGGGCGTGACCCGGCTGGCACGCCCGGATGTCGCGGACGAGGACGCCACCGAGGAACCGCTCCGCGTCCGGGCCGGCGATCCGGTACTTGTAGAGCGGCGACGAGTCGAACAGCCCGGCGCTGTTGCGGACCGCGAAGTACTCGAACTTCTCCGACGGTGAGTAGCGGATCGCGGCGAGGTGGTTCGACCAGTGCTCCCAGAGCCCGGTCTCGTTCAGCGCGCTCGTTCGCTCGTGGAAGGGCGTCGTCCGGATCATCGGGTCGGACCTCGTCTGCCCGTTGGTTCGGCAGGGCGGCGCCACGATAGCGCCGCCCGGTGGGGCCGCAGCACGCCAAGTCTCACCGGGCGAGCCAGCGATTGGGGTCCTGGAATGTCGACAGCCCCCGGCAGGCCGGAGGTCTAGACTCGGGCCGCCGTGACCGTCTCTGCCCGCGATCCCTCACGCGCCGTCATCCGGACCTACCTCGTCCTGACGGTCGTCACGACGCTGGCGGCATCGTTCATCTGGGGCGTCAACACGCTCTTTCTGCTGAACGCGGGCCTGTCGAACACCGAGGCGTTTACCGCCAACGCGTTCTTCACGGTTGGCCAGGTGATCTTCGAGATCCCGACCGGCGTCGTTGCCGACGTCCGCGGCCGGCGGTTCTCGTTCATGCTCGGATCGGCGACGCTCCTCGTCTCGACGCTGCTGTATCTGCTCATGTGGCAGATCCACGCGCCGTTCATCGGCTGGGCGCTGTCGTCGATGCTGCTCGGGCTCGGCTTCACGTTCTTCTCGGGCGCGACCGAGGCGTGGCTCGTCGACGCGCTCCAGGCGACGGGTCACCAGGGCGATCTCGAGTCGATCTTCGGGCGGGCCCAGACGGTCGGCGGAGCGGCGATGCTCGTCGGCTCGGTGAGCGGCGGCGTCATCGCTCAGGTGACGAACCTGGGCGTGCCGTACGTCATTCGCGCCGCGATCCTCGGCGTGGCGCTGGTGATCGCGTACTTCTTCATGCACGACCTGGGGTTCACGCCGCAGCGTGGCGCGAGCCCCGTCGAGCAGGTTCGATCGGTCGTCCGCGGCTCGATCGACGGCGGCCTCGCGGAACCCGCCGGTCCGCTGGCTCATGCTCGCCGCGCCGTTCGCCGGCGGCGTCGGCATCTACGCGTTCTACGCCTTCCAGCCGTACCTGCTCCAGCTCTACGGCGACCCCAGCGCCTACGGCATCGCGGGGCTCGCGGCCGCGATCGTCGCCGGGGCCCAGATCGTCGGCGGACTCCTCGTCTCGAGGGTCCGGCACTTCTTCCGGCGCCGGACCGACGCGCTGATCCTGGGCGGGGTCGCGACGGTCGTCGTCCTCGCCTGGGTCGGCGTCACGACCAGCTTCGTGACGGCGCTCGTGCTGATGACCGTCTGGGCGCTGCTGTTCGCGATCGTCGGCCCGCTCCGCCAGGCGTTCGTCAACGGCGCGATCCCGTCCGAGCAGCGGGCGACGGTCCTCTCGTTCGACAACCTCATGAGCTCCGCCGGCGGCGTCATCGCCCAGCCGGCCCTGGGTCGCACGGCCGACGTCTACGGCTACGGCGCCTCGTACGTGGTCGGGGCGATCGTCGCGGCCTTCGCCATTCCGTTCGAGATCCTCGCCCGGCGCGAGCACGCGCCGTCGGACCCGATCACCGACGACGTACAGCTCGAGGCCGGGCCCGTCTGAGCGGGCCCGGCCTCGCGGGCATCGAACGGCGTCCGACGCGATCAGGCCGCGTCGGGCAACGCGTCGACGAGCTCGTCGGCGTCCTCGGCGGGCGCCTCGTCGGTCGCGGCGGCGCCCTCGGAGCGGAGCACCGTCGCGGCGACCGCGAGCGCACCCGCGACGAGCACCGCCGCGAACGCGAGCGCGAGCTGCGATCCGCCGGTCAGCGCGGCCGCCGGGTCGGCCCCGGACGCGACGAGCGATTCGCCGCGCGTCGTCGCGAGCGAGGCCATCGCCGCGAGGCCCAGCGCCCCGCCGACCTGGCGGGTCGTGTTCACGAGCCCCGACGCGAGGCCCGCGTCGTCGCGGGTCGCCCCGGACATCGCGAGCCCGACGATCGATGGGAAGCCCCAGCCCGGCGCCCGTGCCGATCAGCACGAGCGACGGCAGGACGTCGACCGCGTACGTCGCGTCGGCCGGCAGCCGGGCGAACCAGGCCAGGGCGACGACCACAAGGACGAGGCTCCAGCGGAGGACCGTCGCCGATCCGAAGCGGGTGATCAGCGGCTCCGCCACGAGGATCGACATCGCCCCGACGCTGAGGCTGATCGGCAGGAAGCCCAGCCCGATGCCGAGGGCGTCGAACCCGAGCACCTGCTCGAGGAAGAGGCTGCCGATGAAGAACGTCCCGAAGAACGCCGCGACGAGCAGCAGCATCACCGCGTTGGCGCCGGCGACCGTCCGGGACCGCAGGATCCGCAGCGGCAGCAGCGGGTTGGCCGTCCGCGACTCGCGGATGACGAACGCGACGAGGGCCGCGATCGCCGCCGTGCCCGTGACGATCGTCTCGACCGACGTCCAGCCGACGTCGCTCGTCCGGATGATCGTGAACACGCCGAGCATCAGCGCGCCGGTCACGAGGATCGCCCCGAGGATGTCGGCGCCCTTGGCGAGGCCGAGGCCCGGGTCGTCCTCGAGCAGGCGAACCGCGAGGATCCCGGTCACGATGCCGATCGGCAGGTTGACGAAGAAGATCCAGTGCCAGTTGAGCGCGGCCGTCAGGACGCCGCCGGCGAGCAGGCCGATCGACGCGCCGGCCGAGGCGACGAAGCTGTAGAGGCTGATCGCGCGCGTCCGCTCGCGGGCCTCCGTGAACATCGTGACGATCATCCCGAGGATGACGGCCGAGGTCATCGCCCCGCCGACGCCCTGGACGAACCGGGCGAGGATCAGGGTCGGCCGGTCGTCGCTCAGGCCGCACAGCAGCGAGGCGACCGTGAAGACCGTGAGTCCGGCGAGGAAGATCCGGCGTCGGCCGAGGAGGTCGCCGAGGCGACCGGCGAGCAGCAGGACGCCGCCGAAGGCGATGAGGTAGGCGTTGACGACCCAGGCCAGGCTCGACTGGTCGAACCCGAGGTCGCGCTGGATGGCGGGCAGGGCGACGTTCACGATCGTCGCGTCGAGGACGATCATGAGCATCCCGGTGCACAGGACCGCGAGCGCGAGCCAGCGGTCGTCGCGAGTTGAGGTGGGTGCCGGGAACGCGTGGGACATGAGGCGGGCAGGCTCCTTCCATGAGCGGGTCGGAGGTGGTAGGATGGCTGAACCGGAGAGTTTCTCCGGTTCCATGGAGTACTATACGGAGACTGTCTCCGTTTAGCAAGTCCCACATGAAAACGACACCGACCGACAACCTTCCCGCTCCCTCTCAAGCTCTGACCGCCCGTCCGCAGCGGGCGGACGCCCAGCGCAACGTCGCGAAGCTCCTCGACGCCGCCCGGGAGGCCTTCGCGGCCCACGGGCCCAACGCCCCGCTCGACGACATCGCCCGGGCCGCCGGCGTCGGCGCCGGGACGCTCTACCGCCACTTCCCGACGCGCCTGGCGCTCCTCGAGGCCGTGTACCGCGACAACGTCGAGCGGCTCTGCGCCGACGGCGAGCGACTCGCCGCATCCGAGCCGCCGGGCGACGCCCTCGTCGACTGGCTCCGCGCCTTCGTCGGGATCGTGTCGCAGAAGCGCGGCCTGGCCGCCGCGCTCAGCGACGAGGGCCGCGGCCGCGAGCTGTTCGCCGAGTGCCACGTGATGATCAACGCGACCGGCGGCGAGCTGCTGGACAGCGCGAAGGCCGTCGGCGCCATTCGCGAGGACGTCGTCCTGGGCGATCTCCTGAAGATGGTCGGCGCGTTCGCCTCGGCCGCCGAGGCCTCGCCCGAGGGCTCCGCGCTCGCGGAGCGATTGCTGTCGATGGCGATGGACGGGCTGCGGCCTCGACCGAGCTAGAACTAGCCGTCGGGACGGCCCGGCGGCCTGCGTCGGCCGAGGCGTCCCGGGACCCTCGCGATGTGGCACGATCGGCGCCGATGACCGGCCCGCTCCCGCCGTACACCCTCCGCCGCTCGCCGCGGTCGCGGCGACTCCGGGTCACGATCGACCCAGCGCTCGGCGTCGTCGTCACCGTCCCGCCCGCGACGCGTCGCGGCTGGGCCCACCCCGAGGCCGAGGTCGAGCGCTTCCTCCGCGAGCGCGAGTCGTGGCTCCGCCGCCACGTCGAGGCGATGGCCCGCGACCGGGCCGCGGTCGTGGCGCGCGGCGGCCTCACCGACGGCGCGTCGATCCGCTACCGCGGCGAGCTGCACCGGCTGCGGATCGTCGAGGCGGCGCCCGGCGCGCGTCGCTCGAGCGTCGTCCGCATCGGGGCAGAGGCCAGCGATGAGCTGGTCGTCTCGCTGGCCGCCCGCGACGCGAGGTCCGTCGCTGCGGTGCTCGAGGCGTGGTTCCGCGACCGGGCCCGGGCGGCGATCGACGCCGCGATCGCCGGCCACGCTGCCGCCCTCAACGTCGCGCCCGCCGCCGTCACGGTCCGCGACCAGCGCAGCCGCTGGGGGAGCGCGTCACGCAAGCGCCGGCTGAGCTTTTCGTGGCGCCTCGTCCTCGCCCCGCCCGACGCCCTCGAGACCGTTGTCATCCACGAGCTGGCCCATCTCCGGGTCTTTGGCCACGGGCCGGCGTTCTGGGCGCTGGTCGCGAGCCGTCGCCCGGACCACCTCGCCTGGCGGCGCTGGCTCCGGACGCACTCGTACGAGCTCCACGCCGCGCTCGACGCGACGGACGCGGCGGCCTAGGCGCGAGCCGCCGGGATCGCCTCGAGGATCGTCTCCGCGATCGCGTCGGGAGTCGCGTCGTCGACGTCGACGATCTGGTGCGCGACGACCGCGTAGAGAGGCTCGCGCTCGCGCAGCCGGGCCCGGATCCAGTCGGGATTCGCGGCGTCTGCCCGCCGTCCCTCGCCATCGCCGACGCGCGCGATCAGCGTCTCGGGCCGGGCCCGAAGCCAGACGACATAGCCGCCCTCGCGCAGCGCCTCGCGCGCCGCCGGATCACCGACGACCGCCCCGGCTACTCCAACGACGAGCGGCGGATCCGTCCCGAACGCGACGTCGAGCGCCTGGATCTCGGCGAGGTGCAGGACGTCCTCGCCGTCGGTCTCGAAGATCTCGGCCGAGTCGCGGCCGGTCATCGATTTCACGAGGTCGTCGTTGTCGATGTACGGCCAGCCGGTCCGATTGCTCAGCGCGTGCCCGACGGTCGTCTTGCCGGCACCGACCATGCCGACGAGGAAGACCCGCTCCGACGCGTCTGCTGCCACCGGGCCATGGTAGAGGGCTGGCGGCCCGGCAAGGGGCGTGGTCCCGCGAGCGTGCCCGGTCAGCGGCCGGTGCCGGCTCCCGCGGCCCGCGCCGCCTCGAGCGCCCGATGGGCCTGGGCGAGATGGACGCGGTCGTGGCCCGCGGCGAGGCGGAACGTCAGCTCGTACGACTCCGGGCCGCGCTCGCGATGGACGCCGACGCGGGCCCGCTGCTCCGGCGTCGTCCGTTCCCAGAGCGCGAGGTCCCAGCGGCGGAGCGCATCGAACACGGCGATGAGCTGGCCGGCGTCCTCGCCGACCTGGCGGAGCACCGAGACCCACAGGTCCTGGTCGTAGCCAACGATGTCGGGCTCGTCCTCGGCGAGGATCCAGCGGCTCCGGGCGGCCACGACGAGCGCGCCGTCGACGAGGTGGGCGATGCACTCGAGCGCCGACCACTCGCCCGGGGCGGGCGCGACCCGGAGCGCGTCGCCGGCGTCCGCGACGAGCAGGCGAATGAGCGCGGGCGTCTGCGCCTGGACCTCGGCCGGGTCGTCGTCACCGAGCGCCGCGAGCAGCGACTGCCGATAGGCATCGGGCGCGAGAACCGGATCCGGCGAGATCGCCAAGGCGCTGTCCTCCGTGAGTTACCGGGCGCGACCTGTTCGACGCGGGCTACCGCGCCCGGAGCCGCAATCGTCCGACGACGCGTCGAATCGGGCGAGGGCCAGTTGGAGGGTGGTGCCGGGGACCAGTCCTTGGAGCGCGGGATAAGGCTGACCGCAAGAACGTGGTGGTGGAGATGAGGGGACTCGAACCCCTGACCCCCGCGATGCGAACGCGGTGCTCTCCCAGCTGAGCTACATCCCCACGGATGCGATCGGGCGGGGTGCCGCCGACCGGTGGCAGAGTGTACCAGAGGCCATCCCGAGTCCCGCCGACCGAACCGGCCAAGCGAGCCCGCCTCGGCCGCCCGTACGCTCCGCCGATGCCGCTCGGACTCGACTACGGGCTCATCGCCGCGCTCTGCTGGGGCTCGTCCGACGTGCTGGCCGCGATCGGCGGCCGCCGGCTCGGCAGCCTGCCCCTTGTTGCGATCGCCCAGGCCGCCAGCCTGCTCGTGGTCGTCGCCCTCGCGATCGCCCAAGGCAGCGGCCTCCCGTCGGATCCCGGCGACCTCGCCCTGTCGCTGTTCTTCGGGGTGGTCGCCGCCGGCGCCTATATGTCGTTCTTCACTGCGCTCCGGATCGGGCCGCTGGCCGTCGTCAGCCCGGTCGTCGCCGCGTACGGCGGGCTCACGGTCGTCGCGGCGGTCCTGATCCGGGACGAGTCGCTGACGCTCCTCCAGGCGGTGGGCGCGGCGCTCGCGACGGCCGGCGTCGTTTTGACCGGCGTGGTCTTCGAGGGCGGCTGGCGGGGGACGCGGATCGTCGGCCGCGGGGTCGTGTTCTCGCTGATCGCCATGCTGCTCTTCACGGTCCTGACGGTCGGGCTCGCCACGCCGATCCGGTCGGCGGGCTGGCTGCCGGTCGTGCTGGGCTCGCGGCTGGCGAACGCGATGACGGTCTGGATCGTGCTCGGGATCGTCGTCCTGCTCCGATCGCCTCGTACGTCGGTGCTCCTGTCCGGCTCGCCGGCCGAGCAGCGCGGGATGGCGTCGACCCCGGCCCGGGCGGCGACGGCGGGCGGCCTCGCGGGCCTGCTCGACGTCATCGGCACCGTCGCGTTCGCGATAGGGCTGGCGGTCGCGCCGACATGGATCGTCGGGCTCGCCAGCTCGTTCGGGCCGGCGGTCGCGGTGATCGTCGCAGTCGCGCTGTGGGGCGAGCGCCTGCGACCGAGCCAGTGGCTGGGTCTCGCGGGAATCGCGGCAGGATTGGTGGCGGTCGCGCTGCCGTAGGCTGTCGCGCCTGGACGACGCTGGGTGCGTTGCCGGCTGCGCTCCTCGCTCACGCACCTGCGGGTGCGCTCGCTCCGGTGCTCGCCGGCGCCTTCCCAGCCTCGCCCGGCCGCGACGAAAGCAATCACTCGCTTCGCTCGCGCAGTGATCAAATAGGGTTGTCCGACTAGAACATCTGTTCTATAGTCTGCCGATGGCGGCCCTCTCCCCGGATGTGTCGGCGGCTCTCGCGTCCCTCCAGGCGCGATGGGGAGCGGCAGCTCCGCGGGTCGTCGGGGCGCTGGCGACGGCGCCGCTGCCCGCCGAGGTCGAGCCGGACGAGGCGCCGCAGCCTGCGCCGAGCACCGTCGAGCGGATCGTCCGGACCGGCTTCCCCGCGCTCGACGCGATCCTCGGGCCCGGTGGGTTGCCCCGGAGTGCCAGCGTCGCCCTTCGCGGCGACGCCAGCTCGGGCAAGACGACGCTCGCCCTCCGCCTCGCCGCGGAGGCCCAGGCCGACGGCGCGATCGTCGCCTGGCTGGACCTCGCCCGCGCGCTCGACCCGGTCGAGGCCGTCGCCCGCGGCGTCCGCCTCGACTGGCTCGTCGTCCTGACGCCGGACACGCTCGACGAGGGCCTCTCGATCGCCGGGGCGCTGCTCGCCGGCCGATCGGTCGACCTGCTCGTCATCGACCTGCCGCCGCGCCCGGACCCCGGCACGACCGCCGCGAAGGTCGCCGATCGGTTGCGCCGCCTCGCGGCCCTCGCCCGTCGGTCGGAGACGCTGCTCGTCGCCCTCGAGCCGCCGGGCCTCGCCGCCGGTCTCGCGACTGCCGTCGCGGAATCGACCGGCCTCCGCCTCGAGCTCGCCCGCCGGTCGTGGATCCGGCTCGGACGCGACGTCGTCGGCCAGCAGGCGGAGGTGACCGTCGCCCGCAACCGGTTCGGTCCGCCGGGGAGGCGGGCGGAGCTCCGGATCCTCTACGCCGAGGGCGGCGAGCGCGATCTCTGCCTCCGCCGCCCTGACCTCCTCGACGACCCTGCCGCCCCCACCGGCCCTCTCCACCAGGTCCCGACCGATGCGACTCCTCCACCTCTACTGGCCCCATCTCCCGCTCCGGCTCGCGAGGGCCCGCCGCTCCGACTCCTTCCCGACCGATCGGCCGGTCGTCCTCGGCGGCCAGCCGTGGACGGACGGGACAGTGATCGACGCCGATCCGGCGGCACGGGCGCTCGGCGTCCGGCGCGGGATCCCGCTCGGGAGCGCCCACCGGCTCGCGCCTGAGGCGGCGTTCCTCGACCCGGAGCCGGACGAGGACGCGGCGAGCGTCGAGGCGGCGTTCGGGATCCTCGCCCGGTTCAGCCCGGGTCTCGCGGGCGTCAGCGACCAGGCCGATCCGGCCTTCGGCCTGCTCGAGGTCCAGGTCGACGGCCTGGAGCGGCTGTGGGGGAGCGAGGCGGAGATCGTCGGGCGGCTCGTCGCGGCGCTCGCGGGCAGCCTGCCGGGATCGCCCCGGCCGGGGATCGCCGGGACGCGGTTCGCGGCGACGGTCGCCGCCGGCAACGCCACACCGCCCGAGCCGCGGATCGTCCGGCCCGGCGGCGAGGCCGCGTTCCTCGGCCCGTTGCCGGCGACGCTCCTCAGCCAGGACCAGGACGTCCGGGATCGGTTGCGGCGGTTCGGGCTGCGCCAGATCGGGGCGGTCGCGGAGCTGCCGCGGTCGGCGCTCGTCGCCCGGTTCGGGCCGGAAGGGGAGCTGCTCCACGACCGGGCCAACGGTCGCGAGATCAGCCCGTTCCGGCCGCGACGCGCCCCGGAGCGCCTCGCGCTTGCGCTGCCGATCGAGCCGGCCGTCGCGGAGCTGGACTCGCTCCGGTTCGTGCTCCACCGGATCGCCGGCGCGCTCGCCGATCAGCTCGAGGCGCGCGGCGCGGCCGCGGCCCGGGGCCATCTCCGGCTGGCGCTCGACGTCACGTTCGCCGCTCGCGGGACCGCCCCGGACGTCAGCGTCGAGCAGCGCTTCCCCGAGCCGACCGCCGACGCCGAGGCGATCGAGCGACTCCTGTTCGCCCGCCTCGAGCGGACGCCGCCCGCGGCGCCGGTCGCGAGGGTCGAGCTGGAGCTGGCCGGCGTTGAGCCGGCCGTCGGGCAGCAGCTGCCGCTGTTCGTGCCGCAGGCCGCGCGGAACGCCCGGCTGGGCTGGCAGCTGGCGCGGCTCGCGCTGACGTTCGGCGAGGATCGGGTCAGGCGGGTCGCGCTGGCCGATCCGGACGCGCCGCTCGCCGAGGCGCGCTGGACGTGGCGGCCGTGAGCGGCGAGCGGTGACGCGCCTGCTGCGCGAGCACCCCTCGATCGAGGTCGAGACCGATGCGGCCGGGAGCCTGACCGCGATCCGCTGGAACGGCCGCCGCGAGCGGGTCGAGGTCTGCAACCGCTGGCGCGTCGCCGAGGCGTGGTGGCGCGCGCCGATCGAGCGCGACTACTTCAAGGTGGTCGGGGAGCGCTGGCTCGCCCTCGTCTACCTCGACCGGGTCGACGGGACGTGGCACCTCGAGCGGCTGTACGACTGAGGCGTCAGCGCGGCGCTCCGACGAACAGCGAAACAGCGAAGAGGATCACCAACAGGCCCACGACGAAGATGAGTGGGCCGACGTCTCGAGGCCTCGAAATCTGCATGGCGCGCGCTCTCCCCCAAGGTGACCGGTCCCCGATGCCAATCGGCACCCAGCATAGACGCTCTGCATCTCGCTCGCGTGATCCCGGCAGCGGTCACGAGAACGGGCAGGCCGCTCCGTACAGCACGACGAGATTCGTGGTCCCAGACAGCGGCCGCACCCGGAGCTGGACCTTGCACGCCGGGTCGGGCCCGACCGCGTTCAGCGTGAGGCTGCCGTCCTCCGCGGGGCCCTCGACCGACTCGAACGAGAAGCCCGCGCCCGTCAGCCCGGTCTGCATGAACGTGGCGACGGTCTGCGCCGACCCACCCGCCGCGAGCGATGCCGACACGGCGCCCTCTTCGCCGGTCTCGGTCGGAACGGCATCGGGCGGGACCGGGAACCAGGCCGGCAGCGCGTCCCAGATCCGGCCCCAGTCGGTGTCGGTCTGGGTGGCCGCAGACGCGGCGGCCGGCGTCGCCGTCACGGTCGAGCTACCCGGGACCGGCGTCAACTCCGGTGCGGACGAGGCGGTCGCCGAGGGTGGCGCGGAGGCCGGGGGCGCCGTGGGAGGCGGCGTCGCCGTTGCCGCGCCGCACGCGGCGAGCAGCAAGGCGCTGAGCAGCGCAGCCGAGGATACGGCCAACGGTCGGCGGGGAGTCACCGCGTCATCCTAGCGCCAGACGTGACAGGACCCCGTCGCGCCCCAGCACGACGGGGTCCTGAGGCCGTTGGACCCGCTCACCAGGCCCTTCGGCAAGGTCGCCGCCGACCATCGCAGTCGGCGTCGCCTCGATCGTCCCGAGCCCCCAGGCGCGAGACGTTTGGTGGTTCAGCGCATGCCGGCGGCCTGGGCCGCAAGCACCGCCGGGAGGAGCACGAGGATCAGCAGGACCGCGAGGGCGACCATGCTCGCCACGCGGGCGGTCACCATCACGGCGGTCGGCAGCTGATCTCGCATGGCCCTGTGACGCCCGGATGACCCTTGTTGTTTCAGTCCCGGGGATGGGATCTTCGGGGGATCTCTGCCTGGGTCAGAAGGGCTGGCGGAACGGCGCGGGCAGGCTCTCGAACGCGTGATCCGCGGTCACGAAGAAGACGGTGATCGTCCACGTCCCGGCGCTCATCCGGTCGGCCGTCCCGAGCGCGACTCGCGCGGTCGCGGAGAGGGACTTGCCGACACCCACCGAGACCACGCCGACGGTCCCCTTCGCGAGCGGCCGGCCCACCGGGTCGCGGGCGACCCAGCGGAGCGTCCCGCGTTCCGCGACGTCACCGGTGTCGTGGATCCGCCACGTGAGCGTCGCCGACACGGCGCCGGAGAGCCGGGCGATGTCGGTGACGCGGGCGGTCACGTCGACCGCGTGGTTCGGGTTGAAGAAGACGCGCAGCGCGTCCCACATCTCGGGGTAGCCCGCGTCGTTGCCGAGCGTCCAGATCCCCGACGCCTGCGAAGCCGCTCGCGATCGCGTAGTCGTACTTCGCCGCGGCGCTGTGCTCGTCCTCGAAGTAGACCTGGCGCCACGTCGCGTGCGACGCGTCCCAGTACGAGTAGAAAGCGCTGCCCTCGAGCGCGTCGTACTGCCGGACGACCTCCGGATGCGCCGCGAGGAACGACCGGGCGGACGCGTACGTGACTGACACCACCGCGCCGTACTTCGTCTTGTCGGAGCGGACGGTGGCGTTCGGGACGGTGCTCGTCACGGGCCAGTCGTAGCCGTAGTACGGCACGCCCATGATCAGCTTGTCTCGCGGTGCGTACGCCGCGAACCGCGTCATGTGGATCTTGACGTTGCGGGTGGCATGGTCGAGCGGGGCGATCGCACCCGTCACCGTCGAGCCGGTCCAGCGGTAGTTGTAGGTCATCACGAACATCGCGTCGACGATCGGGACGAGGCCCGTGATCAGCGACGACGGGGCGCCCGCCGAGGTGGCGTTGACGAGGGTCGCGCCCGGGAACCGGGCGACCATCGCCGTCCGGAACTTCGCCAGGAACGCCAGGTATTGCGGCGTCTGGGCGGCCGGCATCGGCTCGAAGTCGAAGTTCGCGCCGTCGGCCGCGCGACGCGCCATGAGGTCCAGGGCCTGGCCGATGAACCGGTTCTGGGCGGTGGCGCTGCCGAGGAACGCGGTCATCTTCGGGAGCGATCCCGAGTCGAACAGCTGGAAGGTCGGGACGACGCGGACGCCCTTCGCATGGGCGGCGTTCGTGACGGCGGTCGCGTCGGCGCTGAGGTAGGCCTGGGTGCCGCGCCAGGCCATGTCGACGTCGCCGGTCGCCTTGATCCCCAGGCCGAAGAACGCGATCGTCGAGACGAGGTCGTAGTCGAGCTGGGCAGCCGTGCCGCCGTTGAGCCGCCAGTACGGCAGGTAGCCGTAGACCTGGTGGCTGAGAAGGCTCTTGACGTTCGCCCGGGGCTGGATTCCGGGGTCCGCGGCAGCGGCGGCGGCGGGCCGGAGCGGGGCGAGCACGACCGCGGCGACGAGAGCGGTCAGGAGCAGCCCGCGGCGGTGACGGTGACGGTCCGGGGTCATTCGATTCGCATTGAAGCCTACCGGTCGGCGTCGGCCAAGTCACCTTTTGGGGCCATGCCGACATGGCCCTCACCACGCGAATCACCTGTCAGTATTCGAACATTTGTTCTATCATCGACGGTCCGATGGCCTATGCCGAGCTCCACTGCCACTCGAACTTCTCGTTCCTCGACGGCGCCTCCGCCCCGGACGAGCTCGTGGAGCGGGCGGCCGAGCTGGGCCTGACCGGGCTCGCGGTCACCGATCACCAGGGTCTCTACGGCTCGGTCCGGTTCACGACCGCCGCGCAGGCGGCCGGCATCCACCCGGTCATCGGCGTCGAGGTCGAGCTGCTCGACGCGATCGCGCCGGATCCGGCCGGTGTCGCCGTCCCGGCCCGGCGGCGCGTCCGGCGCGGCGGCCGGTCCGTCCCAGCCGATCCGGAACCCGGTGTCTCGGCCGTCGAGGGCCTGCCCGACCGGCCGCGACCGGATCGGGCCCGGCTGCCGGGTCATCGCGAGGCGGTCAAGGAGGACCATCGCGGCATCGGCGACCGGCAGCGCGGCACGCACCTCGTCCTGCTGGCGAGGGACACCTCGGGCTGGCGGAGCCTCTGCCGGCTGATCTCGCGGGCGAACATGGCCGGGACGAAGGCCGTGCCGCGGTTCCGCGCGGCGGCGCTCGCGGAGCACGCCGAGGGCGTCGTCGCGCTGTCGGGCTGCCGCGAGGGCGAGATCGCGCGGCGGCTGCGGGTCGGGGATCGCGACGGCGCGCGGGCGGCGGCGGCGGTGCTCGCGGAGACGTTCCCGGCCGGGTTCCGTGTCGAGCTGTCGCACCACCTCCTGCCCGACGACGACTGGCTCGTCACGGAGTCGGTGGCGCTCGCCCGCGATCTGCGGCTGCCGGTCGTCGTCACGAACGACGTCCACTACGCGACCCCCGAAGGCCGCGAGTTCCAGGACGTCCTGACCGCGATCCGCCACGGCCGGACGCTCGAGACGCTCGCCGACCTGCGCCGGCCCGACGGCGAGTCATACGTCAAGTCCGAGGCGGAGCTGCTCGCGCTGCCGCCCGGCGACGGCTCGCTGGGCCGCGACGTCGCCCGGGCGTGGGCGGAGGGGATCGAGGGCTCGGCGGCGCTCGCGGCGTCGTGCTCCGTCGACCTCGGCTTCGAGCAGTACCGGTTCCCGGGCTTCCCGGTGCCGCCGGGCGAGACGCCGTTCTCGTACCTCTCGGAGCTGTGCTGGGCCGGCGCCCGGAAGCGCTACCACCCGCTGACCTCGGCGGTCGTCACGCGGCTCGCCCACGAGCTGGACGTCATCGAGCGGGCCGGCCTCGCCGAGTTCTTCCTGATCTGCTGGGACCTGATGCGATACGCGAAGGAGCAGGGCATCCCGGCCCAGGGCCGGGGCAGCGCGACCAGCTCGATCGTGTCGTACACGCTCGGGATCAGCCGGGTCGAGCCGATCAAGCACAACCTGCTGTTCGAGCGGTTCATCAACGAGGGCCGGACGACGTATCCGGACGTCGACATCGACTTCAGCTCGGCCCGCCGCGAGGAGGTCATCCAGTACATCTACCGGCTCTACGGCCCCGACCACACCGGGATGGTCTGCAACCTCGTGACGTACCGGGCGCGGTCGGCGGTCCGCGAGGTGGGCTACTCGCTGGGGTTCCCGCGGCCGCTCGTCGACCGCGTGGCGAAGGCGCTCGAGACGTACGACAGCGTGATGGTCCGGCGCGACCTCGAGGCCGACGGCGGCTTCGCCGAGTTCTTCCGGCGGCCGGGCGAGGGCCTACCGGCCGAGGCGGGCGCCGCGCGCGAGGCGGAGGTGCGCGGCTTCGTCGACGGGATGGGCCAGCTGAACGTGAAGTCCGGGGCTGTCGGCGAGGAGCTCGTCGACGGGCTGGGCCGGTTGAACACCCGGCTGCCGCTCGTCGGCAAGGTGCCGCCGTGGAAGCAGCCGCCCAAGCCGGCCGACCCGAACGCACCGCGGCCGTTCGGCTGGCTGCACGACGAGGCGGTGGCGGCGGAGCCAGGGGCATTGCCGGCGCCCGGGGATAGTCCCGCGACGCCCGCTTCCGCCGCCGCCAACCCCAGTGGTTTCGGTGAGAGCGAAATCGGCCCGTCGAAGTCGGGGATGTGGGAGGGCGCGCCCGAGTCGCCGCCCGCGGTCCGGCCCGGAGGGCGGCACGACGACGAGGGCGGTCCGGGCGACACGCCGGCGAGCGTCGCCTGGCTGCGATCCGGCCGGGGGACGGGCTACGCCGTGGACCGCGACAAGCTCGTCCCGCCGGCGCTCGTCCAGGGCCGGGCGATCGACCCGGAGAGCGGCATGCCCGAGCCGCCACCGCGCCAGACCGACCGCCTCGGCCGGCCGACCACTGGACCACCTCCGGAACGGCGAACCGACAAGAGCTCGCTGCGACCGGCCCTCCGAGGTCCGAGGCGGAGCTCCGCGACGCCATCGCCGAGGACGCAGGCGATGGGACGAGGCGGCACGAGCAAGGTCGCCCGCGTCGAGCCCGAGCCACCGCCGCAGCCGCTCGGCGGGTCGACGAAGCAGCCTCTCCGACTGGGACCGCTGGCTCGAGTTCTGCGCCCGGATCGACGGCTTCCCGCGCCACCTCTCGATCCACTCGGGCGGGATGCTCGTGACCGCCGCCCCGCTCATCGACATCGCCCCGATCGAGCGGGCGACGATGAAGGACCGCGTCGTCGTCCAGTTCGACAAGCGCGACGTCGAGGAGCTGAAGCTCATCAAGCTCGACCTGCTGGGCCTCGGGATGCTCGCCGCGATCGACGAGACGATCCAGCTCATCGAGCACGATTGCGCCGTCTGCGTCCACCTCGACTGGATCCCCGAGGAGATCCCCGAGGTCTTCGCGATGATCCAGGCGGCCGACACCGTCGGGGTCTTCCAGGTCGAGAGCCGGGCCCAGATGCAGACGCTGCCGAAGTCGCGACCGGGGAACCTCGACGATCTCGTGGTCGAGGTCGCGATCATCCGGCCGGGCCCCATCCAGGGCAACGCCGTCCACCCCTACCTGCGCCGGAAGCAGGGCCTCGAGCCGGTGACCTACCTCCACCCCAGCCTCGAGCCGGTCCTCCGCGACACGATGGGCGTGATCCTCTACCAGGAGCAGGTCATGCGGATCGCGATCGAGGTCGCGGGGTTCTCGGCCGCCGAGAGCGACGGCTTCCGGCGGGCGATGGGCACGTGGCGCTCGTCACGGGAGATGGAGAAGCTCCACGCCCGGTTCGTCGACGGCGCGATGCGCCAGCCGGCGATGCGCGAGGAGGACGCCGAGGAGCTGTTCCGGCAGGTCGCCGCGTTCGCCAGCTTCGGGTTCGCGAAGTCGCACGCGGCGGCGTTCGCCCGGACCGCCTACGAGTCGTCGTACCTGAAGCTCTTCTACCCGGCCCAGTTCCTCGTCGGGCTGATCAACGCGCAGCCGATGGGCTTCTACCCGGTCGAGGTCCTCGTGAACGACGCGAAGCGGCACGGGGTTGCGGTCCTGCCGGTCGACATCAACACGAGCCGCTACAAGACGACGACCGAGTGGGTGGGCCGGCCGGGCTGGGCGACCGGCGACGACGACGAGCCACTCCCCGGTGACGCGGGCATCGAGCGGCGACCCGATCCGGTGCGCTCGGCGGCCTGCGTGATGCCCTCCCGTGAGGCCCGCGAGCTGTGGTCGGCCGAGAGCGCGGTCGGCTGGGGCGTGCGGCTGGGGATGCGCCTCGTGAAGGGGATCGGCGAGGAGCACGAGGAGCTGCTCGACGCCGAGCTGGCGCGCGGCCCGTACACGTCGCTGGCGGACGTCGTCGAGCGGACGGGCCTGCCGGAGGAGACCCTGGAGCGGCTGATCCGGGTCGGGGCGCTGGACTCGCTGGGCCGGCCGCGACGCGAGCTCCTCTGGCAGCTCCGCGAGGTCGCGGGCTCCGTGCGCGGCTCGGTGCGGGGCCGGGTCGCCGGCCGGCCGATGGACCTCCGCCTGCCGCCGACCGACGCGCCGGCGCTGCCCGCCCTCACCGAGTCGGAGCGGATCGGCGACGCCTACGCGGTCGTCGGGCTCGACGCCCGGCGCCAGGTGGTCGGCCTGTATCGCGGTGTGCTCGACCGGCTTGGCGCGGTGACGAACGGCGCGCTCGCGGAGCGCCGCCCGGGCCCGGTCCGCCTTGGTGGCCTCGTCGTCACCCGCCAGCACCCGATGACGGCCAAGGGCACGGTCTTCCTCGCGCTCGAGGACGAGACCGGGATGGTCAACGTCACGCTCTGGCCCGACACGTGGGCCAGGCTGCGGGGCGTCGTCCGGCGCCACGCGCTCCTCCTCGTCGACGGCACGCTCCAGCGCGAGTCGTCGGTGGTGAACGTCGTGGCGACCGACGTCCGGCCGCTGGTCGAGGTCGCGGCGTCAGCCGGCGGCAGTCCGGATCGGCCCGACGGCGTCCGGCAGCTCGGTCACGCCGGGATGCGGCGGTTGGGCTAGCGCTTCCGGGCGAGGAGCGGTCGGCTGGAACCGCCGCTCTTCGGCTTGCCCGAACCCTTCGAAGCCTGCGCGGCGGCCCGTCGCGGCGGGTTCGCGCCCTGCAGGAACCGCTTGTACCAGGCGGCCGCCGCGGCGTAGAAGGCGCCGAAGCCGACCGAGACGAACAGCGAGTAGAGGAACACGCTCGTGTCGGCCGCGCCGGTCGCCGCGTTCAGTGCCGGCGACATCGTCACGAGGATCAGCGTCGTGACCGACTGGACGACGCCGATGATCCCGCCGATCAGCCAGCTCCCGCGCTTGGCCAGGAAGCCGGCGAGGAACACCGGGGCGATCGGCGGCGGGTAGAGGAAGTACGGCGCGAGAACCTGGCTGACCAGCTCCTTGCCCTGCGTGACGGCGACGACCGCGGCGATCACGACGATCGCGCCGGCCGGGATCCAGAACGCCTTGTCGATGAGGAGCATGGGCAGGGCCCGGATGTCGCCCCGGAGATCGACCGGCTTGAACGCCTGGCGGAACGCCGTCGCGATGCCGGGCCGGGGCGGGTTCGCCGACGCGGCTGTCGTCGGGGCCTTGCGCGGCTGGCTCTTCGTCGCGGTCGCCGTTGCGGCTGCGTGCCTGCCGACGGCTCGTCGCCGTCCGCGAGCTCGTCGAGCTCGTCGAATTCGTCGGGCACGTTGTGGGTTGCTCGGTATCGGCGCCGGGCCTCGGCGCGGGCGGTTGCGGTTCTCTTGGCGCGGGGCACCGATGCCTCCAGATCAGGGGACGTGTGCGGGCCATCCTAGTGCAATCGCTCCCGATAAGCGGCCGTGCAGCGCAAATGAAGCGGCCGTGCAGCCCCGATCGATTGACCGGCGAGACCCGGCTGGTACACATCGCGTCCCACCCGCCGCAGCCGTCACCCGCCCGCACCCGCCGGGAGGTCGTCGATGGATCGCGTCCGGGGTGCCGGCCAGGCCGTGCTGCTCCTCCTTGTCCTGGCATCGCTCGCCCTGGTCGGCCCGACATCGTCGGCCGCCAGGCCGCCCGCGGAACTCGCCGCGGCCGTCGCCTGGCCGACCTCGTCGCTCGTCGTCTCGGAGGTCCAGACCGGCGGCGCCTCGGCATCCGACGAGTTCGCCGAGATCTCGAACGCCGGCGCCGTCGCGGTCGACCTGACCGGCCTCGAGGTGGTCTACGCGACGTCGACCGGGAGCACGGTCACCAGGAAAGCATCGTGGACGGCGGCGACGATCCTCGAGCCGGGTCGGCACCTGCTGATCGCGAACTCCGCCGGGCTCTTCGCCCCGATCGCGGACGCGACGTACAGCGGCGGGTTCGCGGCCACCGGCGGGGCGATCGTGCTGCGGCCGATCGGTGGGACGCCGATCGACGCGGTCGGCTGGGGCGATGCGACGAACGCGTTCGTCGAGGGGTCCGTTGCATCCGCGCCGCCGGCCGGGTCGAGCATCGAGCGGTTGCCGGGCGGCGAGCTCGGCAACGGGACCGACACGAATGAGAACTCGCTGGACTTCGCCGTGCGGGCGTCGCCAACGCCACAGAACCTCGCCGCGTCGCCGACCCCGCCGACCCCGACGCCAACGGCGACACCGACGCCGTCGCCAACCCCGATGCCGACCGCGGCACCCACGCCGACCTCGATCCCGGCGCCATCCGCGACCCCGACGCCGACCCCGACACCCACGCCTACCCTGACCCCGACCCCGACGGCCACGCCGACGTCATCGCCTACACCCACGCCGACTCCGACTCCGACCCCGACCCCGAGTCCGAGCCCAACGCCGCTCCCGACGCCGTCGCCGACGCCAACCGCCACGCCGACGCCGACTCCGTCACCCACGCCGACGCCGACCGCCACGCCGACGCCGACTCCGTCACCCACGCCGACGCCGACCCCACGCCGACCCCGACGCCGACGCCGACGCCGATCCTCTCGATCGCGGACGCCAGGGCCCTGCCCGACGGCGCCATGGCCACGATCCACGGGACGCTCACGACGGCGCTCGGCGCGATCGAATCGGCACGGATCGGCTTCGTCCAGGACGCGACCGGTGGGATCGCGATCCGCCTCGACGCCGCGCTCGCGTCGCCGCTCGAGGCCGGAACGGTCGTCGAGGTGACCGGCGCGCTCTCGAGCTACTTCAGCCTGCGTGTCTTCGCGACGACCGCGTCGGGCATCGTCGCCGATAGGCTCGAGCCGCTGCCGGCTCCGCTTGCGGCGACGACCGGCGAGGCCGGGGAGGCGTTCGAGGGCATGCGGCTGGTCGTATCGGGCACGGTGATGGCCGCCCCGGACGCTCTGAGCGACGGCCTCGGCGTCACGATCGACGACGGGAGCGGACCGCTCCGGCTCGTTGTCGGCGATGCCGCACGGGCCGGCGCGAGCGTCGGGACCGGCGACGTCGTCACCGCGATCGGGCCGCTCGGCCAGCGCGACAGCAGCGGCACGGGCCTCGCCGGCTACCGGCTCCACGCCACGTTGGCCGGGGAGTTCGCCGTGACGCCCGAGCCGACGCCCATGCCCAGCCCGACACCATCGCCATCGCCGACACCGAGCGCGTCTTCGCCGCCGACGCCCGCCCCGACGACCAGCCCTCTCCCGAGCGCGACTCCGACCACGGCGCCGAGCGCCACCCCGACACCAACCGCTTCGCCGTCTCCCGCGCCAAGCGCGGACCCCGGCCGGTCCATCGCCGACGCGCGGCGCGCTCCGGTCGGCTCGCTCGTGACCGTGACCGGCGTCGTGATCGCCGAGGCCGGCCGCCTCGGGACGCCTCCGCTCCTCGCGATCGCCGACGTGACAGCCGGAATCGCCGTCCATCTCCCCGACGACACGGCCGCGCCACCGCGTGGGACCCGTGTCCAGGTCACGGCCAAGCTCGCCGACCCCTACGGCCAGCTCGAGGTGCGACCATCGTCGTCCGGGTTCCGGGTCGTCGGCTCGGGTCCGCTCCCTGGGCCGCGGGACATCGACGCATCGATGCTCGGCGAGTCGACCGAGGGCAGCCTCGTCCGCGTCGCCGGGACCGTGAGCGGCAAGCCGACGAAGGCGTCGAGCGGCGACATCACGTTCTTCCTGGAGGCTGCCGGCGGTCCCGTCCGGATCGTCGCCGACGCCTCGAGCGGCCTCACGGTGACCTCGGTCGTGGTCGGCGGAACGTACGACGTGACCGGCGTCGCCGGCCAGCGGGCGTCGCGCAAGGGCGAGCTCGACGGCTACCGCGTGTGGCCGCGCGACGCGCGCGACCTCGTGAATCGAGCCGGGCCCTCCGCGTCGCCGACGCCATCGCCTTCGTCCGGCGGCGGCGGACCCGGCCCGACCGCGTCGCCGGCGGCCGGCGTGATCACGATCGCCGAGGCGGTCCGGCGGGGGAGCGGCGCGGTCGTCGTCGAGGGCCTCGTCACCGCACCCTCGGACCTCCTCGACGCGACCGGCCGCCGGATCGTCGTCGAGGATCGGACGGCGGGTCTCGAGATCCTGCTGCCAGCAGACGCCGCGGTCCCGCCGGTCGGAGCTCGCATTCGGGCCGCCGGTCAGATCGGCCGGGCGTACGATGCGCCACGCCTCCGGGCCGACGCGCTCAACGTCCTCGCGGTCGGCGGGCGGCCGCTGCCCCTCACGATCACCTCGCCGCCGACCGCGGCCCACGAGTGGCGGCTCGTCGTCGTGTCGGGGGTCGTCGCCGACGTCCACAAGCTGGGCGACCGCTGGCGGGCGGAGCTCAGCGTTGGCCGCGACACCGTCGTCGTGAACGGGCTCGCCGGCGCCCGGATCGCCGCCTCGTCGGTCGTCGAGGGTCGGCGCGCGACGGTCGTCGGCATCGTCCGGCGGCCGTACCCTGGAGCGTCCGATCGCCGCTGGTCGGTCGTGCCGCGCGGGCCCGCCGACGTCGACCTGGGCGGCGCGGCTGCCTCGGGCGGCGGCTCCGGTACGGCCGACGGCTCTGGTGGCTCGAGCGGACCAGGATCCTCGACTGGCGGCACGGGCGTCGGCGCAGCCGTCGACGGCCCGACGGTCCCGGACGTCGACCTCGTCACGCTCGCCGACCACGTCGGCCAGACGGTCCGCGTCGGCGGGCTCGTCGCGGAGCTCGCGCCAGACGGCTTCTGGCTCGACGACGGCACAGCGATCGGGCGGGTCGTGCTGACCGGCGAGGCGGCCGACTACCTGCCGCTCATCGACCCGGGCGATGCCTTGAACGCGACCGGCCGGGTCGAGGTCGATGGCGAAGAGCCACGCGTCGTCGTCACGGACGCGGCCGGCCTCGTCCGCGTCGGCGACCTGACGGCGGCGAGCGCACCCGGAGCGGCTGGCCCATCCCCGGCCCCGGCGACGGCGGATGACGGCTCGGCCGCCCCGAGCCGCCTCGCCGGCGGCCTCCTCGGACCCATCGGGCTGGGGTCCGCCGGGATCGCCGGGATCGTCGCGATCAGCGGCCTCTCGCTCGCGGTCACGGTCCTCCGCCGGCGCCGTGCGCGACGCCTCCTGGCGGTCCGCGTCGGGGCCCGTTTGGCGGGCATCGCGGGGCCGTCGGTGGCCGCTCCGCCGGGCTGAGCGTGGGCCGTGCGTGGCCCGAGCGTGGCTCGTGCCTGGGCCGGGGGTTGCGATTCACGCTCGTCCGTGCTTGACGCTCGTTCGAACGCGGGACTATCCTCGGCCGAGTTTCGCGCTTGCGAAGCAGCCACCTGAGCGAGGGATAGGTCTTGCCGAACGCGGATCACCGCGTCGCACTCCCGGTTGGAGAACGGCAATACCACATCGCACTCGGACCGGGAGAACTGGCCGAGTACATCCTCCTCCCTGGTGACCCCGACCGAACCGCCCGGATCGCCGCGCGTCTCGACTCGATCGAGCTCGAGCGGCGCAACCGGGAGTTCGCCTCGGTCACCGGGACGTATCGCGGCGAACGGGTTTCCGTCGTGTCGACCGGGATCGGCACGGACAACGTCGAGATCGTGGTGGCCGAGATCCTGGCGGTCACGGAACGGCCGACCTTCATCCGAGTCGGTTCCTGCGGCGCCCTCCAGCCGGAAGTGGGCCTCGGGGACCTGATCATCTCGACCGGAGCAGTCCGGCTCGAGTCGACCACGAGCTACTTCGTCCACGATGGCTATCCGGCGGTCGCCCACTACGAGGCGGTCGTCGCGCTCATCGAGGCCGCGGAGCGGCTCGGGCACCGCGCCCATGTTGGGATGACGGCGACGGCACCGGGATTCTTTGGGGCGCAGGGGCGTCCCATCCCGCAGTTGCCCATCCGCTACCCTGACCTGGCGGAGGACCTGGCGCGCCAGCGCGTCATGAACTTCGAGATGGAGGCGTCCGCGCTGCTCGTCCTCGCGTCGCTCGCCCGATGCCGGGCCGGCGTCGTCTGTGCGGTCTTCGCACAGCGCGTCACCGGCGACTTCATCGAAGGGGCGGCGAAGGACGCAGCGGAGGTGGCGTGCGTCGAGACCGGGCTCGACAGCCTCGTCATCCTCGCCGGAATGGATCGTCAGAAGCAGTTGGCTGGGACGGACCGCTGGCGCCCGTCCCTGTGGACAAACACGTGATCTGCGGACACGGGACGAGGGTTCCCGTGACGCCACGCTGAACGAGGAGGAGCCCGCTCCATGGCCGAAGCGTATTGCGTCAAGGACAAGCAGAAGGTCGAAGTCGTGAATCCCCAGAAGATCACGATGAAGAACGGCAAGCCCGCTCTTCAGGGCACTTGCCCGATCTGCGGTGGCAAGGTCTTCAAGATCGGCGGCTGAGTCCGGACCCCATGCGATAGCCAACGGGCCCTGCCTTCCGGTGGGGCCCGTTTTTTCGTGCCCGGAGGCCGATCAGACCTGCCCGGCGCCCGTCGAGGACGACTCGCCCCGGCGACGGAGCAGGGGCAGCGCCCCGACGAGCCCGACGTCGTCACCCAGCTCGGCCGGCACGATCTCGACCCTGGCCCGCGGCACGGAGAACGCGATCGCCGCGACCCGCTCTCGGGCCGGCGCCAGCCAGCGCTCGCCCTGGTTCCGGGCGACGCTTCCGCCGACGACAATCCGCTGCGGGTTGAAGACGTTGACGAGCACGACGCAGGACTCGGCGAAGGCGCGCCGGGCGCGCTCCATGATCCGGGCCGCGTCGGCGTCGCCCGCGTCCTCGGCGTCGGCAACGTCCCGCGCGTCGAGCCCCCTCCCGCGACGGGCCGCGAGCGCCCCCAGCCCGGCTGCCGAGCCGGCGGCGATCGACGATCCCGCCGCCCGGGCGATCCCGCTTCCGGAGGCGATCGCCTCGAGGTGGCCCCGAGCGCCGCAGCCACACGGCGGTCCGTCGATCTCGACGAGCAGGTGGCCCAGCTCGCCGGCGACGCCGTCGGGGCCGCCCAGCAGCCGCCCGCCGGAGACGATCGCGCCGCCGATCCCGGTCGACACCGTGAGGTAGAGGAAGTCCGTCAGGCCGCGCGCCGATCCGAACTCCCACTCCGCCAGGGCCGCGACGTGGGTGTCACGCTCGAGCGCCGCCGGCAGCGCCAGCGCGACCCCGATCGGACCGGCAAGCGCCGCGCCCGCGAACGACCGCGGCAGGTTCGGGGGCTCGACGAGCGTCCCGCGAGCCGGATCCAGCGGCCCCGGCGCCGCGATCCCGACACCGGCGATCCGCTCGCCGACAGGAGCCGGCGCGGAATCCCGGACCCGCCGCAGCATCGAGATGGACGCCGCCACGACGCCCTGTGGTCCGGCCTCGACCGGCGTTCGGGCCTCGGCCCGTGTCACGACGCGACCGGCGCCGTCCACGACCCCGGCCCGGATCCGGCTCGCGCCGAGGTCGAGCGCGAGTGCCGAGGCGTCCGCAGAGCTCAACGAATCCACCTTTGGATCATCGGCTTCATGCCACCCGGCCGCAACGCCGCCGTGCCGATCGGCCCTCGACGCACGCCGCGCCGGATGCGACCATGGTCCTCGACGCAAGCGCCGGCCGATCCGCCGAGCGCCGACGTCCATTCCGGACTCACACGACGAGGCCGCCCTCGGTGACGCCTCGCGACCGCGGAGGAGCAGCGACCATGGCAGTTCGCGTCGGGATCAATGGCTTCGGTCGGATCGGCCGCCAGTCCCTCAAGGCCCTCATCGAGCGGACCCCCGACGTCGAGGTCGTGGCGGTCAACGATCTCGTCGACACCTCGATGAATGCGCTCCTGTTCAAGCACGACTCGACGTACGGCGCCTACCCCGGCACCGTCGACCACACCGATGACGCGCTGATCATCGACGGCCGCGAGGTCAAGGTGCTCAAGGAGAAGGACCCCGCGGCACTGCCGTGGGGCGACCTCGGCGTCGACATCGTGCTGGAGTCGACCGGCCTCTTCACCGACGCCGACAAGGCCCGCGCCCACATCAACGCCGGCGCGAGGAAGGTGATCATCAGCGCCCCGGCGAAGGGCGAGGACATCACGATCGTCCTGGGCGTGAACGAGGACAAGTACGATCCCGACGCGCACACGATCATCAGCAACGCGAGCTGCACGACGAACTGCCTCGCGCCGGCTGCCAAGGTCGTCCACGACCTGCTCACGATCGAGCGCGGCCTGATGAACACGATCCACAGCTACACGAACGACCAGCGGATCCTCGACGTCGCCCACAAGGACCCGCGCCGCGCCCGTGCGGCCGGCCAGAACATCATCCCGACCACGACCGGCGCGGCGAAGGCGCTGGCCCTCGTGATCCCGGACCTGAAGGGCAAGTTCGACGGCTTCAGCCTGCGCGTCCCGACCCCGACGGTCAGCGTCGTCGACTTCACCGCCGACGTCTCGCGACCCACGAGCGTCGAGGAGCTGAACGACGCGTTCCGGGCGGCCGCCGAAGGCCCGATGAAGGGGATCCTCGGTGTCAGCGACGACCCGCTCGTCTCGAGCGACTTCCGGGGCGACAGCCGCAGCTCGATCATCGATGCGGCCTCGACGATGGTCCTCGACGGGACGATGGTGAAGGTCATCAGCTGGTACGACAACGAGTGGGGCTACAGCTGCCGCGTCGCCGACCTCGTCGGCTTCGTGGCCGCCCGCCTGCCGGCCGCGACGCCGGCGAACGCCTGACCTGCCGGCCGACGACGCCGACGACACCGAACCAGCCAGCCATCATGGACAAGCTGACGATCCGCGACTTCGACGCCGCGGGCAAGCGCGTCTTCGTTCGCGTCGACTTCAACGTCCCGCTCGCGGACGGCAAGGTCACCGACGACTCGCGGATCCGGGCCGCGATCCCCACGATCAACGCGCTCATCGCCCAGGGGGCGAAGGTCATCCTCGCGAGCCACCTCGGCCGGCCCGACGGCAAGGTCCAGGATGGGCTGCGCCTCCGGCCGGTGGGCCAGGTGCTCTCGACGCTCATGCGCCGGAACATTCCCGTCACCGGCGACGCCCTCGGCGTCGGGACGGAGGACGCGGTGAAGCGCCTCCGGAACGGCGACGTGCTGCTTCTCGAGAACCTCCGCTTCCACGCCGAGGAGGAGAAGAACGACCCGGCGTTCGCGGCGACGCTCGCGTCGTACGCCGACGTCTACGTCAACGACGCGTTCGGGACGGCCCACCGGGCCCACGCCTCGACGGTCGGCATCGCCAAGCTCCTGCCGGCCTATGCCGGGCTGTTGATGGAGCGCGAGATCGAGATGCTGTCCTCCCTGATCGACAACCCGGCGCGGCCGTTCGCGGCGATCCTCGGCGGCGCGAAGGTCTCGGACAAGATCAAGGTCCTCGAGAGCCTGATGGCCAACGTCGACATCCTCGTCGTCGGCGGCGGGATGGCGAATACGTTCCTGCTCGCCCAGGGCAAGAGCGTCGGCAAGAGCCTCGCCGAGCACGATCGCGTCGAGGACGCCCGGCGGATCCTCGCCGCGGCCGAGGCCCGCAACATCCCGGTGATCCTTCCGACGGACGTCGTGATCGCCAAGGAAGTCACCCGCGGCACGGAGTACAAGACGGTCGGCACCGAGAAGTTCCCCGCGTCGTGGCACATCGTCGACATCGGCGAGCAGTCCCGGACCGCGATCGAAGAGGCCCTCGCGCCGGCGAAGACCGTGTTCTGGAACGGGCCGCTGGGCGTGTTCGAGATCCCCTCGTTTGCCCATGGCACGAAGGCCATCGCCCGCTACCTCGCCGGCCAGGCCGAGAAGGGCGTGACGGTCGTCGTCGGTGGCGGGGACTCCGTGGCGGCCCTCGAGCAGCAGGGCCTCGCGACGAAGATGACCCACATCAGCACGGGCGGCGGCGCCTCGCTCGAGTTCCTCGAGGGCCGCGAGCTGCCGGGCATTGCCGTGCTCCTCGATCGCGAGCCGGCGGACGAGGACTCCAAAACCGCCCCGACGACGAAGGTCGGGACGCGCGCATGAGCCTCTCGACGAACACGACGATCGAGCTCGTCGACGCCCGCGAGATCCTCGATTCGCGGGGCAATCCCACGATCGAGGTCGACGTCGTCCTCGGCGACGGCTCGGTCGGCCGGGCCGCGGTCCCGTCCGGGGCTTCGACGGGCGTCCACGAGGCGGTCGAGCTGCGCGATGGCGACAAGGCGCGCTACGGCGGGAAGGGCGTGCTGACGGCGGTCGCCAACGTGACCGACACGATCGCGCCCGCGATCTACGGCCTCGACGCGGCTGACCAGGCCGGCCTCGACGAGGTGCTCATCGAGCTCGACGGAACGCCGAACAAGGGCTCGCTGGGGGCGAACGCGATCCTCGGCGTCTCGCTCGCGGCCGCCCACGCCGCAGCGGCGGCCCACGACCTCTCGCTGTTCCGGTATCTCGGCGGGGCCGGCGCGCGGACGCTGCCTGTCCCGATGTTCAACATCCTCAACGGCGGCAAGCACGCCCAGGACTCGACCGACTTCCAGGAGTTCATGGTGATGCCGGTCGGCGCGGCCTCGTACAGCGAGGGCCTCCGGGCCGGCGCCGAGGTTTTCGCCGCGCTCCGGGCGATCCTCCACGAGGACGGCCACGCGACCGGCCAGGGCGACGAGGGCGGCTTCGCGCCGAGCCTCGCGTCGAACGAGGCCGCGGTCGAGGTCATCCTCCGGGCGATCGAGCGGGCCGGCTACCGGCCGGGCGAGGACCTCGCGATCGCGCTCGACCCGGCGACGAGCGAGCTGGTCGAGGAAGGCAGCGGCGGCGACGACGTGACCCGCTACGTCCTCGCGAAGGAGGGCCGGACGCTCGAGTCCGGCGAGCTCGTCGATCTCTGGGCGGACTGGGCCGCCCGGTTCCCGATCGTCTCGATCGAGGACGGCCTGGCCGAGGACGACTGGTCCGGCTGGGCAGAGCTCACCCGAAGGCTCGGCGACCGGATCCAGCTTGTCGGCGACGACCTGCTCGTCACGAACACGAACCGCATCCAGCGGGCGATCGACGAGAGCTCCGCGAACTCCGTGCTGATCAAGCTCAACCAGATCGGGACGCTGACCGAGACGATCGAGGCGATCGACCTCGCCCGGCGCGCCGGCTGGACCGCGATCGTGTCGCATCGCTCCGGCGAGACCGAGGACACGACGATCGCCGATCTCGTCGTCGGAATGGGCACCGGCCAGATCAAGACCGGGGCGCCGTCGCGCAGCGAGCGCGTCGCGAAGTACAACCGGCTCTTGAGGATCGAGGGCGAACTGGGCGAGGGCGCCCGATACCTGGGCCGCGAGGCGCTCGGCCGGCGGGCGAGCGGCGCCCCGTCCCGGGAGGCTCTGGGGGCGGCCGCCGGATCGTGACCCGCGTCATCGACCGCGGCGCGATCACCGCCGCGTACGTCGGCATCGGCATGGCCGCGACGATCGCCGTCAGCTTCCTGCTCGTCATCCCGATCGAGCCGGTCTACTGGCTGCTCGCGCTGCCGGCCGGCCTGTTGATCGGTTACTACGCGAACCAGAAGAGCGACCGGCGGGCGGGCCCGTGGTCGCGAATCCTCGCGAATGCGCTGTACGCGGGGATCGTGACCGCCCTGACGCTGGCGCTGATCCTGCTCGGGACGAAGGCGATCTTCTTCTTCGCCGACAACGGCTACCCGGACTTCAATCGCGTCGACCAGGCGACCGGCCAGCCCCTGCCGCCGTCGTGCCAGGGCGGCGCCGACTGCGTGTACCAGCGCTATGTCGCCGCGGGCAACGGCGACGCCCTCGCGAGCGCCGGAGTGACCGACGCCGCGTCGTTCACGAGCTTCTACTGGGCCCAGCAGGCATCGACCGCGCTGACGCTGATCGTCCTGACCGAGGCCGGCGCCCTGATCGGCGGGCTCGCCTACGGGTTCACCCGGCCGAAGGCCCGCGAGGCCTCGTCGGTCAAAGGCGCCTCGGCCTAGGGCGCTCGCCACTCGCGTTCGAATCGGTCCGCGAATTCGAAACGCCCCGGCGGTGCCGGGGCGTCGGTCGGCAGGCGAAGGGTCCGCTAGGACTTCGCGGCCTTCTTGGCGGGTGCCTTCTTGGCCGGGGCCTTCTTCGCGGTCGCCTTCGGCGCCGCAGCCTTCGTCGTCGTCTTCGGTGCGGCCTTGGCCTTCGCCGTGGTCGTCGACTTGGCCGGTGCGGCCGCCGTCTCGACCGTGCCGGTCGTGGCCTCGGCCTTCGCCGCGGCGTCGGCGCGAGCGGTCTTCGAGAGCGCGGTGCGCGCCTTGCCGGCGGCGGTCTGGGCGCCCTTCGCCTTGTCGGCCTTGCCGGCGGCGATGCGGCTTCGTGCGGCCTTTGCCGCCTGGGCCTTGCTCGTCTGCTTCGTGACGCGGCCCGAGGTCTGGACCTGGGCCCCGCCGGTCGCGGCGTTGAACTTCAGCGTCAGGCGCGACTTGCGACGCGCCGCGGCATTCGGGTGGATCGCGCCGGCTTTCGCGGCCCGGTCGAGCGCCGCGTGGGCCACGGCGAGCGCGGCCGCCGCCTCGGCGCCATCGCCATTGTTCGTCGCGGCGTCGAGCGCCTTCGCGACATAGGTCTTCGCGGCGGTGCGGCGCGGCTGCAGGATCTCGTGGCGCCGCTCGGCCTGTCGGACGCGCTTGAGTCCCGACGGCGTGCGTGCGCCCGTCCAGGTGCGAGGCGTCTTGGCCAAGGGGCGGACCTCTCAGGAACGGGGATGATCGTGCGGTGCGGCACGAATCGGGTGCCGACACGGACGCGCATGGTAGCAGAGGCGCTACGTGCTGGCCATCAATGGCTGTCGCGCCTGGACGACGCTGGCCGGCGTTGGCGCCTCCGCTCCGCGCTCACGCACCTGCGGGCTCACTCGCTTGCGGTGCTCGGACGCCGCCTTGCCAGCCTCGCCCATGCGCGACGAACGCAGTTGCGCCAGGCCGCTCGGGATCGGCGAGACTTGACGCTCCGTGATTGCCATCGTTGGCGGGCTCGCCACCGCCGTCCTGTGGGCGTCGACGCTGCTCGGCTCGGCGCGGAGCGCCCGGCTGATCGGGTCGTGGTCCACGCTGGGCTGGGTGATGCTCGTCGGGCTCGTCGTCACGATCCCGCTCATCGTCGTCACGAGCCCGCCGGTCGAGCTGACCGGCGAACAGGTCGGCTACCTGACCGCCGCCGGCCTCGCGAACTCGATCGGGCTGCTGCTCGTCTACACGGCACTCCAGCGCGGCAAGGTCGGCGTCGTCGGGCCGATCGTCTCGACGGAGGGCGCGATCGGCGCGACGCTCGCGATCCTCGCCGGCGACCCGGTCGCGGGCCCGACGATCGCGCTGCTCGCGCTCATCGCCGCGGGCGTGGCGCTCGCCTCGTTCGAGCGCCGGGCGACCCCGTTGGAGGGTGACGAGCGGCCGACCGTGAGCGCCCCGGTCACGGCCCTGATCGCACTGGGCGCGGCCGTCCTGTTCGGGATCAACCTCTATGCGACGAGCCGCGTCGCGACCGACCTGCCGCTCGCCTGGACCGTGCTGCCGGCGCGCGTCGCGGGTGTCGTCCTCGTCACGATCCCGCTCGTCCTGATGCGTCGTCTGCGCATCGTCCGGCCGGCCGTCGGCGTGGTCGTCTTCGTCGGTCTCGCCGAGGTCCTGGGCACGGCGACGTACGCGTTCGGGTCGCGGGACAGCGCGGCGATCGCCGCCGTCCTCGCCTCGCAGTTCGCGGCGATCGCCGCGATCGCTGCGTTCTTCCTGTTCGGCGAGCGGCTCAATCGCGTCCAGATCGCGGGCGTCGTGACGATCGCGATCGGCGTGGCGACGCTGGCGTTGCTCCAGGCGCTCTGACCCGGCCGTCGGTCAGTCGTTGGCCCTGCTCGCGTTGATGCGCTCGTTGATCCGTCCGAGAGCATCGTTGAGATCGACGAACGTCTGGAAATGCTCTTCGGTGCGTGGCGTGACGACCCAGCGCTCCGCCAGATCGGCGAGGTCGTTGCGGATGGCCTCGAGCTCGGCGTCCGGGGCGGTCAGACTCCGCATGTACGCGATTGCCGAATTAGCCTGGCGGCGCTCTGCCGGCGTGAGCGGACCATTCCCGGACAGGGCCTTTGACCAGTCGAGGATTGGGGTACGAAGCGCGCCACGGAATCGCCGCCGCGGCGTCAGCGGCGGCCGACGCAGGACGTGGACGGTCCACCAACCCCGCACGCGGTCCGACCAGGCGACTCCGACGACGAGCCCGAGCGACGCCCAGACGAAGATCGCGTTGGCCGGCCACCTCACCACGAGCGATGCCGTCGCAAGCGCGATGGCCGGCACCGCCACCGACAGGAAGGCCACCCGATCGCGCTGGATCCAGTTGCGATAGAGCAAGGCGAGGAGGCCCAGCGCGAAGAGCGGCGGCGCGATCCGGTAGAGCGTGCGCAGCTCCGGCCACCGCTCGACGGCCAACTGCAGGCCGATCACGGCGGCGATCGAGACGAGGATCGCGGGGATCAGCCAGCGCAGCTGGGCGCCCACGGCGCCCGTCAGGTGCCCGGCCGGTCGTCGGCCTCGGTCCAGGGGCGGCCCGTCGCCTGGCGGACGTCGATCTGCCACCCGCCGCCGTCGGGGACCCAGACGTCGGTGTAGCGGAAGACCATCGCCCATGGGTCGCGGCTCACGAGGTCCGTCCCGCGCTGCTGGCAGCGTGACTGCGACACGATGACGTCGCCGCCGTACCGCCGCACACGGACGTCGTCGTATGCGAACCAGTCAAGCCGGAACCGCTCGAGCGCGTGACTCAGCCATGTCTCGCGATCGGCCGGCGTATCGAGCCAGCCCGCGGTCGTGATCGAGAAGCCCGGAGTCATGAACGAACGGATCCGGTCGACGTCGCCGTCAACCAGGGCCTGCGTCCAGCGATCGAGGAGCCCCGAGATCTGCCCGACAAGCGCATCGGAGGCGGCGTCGACCGTCATGGCGGAACTCCTCGAGAGGTGGATGCCCCGGCGTGCGGATCGTATCGAACATCGGGCCGGAATTTGCAAGGTCGCGACCCTTGACACGGCCTCGCGACCGGACGAGATTCCTCGTCTCAGACGAGATTCGTCGGCTGCTCCCTGGAGGTGGGAAATGCGCGGACGTCGGCTGGCCGTTTGCCTGGCCCTGGTCGGACTCGTAGCGGGAGCGGCGGCGCCTGCCGTCGTCGCCGCGCCATCGGGATCCGGGAGCACGCAGAGCTCCAGCCTCCTCGATTGCAACGGCTACGGTGCGGCGAAGAACCCGGACCACCCCGACTGGCGCTGCCCCGGCCACCCTCCCGCCGCGTGACGTGGCTCGTGGAGTCGACCGACCTGGGTCCGGCACTCCGTGCCGGCTCATCTGCCGAACGCGGGTCTCGAGCTTACCCGTCGAACTTGGCGCAGTCAGGAATCCCGGCATCCTCCGCGGCCTTGATCAGGTTGGCCCTGGTCTCCATGCCGAGCGTGTAGTCCTTGCTGAACCGGTTGGTGTCGCCCTCCCTGGCGGCATCGATCTGGTCACGCGCGAGCTCGCCGTGGCGGTCGACGGCGGCCACAAGCGCCGACCACGACGAACCGCCGCCCGCCGGCCGACCGAGTGCCGTCATCGCGGCCGACCACGCCTCGTACGTGGTTGCGGTCTTCTCGAGGTAGTCGGCGACCTGGCCGAGCCTGGCCACGTCCGGTTTCGTGGGGTTGAAGTCCGGGAACGGGAAGGGCCCTTCGGCCTGCTTCATGACGACGGCGGCGTCGCAGGCCGCCAGCGCGCTCGTCGCGAAGTCGGCGCCGAGGATCGTGGGGTTCGGCGTCGCCGCCGCCGAGCCGCCGCAGCTCGCCGTCGCCAGCACCAGCCCGATCGCCACCAGGATCGCGGGCACCGTCGTCCACCGCACTCTCATCCGTGCCTCCCCTCGTCGTGCGCCCCTCGGACCCATCATCGCCACCGACGCGAGTTCGTGTTGGGCGATCGTGTGATCCGCCCGGCTACACTCCCGCCTCGTGGCCATCCCTCAGGAGCGACTCCGCAACTTCTCGATCATCGCCCACATCGACCACGGCAAGTCGACGCTGGCGGATCGGCTGCTCGAGCTGACCCACACCGTCGAGGGCCGCCAGATGATGAGCCAGGTCCTCGACTCGATGGACCTCGAACGCGAGAAGGGGATCACGATCAAGGCGCGGGCCGTCCGCCTCGAGTACGACGCCCGCGACGGCAACCGCTACGGCCTGAACCTCATCGACACGCCCGGCCACGTCGACTTCGCCTACGAGGTCAGCCACAGCCTCCAGGCCTGCGAGGGTGCGATCCTCGTCGTCGACGCGACCCAGGGGATCGAGGCCCAGACGCTCGCCAACGTCCACCTCGCACTCCGCGAGGGCCTGACCCTGATCCCTGTCCTCAACAAGATCGACCTGCCCTCGGCCGACCCCGACACGATCATCGAGGAGCTCGAGAACGTCCTCGCGATCCCGCGCGAGGAGGTGATCCTCGCCAGCGCCAAGGACGGCACCGGCGTCCCGGAGATCCTCGAGGCGATCGTCGCGCGCATCCCGGCCCCGAAGGGCGACCCGGGAATGCCGCTCCGGGCGTTGATCTTCGACAGCCACTACGACGCGTACAAAGGCGTCGTGACCTACGTCCGGCTTGCCGAGGGAACGCTTCGCACCCACGACGAGATCCGGCTGATGGGTTCAGGCGCGACGGCCGAGCCGCTCGAGCTCGGCGTCTTCCGGCCCCAGCTCGTGCCCGTCAAGCAGCTCCAGGCCGGCGAGGTCGGCTACATCGCGACCGGGCTGAAGAACGTCCGCGAGGCCCAGGTCGGCGACACGGTCACGACCGCGGCGCATCCCGCCGCTGAGCCGCTGCCCGGCTACCAGCCCGCGAAGAGCCTCGTGTTCGCCGGGATCTACCCCGTCAGCGGCGAGGACTATCCGCTGCTCCGCGAGGCGCTCGAGAAGCTCCACCTCAACGACGCCAGCTTCACCTACGAACCCGAGAGCTCGGTCGCGCTCGGGTTCGGGTTCCGCTGCGGCTTCCTGGGGCTGCTCCACATGGAGATCGTCCAGGAGCGCCTCGAGCGCGAGTTCGACCTCGACCTGATCGCGAGCGCGCCGTCCGTCGAGTACCGCGTCGTCCTCCAGCACGGCAAGGGCACGATCGAGATCGACAACCCTTCGCTCCTCCCGAACCCCAGCGACATCGAGGAGATCCACGAGCCGTGGGTGACGCTGAGCGTCGTCACGCCGTCGAACTACATCGGGCCGCTGATGGAGCTCTCGACGAACCGTCGCGGGACGTTCCAGAACATGGAGTACCTCGACCCCAACCGGGTCGTCCTCCACTTCGAGATGCCACTCGCGGAGCTCATCGTCGACTACTTCGACCAGCTGAAGAGCCGCAGCCAGGGCTACGCGTCGATGGACTACGAGGAGCTGGGCTATCGCGCGGCGAACCTCGCCAAGGTCGACATCCTCGTGAACGGCGAGCCGGTCGACGCGCTGTCGATGATCGTCCACCGCGACAAGGCCCAGTCGGTCGGGCGCAACCTGACCGAGCGCCTCAAGCAGCTGATCCCGCGCCAGATGTTCGAGATCCCGATCCAGGCGTCGATCGGGAGCAACGTGATTGCACGCGAAACCGTCCGAGCCATGCGCAAGAACGTCCTTGCCAAATGTTACGGTGGCGACATCACGCGGAAGCGGAAGCTGCTCGAGAAGCAGAAAGAGGGAAAGCAGCGGATGAAGCGGGTCGGGTCGGTCGAGATCCCGCAAGAAGCGTTCCTGGCGATGCTCCGCATGGACGAGGGCTGACCGGGTGGAGGAGTGGATCCCGACCCTCCAGCGGTTCGTCGCCGCCGGCCTGGCGCTGCTCCTCGTCATGCTCCGCCTCGAGGCTGAGCACTTCAACGCCGCCGAGTACGACGAGTCGAAGGACGGCCGGCCGCCCTCGTTCCGGCGCCGGATCGCGTGGTACGGGGTCGGGTTCGTCGCTGATCGCCGGGATCCTCTTCATCCACCCCGCGGCCCGCGAGGAGTTCTTCCTCGGCGCCGGCGAGGACCGGGTAAAGACGCTCGTCTACGGCTTCCTCTATGGCATCGTCGGGGCGGGCTGCGCGCTGGGTGTCGCCCTCTACCGATACCGCCGGGTCCGGCTGCCGGACGCGTGGTCGTACCCGGGCGCGCTGATCAACGCGGTCTCGACCGCGCTCATCGACGAGGTCACGTTCCGCGGCGCGATGTTCGGGCTGCTGCTCGCGACCGGCCTGAACCCGAACGTCGCGAACATCATCCAGGCGATCGTGTACACGCTCGCGACGCGGCTCGGCGCGCCGGGCAGGAACCGCTACATGCTCGTGATGGCGCTGCTCGTCGGGCTCGTCGGTGGGTGGGTCACCGGCGTGACCGGCGGGATCGCGGCCGCGTTCATCGGCCACTCGATCACGCGCTTCGCGGTCTTCGTCACGACCGGTCACGCGGGCCAGTTCCTGCCGCGGGGCCGCGAGGAGGAGGAGATCGACAAGAAGCGCCGGCCGCCCGACGGCTGGCGCGTCATCGGGCCGCGAGAGCAGGCGTCGCGGGACAGGTGACCGGCTCGCGAGTTCCCGCCGACGGCGCCGGACCGCAGCCACCCGTCGCTCTCTACGTCCACTTCCCCTTCTGCGTCTCGGTCTGCCCGTATTGCGACTTCGTCGTTTTCGCCGGGTCCGCCGCGCGCGGGCCGCGCAACCGGGTTGGCGAGTTGCTGGCCGCGCTCCGCGCGGAGATCGGCCTCCGGGCCGAGGCCCTCGACGCGACGTTCGGCGAGCCTGGCACGCGGCGGCGCCCGCTGCTCGATTCCGTATACCTTGGCGGCGGGACGCCGTCGCTGATCCCGGCCGACGAGATCGCCGCGCTGCTCGACCTCGTCCGCCGGCGGTTCGGGATCGCGCCACGAGCCGAGGTCACCGTCGAGGCGAACCCGGGGCCCGACGAGCGGGGCGACGCCGGGCGCGTTGGCCAGGGCCGGCGTGACGCGTGTGTCGGTCGGCGCGCAGAGCCTCGACGCCGCGGAGCTGAAGCGGCTGGGACGGCGGCATCGGCCCGCGGACGTCGGTGAGACCGTCGCCGCCGCGCGCGGCGGCGGGATCGGGTCAGTCAACGTCGACCTGCTCTACGACGTGCCGGGCGGATCCGTCGCGACCTGGATGTCGACGCTCGACGCGGCGCTCGATCTGGGGCCCGATCACCTCTCGCTCTACGCCCTCTCGCTCGACGACCCCGATGCCGAGGGCCTGACCGGCCCCGGCGGCGACCACCTCCCGACGCGGGCCGGCGCCCGGCGCTGGCGCGAGGCCGCCCGGCCGGAGCAGGACGAGGACCGGGCCGCCGCTCAGTACCACCACGCGGTCGTCCGGCTCGAGAGCGACGGCTGGCGCGGCTACGAGATCTCGAACTGGGCCCAGCCCGGGCACGAGAGCCGCCACAACCTCGCGTACTGGGATCGACGGCCGTATGAGGCCGTTGGTCCGGGAGCGCACGCGTTCGACGGCGCGACGCGGCGCTGGAACGCGGCTCGGCTCGACGGTTATGTCGCGGCGCTGGTCCCGCCGGGTCGGGCGAAGCCGCGGCTGCCGCCGGGTGGCGCGGAGACGCTCGACTGCGACGTGGCCGCTGCCGAGGCGGCGATCCTCGGGCTCCGCCTCGACACCGGCCTGCCGCTCTCGGCCGGGTTCGAGCCGCCGCTAGAAGCGTGGTTCGGCTGGGCGCTGGCCGCGGAGCTGCTCAAGGTCACGGCCGACGACCGGATCGTCCTGACGACGCGCGGCCGCCTGCTCTCGAACGAGCTCTTCGCGCGGCTGGTCTGACGGTCCGGGCCCTGGGCCCTGGCTAGGGCAGCACCTGAAGGGCGATGTCCCCCGCGAGCTTGCAGAGGCCCGGCGCGGTCGTGACGCCGCCGACGTTCTCCATGTCGGGCACGGTCTGCTGCCCCTCCGAGGGCGGCCCGACCGACACGGCCACGACCATATCGCCCTTGCGGGCGACGACCCCGGCCATGATCGCGTTCGACAGGCCGGTGCAGAACGCCTCGTCGCCGACGCCGCTCACGTCGCCGCCAAAGTAGCCCGGGTTCTCGAGGGTCACCCCGCCGCCCTGGTCCTGCGACGTCGGCTGGGCGTTGGCCTTCTCCTTGGCATAGATCGCAGGCCCGTTGCCGTCGCTCTTCGCGATCCGGACCAGGTACGTCTTCTCGCCGTCGGTGATGACGCAGTCCGGGGCGTCCGGCAGGGCCCGCCTGTCGATGACGAGCCCGATCGTCGCCTCGAAGAGGCCGCTGAAGTCCGACGCGTCCGCGTTGCCGCCGACGAGATCGCGGGCGGCCTGGTCGCTGAGGAACGGACAATCCGCGCCGATCCCGTTCGGGTTGTTGCCGAGCTCGTCGGGGTTGACGCCGGCGCTCCGCAGGACGCCGCTGAACAGCTGGCCGATGAGGAAGACGAAGACGATGAGCCCGACGATCAGGATGACCCCGAGGATGATCCCGACCTTCAGGCAGCCAGGGATGCCTTCCGGCCTGACCGTCGGCGGCGGCGGCGTGCCGGCGCCCCACATCCCGCCGGCCGGTGGGGGACCCGCAGGAGTGGCCGGCGGCGGCGGCGCGGGTGTGGCGGGCGGCGGCGGTGCCGCGGCGTTCGCGCCCCAGAGCGGCGCGGACGGCTCCGGCGGGGGACCGGACGGACCGGGCTGGGCGGGCGGTGGCGGCGCCGCGTTCGGGCCCCAGAGCGGCGCCGCGGGTGGCGGAGGCGGCGACGCGTCAGGCTTTGCGGGCGGCGCGCTCTCGGGCGGCGCATCCTCGGGCGCCGGCTCGTCGCCCTGCGGCGCGCCCGACCCCCACATCGGTCCCTGTCCGCTCGACCCGCTCACGACGTCCCTCCCGACACCACCGCGATCGCGCTCACCGATCAGATCCTGTTCGATGGTCCGCGCCGGGTGCGATCGTAGACCCTGCGGCGGTGGCAGAATGGGCCTCGGAGCGTTGACACTCCACGCCCCGGACTGCTAAAGTTCGTTAGCACTCTCCACCCGCGAGTGCTAACCCCAAAACCACGCACCAGAGGCCAGCCCGTGACGCGCCGCGTCCGCACCGCCGGCTCGCTGGATCCCCGATCCCAGTCGATCCTCCGAGCGGTCATCGAGGAATACGTCGACAGCGCGACCCCGGTCGGGTCGGCCGCGCTCGTCCAGCGCTACCGCCTCGGCGTGTCGAGCGCGACCGTGCGGAACATCCTCTCGGACCTCGAGGAGGCGGGGCTGCTGACCCACCCCCACACCTCCGCCGGCCGCGTGCCGACCGACGCGGGCTACCGCTACTTCGTGGAGTCGATCAGCGACAGCGCGGTCCTGCCGCCGGTCGAGCAGCTGATGATCCGTCACCAGTTCGGCCAGGTCCAGCACGCGAGCGAGCAGTGGTTCCGCCTCGCGGCGACGATCCTTGCCGCCGCCAACCGGACCGCCGCGATCGTGACCCCGGCCAAGCCCCGGACCGCGCACGTCCGCCGGATCGATATCGTCTCGATCTCGGACCGCCTGGCCAGCCTGATCATCGTGTTCCGCGAGGGCGCCGTGCGGCAGGTCCTCGTGACGCTGAGCGCCACCACCGAGCAGGAGGACCTGACCCGCGCCGCGGTCGTCCTCGACGGGATCATGGCTGGCCGAACGGCAGCGGATGCCGAGCGGGCGCTCGCTCGGATCGACGCCACGGCGCCCATCGGCGCGCTCGTCGAGCTCGTCGGCCAGCGCGTCCTCGCCGCGGTCCGCGACTACGACTCGAGCCCCATCGAGGAGGTCTTCAGCGACGGCCTCCTGCACGTGATGGACGCGCCCGAGTTCGACCGGAGCGACAAGCTGCGGCAGGTCTTCGCCGCCCTCGAGAACCGCTCGTACCTCGGCGGCCTGTTCGACTCGATCGCCGGGAGCGGCCAGGTCCAGGTGTTCATCGGCGCCGAGAACGGCCCCGACGAGATGCGCGACGTCGCGCTCGTCCTCGCCTCGTACGGCGAGCCCAGCCGGGCCGTCGGCGTCGTCGGCGTGCTCGGGCCGACGCGGATGGCCTACCGCCAGGCGATCGGCACGGTCCGCTTCGTCTCGGGCCTGATGAACGAGCTCGTCGCCAACATCCAGGCATGACCTACACCACCACGACGCCACGGCCGGGAGGAGCTGCATGAGCCAACGCACGAGGGCGGAGGAGCGCGCCGCCGAGATCGACATCTCGCCGACGAAGCTGCTCGCCGACATCGAGGCCCTTACCGGCGAGCGCGACGCCGCCCTGCAGAAGGCCGAGGAGTATCTCGCCGGCCTCCAGCGCGAGCGGGCCGAGTTCTCGAACTACCGGCGGCGGACGACGGAGGAACGCGAGGCGATGCTCGGCCTCGCCAGCGAGGACCTGATCCGCAAGGTCCTCGTGCTCGCCGACGACTTCGACCTGGCGATCGACGCCCGGCCGGCGGAGATCGCGAACGAGGCCTGGGTCGAGGGCGTCGCCGCCATCGACCGCAAGCTTCGCGTCCTGCTCGAGAGCGAGGGCGTCACCCAGATCGACGCCTCGCCCGGGACACCGTTCGACCCCCGCGAGCACGAGGCGATCGCGTCCGTTCCGGGCACGGCCCACAGGGACGGCGAGATCGTCGAGGAGATCCGGCGCGGCTACCGGCTCCGCGATCGCGTCGTCCGGCCCGCGCTCGTCGCGGTGGCGGCGTCGCCGGACGGCGAGCCGACCCGACCAAGCGCGGCGACTCCGGACGAATCACCAAAGCTCAACTGACCACACGCACGACACCACAACCACAGGAGACACGACTCACATGGCCAAGATCATCGGCATCGACCTCGGGACGACGAACAGCGTCGTCGCGGTGATGGAGGGCGGCGAGCCCACGGTCATCGCGTCGGCGGAGGGCGGCCGGACCGTCCCCAGCGTCGTCGCCTTCACGAAGACCGGCGAGCGGCTCGTCGGCCAGCTGGCCAAGCGCCAGGCGGTCACGAACCCGGCCAACACCATCTACTCGATCAAGCGCTTCATGGGCCGCCGCTGGGACGACGCCGAGACGAAGCGCGCCAAGGAGCTCGTCAGCTACACCGTCGAGAAGGACGGCAAGAGTGACGGCCTCGTCGTCAAGGTCGGCGACAAGACGTACACGCCGCCCGAGATCAGCGCGATGATCCTGCAGAAGCTGAAGGCCGATGCAGAGGCGTACCTCGGCGAGAAGGTCACCGAGGCCGTCATCACGGTCCCGGCCTACTTCGACGACACCCAGCGCCAGGCGACGAAGGACGCGGGCCGGATCGCCGGGCTCGAGGTCCGCCGGATCATCAACGAGCCGACGGCATCGGCGCTGGCCTACGGCCTCGACAAGAAGCACGACGAGAAGATCGCCGTCTACGACCTGGGCGGCGGCACCTTCGACATCTCGATCCTCGAGCTGGGCGAGGGCGTCTTCGAGGTCAAGGCGACGAACGGCGACACCCACCTCGGCGGCGACGACTTCGACCAGCGCGTCATCGAGTGGCTGCTGGCCGAGTTCAAGAAGGACCAGGGCATCGACCTCTCGAAGGATCCCCAGGCGCTCCAGCGCCTCAAGGAGGCCGCCGAGAAGGCGAAGATCGAGCTGTCGACGACCTCGTCGACCGAGATCAACCTGCCGTACATCACGGCGGATGCGTCCGGCCCCAAGCACCTCGTTGTCACGCTGACCCGGGCCAAGCTCGAGGACCTCGTCCGCGACCTCGTCGAGAAGACGCGCAAGCCGGTCGAGGCCGCGCTCAAGGACGCCGGGCTCAAGGCGACCGAGATCGACGAGGTCATCCTCGTCGGCGGTCAGACCCGGATGCCGGCCGTCGTCGAAGCCGTCAAGGCGATGTTCAACGGCAAGGAGCCCCACAAGGGCGTCAACCCCGACGAGGTCGTCGGCATTGGCGCCGCGATCCAGGCCGGCGTGCTGGCCGGCGACGTCAAGGACGTCCTGCTCCTCGACGTGACCCCGCTGTCGCTCGGCATCGAGACGCTCGGCGGCGTGACGACCAAGCTGATCGAGCGGAATACGACGATCCCGACGTCGAAGTCGCAGGTCTTCTCGACCGCGTCGGACCAGCAGAGCCAGGTCGAGATCCGCGTCCTCCAGGGCGAGCGCGAGTTCGCCGCGGACAACAAGACGCTCGGCACGTTCATCCTCGACGGCATCCCGCCGGCGCCCCGGGGCGTGCCCCAGATCGAGGTCACGTTCGACATCGACGCGAACGGCATCCTCGACGTCAAGGCGAAGGACCGGGCGACCGGCAAGGAGCAGCAGGTCCGGATCACGGCGTCGTCGATGCTGCAGCAAGGACGACGTCGACAAGATGGTCCGGGAGGCGTCCGAGCACGCCGACGAGGACCGCCAGCGGCGCGAAGAGGTCGAGGCCCGCAACCAGGCGGAGCAGCTGACCTACCAGGCGGAGCGGACGGTCAAGGATCTCGGCGACAAGGTGTCGTCCGAGGACAAGGCCGAGATCGAGAACCAGGTGTCCTCGCTGCGCGAGGCGCTGAAGGGCTCCGACATGTCGGCGATCACGGCCGGCGCGTCGGCGCTGGCCGAGACGCTCAACCGCGTCTCGACGGCCGCCTACCAGGCGTCCGCGTCCGAGGCCGGTCCCGACGGCACGAACGGTGCCGGCGGCGAGCCGGGCGAGGGCGAGAGCGCGGAGGCCGAGGGCGCCGGAGCGGCGGCCGGCGGCGCCGGCGAGGAGACGGTCGAAGGCGAGTTCAAGGAGGTCTGACGGCGGGCGCAGCGCGCCCGACCCGACGGCAACAGCGAGGCCGGCCCCGGATCCCGGGGCCGGCCTCGTTCGTTGTCGGGAAGTCGACAGCCGAGTCGATTCGACGCGTTGTTCGTGGTCGCGGCGGGTACCATGCCATCAAGGCGCTCGCCGTCACCAGGGTTTCCCTGTCGAGCGCGATCTGCCGGGGTCGAAGAGGGGTTGCATGATGGCTGGTATCCGACCAGTGATGCCGGCTCGCTTCGCGGTCGCCGCGTTCACGCTGGCGTTGCTCATCGCCGCGTGTTCCAGTTCCGCGGCGACGCCGAGCGCCGATCCGACGACGGACGAGCTCGCCCACGTCCTGGCGCGTGGCACGCTCCTTGGCTACGCCGAGCTCGACTACCCACCGCAATCGCTTCGCAAGGAGGGCGTCGCTCGCGCCCCGTCGACGAAGTGCCTGCCGAACCAGATCACCGCCCAGGAGGTCACTGGCTTCGACATCGAGACGACGAAGCTGGTCGCGCAGAAGCTCGGCGTCGAGGCGTGCTTCGTCCAGCCGACGTTCACGGAGGTCACCGCGGGTGGCTGGGGCGACCGCCTCGATATCGCGTACGCGTCGGGGGCGATCAACGCGAAGCGCATGGAAAAGCTCTTCATGACGCAGCCCTACTACTACATCCCGCAACGGTTCCTCGTCGCGAAGGACTCGCCCTACCAGAAGCCGTCGGACCTCGACGGCAAGACGCTGGGGACGTGCACGAGCTGCACGGTCGAGTCGTACCTCCAGGGCACGCTGAAGATCCCCGGCGTCGACCTCGTCCAGAAGGTCAAGGACCCCAAGCTCGCCGGGTTCGAGACCGAAGGCCCCGGCATCGACGCGCTCGCCAACGGCGAACTCGACGCGTTCCTCGACGTCGGAGCCGGTCGCGCTCGAGGCGATCAAGGAGGGCAAGCCGCTCCGCCTGCTCGACGAGGGCGCGTTCTCGATGTACCCGAGCGGCTTCGTCGACAAGAGCTCCGGCCTGTCGGCCACGGCGTTCGTCGATCGCGTCAACGAGATCATCCGGACCGCCCATGCGGACGGCACGCTCAAGCAGATGTCCCAGGAGTGGTTCGGGACCGACTACACGACCCAGGCCGGGAAGTTCGACCTGTCGCTGCTCGGCCAGGAGGTCAAGTGATCGAAACCCGGATCTGGGCGCGCCGGCTCGCCGCCGCTGCCACGTGCCTCGTCGTCGTGGCCGGCTGCAGCGGGACGGCGTCCTCGCCGGCGGCCAGCGGCGGCGACCCGGCCAAGGACAAGCTGGCCCAGGTCCTCGCCCGGGGGACGCTCGTCCTCTGGACCGACACCGAGTACCCGCCGCAGTCGTTCAAGGTCGACGGCGCGGCCCGCTCGGCCGGCACGAAGTGCGCCCCGAACCAGCTCACGGCCCCCGAGGTCTCGGGCTACGACGCCGAGACCGGCAAGCTCGTCGCCACCTCGCTCGGCGTCGAGCCGTGCTTCGTGACGACGCCGTTCGACTCGATGATCGCGGGCGGCTGGGGCGACCGGTTCGACGTCGCGTGGGCCTCCGGCGCGATCACGTCGTCGCGCCTCGAGAAGCTCTACGTCACCCAGCCCTACTACTCGACGCCGGCGAGCTTCTTCGTCGCCGCGGACTCCTCGGTCACGAAGCCAGAGGAGCTGTCCGGCAAGCAGATCGGGGCGTGCGCCGGCTGCACCCACGAGCTGTACCTGCGGCGAACGCTCGAGCTGCCCGGCTCCACGCTCGACTGGCTCGTCGACGATCCGAAGATCGTGACGTACAACACCGAGCCGCCCGGCCTGGCAGCCGTGGCCGGCGGCGACATCGACGCGTTCCTCTGCAGCGAGCCGGTCGGCCTCGCCGCGATCAAGGACGGCGCCAAGCTGAAGAAGCTCGACACGCCGGCGTTCTTCACCCAGAAGACCGGCTACATCGACCGGAGCCTCACGCTCGCGCCGGCCGCCTTCGTCAGCCGGATCAGCGCGGCCGTCCAGGACCTGCACGCCAAGGGCAAGCTCAAGGAGCTGTCGGTCAAGTTCTTCGGCACCGACTACGCGACCCCGGCCGGGCAGTTCGACCTCGCGAAGGTCGGCCAGACGGTTCCCTAGCGGCGTGACGCCGTGATCGGCCGCCTGACGAGGCCGTTCCGCCGGAGCCTCCGGGCGCGCCTGGTCGGCTCGTTCCTGCTGCTGTCCACGGTCACGGTCATCGCCGTCGGGGCGGTCGCCTACATCCGGGCGACCGGCGACCTGACGGATTCGCTCTACGACCGCCTCGACGCGGTCGCCGGGATCAAGGCCGACGCGCTCGACCGCTGGGTCGACGAGCAGAGCCGGAACGTCGTGTTCGTGGGGGTCATGCCCGGCGTCGGCGACGACGCCCGGACGTTCCTCGACGACGGCGCCGCCGCGGCCGAGCGAACCGCCGCCGAGAGCCGTCTGCGCGAGGTCTTCAAGACCGTCGTCTCGCAGACCGCCGATGCCGAGGAGATCTACGTCCTCGACCTCGGCGGCACCGTCCGGCTGTCGACGCTGGACGTCCACGAGGGCGCCTCGCAGGCGAAGGAGGCGTTCTTCACGACCGGCTCGTCGCACACGACCATCCAGAACTCCTACCGCTCGACGCTGACGAACCTGCCGACGATCACCGTCGCGACGCCGCTCTTCGACAACAACGGCGGTGGCCGGCGGGTTGGCGTCCTCGCCGCGAACCTCAGCCTCGAGCGCATCGACCGGATCGTCCTCGAGCGGACCGGGCTCGGGACGACCGGGCGGGCGTACCTCGTCGATGCCGACGGCCGGCTGATCCAGGGAACGTCGGCCGCCGGCTCCGGGGGCGTCATCCACTCGACCGCGGTCGACCTCGTCGCCTCGGGCCAGAGCGGCCGCGGCCTCTACGCCGACTACCAGGGCAGGCCGGTCGTCGGGGTCTACTCCTGGCTGCCGGATCACGCCGCCGGGCTCGTCGCCGAGATGACCCAGGACGAGGCGTTCGGCTCGGCTCGCCAGCTGGCGCTGACGATCGGGCTGGTCGGCCTGATCTCGGCGTTGCTGCTCGCGATCGCGATCGCACTCGTCGCCCGCCGCGTCACGCGGCCCATCCTCGCCCTCGCCGCGACCGCGAGCCGCGTCCAGGCCGGCGACCTGCAGGCGACGTCGGGCGTCCGCTCGGAGGACGAGGTGGGGACGCTCGCCGTCGCGTTCGACGACATGACCGCCCAGCTTCGCGAGGACGTCGAGACGCTCGAGCGGCGGGTGGCGGACCGGACGGCCGAGCTCGAGGAGGCGCGAGTCGAGGCGGACTCGGCGAACCAGGCGAAGAGCGCGTTCCTCGCCGCGATGAGCCATGAGATCCGGACCCCGATGAACGCCGTGATCGGAATGAGCGGGCTGCTCCTCGACACGCCGCTCGACGGCGAGCAGCGCGACTACACCGAGACGATCCACACGTCGGGCGAGGCGCTGCTGACGATCATCAACGACATCCTCGACTTCTCGAAGATCGAGGCCGGCCGATTCGAGCTCGATGCCCATCCGTTCTCGCTGGCGGCGACGATCGAGGGCGCGCTGGACGTGATGGGCCCGATCGCGGCGAAGAAGGACCTCGAGCTCGCCTACGGGATCGACCCGCTGCTGCCGGCCTGGGTCGTCGGCGACGCGGGGCGGCTGCGCCAGATCACGCTGAACCTGCTGTCGAACTCGATCAAGTTCACCGAGACCGGCGAGGTCGTCGTGCGGGTGACCGGATCGCCGCTCGACGGGGAGGCCGACGCCCCCGGCGCGCCCGGCGCCTCGCGACGGTGGGAGATCCGGCTCGCGGTCTCCGACACCGGGATGGGCATCCCGGCCGACCGGATCGGGCGGCTGTTCCAGTCGTTCAGCCAGGCCGACGCGACGATCGCCCGGCGGTTCGGCGGGACGGGCCTGGGCCTCGCGATCAGCCGCCGCCTGTCGGAGCTGATGGACGGCTCGCTCGTCGCCGAGAGCAGCGGCATCCCGGGCGAAGGCAGCACGTTCACGCTCACGATTCGCGTGCCCGAGGCGGAGGCAGTAGTCGGGGATGGCGCGGGAGCCGGGCAACCCGTCGCGCCGGTCGAGCTGACGGGCCGGCGCGCGCTCGTGGTCGACGACAACCCGACGAACCTCCGGATCCTCGTCGCCCAGCTCGAGCACCTCGGCATGGCGGTCACGGCCCTGGGCTCTGCCGGCGAGGCGCTCGACGCGGCAAAGGGCGCCGGGTCGGCGTTCGATGTCGTCGTGGCCGACCTCCGGATGCCGGGCCTCGACGGCCTCGAGCTGACCGCCGCGATCCGGGCGGCGCTCGGCGACGCTGCGCCGCCGATCGTCGTCCTCTCCTCCGCCGGCCACCGCGATCGCCCCGACGGAGTCGCGGCCCTTCTGACGAAGCCGGTCAAGCCGGCGGCCCTGCGCGACGCGCTCGTCGGCGCGCTGGGTGGCCGCGTCGAGCGAGCTGCCCCCCGGGCGACAGAACGGGCCGCCAACGCGGAGCTCGGAACCCGGCATCCGCTCCGCCTGCTCCTCGCCGAGGACAACGCCGTCAACCAGAAGCTCGCGCTCCGCCTGCTGGAGCGGATGGGCTACCGCGCCGACGTCGCGAACGACGGGCTCGAGGCCGTCGCGGCGCTCGAGGCGTCGGCCTACGACGTCGTGCTGATGGACGTCCAGATGCCGGAGCTCGACGGCCTCGAGGCGACGCGCCGGATCCGCGAGCGCTGGCCGGACCGCCCCATCCGGATCGTCGCGATGACCGCGAACGCGATGGAGGGCGACCGCGAAATGTGCCTCGCCGCGGGGATGGACGACTACGTCTCGAAGCCGATTCGGCCCGACGAGCTGGCGGCGGCGTTGCTCGCCGCGCCCGGCCGCGCGGACGAACCGGCCGCCGCCGGCAGCTGACGCGACGGCGTCGGGAGCCGGGGTTCAGAGCGGCGTCGTCGGCGGCAGGTGGACGTCGAACTCGACGGCCCGCTGGAGGAGCACGGAATGCGGCGGCTGGTCCTCCGCGACGAGCCCCAGGCGCTCGAAGACCGCGTATCGCGCCCGGTGGGCGGTCCCGAGCTGCGGCGTCAGCCGCTCGTGCCAGACCTCGTACCGGCCAAGCCGCCCGTCGGGTCGTCGGAACCAGCCGTCGAGCGGGTGGGTGAGGACGAGGGCCGCGTCGTCGGCGTCGGCGAATCCGTCGAGGCGGCCGGCGGGCTCCGTCGAGCCCTCGAGCGCGACGATCGCCGCACCCCAGCCGTCGCGGCAGGCGTGGACGTACGAGACGCATCGCCCGTCCGCGTCCCATTCCGCGTCGATCCGCGTCGCGCCGCGATGCCACGGCATCCACCAGACGTGGCGCGGGAACGCGGCCAGCGGCGAGTCGAGCGTCGTGCCGAAGAAGTAGACCGCGCGTTCGCCGTCGGGCCCGATGACGTACGCCCGGTAGTTCGTCTGGAAGAACGAGACGCGCAGCGCCGGCGCGATCGCGAACCGGAAGTCGACGTCCCGGAACGACACCGCGGAGACGAACCCGCGACGCCGGCCGTCGTCGAGCGTCCGGACCTCCGGCGTCAGGTCCCGCGGCAGCGAGGCGGCGAGCCGGTCCGGGTCGACGTCGAACGTCACGAGCGCGAAGTGCTCGAGGGTCGTCGATGCGTCGAGTCCGCTGAGGCGCGCCCGCGGCCGGGCGAACCCGTCGGCGACGGCGATGGCCATCGGGTCGCTCGGCTCGGTCAGAGGGCGCGGCCGCGCCGGCCTAGCCGAGGAACAGGTTGACCGACGGCACGAGCGCGCCGCTCACGAGGACGACGAGGTAGGCGGCGATCAGCAGCAACCCGGCGTAGAGGTGGACCTTGATGTTCACGCCCATGATCGCCATCAGGCCGTACGGGTTGTCGTAGTTGGGCTCGAGACCGCGCGAGACCTGGAGCGCGAGCGGGATCGTGAGCAGGGCGAGGAGCGCCGGCACGGGAAGGAGCCCGGCGGCGACGCCGACGACGACGATCGCGTACGCCGCCGCGGCCGCGAGCCGGTAGACGGCGACGACCGTGCTGCGCGGCCAGCGGACCGGCAGCGTCCGCTTCCCGGCCCGGGCGTCGCCGCGCCGGTCGGGGATCTCGTTGACGTACAGGATCAGCGCCACGAGGAGCGCGATCGGCAGCGACGCGACGAACGCCTGGGTCGTCACGGTTCCGCCGGTCTGGACGACGTACGCGCCCAGCAGCATCAACGGCCCGAACCCGATCGCGACCGCGATCTCACCGAACCCGCGGTAGACGAGCTTCAGCGGCGGCGCGGTGTAGGCGAGGCTCACGAGGATCCCGACGACGCCGATGACGAGCAGCGCGGTCGAGGGCCGGAGCGCGAGCAGGAGCAGGCCGATGACGGCGGCGGCGAGGTAGAAGCCGGCCGCGAGCAGGCCCATCCGGCGCCGCGACACGAGGCCGTACTGGATGACCCGCGAGCCGCCGCTGAACTGGGTCGGCGTGACGTTCATGTCGTCGGCGCCCTGGACGGCGTCGAAGTAGTCGTTCGCGACGTTCAGCCCGAGCTGGACGAACGACGCGCCGACGACCGTGAGGACGGCCGTCAGCAGGTCGAACGAGCCCTCGCTCGCGGCGATCGCGATGCCGAGGACGACCGGCACGATCGTCGCCGACAGGAACGGCAGGCGCGTCGTCCGCAGGGCGAGCCAGCCGGCCGACAGCCGCGGCCGGACCGGCGTGCCGCGCTCCGCCGACAGGGCGTCGAAATAGCGTCGCGACTGGCCGACGGAGCGCTCGGAGTACTCGAAGAACGGGACCTCCGACTCGTCCCAGCCCCACGCGCGGTCCGCGGCGAGGGTGAGGCGGCCGTCGGGCGCCGTCGCGACGCTGCCCCAGACCGTGACGTGGCGCCGCTCGTCGTAGCCGTAGCCCGGCTGCGGGCGGATGTGCGAGCCGGTCAGGCTGGCGGGCCGATCCGTCGGGACGGTCAGGCCGGCCGGCGCCGCGAACGTCGCCGAGCGCCGGTCGCGGTCGATCTCCGCCTCGACCGCGACGTTGACGGGATAACCGTCGGCGTCGACGAACGAGAGGACGTGGTGGGGATAGCCGGACAACCGGACGAGGCCGTCGAGGGCATCGAGCTCGAGCGTCCGGCGATCGTTGGCCGGCGACGGGGTCGCCGTGGGCTCGGCCGTCGTCGTCATCACGCGGCCGCCTTCCCGGCGTCGGTGACGACCGGTGCGGTTGCCGCGTCGCCGTCGGCCCAGTAGAGCGCCCGCCGCGGGGTGACCTCGATGAGCGCCCGCTCGAAGAACAGCGGCAACGCGACGCGGGCCTTGAGGAACGCGACGATCGCCGGCTCCTTCGCCTCCCAGATCGGCAGCATCCGCTCCCAGCCGCCGTGCGGGTCGTCCGCGATGACCCGGGCGTCGCCCTGGATCGTGGCCCGGTCGAGCCGCCCGCCGACCGCGATGGGATCGGTCACCGACACCGCGACCCGCGGGTTCGCCTTGATGTGCTCGAGCTTCCGGCTGAACAACGTCGACGAGGTCATGTAGATCCGCTCGCCGTCGTACAGCGGGATGAGCGGGTAGGTGACCGGCCGGCCGCGGTCGTCAACGACCGTCAGCTCGGCGACGAGGGCTACGTCGAGGAGCGCCTCGACCGGCTCTGGCAGGGTCCCCATCGGTCGACTCCTGGCTGAATGTTTCGTGCTCTCGCACGGTAGCACGTTTGGTTGGCTCCCCGCAAGTCTGCGTCATCCGGGCGCAAGGGCCCTCGCCGCTTCCTGACAGTCCCTGACGCACGGTCGCGGTACCATGCGCGCCCATGCCCGATCCCGCCCAGCCCTCGCTGATCCATGCCCGCGGCCTGACGAAGCGCTTCGGCGCGTTCACCGCCGTCGACGCGATCGACTTCGACGTCGCGCCCGGCGAATCGTTCGGATTTCTCGGTCCCAACGGCGCCGGCAAGACCTCGACGATGCGGATGATCGGCTGCGTCTCGCCGGTCAGCGACGGCACGCTCACGGTCCTCGGCGAAGTCCCCAACACCGCCGGGCCGCAGATCCGGGCGAAGATCGGCGTCGTCCCCCAGCAAGACAGCCTCGACACGGAGCTGACGGTCCGCGAGAACCTCGTCCTGTACGGCCGCTACTTCGGCCTGCCGCGGGCGGAGTGCAACCGCCGCGCCGACGAGCTGCTCGAGTTCGCCCAGCTGACCGAGCGACAGAACGACGAGGTCGAGCCGCTGTCGGGCGGGATGAAGCGGCGCCTGACGATCGCCCGGGCCCTGATCAACGAGCCGGCGCTGCTGCTGCTCGACGAGCCGACGACCGGCCTGGACCCCCAGGCCCGCCACCTGCTCTGGGACCGCCTGTATCGCCTCAAGCAGCGTGGCGTGACGCTCGTCCTCACGACCCACTACATGGACGAAGCCGAGCAGCTCTGCGACCGGCTCGTCGTCATGGACAAGGCGAAGATCGTCGCCGAGGGCTCGCCGCGCCAGCTGATCGACCGCTACTCGACGCGAGAGGTCACGGAGCTTCGCTTCCCGGCCGGCGTCCAGGAGACGCTCAACGGCCAGCTCGACGGCCTCGCGGAGCGGGTCGAGCGGCTCGCCGACCGGGTCCTGCTCTACGCCGACGACGGCGAGGCCGTCGCGGTCGCCGCCCACGAGCGCGGCCTTCATCCCGAGACGGTCCTCGTCCGGCGGTCGACGCTCGAGGACGTCTTCCTGCGGCTCACCGGCCGCTCGCTCATCGAGTAGACGCCATGGCCGGCGTGACCCACGTCATCGAGCACCGTGCGGTCCAGTACCGGCGGACGTTCCGCTCGTCGGTGTTCACCTCGTTCCTGACGCCGCTGCTGTTCCTGACGGCGATGGGGATCGGGCTCGGCGGGTACGTCAACGCGTCATCGACTGCCGCGCTCGGCGGCGTGTCGTATCTCCAGTTCCTCGCGCCCGGCCTGCTCGTCGCGACGTCGATGCAGTCGGCGGCGTTCGAGGCCACGTTCCCGATCATCGGCGGGCTCAACTGGCAGCGGACGTTCCACGCGATGTACGCGACGCCGCTGTCGCCGCGCGACATCGCCTACGGCAATCTCCTCTGGACGGCGTTCCGGCTGACGCTGATCGCGACGGTCTTCACGATCATCGTCGTGCTGATGGGCGCGGCCTACTCGCCGGCGATCGTGCTCGGCATCCCGATCGCGGTGCTCACCGGGATGTCGTTCGCGGCGCCGATCGCGGCGTTCTCGGCGACGCAGCGGACACCGGCCAGGTTCAACGTGATCTTCCGATTCATCATCACGCCGCTGTTCCTGTTCTCGGGCGTGTTCTTCCCGATCGACACGCTGCCGAGCTTCCTCCAGGCGGTCGCCTGGCTGTCACCGCTCTGGCACGGGGTGGTCCTGACGCGGGCGCTCGTGCTCGGGGTGCCGGACATGGCACCGGCCCTGGCGCTCGTCCACCTCTCGATCCTCGTCGCGCTCGTCGCGGTCGGGTCGTGGGCGGCGGCTCGCCTGATCGAGCGCCGGCTGGTGCGCGGATGAGCCTGCCGACGGTCCCGCTCCGGGTCGCGCCGCCGGTGCTGTTCGGCAGCCGGCGGGCCCTGCGCCTGATCGAGCGGAACCTCTACGTCTACCGCCACGGCTGGCTCGTCATCGTCTCGGGCTTCTTCGAGCCGCTGTTCTACCTGCTCAGCATCGGGTTCGGGCTGGGCGCGCTCATCGGGACGGTGCCGGGTCCCGGCGGCGAGCCGATCCCGTACCAGCTGTTCGTCGCGCCGGCGCTGCTCGCGAGCTCGTCGATGAACGGCGCGATCACCGAGGCGACGTTCAACTTCTTCTTCAAGCTGCGCTACCAGAAGACGTTCGACGCGATCCTCTCGACGCCGCTGTCGGTCGCCGACATCGCGCTGGGCGAGATGGGCTGGGGCCTGATCCGCGGCGCGCTCTACACGACCGGGTTCCTCGTCGTGATGGTCGTGCTGAACATCGGCGTGTCGCCGTGGCTGATCCTGACCCTGCCCGCGGCGCTGCTGATCAGCTTTGCGTTCGGGGCGGTCGGGATGGCCTGCACGTCGTTCATGCGGACGTGGCAGGACTTCGACCTGATCCAGCTCGTGATCCTGCCGATGTTCCTGTTCGCGGGCACGTTCTACCCGGTCGAGACGTATCCGCCGGGGCTGCAGATCGTCGTCCGGCTGACGCCGCTGTACCAGGGCGTGGACCTGCTGCGCTCGATCGCGGTCGGGGTCGTCGGGTGGGACGACCTGCTCCACGTCGTGTACCTCGGGGTGATGGGGATCGTCGGGCTGCTCGTCGTGTCGCGGCGGCTCGACCGGCTGCTGCTCAAGTAGCGGTGGCCCCGGCGGCCGAGCGGCGGGCGGGTCTCGAGGCCCTGACGGCGGAGATCGTCGCGTGCCGCCTCTGTCCCAGGCTGGTCGAGTGGCGGGAACGGGTCGCCCGCGAGAAGGTGGCGCGCTTTCGCTCCGAGACGTACTGGGGGCGGCCTGTGCCGGGGTTCGGCGATCCGGACGCTGGGATCCTGCTCGTTGGGCTGGCGCCGGCGGCGCACGGCGGCAACCGGACCGGACGGGTGTTCACCGGTGATGCGTCGGGCGACTTCCTGTTCGCGGCGATGCACGCGGTCGGGCTCGCGAATCAGCCGACGTCGCAATCGGCCGACGACGGGCTGCGGCTCGTCGGCGCGTACGTGGCCGCCGCGGTTCGCTGCGCGCCGCCGGCGAACAAGCCGCTGCCGTCGGAGCGCGACAACTGCGCGCCGTTCCTCGCCCGCGAGCTCGCGCTGCTCTCGGAGGTGCGGGTGCTCGTCGCGCTCGGAGCGTACGGCTGGGAGGCGGCGCTGCGGGCGGTCGTCGACGTCGCCGGCGAGGGCGCCGTTCCGCGGCCACGGCCCAGGTTCGGCCACGGCGCGGAGGCGCGGGTCGGGCGGTACACCCTCATCGGCACGTACCACCCCAGCCAGCAAAACACGTTCACCGGCAAGCTGACGCGGCCGATGCTCGAGGCGGTGCTCGCCCGCGCGATCGAGCTCGCCTAGGCGACGCCGGCGCCGGCCGAGAACCGCTCGACGACCTCGTCGAGGCGCTCGAAGACGACGCCTTCGAGGGCCGCGGCCGCGTCGATGAACTGCTCCAGCATCGCCATCCGGTGGCCGCGGCCGATGCATTCGGGGTGCATCGTGACCATGCAGATGCCGCCCGGGGCGTGCTCGTATGCGTAGCGCAGCTCGGCGGTCCAGATCTCGAGGACCTTCGACGGGGCGGCGAGGCCGTCGCGGCCACGCTCCGGGGCGGGCTCGAAGTGGGGCCAGTCGTCCATCGCCCAGTAGACCGGCACCTCGACGAGACCAGCCTCGCGGCCCCAGCGCGTGCCCTCGGCCACGGAGTGGCGGTCGCCGCCGCGGACCCGGTAGGCGCGGGCGTCGTCGGCCATCAACGACGAGTCGTAGCGGAACCCGGCCGCCTCGACCAGCTCGAGCGTCCGCGGCCCGAGCGACCAGTACGGCGCCCGCCAGCCGGTCGGCGGCGTTCCGCCGCGCGCCGTCGTCAACGCCTCGAAGCTCCGGCCCAGGACGTCCCGCTGCTCGTCCACGGAGAGCTCCGCGAAGTCCTCGTGGTACCAGCCGTGCGACGCGAGCTCGTGGCCGCCCTCGACGATCGCCGCGATCGACTCCGGGAACGCCTCGAGCGTGTGCCCCGGCACGAACCACGTCGACGGGATCCCCCGAGACGCCAGCAGCGAGAGGATCCGCGGCGCGCCGACCCGCGGCCCGAACTCCCCATGCGAGATCTTGACCGGCGGGTCGCCGCGCCGGATCCCATCGGAGATTGCGTCGTGGTCGAAGGTCAGCGCAACGGTCAGCCGCGGCCCGGGCACGTTGTTCGTCATCGAACGATCGTAGCCGGGCGTGTGGCCGCTAACCGGCCTTGTGCGGCTGCGCCGGGGCGAGCTTCTTCAGGTCGACGAGCCGGCGGTTGTCGCCGTTCGACTGGCCACCCAGGACGCGACGGTAGAGCGCTTCGTACGCCGTCCGCCATCCGGGTCGCCGAGAACCGCTCGATGACCGACTTCCGGATCGCCCGCCGATCGAGCGATTCGACCTCCGGCACGAAGTACGCGAGCTCGGTCGGGTCGTCGCCGAAGAAGCCGTCGACGCCGTCGCGGATGATCTCGGTCAGGCCGCCGACCCGTCGGGCGAGGACCGGCGTGCCGCAGGCGAGCGCCTCGATCGCCGCCAGCCCGAACGGCTCGGGCCACGACCCGGGCATCAGCGCCGCGTAGCTCCCCGCGAACAGCTCGTCGCGCTCCGCGCCCGTGACCTCGCCGAGGAACTCGACGGACGACCCGGCGGCCTTGAGCGCCGGCGCGAAGACCTCCTCGTGGAACTCCCGCTCGGCGCCGGTCGGGGCGATCTTGGCCGCGATCCGCAGCGGCCGATCCGGCGATCCGCGCGATCTCGATCGCCTCGACGATCGCCCTTCTCCCGCGCGACGCGCCCGACGAAGCAGAGCGCGTCAGACCGCCGGCGGTCGAACGGCGCGTTCGCGAGCGACAGCCCGTTGTGGACGACCGTCCAGTCGATGTCGGGATGCGGCGACGCCTGGGAATTGCTGATCGCGACGAGCGAGGCCGGCGTAGGCGAGGCGAGGAGCTCGCGGGACCACGGCAGGTCGAGCCGGCCGTGGAACGTGGCGACGACCGGCACCCTCGTGGCCCTCGCGAGGATGCAGGCTCGACCACTCGAGGTGGCTGTGGATGAGGTCGAAGTCGTCCGCGCTGTCGAGCACCGCGTGCATCGTCGTCAGGAAGTAGCCCATCGGGTCGTCCTTGAAGTCCGCGGGACGAAGGGCGACCGGGACGGTCGGGACGTGACGGCCGGGGACGTCGGAGTCGCCCGACGCGAACGTCGTCACGTCGTGGCCGCGTCGGACGAGCTCGACGATGAGCTCGTACATGACCCGCTCAGTGCCGCCGTAGCCCTCGGGCGGGACGCGCTCGAGCGGTGGGGCGACCTGGGCAATGCGAAGCGGGCGATCCATCGGCGGTGTCCTCCGGATTCGTCGAGTCTAGGCCGATCGGCCTAGCCGCACCGCCGAGAACCGCGTCCGGCGCTCGGATGGAGAGTCGGTAGACTTCCGCCGGATGGCCACGGAACGCGATCTCTACTCAGTCCTCGGCGTCGGGCGGGACGCCACGGACGCGGAGATCAAGCGCGCCTTCCGGAAGCTCGCCCAGCAGACGCATCCGGACGTCAACCGCGAGGCCGGCGCCGACGAGCGCTTCAAGGAGATCAACCAGGCCTACCAGGTCCTCTCCGATCCGCAGCGGCGCCAGGCGTACGACATGTTCGGGACGACGGGCGACGGCGGCGACCAGGGCTTCGGCGCGGCCGGCGGGTTCGGCAACTTCGGCGACATCTTCGACGCGTTCTTCGGCGGGACGCAGGCCGGGACGCGGCGCGGCCATCCGCTCGCCGGCGCCGACCTCCGCTACGACCTCCGGATCACGTTGGAAGAGGCCGTCCACGGCGTCGACAAGGAGATCGAGTTCACCGCGCTCGGCCCGTGCGAGACCTGCGAGGGCAGCGGCGCCGCGCCGGGCACCGAGGCCGTGACCTGCGAGCAGTGCGGCGGCCGAGGCGAGATCCGGACGACGCGCCGGACGATGCTCGGCCAGATGGTCAACGTCTCGACGTGCCCGCGCTGCCACGGCGAGGGCAAGCTGATCACCGACCCGTGCCCGACGTGCAAGGGCGACGGCCGGACGCAGCGCAAGCGGACGCTCCGGGTCACGATCCCGCCCGGCATCGACGAGGGCCACCAGATCCGGCTCTCGAACGAGGGCGAGGCCGGCCCTCACGGCGGGCCACCCGGCAGCCTCTACGTCGCGGTCCACGTCCAGCCCCACCCCCAGCTCCGGCGAGAGGGCACGGAGCTCGCCTACGACGCCGACGTCTCGATCGCCCAAGCCGCGCTCGGGACGCGGATCACGGTTCCGACCGTCGACGGCGAGGAGGAGGTCGAGGTCAAGGCCGGGACCCAGCCCGGTACGGAGATCCGGTTGCGCGGCAAGGGAGTCCCGCACCTCCGTCGGGCCGGGTCGCGCGGCGATCTCCACGTGTTCGTCAACGTCGTCGTCCCCTCGAAGCTCTCGAAGCGCCAACGGGAGCTGCTCGCGGAGTACGCCGAGGAGGCGGGCGAGCCGGTCTCGGCCGACGGCGGGATCCTGCACCGGGTCCGCGACGCGCTTGGCTGACCGGGGCGAAGCGGGCGCCGGAGGCGAGGCGACCGACGCCGGCGCCGGCGCGTGGCTCGAGCTCTCGGTCGCGGCCGACATCGAGGCCGTCGAGGCGGTCAGCGAGATCCTGGGACGGGTGGCGCCGGTCGGGACGAGCGTGGAGCCGGCGTTCGAGCTGATCGACGAGGGGCTTGGAGCGCGCGTCGACGCGACGCGGCCGGCGATCGTCCGAGCGTATCTCCGGGGTGGCGACGAGGCCGCGTCGGCTCGGGCGATCGCCGAGGCGAGCGAGGCGCTCGGCCACCTGCAGGCATTCGGGCTGCGCCCGATCGGCGAGCTGACGACGCGGGTCGTCCACGAAGCCGACTGGGCCGAGGCGTGGAAGGCGCACTTCCCGGTGCTCCGCGTCGGGCGGCGGCTCGTGATCCGGCCGACGTGGCGCGAGCACGAGCCACTCCCCGGTGACGTCGTGGTGGCCCTCGACCCGGGCATGGCCTTCGGCACGGGCCTGCACCCGACCACGCGGCTGTGTCTCGCAGCCCTCGAGCGGCTCGCGGACCAGGGCGAGGTCGACGGCCGGCGCGTCCTCGACGTGGGCTGCGGGTCCGGGATCCTGTCGCTCGCGGCGGTCCTGCTGGGCGCTGACCTGGCCGTCGGCGTCGACACCGACCCGATCGCCGTCGAGGCGACGCGCGCGAACGCCGCCCGGAACGACGTCGGCGGTCGCGTCACGGCCCGGGAAGGCTCGCTGCCGAGCGGCGAGCCGGCGTTCGGCATCGTCCTCGCCAACCTGATCGCCGGCGTCCTCGTGCCGCTGGCGCCGATGCTCCGGGCGGAGCTGGCCGACGACGGGGCGCTCCTCGCGTCGGGCATCTTCGTCGACCGCGAGGCCGAGGTCGTCGCGGCGTTCGAGGCGGCTGGTCTGCACGTCACTGCCCGCGATGCCGAGGGTGACTGGGTCGCGCTCGAGGCGCGGCCCGCCTGAGGCGCCGGCCCGCCTGAGCCGAGGACCGGCCGGACCGCCCGTCCGACCTACAATCGCCCGGCGATGCCGGCCTACTTCCCGTTCCTGCTCGTGACGCACATCTTCCTGGCAATCAGCCTGTTCCTGCCCTCGATCCTGCTGCCGTTCTCGCTCCGCGCGCGTCGGGCCGCCGACGAGAGCCCCAACCGCCTCGTCCGCTTCCTGCTGCTCATGCAGGCGAACGGCACCGTCGTCATCGGGCTCGGTCTGGCGGTGACCGGCATCCTGCTCGTCCTGACCCTGGGATCGTCGCTGTTGACCCAGCCGTGGCTGCTCATCGCGCTGACGATCTACGGGATCAACCTCGCGATCGCGTTCTTCATCCAGCGACCCAACCTGCGACGGCTGGTCGGCGTTCGCGCGACGCCGGACGATCGCGTCTGGCGGGAGCGGGCGAAGCGGCAGCGCTACGTGAGCTACGCGATGGCGGCGCTCGTCGGGACGATCGGCTTCCTGATGAGCACGAAGCCCCAGCTGTGGTGATCGAGGCGGCGCCAGCGGTGCGCACCGCGGCGATCACGAACCTCGGCTGCAAGGTCAACCAATCCGAGATGGAGTCGGCGGCGCGGATGCTGCGCGAGCGCGGGATCCGGGTCGTCGACGGCGACGCCGCGTCGGGCGCGGACCTCGTGCTGGTCAACACGTGCACGGTCACGTCGACGGCCGACCAGAAGTCGCGCCAGGCGGTTCGCCGCGCCCGCCGCGCGAACCCCGCCGCCGAGATCGTCGTCACCGGCTGCTCCGTGCAGGTGGGCCGCGAGGCGTTCGCCGCCGCGGATCCCGCCGCGCGCCTCGTCGACAACCGGGCGAAGGACGCGCTGCTCGAGGAGATCGAGCGGCTGGTCGGCCCGGCGCCACGGAGCGGTGACGCGCGCGTCGCGCGGGCGCTGCCAACCCTGTCGGGCGTCGAGATCGAGGGGATCGCCGACGGCCGCGCCTCGGTCGAGCGGACGCGGGCGTTCGTGAAGGTCCAGGACGGCTGCTCGTTCTTCTGCACCTTCTGCATCATCCCGGCGGCGCGGGGCCCGGAGCGGAGCCTGTCCCCGGAGACCGTGCTGCTCGACGTCCGACGCGCGCTCCGCGCGGGCCATCGCGAGATCGTCCTGACCGGGATCAACGTCGGGACGTACGACGGCGGCTGGTCGGAGCGCGGCTTCCGCGGCTCCCACACCCGATCGGCCCTGACGCTTGCCGGCCTCGTCCGGCGGATCCTCGACGAGACGCCGGTCGAGCGGTTGCGCCTCTCGTCGATCGAGCCGCAACACGTCGACGACGAGCTGCTCCGCGTCATGGACCGACGGCGCGCCGCGGACGATGCCGCACCTCCACCTGCCGCTCCAGTCCGGCGACGACGGCGTGCTCCGACGGATGGGCCGCCGCTACCTCTCGGCCGACTACGCCGCGACCGTCAGCCGCGTCCGCGACGCGATCCCGGGTGTCGCGATCCACGGCGACGTGATCGTCGGATTCCCGACCGAGGACGACGAAGCGTGGCGCCGCTCGCTCGACTTCATCCGGTCGATTGGCTTCGCCGGCGTCCACGTCTTCCGCTACTCGGCACGTCCGGGCACGCCGGCGGTCCGGATGACCGGCCAGGTCGACGAGCGGGTCCGCAAGGCTCGCGCGGCCGAGCTCCTGGCGCTTGCCGCCGACGCGCGGGCGGCGTGGGCCCGCGGCCGCGTCGGCGGGGATGCGGACGTCCTGTTCGAGTCGCGCCTCGGCGACGGCCGCTGGGTCGGGCACGCGACGGACCACACGCTCGTCGCCGTCGACGCGAGTTCGGACCGGGCGCTCGAGAACGTCATCGGCCGGGTTCAGGTCGAGCGCCTCGATCCGGTCGCGCCGGATCGCGTGGTCGGTCGCCTCGTCGACGTCGTCCCGCCGCCCGCACCATTCGCCGCCGGAGGAATCGATGGCCGCTGACCCGGACTGCCTGTTCTGCAAGATCGTCGCCGGCGAGATCCCCTCGACGAGGGTCCACGAGGACGACGTCGTCATCGCGTTCCGCGATCATCGCCCCGCGCGCCCCGACGCACATCCTCGCGATCCCGCGCGACCACATTGCCTCCGCGGCCGACCTGACCGAGTCCGACGCGCCGATGCTCGGCCGGCTGTTCGCGACGATTGCCGAGATCGCCCGTCGCGAGGGGATCGCCGACGCGGGCTACCGGCTCGTGTCGAACGTCGGCCGGTGGGGTGGCCAGACCGTCGACCATCTGCACATCCACCTGCTCGGCGGCCGGCCGTTCGAGTGGCCGCCCGGATGAGGCAGGCTCCTCGCGTCGTCGGCGCGTTCGCGGTCGTCGTCGTGCTCGCCATGGCCGTCGCCGGCTGCGGGATCGGCGCGTCGACCGCGATCCCCAGCTTCTCGGCCGAGCCGGTTGGCCCCGCGGCGACGGTCTCGCCGGCGGTCGAGCAGACGCGCGTCGCGATCGCCTCGGCGCTCGCCGGCGCGAACCTCCAGCTCCAGGATGCGAAGCAGCCGTTCCGCCCGGCCGAGTCGCAGCTGCTGATGGACGCTCCGCGCGCCGTCTACCAGGTCGTGCTGCCGCAGGATCCCGAGGGTGGCTACATCGTGGTCTACGAGTTCCGCGATTCCGGCGCGGCCGTCGACGCGGGGAACGAATACGCCGGCTTTGTCGGCAGCGGCGGTCCCGGGAAGGTCGCGTTCGCGGTCGATGCTCTGCAGACGATCCGCGAGCTGGGGACGACGCTCATCGTGTACTCGTACTCGCCGTCGACGTCGCCCGATCCCGGTTCGGCGCAGATCGCCGACGCGCTGAAGACGCTGGGGATCGGGTTCGCGCCGCCGCGCTGAGGCTGGCTGCGGCTCATCGCTCGGAGGCGATTCCGCGATGGTTCCGGCCAACCGCAACGATCACCGAAACGGCTCAGCGCGCGCCCTTCGCGCCGGCCTCCCCCGTGGCGAGCCAGCGCTCGCGCGACAGGCGGTACAGGACGTGCCGGCGGAGCGGCGAGCCGACGGCGATGTTCGGGTGGTCGAAGTCGTCGGCGGGATCGTGGGTCATCCCGATCCGCGCCATCACGGCCCGCGAGCGAAGGTTGGCCGGCACGGTCCACGAGAGGATCTCCGAGAGGCCGCGGACCTCGAACCCGAACGCCAGCGCCGCCCGGGCCGCCTCGGTCGCGTAGCCGTGGCCCCACGCCTCGGTGGCGAGCCGCCAGCCGACCTCGACGCATGGCGTGAACACGGCCTCGAAGCGTGGCGGTGCAAGCCCCGTGAACCCGAGGAACGCGCCGCCTTCGCGCCGCTCCACGGCCCATAGCCCGAGGCCGTCCTCGGCCCAGCGCTGCCCGATCCGGTCGACGAGCTCGTCGCTCTCCTCTCGGGTCAGCGCGCTCGGGAAGTGCTCCATGACCCGCGCGTCCGCGTTCAGCGCGGCGAACGGCGCGCGGTCGCGCTCGAGGAACTCCCGCAGGACGAGCCGCTCGGTCTCGACGCGAGGCACCGGGGAGGCCGTCACGCCCCTTCCCGAACCGGCAGCGGCTCGTCGACTGCGGCCCAGCGCCGCACGACGTCGCGCTTCACCTTGAGCGTGTGGGTTCGCGGCAGGTCGTCTTCGGGCCAGATCCGGAACCCGGCCACCCGCTGGTGCGCCGCGAGCGTCGCGTTGGCGGTCTTGACGCCGGCCTGGATCGAGGCGCGGATCGCCTCGGGCGTCGCGCCGTCGGTGTCGGCCGGCGGCAGGACGACGGCCTCGATCCGGCCGGGCTTCGTCTCGAGGACGACGGAGTCACGCAGGCCGGCGGTCCGGAGTGCGTTCTCGATGTCCTCGGGATACACGTTCAGGCCGTTCGGCAGGACGATGATGTCCTTCGTCCGGCCCATGAGCACGAGGTGGCCCGCCGCGTCGAGCCGGCCGATGTCGCCGGTCCGGTACCAGCCGTCGTTGGTGAAGGCAGCGGCCGTGGCGTCGGGGTCGTGCCAGTAGCCCTTGAAGATCGTCGGGCCGTGGAACTGGATCTCGCCGTCGTCGGCGAGCCGCATCTCGACCGGCGGCATCGGCCGGCCCACCGTCCCGAGGCCGTGGTCCTCGCGCGTCGTGCACGTCCCGAAGCCGGTCTCGGTCGAGCCGTAGCCCTGGATGACGATGACGCCGAGATCCTCCCACGCCTGCTGGAGCGCCGGCGGCAGGAACGCGCCCGAGCTGACGAAGATCCGGAGGCCGCCGCCCAGCTGGGCGTGGACTCGCCGGAACAGGACCCGTCGCGCCGCGTACGGCAGGTGCCGGGCGATCCGGCGGAGCCGGTTGAACGCCGCCGTCCGGCCGGTCTTCTCGACCTCGCGCTCGACCGCCGACCAGAACAGCTCGAGGATCTGGGGCACGACGACCATCGACGTCGTCCGGTGGCCCCGGATCGCCTCGAAGATCACCCGCGGGTTGCGGCTCCGGACATAGAGCACGTCGGCGCCGACGTCGAGGGCGTAGAATAGCGCGACGGCCTGCTCGAACAGGTGCGAGAGCGGCAGCAGCGAGACGACGCGGTGCTCGAGCGGCGGGATGACGCGATGCATCGCCGCCACCGATGCCAGCACGTTGTCGTGGGCCAGCATCACGCCCTTCGGCGTCCCGGTCGTGCCCGACGTGAAGACGAGCTCGAAGATCGTGTCGGGGCCGGGCTTCGGCCAGGCGTCGACCTGGGCCTCCCAGTCCGCGGGGAAGGACTCGTCGGGCTCGGCAACGAGCTCGTCGAGGCGGGTCGTCGGGAAGGAGCCCAGCCCGGCCTCGCGGGGATCGGGCGCGTCGCGGCCGGTCCCGATGAGCAACCGCTTCGCCTCGGCCCGGGCGGCGATCCGCTCGATCGCGTCGGGCGCCATCCGCAGGTCGAGCGGGACGAGGACGACGCCCGCCCGCATCGCCCCGAAATACGCGGCGGGCAGCTCCGGGGTCGAGGGCGACCACGTCAGGATCCGGTCGCCCGGCTCGAGGCCCAGCGCGCGAAGGCGCCACGCGGCGATGCGGCTGCGCCGGGCGAGCTCGCGATACGACCAGGACGCGGTCGACTCGTCGTCGCCGCGCAACCCGAGCGCCGGCCGATCGCCATATCGCGCCGCAGCCGAGTCGATCAGCTCCACGATCGTGTTCACCGGCCGATGGTACGCGGCGCCGAACCACGTTTGACCCGCCTCCGGCGCTCGTCTATGCTCCGGCGGCTCTGGCGGCATGCCGCCCGAGACAGCGTCCTGGCCGGTCGGCCGCGCGCCGGGACGCACGATGCGAGACTCAGGCCGGAGGAGGTGAACACCGATTGGCTGAAGTCCGAGTGGGTGAGAACGAGACGTTCGAGAGCGCCCTGCGCCGCTTCAACAAGAAGATCCAGCAGAGTGGCATCCTCGCCGAGGCTCGCCGTCGCGAGCACTACGAGAAGCCGAGCGTGAAGCGGAAGCGCAAGGAAGCCAAGCGCAAGAAGAACGCCCGAACGCAGGCCGGCTGAGCGACAGCTCAGCACGCCTACGCCCCCAGGGCGTTCACCTCGACCTCGCGCCGCCGTGCGGCACGGACCGTCGAGCCCCGCCCGAGGTAGCCATTCCGGTGTCCCTTCGAGACCGAATCCAGACCGACGTCACCGCCGCGATGCGGTCCGGTGACGCGCTGCGCCGCGACGTCCTGCGGATGGCCCAGAACGCCGCTTACACGATCGAGAAGCGCGATCGGCGGGAGCTGACCGACGACGACTACGCGGCGATCCTCGCCCGCGAGGTGAAGACGCGCCGCGAGTCGGTCGAGGCCTTCCGGAACGGTGGTCGCGAGGACCTCGCCGCGAAGGAAGAGGCCGAGATCGCGATCCTGTCGGAGTACCTGCCCCAGCAGCTCTCCGAGGCGGAGATCCAGGCCCTCGTCGACGAGGGCATCGCCGCGACCGGCGCGTCGTCGGCCCGCGACCTGGGCAAGGTCATGGGCTGGCTCGCGCCGCGGACGCGCGGCCGGGCCGACGGCAAGCAGGTTTCCGCGCTCGTCGCGCAGTCCCTCGCGGCAGCCGATCTCGTGGCCCACGACACGGGCGGGCACCGAGCCTGACGGCCGGCCGATGCTGAACCAGGCGATCGAGCCTGTCGTGCCGCTCAGTCGCCGCGACGTGACGCGGCTGGGCGGCGCCGCGCTCGCGCTCGTCGTGATCCTCACGGTCATCCTCGGGATCGACGTCTTCCCGAAGCCGCTCCGGATCGAGGTCGGCAGCGTCGCGACCGCCGACATCGTGGCGCCCCGCCCGCTCTCGTACGTGAGCGACGTCCGCACCAAGGAGCTCCAGGCGGCGGCCCGCGAGAAGGTCGATCCCCAGTACGACTACACGACCGCGGGCGCGGTCGAGATCGCCAAGGAGCAGCTTCGGCTCTTCGACCAGCGCGTCCTGCCGGTCGACCAGGCGTTCGCCGAGGGCACGACCCAGGAGGAGCGCAACCGCCTCCTCGCCGCTGCGCTCGAGGGCATCCCGGCCCAGGTCCGGATCACGCTCCTGGGCCTCACCTCGGAGCAGTGGGCCGCGGTCCGCGCGGAGGCGTCGCGGGTCCTCGACGCGACCGAGAGGTCGGAGCTCCGCGAGCCCGTGGTCGCGGACACCCGGGCCCGCCTGACCGGCCAGATGGCGGGCGGCCTCACCGACGATCAGCAGGACGCTCGCCGCCACGATCATCGATCCCCTGATCGTCGCGAACTCGTTCTTCAGCGCGGACCTGACCGACGCCGCCCGGGAGCGGGCCGCCGCCGGCGTCGAGCCCCAGACCGTCCAGGTGGAGCTCAACGAGGCGATCGTCCGGCGCGGCGACAAGGTCACCGCCGAGCAGCTCGAGACGATCGACAAGTACAGCCTGCGCGACGCGAAGCCCGACGTCGCCCGGCTGGGTGGCTGGCTCTTCCTCTCGATCCTCGTCGTCGCCCTCGGCCTCGCCTGGATCTGGCGGTTCCGGCGCGAGCTGTGGCACCGGACGAACGCGATGCTGCTCATCGCCCTGATCGTCGTCGGCACGGCGATCCTGCTGAAGGCGACGGCCGGCCGCCCGGGCCTCTCGTTCGTGGTCCCGACGGCCGCCGCCGGGATGCTGCTGGCGATCCTCCTCGACGCGGGCGTCGCGACGCTGATCACGATCGTCATCGCCGTCCTCGGCGGGGCGATGGCCGACCCGGGCAACCAGCTGGAGTACGCGACCTACATCCTCGTCGGCGGCCTCGCCGGGATCATCGCGATCCGCCGCGGCGACCGGCTGCAGGTCTTCGTCCAGGCGGGCCTCGCGGTCGCGGTCGCGAACGTCCTCGTCGTCTCGACGTTCGCGCTGCTCGGGCTGCACGACGCCCAGGGCCTCCTCGAGCTCGTGGCCGCGTCGATCGCGTCGGCGGCGGGGTCAGCGATCGCCGCGGTCGGGACGTTCGCCGTGCTCGGCAGCCTGTTCGGGATCATGACGGTCTTCCAGCTGCTCGAGCTGGCGAACCCGTCGCAGCCGCTCCTCCGGCGCTTGCTGGTCGAGACGCCCGGGACGTACCACCACTCGCTGATGGTCGGCAACCTCGCCGAGCGCGCGGCGGAGGCGATCGGCGCCGACCCGCTCCTTACCCGCGTCGCGGCCTACTACCACGACATCGGCAAGCTGGCGAACCCGATCGCGTTCATCGAGAACCAGGCCGGCGGCGAGAACATCCACGACCAGCTCGACCCGGAGGTCTCGGCCCAGATCCTCAAGCAGCACGTCGCCGACGGGATCGACATCGCCTACCGGAGCAAGCTGCCGAAGGCGCTGATCGCGTTCATCCCGCAGCACCACGGGACCGCGATCATGAGCTACTTCTACGCCCGCGCCCGGGAGGCTGCCGCGGCGCCGTTCGGCGGTCTCCAGACCGAGGACGGCGAGCGCGCCGCGGCGCGCGTCGACGAGCGCAAGTTCCGCCACGTCGGGCCCAAGCCGCAGTCGCGCGAAGCGGCCCTGATCATGCTCGCCGACGGCGTCGAGGCGTCCGTCCGATCGCTGGCGTCGCGCGACGAGGCGGCGATCCGGGCGATGGTCGGGCGGATCATCGACGAGCGCCTCGCCGACGGCCAGTTCGACGAGTGCGACCTGACCCTCCGCGACCTCGAGAGGATCCGCGAGGCGTTCATCGGGCAGCTCCTGGGGATGTATCACCAGCGCATCGCCTATCCCCAGAACAAGGTCGTCGAGATCGAGTCGCGCCGCGGGACCGGGACCGGCACCGGCGCGTGAGGCAGCGGACGGTCTACGTCCAGCCCTGGCGGGTCGACGTGACGGTCCGGGACGGCGTCGACCTGGCAGCACCGGCGACGCCGGATCGCCGGGCTCTGCCGCGCGGTCGCCCGGGCGCTCGACGCCGCCGGCGCCCCGACGCCGGCCTCGATCGGGCTGATCCTCTCGGACGACCGCGAGCTGGCCGAGCTGAACGCGGCGCACATGGGCGCCGAGGGCCCGACCGACGTCCTCTCGTTCCCGCTCCTGCCACCGGACGCGTTCCCACCCCACGAGGCGGGCCCGAGCCGCCCAGCCACCGAACCCGCGGCCGCCGCGTTCGTCCCGCCGCCGGGCCGCCTGCACCTTGGCGACATCGTCGTCTCGGTCGAGCGCGCGATCGAGCAGGCGGCCGCCGGCCGCGGCGGCCAGACCGGCGACGTCCGCTGGTCGCCCGCGCACGAGCTCCGGCTGCTCGTGACCCACGGCGCGCTCCACATCAGCGGCTGGGACCACGCCGACCCGGCCGAGGAAGCCGCGATGCGGGCTCTCGAGCAGCGGCTGCTCGCCGAGGGCTAGTCGCGCCGGGCGTCTCGCCGGTTCAACTCACCGAACACACGAAGCCGGACCCCGGTGGGGCCCGGCCTCGCGCGGGAGTGTGGAGTCGAAGGGTTGCGGCCTACTGCTTCACGTACCAGTCGACCGCGTTCCAGGTGGGGCCCGCCTGGGTCGGGTTGCCGACGAAGTTGCCGGCCTTCGCGCTGTGCAGGTCGACGTTCTGGCGGTAGTACAGCGGGACCTCGACCGTCTTCTCGACGTAGAGGCGCTGGAAGTCGGCCATCGCGTCCTTGATCACCTTGAAGTCGACGCTGTTCCGGACCGCGTCCATCGACGCGTCGATTTCGGGGTCGCTGACCTGGGCGTCGTTGACGCCCTCCGGGTCGAACTGGCTCGAGTGGTAGTTGAAGTAGTTGCCGAGCGGGTCGATCGAGGACGTGAACGCGTGCTCGGCGAGGTCGAAGTTGCTGCGGCGGAGCACGCACGGCGTGTCCCGGGTGGACTCGTTGTAGTCGGCGAAGATGTTCGTCGCATCGACCGGGTTGGCGACGGCCTCGATGCCGACGTCCTTCAGCCAATCGGCGACCAGGGCGAGGGTGTCGATCCGGACCTGCCGGGTCGTCGTGCAGAGCTCGATCTTGGCCTTCAGGCCGTTCTTCTCGCGAACGCCATCCGCGCCGACCTTCCAGCCGGCCGCGTCGAGGATCGACTTGGCCTTCTCGGGGTCGAACGTCGCGGGGGTCTGATCGGCGTAGAACCAGGCGCCGGGGGAGATGTTCGTGTTGGCGACCTGGACCGTGCCGCCCAGGAGCCGGGTGTTGATCTCGTTCTTGTCGATCGCGTACGCCACCGCCTGGCGCATCGCCGGGTCGGCCATCGGGCAGCCCGTGCCGCGATCCTGGACCGCCGCGTTGTGCGAGCAGCCGCCCGTCCCGTTCTTGTCGTTCACGGCGCCGACATCCGACCAGTTGGGCCGGAGGAACTCGTACGTCAGCGCGGGGACGGCCGAGACCTGGTCGCCGAGGTCCTGGACCTTCGGCATGTCGCTGTCCTGGAGGTCCGTTGCCACGTCGACCTCACCGGCCTTGTAGCCGGCGATCATCAGGTCGGCGTCGCCGTACCACTTGAAGATCAGGGTGTCGAGATGGGTCGGCTTGCCCGTCGAGAAGCTCGTGTAGTTCGGGTTCTTGGCGAGGCGCAGCTCCTGCTGCGGCGTCACCGACTCGTACTTGAACGCGCCGCTGGTCGGCATGTTCGGGACCTCGTCCGGCCGGAAGCCGGCGCCGTTGACCTGGTCCTTGATCGGGATCTTCTCGAGGTAGTGGCGCGGCAGCGGGGCCGTCATCAGCGTGATGTAGCCCTCGTAGATGTTCTTGAAGTGCCAGACCATCTTCGTGTCCGACGGACAGTCGATCGCGGTGATGTCGTTGAAGCCGGCAAGCGTGACTCCGACGTTGCCGGGGTCCATGACCCACTGCCAGGCGTACTTGAAGTCGTCGCACGTGAGCGGCTGGCCGTCCGACCACTTCAGGCCGTCGCGCAGGGTCCACGTGACCGTCATCGCGTCGCCGCCGTCGCCGGGCGCCTTGACTCCGCCGTTGTCCACGGTCGGGACTTCCGCAGCGAGGTCAGGGGCGTACTTGTAGTCCTGCGTGAACACGACGAGCGTGGCCCAGGTCGCGGCGGCGACGTTGGCCTCGGTCTGCTGGCTCAGGTAGAACGGGTTGAACTGGTTGGCTTCCTGCCAGTCGCCGATGATGAGGCTCCCGCCGTCTGCGCCGTCGTCCGGCTTGTACGACGTGTTGAACAGTTGTTCGCCGCTGGTCGCCACGCTGGGCGGCGGGGCCTGGGTCGCCGGCGGGGCTGCGCTGCCCGTCGCCGAGCCCTCCGGTGCGTTGGATGCCGTGCCCGTGCCGCACGCGGCCACGACGATGGCCGCGACGCCCAGCGTGGCGGCGAGTCGATTCCGCATTGGGACCTCCCACATGTGCCGTTCCGCATCAACCCTGGACCGGACCGGCCAGTGGCAGCCCCGCGCCGAAGCGCCGGGCAGAGCACGAGCTCGATGGCCGCGCGTCCGACCGATGCGGATAGCCGGGCGCGCGCCCATCGAGCAAACGGAGGTCCGGCAGGCCTCCGACGCCACACTCGGGCCGGGGCGGCCGACGGAGAAGGGCCACATCCGGCCGATCCCGGCGAGCGTCCGGAGCCGACGGCAAGTGTCCGGCGGACGGTGGCCCAATCCGGGGATGGCCGGCAGGACACTCGGAAGTTCGGAGGGGTGTCTGCCCGCGCCGGGCGGGCGCGTCCGGCGGCTCGCCCGGCCGGCCGAAGGGTCAGGCCCGGGCGGCGGCCGTCGGCAGCGTCGAGATGCTCGCGGGACGCCGGCCGCCCGTCGCGGTCCGCGGAGCGAGTGACTTCGCCAGGAGCCGGATCGCCGCCCGCAGCTCGACCGGCTCGTGGTGGCCGTAGTCGATGACGAGCTCGCGGTCGGGCGCCGCGCCGTGCCGGCTGAGGCTGAGCGGATCGATCGCGACGCCGGCGTCGGCCGCCCGCTGGACGACTGCCGCCGCGGTCCACTCCGGGTCGACGATCGTGGCGATGACCCGCGTCCCGCCGGCGGACGGCCCGACCTCGACGAGCCAGCCCAGCTCCCGTTCCAGCGCGTCGAGCGTCGCGTCCTGGCGGTCGAGCAGGGCCCGCCGGGTCCGCGCCGCGTGACGGTCGAGCTGGCCGTCGGCGAGGAAGCGGCCGAGCGCCCGCTGCTGGACCGGCGACGCGCCGGGATCGAGCGCGTCGAGCGCGGACACGAACGGGTCCAGCAGCGCCGGCGGCACGACCGCGAACGCGAGCCGCAGCCCGCCGTGGAGCAGCGACTCGAATGCGCCCAGGTGGATCACGCGGCCGTCGACGTCGAGGCCCTGGAGGCAGGCCGGCGGCGCGCCGCGCAGGATCAGGTCGTCGGCGCGGCCGTCCTCGATGACGATCGCCCCCGCGGTCGCGGCCCAGGCGAGGACGCGGACCCGTCGCGCGAGCGGCATCGCCGCGCCGGTCGGGATGTGGACCGTCGGCGAGACGACCGCGACCGCCGCCTCGTCGGGCAGGTCGTCGGGTTTGAGGCCGTTCGCGTCGACGCCCGCGGCGACCAGCCGCGCGCCCGACAGCCCGATCGCCCGGGCCATCACCGGGTCGCCGGGATCCTCGACGACCGCCCGCCGGTCCGGCCCCAGCCAGAGCCGCGCCGCGACCCCGATCCCGATGACCGCGCCGGACAGGATCACGACCTGGGCGGGCTCGCAGTCGGCCCCGCGCATCGCCCGCAGGCGAGCGGCGATCGCCGCCCGGAGGAGGGGATCGCCTGCCGGATCCGCCGTCGCCCCGCTGCCGCCCGATTCGGCGAGCGTCCGCCACTCCTCGCGGAGCAGGCGCTCGAAGCCCGAGCCGACGCTCAGCGCGCCGTGCGATCCGCCGACGGCGCCCGCCCCGCCGGACCGAAGGTCGTAGCGCGGCACCGTCTCGAGCGGGCGCCGGCCGTGGGCGGGCATCGAGACCGGCGGCAACGCCCGGAGACTCGGCAGGCGGACGCTCCGGATCCCGATCGGCGAGCGCCCGGCCTGCGGGATCGTCGACGGCGTCGCGGACGAGGCGTCGTCGGGGCCCGGCGGATGCGGCGCGACGATCGTCCCGAAGCCCATCCGCCCGACGAGATAGCCCTCAGCCGCCAGCTCCTCGTACGCGGTGGCGACGGTCAGCCGCCCGACGCCGAGCTGGCCCGCGAGGGCGCGAACGCTCGGGATCCGCTGGCCGGGACGCAGCCGCCCCGCGTCGATCGCCGCGCGGACGAACGACTCGATCTGACGGTACAGGGGTTCGGAGCTCTCCCGATCGAGCTCCACGGGCAGGGTGGCAGACATCGTCGCAGAGTCATATGCCCGGAAGGCCCGCCGAGGTTCAGTCCGTGAACGAGCGCATCGCTGCTACCATCGACGCTGGCCCCTCCCGGGACGGGATCGGGGCCGTTTGCCGTGCGATGCGCGCCCGACGCCGTCGCTGCCCGGAGGCGTCTTGAAGATCGTCGTCGGCCTGGGGAACCCGGGCGACCAGTACGCGAAGACCCGCCACAACATCGGCTGGATGGTCCTCGACCGGCTCGCCGATCGGGCCGGCTGGGCGGGCAAGGGCCGGACCCGCGACGCCTCGGCGGTGGCGATGGGCCGGTTCCGCGGGATGGACCTGACGCTCGTGAAGCCGCTGACCTGGATGAACGACTCCGGCCTCGCGGTCCGCAAGGTCCTCGCCCGCGAGCACGCGCCGCTCGTCGACCTCCTCGTCGTCACCGACGACTTCTCGCTGCCGTTCGGCAAGCTCCGCTTCCGCGAGGGCGGCGGACCGGGCGGCCACAACGGCCTCCGCTCGATCATCGACGAGCTGGGCACCGAGAAGTTCAGCCGGCTGCGGGTCGGGATCGGCGCGCCCGAGCGCGGCTTCAAGGACCACGTCCTCAACGGTTTCCAGCCCGACGAGCGGCAGCGGCTCGACGAGCTGCTCGACGCCGGGGCCGACGCGGTCGAGGAATGGGCCCGCCACGGGACGTCGAAGGCGGCGAACCGCTTCAACATGTTCGAGCTCCGGCCGGCCGACGAGGCGCGGCTCGCCGCGCCGGGCGAGGTCGAGGGGCCGCCCGATTCGCGACGGCATCCGCCGGACGCGAGACCGGCTGGCGGCGGGTGCTGCCGCGGCGGGACGACGCGTGACCGCCTCGACGGCTTCCGCGATGCGCGGGCGGCGGGGACGCGACCGGCGGATCGCCGAGGCCGCGGCGCGGTCACCGGGGAGTGGCGCGGGACCCGCGACCGGCGCCCGCCGCCTGCCCGACCTGAGCGCGCTGCCGCCGCTGCTCGCCGCGACCGGGTCGCTCGCCTCGCTCCGCGAACGGCTGGCCGCCCCGCGCCGGCCACGTCGGGCTGACGTCGATCCCGCACGGCGCGAAGTCGTACCTCGCCGCGGCGCTCGCGATCGACGCCGCCGGCGAGCGGCTCGTCTGGATCGCCCGCGACGCCGAGATCGGCGACCGCGTCGCGGAGGAGCTCCAGGCGTGGCTCGGCGACGCCGTCGCGGTCGCGGTGCTCGAGCCGCGGACGGCGCTGGCCTACGAGCGGAGCGAGCTCGTCGCCGACGAGACCGCGGCCCGCGTCGCGGCGCTGTCGGCGTGGCGGGCCGGCCGGGCCCGGATCCTCGTCGCGAGCGTCCAGGCGCTCGTCCAGCACACGATCGCCCCCGACGACCTGCCGGACGACGTCCGCGTCCTCGAGGTCGGGGCGCGGCTGCGCCAGGACGCCCTGCTCGCGCGACCTGCTCGACCTGGGCTACGCGCCGACGCTCGAGGTCGCCGGTCGCGGCGAGTTCGCCCGTCGCGGCGGGATCGTCGACGTGTTCCCGCCGTCGGCGCCGCTGCCGGTCCGGATCGAGTTCTTCGGCGACGAGATCGACTCGCTCCGGGCCTTCGACCCGACGGACCAGCGGACGGTCGGGGCGCTCGAGGAGGCCGTGCTCCTGCCCGCGTCGGAGTTCCTCCAGCCCCACGGCGGCGTGGCCGCGCTCCGCGACACGCTGGGCCGCCGGGCCGGCAAGCTCCCCGAGCGGCTCGCCGCGGACTTCGAGCGGTTCGCGGCCAGCGGGCCGGAGTCGAGGGCGCTGAACGTCGGCGACGCGGCGGAGGTCTGGGCGCCGCTGCTCGCCCCGGCGTCGGGCCTCGACCACGTCGCGGAGGACACGCTGCTCGTCGTCGACGAGCCGGGCGATGTCGCCGAGGCCGCGGAGTTCCTCTGGCGCCAGGCCGACGAGCGCCGGGCGGAGCTGATCGAGGCCGGCGACCTGCCGAAGGACTGGCCCTCGACCTACGTCGGGCCGCGGCCCTGGAAGTCGCGACTCGTCGCGAGCCGGACGCTCGAGCTGACGTGGGAGTCGGAGCAGCCCGAATCGGCGGCGCTCGCGGCGCGCGGCCTGAGCTCGGGCGACATGTTCGGCTGGCGGGAGCCGCGTGCTGCCGGCGGGACGCGGCGCTGCGATCGGCGGCGCGGTGGAGGCGTGGCAGCGCGACGGCGGCCGGATCGTCCTCGCCAGCGACCAGGCGCCGCGCCTCGCGGAGCTGCTCGACGAGGCGGGCCATCCCGCGGCCGTGGTCCACACGCCCGAGGCGCCGCCGCCGGGCGCCGTCGTCCTCATCGAGCGCAGCCTGAACGGCGGCTTCGAGGGCGGCCCGGACGGCCTCGTCTTCGTCACCGACCGGGAGCTGTTCGGGACCGTCCGCGTCCGCCGCCCGAAGGCCCTCCGGCGCGTCGTCCCGCGCCGGAGGGCCTTCGGGCGGCGGACGCGGACGGTCCCGAACAGCTCCCGGTCGGTGACGAAGACGAGGCCGTCCGGGCCGCCCTCGAAGCCGCCGTTCAGGCTGCGCTCGATGAGGACGACGGCGCCCGGCGGCGGCGCCTCGGGCGTGTGGACCACGGCCGCGGGATGGCCCGCCTCGTCGAGCAGCTCCGCGAGGCGCGGCGCCTGGTCGCTGGCGAGGACGATCCGGCCGCCGTCGCGCTGCCACGCCTCCACCGCGCCGCCGATCGCCGCGCCGCGTCCCGCCGGCAGCACGCGGCTCCGCCAGCCGAACATGTCGCCCGAGCTCAGGCCGCGCGCCGCGAGCGCCGCCGAATTCGGGCTGCTCCGACTCCCACGTCAGCTCGAGCGTCCGGCTCGCGACGAGTCGCGACTTCCACGGCCGCGGCCCGACGTAGGTCGAGGGCCAGTCCTTCGGCAGGTCGCCGGCCTCGATCAGCTCCGCCCGGCGCTCGTCGGCCTGGCGCCAGAGGAACTCCGCGGCCTCGGCGACATCGCCCGGCTCGTCGACGACCAGCAGCGTGTCCTCCGCGACGTGGTCGAGGCCCGACGCTGGGGCGAGCAGCGGCGCCCAGACCTCCGCCGCGTCGCCGACGTTCAGCGCCCTCGACTCCGGCCCGCTGGCGGCGAACCGCTCGAAGTCCGCGGCGAGCCGCTCGGGGAGCCTGCCGGCCCGGCGGCCCAACGTGTCGCGGAGCGCGGCCACGCCGCCGTGGGGCTGGAGGAACTCCGATGCGGGCAGGAGCACGGCCTCCTCGAGCGCCCCGACCGTCCGCTGGTCCGTTGGGTCGAAGGCCCGCAGCGAGTCGATCTCGTCGCCGAAGAACTCGATCCGGACGGGCAGTGGCGCCGACGGCGGGAAGACGTCGATGATGCCGCCGCGACGGGCAAACTCGCCGCGACCGGCGACCTCGAGCGTCGGCGCGTAGCCCAGGTCGAGCAGGTCGGCGAGCAGGGCGTCCTGGCGCAACCGCGCCCCGACCTCGAGGACGCGGACGTCGTCCGGCAGGTCGTCGGGGGCGATCGTGTGCTGGACGAGCGCCTGGACGCTCGCGACGAGGATCCGGGCCCGGCCGGCCCGCCACGCCGACAGCGCCGCGACGCGCGCCGCGGTCTCGTCGGCGACGAGCTCGCTCCGCTCGTAGGCCAGCGCCGTCCGGGGCTCGAGCACCGCGACCGCGACGGCGTCGCCGAGCCACGCCTGGAGCTCCTCGGCGACGCGATCTCCGATCTCGGCGTCGCGGGCGATCCAGACGAGCCGCTCACCGGAGGCGTCGATCGCGAGCGCCGCGGCGAGGTACGACTTCGCGCCGTGCGGGATCGACGTCAGCCCGACGTGGCGGCGCGGGGCGGCCAGACGTTCGCGGAGCGAGGCCAGCGACCCGGTCGCGCCGAGCAGCGGCGGCAGCGCGCTCAGGTCGGGCAGGCGGCGGGCGCCGGTCGCGGGTCCCGCGCCACTCCCCGGTGACCGCGCCGCGGCCTCGGCGATCCGCCGGTCGCGTCCCCGCCGCCCGCGCATTGCGGAAGCCGTCGAGGAGGTCACGCGTCGTCCCGCCGCGGCAGCACCCGCCGCCAGCCGGTTCGCGTCCGGCGGATGCCGTCCGAATCGGGCGGCCCCTCGACCTCGCCCGGCGCGGCAAGCCGCGCCTCGTCGGCCGGCCGGAGCTCGAACATGTTGAAGCGGTTCGCCGCCTTCGACGTCCCGTGGCGGGCCCATTCCTCGACCGCGTCGGCCCCGGCGTCGAGCAGCTCGTCGAGCCGCTGCCGCTCGGCCGGCTCGAATCCGTTGAGGACGTGGTCCTTGAAGCCGCGCTCGGGCGCGCCGATCCCGACCCGCAGCCGGCTGAACTTCTCGGTGCCCAGCTCGTCGATGATCGAGCGGAGGCCGTTGTGGCCACCCGGTCCGCCGCCCTCTCGGAAGCGGAGCTTGCCGAACGGCAGCGAGAAGTCGTCGGTGACGACGAGGAGATCGACGAGCGGCGCGTGCTGGCGGGCGAGGACCTTGCGGACCGCGAGGCCGGAGTCGTTCATCCAGGTCAGCGGCTTCACGAGCGTCAGATCCATCCCGCGGAACCGGCCCATCGCCACCGCCGATGCGTCGCGGGTCCGGCCCTTGCCCGCCCAGCCGGCGCGATCGGCGAGCCGGTCGAGGACCATCCAGCCGATGTTGTGGCGGGTCTTCGCGTACTGGTCGCCCGGGTTCCCCAGGCCGACGACGATCTTCAAGACGCCTCCGGGCAGCGACGGCGTCGGGCGCGCATCGCACGGCAAACGGCCCCGATCCCGTCCCGGGAGGGGCCAGCGTCGATGGTAGCAGCGATGCGCTCGTTCACGGACTGAACCTCGGCGGGCCTTCCGGGCATATGACTCTGCGACGATGTCTGCCACCCTGCCCGTGGAGCTCGATCGGGAGAGCTCTGAACCCCTGTACCGTCAGATCGAGTCGTTCGTCCGCGCGGCGATCGACGCGGGGCGGCTGCGTCCCGGCCAGCGGATCCCGAGCGTTCGCGCCCTCGCGGGACAGCTCGGGGTCGGACGGCTGACCGTCGCCACCGCGTACGAGGAGCTGGCGGCTGAGGGCTATCTCGTCGGGCGGATGGGCTTCGGGACGATCGTCGCGCCGCATCCGCCGGGCCCCGACGACGCCTCGTCCGCGACGCCGTCGACGATCCCGCAGGCCGGGCGCTCACCGATCGGGATCCGGAGCGTCCGCCTGCCGAGTCTGCGGGCGTTGCCGCCGGTCTCGACGCCCGCCCACGGCCGGCGCCCGCTCGAGACCGTGCCGCGCTACGACCTTCGGTCCGGCGGGGCGGGCGCCGTCGGCGGATCGCACGGCGCGCTGAGCGTCGGCTCGGGCTTCGAGCGCCTGCTCCGCGAGGAGTGGCGGACGCTCGCCGAATCGGGCGGCAGCGGGGCGACGGCGGACCCAGCAGGCGATCCCCTCCTCCGGGCGGCGATCGCCGCTCGCCTGCGGGCGATGCGCGGGGCCAACTGCGAGCCCGCCCACGTCGTGATCCTGTCCGGCGCGATCATCGGGATCGGGGTCGCGGCGCGGCTCTGGCTGGGGCCGGACCGGCGGGCGGTCGTCGAGGATCCGGGCGACCCGGTGATGGCCCGGGCGATCGGGCTGTCGGGCGCGCGGCTGGTCGCCGCTGGCGTCGACGCGAACGGCCTCAAACCCGACGACCTGCCCGACGAGGCGGCGGTCGCGGTCGTCTCGCCGACCGTCCACATCCCGACAGGCGCGGCGATGCCGCTCGCGCGACGGGTCCGCGTCCTCGCCTGGGCCGCGACCGCGGGGGCGATCGTCATCGAAGACGGCCGCGCCGACGACCTGATCCTGCGCGGCGCGCCGCCGGCCTGCCTCCAGGGCCTCGACATCGACGGCCGCGTGATCCACCTGGGCGCATTCGAATCGCTGCTCCACGGCGGGCTGCGGCTCGCGTTCGCGGTCGTGCCGCCGGCGCTGCTGGACCCGTTCGTGTCCGCGCTCGACGCGCTCGATCCCGGCGCGTCGCCGGTCCAGCAGCGGGCGCTCGGCCGCTTCCTCGCCGACGGCCAGCTCGACCGTCACGAGGCGCGGACCCGGCGGGCCCTGCTCGACCGCCAGGACGCGACGCTCGACGCGCTGGAACGGGAGCTGGGCTGGCTCGTCGAGGTCGGGCCGTCCGCCGGCGGGACTCGGGTCATCGCCACGATCGTCGACCCGGAGTGGACCGCGGCGGCAGTCGTCCAGCGGGCGGCCGACGCCGGCGTCGCGATCGATCCGCTCAGCCTCAGCCGGCACGGCGCGGCGCCCGACCGCGAGCTCGTCATCGACTACGGCCACCACGAGCCGGTCGAGCTGCGGGCGGCGATCCGGCTCCTGGCGAAGTCACTCGCTCCACGGACCGCGACGGGCGGCCGGCGTCCCGCGAGCATCTCGACGCTGCCGACGGCCGCCGCCCGGGCCTGACCCTTCGGCCGGCCGGGCGAGCCGCCGGACGCGCCCGCCCGGCGCGGGCAGACACCCCTCCGAACTTCCGAGTGTCCTGCCGGCCATCCCGGATTGGGCCACCGTCCGCCGGACACTTGCCGTCGGCTCCGGACGCTCGCCGGGATCCGCCGGATGTGGCCCTTCTCCGTCGGCCGCCCCGGCCCGAGTGTGGTGTCGGAGGCCTGCCGGACCTCCGTTTGCTCGATGGGCGCGCGCCCGGCTATCCGCATCGGTCGGACGCGCGGCCATCGAGCTCGTGCTCTGCCCGGCGCTTCGGCGCGGGGCTGCCACTGGCCGGTCCGGTCCAGGGTTGATGCGGAACGGCACATGTGGGAGGTCCCAATGCGGAATCGACTCGCCGCCACGCTGGGCGTCGCGGCCATCGTCGTGGCCGCGTGCGGCACGGGCACGGCATCCAACGCACCGGAGGGCTCGGCGACGGGCAGCGCAGCCCCGCCGGCGACCCAGGCTCCGCCGCCCAGCGTGGCGACCAGCGGCGAACAACTGTTCAACACGTCGTACAAGCCGGACGACGGCGCAGACGGCGGGAGCCTCATCATCGGCGACTGGCAGGAAGCCAACCAGTTCAACCCGTTCTACCTGAGCCAGCAGACCGAGGCCAACGTCGCCGCCGCGACCTGGGCCACGCTCGTCGTGTTCACGCAGGACTACAAGTACGCCCCTGACCTCGCTGCGGAAGTCCCGACCGTGGACAACGGCGGGGTCAAGGCGCCCGGCGACGGCGGCGACGCGATGACGGTCACGTGGACCCTGCGCGACGGCCTGAAGTGGTCGGACGGCCAGCCGCTCACGTGCGACGACTTCAAGTACGCCTGGCAGTGGGTCATCGACCCCGGCAACGTCGGAGTCACGCTTGCCGGCTTCAACGACATCACCGCGATCGACTGCCCGTCGGACACGAAGATGGTCTGGCACTTCAAGAACATCTACGAGGGCTACATCACCCTGATGACGGCCCCACTGCCGCGCCACTACCTCGAGAAGATCCCGATCAAGGACCAGGTCAACGGCGCCGGCTTCCGGCCGGACGAGGTCCCGAACATGCCGACCAGCGGCGCGTTCAAGTACGAGTCGGTGACGCCGCAGCAGGAGCTGCGCCTCGCCAAGAACCCGAACTACACGAGCTTCTCGACGGGCAAGCCGACCCATCTCGACACCCTGATCTTCAAGTGGTACGGCGACGCCGACCTGATGATCGCCGGCTACAAGGCCGGTGAGGTCGACGTGGCAACGGACCTCCAGGACAGCGACATGCCGAAGGTCCAGGACCTCGGCGACCAGGTCTCGGCCGTCCCCGCGCTGACGTACGAGTTCCTCCGGCCCAACTGGTCGGATGTCGGCGCCGTGAACGAGAAGAACGGGACGGGCGGCTGCTCGCACAACGCGGCGGTCCAGGATCGCGGCACGGGCTGCCCGATGGCCGACCCGGCGATGCGCGAAGCGGTTGCGTACGCGGTCGACAAGAACGAGATCAACACCCGGCTCCTGGGCGGCACCGTCCAGGTCGCCAACACGAACATCTCCCCCGGCGCCTGGTTCTACGCCGATCAGACCCCGGCGACGTTCGACCCCGAGAAGGCCAAGTCGATCCTCGACGCGGCCGGCTGGAAGGTCGGCGCGGACGGCGTCCGCGAGAAGAACGGCCTGAAGGCCAAGATCGAGCTCTGCACGACGACCCGGCAGGTCCGGATCGACACCCTCGCCCTGGTCGCCGAGTGGCTGAAGGACGTCGGCATCGAGGCGGTCTCGAACCCGGTCGACGCGACGAACATCTTCGCCGACTACAACGAGTCCACCCGGGACACCCCGTGCGTGCTCCGCCGCAGCAACTTCGACCTCGCCGAGCACGCGTTCACGTCCTCGATCGACCCGCTCGGCAACTACTTCAACTACCACTCGAGCCAGTTCGACCCGGAGGGCGTCAACGACGCCCAGGTCAGCGACCCCGAAATCGACGCGTCGATGGACGCGGTCCGGAACAGCGTCGACTTCAAGGTGATCAAGGACGCGATGGCCGACTTCCAGCGCCTCTACGTCGAGAAGACGGTCGAGGTCCCGCTGTACTACCGCCAGAACGTCGACCTGCACAGCGCGAAGGCCGGCAACTTCGTCGGCAACCCGACCCAGGCGGGCCCCACCTGGAACGCGGTCGACTGGTACGTGAAGCAGTAGGCCGCAACCCTTCGACTCCACACTCCCGCGCGAGGCCGGGCCCCACCGGGGTCCGGCTTCGTGTGTTCGGTGAGTTGAACCGGCGAGACGTCCGGCGCGACTAGCCCTCGGCGAGCAGCCGCTGCTTCGAGAGCCCGCATCGCGGCTTCCTCGGCCGGGTCGGCGTGGTCCCAGCCGCTGATGTGGAGCGCGCCGTGGGTCACGAGCAGCCGGAGCTCGTGCGCGGGCGACCAGCGGACATCGCCGGTCTGGCCGCCGCGGCCGGCGGCCGCCTGTTCGATCGCGCGCTCGACGGAGACGACGATGTCGCCAAGATGCAGGCGGCCCGGCGGCGGGACGAACGCGGCGGGCGCGGGTTCGGTGGCTGGGCGGCTCGGGCCCGCCTCGTGGTGTGGGAACGCGTCCGGTGGCAGGAGTGGGAACGAGAGGACGTCGGTCGGGCCCTCGGCGCCCATGTGCGCCGCGTTCAGCTCGGCCAGCTCGCGGTCGTCCGAGAGGATCAGCCCGATCGAAGCCGGAGTCGGGGCGCCGGCGGCGTCGAGCGCCCGGGCGACCGCGCGGCAGAGCCCTCGACCGCGTCGCCGGCGCTCCCAGGTCGACGCCGTCCCGGACCGTCACGTCGACCCGCCAGGGCTGGACGTAGACCGTCCGCTGCCTCACGCGCCGGTGCCGGTCCCGGTCCCGCGGCGCGACTCGATCTCGACGACCTTGTTCTGGGATAGGCGATACGTTGGTGATACATCCCCAGGAGCTGCCCGATGAACGCCTCGCGGATCCTCTCGAGGTCGCGGAGGGTAAGGTCGCACTCGTCGAACTGGCCGTCGGCGAGGCGCTCGTCATGATCCGCCCGACCATCGCCCGGATCGCCGCCTCGTCGCGCGATGCCAGCGATCGGATGGATGCCTCGACGCCGTCGGTGAGCATGATCAGGGCCGCTTCGGCGACTGCGGCTTGGGCCGACGTGGCGGAACTTGCGCTCGCTCAACGCGCGCCGCGGCGCGCTCGCCGTCCTCGGTCTCGTAGACCGCCGAACGGCGCCGCGGCAGCCTCCCGGGCGCGGGCGTAGAAGTAGCTCATGATCGCGGTCCCGTGGTGCTGCGGGATGAACGCGATCAGCGCCTTCGGCAGCTTGCTCCGTAGGCAATGTGAAGACGATG